>CAVVDD010000009.1:0-450309 GCA_963746915.1 uncultured Bacteroidota bacterium | reverse complement strand
AATTCTTTTCTGTATCCGTCAGCAATAGTCATCAGCTGCTGAACGATCTCCGGGTGATATTCTTTTACATCCAATGTTTCTCCCGGGTCTGTTCTCAGATCATACAAAGCAAGTCTTACACTATCACTTGCATATTTACCGGGCCATCCACCATAACCGATAGCAGATGCTTTTTTATAAGTTTGAGAAACACAGGGGAAGGTTAATATCCATTGTCCTTTTCGGATGCACTTTAAACTATTCCTGTCGTAGTAAATAGCAATTTCATCGCGGGGGTTAGCATTTTTTTCCTGTTTTAATAAGGGAAGAATATTTACCCCATCAATTTTCTTCACCGGCATTTTCGCTTTACATATTGTAACAAGTGTCGGAAGCAGGTCCATACTTGCCGCCATATTATTGCAAACAGAACCAGCCTTGATCTGTCCGGGCCAGCTAATGATAAAGGGAACTCTTACACCACCTTCCCATGCAGTTCCTTTTCCTTCACGAAAACCACCTGTGTTTCCACCATGATCTCCATAAGTGAGCCAGGGACCATTATCGCTGGTAAAAATTACAATTGTATTTTTTGTAAGACCATTTGCTTCCAGTGTTTTCATGATCTCACCCACTGACCAGTCGATCTCTTCCATTACATCACCATATAATCCAGCACCACTTTTGTTTTTGAATTTATCTGAAACAGCTAAAGGAACATGTGGCATGTTATGCGCCAGGTATAAAAAGAAAGGATTGTTTTTATTTTTCTTAATAAAATTTACTGCTCTTTCCGTGTACATAGTAGTAAGCTGTGCAGCATCATCCAATGTTGTGATCGCTTTTGTTCTTTCATTTCCTTCGATCAGTTTCAATACCGGCCATTTGCCTCTTTGCTGTTGTTGTATCCAGTGGTTTGCCATCATAATTCACCGGCCAGTAATCATGCGAAAATGGCAGACCAAAATATTCATCGAAGCCGTAGTTCAATGGCAGGTAAGGTACTTTTTGTCCCAAATGCCATTTGCCAACCATGCTTGTTTTATATCCGTTTGCTTTTAATAATTTAGCAATGGTTTCTTCTTCGGGATTCAAAGCGATCTCTGCATTAGGACTTAATGCTCCGTTAATACCAATGCGGTTGGGATAACAACCCGTTAAAAAAGATGAACGGGATGCACTGCATACTGCCTGCGACACATAAAAATTTGTGAACCGCATTCCTTCATTTGCAAGCTTATTGATGCTGGGAGTATGATATGGAAATCCGCCATAACATTCAAGATCGCCATAACCCATATCATCCATTAATATCAGGATAACGTTTGGCGTGTTTGCTTTTTCCTGTTGTGGTTCCGGTTGTTTGAAACCTGAGAGACCAACAACCACTATTGCAAAACTTAGAAACCGAACAAGTATTTTATTTCTTTTCATACACTACTTTTAAAGATAAGTTAACTGAATTGCCAATATAAAATTGCCATGATCGTCAACAACAATAAAGAAAGGAATTTATAGTTCGCCAATCCACTCCAACCTTTGGAACGAAGTGGTTCCATCGGCGACTTCCAATACAACTGTTTACTTTCTTCTGTATGCACAACAGGATACATGTAAGAAAATATTACCTGCATCACTATGCAAATTACACAGAGATAAAAAGCCATCATCATAAAAGGAGTTTTTCCAAAAACTGTATCCGGAAATATTTTATTGATGGCAAACACGGCAGCGCCTATGAAAGAACCTAGCCATAAAGTGTACTGAGCCGATCTTGCTGAAGCTTTCTTCCAAAAAACTCCTAACAGGAAAACTGTTGTTATCGGTGGTGCTATATGTGCAATTACATCATTGATACCGTTGAATAAACTTTCGTAACGATTAAGCAAAGGCAATAAAGCAAGAGAAGCTATTAAAGCAATACCTGCAGATATTCTTCCTGTCTTCACTAATTGTTTATCGCTTGTATCTGGCTTGTATCTTTTATACAGATCAAAACTTACCAGCGTAGCGATTGAATTTAATGCACCGGATATCTGGCTCATTAAACCTGATAGCAATGCTGCAACCAATACACCAACAAGTCCAGTTGGAACCAGTTGAGTTATCATCAATGTATAAATAGCTTTTGAATCCGTTATTGTTTTTCCGGATGCATCAATTGATTGAATGCTGCTGATATCAAATACTCCTTTTTGCGCCAGCACAAAAGCCATTAACCCGGGTAAAACAAAAATGAATACGGGTAATATTTTTATAAAGCCGCAAAACAAAGCACCGGTTCTTGCATGGTTCTCATCTTTTGCTCCGAATACCCGCTGTACAATAGTTTGATCGGCGCACCAATACCAGATTCCCAATACAGGATAACCTAAAAACACAGCATACCAGGGCATGCCGCTTGCATCGCCTGCAGGTCGCAGCATAGATAATTTATCCATGTTACCGGATGATTGTAAACTATCAGTGATAGATGACCAGCCTCCCGTTTTATTAAAACATAAAACAGTAATGATGATAGCACCGGCAAGTAATACGATCGTCTGAATCGATTCAGTGATCACAACAGCTCTCAATCCACCAATAATCGTATAAATGCCGGTTAATACTGCGATCACAATAACACTTACATACATATCAACGCCGAACAGTGTTTTTAAAACAATGCCTCCGGCCAAAAAAGAAAATGCAATATGAATGATGATCGCAGATATAACTGAAATAAATGCAAGCCAGTCACGACAAGCCCTGTTATAACGCTTCTCCAAAAAATCCGGAAGCGTTGTTACTTTGGATCGTAAATAAAACGGAACAAAAAACAATGCGAGAATGATCAGTGTAAAGGCAGCCATCCACTCAAAATTTCCATTCAACAATCCACTATCGAATCCAGACTGAGCAAGACTAACCAAATGCAGACAGGAAATATTGGTGGCAAACAATGCAAGCCCGATCATCGGCCATTTTAATGATTTGCCTGCGAGGAAATATTCGTTTGATTCTCCACCGGCTATTTTCTTTTTCCTGAGCCCGGTCCATAAACCTACTGTTACAATCGCAGCAATGTAAAGCACACTAATGATAATATCTGTTTGACCGATCAAGTGCTTTTGTTTATGATTTTAGATCACAACTGCTGCCGGGAGTTTGTGGTGTTTGGTATCTTCCGTCAACAATCTGAACCGGGTGAACAAAATGTTTTTGCAAATGTGGAATATGTTCAAGGAATAATGCTTCATGACCCATGGAAATATGATTGAACAAAACAAGGTGTTGGTGAAGCTGTCCCATATCACCCACATGCGGCACAACTGGTATCCCAAATTTTTTACTCAGCAAACTTACAGTAATAAATTCGCTGACGCCACCTAACCGCACTGCATCTGCCTGGATAAACCCGGCACATTTTATTTGTAAATAATTTTTGAAAATGATCCTGTTTGGAACATGTTCACCTAATGCCAGTTTAGTTGGCAAGATCGCATTGGCTAAAGTTTTATGTGCCAGCACATCATCCGGGTGAGTTGGTTCTTCGATCCAGTAAGGATGCATAGATTGCAATTGCTTGCAAATAGTTAATGCCTGTGGCAAATTCCATTGCTGGTTTGCATCAAGCATTACTTTACAATTATCGCCAGCTTCTTCCCTAACAATATGTGCTCTCCTGATATCTCTTTGCGGATCAGCAGAGCCTACTTTTAATTTCATTGCCGTAAATCCTTCTGCAATTGCTTTGCGGCAATTTATCCTGACTGTTTCATCATCGTAGTTAAACCAGCCGATAGAAGTATCATAACCCGGATAACCCTTTTGTAAAATGACAGATCTTTTTTCTTTATGCTGCTGTTCATTTTGCAATAAGTCTAAAGCATCTTCTTTTGTCAACTCATCTTCAAGATAAGACAGATCAAGTGTATTGATGATCTGTTCAGGTGAAAGATCGATCAGTAATTTCCATAATGGCACTCCTCTTTTTTTTGCCCACAGATCGAAACAGGCATTGGTAACAGATGCCAATGCTAATTGTACAATTCCTTTATGAGGTCCCAGCCAGCGAAATTGTTGTTCATTGGAAAGACGATTTGAAAAATTTCCGAAATCAGTCATCAGCTCTTCAATATCTTTTCCTTTCAATTGTTCTGCATAAAATGCGGCTGCTTTACAAACAAGGTCATTGCCTTCACCTAATGTAAAAGCAAAACCAGTCCCGGTAATTCCACTATCATCGATAAGATCAGTTACGGCATAAGAGTAAATTGGATCACGATGAATAGCATCGCTGCCGGCACCACCTTTCAAAGGAAATCGTCCTGTCGCTGACCTGTACCTTTTGGATCATAAACTATTTTTCAGCAGATGAAAATTTATTCCCATCAGAATTTTCTGTATACTGAATCACATTCATTCTTCTGTATCCCAACTCAGCGCCACCGCTAACTGGGAAAATACATCCGGTAATAAACCTTGCTTTATCGGATAATAAGAACACACATGCATCGGCTACTACATCACCGTCAGGACAATATCCCAATGGATGTATCGCATCCAGATATGCCGGTATATTATTTTCTTCCGGTTGTTGTTTACTCCATTTGCGAAGCATTCCGGTCCAAACTCCGGCAGGACTAACTGCATTCACACGGATATTGTATTTGGCATAATCCAAAGCCATTGATTTGGTCAATGCATTCACGCCACCTTTTGTAGCTGTATATGCAGCATGCAATTCCTGACCTATTTCTCCAACAAGACTGCTGGTGTTAAGTATACAACCTTCTGATGCCTGCAAAGCTTCAAATCCGTATTTCACAGTATGATAAATTCCTTTCAGATTTACATTCATCAAAGCATCCCATTCTTCACTGGTTGTTTCATGCAAGGCGGCCGATGGATTTGCAATACCCGCATTATTATGAATGGCATCGATATGACCATAGCGCAATAAAGTTTTTTCAATTGCAGCTTTTACTTCTTCCTCCTTCGTTATATCACAGCAAATGCCGAGATGTTCGGGACCGAGTTCTTTAATGACACGGTCATTTGCAACCGGGTCATTACATACGATAACTACTTTTGCGCCATCCTGTACATATGCCTTTGCACATTCATAGCCGATACCTGCCGAGCCTCCCGTCAGAAATATCACTTTATTACTTAACTGTTTCATTTGAGTCTTGTATAATTTCCAAACCGGTTTTATCCCCGGCGAAAGTCATTTTAAGAGGGTAAAAATAATTGAACGGGAGGGGGTCCTCAATAGACAATTCAATGCTTTTAATGGGTTTTTCAATTATTAAAAGGATCGGTACTGGTTCGGAGCCGAATCAGCTTCTAAGGCAGGTTTTTTAGATATATTTATGCCCCGAAAGAAGGTTATTTTCAAATGATCTTGGTTGTTAAATTTATCTGAAGCATATGACCTCTTTGCTACGTAAAGACGGATTTATTGGCGAAAAACAAATTAATGTTCCGGAGCATGTCCTGGAAATGTATTCAGCAAATATGCCTTTCAGCAGCTCCTTGTATATAACACATATCGGTTTTTTTCCAAAAGCACAGTATCATTTCAGGGAAAGAGAACAAGGCTGCGATGATTTTATACTGATCTATTGCCTGGAAGGCAAAGGCTATTATTCCACTTCCATTGGAAATTTTGAATTAACAGCCAACCAGTTTTTTATTTTGCCTCCACACCAATTTCATAATTACCAGGCAGACCTGAATGATCCATGGACAATTTATTGGGTTCATTTCAGCAGCAGTAAGCTGAAGACACTGGGACAGGAATATGACCTTGAAAAATTTATTAGGCCAACTAATTTTTTATTTAGCCAGAAAGTACTGGATATATGGAATGAAATGTATGTTTCCCTTGCACAGGAGGAATATACAAGAGAGTCAGTATGCTACGCCAATTTTTGCCTGTACCATTTTATTTCTTTTTTCATTTTTCCCGGCAACAGGCAAAAACTATTAAAGGAATCGCAGGCGGAAGATCCGCTGGCAAGATCGATCGCTTTTATGAAAGCCAATATTCATAAACAACTTTCAGTGGATGAAATAGCAAGGGAATTTCATTATTCACCCTCTCACTATACAGCACTGTTTAAAAAGAAAACAGGATTATCACCTATTGATTATTTTATCCGGATGAAGATCCATTATGCTTGCCAGCTGTTAACGCAACGGGAGCTGATCATTAAAGAAATTGCAGACAAGATCGGGTATGATGATCCTTATTATTTTTCCCGCATCTTTAAAAAAGTAACTGGTAAATCACCGGCAGAATACAAGAAGACTATATAATTATTTCTTCAGCAGGAAACAAACATTGAAAGTATTGTTTTCAAATGAAGGATGATCGGCATCGCCTTTGGCAGGCTCCCGAACCGAGGCTGCAGCAAATAAAGCAACAGGCTGTCCTTTTTCATCAGTAACTACAAAGGGACGTTCAAGATGAGCAAGTTCTGTTTTCTTTCCGTCTTTCATTTTCATTTCCCTGAGTGAGATCAAAGGATGCGCAGCAGCTTGCCAGTTCAATCCATCAACAGAAGTTATTAAAGCCAATGCACCGAACTGCGGAACTAATTTTTTGCTGTTGGAATAATATTTAACAGCAGCGTAAAACCGTTTTCTTTTTTTATCATACCACATGCAAGGATCTTCACAAGCCATCTCAGCCGAAGTAAACACTTCACCAAGCATTTTGAAAGGACCATCCGGTTTATCACTTGTTGCCATCCAGAAAGTCATATTGCCAACATTGGGTTTGCGGGATTTGTACATCATGTAGTATTTCCCGTCAGGTCCCTGTGTTACTGTAGGATTGGTAGCTACTTCAAATGTGTTGATATTATCAGGAACCATCAAAGGCGCAGATGGTTTTTCATATTTACCATTCACCAGGTCAGCAATGCTTTTTGCTTTTATCACCCCGATCTTTTGCGTGCAATTATATTTCAGCCAGTGTTTCCAGTCCTTACTCATTTTTGATTCATCTTTAAACTGAAGTGATGAATCAAATGAATTGCTGATATAATAGAGATAATAATACTTGCCGAATTTCCTGATCTGCGGATTATGCATGGTAAACCTGTCCCAATGACCAGGATCGCCATCGCCTTTCAAAACTGTTGATACATATTTATAAGGACCATTGAGTTTATCAGAAACTGCATGAGCAATTTCAGAATATTTGCACCAGCCTTTAAAACCATTGAAAATATAATTCATTGAATCATCATCCAATATTCTTTTTCCGTGAGACCAGCGGGAATAAAACATATGATACTTGCCATCTTCTCCTTTAATGACACTGCTGCACCAGGTATAATTATCCGCTGAAAAAAATATTCCTGAGGAATCAACTTCCTTCATCAATTTCTGGAAATCCAAATCATCCTGTGCATGAGTCTGCATGGGGATACAAATCATTACAAGAAGTCCGGCTAACAATGAAAAGAAAAAAGATTTCATCAGTTAACAAATAATTGACTGGTTAAAATTAAAGGTCTCTTCGCAAACATGATGTTATAAAAAGAGACGGTAGAAACCGTCTCCGTGGAATAATCATTGCTTGTATAGAAAATAGTTATTACCAACCCGGGTTATTTGGCAACAGTTTTGGATTAATGACTATTTCATATGTAGGAAGTGGCTCTAAATAATATTTATCATTCCAACCTGCCGGTGCGTTAAAGAATTTTATATTTTTGTAAGTGGTACCTGAAGTAGCTTCAAATGTTACACCTGAAGGATAATCCGCAACTCTTACTCTTGCACCTAATACATATTTATTCATGTATTGTCCCTTCTTCCAACGCTTGATATCATTAAAACGGAAACCATCTCCCATTAACTCCACACGTCTTTCTCTCCTGATCTCCCAAAGCACAGGAGTCAACATCTGCATCACGTTTTGTATCGAAAGAGGCATCAATATTTGCTACGATCATATTGGCCACATTAGCTCTTGCTCTTAATTTATTGATCGTTTGATCAGCAATAGTCTGGGTAAACTGGCCCAGTTCGAAAGAAGCTTCTGCCAGGTTAAGCATCACTTCTTCAATTCTGAAAATCGGGCAATCATTGCTGCCACCATTTGAAACATCCAACTGAATGCGGTTGTATAATTTCCAGTCTTTATATCCTAATACATTTGCTGCTTGTCCTGATGCGCCATTGGCACCATTATTTACCATCCTGTTATTGAGACTCTGAGCAAAACCTTTCAAATGCGGGATATTCGGGATATAATTTCCAACTCCATTCACTTTTGGCGCCCATGAATCCATCGGTAAAGTTTTATCTCTTCTGCCTGTTTGTGTTGCCAATGCATTCATCAAGCGGATATATTCATTATAATTTGGAGTAAGTGTTGTATCGTAATACTGCCATGGTTGCGTGTATGTATTGGTGGTACCGGGATTTGGTAACATCAATACACGATAAGGTGGACAAACCGTATAATATAATCTTCTGTCTCTATTACGAAATGCACTATAGATCGAATCACCTGCGTATGTTGGACTGGTAGAAATAGGTTTTCCATCAGCACATAAATAACTTTCCACCATATCATTTGTAGGATCAGCAATACTGCGCTGAATGTCCGGTAGTAATGAAACGGGCTGTATGATGTGTTGTTGCAGTATTACCATTGATCATCATTCCAGAAATATATTCTTTAAAAAGAATGATCCCCGGTTTTCCTTTTAAGCTTTCGCTGTTGTATACATCATCATAGCTTGACATAACGGTCGGGAAACTGGCAATCAATTTTTGCGATGCATCAACAGAGGCTTGTAAATAAATATTTGCATCCGTTAATCCATGATATTTTCTCCAGGTTCCTTCAAACAAACCAAAGCGGGAGATCAATGCACGAACAACATGCACATTTATTGTATTCACACCATCACCATCAGTTTTAATATGAGTTTCGGCCCACAATAAATTATCAAGTACATTTTTAGCAACTGTATTTCTTGGAGTACGTTCAGCATACAGTTCAGTTGTATCATTAATGTTCAATGCATGCTCAACCCATGCTACATCTCCAAATGCTGCGATCAGGTCATAATAACGCAAAGACCTGGAAAAAATAACCAACACTGCGCCAATGATCCTTATCTGGCTGTGACATTTCAGAACCATCAATATGATCCAGCATGACATTCACACGCGGATATAGCTAAAATTCCATTGTGAAACCTGCATTGATGTGGTAGCGGCTCCCTGTGAAACCGGTACAGTTTTCAGTACCGGTAGCATAAGCTGACTGGCTGCCGGAAATGGAGATCTGGTAATTATCTGAGTTAGCTTCCTGGCTGTTGAAATAGGTAGGCAATGCACTATCTGTTCCGCCATAAGAAACAAAATAATCATAAAAGCCCCAGCTATAACTTTTAAAATTATCGTTGGATACAAATGCTGTTGATTCTGTCAGTTGGTCAATTGGCTGACGATCTAAAAAATTCTTCTGGCAACCTATCAAAAGCAATAAGTAGTCATGGCAAGAAAAGCAAAATACTTTTTCATAAATTTCTTTTTATTCATTTACTGAAATATTGATCAGTTTAAAATGTCAGGTTAATACCGACTGATGATTTACGCATAAAAGGATAACCCAGGCCAGCTCCGAGATCCGCTGACATCCGGGAATAAACCATCTGGCAGATGATGGAAATGTGAACGGGTTTTCTATATTATAACTAACAGAAAGATTCTGGAAGTGTATCTTCTTTAACCATTCCTGTGGAAGATTATAACGCAGCGCCAGATTACGTACCCGTAAGTAAGCACCATTCAACAATGAATTTAGTTTGAGTAATCTCATTAAATGTTTGTGCTGTTCCATTAGGTGTTTCGGTATAGATACGACCAAAATATGAATCACGGTTAGTTGGTGTCCAGTAATCGGTTTGATGTGAATAAAGTGAACCATATACCTGGAAGTTGTTAGGGAAAATTAATTGGCTGTTACGGTACTGATCCTGTTCACCTACACCTGCAACCACTACAGAGAAATCAAAGTTCTTGAAAGATACTCCGCCTCTTAATCCAAACTGGTAACGAAGTGAGCTGTTACCAATTACTTTTCTGTCACCTGCACTATCCAACGTTCCTTTACCGGCAAGAATTTTTCCATCACCGTCAAAATCAACATACATAATATCACCCGGGTTTGGATTTTGTGTACCATAACGAACAACACCTGGCTTCAGTGTACCGTTTTTCAGATTTGCATCCAGTGTGCCTTCAACAAAATCTGCTTCGGTATAGAAACGGTCAGATGTATAGCCCCAGATCTCACCCATTTTTTGTCCTACATATAATGAGGAGAGAAGTTTATTTGGATTATTGTCAACTTTAGTTACTGTAGAAGTAAAATCATATAAGTTGGCAGATACATAATAACCAACTTTACCGATCCTGTCACGCCAGTTAACTTCCACTTCCCATCCTTTACTTTGTACAGATGCAGAATTTGTCAATGGCGCAGTAGTTCCAATAACACCAGGTACCGGCTGATTAGAAGCGCTTAATATTCCTTTAGTATCACGGGTGTACCAATCAAAATCACCCGTCAACCTGTTCTTAAAAAAAGCAAAGCTGGCACCGAAATCAAGTGTGCTTACTGTTTCCCATGTAAAATCAGGACTGATAAGACCCGGTGTAGTTTCAGTAACAACTACAGATCCATTATTTAACCATGAAGGGTTATAAGGAGACATTGTAGCGATGTACTGGTACTCTGCAATATTCTGATTACCTACTGTACCATATGATGCTCTTAATTTAAATTCGTTCACATAAGGTTTTACCCATTGCATAAAATTCTCCTCGGTTACACGCCATCCTGCAGAAGCAGAAGGAAAGAATCCCCAGCGATGTCCATCAGGAAAACGGGAAGAGCCATCGTACCGGCCGTTCAATTCCAAAAGATATTTATGCGAAAAATCATAATTAATGCGACCGAAGAAACCCTGGGTAGCAAACTGAGAATAATTATCAGAGCCATCTACTGCACCACTTGCTGTTGATATAGAAGGCACATCCGTATTGATCAATTGCGACTTCGACACCCAGTTACTTTCAGAATTTCTTAATTCCTGGTTAAAGCCACCCATCACAGAGATGTTATGCTTGTTAATTTGCTTTGTATAGTTGGCAAAAAGATTTATAATATTATAATCAGTAAGCTCATTGTCTTTTCTATACACATTAGTACCAAAAGGCTGTACAGCCCAACCATAAGGATCACGCAGGTATGTAAGCTTATCATAATTTGTTTCAAGTGCATGATAATTACTGAACGTATATTCACCAGTAACTGTTACATCTTTAACTGGTTTAACGATTGCCCTTGCAGTTAAACGAAGCTGATCATAACGGTAATTATGTGGCGCTGTTGTTTCGATCAGATTTTTTCCGGTAGCAATAAGACCTGCATAGCCAGGTATAGTATCCGTACGCAGATAGCTTGGAATTCTTGCAGAGTATGTATAAGCATTGCTGTAACCAGGACGAACTGTAAAACCATAATTATATGCTGCGTCTAATTGTGCATTGAACCATGGAGCAATATCTGAAGTGACTACTGACCTTACATTGTAACGGTTAAACTTGTCCTGGCTGGCATCTAACAGAATACCCTTTTCATTTGTAGAACCAAATGAAAGACGATAAGTTGTTTTATCAGAGCCTCCGCTTATTGATAAGTTATTCATGAACTGCGTAGTAGAATGACCAAGCATTTCATCAACTGCATCTGCTCCTTTTAACTGATACATTATTCCGTTGTTGTATGTATATCCACTCGGATATTTTGACGGATCAGCATTATACTCTTGCAAAAGGGTTTTCCAGGTAGCCAGATTCTGACCCTGTCCAACATTATAAGTAGTCATGCCGCCATCAATCAAAGCCTGGATACCCTGAAGGGGAGAAGCCTTAACTGGCAAATTAGTAGGACTTGCGAATACTATATTATTACTATAATTAAACTGAGTCTTCTGATTCTTCTTTCCCTTTTTTGTATTGATCAAAATAACACCGAAAGCAGACCTCGCACCATAGATCGCTGCAGAGCCTGCATCTTTCAATACTGTTACAGATTCAATTTCTGCGGGATCGATCAAATTTATCGGCCCGTCAAAAACTGTATTATCAACAAGAACTAAAGGAGCTCCTTGTGCAAAACCATTTCCTGAAAAACCGGTAGCACCTCTTATGTTCATATTTGCTCCTTCGCCCGGACGGCCGGAACCAATTGTTACCTGCAAGCCGGGTGCTACACCCTGAAGTAAAGATTGTGTAGTACTAATAGGTCTTTCACCTAATATCTGATCCATTTTTACTGTAGAAGTGGCGCCTGTAAGGTTTGCCTTTTTTTGCGTACCAAAACCTACAATTACAACATCAGATAACTCTTTTACATCTTCAGTTAAAACAATTGATAGATCTTTTCCTTGTTCAACTTTGGTTTCTGTGGTCTGGAAACCTACTCCGCTGAAAACGATCGTAGCAGCTGCAGATCTTATTTTGATCCTGAACTCACCATTACCATTAGTAATAACAGTATTGGGAGTACCTTTTTCAGTTACATTGACATCCTTTAATGTAACTCCTTTACTATCTTTTACAACACCCTTAATTTCTATTGGGTTCGTTTCTTGTCCAAATACCATTGAGGAAATGGACATCATAATTAAAGCAACCAAAACTGTAGCCTTCATGTTAAAATATTTCTAAATGAAAAAATTTAAGCAATGGCAAATGTAGAATGGTGTATACGGGGAAGGAATGGATTAAGCTACTTAAGGAATAGATTATTCTACTTCTTCCAGGCATCAGAAAGAATGATAAAAGTCAATTTATTTGTTACCACTTTTATAAATCCGTGCATTCATACTTTTACTACCGAACACTGATATCTTAATCACGGGGATTGATAATTTTAAAAATGTGAAACTTCCGATATTGCATTGAAAATAATTTTTTCAACTCGGTGATCATGCTTGCTTTCAATCTTATTAACTTTTATCAATCTCTCAGGCCACCAAAAAATTTACCGAAGGACATTGATATCTTGTTTCCTCAAAAAGATCCTCAGGTAATTGAACTAATAAAAAAGTTTTTTGAAAAATATTTCAATGATACTAAGCCGCGTCGTTTAATGTTCGGTATTAATCCCGGAAGGTTTGGAGCAGGTATTACCGGTGTAAATTTTACAGCACCACGTCAATTAAAAGAAAACTGCGGCATTGATCATCATCTTGGTCTGACATCGGAATTGTCTGCTGAGTTTATTTATGATATGATCGGGGAATACGGAGGAGTAAAAAAATTTTATGCTAATTGGTTCATTAGCTCCGTTTGCCCGCTGGGTTTTATTAAAAATGGAAAGAATATTAATTATTATGATGATAAAAAATTATCAGAAGCCGTAACTCCATTTATAATTGACTGTATTAATACACAAGTAGCCATTGGCTTTAACACGGATAAATGTGTTTGCATTGGTGGTGAAAAGAATTTTAAATTTTTATCCGGTTTAAATAACGAATACAAATGGTTTAGTGAGATCATTCCCCTGCCACATCCACGCTTTATCCTTCAATACCGCCGCAAACAAAAGGATCAATACATTCATCAATATTTGTCAGCCCTGAGATTTGCCCGGTAAATAATTTCTCTTAGATTTGTCCTTCGTTAATTTTTGAATATGAAGATCTGCATGGTTCGCCCCCAACAATAAGAACCGAAAATTTCCGGAGATGCATTTTGAGCAACACGCTGTTGCTTTTATTTCATTTATATAAATAAGATTTTCAATCATGCAGAATCAAACTGTACATAAAAACAAATTTTCCCATTTTACTTCTTTAGTCTGGCAATCGATCAAGGGTGGCGAATATGATTATACACAAGGAAGCATTCGTGCTGCAATCGTATTACTGGCTATACCTATGATACTCGAGTTGAGTCTTGAAAGTGTATTTGCTGTTGTAGATATGTATTTTGTCAGTCATCTGAAAACTGGCGCAAAAGAAGCAATGGCAACTGTTGGTTTAACTGAATCGGTGATCGCTATTGTTTATACGCTTGCGATAGGATTAAGCACTGCGGCTACTGCAATGGTGGCCCGCAGGATCGGTGAAAAAGATCCCGAAGCTGCCGCTCATGCCGGCGCACAATCTATACTGATCGCAATGGCTGTAACGGTAGTAATAAGTATACTCGGAGCCATATTTGCTCCAAACATTTTAAAGCTAATGGGAGCAGCTCCAGAAGTTATAAAGGAGGGTACTTCTTTTGCCCGCATTATGCTCGGCGGCAGTATTGTAATTATTTTATTATTCCTTATTAATGGAATATTCCGCGGAGCAGGTGATGCCGCAATGGCAATGCGGAGTTTATGGATAGCAAGCATCATTAATATTTTTCTTTGCCCAATGTTGATCTATGGTTACGGACCATTTCCAGAACTTGGATTGAAAGGTGCGGCAATAGCTACCACGATCGGCAGGGGCATTGGTGTAATTTATCAATGCTATCATTTATTTGGGGGCAAAAGAATAATTCATATTAAACGATCCCATTTTAAATGGGATCTTCCAATCATTAAAACCTTGTTTGAAGTCGCATGGCCTGCCACTTCGCAATTTTTTATACAGAGTGGAAGCTGGATCGTATTAGCATACCTGGTTTCTAAAACCGGGAGTACAGATGCCAGTGCAGGTTACCAGGTAGCGATCAGGAATGTGGTGTTCTTTATTTTACCGGCCTGGGGATTAAGTAACGCAGCAGCAACGCTGGTTGGACAAAATCTTGGAGCGAAAGAACCGGGACGGGCAGAAAAAAGTGTATTGCTAACAACCAAATACAATGCAATTTTTATGGGCGCAGTTATGCTTCTCTTCTTATTCTTTTCATCGCCCATCATCAGCATTTTTACAAATGAGGTCAAGGTGCACGCCTATGGTGTATCGGCATTGCAGATCATTGGGGCCGGTTATATTTTTTATGGCATCGGTATGGTAATGATACAAGCATTAAATGGCGCCGGCGACTCAAAAACACCTACGCTGATAAATTTATTTGGTTTCTGGTTTTTCCAGATCCCTTTAGCATGGATACTTGCGGAAGGATTTGACATGGGACCTATTGGCGCCTTTATAGCAATACCCGTTGCTGAAACGGTATTAGCTCTTTTAGCATGGTATTATTTTAAAAAAGGAAAATGGAAAGAGGTAAAAATTTAAATTATGAAGGCTGTTCTTAATGAGCGGCCTTTCTTTTTATCTTTAATCATAATTTACAACAATGGACAGTCATATAATACACCAGAACAGAGTACGGCAAATATTTTTTTTGGTAATTATCGTATTGCTTGGATTATTATTATTTAATGAATTATATACTTTCCTTCCTGCATTGCTTGGGGCCGTTACCTTATATATTGTCATGAGGAAATGGATGTTTTCCCTTACTATAAAGAAAAAATGGCCAAAGGGCTGGACTGCTGCCCTGTTGATGCTCCTTTCGATGATCGTTATATTACTTCCCATCGCACTGCTAATTAATATGCTTTCTTCAAAGATCGCTTTTGCTATTGAAAATTCTAATGAGCTGGTGGAGTCTATGAAAAAAGTTGTCCTGGATATTGAACTAAAATTCAATATTAAAATTACAAAAGATGAAAACATAAACAGGCTTGGTGATTTTATTAGAAGTAGTATTCCAAAATTACTCGGCGCTACCTTCAATACATTGGGAACAATTTTCTTTATGTATTTCATTCTCTATTTTATGCTGGTGAATGGAAGAAAAATGGAAGCGGATATTTATGAGCATATACCATTAAAAGATGAGAATGCTATGATGCTGGGTACAGAGGTAAAGAATATGGTGTTGAGCAATTCTGTTGTCATTCCTGTTATTGCAGTCCTACAAGGCATAGTTGCTTTAATTGGTTATTTGATCATTGGCGTTAAAGATCCCTGGTTCTGGTTTGTAGTTACCTGTATCACGGCCATGCTTCCTGTAGTTGGTGCGGCGCTTGCTTATGTACCGCTTGCGATCATCTTTTTTGCAAATGGCGATACCGGCAAAGGGATCTTTATGCTTGTATATGGCTTTGGTGTTATCGGCACAGTTGATAATATATTTCGTTTCACACTTGCAAGAAAGATAGGAAATGTTCATCCGCTTGTTACCGTATTTGGTGTCATTATCGGTTTAAGCGTATTTGGTTTTATTGGTTTGATATTTGGTCCATTGCTTATCTCACTTTTCTTATTGCTATTAAAAATATATAGCTCCGAGTTTATCACAAAACAGCGCCAGGCACATCATCACCATCATCACATGGAAAACTGATTTTTCCGTAAGTAGATTTTCTATTTGCAGTAGATCACCGCAAGTAATTCCCACAAATAGTAAAAGATAATTACTGTTTCACCTTGTATTTTTTGAAAGTGGATAATATTTTTATGTTCGAGCCCGTTTAGAAATCCGAATCCGTATCCGTGCCTAAGTTTATAAAGACCATATTATCCTCTTTGTCTGCCGCTGCATTTATGTTGCTTCCATTATTAAATGCAGGAAACAATTCACCCCTGGCAAAATTTGAATCTAACTTTTTTACTAACGATTCTATCGGAACAAATTCATTTGATCAGGAAATGGAATTGATATATGATAGCCTTCAACTTGAAAAAAGAGGATTGAAAAAAGAAGCGTTCAACTATGCTTATACAGGTTATAAAAAATTAGAAGAAGAAGGCATGTTAAATAAAGAAGGGTTGATCACTATTTGCGATTTCAGTCAATCGTCAAAAAGAAAAAGGCTTTACCTTATCAACCTGAATGAATGCAAACTTTTACTGAATACTTATGTAGCACATGGAAAAAATTCAGGCGGCGAATACGCCAGGAAATTTTCAAATAAACCCGAATCATTACAAAGCAGTCTTGGTTTCTATAGAACTAAAAGGACTTATTATGGTGGTCATGGTCTTGCCTTAACACTTTCAGGGCTTGAACCCGGCTTTAATGACAAAGCAGAAAGAAGAAAGATCGTGTTGCATGGTTCTTTATATATTGGCGATAACTATAAACGCTGGGGCAAATTCATGGGTCGCAGTTTTGGATGCCCCGCAGTTCCAATGAAACAATCAAAAATTATTATTAATACGATCAAAGACGGAAGTTGTCTCTTTATCTATCATCCAAGTAAAAATTACCTGTCAGGATCTAAAATATTAAACGGCTAATTGGACGTATAATAAGGATGGATGAAACAAAAAGCTCAATCTGTACCCTATGGTTGGGCTTTTTTGTTTTTATGCGGTAACGAAATAATGTGCTGCAAGTTGAGAGAATATACCGATCAGTAATCCATAATAAATTTCTTTTTGAGAATGATCAGAAACGATAAGACGGGACGTGCAAACAACGCCAGCTATTAAAATCGCAATTGCTAAATAAAGTGAAAAGCTGCTGCTGTCAGTAAAAGCCAGCAATGCGAGGAAAGTTGCCATGACACCAACCGATATTGCATGCATGCTTACTTTCATGGAAATGTTTACCAAAAAGCCTAATACAGATGCATTGAATATTGCCATGCTCATACTTACCAGGTCTTTTACTTCATGATTATTTTTAAACACATACCAGTTCCAGAAATAAAAGATCATGCAAATGATATAAGGGATGATGCGATCTTTTTGTGTTTTTAGAAAAACAGAGTCAATAAAGTTTAAAGCCCGAAGTAAAAGAATACTTGCTAATGGAAGAAAAGTACAGTTCACAAAAACCTGCAATAATATTCTGAGATTGCCCCAATCACTAATGCCGGCAAATTGATAGGAGCGAATTTGTATAATGAAAATAAGTAATGTAAAGCGGAATAAACAATGGGTGAAAAATGTAAGAGATAAATTTTGCAAACAGGCTTATCAATAACGGCTGCTGAGGTCTTTCAGGTATGCTTATTTCTTTCAACTGATTTTCGTCGGTTATAATTAATCTGTCGGGCATGTTATAATTCTTTTCGCAAACGAGCCACGGGAATATTCAGTTGTTCCCGGTATTTTGCTACTGTTCTGCGTGCAATATTATAACCTTTTTGCTGAAGCATTTCTGTTAGATGTTCATCACTTAGCGGTTTCTTTTTATTTTCTGCTTCTATAAGATCGCTAAGGATCTTCTTTACTTCTCTTGTTGAAACTTCTTCGCCACTTTCTGTAGTTAATGATTCACTGAAAAAGAATTTTAACCGGTAAGTCCCAAATTCTGTTTGTACAAATTTGCTGTTGGCAACCCGGCTTACGGTAGAAATATCAAGCCCTGTTTTTTCGGCAATATCCTTCAGGATCATTGGGCGGAGTGTGGTTTGATCACCGGTGAGAAAAAAATCATGCTGGTGATTCATAATAGCCGTCATTGTATCAAGCAAGGTATGCTGCCGTTGTTTGATAGCATCAATAAACCATTTAGCCGAATCGATCTTTTGTTTAATAAATAAAACAGCTTCCTTTTGACGTTTATCTTTTTTTGTACCACGATCATATTCTTTCAGCATGTCACGATAGCCTTCACTAATGCGCAATTCGGGTGCATTTCTTGAATTCAACGTTAACTCTAACTTGCCTCCATTATTCATTATAAAAAAGTCGGGCACCACATAGCTCTCTGCTTTGTTTATTCCTCCCACGTTGCCACCGGGTTTTGGATTCAATCGGATGATCTGTTGCATTACCTCTTTTAGTTGCTCGTCATTCAGATCAAGGCCACGCTGTATCTTTTCATAATGTTTTTTAGTAAACTCATCAAAGTATTTTGAAATAGCTTTTATAGCAATGCTTACATTTTTTCCTTCATCCTGCAGCCTGTTCAGCTGAAGTAATAAACATTCCTGGAGATCTCGTGCTGCTACGCCAGGAGGATCAAAATGCTGAATGCGTTTTATCAGGCTTTCAACTTCTTCTTCCGTTGTCATTACGTTCTGACGAAAAGCGAGGTCATCAACAATGGCGGTGGTTTCCCTGCGCAGATAACCATCTTCGTCAATGCTACCCACAATTTGCTCGGCGATCTTTTGCTCTTTCTCATCCAATTTCAATAAGCCAAGCTGATCAAGCAGCGTTTCATAAAAACTCGTTTCTGTTTTATATGGAATTGTTTTTTTATCATCTTCATCGCTACCGTAATTATCATCCCTGAGTTTATAATCAGCAATGTCATCATCCCCTTCTCTTACATATTCACTGATATCAATATTATCATACTCATTTTCGCTGCCATCCGGTTCTTCAAAATTTTCCTCTCC
This sequence comes from uncultured Bacteroidota bacterium, assembly GCA_963746915.1. Classification (GTDB taxonomy): domain Bacteria; phylum Bacteroidota; class Bacteroidia; order Chitinophagales; family Chitinophagaceae; genus VBAS01. The sequence continues at coordinate 430,991 of CAVVDD010000009.1, read as the reverse complement.
GTTCTCTGAAAATTCATCTTTTGCTTCCTCGTGATCTTCATGGTTTTCTTCTTCCTGTTCAAGCGCAGGATTTTCTTCCATTTCTTCTTTGATCCTTTCTTCAAGATTGGCAGTAGGCACCTGCAACAGTTTCATAAGCTGAATCTGCTGTGGCGATAATTTTTGTAGAAGCTTTTGCTGTAAATTTTGACTCAGGGCCATGGTTGCTTATTGTATTTCCTCACATTAATTAGGCCCTTTTGAAAAAATCGGGCCAAACATCAAAAATCAGGCCGTAAATTTACATACAATTAAAACAAAGGTGCCCCAACGAATAAATATTATTCTTGTTGTCTTGTTAATGTTAACGGGAAAAAACTATGCGCAGGACATCGGTAAAAATGATACCATATACTTTCAAGCGATGGATTGTTTGGGAAATGGTTCTGCTAATCAGGGCTCTGCACAGTCCGGAAAAAAATATATAATTATAAAACCAGGTGATCGTAATCTTATTAAACTTCCTATAAATTATGAAACCCTAAAGAATTTTAATTTCGAAGACGAGCTTCGTTCAAATTTTAGGAATCAATCAAAAAAGGATAGTTGCGAAACACAAATGAAACAGCCCTTTTCATTTTTATTTACCACTTCATTAAAATCTTCTTTTTATACAGATCATCTTGGTTTCTTCTGCAAAAAAGAAATTCAATTAGAAAAGATCACTTCTGTCCCTTTACGTTTCCGGCTTGGTTCGCTTGATTATGTAAATCAGTTGGAAGGGAAGAAATAGAATTTTTTTGATTTGGATTCCTGGGCAACCAATTCATTTGAGGAGTCGCTACCTGTAGTTTATAATAATTATTTCTCAAACTATCACTCCATCCATTAGGGTTATCATTAAATGATTTGCTGCTGAAATAAATACCACCCTGTACGTTGGAGTATTGTCTCAACAGTTTTATTTGGTTTGGCAATTCATTGGGATTTCTCCATGCTGCATTGCTTCCTGAACGGTAAATACCGAGCCCGATATATAAATTACGACCGTAAGAATTTTTACTCCACCACGCCAGCATTTTTGCATAATCAATTTTATCATGCCCGATCTCTAAATAAAGTTGCGGCGCTACATAATCAACCCATTTTGCTTTCAGCCATAATAAAATATCTGCATACAGATCGTCATAATTCGTTTGAGCTGCTTTGCTATCGCTGCCTCTTGGGTCTTTGTCTTTATTTCTCCATACACTAAATGGTGAAATACCAAACTGCACCCAGGGTTTTTCTTTTTTAATAGCAATGGAAAGCTTTTTCATAATTGAATCCACATTACTTCTGCGCCAATCATCCTTATTCAATTTGCTTTTAGATCTTTTGTAAGAATCATCATCGGGAAATTCTTTGCCTGCAATTCTATATGGATAGAAATAATCATCCATGTGGATCGCATCCACATCATATCGATGAACAATATCAGTGACCACCTGCACAACAAATTTTTGCACTTCCTTGCTCGCAGGATCAAAATATTTTTTATCGCCGTAATCTAAAAACCATTCAGGATGAATTTTGGTAACATGATTCGGTGCAATAGAAGATTCACCAATTTTAAAATCAGCCCTGTAAGGATTGCACCATGCATGAAACTCCATTCCCCGCTTATGCGTTTCTTTTATCATGAACTCAAGTGGATCATAATAAGGAGAAGGCGGTTGGCCTTGTACTCCCGTAAGCCATTGACTCCATGGCTCCAATTGTGAAGGGTAAAAAGCATCTGCTGCGGGTCTCACCTGTACTATCACCGCATTCATGCCATTACTTTTATGCATGTCTAATTGGCGAATAAATTCTACCCGTTGGCTATCAGGATTGGTCATTCCTTTTAGCGGCCAATCAATATTATCTACAGATGCTATCCAAACACCGCGAAACTCAGGTTTGGATTGAGAAAATAAGTTTGAAGTGAATAGAAAAAGGCAAATAAATATAATAGTACGGTGGTTCGGTATTTTCATGCTTTGAATTTTGGATCTGTTCAAAGCGAAGATACATCAATGATTATTTCGAAGTTTATCCAAAAGATTATTTAACGTTTCCAGCTCCTGATCAGTAAGATGATTTACAACCGCATCTAACTCTTCATTTCTCTTGTCAAGATTTTGAAGTAGCTCCGATCCTTGGGGAGTAATGATCACGTCAACCATCCTTTTATCTTTTTCCGAAACTGCTTTCTGTACCAGGCTTTTTGAAACCATTCTTTCTACGATACGGCTTGTATCACTCATTTTATCGAGCATTCTTTCCCGTAGCTGTAAGGTAGATAAAGGTCCGCCTGCTCCACGTAATATCCGGAGTATATTGTACTGCTGAGGAGTTATATTTTCTGATTTTACAAAGCTTTTTATATGATCCACCATCCACGCATGGGTAAACATAATGTTCACCATCGCTTTATTTTGATTGTTCCGAAACGTTGCCTGTTTTATTTCTTTATCAATTCCCATTAGATCACCATTTTGTTTTCAAAAAGGTCAAAAACCCGACCAAAATGTTTTACCGCTAAAATTAAATACACATGGGTGGAAAAAAATACCACGAAAGTGGTAGCTATTGATTGTCAAAAAAATGATCGCTTTCGGTAGTTTTATGTTTGATTAAGTTTAAATCAAGCACCATGAAAATTATTTTCGAATCGATCCGCAGTTTTTGGGAAGGTTTTGTGTCTTTTTATACGGTATTGTATAAACAAGTAAAGGACTGGAAATAGGATAGCATAGCTGTGTATTACCTTAAATAAATGGGGATTTTTTTTCCCACACCTTTCTTCCCTAACTGCAATTGAAGCATTCAATAAACAGTTTTCCATCTATGCATTTTCCCAAACTTTTGTTCCTTCACTGCAATTTGAACAGATGTCAATATTCTTTCTCCCTTTCAGAATAGCTGTTCGAAATTTTTTATACTCACCATTCTCCCAAATTTCTTTAAAAGATCTTTCTTTAAGATCACCCAACTGATGCTGTGCATCTTTATCAAAGCAGCAGGGGGCAACTAGGCCATCCCATGTAATTACGGGGTCGTGCCATAACCGCCAGCAATGATTGGCTAATTTTCCTTTGAATTCATATCCACCGGAGGCGGATTTTTTATAACGACTGTATTTATCAAGCGTAGGAATTAAATTATTCGGGTCGTTTTCATAATCATACACCTGTGCTGTTTTAAACCATACATCATCAACACCCATTTCTTTTGCCAGTTTTTTTACATCTTCAATTTGATGTTCATTTGGTTTTACAACCAAAAATTGAAAAACAATAAAAGGCGTTTTACTTTTCATTTCCTTTTTCCATTTCACTACATTTTTTGTTCCTTCCAAAACCTTTGCAAGTTTTCCGCCTACACGGTATTGTTCATAAACATCCTGTGTAGTGCCATCAATGGAAATAATTAACCTGTCCAACCCGCTTTCAATAGTTCTTTTCGCATTATCATCATTTAAATAATGAGCATTGGTTGATGTAGCCGTATAAATTTTTTTAGAAGAAGCATATTTTACCATATCTAAAAAATCAGGATTGAGATAAGGTTCTCCCTGGAAATAAAAAACGAGATATAAAAGCTCTTTATGAAGCTGGTCGATCGTTTCCTTGAAAAAATTCTTTTGCAACATGCCCGTTGGTCTTGTAAAAGCTCTCAGGCCACTTGGACATTCAGGGCAGCGAAGGTTGCAGGAAGTAGTTGGTTCAAATGAAATGGAAACAGGTAAGCCCCACTGAACGGGTTTTTTAAACCATTTGCTAAAATAATAGCTGCTTAGTACTTTAAGGCCATTCCAGGAACGGCGAAAAGTAAGTTTAGAGAATAAATTCAGGCTATCGTTCCAATTAAATTGCGACATCGAACGGTAAAGGTAAAAAACAACAAGCGGTCAATAAGGTAATAATTTTCTAATTTGACGATTAATTGTATGGATCGATCACCGTCATATAAAATTTCCTCTTTAGGGGAAACTGCATTGATCATTGATTTTGGAAATACTATTGATGAATCGATCAATAAAATGGTGCATTCCCTTTTTTATCAATTACAGAATGATCCGATTCCCGGAATGATCGAAGCTGTGCCAGCCTATAGCTCTCTGACGATCTATTATGATATACTCTTTATTCGAAACATATTGAATAAGCAAACAACCGCTTTTGAATGGATCTCTGAAAGTATAAAAAAATTTATACCAAAAGAAAACATTGAAACCGGAGATCCGCAGATATTGATCAAGGTTCCTGTGTGCTATGAAATAGAATATGCTCCCGATCTCGGTTTTATTGCTTCGCAGAATAAAATTTCTGATGAAGAAGTAATTTTTTTACATACATCAACTACCTACCATATTTATATGCTTGGGTTTCTTCCGGGGTTTGCATATATGGGCATGGTTGATGAAAAGATATCTTCATCACGAAAACAAAAGCCAGTGTTTGTTGAAGCCGGGAGTATCGGAATTGCCGGAAAGCAAACCGGCATCTATCCATTCCGGTCACAAGGTGGTTGGCAAATCATAGGAAGAACTCCTTTGAAACTATTTGATAAAGAGAAAATAAACCCGGTACTATTTAAGGCCGGCGATAAGGTTCAATTTTATTCAATAACAAAAGATGAGTTTGAAGATATTAAAAACAGGAATGCTTGACAGCATACAGGATTGCGGTCGTTTCGGTTATCAGCAATTTGGGATCAATCCGGGTGGCGCAATGGATAAATATGCTGCAGCTATTGCAAACATTTTAGTTGGTAATAATACCGATGAAGCTGTTATTGAAATGCATTTTCCTGCGCCTGCAATATTTTTCGATCAGCCGGCGATGATCGCTTTAAGCGGAGCCGATTTTTCTGCAAATATTAATGGAAAAGAGATACCATTAAACCATGCTGTGATCATAAATAAAAACACGACACTTCAATTTCTTACGCCAAAAAACAAAAGCCGTTGCTATCTTGCTGTAAAAGGTGGAGTAAAGATCTCAAAGTGGCTAAACAGTTATAGCACTAACCTGGTTGCAGAGGCTGGTGGGTTTTCAGGAAGAAAATTATTGAAAGATGATATACTTGAACTGAATAATAGCACCAACACTTATAAATTACAGGATACCGACGATTTCAAAATTTTACCCTGGGGCGCAAGTGAAGATTTTGGAATAAAATACAATGAAGAATTTTTGGTGATGCAAGGCAGTGAATGGGACTGGCTTGATAAAGGGTCACAAGAAAAGTTTTTAAAAAATCCTTTTTTCATTTCGCATAATTCTGACAGGATGGGTTACCGGCTTGCAAGTGAGCCCCTGCATTCGGCTGCAAAAACAGAACTTGTTTCTTCTGCTGTAAATTTCGGAACCATTCAATTGTTACCCGATGGGCAACTGATAATTCTAATGGCAGATCATCAGACAACGGGTGGCTATCCAAGATTAGGAAATATTATTTCGGCTCAATTGCCAATGCTTGCACAAATGAAAGCAGGTGATAAATTACAGTTTAAATTTACCGATCATCAAGCTGCAGAGAACTTAATACTAAAACAACAACAACACTTGACGCAATTGGAAATTGCCTGTAAATTGAGGCTCGAAAATTATATCCATGAAAACTATAGACATTAACTGTGATCTGGGAGAAGGTATTGGGAACGACGAACTGATCATGCCCTATATTTCATCCGCCAATATTGCCTGCGGCTATCATGCCGGTGATGAAAAAACCATGAAGCAGACCGTTGAGCTATGCAAAAAATATAGTGTTGCTGTTGGCGCACATCCTTCTTATCCTGACAAAGAAAATTTTGGCAGAACTGATATGTTGCTTCATCCTGGAGAAATTTATGAGATGATCGTTAAACAAATTAATTGCTTAGAAAAAATTGCCGCTGCAGCTGATGTTCCTATTCATCATGTAAAGCCACACGGCGCTTTATATAATATGGCGGCGAGAGATAAAGGCCTGGCGCCATTCGTTGCCCTTGCTATTTTGGATACTAACAGTAAATATTTTTTATATGGATTAAGCGGTAGCTATTTAGTAAAAGAAGGAAAGAATCTTGGTTTAAAAACCGTGAGTGAAGTATTTGCGGACCGAACCTATAAAGATGACGGCAGCTTAACTTCACGCAGCAAACCCGGTGCATTGATCGAAAATACTGATATGGCCATCGCACAAGTATTGCAGATGGTAAAAGAAGGAACGGTAACATCCATAACAGGAAAAAAAGTTCCGATCGTTGCGGAAACAATTTGCATACATGGTGATGGCGAACATGCGGTTGAGTTTGCAAAAGCGATTCATGCTGCTTTGAAAAAGGAAGGGATTGAAATAAAAAGTCATAAGAATTGATATAGTATAAGTGTGCGACGCAACAGGAGCTGATAAGAATTACCACAGCCGGTAACATAATGAAAAAAAACTCCGCCATACTTGGTGCCGCATTTTTGATGGCAACTTCGGCGATAGGTCCCGGCTTTCTTACTCAAACATCTTTATTTACCGAGCAACTGCTTACAAGTTTTGGATTTGTAATTCTTATTTCAATCCTGTTAGACATCGGGACGCAAATAAATATCTGGCGGATAGTAAGTGTGAGTGAAAACAGGGCGCAGGATATTGCGAATAAAATTTTTCCGGGCCTTGGTTTTTTTCTTGCATTCCTGATCGCATTCGGTGGGTTGATATTTAATATTGGAAATATTGCCGGTTGTGGTTTGGGTGTAAATGTTTTGACCGGGATAGATCCGAAATACGGCGCCATTATAAGTTGTGTGATCGCTTTAGGGATCTTTTGGTATAAAGAAGCAGGAAAACTGATCGATGGATTTGCGAAATGGCTTGGCATTAATAATGATCGGGCTTACAGTATATGTTGCTTTTGCATCACATCCACCACTTGGCCAGGCTTTGTACAGAACAATATGGCCGGAAAAAATTGATGTGATGAAAATTGTAACATTGGTTGGCGGCACTGTTGGTGGTTATATTTCATTTGCGGGTGCACATCGCTTGCTTGATGCCGGCATAAAAGGAAAAGAAAGTTTACAACAGGTAACAAGAAGTGCCGTAAGTGGGATCCTTATTACTTCAATCATGCGTTTTGTTTTATTTCTCGCTGCGTTGGGAGTTGTGTGGGGTGGGGTAAAATTAGCAACGGGAAATCCTGCAGCATCTGTTTTTCAATCAGCAGCAGGAGAGTTGGGTTATAAATTTTTTGGCATCGTTATTTGGATCGCTGCCATCACTTCTGTTGTGGGTGCATCTTTTACCTCTGTTTCATTTTGGAAAACCTTGCATCCGGTTGTATTCAAAAATGAAAAGATAATTATCAGTCTATTTATAATAGCATCAACTATCATTTTCGTCAGCATTGGCAACCTTGATCAAGGCAAAGCAGTACAGATATTGGTTTTTGCCGGAGCCGCAAACGGGATCATTCTTCCTATTGCCTTAGCTGTAATGCTTATTGCGGCAACAAAGTCTTCGATCATGAAAGGTTACAAACATCCTGCGTGGATGCAAGTAGCTGGTTGGCTGGTTGTGATCGCAATGAGTTGGATGAGTATCCTTAGTATTCAACAGTTAATTGAGAAATTATAGAAATAAAAAACCTCCTGGTTACAGGAGGTTAAATCAATTCTTAATAAGAAGTTTTTTACTCAACCACTTTCACACCTTTGATCATCATGATCACTTCTTTCTTGGGTTCTTTTATTTTGTCGACTTCTTCTTTGCTCTTGCCAGCATCTTCAGCATAATGTTTTAGCATAGCTACAGAAGTTTCTTTTAATTCAGCCTTTCCTTCAACAACTACTGTTTTTCCAACAATATCTAAAGGCATTGCAAATTCGTGGTCCTTTACTTTTATCATGATCGTAGAACCATCTTCCTTTTTCAATTTAGCCCAGCATCCCATGGCCTGGCACACTTCCACCACTTTGCCCTGGATCTTACCATCAAACTTGTTATCAGTCATCTTTTTTTCAAGATCGTTAATGCTTATTGGGGTCATTCCTGCTTCGGAATACTTACCATAAACAACACCCGGTTGGGCTGATACTGCATCCTGAGCATTTACCATAACCATTGCTGACAATGCGATCAATAAAGAAAATAATTGTTTCATAATTCTGAATATTTTGGACAACAAATATCGGAATTAAATTCTATGATTTTATGATAAAGATCAGGGCTGGCAAAAACCGGTCTATCACCCAAAAGTGGAATTTTCAAAAAAATATCCAAATAAATTAGTGTTTAAATACTAAAATCATTAGTTTCGCTGTTCAAATAAATTTTTAACTACAGCCCCCTGAAAACCTAATTTTGAGACATGGCAAAAACAGCAAAAGAAAAAACTACCGATATGTCAACCAACAATGAAAAATTAAAAGCGCTAAAGCTAACCATGGACAAGATCGAAAAAGATTATGGCAAGGGCAGCGTAATGATGATGAATGAAAAAGGAATTCATGAAATGGAAGTAATTTCCACCGGCTCCATTGGACTGGATGTAGCTCTTGGTATTGGTGGATTACCAAGAGGAAGGGTCGTTGAAATTTATGGACCGGAATCTTCCGGTAAAACAACAATTGCCACTCATGTGATTGCAGAAGCCCAGAAAAAAGGCGGCATGTGTGCCATTATTGATGCGGAACATGCTTTTGATAGTGCCTATGCTCAAAAATTGGGTGTTGATGTAGATAATCTATTGATCTCACAACCTGATTATGGTGAGCAGGCACTTGAAATTGCTGACCGTCTTATTCTTTCCGGCGCATTGGATGTTGTAGTAATTGATTCGGTAGCAGCACTGGTTCCCAAAAGTGAACTGGAAGGTGAAATGGGTGATAGTAAAATGGGCTTGCATGCAAGATTGATGAGCCAGGCATTACGAAAACTTACAGCAACGATCTCTAAAACAAATACCATTTGCATTTTCATTAACCAGTTAAGGGAAAAGATCGGGGTGATGTTTGGAAATCCCGAAACAACAACCGGTGGTAATGCATTAAAATTTTATGCTTCTGTTCGTCTGGATATTCGTCGTATGGCACAAATAAAAGATGGTGATGAAGCAATAGGTAACCGTGTAAAAGTAAAAGTGGTAAAGAATAAAGTAGCTCCTCCTTTCCGTGCTGCAGAGTTTGATATCATTTTTGGTGAAGGAATTTCCAAAAGCGGTGAAATATTGATATGGGTGTTGAACTGGGCATTGTACAAAAAAGCGGAAGCTGGTTCAGCTATAATAATGATAAACTGGGCCAGGGACGTGATGCAGTAAAACAATTATTGATTGATAATCCTGAACTGGCAAATGAAATTGAAACCAAGATCAGGGAGAAAATAAAAGAAATGCAAGCTGTATAAATTCTGTTTTTAGAATTAAACAAACAAGGGTTAGTGAAACCCGTCTTAAAATTTTAAGACGGGCTTTTTTATTAACATATATCAAGTGAAGTCTTCAAAGACGGATCAACCTTTGCATTATCTTATTTGCTCATTATAACACGCAGGAGTTTTCGGGTAAATACGTCAAATAAGTTTCTGAACCATGTTGAAAAATCCTAAGAATAAGAAAACTTTGAAATGGTTGCTGATTGCAGGTGGCAGTTTATTGCTTATCGGCTTAGTCGTTTATTTTTATTTCGCGACATTGTCACATGACGATACTGCCAGTCTAAAAGCTGATTATACGGTAGAGGCCATCCCCTTTATCAAAGAATTTGAAAAAGATCATAAAGCCGCCAATAAAAAATATGCTGAAAAAATAATTACAGTAAAAGGAATAGTAACGACAATAGAACCGGCAGATACAACGATGAATATAAAAATGGCAGATACGACAACTGGCTCTTATCTAATTTTTGCTTTTCAAGATCAACATATGGCTGAGGCAAAAAAGTTAAAACCCGGAGAAAATGTTCTTATTAAAGGGTCATGCAGCGATGGCATTTATAGTGAAATCCTGGGCACTTACTTTATCAGTTTTAAACGCAGTACTGTAGAAAAAATTAATTCTTTAACCACTAAATAAATTAAACAAAAATGAAAAAAGTAATTTTATCTCTAATGATCGCCACGGTTTCGATGATGGCTTTCGGACAAAAGAAAACTTCAACATCGGCCACAGTTGCATTTGATGCTACTACGGCAATAGATAATTTAGCAAAAGCAGAAAATAAAACCGGTATAGCAGCAATCGACCCATTAAAGAATACTGTACAGTTTGAAGCGGCGATTAAAAATTTTGCTTTTTCTAACCCAAAGATCCAGGAGCATTTTAATCAACAGAGCTGGCTGAATTCTGACGAGTTTCCAAAGGCAACCTTTAGCGGTGCAATCACAAATCCATCTGAAGTTAATTTCAACAAAGACGGAACTTACAACGTTACTGTAGAAGGCGATCTTACAATAAAAGGCAAAACTCAAAAAGTAAAAACCCCGGCAACTATTATTGTTGCAGGCAAAACTTTAAAAACAAACGCATCCTTCAATATTAAATTAGCAGACTTTGGAGTAGAAGGTCAGCCGATCACTGCCGGAAAAGTTTCCACTGAACCAAAGATCAGCGTTTCGGCAGAACTGAATTAATTAATCGTAACTTTAGCATTCAATGCCTTGCCTTATTGGTAAGGCATTTTTTTTAACTTACTTCAATATGACTACAAGAATAATGGAACGCCGGAAGCGTATTGCGTTGGTGGCTCATGACAATAAAAAAAAGGAATTGATCGAATGGGCAGTGTTTAATAAAACAACACTTGCTAAGCATCGCTTGTACGCAACTGGAACTACAGGCAGCTTGCTTGAAGAGAAACTCGATCAATCAATAACAAAATTGCAAAGCGGTCCTTTGGGTGGCGACTTGCAAATAGGAGCGAAGATCGCAGAGGGTAAAATAGATGTGTTGATATTTTTCTGGGATCCGATGGAAGCACAACCTCATGATCCGGATATAAAAGCTTTGTTACGAATTTCCGCAACCTGGAATATCCCGGTTGCCTGTGACAGGGCCACTGCAGACTTTATTCTTACATCACCGTTAATGCAAGAAACCTATGAACCAGTGATCGAAGATTACTCTGTTTATATTAAGAGGAAACTGAAATAATAAGATAGTAAATTTGTTCCCCTGTATTTTATGGCTTTTAAACTTCATACACCTTATCCCCCTGCCGGCGATCAGCCAGATGCGATCCGTAATTTGACAGAAGGAATTTTGGATGGAGAAAAATACCAGACATTACTTGGAGTAACGGGTAGTGGTAAAACTTTTACCATCGCCAATGTTATTCAAAATGTGCAAAGGCCGACACTGGTTCTAACGCATAACAAAACATTGGTGGCTCAACTTTACGGTGAATTCAAGCAATTCTTTCCTGAAAATGCTGTTGGCTATTTTGTTTCCTATTACGATTACTATCAACCGGAAGCTTATTTACCAGTAAGCGATGTGTATATAGAAAAAGATCTTTCTATTAATGATGAGTTGGATAAGCTTCGCTTACATGCAACATCTGAATTATTAAGTGGTCGCAGGGATATTATTGTTGTTGCCTCAGTAAGTTGTATTTATGGTATCGGTAATCCTGATGAATTTGCAAATGGCATTATCCGCATTCATAAAAAACAAACGATCTCACGCCAGGGATTTCTTCATTCGCTTGTTAATATTCTTTATTCAAGAACAACGATTGAATTCAAGAGAGGAACATTCCGGGTAAAAGGAGATACGGTTGATATTAACCTGCCTTATCTTGATAATGGCTATCGCATTACATTCTTTGGCGATGAGATAGAAGAGATAGAAAGTTTTGATGTAGTGACAGGAAAAAGAATAAGTGTGATGGATAATGCAGCGATCTTTCCTGCTAATCTTTATCTAGCCCCAAAAGATATGATCCAGCAAATTCTGTATGAGATACAGGATGAAATGAATGCACAGGTTTCTTATTTTAAAAATTCCGGAAAATATATTGAAGCGCAACGTTTGAGTGAAAGAGTGAATTATGATGTTGAAATGATCCGTGAATTAGGTTATTGCAATGGAGTAGAAAACTATTCAAGATTTTTTGACAGAAGAAACCCGGGTACAAGACCATTCTGTTTGCTTGATTATTTTCCCACAAGATTTTTTATGTGTGATCGATGAAAGCCATCAAACGATTCCGCAGGTAAGCGGTATGTATGGCGGTGACAGAAGCAGGAAATTAATTCTTGTTGACTATGGTTTTCGTTTACCTTCTGCATTGGATAATCGTCCATTGAATTTTCATGAGTTTGAATCAATGCTGAATCAAACAATTTTTGTTTCTGCAACACCTGATGATTTTGAATTGGAAAAATGCGGAGGCGTTGTTGTGGAACAAGTTGTTCGCCCAACAGGTTTGCTTGATCCGCCAATTGAAATAAGGCCAAGTGTAAATCAAATTGATGACTTGCTGGATGAGATTGATAAACGAGTAACAAAAGGCGACCGTGTTTTGGTAACAACGCTTACAAAACGAATGGCTGAAGAAATGGATAAATATCTTCATCGCATCAACATAAAATCAAAATACATACACAGCGAAGTGGATACGTTGGAAAGAGTGGAGATACTTCGTGAATTGCGATTGGGAAAGATCGATGTATTGGTTGGAGTAAATCTTTTGCGTGAAGGGTTGGATCTTCCGGAAGTATCATTAGTAGCAATTCTTGATGCAGATAAAGAAGGTTTTTTAAGAAATGAAAAAAGTCTTAACCCAAACAGCAGGTCGTGCCGCAAGAAATGTGGATGGTCTTGTAATTTTTTATGCAGATAAGATGACTGAAAGCATGCAGAAAACAATTGATGAAACGGACCGTCGCCGGGAAAAACAAATTGAATGGAATATTAAATATGGCATCACACCTAAAACAATTATAAAAACCACGCAGGATGTTTTTGCACAAACATCTGTATTAGATATCAAAGGATATGATCCCGCCAATCCTTATGCTATTCTACCCGGTGAAGACCTGGTAACTATTGCTGCAGAAGACCAGGCCGAATACAAAACAATTCCACAGGCAGAAAAAGCCATTTCAAAAATTAAAAAAGAAATGGAGAAAGCGGCCCGGGATCTTGATTTTATGGAAGCCGCAAGACTGAGAGATGAAATGTTTAGGTTGCAAAAGCAACTGGAAGAAATGAAAAAGTGATGCAGACTACCACTTTGTGGTATTGCTGTTCTGTTTTAATAGCTTACATTGAAGGATGAATTCCGGTATGCAAAACATTTTGCAAAACCTGTAGCCGGCCCTATTGAGTATCCCCTATTATCCCTCCCGTCACTGTTTCCTTGTTCATAAATTTTGTAAGATATGAAACGAAACCTATCCTTCATCCTGATAATTTGTTTTGCCTGCAATTTTTTAATTGCACAGGAGCCCAAACTTATGTTACCCATCGGGCATTCACTTGGTGTTGCCACTGCTGTATTCAGTCCGGATGGAAAACGACATTGTAACCTCTTCACTTGATAATACTGCTAAAATATGGGAGGTTAAGCACGGTATTGCTGCTTGGCAATTTAAGTGGACATACTGATACGGTTGTATATGTGCATATTATAGTCCTGATGGAAAAAAAATTGTGACTGCATGTGAAGATGGTACAGCTAAAATATGGGATGCTGTATTCAACATCTCTCTTGACAGATCTAAAAGGACATACAGATAAAGTAGCTTTAGCTGAGTTCAGCCCGGATGGAAAAAAATTTCTTACTGCTTCTGATGATGGCATACTGCTAAACTATGGGATGTAGCTACCGGTAAATTACTGGTCAGATTTAAAAGGACATACCAATTGGGAGTATGGCCGAGCATCGTTTAGCCGTGATGGGAAAAAAATTGTTACTGCATCGGATGATAGTACAGCTAAAATTTGGGATGCTGAATACCGGGAAAATTGCTGGCTGATTTAAAAGGTCATAAATATATGAAGTTCAGTCGATGAGATTCAGTCCTGATGGGAAAAAAGCCATAACCGGTCCAGCAGATTCAACTGCCAAAATCTGGAATGCAGAAACGGGAAAACTTTTATTTGATTTGAAAAGGGCATAAAGGCTGCAATCAAGACTATGCACAGTTTTAGTCCCGATGGAAAAACTGATTCTTACCGGTTCAGATGACGGGTTTGTTAAAATATGGAATGCAGAAACTGGAAACTTGTTGATTTGATTTATTGGGAAGGAAAAAAGATCAAGTGATAAAAACCAAATTATTACCCTGAGATATAATTACAGTCGCTCAATTTCAGTCCTGATGGAAAAAAAATTCTTACTGCTTATATTGATTCTTCTGTAAAAATTTGGGATGCTACAACTGGGAAATTGCTTAAGAATATAAAAAGAAGATTATGACTATGTCAATTCAGCAAGTTTCAGCCCTGATGGAAAAAAATTTGCATTAGCACTTGCTTATGCGGCATGCGGAAGTATGGGATGTTGCCACACGGAAATCTTGTGGCTGATTTAAAAGGGAAATCAAATTATATACAGCCATTCCAACTATAGCCCGGATGGTAAAAGGATTTTGATTTCAGCAGTAGTCTGGATCCAGCAAAATTATTAGATGCTGCAACCGGGACACTTGATCGCTACATTTAACTGCGGATAAGAGAATGCACAATGAGGAGTTTAGGCTGCATTCAGCCCGGATGGAAAAAAGATAATTGTTACTGTCGCTATATTGATAATACGCCAAGAGTATATGATGCATCAACAGGAGTACTTTTATTTGATCTGAAAGGCCATACCAAACGGAGCATTTGGCGGATTCAGCCCTGACGGCAAAAAAATTTCAACTTTTTCCCAGGATAGTACTGCAAAGATCTGGGATGCATACAACCGGAAAAATCATTGTTAAATCTTAAAGGCAATCGTTCTGATGCCCTTTCTGGAATGTCGGTGTAATTCCGGATAACAAAAATTTCTCTCCTGTTCCCAGACAGTACGGGATGATAGGCATATGGGATGCCGAAACCGGAAAACTGATTGCAGAAGTAAAAGCCCATGAAAAATTTATAATGAATTATCAATTTACACCTGATGGAAAAAAAATTCTTACCGCTTCAGCAGACAGTACAGCTAAAATATGGGATGCTGAAACAGGTTAAGCTTTTATTTACAATTAAAGAACCTGGCAGACAAATACAAAGTGGGATATTCTCAGTCCGGATGGGAAAAAAATTGTTTTGACTTTTTCAGAAAGAATTAAAGGTACCATTACTAACAAAAGTATGGGATGCTGAAACCGGAAAATATATTACAGATATTAAACCAGAAGGCTCATAATTCAGATACGGTGGTGGATTCGTTCAGTCCAGATGGTAAAAAAATCCTACTCCGGCATGGATCGATGGATCATTTAAAATCTGGGATGCTAAACCGGCGAGTTAGTTAAAAACTTTAAAGGCTTAACAGACACAATTAATTCAGAGTACAATGCTTTAGCACCGGATGGAAAAAAAATCATGTATGCTCACGAGATGGCACTCTAAAATTTGGGATGTCGAAACCGGGGCCTTTTTAGAGATTTAAAAGAACATACTTTTAAGGTCTCGACAGCTCAACTTCAGCCCGGATGGGAAAAAAGTTTTTACCTCTTCTGAGATAATACGATTAAGTATGGGATGCTGAAACCGGAAATGAATTATTATACCTTTCATACCATTAAAGGAAGATTACTTGGTTTTGGACAAATACAATCACTTCGATGGCACCGAAGCAGCCCGTAAACTTCTATATTTCACCTGTGGCACTGAAGTAATAGAACTTGAACAGGTAAAAGATCAGCTCTGGGTACCCAATCTTGCAGAAAGAATCTTGAACTGGAGAAACCATCAATGCTGCAAAACTTTCTGATCTAAATATCTGCAATCTTACTCCTCTTGTTGATACCATTGACCAAACAGCATTGCAATATCGTTTTCAGCATCACACCCAGGATTGGGCGGACTAGGTGCAACTATTGTTTATGTAAACGGCATTGAGGTAAAAAGATTTACTCCACAGCAATTAATACAGCAAAAAGAAAGCTTATCAACTGGCAATTAGATAAAAAAGAATTACAAAAATTTTTTGTTGCCGGTAAAGAAAACAGCATCACTGTCAAATCACTTACCGCAAAAAATTCTATCAGTTCCCGTTCAGTTTCTATTAATGAAAAAGCAAATGAAAAAAATATTGCTGCTCCAAATCTCTATGCTGTTGTAGTTGGTGTAAGCGATTATAAAGGCGACGGGCTTGATCTGAAATTTGCGGCGAAAGATGCGATTGATATGGCAAATGCTCTTGATATCAGCGCAAAAAAATTATTGAACACTGATGGCAAAGAGCATGTGTTTATTTATAGAGTACATACTGCCCCGGGACGGGATAGATTCCCTGAAAAGAATACCATCAAACAACTTTTTACTGAAATTGGAAGTAAGGCGCAACCCAACGATATATTACTTGTATTTTTTGCAGGACATGGTGTAGTAGAGTCAGAAAAAAATCAATTCTATTTTTTAACAGCTGATGCATCCAATGTTACTGTATCCGGTGCTTTGAAAAATGTTGGCATCGGTACAGAAGAATTAGCCGACTGGATCCAGCCACAGGTGATGAAAGCTCAAAAAAGGATCTTGATCTTTGATGCATGTAACAGCGGACAGGCTTTAAAGGAAATTATTTCTTTTAACCAGGACTCTAAAAACCTGCTGGCTTCAAGAGGTGATGAAAATGGTAAAACAAAAAAAAGCAATTGAAAAACTGAATGAAAAGTCAGGAATGTTCATTTTATCTGCCTCCGCATCCGATCAGAAAGCCTATGAGATCGGAAAATATAACCAGGGTGCACTTACCTACTCCTTATTAAAAGCAATAAAAGAACAGCCTGACATTTTAGAAGACAGGCAATACTTAAATATTAGCCGTTGGTTTGGAGTTGCAGAAAAAACTGTCGGCGAACTGGCAAGAGAAACTGGCACAAGACAACAACCCCAGGTGGTCAGTACTTCTAATTTTAATATTGGAATTGTTGACGATGAAGTGAGAAATAAAATTGTTTTGCCGTTTGAAAAATTTCTTTTTACCCGGTCTGATTTTAGAAATACAGAGTTACGGGTCGATAATCTGAAGTTGCGCAATCTTGTTGATAAGGGATTGAGTGATTTATCTGATGAGAATACCGGAGCATCTTTGTTATTTAACCCGGAATATGAAGGCGCCAACATATATTCCTTAAGTTGTGATTATTCGGTTTCAAATGACGAAATAACAGCCTCTGTGATCCTAATAAAAGGTGGCGATGAAATCAAAAACAAATTTGAAGTAAAAGGAAAAACCGGGAACATCAGCCAACTTTCAGCAGTCATAGTTACCACGATAAAAAATTGGACAGAAAAAAAGAATTAATCAACCTCTGTTTAAATTGCGGGAAGTACAAAACTGGTTTCGTAAAACTACTAGCTTGACCGAAGTAGTATTGCCCTATTTTATTTATTAGCCTTTATAAAATTTTGCGCACCATTATTCGTTTTATAGTTTAGTCGAACGAATCTAAATCCAATTTTTATGAAAAGACGCATCCGTAAAATCGTTAACTTTTTTGCATTCAACCTGCTGTTCTTTGCTCTTTACCTGAACTTTATCCATAAAGACAGGGCGAATAGTGACATAGCTCCTGCGGTTGTAAGCTCTCCGGCTACTAATGCTGCTGCTTATACTGGAACTGTGCTTGTTCAGAATCCTGAAAAATATTTGCGTAAGGAAGAAGAGACTAATAAAGGTCACCAGCAGTAAAACTGACTACTAAAAAGAAATTAAAGCCTTAACCGGATCATTCTTCTGGTTAAGGCTTTTTTATTGGCTCGCTATGATTTTTTTATCTTAGCAGAATGGTCAAAAAAACTTTTCCTGCTCGATGCTTTTGCCCTGGTATTCCGGGCCTACTATGCACTGATCCGCAATCCGCGAATAACTTCAAAGGGAAAAAATACAAATGCACAGTTTGGTTTTACCAATACTTTGATTGAACTGATCAATAATCAAAAGCCAACCCATATGGCCGTGTGTTTTGATACCGCATGCGCCAACAGAACGACATACTGATTTTGCAGACTACAAAGCCAACCGCCAGGAAGCACCGGAAGATATTATAGCTGCTATACCCGATATAAAAAGAATCATTGAAGGATTTAATATTCCTGTTGTTGAACTTGATGGCTATGAAGCTGATGATGTGATTGGCACACTGGCAAACAGGCAGCAAAAGAAGGTTATGAAGTGTTTATGGTAACGCCTGATAAAGATTATGGTCAATTGGTATCTGAAAATATGAAAATTTACAAACCCGCCTACCAGGGAGGTGATGTTGAAATAATGGGGCCGAAAGAAGTTTGTGCAAAATGGGATATTAAAAATGTAAACCAGGTAATCGATATCTTGGGATTGATGGGTGATGCAGTAGATAATATTCCCGGCATTGCTGGTGTGGGTGAAAAAACTGCAGCTAAACTTCTTAGCAGAATATGGCACATTGGAAAATGTTTTGGAGAATGCAGATAATATCAAAGGCGCGCTGGGAGAAAAAGTAGAAGCGGGAAAAGAACTGGCTATCCTGAGTAAAAAACTGGCGACCATCATTACCAATGTGCCGGTTGAATTTCATGAAGAGAATTTCAGGATGAAAGAAATGGAATAAAGACACACTAAAAGAAGTTTTTGCAGAACTGGAATTTAAAACACTTGGCAAAAGAATATTGGGTGATGAATTTGCGATCACTGTCTCTAATAAAGATTTTATTAAAACAGAACAACCGAGTGGAGTGCAAACAGATCTGTTTGGAAATATTGTTGAAAGTGCTGACTCCAGCAAACCAGTTGAAGCAAGCTGTCATCAAATGGAAGTGACTCAGGAGAATCAACTGATCTGCTGCAGATAAAAATATCAATAATACTCCGCATAAATATGATGCTAGTACAAGACAGATGCAGCAATAAAAAAATTAGTCAGCATGAATTAAAAAAACACGATGAAATTTGTTTTGATACCGAAACAACCGGCATTGATGCAAATGATGCAGAACTGGTAGGATTAAGTTTTTCTATTAAACCCGGTGAAGCATATTATGTTCCCTGTCCTGCTGATCAAAAGAAAGACAAAGGAGATACTTGCTTTGTTTGAACCATTGTTTAATGATAAAAACAAAACATGGATCGGGCAAAATATTAAATATGATATGCTGGTATTGAAATGGTATGGCATTGAATTGAAAGGAAATATTTTTGATACCATGCTGGCGCATTATGTAATAGAGCCGGATGGAAAAAGAAGCATGGATGCATTGAGTGCAAAATATCTTGGCTATGAACCGGTGCATATTGAAGAACTGATCGGTAAAAAAGGAAAAGGCACAGGGAAGTATGCGAGATGTGGAACTTGAAAAAATAAAAGAATATGCTGCTGAAGATGCTGATATCACTTTACAGTTAAAAAATGTCTTTCTCCCACAGCTAAAAGAAAAAGAAGTTGAAAAAGTTTTTTATGAAGTGGAGAATCCGTTGGTGAAAGTTTTGACTGACATGGAATTTGAAGGAGTAAAGATTGATGAAGAATTTTTGAATGACTATTCAAAAGAACTGGAAAAAGATGCAAAGAAAGCAGAAGAAAGTGTTTACAAACAAGCCGGTGTTCGTTTTAATCTTGCTTCACCAAAACAATTGGGCGAAGTATTGTTTGATAAACTGCAAGCTTGATCCTTCAGCAAAAAAAACAAAAACAGGTCAATATGCAACCGGTGAAGATGTATTGTTGAAACTGGCTGCAAAAGAAAATAAGATTGCTGATGATATTCTTGTCTTTCAGGGAATTGACAAAACTTGAAATCAACTTATGTTGATGCATTGCCGTTGCTGATCAATAAAAAAACCGGACGGGTTCATACAACTTATGGACAGGCAGTTGCAGTTACGGGCAGGCTTGAGCAGCAATAATCCCAACCTGCAGAATATTCCGGTACGAACCGAAAGAGGAAGAGAAATACGCAAAGCATTTATTCCAAGAGATAGAAAACATATTCTGATTTCTGCCGATTATTCACAAATTGAATTGACGAATTGTTGCTGCCATCAGCGGTGATAAGAATATGTGTGAAGCATTTAAAGATGGAAAAGATATTCATACTGCAACCGCAGCAAAAGTTTATAATGTAGATGAAAAAGATGTAACCAAAGAAATGCGTTACAAAGCCAAGAGTGTAAACTTTGGAATCATTTATGGCCAGGGTGCATTTGGTCTGGCAGACAATCTTGGTATCAGCAGAACAGAAGCAAAAGAGATCATTGATAATTACAAAAAACAATTTCCGGGTATTCAGAAATACATGGATGACACGATCAACTTTGCCAGTGAACATGGTTATGTACAAACACTGATGGGGCGTAAACGCTGGTTAAGAGATATTAACTCATGCCAACTTTACAGTACGTGGTTTTGCAGAACGAAATGCGATCAACTCACCCATACAGGGAACCGCTGCCGATATGATAAAACTGGCGATGATAAAAATTCATGCCGCTATGAAAAAAGAAGGATTTAAAAGCAAGATGATCTTACAGGTACATGATGAATTGGTTTTTGATGCAACAAAGGATGAAGTAAAAGAATTAAAACCATTGATCATTGAATGTATGCAGTCCGCAATGCCTTTACCGAATAAGGTTCCGGTGATTGCAGAATGCGGTGAGGGGAAGAACTGGCTGGATGCACATTAGAGAACCGCGACCTGCCTGCCGGCAGGCAGGTTTGTAGGATTTTAATGGATTATGAGGAAATAAGGGTGCTATGAAAAATTACAGGAACAATTGAAAAAATAAAGTGACAATGAAGTGGAGTGATTACTTTAGTATTCTTCAAAATGTAAGTACAAGATATTTTTATATTGCAGGCATTGCATTTCTTGTTGGTTATGTACTGTTAAGAAAATGGCTTAAGCATAAAAAGATCCAGCAGAAATTTCCACAGGCAAAAGATTATTTAAGAGAAATTGGTTATTCTACCATCACCATGTTGTTCTTTGCTTTTATTCCTTTGTTTCTTATTAAAAATCCTGCCATTGAACCATACACAACACATTACACAAAGATCGAAGAGTTTGGTTGGTTCTATTTTTTTGCCGCTTTTCCATTAATGTTCATTATGCATGATGCTTATTTCTATTGGACACACCGGATAATGCATCATCCAAAAGTTTTTAAAATATTTCATCTTGTTCATCATCAATCCACCAATCCATCGCCCTGGGCGGCTTATGCTTTTCATCCGTTGGAAGCAATAGTTGAAGTGGGCATCACCGCTGTTTTTCTTTTTACAATTCCGATTCACAATCTTCATTTACCGATCTTCTTTTTAATGTCCATCATTTATAATGTCTATGGTCATACCGGCTATGAGATCTATCCAAAAGGGTTTAGCAAGAATTGGTTTGGCAAATGGATCAACACTTCAGTGAATCATAATCTGCATCATCAATATTTTAAAGGCAACTACGGATTGTACTTTTTATTCTGGGACAGAATAATGGGAACGATAAGAAGCGATTATGATGAAAGATTCGAAGAAGTGAAGACAAGAAGCCGAATAGAATTACCGAACGATGAACGGATTGCGACGCAACCGAAGATAAATCGGAGTTTCTAAAGCTGGTATTAAAAATTATTTCCTCCTACCGAAAAATTTCCTCAACTTGATAGCCAATCAAAAACTTTTTTATGGCTTTCATAAAAGTTTGTTTGTTGAGCGAGTTGCCGAACAACTCACAAAAAATAGTTCCGTTAGGTCTGCATAAAGTTGCTTTGTTCCATTTCAACAACGAAATATCAGCGATCGCCAATGCATGCCTGCATAAAGCAGGACCGTTGGGTTTGGGATTGGTGGAAAATAAATATGATGGATTATATGTGACTTGTCCGTGGCATGGCTGGGAGTACAATATAAAAACCGGCAATGCACCGCCGGGATATAAAGATCAACAAGCAGTGTACGAAGTGAAAGTGGAAGGTGATGATATATTGATAAGTGAACAACCAATTACAAAGGCACATCGTGAGCTGCATGATCTGAAAGTGATCGAAGACCTGATCAAGCTCGATTATCAAACAACTGCAGACTCAAAAAATATTTTGGGTATCTCCACTACCAACATGAATGATGCGCTGCCAAGATACAGCACATCGGAAGCAGCATTGGAGATGGCATTGGATTATGCAGAGGAACATCATGGCGCCGCAACAAAGTTGCTGAAGCTTCGTGACCTTGGTTTTCGTGCATGCGAAGGCTATTACTCACAGCATGTGAATGCTTGCACATGGCCATGCAGTATCACTGAAATGAAACCCAAAGATGGAATGACACAAGTGTATCGTGATATGATCCTTTGGGCTGATGTTGTTATGATAGCAACACCGATACGTTGGGGTAATCCATCGTCTCTTTATTTTAAAATGGCAGAACGATTGAACTGCGTGCAGAACCAGATCACCTTAAAGGACAAAGTGCTTATAAAAAATAAAGTGGCTTCATTTATTATTACAGGTGGACAGGATAATATACAACAAGTGGCCGGGCAGATGATGGTATTCTTTACTGATCTTGGTTTTACATTTCCTCCATTTAGTTTTTTGGGTTGGAGCCGCGGCTGGACGGCTGAAGACATGGATAAAAATGTGTTGCAATTTAAACGCAGTGAATATATTCAACGTACTGCGAAAGAACTAGTGGATAATAGTATAGAAACGCTTTGCCAGGTAAAACATATACATCATGAAAACATGAAGGCGCCAAAGCCACATAAACAAGATTCGCTTACTGCCGATCTTTTGAATCCTGACATGAATGTGTGATAATTATTTCATTAATTGGACAAACGGTTCTTAATTGGTTTGGTCATGAATTAGTTTGGTATTTAAATAAATTGTTATGAGAAGAACTCTTGGATCGATCCTTATTGCTATTTCTTTTATTTCCAATGCACAGTCGCAGGAAAAAATGGACTTTGAAAAATATAATCCAACATCCACGCTGGTAGTGCCCGAGCATAAATTAACAAAAGCAAAATTCCCTTTTATTGATGTGCACAATCACCAGGAATCAATGCCATCAATGGATCTTTCGACGCTGACAAAAGAAATGGATAAGCTGAATATGACAGTGATGGTAAACCTGAGCGGACGAAGTGGCAATAGCATCATACAATCTGTAAAAAATATCAAAGAGAATTATCCAAAACGATTTATTGTTTTTGCGAACGTTAATTTCAGCGGTGTTGGTGAAAAAGATTGGGGTGAAAAAGCAGCCAAACAATTGGAAGAAGATGTAAAGAATGGCGCAAATGGTTTAAAGGTTTTTAAAAACCTTGGTTTATCCGCAAGAGATATCAATGGCAAACTCATTCCCATCGATGATCCGCGTCTTGACCCGGTCTGGGATAAAGCCGGTGAATTAAAAATCCCTGTTCTTATTCATACAGCGGATCCAAAACCATTTTGGGACCCGATGGATGAGAAAAATGAACGATGGCTTGAATTGGCTACACATGACCGGCGTAAAAGAAGTGATACTGATCCTGCGCCCTGGCAACAACTGATCGATGAGCAACATCGCATGTTTAAAAAACATCCAAAAACAACTTTTATCAATGCACATTTTGGCTGGTATGCGAATGACCTTTCTCAACTTGGAAAATTACTTGATGAGCTACCAAATATGAATATTGAATTTGGTGCAGTGATCGCCGAATTAGGAAGACAACCAAAAGCTGCCAAAAAGTTTTTTGAAAAATACCAGGATAGGATCTTATTTGGTAAAGACAGTTGGGCGCCTGAGGAATATGCTACTTACTTCCGGGTGTTGGAAACCGAAGATGAATATTTCCCTTACCATAAAAAATATCATGCTTTCTGGGCCATGTATGGCATGGGCTTACCTGATTCGATATTGAAAAAAATATATTACAAAAATGCTCTTCGGATTATTCCTAATATTGATAAGTCGCAATTTCCAGATTAAATGAAAAAAGATATTTCGAACAGAGAAGACTTGTTAAAACTCCTTACGCTTTTTTATAATAAACTTTTAGGTGATAACTCTATCAACTATTTGTTTACTGATATTGCAAATATTGATCTGCCGCACCATCTTGATATATTGGTAAACTTCTGGGACAATGTTTTATTCCAAAATGATGTGTACCGAAAAAATGCGATGCAGCCGCATTTGATCCTTCACCAAAAATCGCCGCTTCAAAAACATCATTTTGAAACATGGCTCAGCTATTTTAACGAATCTGTAGATGAGTTATTTGAAGGAGAAAAGGCGTTTCTTGCTAAAGAAAGAGCTTTGAGTATCGCTACAGTAATGCGAATAAAGATCAGCCAGTTGGGTTGAATGTCATCCTGGCGAAGCAAATAGTGTATAATTCCATAAAAGTTTATTTTTAATTTTTCCTGTTTCGCTCTTGTGTAATCCTGGCGACCCCAACATCCTTATAGCAAATGAATGCTTATGCAGCGACTATCATTTGCTTTAGACCCGCGGTATTTCCAGGTTATTTTCCAGGCTATCTTTCTAGGCTTTGGAATCTTTTTTCTCCATTGGAATGCCGATTGGCAACATTATATCATTAGCATCGGAGGTTGTTTATTATTTCAATATGCCGCTGATTCTATTAAGTCAAAAAGATTTTTAAAGTCAAATGAATTTGATCGATGGGGTTTCAGTGTACTCATTAGCGCTATGAGCCTATGTCTTTTATTAAAAACAAATGATTGGTATGTGAGTTTGCTTGCTACTTTTTTAACCGTTGCTTCAAAATATGCTTTACGTTTTAATAAAAAACATATTTTCAACCCCTCAGCTTTTGGAATTGTTGCAACAATTCTTCTTACAAAAGATGCATGGTTAAGCCCCGGACAATGGGGAAGTAATGCCGTGATCTTTTTTGGTGTTGTCACTTTCGGAACAATTGTAGTGACAAGAGTGCAGAAATTAGATGTAAGTCTTGCCTTCTTGCTAACTTTTATTGGATTGCTTTATTGGCGCCAGGTATATGTGCTTGGCTGGCCAATGGATCATTTTATTCATTCGGTAAGTACGGGAAGTTTGTTGCTCTTTACCTTTTTTATGATCAGCGATCCAAGAACATCACCCAATCATCCAGTGGCAAGAATTATTTGGGCGGTGCTCATTGCAGCAGTTTCGTTTTATCTCGCAGCTTTTAAATGGAAATACAATACGCCGGTTTGGATATTGGTAGCAGCGGCACCGCTTGTACCATTACTCGACAAATTTTTTATTGCAAAAACATTCGAATGGAAAAAAACTTTATTTATTAACCGCACCTTACTCCCCTTTAGGGGTTGGGGGCATAAATTAAAACATATAATCATGAAGCCTATAATGAAAAAAGGAGCTGCAATAATTTTATTGTCAGCGATGATAACTCATGAAGCTGCAGCCTTCTGCGGATTTTATGTAAGCAAAGCAGATGGCACGTTGAAAAACAAAACATCACAGGTTATACTTGTGAGAGATGGTAATCGAAATGTGATCACCATGTACAATGATTTTAAAGGAAATTTTAAAGATTTTGCAATGGTGGTACCGGTGCCTGTGGTGTTGCAAAAAAAAGATATTAAAGTGGTGGACCAATCCATCTTTAATACTTTGAATGAATACAGCAAGCCAAGATTGGTTGAGTACTATGATCAGAATCCATGTGCACGATATGACTATGACAAAAAGGATAATGCACCTGCTATGTCGATGAATGAAGTAGTTATTTCTGGTTATGGAAATGCAAAAAAGAAAGAACTTGGAGTAAAAGTAGAAGCTAAATATCTTGTTGGCGAATATGATATTCTTATACTTTCCGCAAAAGAGTCGTCTGGTTTAAAAACATGGCTGGAAGAAAACGATTATAAAATTCCTGCAGGCGCTGATGAAGTTCTGGAACCTTATATAAAAAGTAATTTGAAGTTCTTTGTGGTTAAAGTAAATGAAGCAGAAAAGAAAAAACTCCCGGGAAATTTTCTTCGTCCCATCCAAATTAGTTTTACCTCTCCAAAATTCATGTTGCCAATTCGTTTAGGAATGGCCAATGCCGATGGCGACCAGGATATGATCGTCTATGCCTTTACAAAAAAAGGAAGAATAGAAACCACTAATTACAGAACTGTATCTCTGCCGACCGGAAAAAATATTCCGTTGTTTGTAAAAAATAATTTTGGAAATTTTTATGCCAATCTCTTCCAAAATCAATGGGATAAAGAAGGTAAGGCGCTTGCCATGTTAGAATATGCATGGGATGTGAGTCCGAAGAATTTTGTGAAATGCGATCCTTGCGTGGCAACTGCGCCTTCAACACAGGATCTTGTACAAGCAGGTGTTTGGTGGCTCAATCGTGACTGGACAAATTATGACGATGTTTATGATAATGATGATTATTCTGATAATGTTTATTTCACAAGATTGCATATTCGTTATAATAGAAAATCATTTCCGCAGGACCTGATGTTCCAGGTAACACCAAATACAGATAATTACCAGGCAAGATATGTGATCACTCATCCAGCAACCGGGGATTTTAATTGTGAAGCGGGAAAAAAATATTTGAAAGAATTAAAACAGCGCAGAGCAGATGAATTGGAAATGCTTACCTATTTGACAGGAAAAGATTACAGTGATTGGGATGTAGTATCGGAACAACCAGAAGAAAAGTTTGTACCGAAAGAGGCATCTTATGCATCTATTGCACCTTCAATTCAAAACAAACCTAAAAAAGATAAAGGCATTTTGGTTGCAACTCTTAGTGTAATCGGATTAGTTTCTCTTGCTGGATTCCGTCGAAAAAAAATTAGTAGCTAAGATATAAAAGCAGGAGCATGCTAAAACAAACTCCTGCTTTTTATTTTAATCAGGAAATTTATTTTGCCCTTGCAAACAATCTTTCTTTCATTTTTTTATCATGGCCATAAACATCGTCGCGGAAATTTAATTTACCATCCCTGTCAACCCAGGCCGTAAAATATCCAACGAAAACAGGAATGGGCTCTTTTACAGTATAAAATTGTTCTTTCCCTGCATTCATTGCCTTTGTTATTTTTAGTGAATCCCAGTTTGCATCATTGCGTAAAATATATTGTGCAAGTCTCCTGGGTTCGCTAACCCGGATGCATCCATGACTAAACGCTCTTTTCTCTTCGCTAAAAAGACTTTTTGAAGGAGTATCATGCAGATAAATGCTGTAGCTATTAGGAAACAAAAATTTAACCTGCCCGAGCGAATTCCATGGCCCCGGTTTTTGCCTTACACTATTTCCATTCCACTCCATATGGTGTCGTGATAAATAGTTTTTATTCTTTGCTATTCCCGGCAATACTTCTTTTCTTAAGATCGATGAAGGAACATTCCAATAAGGACTAAAAACTACATATTTTAAATTACCTGTAAAGATCACTGTATTATTTGCTGTGCTTCCTACCACAACATTTGAGCTCCAGCTATATTTCCCTTTATCATACACATGCAATCGAAACTCCGGTATATTAACCAAGATGTAATCAGTGGATGGTTCTGCTGGTAACCATCGAATGCGTTCCATATTTATTAATATCTGTTGCAGTCGCTCTTCTATAGGTCGCTTCATTTCATTTATAAGCGACATCGTGATAATGCCGTCTTCTTTGAATCCATAACGTTTCTCAAAACTTTTTACTGCCTCTTCTAATTCCTGTGTAAAAATTACTGTCGTATCTTCTTTGACCATGTCGCCCGTCAGAAATAATCTCTTTTTAATCTCTGGCAATAACATTGAGGTATCATTTAACTTATAGCTTTTCTTATCTGGTTTTACAAATGACCAACTACCTTTTTTTTCGATCTCATAATATTTAAGCAAGTAGTCCTTTAATAGATCATATTGCCGGTTTAATGGTTCGAGTTCTTTTAAATTTTTACCCTTGCGGGACAATACCGAATCAAGTAATGCAGAAGGATCAATTTTTTTCCGGGGAATAAACCAATCTAATTCCCGGGCATCAAGTTGGTTGCTCCCCTGGTAAGCTCTCCTTGTATAGCGAAAAAATTGCGCAGTCAAAAGCAACTCTGTATTTAATACAATACTATCATTAATATTATAATTAAAATTCCCGCTTGACAATGAATCATATAATTGTTCAAAGGAAATATTTTTTAAAGCAGTGTCCTGCGAATAGCTGATGTAATCTTTATACGCCCCATAAAAAGAAGAGGCGTAGTCAGCCATGCCTTCTTTAAAAAACCAGGCGAATTGGTAATTGCGGGCATTATAGAAATTCCTTATTCTTTTCTTAAGCGAATCTCGAAACTGATTTTTGAGTATAAATTTTTCCATTTGCAGGCTGTCAAAAAAAGTTTCGCTGAAAGAAGCTCCTAATTTGATAGAAGTATCCCTCGATATTGTCTGGGCCTGCGCTTCGTTGCCCGGTTGCATGCAACTGGAAAATGCAATAATGAGTACCGAGGAAAAAAGAAGTAATATTTTCATATAAAAGGTTTCCTTTCATGTGTAAATTAATTCAAATACAAGACGTAGAAGGGGTCGAATAAAAAATAAATCGAAAGATTTTAGTTGCTGTTTTCGGGTTATCTTGCACTCCCAAATTCTAAATTTTTATGGAGTATAGTAAACTTGTTGCGGTTACCGGTCTTCCGGGATTATTTGAGCTGATCAGCAGTCGCGGAGACGGTGCTGTCGTCCGTTCGCTTGATGACAATAAAACCCAGTTCATTTCCAGCCGTGTACATAATTTTTCTCACCTCGAAAGCATAGAGGTTTATACACAAAGAGACAATGTGAACCTTGTCGATGTTTTTAATGCCATGGAAAAAGATGGTGGTTCTCTACCTGACGCAAAGAACAATGATGCTGTCAAAAAATATTTCGATAAGGTTTACCCAGAAATGGATTTTGAAAGAGTATACGGCAGCGATATGAAGAAGATGATTAAGTGGTTTGAGTCATTGAAAAAACATAACATAGAAATAAAACTTACAGAACTTCCTGAAGAAACAGAAGAGACTGTTGAAGAAGTGAAGGAAGAACCAGTCGCTGAAGTAAAGCCTAAAAAGAGGGCGACTAAAAAGAAGTCCGAATAAATTTAAATACACAAGTTGACTATAGTTTACTAATGTGTGGATGAAGTGGTCCTTAATTTACACATTGGCAATTTTGCAAATTTTCACTGTATGTACTCTGCCGATATAAAAAAACTTCCCCGTCATTTTTTACCAAAAGATTTTACTGTTACTAACCTGGGAAAAACTTGAGCCTTTTTTCATTGACCTGCTTGAAAGAAAAATAAATTCAAAAGAAGACCTGGAACAATGGTTAAAAGACATAAGTGAACTGGAAGCTGTTTTAAGTGAGGATGGTTGCTGGCGGCAAATAAAGATGACATGTGATACTGAAAATAAAGAACTCGAAGAGGCCTTTACTTTTTTCATGATGGAAATTCAGCCTAAAGCACAGCCGTATGCAGACAAGCTGAATAAAAAACTTATTAGTTGTCCCTTCACAAAAGAGCTCGATCAGCAAAAATTTTTTACTTATCTGCGCACAGTAAAAAAGAACATTGATCTTTTCCGCGAAGAAAATATACCGATCCTTGCCGAAATGAGTGTTATGCAGCAGCAATATGGCGTCATTTCAGGTAAAATGACAATTGAGGTTGATGGAAAAGAATACACATTACAACAAGCAGCAAAATTCCTGGAGAATAACGACAGGAGATTAAGAGAATCCGTTTACAGAAAAGTTGGCGACAGGCGGTTAATGGATAAAGAAAGTCTGAACAAGCTGTTCTCCTCTCTTGTTGAAAAGCGCCATCGTATTGCAGTAAATGCTGGCTTTACAAACTTCCGCGATTATAAGTTTGCCGAAATGGGTCGCTTTGATTACAAACCTGAAGATTGTTTTCAATTTCACCAGGCAGTAAAAGAAAAAATATTACCTCTGGTAAATGAGATCTATGAAAGAAAAAAGAAAAAACTTGGTGTAGATACATTGCGGCCCTGGGACCTTGAAGCTCATCCTGCAAATGAAAAAGCTTTGAACCCTTTTAAGACCGGTGATGAGTTGGTTGAAAAATCAATTGAATGTTTTAATGAGCTGAAACCATTCTTTGGCGATTGCCTAAATAAAATGAAAGCAATGGGTCATCTTGATCTTGATAGCAGAAAAGGAAAAGCACCTGGCGGATATAATTGTCCTTTAGCAGAAAGTGGCGCTCCTTTTATTTTTATGAATGCCGCTGGACAAATGGATGATGTTACAACAATGGTGCACGAAGGCGGCCATGCAGTTCATTCTTTTCTTGCTCATGATCTTGAATTGACAGCTTTCAAAGAATACCCGATGGAAATTGCAGAGGTTGCAAGTATGGCTATGGAGCTTTTCTCAATGGATAACTGGCATGTGTTTTTCAAATCTGAAGAAGAATTAAAACAAGCCAAAGAACACCAGCTTGAAAGAGTGATCACAATATTTCCATGGATAGCCACTATTGATAAATTTCAGCATTGGCTTTATGAAAACCCAAATCATAATGAAGAAGAAAGATCAGATAAATGGGTTGATATCTTTACTGAATTTACTTCACCTGTTCTTGATGTTTCGGGCTTAGAAGAATACCGCAGGTATTTTTGGCAAAAGCAACTTCATCTTTTTGAAGTGCCTTTTTATTATATAGAATATGGTATTGCACAACTTGGCGCTATTGGTCTTTGGAAACAGTTTAAAGAAAATAAGGACCGAGCCCTTAATAATTATATAACCGCACTTGCGCAAGGCGGTACCCGAACCTTACCGGAGCTTTTTAGATCTGCCGGGCTTCATTTTGACTTTTCTCCTTCAGTAGTCGGAACTTTAATGTCATTTGTACACACAGAAATGCAGGCCTTAACAAAAGAATAATGAAAAATACCACAAAGGTGGTATGCCTCTTTTTTGGATTACACTTATTTCTCGTTTTACTTTACAATAGAAAAGTAAATGCAATAATTGCATTTCAACATAGCTACTAATCAGAGCCTTAACCTAAGTCCCCTTGTTTCCACACGGGGGCTTACTTTTTTTGGCAAACACTGCAAACACCATTCACAACTATCTCAACATTATTTGCTAAATATTCTTTCGGAAGTTTTACTGATGGTATAACAAAATCTTCAAGACATTCTGTTTTACCACAAACAGAACAAATAAAGTGATAATGATTATCATGATGATGCCCTTCAAAACAATCATTCTTACATAAAGCATACTTCACTGAGTTATCAGCTGTAGGAATTGTATGCAATATTCCTTTTTCAACAAAGGTTTGCAAAGTACGGTAAACAGTTACACGATCGAATCTTTCACCGGCCTTATGTTCTATATCTGCATGTGCAAGAGCTCTTGTATTGGTTAAAAAAAGATTGAGGATCTTTTCCCGACTTGCCGTAACACTAAGCTGGTTGCGGCGAAGAATATCATGAACTTTTGTGTTCATAAAAATTATTTTTCTTTCAGCAATACTTCTATCTCTTTTATCATCCTTTCTACATCCTTTCTTTCATTGCCTTCATAAATATTTCTAACATTGCCTTTTTTATCTACCAGTGAAAAAAACTGGGAATGAAGAAAATCTACTTCGTTACTTAATGGGTTATTATTAGGATCATCAATTTTATAACTATGGCGGGCTTGCCTGTAAAGACTATCCTTTGTGCCTGTAAGAAAGATCCATTTTTCAGTATCAACATTCATTGAATCGGCATATTTTTTTAACCTTGCTGCAGAGTCTGTAGCCGGATCACTCGTATGAGAAAGTATAAGAAAGTCTTTTTCATTTTTAAATTTTTCATACACTATTTTCATATTTGCATGCATTATCGGGCACCAGCTTTTGCAGGTAGTAAAAAAATATTCAGCAACAAATACTTTCCCCGCCACATCTTGCTCTGTTACTTTTTTTCCATCCTGGTTAGTAAATGCAAAAGGCAATACCCTTCCGATAGGAGCAAGTTTTGATTTTCCAAAACCCGGTATTAACTGGCTCATCGTATAATAAAAACCAATAACCAGCAAAAAGAAAAAAACAATAAAAAAAATAGTTTTCCTGCTCATAATGTAAATACAAAATTACTCATGATCGATCCGATCTGTTTCGATAGCAAAGGTAATTATATTTTGCAACATAGTTGCACAGGGGTATCTTTGCAGTCCATGAAGATTCAGATCAATTGGAATGCACTTGGTGTATCAGCAGGATTGGCTTGTGCTATTCATTGTGCTTTGTTACCACTCTTTATAAGCACATTGCCATTATTCGGCATTAATATTCTTGATAATATTTACTTTGAAGCCGGGATGATCCTGATCGCCCTTTTAATTGGCGGATTTACTTTATGGCATGGATATAAAAAACATCATCACAAACTTTCACCGCTGTTTTTATTTATCGCCGGGATGTTTTTACTGATAATAAAACATTTTTTTACCGCCAATATAATTTGGCTGATCATTCCATCTTCAATTCTTATCATTCTTGCTTACTATATGAATTGGAAGTTTTGCCGCCAGGCAAAACATTGTCATAGCACCGACTGCACTCATTAATCGTCGCACAAGTTTTTATTTTTCAAAATTCTTTTTGATTACCTTGAAGTTCAATTAAAAACTTATGAGATCGGTATTTGTTGCCTTATTAACTATTATATCCTTTTCAGTTTTTAGCCAATCAAAGGATGAAACAGAAGTAAGAAATTTACTTGCAAAACAAAATGCAGCCTGGAACCGCGGAGACGTAGATGCATTTATGGTTGGTTATTGGGAAAATGATTCCTTAATGTTTATTGGCAAGTCTGGTGTTACCTATGGTTATAAAAATACCCTGGCAAATTATAAAAAGAATTATCCCGACACGGCCACAATGGGTAAGCTTACATTCACTCTTATTCAAGTCAAACAACTTTCGCCTGAATATTTTCATGTAACCGGTAAATATTATTTAACCAGGACAATTGGAGATGCAAGCGGGCATTTTACGCTTATGTTCAGGAAAATAAATGGCAAAGTGGGTAATCATTTCTGATCACAGTAGTTGATCTTATTATTAAAAAAAAACAAATCTCATTATGGCACTCATTATTGTAGGAATGATCGTACTTATTATCGGTATCGTCATTGCCCGTAACCCCAGCGCTGCGCAGCGATACGGGGGAATTATAAGAATTGTTGGAATAATCATTATGGTCATTGGCGTACTGATCGGATCCATTGTACAAATTGATGCAGGACAGGTAGGCGTAAAAAAGCTTTTTGGTAAAGTACAAAATGATGTGTTGCAAAGTGGACTTCACATGATCAATCCTTTGATCGAAGTAACTATGCTCGATATCAAGACTCAAAACTATACAATGAGTGGCATTCATGATGAAGGTGCAAAAGCAGGAGATGATGCCATCCGGGTTTTGACAGCTGATGGTCTTGAAGTAACTATTGATCTGACTGTTCTGTTCCGTCTTACGGAAGCAGATGCGCCAAGACTTGTAAAAGAAACAGGGGTTAATTATGTAGATAAAATTGTTCGCCCATTAACACGAACAAAGATCCGCGACAACTCTGTTTATTATGATGCAATAGCTCTTTATTCCACAAAAAGAGATGAGTTTCAAAACAGGATCTTTAAAAGCATTGAAGATGATTTTAAAAAAAGAGGATTATTCCTTGAACAATTACTCGTCAGGAATATTACTCTTCCACAATCAGTAAAAGCAACAATTGAAGGAAAGATCAATGCGGAACAGGAAGCGCAAAAAATGCAATTCGTTCTTCAAAAAGAAAAACAAGAGGCGGAAAGAAAAAGAGTGGAAGCACAGGGTATTGCAGATTACCAGCGGATCATTAACCAGGGACTAACCGATCAGCAATTGCAATACGAACAAATTAAAGCGTTAAAAGAAATTGCTCTTTCACAAAATGCCAAGATCGTGGTCATGGGCAAAGGAAATACTCCATTGATTCTTGATACAAAAAATTAATTGGGGTAATAGCGTCGAAGGGCCTTGTTATATATCTTAACAAAAACAAAATAGGAAACAGCCAGACCTATTGTTGAAAAAATAATATCAAAGTAATCAAAGGTCCTTCCAAATATAGGTATGAGCTGGAGGTATTCATTTACTACCAACATTGCAAAGGCAATTAAACAAACAAAACGAAGATCTGCTAATGAATGAATGCGGAATATCCTGGCTATTAAAAAATCCTTGCCTGTAAAAAACCAGAAAGCCACAAACGGAATAAGAAATGAGCTAAATAAGTTGGGTGCAACACCAAGAAGGAAATTCATTGGCTGTCCAAGGTCATGCATGGGCCTGATAACAAATTTTATCAGCCAAATAAGCAATGTACCGGCAAGAACAATCAATTTACTAATGCGTCTTAATGCCATTCCTTTAAATCAATTTTTAAAAATAGATAAATTAACTTAAGAAACAAATTGGTTTAAAAGTTATTTATCGAATGTGATGCAGTCGTTACTTACTCCATATCCTATACAAATACCAAAGTAAAAGAACAAGACTTATAACCAGCCAAACAAAGAAGAGTACATGAATGAAAGAAGAATAGTTTTTGCTATACGCCAGCTCAAAATAAATACCCGCAGTAACATTTATAAAAAGCCACATTAAAAAAGCAAAAAGTGAACGAAGTATCTTTCTGAAATACTTTGTCACTTCGGGGTCCATGCTAAACATTAGACATTCTGTTTGATCCTTGACAAGGTAAGTCAATATAAAAAGAGGTAAAAACTATTTAGCCATTAAAATGCTTCTGAATTGAAGTGAATCGCCATTAAAAACATTGAAATCAACTTTTGAGAGTATCCCATTCACTCTTCCTTCCTCGCTGTGTTGCCAAAAATCCCAATTGCGATCTATTCGCGGAGTATCGTATTGATAATAATGTGCCGCCCACAAAGGATAGCTGTTAAATTCTTTACCAAGATATCTCGAATAAAAAGCAACACTGGTATAAATGATGGGCTTTGTATTGTAATAATTCTCTATAATATCCAGCCATTCTTTTAATTCCTTTTTCAAAAGGACGGAGTTTACTCCATAAGTTTGTTCTATATCCACTACGGGTGGAAGATCTCCTTCTTCCAGGTCAACCATACTGATAAAATTTTCTGCTTGCTCTCTCCCATCTTTTGTTGCAAGAAAAAAATGATAGGCGCCGCGGATCATTCCGGCTTGTCTTGATTTCTTCCAGTTTCTTTTAAATTGCGGATCAGTATTGACGATCCCCTCCGTCGCTTTTATAAAAACAAAACCAAGTTGCACGTTTCTTACTTTCATTTCTTTTACCGATTCCCAGGAAATGGTTTGCTGATATTTGGAAACATCTATACCATGTATTAAATAATTTTCGGGAATTGAAATACCAAAGGCTGGATAACGTACAAAGCGAGACCTGCTATTCTTCCACCATTGATATCCTCCGTAAACTGCTGCAATGGCAACAACTAAAAAAATGAGTACTGCCCATTTGAAATATTTATCTTTCTTCTTTTTGCTGGTAGCCATGGTATAATGGGGCACAAATTTAATTCACCGCACCAATGAATTTTGTTAATTCATTAGTAATAATTATTCCATGATGACTTTTTTCAAATAAAATACTTTGGGGTCAATAAGAATATTTGTGTTGCTGGTAATTGTAGTTCCTTTTTTATCGACCATTATCCGTTGAATGCCCGAATCAGTCTGTACGTCTATTGGAATTGACATATCCAGGTTCACCAGCTTAACCTGGTATTCACCTTCCTTTGTTTTTTTAACATTCACTTCAAGCTTGTCAATAGTATAAAGAAAAAGATGAAATAACGGATCAAGGCTTTTGCCATAAGCGCCGCTAAAAAGTTTTTCGACATCAGCTGTTACTACTGTGTTATCATACGTGTACTGAGGATCGGTGGCTAATTTTTTTAATGTCGGAAAAAAATTATCATCCCCCAATATATAACGAAGGGTATGCATAAAGAAAGCCCCTTTTCCATAAATATCTCCATGATAGCAGCTATCTGAATCAACTTGGTCTCCTCTTACAACGGGGATACTGTTTGATATGCCCTTTGCTGTTTCCCGCATTTTTTCCATGTATGCTTCTTCACCGGCTAATTCTCTTGTTGCCATTGCATCACCAAAAACGCAGATGCCTTCCTGTATCCACATATGCGCCCAATCACGATTAGTTACTTTATTTGCCCACCATTCATGTCCGAATTCATGATGAAGCAGCCAGTCAAAATCTTTACCCCCTACTTTTTCATACCTGTATTTATTGCCGTATGCAATGTTGGTTTGATGTTCCATACCGAGATGCGGTGTTTCAGTAGCACGGATCACTTCTTTTACCCAGGGGTATTCTCCAAAATATTTTTCCTCTATTCTGCAGGATTGTTCATAGAGATCAAGCAAATGTTCTGCTTTATTAAAATTTTCTTCCAACACATAATATTCAATTGGCACTTTATTGCCATTGACTGTTGTGTACATCCGTGTTGCCAGTTTATACTTTCCTATGTTGAAAAGAATGCAATAATTGCTGATGGTATAATTTGTTTTCCAATGAAAAGTTGTTTTATCACCTTTTGTCGTTGTAGTTTGTAAAATGCCCGGTGCCGTTACGATCAATCCTTTGGGAACAGTAATGATCATATCAGCTCCTTCATTTGGTTCATCGCTTGGATGATCTTTACATGGAAAATAAATTTTTGCACCTTCGCCCTGGCAGGTGATCGATATCCATGGATTTCCTTTTGAATCTTTTTCCCATTGGAAACCTCCTGTCCATGGAGGTCTAACTGCAACTCCCGGTTTGCCACCATAAGCAACTTTTACTTTTACCTTACCCGCTGGCAATTGTTGAGACAATGGAATTTTTATATAATCATCATTTGTATGAGTATAAGTTTGAATTTTTCCATTTACCCAAAGCTGGCTGATCTTAAGTCCATGCCAGAAATCAAATAACAAATTATTGGTGGGCTGTAAAAGGTTAAGATCAATTTCTGTATACCCATTGATCGATCTCTCAGTTGGATTTACTTCTAATGCCACCGTATAATGGCGGATATCCATGATGGCTTGTTCTGGTTTCAGAACGCCGCCGGATTTTAGATTTTGAGCTTTTGCATAAATAGAAAATAAAAGAAGGAGTAGAAAAAATGAATTGCGCATGAAGGATGATTTTATGAAAGTTACCTGATTATCCTGAAACCATTAAACTCCTCAAGATCGAGTTCTTCAACGATCACATCATCCACCCTTGCTTTTGGCGGACCTTGTTTACACCACCGAATAAATTTTTGAAGTGTTTCTTCAACCGCAGTTGCTGTTATCTCAACATTATTATCAGGAAGATTTTTTACCCATCCTTTTATACCAACCAGGTCAGCAACATCTTTTGCCGTTGCCCTGTAAAAAACACCCTGCACTTTTCCTTTGATGGTAAGCCGTACGGTTTTCATACAGCTAAAATAGAAACTATTTTATCTTGTCCGGCGCTGCAATCCATTTGATTTAAGCCCTGATCTCAGTCTCAATTCTCTTCTTTGTTTTTCCAATACCGACTCACGATGAGTAACTGAATTGTTGGGAATTCCCATAATGAGTCCGCGGCAGTTTGGTGAACCGCAGTTACAATGGAATGGTTCCATATTTTTATCCAGGAACTGCGCATAATCAAGCGTCAGTTCTTCTCCTTTTTTAATTTTCCGAAGTGCTACAACATCTAATCCATCATAAGCACAATTAGGGTCACAACTATGATTTTGCGGAGCCCATTCTGTAGGATCAGCATCCCAGATGATAAAAACCTCTTTGCTTATTGGATATGCATAACGACGGAAATGCTCCTGTTCATTTTCATTCCAGTTATCCATTGCATGACGACGGGTAACAAGACGCTGGGGCATTTCTTCACCATTAAAAACAATGTAGTCGCGTGGCAATTCACGTTTGGCATAAATACCAAAGCCGGCAATTGAATTTCCTTTTACATCATAGCATTTTTGTTTGCGCTGATGACGGTTCATTGCTTCTTCAATGATCAGCTTAAGAAAACCAGCTTGCCCGATGCCATCATATTTTAAAATAAAATCAGCCGAGCCTTCGTAACCATCGCTATAAAAAACAGAACAGGTAAAATTTACTTCAAGGAAGAAAACTTCGCCTTTATCATTTACCCTGAAATCCATTCTGCCATAACCTACAGCTCCGAAGCCAAGAAAGATCTTCTTAGATGCTTCACGAAGTTTTTTATCAAGCTCTGCATCTTCGCAAGGGAAGTTACAATCAGGATGAAGCTCTGATGTCTTTAATGAATACGTTTTAAATTCTTTTCCTTCAGGAAATCTATATTCAACAGGACGAAATGCAATGCATTCTTTTTCATTTTCCGGATCAGCCGCAACTAAAACTGTGTACTCACGACCGGCAATATATTCATCGATCAACAGCGGACCATACTCGTCTATGATCTCCGCACATTTGGCCCTTAGCTCTTCTATATTATGAACCAATGAATGTTCATCAACACCAAGACTATCGCCTGCATGTGCGGGTTTTACAAACAATGGGTATTTTAAATGCTGAGTAGCACTTTCAATTTCTTCCAGAGTATCAATAATAGCATAAGCAGGAATCCTTACTCCTTCGCAATAAGCTACATATTTCATTAACCGTTTAGGAACATCAAAAAGTTTTGTGCTGGGACCGGTAACAGGAATATTCAGCATATCTGCATTGAAATAAATATCATAGCCGGGTGTTTCCCAATCAGGATAACCTTCACAAAGGTTAACGAAGCACTCATAACCTTTTTTCTTAAGCTCTTTAAGCTGTTTGTAAGTAGTTAATTTACTGATCAGCACATGATCCATCTCTGCTTCGGGCATTAACGCAGAAAGGTTGCGAATAGGATCATAATACTGGTAATCCACTTTGGAATGAGAATAGTCCGGTTGGAGCACACAAATCTTCATACAGTCATTTTAGTTAATAAAAAGTATTGAAACGGCTTTATTGGCTGTTATTTATTGATAAGCTTAGCCGCTTTAATGTGTTTGAGTTTTGTTTGCAGGGCATTTTCAATAATTGCCCCAAGCATGTCGCTGAACTTGTCATTTCCCAATCTTACCATAGCGCCAATCGAAGTATGGTTCTCATCCTCGCTTAATCCGCATTGTGAATTTACTTCCAGCACATACATTTTACCGGTTGCCTTATCCATTCGGATATCAATCCGGCCATAACCTGTACCTCTCACTGCACAATAAGCATCGATGCTTAATTGTTTGATCGCATGTTCTAATTTCGCATCGGGTTTAAAATACTCCCAAAGATTTTCATACTCATGTTCCCCGACTGGTTTTTCATTTTCATAAGTATCCCAAAGCCTGTCAAAAGAAAGGAATTTTTCATTCTCCGGAAGCTTTTCATTAAAAACTCTTTCTACGGGTTGATAAACCTGGATATCATCTGGCTGATCATAAGAACCGGTAACAAATGTTGTGAACTCAGGACCTGCAATAAACTTCTCTGCAACCAATCCCCCAAATGTAAAATCCCAACCATGGTAACCTTTATAAAGCTCATCAATTACTTTTCTTAATTCATCATCATTGTTCACTACGTTTTTTAAACCAAGACCCATGCTTCCACCAGATACAGCAGGCTTAACAATAACTGGTGTACCAATATACTCGCTAACTCCAGTTACATCCTGACCAGGACTTGTAATGGCTTTCCATAAAGAATTGGAAACACGGGCATCATCAAATGCCTGTTTCATAGTTATCTTGGAAGTAGTAAGATGATAGTATTTTTCTCTTGAGCCGGTATAGATAAGTTCTTTTTCTTCGAGATATTTAATAACAGACAGACCCGGGGCGCCATTTACTTCATCGCCATCGCATAAGTTAAAAACAAGTGGGATATGACCATTTGCTGAATCAGCTATTTTATCAATGATAATTTTATAGTCATTGATCGTTACATACTGCCATTTCCATGGAATGCCTAATTCATCAAATGCTTTGGCAAATTCTTTTATGTTGGCATCAAAGTCGTAATAGTATTTCAGATTCGGATCATCCGTATCTAATTGCGGGGCCACAATCCAAACAAAATATGGTTCAGCCTTCAGGAGACTTGTATGCTTCGATCCTTCGGTCATGCAGAATCTAATGGAATTAGTTAATCTTTATAGACTAAACAATGTAAACTTAATTATAAACTTAATATAATGCTCATAACATACCCATTTATTTAATAGATTATTCATGATTGTGGATAATATTTAACTTCAATCAAACGATTCATCATGCTTTGATGGTTTGTTATCTATCGTTTGATCTCAATATCATCACATGCACAACAACCCAATATCATTATATCCTAAATAATTTACCATGTTACTAAGACTATTTTTTGCAACCGTTCTTACTCTTATTCTGTTTAATGCTTCAGCTCAAAAACAAAAGATCACCAATAACTCCAAAGCGGATGCTTTGAAAAAAGAAGTGTTGAATGCAATAGATCAGAGATCAAAACAAGCACAGGAAATGGTTGATATGGTATTTAGTTTTTCTGAGCTTGGTTTCCAGGAAACAGAAACATCTGCATATCTCACGAAAATTCTTGAACAAAATGGTTTTACTATTGAAAGAGGAATTTCCGGGATACCAACTGCATGGTTAGCCAAATGGGGAAGTGGTAAACCATTCATTGCATTGGGCAGCGATATTGATTGCATACCAAAAGCATCACAAAAGCCAGGCGTTGCTTATAAAGAACCGATAGTGGAAGGAGCTCCGGGACATGGCGAAGGTCATAACTCCGGTTTGCCGTTGGTCATTATATCTGCTATTGAAGTAAAGAAGATAATGGAAAGAGAAAAGCTTCCGGGTACCTTGATGATATGGCCGGGAGTTGCTGAAGAGTTGTTAGCTACAAAAGCATGGTACATACGTGATGGGTATTTCAAAAATGTGGATGCATGCATATTTACACATGTAGGTAATAATCTCGGTGCAAGCTGGGGTGATGCAGGATATAACGGTATGGTTTCAGTAGAATTTGTTTTTGAAGGAAGCTCGGCTCATGCAGCTGGCGCACCCTGGAGAGGTAAAAGTGCATTGGATGCAGTTGAACTGATGAACGTAACATGGAACTATAAAAGGGAACATTTAAAACCAACACAGCGATCTCACTATGTTATTACGGATGGTGGCGATCAGCCCAATGTAGTGCCATCAAGAGCGGCGGTATGGTATTATCTCCGTGAAAGAAATTATGATGATATAAAAGCGATGTATGATGATGCTATTAAAATTGCAAAAGACGTTGCCGATATGACGGGAACTAAAGTAACCTATAGACTACTAGGGACAGCATGGCCGGTTCATTTTAATAAAGCCATTGCTGAAGCAACTTATAAAAATGCAAAAATGGTTGGCTTGCCCGTATGGGATTCATCGGACCAACAACTGGCAAGAGCTGTGCAAAAATTAGTGAATGCTCCAAAAAAAGATTTTTACGGACAACCTATTGACGGGTTGGCTACCAGGCTTGATAGTTTATGGGGATCAGTTCCATTTTCATGGGGTAGTGGCAGTGATGATATTGGTGATATAAGCTGGAATGTTCCTACTATAACTTTAGGCTATCCTTCGAATATTCCCGGCACTCCCGGCCATAACTGGGCAGATGCTATTGCGATGGCAACACCTATTGCACATAAAGGAGTCATTGCAGGAGCTAAAACTTTATCATCAACGTTGATCGATATGCTGACTGATCCAAAGATCATAGCTGATGCGTGGAGTTATTTTAATAACGTACAGACAAGGGATGTAAAATATATTCCATTTCTTGACAATACGCCTCCGGCAACTCATCTTAATAAAGCTATCATGGATAAATACAGACCCGAGTTAAAAAAATATTATTATGATCCATCGAAATATAAAACTTACTTAGATCAGTTGGGAATTAAATATCCGACCCTTAAGAAAGAGTTTTAATTACAGGATACTATATGCGATCTCTCTGGAAACTATACCTAAAACTGGAAGGCTGGAAAGCCGTGAATGAATTTCCCAATCATTTAAAAAAAGCTGTTGCCATTGTTGGTCCACATACATATTGGAAAGATTTTACGATAGGCCTTGCAGCCAGAAGTGTTTTAAAAATTAAACATGGCAAGTATCTCGGTAAGGCAGAGCTTTTCAAAGGACCGTTTGGCTTTTTATTCCGTTGGCTTGGCGGTACGCCTGTTGATCGTTTCAGTAAGCAGGGGGTTGTTGAACAGGTAGTAGAAAAATTCAATAACGCTGAGAATTTAGTCATTGCATTATCCCCTGAAGGAACAAGAAAGAAGGTCGATAAATTAAGAACCGGGTTTTATTATATCGCTAAAAAAGCTAATGTCCCAATTGTAATGGTAGGTCTTGATTATTCAAAAAAAGAATTAAGTGTTTCAGAACCTTTTTATACTACGGACAATGAAGCAGCAGATTTTAGAAAGATCATTGAGTTTTTTGCGCCGTTAAAAGGATATTATCCTGACCAGGGGTTTGCACATTTACTGGAAGAACATGAGCAATGATCATTTCACTTCTTCAAACACTCCCGTTTCTTTATTCTTTCTTACGTTATCCCAATGGAAATAACGCCCATTCATAGCTATATAAATTCCCGGCGACAATGTTTGTGCAAAGGCCAATGCGCTGCCAAGATTAAATAAACCATCAGAGCTTCCGAATTTTATTGGGATCATTGCTCCCGTAAGCACTACAGTTTTATTCTTTATTTTTCCCGCAAGCAATTTTGCCGTATCCGCCATTGTATCGGTGCCATGAGTAATTACGATCTTGTCTTCTTCACAGTGATTGCATTGATGGGCAATTAGCTCCCGATCATGATCGGTCATTTCCAAACTATCGATCATCATTAACGTTCTTATTTCTACCGGCACAAGGCTACGTCCCAATCCAAGCAGCTCATTTAAATGTGTGTCTTTAAAATATAGCTGCCCATTTAATTCATTGTATTCTTTATCAAAAGTGCCGCCGGTAATAAAAATGCGGATTGCCATAAAAAAATTTTACGTGGTGAAATTATGGAATCCCTTTGAGGTAAGAATATGAGTTTAATTATTCAGAACTTAGCGCCATGCAACAAGTGATCTCCGGCATAGATGTTTTTTTACACGACCATGAAGTGAATAAGAATTCGAGGTTTGCCATCGTAACAAATAATGCAGCGTTTAGTTCAGATAGAATATTAAGCAGGTTAACATTGGTAGAAAAAGGATTTAACCTTCTTAAGATCTTCTCTCCCGAGCATGGCATTTCAGTTAAAGGTGCTGATGGGTCTTATCAAAAAGATGCTATCGATATCAAAACGGCATTACCGATAATCAGTTTATATGGTGATCGTTTAATGCCAACCGAAGATGATCTAAAAGATATTGATATTGT
Source organism: uncultured Bacteroidota bacterium (assembly GCA_963746915.1). Lineage (GTDB taxonomy): Bacteria > Bacteroidota > Bacteroidia > Chitinophagales > Chitinophagaceae > VBAS01. Next base: position 387,330 of record CAVVDD010000009.1, on the reverse strand, counting down.
CTTGTTTGATATTCCTGATGTGGGCTGTCGCTTCTATACTTATCTCTGGACAATGACCTATGTAATGGAAGCTTGTGCAAAGCATAACAAACAATTGATCATTTTAGACAGGCCAAATCCAATTGGTGGAAATTTAGAAATGGCTGAAGGCCCGATGCTGGATGAAGCAAGCTGTGCATCATTTATTGGTCGTTGGTCAATTCCGGTAAGACATTCTTGTACACTTGGAGAGTTGGCAAGGTATTTTTCTAATAAAAAATTAAACGGGCTTGATCTGAAAATTGTTCCAGTAAAAAACTGGGACCGGGGTCAAATTACAAATGACTTTTATCCAACATCCCCGGCGATACAAAATATTTCAACTGCATTAGTTTATCCCGGAATGGGTTTATTAGAAGGTATTAATGTAAATGAAGGCCGCGGAACTGATAAGCCATTTATGCAATTCGGTGCACCATGGATAAATGCCGAAGAATTGCAAATGGAATTGAAAACTAAAAATTTCAACGGCATAGATTTAAAACCTTGTTCTTATATCCCTGCCGATAGCTTATATAAAAATGAAACATGCAATGGACTTGAACTGAATTTGATTGAACCAAATAAATTTCGCCCAGTCGCTTTTGGCATTGATCTTATTTCTATTCTTTTAAAACTATATCCTCACCAGGTAAAAGAAAGAGCTTATGTTACCAATGTAAATCCTTCGGGGGGCGGACATCTGGATAAATTGTTGGGTATAAAAAATGCATTTGAATTTCTGAAGCACGGTAAAACCATTCAAACTGCCGTCTCTCAGACCTGGCTATCTGAAATTGCTTCCTTCCTGCTCTATTATTGAGCAACTGCAATCCCAGAATCAAGTTCCCGGCTGCTTAAAATCATATCTCCCTTCTTGTAATGAAGCTATCTTGATAGATGTACAAGTATTTTTCAACCCTAAAATAAATGGTATGAAAAAGATCTTCATATTGCCGGCTCTCATACTTATGAGTATGACAGGTATGGCACAAAAATGGGCAAAGGAATATGCAAGTGTAAATGAGCTATCCTGCGGTTTATCGCTTGTAGAAAAGGATGGTAAGCGTGGATATGTAAATAAAGATGGTAAAATTATCATCGCTATTATTTATGATGAGGGCATGAATTTCGCTGAAGGCAAGGCCGGAGTAAGGATGGATAACAAATGGGGTTTTGTTGATAGCAATGGGAATGAATTTGTAAAACCACAATACAGCGAAGTTTATTCATTTAACGAAGGAATGGCTGCAGTTGCAAAAGGAGAATCATGGGGATTTATCGATGAAAGAGGTGATCTTGTTATCCCTATGAATTATACAAATGCCCGTTGTTTCAGCAGTGGTCTTGCTCCTGTTTGTAATTCCAAAGAGCAGTGGGGCTATATTGACAAACGAGGTAAAATTGTTATTCCTTTTCAATATGGCTATGCTGATCGATTTAGGGAAGGCATTGCAAAAGTGATGAAGAGCGGAAAATGGGTTTACATTGATCCGGGCGGTAAAATTATTAAGGAAGGCGATAAGTGAGATTAATGGGCTTTTCTCTTTTTGATCTCTGCTTTTAATTTATCAGGAATAGGACGGCAACCGCAATTTTTTGAATGCTCAAGATGCCATGCAATACGTTCTTCGATCGTTGCATTCTCAGGCATTCGATGAGCCAGGTGCCATTCTTTATTCAATTTTAAAATTGACTTTTTCATACGACTAAAATAATAAACCAGCAGTTATTTATTCCTGCTTAAAATGAGATATAGATTCAGCATTGATAATAAAAAACTGATAAGCGTCAGTGCAAAACTCCACCAATAAGTAACAATGCGGTAATGTGTAAATTTTAACCGGGCTTCTTTTAATTCTTCTTTCAGATCACCGTTATGTTTATCTCTATCCCGGCTTGGTCTTATTTTCTTTTCACTTTCTTTCAGGTAAATAAGAAAGCCTCCATGGACCACCCAGTAACGGCCATAGTTAGTAATTTTTAATTCTGTTTTCTGTGCATCATTATACCTTACCAGCTTTTCCTCTACCAATTCATCGGCTAATGCCTTGCATTCCCGAAATCCTTCTTCACCAGTATTCCATTGAGCTCGGCACAAAAATCATACGTGTTCAGGATGCCGTTTTTGTACACGGCGTTTAATAAGATATCCATTCTTTCTTCCTGCAGCATAATTGTCAATTTTAATTTCTGCATACTGTACAGCAGCTTGTGCCGCCGCCAATCTTGCTATCGGCACCCGGAATGGTGAACAGCTTACATAGTTCATACCGATGCGATGACAGAATTTTACACTTTCAGCATCACCCCCATGTTCTCCACAGATACCAACTTTCAAATTCGGTTTTGTTTTACGACCACGTTCAGTTCCGATCTTTATCAATTCACCTACTCCATCCTGGTCAATGGTCTGGAAAGGATCGTCATGAAGGATCTTTTGATCAAGATAATTTGGTAAGAATCCGCCAATATCATCGCGGCTAAAACCAAAACTCATTTGTGTAAGATCATTTGTACCGAAACTGAAGAAATCAGCAACTTCGGCCATTTGCCCTGCTTTTAATGCAGCTCTTGGTATTTCGATCATCGTGCCATATAAATAAGGAATGCTTTTCATTTTCTGTGCTTCGCAAACTTCTTTATAAACACGATCAACGATCTTCTTTTGATGAGATAATTCATTGACAGTACAGGTAACCGGTACCATTATTTCAGGGAATGCTTTTTTTCCTGATCTAATGATCTCTGCTGTTGCTTCAAAAATTGCCCTCACCTGCATTTCTGTAATTTCAGGATAACTAACTCCCAATCTTACACCACGGTGGCCAAGCATTGGATTGTTTTCATGCAATGCCAGCACTCTTCTTTTCAATACACTCATTCTTATTCCTAATTCTTTGCTAAGCTGATGCAGTTTTTCTTTATCATGAGGAACAAACTCATGCAAAGGAGGATCAAGTAAACGAATAGTAACAGGATAGCCATTCATCACAAGCAAAGTGTCTTTGATATCTTTCTTTACATATTTATATAATTCATTCAGTGCTTCCCTTCGTTCCTCTTCTGTTTTACTTACGATCATTTTACGAAGCAGGAATAATGGCTCTTCGCTTCCTTCTCCATAAAACATATGTTCGGTGCGGAATAAACCAATTCCTTCTGCACCAAACTTTGCATCCCTGTGCTGCATCATCTGGCGTTTCTGCATTGGTCCGCACACCCATTACTTTTATTTTATCAACCAGTTTCATCAGGTCTTTATACGATCTGTTTTTTTCAAGATCAATATCCACTAATGGCAAGCTTCCTTCATATACAAGCCCTCTTGTTCCGTTTAAAGTGATCCAATCGCCTTCTTTTATTATTTCGCCATTCTTTGCTTTAAATGTTTTTGTTTCATGATGTATTTCGATATCACCACATCCTACGATACAACATTTACCCCAACCTCTTGCTACCAACGCAGCATGCGATGTCATTCCGCCTTTTGTTGTAAGTATCGCTTGTGATTTATGCATACCATCCACATCTTCCGGCGATGTTTCTTCACGAACAAGAATAACTTTTTCTCCGCGATGTGCCCATTCAACTGCATCATCTGAAGAAAAAACAACACGACCTTTTGCGCCACCGGGCCAGCAGGCAATCCTTTTGCAATTACAGTATTTGTTTCTTCTGCTTTTGGATCAAGCATTGGAAGTAATAGTTCAACCAATTGGTTTGGCCCTACCCGCATGATAGCCGTGTTTGCATCAATCAATTTTTCCGAATGCATTTCAGTTGCCATTCGAACGGCAGCAATACCATTTCTTTTACCTACCCGGCACTGCAGCATATAAAGTTTTCCTTTTTCAATAGTAAACTCAATATCCTGCATGTCTTTATAATGATGTTCCAATCTTCTTCTGGTAACCATACAATTCTTTATACTGTAAAGGCATTAATTTTTCCAATGTGGTGAAATGTTTGCTCTGAGCATTTTTTGAATATTCATTCACGGGTGCCGGAGTCCTGATACCAGCCACTACATCTTCACCCTGTGCATTCACTAAATATTCTCCATAAAATTTATTTTCTCCTGTGCCGGGGTTTCTTGTAAATGCCACACCGGTACAACTATCATTGCCCATATTTCCAAAAACCATTGCCTGTACATTTACAGCAGTTCCCCATTCATCAGGAATTTTTTCAATGCGGCGATATTCAATTGCCCGTTTTCCATTCCAACTGCTGAATACAGCACCCATTCCTCCCCACATTTGTTCCCAGGGATCATCAGGAAATTCTGTTCCCAAAACTTTCTTTATTGTTTTCTTATAATCTTTTACAAGCCCTTTCAATTCATCAACAGTTAACTCAGTATCACTTGTATAACCCTGTTTGTGTTTTATGTGTTCTAGTTTTTCATCGAGTATCTTACGGATACCTTTGCCATTTTTTACTTCAATACCACCTGCTTTTTCCATTACAACATCGGCATACATCATGATCAGCCTGCGATAGGCATCATAAGCAAAACGTTCATCACCACTATTGTGCAATGATTCCTTTGATCGTTTTTTCATTTAATCCAATATTCAAAACTGTTTCCATCATACCGGGCATTGATCGTCTTGCACCGGAACGAACTGAAACAAGCAATGGATTTTTTTCATCACCAAATTTTTTACCCATCAGCTTTTCCATTTTCTCTAATGATGATTCAACCTGTGCTTTTAATTCTTTTGGATAAGTTTTTTCATGATCGTAGTAATAAGTACAGACTTCTGTTGTAACCGTAAATCCCGGCGGAACCGGCAATTGAAGTTTTGGGTGGCCAGCCATTTCGGCCAGATTTGCACCTTTACCTCCCAATAAATTTTTCATTGACTCATTACCGTCGGCCTTGCCGCCGCCAAAGAAATAAACATATTTATTTCCGTTTGATCTCTTATCCATAAGTTCAAGTTTTGAAATACAGAGTTACCAATCAAGCGGTGAGAATTAAATGCATTTTGTCAACGTGAGGAATGATTGTTGTCATGAAAACCCAATATTTGCATGGATCAAACTCATACAGAAACCATTGGGTTTCTGTATTTAAGAATGAATTTTAGTATGGCTTATTTCATTACTCATTAGTAATGATGGGTAATAGACTTATCAATAATTTCTTGTTTGTAATTTTAAGTAATGTCATCACATACTATAAATACATTTTACAACAGTACCCAGATGGAAACTGACCGTTTGGGGCAACATGTTTTTCAACTCGAGAAAATCCGTACACAGGAAATCATATTCCGGTATTTAAACCCTTCAATGACCATTGCTGACATTGGCGGTGCCACCGGAGCTTATTCTTTCTGGCTTCATGATATGGGACATCAAGTTCATTTACTTGATGCTGCCGAATTTCATATTGAAGCGGCTACAAAAATTTCCATTACAGAAAATAAACCGCTTGCTTCTATTTTATTGGGCGATGCAAGACAACTTCCTTATGACGATGAACAATTTGATCTGGTCCTGTTATTCGGACCGCTGTATCATTTACAGGAAAAAGAAGACCGGGTAAAAAGCATTGCTGAAGCAAAAAGAGTTTTAAAAAAAGATGGAGTATTGCTAGCCGCAACAATTACAAGATATGCTTCTTTGTTTGATGGATTTTGGCAAGGATTTATTGATGATCCTGCTTTTGAAAATATAGTGAACCAGGATCTGGAAGATGGCAATCATTTTAATCCTGTCAATCACCCCATGTATTTTACCGATGCACATTTCCATACACAAAAAGAAATAGGAGAGGAATTTGCTTTAGCCGGCTTTTCTGAATTTAATTCAATTGCCATTGAAGGTTTCGGATGGCTGACGCCAAATTTTATGGAAAGGTGGAAGGATGAAGATTCAAAAAATAAAATGCTTCAGTATATAAGGCAAACTGAAAATGACCCGGTAATGGTGGGAATAAGTGCTCACGTGATGACAATTGCCGTGAAATGAAGCCTATAAAATTTTTTATCAAATTCCGCGAATCCAAATTAAATTTGCGGACACAAAAAAGGCCCTTCCGTAGAAACGGACTGGCCTCTCACGATTGCTTGCCATATGAAAATCAGTAAAAATCTTTTTTAGGCCTCTCTGCTGCTTGTCTACCTCAACGATTGCTTGCTTATGAAATAACAGAGACGCAGATCAAAAGTATAAAGCAATGCCATCATATTGAAAATATCTTGCTTCCCGTTTTATCATTTCAAACGGGTGAGAATTTAGGTAACTCATTGCAAGCGAAGCGTTTCCAAAAAAATATTTTATTATGTCCAACAGGTTTTCAGATATATTATTTCAATTGGTTCATTCGCTTGAAAAGTCGGAAAAACGGCATTTCAAGCTCTATATAAAGAGAAGTTCTGCTAAACAGGACCTTAAGATCATACAGCTTTTTGATGCATTGGATAAGCTGCAGGAGTATGATGAGAGGTTGTTGCTGAAAAAAATGCCCGGCATTTCGAAAACACAATTAGCCAATTTAAAAAATCATTTATATAAACAATTACTGGCAAGTCTTCGGTTACTAAAAACAACTGATAATATCGACCTGCAATTGAGTGAACACCTTGATAATGCCCGCATATTATATAATAAAGGTTTAAAAATTCATAGCCTTCGCATTTTAGAAAGAGCAAAAGAACTTGCAAGGGCAAATCAAAAATTTAATACCCTGGTTCAATTGCTTTCTTTAGAAAAGAAAATTGAAACACTGCATATAACCCGCAGCACTACTGATAAAACAAAAGAGATGACGGAAGAGGCGCTGGAGATCAGCGGGCATATAGACAGGGTAACAAGGCTTTCTAATCTTGCATTGCTTTTATATCGCTGGTTTGTATTATATGGTCATGCAAGAAATGACCAGGACGAAAAAGAATTGAATACATTTTTCAAAAACTATTTACCTGCCGATGTGCAGAAGGTAAATGGCTTTTATGAAAAGCTTTATTTGTATCAAAGCTATTGCTGGTATGCTTTTATCCGCCAGGATTTCCTGATGTATTATCGCTATAGTCAGAAATGGATCGACCTGTTTGAAGCACAACCAGTGATGAAAGAAGTGGAAACAGGACATTATATAAAAGGAGTTCATACATTGCTAAATGCCTTTTTTGATCTCCGGTATTTTGAAAGATTTGAAGCCGTACTCAAAAAATTTGAACTGTTTGCAAAGACAGATGTTGCAAAACGACATGATAATTTTCGAACACATACCTCTATTTATATCAACAGCGCTAAAATAAACTGGCACCTGATGAAAGGAAGTTTTGCAGAAGGATTGAAGCTGGTGCCTTCGATAGAAAAAAACCTCGAAGAATATGCACTGTTTGTTGACAGGCATCGCATACTTGTATTTAATTATAAGATCGCCACGCTTTATTTCGGCGCCGGCAAATACGAAATAGCAATTGATTATTTGCAAAAGATCATCAATGGTGCTGGTGATCTGCGAATAGACCTGCAATGCTATGCCCGTTTACTTCACCTGATGGCACATTATGAATTGGGAAATGACGAGATCATTGAATCACTCATAAAATCGGTTTACCGGTATATGGCGAAAATGAAAAACCTCACGGTGGTGGAAGAAGAGATGTTCCGTTTCCTGAGACAATCATTCAATGTTTCTCCAAAGAAGATAAAACCCGAGCTTGAAAAGTTCCTGGATAAAATAAAGCATCTTGAAAAGAATCGCTTTGAAACAAGATCATTTGCTTATCTCGATGTCATTTCATGGGTAGAAAGTAAAGTTTATAATAAACCGATGAGTGAAATAGTATTTGAGAAATACCTGAACAGGAAAAAAAGGAATCTCGCAAAAGCCGCTTAGCAGTCAGGGTTACTTTTAAATTTTATCTCAATGGCAAGAACTCCTTCAACGATGGTTACACTCGACACAAAAGCTCCTGATTTTTTATTGCCCGATACTGTAAGCAGAAAACAATTATCACTGAATGATGTAAAGGGCGAAACAGCAACCATGATCATGTTTATTTGCAATCATTGCCCTTTTGTAAAACATGTAAATGCAGAATTAGTAAGATTGGCGAATGACTATAAAAACAAAGGAATTGGTTTTGTCGCTATCAGTTCAAATGATGTTATAAATCATCCTAATGATTCGCCAGAACTAATGACACAGGTTGCGAAACAACTGAAATATCCGTTTCCGTATTTATATGACGAATCACAGGAAACAGCAAAAGCATATAATGCCGCCTGCACTCCTGATTTTTTTATTTATGATAAAGACCTGCGGCTCGTTTATCGCGGACAATTGGATGATAGCCGGCCGGGAAACGAAATACCCGTAACGGGGAAAGATATTCGCAATGCATTAGATCATTTAATAAATAATGAGCCTGTTCCCCAGGATCAGAGACCCAGCATTGGATGCAATATCAAATGGAAATAGATGAGTTCAGTCTATTCCAAATTACTAAAATGATATAGAAATTTTTTGTAAAACCCCATTGTTGGCATCGGGTTTGGATTTGAAACCTTGAGCTTTTATTTTCTACCTATCGTTGATAAATGCTCAATTTTAACATTTAACATCAACGAAGAATTGTTTTGACCAATACTTTTGAATTAATATCTTCAGATACCAAAAACATTTACCAATGAAATACAAATTAGTAGCAGTAACAATCCTATCGTCCTTCTTTCTTTTTTCTTGTGTAAGCAGTAAAAAATTTAAAAAGTCGCAGTCAGATTATGCGGAGCTGCAAACAAAACACACCTCGCTGCAAGGCGATCTTACAAAATGTAATGATGATAAAGCAGAACTGGGACGTCAGAAAACAGCCCTGGAAAACGATAAAGCAAATCTTAATAACCGGATCGCTGACCTTAATAAGCAGATCGATTTTTTGAAACAAACTAACACCACTGTGCTAAAGCAAATGGAAGACCTTTCTGTTGTATCCTCTGCACAGGCAGAAAACATAAGAAAATCGCTTGAGAATATTGGCGCCAAAGATCTTTATATACAGGATCTGCAGGCATCCATGGCCCGTAAAGATTCATTGAACCTGGCATTGGTGATGAACCTGAAAGGCGCTGTGGGTAGCATGGAAGACGAGGACATAAATATTAAAGTGGAAAAAGGAGTTGTTTATATTGATATTTCAGATAAGCTGCTTTTCAAAAGCGGTAAATATGAAGTAACGGCTCAAGCGAAAACAGTGCTTGGTAAAGTAGCTGCTGTATTAAAAAATCAGCCGGATATAGAATTCATGGTGGAAGGCCATACGGATAATGTAGCATATAAGAGTGGTGTATTGATCGACAACTGGGACCTGAGTGTGAAAAGAGCAACTTCAGTAGTGAGAATTTTACAAAAAGAATATGGTCTTGACCCAAAAAAAATGTCGGCAGCCGGCCGCGGGGAATACAACCCGCTGTTTGAAAACACTACTGCAGAAAACAAAGCAGCGAACAGGAGAACAAGAATAGTGATCCTGCCACAATTAGATCAGTTTTTCAAACTATTGGAGCCGAAGAAAGAACCTTCTTAAAATAAAAATATTCGATGCCCCGTCTTGCTTAAGGTAAGACGGGTTTTTTATTAGTAAAAGTTTTTAAGACAACTTTTTTAGCCGTAATGATGACGTAATTTGCAGCCATGACCGCCCTTCGCAAAGCTCAGGGTGACAAAAACAAAATGACAAATTATTTAGAAGGATTGAATGATAAACAACGTGAGGCCGTATTACATATTGATGGTCCCTTGATGATCGTGGCCGGTGCCGGCAGTGGAAAAACAAAAGTGCTTACGACCAGGGTGGCTCACCTGATGGCAAATGGTGTAGATGCTTTTAATATTCTGGCTCTCACTTTTACCAATAAGGCTGCAAAGGAGATGAAGGAAAGGGTCGAGCATATTCTTGGCAACAACGAAGCAAGAAATTTATATATCGGTACATTTCACTCCGTGTTTGCAAGAATTCTCCGGACCGAAGCGCCGAAGATGGGCTATCCAAACAACTTTACCATTTATGATACAGATGATGCAAAGAGTGTTGTGAAAACCGTGATCAATGAATTAAATCTTGATGACAAACATTATAAGCCTAATACAGTTTATAACAGGATCTCTTCAGCTAAAAATGCATTGGTGGGTCCGGCAGAATATGCCAATGATTATTATATTCAGCAGGAAGACATGCGCAGCAACCGTCCGGCCATTGGTCAGATTTATGATGCGTATGTAAAACGTTGTTTTAAAAACGGCGCCATGGATTTTGATGATCTGCTCTTAAAGTTTTATGAGTTACTAAAAACATTTCCCGAAAGCCTGAGTAAGTATCAGCATAAGTTCAGATATATTTTAATTGATGAGTACCAGGATACCAATCCTGCACAATATGAAATAATAAAATTGCTTGGCGCTATGCATGAAAATGTTTGTGTAGTGGGTGATGATGCACAAAGCATTTATAGTTTTCGTGGTGCAACGATTCAAAATATTTTACAGTTTCAAAAAGATTATGATGAAGTAAAAGTGGTAAAGCTGGAACAGAATTACCGCAGCACACAAAGTATTTTAAATGTTGCCAACGAAGTCATTAGAAATAATAAAAGCCAGATACCAAAAGATCTTTGGACGGAAAATGCAGAAGGAGAAAAAATAAAGCTGGTGCGAACAATGACGGATAATGAAGAAGGAAAATTTGTTGCTGATACCATACAGGAACAAAAACTCCGCAATCATTATTACAATAAAGATTTTGCCATTCTTTACCGCACCAATGCACAGAGCCGGGCCTTTGAAGAAGCGCTGCGTCGCATGGGTATTGCTTATACTATTTATGGCGGCATTAGTTTTTACCAACGCAAAGAGATCAAAGATTTTATCGCTTATTTAAGAATTATTGTTAATCCAAGAGATGAAGAAGCGCTGAAACGCATCATCAATTATCCTGCAAGAGGCATTGGTAAAACAACAATTGATAAAGCTGTTCTTGTATGCCAATGAAAATAATATAAGCATGTGGGAAGTGCTGGAACAGGCAAAAGCATTTGGGTTTAAGGCAGGCACACTTGGAAGCCATTGAAGAATTTTGTAATGATGATAAAAAGTTTTCAAAGCATGTTGCAAAAACAAAATGCGTATGATGTGGCTTTTCATGTAGGTAAGCAAACAAATTTTGTAAAAGAATTTTTCAATGATAAAAGCACAGAAGGTGTTAGCACGATACGAGAACATACAGGAATTATTGAACTCAATAAAAGAATGGATCGAAACGCCCGGATAATGAAGATGGCGAAGTGGTGGATAAAAGCCTTGGAACTTATTTGCAACAGATCACTTTATTAACTGATGCAGATGAAAAAGATCCCAATGCAGATACGGTAAAACTAATGACAATACATGCTGCAAAAGGACTGGAATTCTCTGTTGTGTTTGTTGCCGGGCTTGGAAGAAATGCTTTTCCCAAATGCAATGAGCATAAATACAAGAGAAGAACTGGAAGAAGAAAGAAGATTATTTTATGTAGCGATAACAAGAGCTAAAAAAAGATTGTGGATCACCTATGCCAATACCCGTTATCGTTTTGGTTCAGTTAGTGCAAAATGAACCAAGTCGTTTTATTGAAGAACTTCCTGAAAATTTTATTGACAGAAGTTTTGCAGGCGGTGGTGCAAAAAACCAGGGTTATGGCAATGGAACTGCATTTGAAAGAATGAAAGGATGGGGAGGAAGTGGCAAGGACTGGACATCTGACAACCGGACGTCAACAAAAAAAGAAACTCCTTCTTATTTAGCGCCGAAAACAACTATTCAAAAAGTTATGAACATGTTCCTTCTGCTGATTTTAAAGCAAGTGATGTTTCTAATTTGCAAGTGGGACAAAAAGTAGAACATCAGAAATTTGGTTTTGGTGAAGTGATAAAAAAAGAAGGGGCAGCACATAATCCTATTGCAACAATTAAGTTTGAGACACAATGGTGAAAAAAAGATCATGCTGAACTATGCAAAACTGCGGATAATAGAAGCCTGATCTTCTTTTTAGTTCTCATTTAATGTCTCACCAATATTTTTCTTATTTGCGGCACGATATTTTATGTTTACATATAGTGATAAGTAAACCTTAAAATAAAAACTATGCAAAAAAAATTATTAGGCTTGATATTGGCCGCTGCGGCTTATGGTGTTTATCGTTACACTCAAATGACGCCTGAACAAAAAGCTGAACTTAAGAAAAGAGGAGGAGACTTCTTAGAAAAAAACCTCGGGAGTTTTGGTAATTTATTTGGCCAAAAATCTGCTATAACGGAAACGGGTAACAAATTCAATTGACCCATATATATATTAAAAAGAGTTGCTTTTTTTGCAACTCTTTTTATTTATTACTCTCCGGGGTGATAAATTTTTTCCACATGCTTCATCACATCTTCTTTATAAAACAACACATCTTTGAATTGTCCCTTGCTGTACATCGGTCCCTGGTCAAAAAAATGTTTTGAATTCTCATCTCCGCTTTCGCCACCGGCCAATAATGATTTTGCTTTTATTTTTTTTCCGAACTCAACAGCACAGATAAAACTATTTCCATTTACTCCATATCTTTTTTTGGTGCCGGGAAAACTGCGACTGGTATAAGAAGGAAGCATTCCCCAGGTAGAAGAAGCAAATCCAACCGGAATGCTTGGCTTTGCTATCATCAAACTTATTATCAATATCAGATGATATTCTTTGAAAACGGTTGATCTCTCCCCAGGGTATTTGCCAGTGTGCCAAATTTATTTTTCAGATCATTTATGGCGGCAAATAACGGCTGTAATAATTCTTCGGGCGTTGCAGTTGCGGCAAACTGTTTTGCTTTTTCAACCTGGTCAGCTTCTTCATCATCGACAATTTTTGTTCTGAAAATTGCCGGTAAAATTTTTTGTCCCCATTCAACTGCCAGTGTTGTGGCAATTGAATTTTCACCGCAACGATAATCCCAGTTTTTTAAAACTGATATCGGCCTCATAAAGCTTATTGATACAGCGAATCATTTTCATGAACATTTTTTTCAAATGCTTTTATCAATGCGGGAACTAATATTTCAAATGCAGATAATCTTGTATCATATCCGGCTTTGATCACTTTATCAATTGTGTATTTATTTTCTTCACTCAAAACTCTTACTGCATTTATGCCACGAAAATTTTCTCCATCAGGCGCCATATAAGCAGGATAATTTTCTTTTTTGGGACTATTGATTCCCGCAACAGTAAATGGAGTAGAGTTACAATTTTGTAACCAGCCATTTGGTGGATTGATACTATGAACTGTTTCATCGATGTTATGATAGCCTTTCCATTCTGTTGCAGATATAGTTCCATCAACAGGCTTTGCTCCAATCATATTTTGTATCTCGTTTAGGAATGCGATTGCCATGCCAGTAAGCAATATTTCCTTCTGCATCGGCATACACAGTATTGTTGGAAATATTTCCTTTCAGATCCAGTGTTTTTTTAAAATCATCAAAACTTTTTGCCTTTGTTCGTTGCCAGCATTGTATCAATCCATTCATGATGCGGTTATCAGCTCTTACACTCAGCCATTGTCCGTTTCTTTTTGCCATGATGGGGCCATGATGTGTAAACAGAGCATTAATGGTTTTTGTTGTCATGTCACCGCTCCCGTTTTGAATTGTAATAGATATCTTTTTTTCAGTAACCGGTTTTTGTTTGCCATCATATTCATATACCCAGCCATTGTCTTTTTTTGAAATTTTTTCAATATAAGTATCGGCTGCATCCACACGCTGCTGGTATGCATCCATCCGCAATGTTCATTAAAGCCCTGGTAAACGAAGAACTGTCCCCAGGTAACAGCGCCATAAGCATTCAATCCTTCTTCACTTACCATATGCACTTCGGGACGGAAATAAAAAGTAACATGCGGATTGATATAAAGAATGGCATTGCCTGATTCAGTGATTTTGGGAGAAAAAGCAAAACCATTTGAGCCGGTTAGTATTTCTTCTTCTTCTATTTTTATTGATTAGACAACGAAGATTGTCTTACCTGAATAAAAATTTTTTAATTCATTTGCTGAAATATCGGCAGTATTGATAGCACCAATACTTCCATCTGTCCACAGCAAAGGATACCAGGGTTGAAAACGATTTAATAAAGCAGGTTTTGTACTCGGGTTTTTGTATAGATAATAATTAATGCCATCGGCAAAAGCATTACATAATTTTTTTAACCAGGCAGGAGCTTTATTATAATCTTTTATTGCATCAGCAGAATCAATGATCATTCGGATCAGCAGATCATTATACAATTCATGATTCGCCTTTTACTTCAGCCATTCTTCCCAGCTTTTCAATATAATTCATCTCCACTCTTTTAAAATCATCTTCGCATTGGGCATACATCAAACCAAACACAGCATCAGCATCTGTTTTTCCATAAATATGCGGAATGCCACAGTTGTCACGGATGATGGTTACATTCTTTGCCTGTTTTTCCCAGCGGGAAATTTCTTCTTTGGAAAATGATTGAGAGAATAAGGTGACCGGGATAAATAAAAAGAAAAATATTTTTCTCATGATTTAAATTACAGATTATTCGACGTGGTATTCTTTTCTGAGTATTTCTAATAATTGGTGACTGATCAAAGTATATGGGATATATTGTGTTTGTCTTGTACCTCTCAACATCAACAAATAATAAAAAGCTATGTTCTCCGCTTCCTGCCGGTTGAATTTATCAGCGTTCACTATTTTTCCGGCAACTGGCACTTGTATTTTTTGACCTAATGCATCTAATATTTTCAGATTTCCGTGCTGGGTTAATTCTTCGTACCATTCGAAATCGTAATGTTTAATACTAAAAGGTCGCAGGTAGAATTCAATATAACTATATTCTTTTTCATTACGACTTCTTATATTAGCTACCGATACACTTAGTTTGCCTATTGTAGCCTGGAGTTCGCTGCTTTTAAAGTAACGAAGCTCGCCAGAATTCCTGAGTTGATTTAAGATCCCGTCATTGGGTTCAAATACTAACGTTGCTGATTGGAGAAAAGCCCAGGTAAAGGCCGGATAAAAGCGATCAGAAAGAGTTGTCAAACTGCTGTCCTTAACATATTTAATAAAGTAGTCGCATTCACTTTCTTTTGTATTTCTAATAGCTATCTTTTGCTGAACGGCAATTGAGTCAGCATATATTTCTTTATACAAATTTTTAGCCAACTGGTTAGCTCTTTGATTTTCTACATAATGCTCCCGTTGGTTCTCTGCTAAAAATCCACAGAACACCGCGAGGAACAACATTAAAAACTCCCAGAGATAATGCGTCCATTTTTGTCGTGAAGTATGTGAGTGTGCATGTACTTCCATATCAAATACTGATTATAAATTACAAGTTGATTTATATTTTCCAAAAGCGGCCAAAAAGTCCAAGGTAAGTTTCGCTGCTTGTTATTTTTGGGATCGTATAATTCAGTGCTCTTTTATTACCGGTTTTATCTGTCAATTGCAGAGGTGATCCTGTTTCGCAATAGTTAACATATTTTACCGATGCAATTCTTACCAGAAATTTAATTTCAGTGCCTTTACCAATAATAGGCTTGCAGCTCATAGTATCGCCGCCTTTATCTTTATTTATAAACTCGGTGAATTTTTGATCGCCGGGAGCTGTAATAGCGGCAATGACCAGGAGGATGATCAGAATAGTACCCAGCCAGGAAAAGAATTTCATTTCTATAATGTTTCAGGAAAGATACATTATTGAGAACAGATTTAAAATGGTAGAGCAGAAGCAGATCAGGTTACTACAAATCTGTAACCGATCCCTTTAATTGTAATGATCTCCAGAGAAGGATCTTCTTTTAAGTAACCACGGAGTTTGGTGATATACACATCAAGATTGCGGCTGTTGAAGAAGTTATCATTTCCCCAAAGGAGATTAAGAATATCTTTTCGGTCAATGATCTTATCACGGTTCTCATATAGTACTTTCAATAAGTTCGCTTTCCCGGTAAGAAAGTTTGCGTTCTTCTTTACCATCACTCAACACCTGCCGGTTCAGTTGAAAATTGTATTTGCCCATCGTTACAGCTATCGCCTGTAATTTTTTTAGGAGCTTCTGTTTTATTACTGAAGAGCATTTTGAATTCTTACGATCAGTTCTTCCATGCTAAAAGGCTTGCGGATATAATCATTGCCACCAAGTGAAAAGCCTTTTACCACATCTTCGGTTTGTGTTTTTGCGGTAAGAAAAATAATAGGCACTTCTTCATTCTGTTCTCGTATTTCATCAGCGATGGTAAAGCCATCTTTATTTGGAAGCATCACATCCAATACACAGATATCTGGTTCTGATTTTTTAAATGCCGCCGTTGCTTTTGCCCCATCGCTTTCCATGATCACTTCAAAGCCACGGCTTTCAAGACTTTCTTTTACGATCTTGCCAAGAAACAATTCATCCTCTACGTATAAAATTTTTGTTTTGCTCATGATTTTTGCTTGTAATCGTGCCACGGCTCAACTATAACCCATGCCACGGCTGGTATATCAATATAATGTTTAAAAAAACAATACAAGCCGTGGCATGGATAATTAAGCAGTCTTAGGCAAAGTAATAATAAATTTAGTTCCCAGGCCGGGTTGACTTTCCACTTCTATTTTTCCGTTATGTCTTTGAATAACATGTGACACATAGCTTAGCCCAAGCCCATATCCTTTTGTATTATGTGTGTTGCCAGCAGGTACACGGAAAAATTTTTCAAACACTTTGTCTTTGATATTCCTGTGAAATACCAATTCCATTATCTGTAACGGATCAATTCCACTCATTTTCTTTTTCCTTCAAATCAAATTTTATAGCAATGTTTCCATTACCATACTTTAATGCATTGTCAAGTAAATTAAAAACCACGCTGAGTAAATGCAATCTGTCGCCCTGCAAATTAGTATCACCTTCGACTGTTGACTGAAACCGTTGCATGATGTTTTTCAATTTGCAACCGCATAGAGGAAACAACTTCATCTACCACTCCTTTCAGATCAAGCAATTCATATTTCAATTCAATTTCTTTTTTCTCAAACATGGAAAGCTTCAGCACTTTATCCACCAGCAAGCTGAAAGACGTTGCAATTCATTTTGCGAAATATCCAGATATTCTTTGGTTCGCTGCGGGTCGTTGATCGCATTAAAATTTCTCAGCGCTTCAATTGCCACGCCAACCGTTGCGATCGGTGTTTTTAGTTCATGTGTGATATTGCTGATGAATTCATTCTTTATTTCAGTAAGCTTTCGCTGGCGTTGCAGGTTTCGGTAAAGTAAAAGAAATGAAAAGACCGTAACGCCAACAAGGAATAAAGAAAATAAAATTGGCGAAATAAGTTTTTTGATCAAATAGACAAAAGAATTGCCAAGGGCTAACTCATAAGTGACTGGATGTGCAAAACCGATCGTGATCTTGTTTGGCATTCTTATATCTTCCCGTGGGCCAGCCCTCTCTCTTTGCAGGGGGCCAGCATTTCTTGAAATGGAGATCGGAACATTCATTCCTTCCTTGCCAAAAGCAATGCGGCAAGCCGAATCAATTTCCTTTACACGCAATGAATCCTGTAATGAATCTACATTATATAAGAATCGAAAAATTTCACCGGGAGGGCCTTTGCGTTCAAACGTAAAATTCTTGTTTGAATCTCTAGTCCTTGAAAAGGATTCGCTCATTGAAATGACCATGTTCCCCTTTTTACCTCTCATCGAATCGCCGGGCAGTTCCTTATTTCTTATTATAACATTCGGCCTGTTTTCCAGATCGATCCCTGCATTTCGTAATGAATCACTAACCCGTATTGTTACATCATTTATTGCATTAGCGATCTCATCTTCCGGGTGACCGGGAAATCCAGTCATCGCTTCCCCATTCATTACTTCAACTCTTATCTTACCTGCCGAATCATTAAAAACTTTATCAAGATTCAACTTTTTTGCCTGGAGTTTTCTTACTGTTTCTTTAAAAACAACGCTACTGCGGAACTCAAGATTCTTCGTTTCCTTAATATAATTTTCGCGAAGCCAGAAAACCTGGAAACCGGCAATAATGAGAATGGGAATAGCCATTAACAACAACTGCCATTCGTTGTGTGAACTGAGCTTAGATCACTCGCAGATATTTCCGGGCCTGTTCATTTGAAAAACAAATTTAGCCATTAGATAACTGGGTCAAAAAAGCTGTTAACCTTTATTAACCTTAAACCAAGGTAGCTTAACTTGTGCCCGTCACCGACAGAAGTAGTTTTGCCAAAACATATTTTATTTATGAAACGCTTATTGATTGCTTCAGCTATGCTTATAGCTATTCCCACTCTTGCACAGGTAAAAGAAGGTAAGATCGTGTACGAAAGAACAATGCAATTACAGATCAGGATCAATGATGATAATCCTGCTTTTCAAAATATGATCCCAAAAGAAAGAAAAGACAAGTTTGAATTATTTTTTACCGAAGGAAAAAGTTTGTGGCAGGGAGTTGAGGATGATGGCCAAAGCGATGAAACAAGTTTTGGTGATAGCGGTGGCGGAATGAGAATGGTCTTTCGTGTGCCCGGAAGTGATGATATTGCTTTCCACAACATAACTGAAAGTAAAAAAGTAGATCAAAGAGAGTTGGGCGGCAAAAGTTATATTATAGCAGATAGCATAAAAAAACTAAGTTGGAAAGTTGCCGGAGAAACAAAAGTGATCCTTGGTCATAATTGTATGAAAGCAACGACACAGCGTATGCAAGAGAGTTTCCGGATGACAATGGATAATGGTGAATCAAAAAGAGAAAAAGTGATGGATACCATGAATATTGTAGCATGGTTTACCAATGAGATACCTGGTTCATTCGGTCCAGATATTTACCAGGGACAGTTGCCGGGAACTATTTTGGAAATTGATATAAATAATGGAAGAAACACTTTTAAAGCGATTGAAATTTCTCCAAAAGTGGATATAGCAAAGATCAAAGAACCATCAAAAGGAAAAAAAGTAACTACGGAAGAATTTGCAAAAGAAAGAGAAAAGCTGATGCAGGAAATGATGCAGAATGGCGGAGGTCCAGGTGGTATGCGAATTAATATCCGAAATTAACTACCTACACAAACAATATTATTCAAGGCGACAAGATCATGTCGCCTTTTTTATGTAGTTCAAGACAGAAAAAATTCTAAAGTAGAACGATAATGGGTTCAGACCAGAAAAGCGTATTGGTCAAGTTGTTTTTAAAATGATTAATTTACCCATTATTTCTGACCACCAGCTAAGCCATCAGGAAAATGGAATTTTTTGTTTCTTTATGATAAGTCCTTTCTTAAAAAAATGAACCTTTTAAAATTTTTATTCATCCCGGTTTTGTTATCTGCCTGCAGTAATTCAAAAACCAGCCGCATTGAACAACTGGCAGGTATGTATAAACTATATATTATTGAGAATAAAGATTCCGCCGGCGAATGGCGACAACAGGATTGGGGAAAAGATGGCGATGGTTATATAGTGTATGATGGCAAGGGCCACATGGCAGTTCAGATCACACCAAAAGGATACAAAGATTTTCAATGGCTGGAGGAAGAATCCGCTATCGACATCAAAAAGGTGAAAGAAAAAACAGACAGCATGACCATCGATGAACTAAAAGAAGCCGTAAAAGAATTTTCTTCCAGCTATGTATATGTTGCTAACTATACGATTGAAGATACCGCCGACATTGTGGTGCATCAGCGAATTTCATCTTCCCTTCCTGTTGTCTGGGGCACAACAGTGAGGAGGGCATTTACATTTAGTGGAGACACACTAATACTAAGGGTTCTTAACGGCAATCGCAGGCTAAAATGGAT
This sequence comes from uncultured Bacteroidota bacterium, assembly GCA_963746915.1. Lineage (GTDB taxonomy): Bacteria > Bacteroidota > Bacteroidia > Chitinophagales > Chitinophagaceae > VBAS01. The sequence goes on along the minus strand of CAVVDD010000009.1, from coordinate 367,441 downwards.
AAAACAAAAATGATTTTTATAATTAAACAACAATGAAACAAAGTTCAATTTATAAAGGATTATTCTTTGCTGCTTTTACAGCTATTTTCATATCATTTTTCAGTTGCACTTCTGCTGAAAAAACTGAGCCGGCCAAAACAGACCACGTAGAAGCAAACATTAAGATGTACACACATGTATGGGATGAGATCATCAACAAAGGAAGGCTGGATATGTTCAATGATTCCAACTTTACCAAAGATGTGGTCATGCACGCAAGTCCGTCTGATGTGGTGGGCATTGACAGCGCAAGGGCATACTATGCTAATTACCTTACAGGTTTTTCCAATATCACTTTCACCATTAAAGATGTTTTTGGGCAGGGTGATAAATTGGTAAAACATTGGAATTTTTCAGGAACACATAGCGGCGTTTTCTTTGGCATACCGGCAACCGGCAAAAAAGTTAGTCTTGATGGCGTTACTCTCGTTCGAATGTCAGATGGAAAAATTGCAGAGGAAAGAGATTTTTTTGACAACTACGACTTCATGACACAACTGGGTTTGATCCCTCCGCCAGGGAAATGATTTTTTACTTAATAAAAGATCTGATCAATAAAAATAATGAAGGCAAAATCGATCAAAGGAATATCACTGGAAGAAATTCGATCAGCTTTACAACAAAGCTTAGCTGATGGTTTTAAACCCACGCTTGCTTTTGTATTTATCTCTATCAAGCAGGATAGAAATGCAGTTTGTGAAATATTGAATAATGAAGACATTGATATTTTCGGGGCTACTACGGCAGGCGAATTCATTGATGAACACCAGAGCCAGGGTGAGATTGCAATGCTGTTACTTGATATAAAAAAGGACAACTATTGTATTCTGCTGGAAGAGATTGGTGACAGAAACTTAAGTGAGGCCATAGTTCACATAGCGGATTTAGCAAAGCAAAAATTCAGCAAACCGGGTTTAATTCTGAGCGGAACAATTTTATCAGGTACAGGTAAACTATTGGATGGAAATACTGTGGTGAAAATAATGGAAGAAGTGTTAGGTTCCGGCGTAAGTATGTTTGGGGGCATGGCGGGTGATGATATTACATTTACCGGCACTCATGTTTTCACAAAGAACCAATCTACAGATTATGGCCTGCTGATGCTGGTACTTGATGAAGAGAAAATAAATATGCATGGCATGGCCATTTCCGGATGGAAACCAATGGGTGTAACTCGGACAGCAACCAAAACCGATGAAAACCTGATTTATACTATTGATGATCTTCCGGCACTGGAAACTTATCTCCGGTTTTTAGGAAAAGACATTTCGACTGCTGAAGACCAGGTAAAATTTTTTGAGTCAATCTCGGTTCATTATCCATTTCTGATAGAACGGGAAGGAAGAGATCCAAAAATTTGCGGCCCTATTGGATATGATAAAGTAAAGAAGGCATTAATATGTGAATCTTATGTTCCGCAAGGTTCCCGTTTCCGTTTTTCCACTCCTCCCGATTTTGAAATCGTTGATACTGTAATTTCAAAAGCAAATGAATTAAGAACTGAATCGAAAGCAGAGGCTGATGCATTGCTGATCTTTTCATGTGCCGGAAGATTGAGTGCATTGGGCCCGATGGCACAACAGGAAAACGAAGGATTACAACAGGTATGGAATGTACCAATGGCAGGTTTTTATACTTATGGTGAATTTGGTAAAGGGCTGGATGGCAAACATGAATTTCATTCCAGTACTAACAGCTGGGTAGCATTAAAAGAAAAATAATGAAAGCAAGATCAATCAAAGGAAAATCTACCGAGGAAGTTCAATCAGCATTACAACAAAGCATGGCTGATGGGTTTAAACCTACACTGGCAATAGTCTTTCTTTCTGCAATGAATGAAATAGAAGCAGTTTGTTCATTACTGGATAATAAAGGAATTGCCATTTTTGGCGCTACTACGTTTGCAGAGTTTACAGAGCAGGATGCTGAAAATACAGGTATTGCTATGCTGCTTTTAGATATTAACCCCGCTTATTTCAAAATTGTTTTTAAACATAATGGAGAAGGCTCAGGTTATGAAATAGGTTGCCACATTGGAGAAACAGGTACAAAGACATTTGCCAATCCTGCATTTATTATCTCTACTGCTAATTACAAAATTCCCGGTGCATTGGTCATACAGGGAATGGTAGAAAAAGCGGGTGCAGATGTTACTATTGTTGGTGGCAAGGCAGGGGATTTGATAACCATGGAAGGGAAAGTTTTTACCAATAATCAATCAAGTGATAATGCTATCATTTCATTGATACTGGATCAGGATAAAATAACTTTAAAGGGAATGGCGGCTTCCGGATGGAAATCTGCAGGAACTGAAAAGAAAATTACGCATTGCATTGGTCCCTGGATCCATACCATCGATGATCAACCGGCATTTGATGTAGTAAAAAAATTCCTTGGAACGGATATTCTTGAGGATAAAAATAAAGAAGGCATTGTAAAATTAAACATCATTTATCCCTTACAACTTTACCGGGAAGGAGGAAGCCCATATATGCTCCCCATCTTATTTGCTAATACAGAAGATAATTCTGTTATGCTTGCTGAAGCAGTGCCGGAAGGTTCACTGTTCCGTTTTTCCATGCCTCCGGATTTTGACGTGATCGATATGGTGATCAAAAGTTCAGTGGAAGTAAAAGAAAAAGAAATGCCTGATGCAGATGCCCTTGTCATTTTTTCCTGTATTGGCAGATTAGGATCGCTGGGACCAATGGCTTCAGCAGAAGTGGAAGGACTTGCTGGTATATGGAATAGTCCGATGATCGGATATTATTCTCTTGGTGAATTTGGACGTGTAGCAAATGGCAATCCCGAGTTTCACGGAACTACTGTGAGCTGGGTAGCATTAAAAGAAAAATAAAATGAAAGCAAAATCAATAAAAGGAAAATCGACAGAAGAAATTAAATCAGCATTGGCATGAAAGTATGGCTGATGGTTTTAAGCCAACACTGGCAATTGCATTTATATCTCTCAAACAGGACAGAGATGCAATATGTGCCTTACTGGATAAAGAAGGCATTGCAATATTTGGCGCCAGCACCCATGGCGAATTTATTGATGAAGAATTAGAAAAAGGTTCTTTTGCCATCCTGTTACTGGATATCAATCCTTCTTATTTCACCATATTATTTGCTGAGTATCCTGAGAAAAATTACCGTGAGGTTGCAGGTGAAATAGCTAAAAAAGCTAAACAATTATTTCCACATCCTGCATTTCTTATTTCAGCCAGCCATATGGAAACGGATGCTGAACAATTATTGTTTGGCTTTGAAGATGTGATCGGCAAACAGGTAAATGTATATGGCGGCATGGCGGGAGATGATTATGCATTCCAGGAACAATTTATTTTTACTAATAATAGATCAAGCAACAGGGGTATTGTTGCGTTGGTGTTGGATGAAGATAAAATAATCATTAAAGGAATAGCAACCTGCGGATGGAAAGCAGTAGGAACAGTAAGAACGGTTACGAAAAGTGAAGGCAACCATGTGTATACCGTTGATGATGTATCGGTGCTGGACCTGACAGCAAAATATGGTGGTCTTGAAAATATAGAAAAAGGAAATACGGATGTAGCTATGGAAATTGCAGTTAATTTTCCTTTACAACTACAACGGGAAGTTGGAGATCCGGTTATGAGACCCGGGTTGTTGATAGAATGGGAAGACCGTTCTTTTTATTGCAGTGGCTCAGTGCCGCAAGGTTCTAAAGTCCGCTTCTCATTGCCTCCTGATTTTGATGTAATGGAAAAAGTGATCAAAGGAGTTGAAGGACTTAAAGCCGCAGAGATGCCCGAAGCAGATGCGGTGGTTGTTTTTAGTTGTGCAGGAAGAATATTGGCATTAGGTCCCTTAATGAACCAGGAAATTGAAGGAATAAAAAATGTATGGAATGTTCCAATGGCCGGCATGTTTTCCAATGCAGAACTTGCAAGAGCTACAGGGGGTAACCTGGAAATGCATAATTGTACTACCTGTTGTGTAGCATTAAAAGAAAAATAAAATGAACCAGCATTTACAAAACATATTAAATGTTATTCAGCAGGATGAAAATTTAACTGCTGAACAGAAAAATGCTATTACGAAATCATTAAAGGATGCTGATAAAGAATTAGAAATAACTGCATTTAAACTCGACAGAACTGAAAAGGTAAAACGTACCACAGCCATTCTTCTTGAAGAAACAATACAAGAGCTTGAGTTAAAAAGAAAAGCCATTGAAGAAACAAACTCTGCCTTACAAAAAACCTTGGATGAATTAAAAGCAACACAGGCACAATTGATCCAATCGGAAAAAATGGCAAGCCTTGGTGAATTGACGGCGGGCATTGCTCATGAAATTCAAAACCCGCTGAACTTCGTCAATAATTTTTCTGAAGTAAGTAATGAGCTACTCGATGAAATGACAGAACAACTGGAGAAAGGAAATGCGAACGAAGCCAAAGCAATAGCCAATGAGGTAAAGATGAGTTTAGAAAAAATCAATCTTCATGGTAAACGGGCAGACGGCATTGTGAAAAGCATGTTGCAGCATTCGCGAACAAGCAGTGGTAAAAAAGAGCCAACCGATATAAATGTTTTGGCGGATGAATATTTAAGACTGGCTTATCATGGCCTGCGGGCAAAAGACAAATCATTTAATGCAGCTATTAAAACTGATTATGATGAGAACATTGGTTTGGTAAAAATTATTTCTCAGGATATCGGTCGTGTAATATTGAATTTAATAACCAATGCATTTTATGCGGTAATGGAAAAAAAGTCCTCCTACTCCGCCGTGGCGGATTTGGAGGATAAAAATTACGAACCAACCGTAACAGTAAGTACAAAAAAAATTGACAATAAAATTATTATTGAAGTAAAAGACAATGGGACGGGTATTCCACAAAAAGCTATCGACAAAATCTTTCAACCCTTCTTTACCACGAAGCCAACCGGCCAGGGAACCGGGCTTGGTCTATCATTGAGTTATGATATCGTTACCAAGGGACATGGAGGAGAATTAAAAGTGGAAACAAAAGAAGGAGAATATACCGTGTTTAGTGTTATTTTACCAGTATAAATCATAAATTCATCGAATGAAAATTTTAGTAGTCGACGACGAAAAAGATGTACAGGTTCTTTTCGAACAAAGATTCAGAAAAGAGATCCGCAATAAGGAAATGGAATTTGCTTTTGCCTATTCCGGCGAAGATGCATTGAAGTACCTGGGCGACCTTAGTCATGAGGCAGTATTGATACTTTCAGATATCAATATGCCGGGCATGAGTGGTCTGGAATTGCTCAGGCATATCAAAGAAAAACACAAGTTACCGCCACCGATGGTAATGATGATAACAGCTTATGGCGATGCAGAAAATTATAATACCGCTATGAAATTAGGCGCAGATGATTTTTTGACAAAACCTCTTGAGTTTAGCCTGTTAAAAGAAAAATTAAAAGCAATACACTAATGGCAAAAATATTAGTGGTAGATGATGAAACAGATCTCGAAGTGCTGATCAAGCAAAAGTTCAGGCAAAAAATTCGTGAACATAAGTATGAATTTGTATTTGCTATTAATGGCAAACATGCATTGGAGCAATTGGAACTGAATGACGATGTAGATGTAGTGCTAAGCGATATCAATATGCCCGAAATGGATGGGCTTACACTGCTTTCAAAGATCAATGAACAAAAGACTTTATTAAAAGCAGTTATTGTTTCTGCCTATGGCGATATGGAAAATATTCGAACAGCCATGAACCGTGGTGCTTTTGATTTTGTAACCAAGCCTGTGAATTTTGAGGACCTCGAATTGACAATGGAAAAAACCATAAGCCATGTTCAACAGATGAGGGAAACAATGAAAGCCATTAAAGAAAATAACATACTTAAAATGTATGTGGATGAAACCGTGCTGAATTTTATGGGCGGCCGTGAGTTTGAATCATCATTGATGGTAAATGAAACGGTAGTAGCCACAGTTGCTTTTCTTGATATTTGCAGCTTTACTACCATCAGTGAAAAAGAATCTCCGGACACAGTGGTAAAACTCCTGAACAAATATTTCGATGTAATGGTGAAAGAGATAATTGCCCAGGGAGGATATATAGATAAATTCATGGGCGATGCTGTAATGGCGGTGTTCCGTGGCGATTATCATTTAGACAGAACTATGGATGCTTGCCTGGCAGTAAGAAAAAAAGTATCCGAGCTGCCAAACGAAACGGGTAATATTTTCTTTACCCCCAAGGTTTCTATTGGTATCAATAGCGGCGAAATGATCTCGGGTAATATCGGCTCTGCAAATTTGAAACGCCTCGATTATACGGTGATAGGCGATGTTGTTAATGTTGCTCAGCGATTACAAACTATTGCGAAGGAAGGCCAGATCCTCATTAATGAATCGTCCTACGAAAAAGTAAAAGAGTCCTTCAATTGCAATAAAGTGGGTGAAGTGAATTTGAAAAATAAATCACACCCCGTTATGATCTATGAGGTGCTGGACTAATTTTTCTATCTTCTTATGATCACATTTCCTCTTCCGCCCGGGCCACCAGCATTTGCACTCATTTTATTCAGGCTATAGGTAAAGCTGAGTAAATAGAAACGCTTCAACACACGGTTACTCTGGTCCTCTATATAATTTGCATTAGTGTAACGAACTATTGCCTCGTTTTCATTCAGCAGATCATGAACACTGAGCTTCAGTTCACCGCGATTATATTTTAAGAACAATTTGCTGAATGATGCATTCCATAAAGGGACTTTTGCATTGTACCCTTCAGAACGTTTGCTGCTGATCGTATAGGTAAAATCAGTTGACAGGTAAAAATTCTTTGGCAATTGCCAGCCTGCATCAATGCCATAGTCTTGTGTCAAATAATTATTATTAAGTGATGACTCCAAAGAATATTTTGCTTTGTTGTAAGTAAAACCGCCATTAAGTGTAAGATCAAATTTATCCTTAAAGCTTTTTGATATTTCAACACTCGGGTTAATATTAGCATTATAGATATTGTTTCTGATCGTATTAATGAACTGGATCGTTTTACTATATCCTATTCCCGTATTAAAATTTAATGTAGCTTTTATGAAACGCAATGGCCAGCCGATGCTTATATCATTATTTAAATTGTAAACACCATCAACATTCACAGGTGTTGTTACTTTTCTTCCGAAAGAATCAATTACATCAAAGTTCACGATCTTATTATTGGTAAATGAGTAACTGCTAAACCAGAAAAAGCTTTTATTACGGAAAGGATTCATACCGGTATAATTTGCATTTATACGATGCGTGAATTCTTGTTTCAAATTAGGGTTACCTAGTTTTATATTTATCGGGTTGCTGATATCGGGTATTGGCTGCAACTGGGTTACCGATGGCTGATTTGTTGATGCCCGGTAATCCAACTGGAGGTTTTTGAATCTCGTAAAATTATACTGGAATCTTGCATTAGGCAACAGGTTATAAAATGATTTTGTGATCACTGAATCTTTAATACCCGATGTAATGGTTCCTTTCAGATCTGCATTTTGCCATGTTAAGCCAACTGAGTAATTATATTTTTTCTTTTGCGTACGGATCCTGATGCCGGCAGTTGTTGTTCCATAAACATTTTCATAATTATTCGTGAGCAGCGGATTCACAATATCATGTTTACCCGAAATCGGATCATAATCATAGGTTATTTTATCGGAAACAGAGCGGCTTTCGTTTTTTGAAGCGCTGAACTCAAGCAACGATCTTTTAAATAATGGTTCTGTATAAACGGCTCTTGTGTTATATCCTCTTACTTCAGTTTCAAAATCGCTGTGTTGATTAATAGAATCGGTCTTTACAAGACTGCCCAATTTGTTATAAAACTGGTTCACCGATTCCAGTTCACCATTTCCATCACTGTTACTTACAGTACTCCCGACGCTAAACGAAAAGGTTCTTCCTCTTCTCTTGAATTTCTTCCGGTATAATAATGTACCATTGAAATTATATCCATCGCTGGCAGAAAAATTATCACTGGCTCCTCTGTTACTCCTTATCAATTGTTCAGATAACGTTTCGTATGCACTAATGGAGTGGTTCTTTGATTCTTGTATAGTTAGAGTAGGAGTAAATTTTATAGAATTCATTGAATCTATGAGGTAATCATATGTAAGATTAAAACGATGTGAATTGCTATTATTATCTGTTCTTGAGTTTTGATTATAGAAATAGGTGGAGTCGGGTAAAATATACTGGCGACTTAGTTTTTGATCAGTAACAGGATTATAATGGTTGTAGAAGTAGTTGCTTTGTACTTCCATTTTTTTACCTATAATATTATTATAGTTAGCCCCGCCTGCCCATGTTGTATTGATCGCATTATTATTACCGCCGCCCATTGCACCAGACATACCATCAGACATAGTGATGTTAATACCGCCACCGCCACCATTCCCGCCCAATTGATTCATGCCCCCTGAAAAACTTAGGATATCCATAAATGAAAATCCTTCAGCATTTGTATTGTTACCCATTCCTATCACTGACATTTGTCTTGCCCCTTTGAAAGAATTTACATTGAATTTCCCCTGGTAACGTCCTTCGGTACCGCCGCCGCCATTTACTTTTCCAAATACTCCTTTCTTTTTATCTTTTTTTAGTTTCAGATTGATCGTCTTTTCACTTTGTCCATCATCAAAACCCGTTAGTTGCGCCATGTCGCTTTGTTTGTCGTAGACCTGTACTTTATCAACTGCATCTGCCGGCAAATTTTTAGTTGCTATTTTAGGATCGTTCCCAAAAAATTCTTTCCCATCTACCAAAACTCTTTTCACTTCCTGTCCCTGTGCCTTCACTTTTCCATCTTTGTCCACTTGTATACCTGGCATTCTTTTCAGAAGATCTTCTACTACCGCATTTGGTTTTGTTTTAAAAGAACCTGCGTTGTATTGAACAGTATCTCCAATTAATGTCACCGGTGGTGCTTCCGCCATTATCACAACTTCTTCCAATACTTTATTTTTATCGCTTACTTCAATATTTGACAGGTCAATATTTTTGTTAGCGTCATTTACAGTAAAATATTTATTTACGTTATGATAGTTGACATGAGTAACCAGCAAGCGATAATCACCATAAGGAACATTAGCTAGTGAAAACTCTCCCCGGTTATTTGTCATGGTAAAGGTTACCAATGAAGAATCTTTTGCTTGCAAAACTGTAATAGTAGCGGCTGGTACGGCTTGTTTAGCGATTGTATCAAAAACAACTCCTTTGATATTACCACTCTTTTGTGCAGAACTGGTAAGCCAAATAAATCCGGATAAAGCGATCAGTAAAATTTTCTTCATGAGTCTGTTGGTTTTTCCCGATGACTATCGGGATCGGGTACGAAAATATTCTTAGGAAGTTGAATACCCGGTTAAGCAGAGTTGAAATTAGGTTAATGAAGGTTAAAGTAGACTTTACTCATCAATAGCGGGTCCCTTCTCCTTATCTTCTCTTTCTTGTTCATAAACCTGGATCTTAATTACCCACTCAAGCATTTCGGTTTCCAGGACCAAGGCAATTTTTAATTTCTTTAATTCCGGTGTTTTATCCCCTGCATCTAAAACTATAGTGGTAAATTTTGTCGCTTCTGATGGTTTTATATAGTCTCCTTTGAATACCGCGGTAGTTCCATTAATGTTCACTGAAAGATGCTGCAGTGAATTATAAAGTGCTCTGAATTTTTTTGAGACCGTTTCAAAGTCATCGGTTTTTATCATATCCGCTTCCCACGAGTAGATATCTTTTATGTTCGAGCTATACTTTATCAGCCGGCATTTGATCGCATCTTTTACAGTAACCAGGCATTCAAATTCTATGCTTTGAGGATTTTGTATTATCTCATCACCAATGATATTCTTGAATCCGTTTGGATAATCACTTATGACTTTTGTGATGTCAGTTTGAAAAGCGTTTTTGATCGGAATAACCTGTGCTGAAAGAGAGAAAACAAATAAAATGAAAATAAAAGTGGCAGTTAGTGGCTTCATAAGATGGAATTTTAACAATAAAGCTTGCAAGATATAGGAGAATTTTTTAACTTTATAACATACTTTATCTGAAAATCAAACGTTAATTAAAAAAATCCGGTGTATGAAAAACAGAGTTATTGTTCATGGACATGAGGAGGCTAAGATCTACAAACACAACTACAAGCCTTCTTTGAGTATTGCGAGGTTGCTTCGTTCTGTGCTCGGTGTTATAGTTACAGGTCAATCGCTGGCCGCTCATAAATACCATTATCGCAGAAAGTAGTTCCCTAACTAACCCCCAAAATAAATTAAGGCAGCTGAATAAGCTGCCTTTTTCATTTCCAGTAATAGGTTTTTAGCTAAACAGGTATTCCACATCTTCTCTTGTCAGCGATTTTACGAAAGTATTATCATCAGCGATAAGGTCTTTTGCCAATGCTCTTTTCTTTTCCTGTAGTTGAATGATCTTGTCTTCAATTGTATCAACACAGATCATGCGGTAAGCAAAAATATTTTTATCCTGGCCAATACGATGCGTTCTGTCAATTGCCTGTTGCTCTACGGCAGGGTTCCACCATGGATCAACGATATATACATAATCTGCTGCCGTTAAGTTCAATCCAACACCACCGGCTTTTAATGAAATTAAAAATACTCTTACAGTTTCATCATTCTGGAAACTCTGGATCGCTTTTTCCCTGTCAGGCGCCGCTGTGCTTCCATCAAAATATTCATACTTCACTCCTAGCTGATCCAATTTGCCTCTTATCAATGCAAGCATGCCGAGGAACTGGGAGAACACTAATGCTTTATGATTGCCGATATTCTCTACGATCTCCCTGGACAATTCATCCAGCTTGATCGAATGATTTTCATACTTATCTGTTTCGTTTAATATAGCAGGGGAATCACAGATCTGCCGGAGCTTCATCAATCCCTGCAAAATGGTTAGCTGAGATCTTTGTATGCCCTGTGTTTCTATTGTTCCCAATATTTGATTGCGGTAATCATTTCTATACGCTTCATAAATACTCCGCTGCTCATCTTCCATCTCACAATAACAGAATCGTTTCTGTTTTATCCGGAAGATCTTTTGCCACCTGTTCTTTTGTACGACGAAGAATAAATGGATAAAGAATTTTTTTCAAATGTTCTTTTCGGTCCGGCTCGCCGAATTTATCAATAGGAATTGCAAACTCCTGTCTGAAAAATTCCATGCTGCCAAGCATACCCGGATTCAGGAAATTCATTTGTGCAAAAATGTCAAACGTATTATTCTGCAACGGCGTACCACTCATGCATAGCCGGTGTTTCGCATTTAACAAAGACGCTGCTCTTGTTACTTTGCTCAATGGATTTTTTATCGCCTGGCTTTCATCCAGCAATACATAATCCAGCCCGATCGTCACTAATAATTTTATATCACTACGTAATGTGCCATAGGTTGTAATGATAATATCGCTGTTCGAAAACTTTTCTTTATCTCTTGATCTTGCAGCGCCATGATGAATATAATAAGAAAGTTTTGGTGTGAATTTTTTTATCTCGTTTTCCCAGTTATAGATAAGTGTGGTTGGACAAACGACCATCGCCTGCAGTTTTCCATTCACGTTTTTAAAATGCTGCATGTAGGTTAGTGCCTGTACTGTTTTTCCCAAACCCATATCATCTGCAAGAATGCCGCCCCATTTTACTTCACTTAAATAATTCAACCAATGATAACCCGAAACCTGGTAAGGACGAAGCGTTCCCTGCAATTCATCCGGCAGATCAATTTCTTTTATCGTGTTAAACTCTTTCAGGTTCTCATATTTCTCTTCCAGTTTTAACACTAATTCATTTTCATCCCTGTTCTCATATAGTTCATCGATCACACTCATGTGAAAGCGACTCAACTTAAGCTGGTTTGTCTTTCCTTCACCAACACGGAATAGCAATGAATATTTTTTTAGCCACTCTTCCGGAAGAATACCAAGTGTGCCATCTCCCAACTGAACAAATTGCTGCTTATTTGCCAAGGCCCTTTTTACTTCTGCCACACTTACCTGCTGATCACCGAAAACGATATCGATCTTCGCATCAAACCAATCCGTATTGCTGTTGATGAAAATTTTAGTAGATGGTCTTGCCGTGTTAAAACGGAAATTTTTCAATGCATCAAAACCAAACACCGGCGTTTTCATTTCATTCATTGCATCAACAAATAAAAAGAACCAGTTATTTTTTAAAACATCTACCCCTTTCAATGCCAATGCCTGTGAATCTTCCTGGTAAATAAAATTGCTGTGCAGGTTTTGCATTTTAGCAATGAACTCCTGTTCTGCCGGCCGGTTACGATGTACAATAATTACTTTATCTCCTGCCGGCACCACCACTTCATCTCTTTCTTTAGCCGTTGTAGCAAATCCCTTATAAGAAAATATAGGTTGGAATAAAAGATAATCTCCTTTTTCAGCAAGATAAAGACTGATGTCAGGCTTGCCATCTTTTATTTCCTGCAAAAGTGATTTATCAAAGTTTACTTTGAACTCTTTTGTAAGTGGCAACACCTGTTGTTGCAAAACATTACTCCAATCAGAAAAATTTGTTTTTTGTGCGCCAGCCGGAAAGAAATTCTCCGCCACTTCACTTGTATGCTGATCTTTCCAGGAAAATAACTGATGATTGTATAAATAAAAAATTGGGGTGCCTGCTTCATTGTCTTTAAGATCGAGCAAAAGGCCACCGGCTTTCACGGTTGCTTTTATTTCAATTGACCCATTATTTTTTATTATGTCAAATGATGGTTTAATATCATCAGACGAAATATTGATCTGTTGCAAGATTCGACGTGCGGAATGGTTTTCCTTTTGCAAGATGAAATATCAATCCCTTGCCGGCAATTGATAAAAAAAGTTTTTTCAGTTTTGGAAAAAGATATTCTCTTACCAATGTACGTGGTATCATCCGGCAGATCGTCTTCTTCCTGGTGAATGATATTTTCCCAAATGCCGGAGAACGGTGAATTGCGGCTGATGTATTTGCTGATCTCCTGCTCCTGCAATTTTCTTATCGCATTCAGCATTTGCCTGTCATCTTCATTAAAATTTTCAGCCTCCACATATTTTGAAAGATCAAGCTTTTCAACTTTGCCGGAAAACACATCCGCATTTTCATCAGCTTCACCGCTTACTGCATCGATGGTGAAATATGGATAATTCTTTTTATTGAAATTAATAACCAACCCAAGCCTGTGAGTAATTACTGAAGTTTCCGGTTTTGGCAACGCTTCAGTAAAAACTTCTTCTTGTACCACAACTGGCTTTGGCATCGAAGCAGTCGCCGAAGTATTCACTCTTTTAATACTTGTATCGAGTACCCGTAAAAAAGGCTTTCCATCTTTATAAGAAAATTCAAACTTTCCTTTAAGATCATCACTTAATGAATAGCCATAAGCTTCCAGCAATTTATTTTTTTCTTTATCCCAGTTGCGAATGCTATCGAAATAATAAGGACCATGTGAATTTAGTAGCTGCAGGAACACGATCATCTTTGGCAGATTCAGCGGATGATCTATGTCCTCATAGTCAGAACTCGTATCAAAATTTCTTTCTTCATTTTTTTTAATAATGACCTTGTAAGATTTTCCATCAAGTACAACAGTTGCTTTTACCGTCTCTTCTTTTGCCGATTCAATATTGGCCTTATCAGTTCGCAAATATTGTTCTGCATCCTGGTAAGTAGTTTGAGAAGAAAGAAGGCGCAGCGTTTTCAGGTCAATATGTTTCATCTTGGCAACCGTATGCCGTTGATCATATTTTGACATACCTGTTTTCAGCAGGTTCTTATCCAGCATCTCCTGTAATTGAAACAAAGAAGCTGCTTCATGACGGCAAATATCTCCAAGATTATAAGGACAGGCGCAACGCATCGATACATGTTGCGGGTCATTTATTTTTTGAATGTAAACTTTATAAAAAGTGGAATAGCTGTCATCCTTTACACGAAACACTGCAGATGCAAAAAGATTATCATACTCCACCAGTTCAACAAATCCAATTGCATGAATTTTTTTTCCACGACGAATCACTTCATCAGTTCCATGGGTATAAACGTATTTGAGAAGATGCGGTAGAGCCAAAGCGATTTAGATTTTAGATTTAGATTTTAGATTTAAAACGACGATACAGTCAAATCCGAAATCGCAATTCGAAATCTAAAATCCCAATTGGGCAATCTGCAAAAATAAAGGAATGTATTTCTGATTTCCAGCGATATAGAAATAAATAAATTATTTTCTGATCAGTGAAAAGTAAGAATGAAAAGAAGTATCTTTATAGGTTTGTTTTTTCTGTAACACGATCTTGTTTTTTATTTTACAACCAGCTTTCCATTATCATATATCGGCAATACATTCGCTCCGTCCGCTGTTAAGCAATAACGAATATCTTTTTCCAAACCAAAACCCATTAGACGATGGTAATGAGAGGCTTCATTTTTTTTCATGAAACCAAAAAGATCTTTCTCTGCTTTTTTATAGATCGTTTCTGCAAGATGTGATGAATCGCAATTGATAGAAAAATGTTTACTGATATTTGAAATAACCGCACCTGCAAACAACATATCCTCCATATTCACTCTATCCTTCCATGCAGCACAGCCAAGAATTACATTTTGTTTCTTTTCTGCAAGATGATCGCATACCGCTGAAAGATTAGGAAAAGAACCAGTAATAATTTCCTTTGCGCCTTTATCCAATGCCATTTGCAAAAGCCTTGTACCATTTGTAGTAGTAAGCACCAGCGTTTTTCCTTCAATAAATTCTCGTGGATATTCAAAAGGTGAATTGCCGTGAATAAGGCCTTCGGCTACTTTTCCATCCCTTTCTCCCGCAGTAATGCCATGAATTTGTTTTCCAATTTCAATACAACGACTCACACTATCAACCGGGATAACAGCTTTGGCCCCGTTATATAATGCTGTTGCAATTGTGGAAGTAGCCCGAAGCACATCAATAATTACAACAGTAGCGTTACTAATATCATATAGATTTAATAAGGCTGGAGAAAGAGAAGTAAAAAGAGTGGGCTTGGTTTTGTTCATTTAAAAAATTGAAGTAGGGCAAAAATAAGTGTTTAAAAAAATACTACGAAAGTGGGATCTCAATTTCGTTTTATTTTATTAGTTTACTTAAATAATACGTATAGAAAATGGCAGAGGATATTTTTTCGTTGCAAGAGCTCAAATGGTTGCAAACATCATTCCGAAAACAGAAGAGCAGATTAAATGAATCTCTTGAGAGATAGCCTATAATGTCAACTCATCTAGAAAACGGAGAACCGGATCTTAAAGCCTTATCAACAAGCAGTAAAAGCTGCATCAAATTAACAATTGAGGTCGCTGAAAAAAATTTAATTGCCGGCCCTTACAATGATATTCATTGGACAGATCAATCTGTAAACATCTTAGTGGCTATCCTTCTTTGATAAATAAAGAAAAAACATTTTGGAGTCTGTTTAGTTTTCATTGCGTATGCTTCAAACAACAAGATGAAAACTCGGCCTAATGAAAGAATATATATGGAAGCGATGAAAGAAATGATAAACTCTATAGAAGAAGGATCATTTGAACTTATGGAAGATAATAATCAAGTGGCTAACCTTAATAATGGTATAATTCAGAAAATAAAAGGGAGAGGTGTTAATGCAAAATTTGTGGATTAATAGAACCGGGTTAATGCTTACCTCCGATTGCTCAACAATGCTCTCCATTTATCTGTTTCGGCATATTGTTTTATCACTTTATTTCGATTAGCGATCAGCTTTTCCAAATAAGAATTCAAATAAAATTTATTTACCAGGTCCCCGATCCATCCATAAGGAGTTTCATAATTGATAATATCAATAACAATGGTTCCGTTATCAACCGGCTTAAAAAAATGCTGGTGTTCGAAAAACTTGAAATCCCCTCTGATCATTTTATCAGTAAATGTTTCAAAGGGTTTCATCTCAATGATCTTTGATGTAAAGAACCTGGTCTTGAAAAGATGTTTTCCTTTCCATGTCACTGTATCCTCTTTATTAATTAAGCCTGATGTAGTGCCTGATACAGCTTCTTCTTTAAACTGCTCCATTGAAATTTTATGGAGACTGATATTCCTGTTAAGATCAAACACAATGTCTGTCGGGGCGGCAATAAATGAGGTAAGATGAATTGTCGGCATGTTAAAAGAAATGGATAATGAATTAATGGATAACTGATAATAAAAAATCATACCCGGTTTCTCAATTATCCATTATAAAATTATCAATTAAAAGGTAGCTTCACCACTTTTGCTTTTAGTAATTTATCTCTTACTGCAATGAAAATTTCAGAATCAATTGCCGCATTTTCCACTGTTACATATCCCATTCCAATTGCTTTTTGCAAAGAGGGAGATTGGGTTCCTGATGTTACATAACCTATCTTATTTCCGGCTGCATCCTTTATTTCATAATTATGGCGCGGAATGCCTTTATCGATCATTTCAAATCCAACAAGTTTGCTTTTTAGTCCTTCTGCTTTTTGTTTTTCCAAAATATTCTTCGCCGTAAAATCTTTGGTGAATTTAGTGATCCATCCAAGACCCGCTTCTAATGGCGATGTAGTATCATCGATATCATTTCCATAAAGACAAAAACCCATTTCGAGCCGCAAAGTATCTCTTGCACCAAGCCCGATTGGCTTTAATCCCTGCGGGCCGCCGATCTCAAAAATGGCATCCCATATTTTATCGGCAGCTCCGTCTTTATCTTCAAAATATATTTCAACACCACCTGCCCCGGTATAGCCAGTTGCACTTATCACTACATTATCTACGCCAGCAAACTTTCCTTTTACAAAAGTGTAATACTTTAAATTCAGAATATCTATTTCTGTTAGAGGCTGTAAGATCTTTGTGGCATTGGGGCCTTGTATTGCAAGCAAACATGTTTTATCCGAAATGTTATGCATCTCCGCCCCTTTTGTATTGTGTTTGCTTATCCAGTTCCAGTCTTTTTCAATATTGCTCGCATTCACCACCAGCATGTACACTTTATTTTCTTCAATACAATAAACAAGCAGGTCGTCAACGATTCCCGCATTGTCATTTGGCAAACAACTGTACTGCGCTTTTCCATTTGCAAGTTTTGAGGCATCGTTGGAAGTAACACGCTGAATAAGGTCCAGTGCGTTTTCGCCTTTTAAAATAAATTCTCCCATGTGGCTAACATCAAACACTCCTGCATTTTTTCTTACGGCAGCATGTTCATCATTTATCCCGGTATAAGAAATAGGCATGTTATAACCGGCAAACTCTGCCATCTTAGCGCCAAGTGCAATGTGTTTATTTGTAAAAGGTGTATTCTTCATGATCTTATTTATGGTGGGCAAAGATAACGTTACTGAAAATAAAAAAAGTCCCGCTAAGGCGGGACTCGATCTTTCTCACGGCTATGCATGAGATTCCAACTTCAACCGACTTTAATTAAATATTTGAACCAAAGAAAATATGGGTGACCCGGCAACATCTTCGTTATCGTCATCATCCAGGCTTTCTTTTTTGCTGTTACCGCTAATTGAATCTTGTTTCTTTTTATTTTTTTCTTCTTCCATGTCTTTTAGCTTCTGTTCCTCTTCCTGTACTTTTTTCCGTTGTTCTTCAAGGCTGTTTGTTGTTGACGGTTGTGCATCCTCATAACGATAATCACCGGTTTGGGTTTTAGAAGAAGATGTCGTCTCGGCTGGCTTGTTGGGATCAACAAGAGTTCCTTTATCTGTCATCACATAGTCCACATTTGTTCTGTATTCAAACCAATCATTATAATCTATATCGATCCTACGCCCGGCGAAGCCTGCTTCTCCTGTCTCTAATTCTTACCTCAACAGGATTAAGCTTGTCTGTTATAGATTCATCAAATCTTAATTTTTTACCAACTGGCACTTGAATTTTTAACTCTATCATTTGACCGCGGTATTTGCTGTTTTTGCTAATTGCAAATCCGTTTCCAATATCAAGTATGCTGTCTGCGCTTGAAATACTATACTGAATTTGCCCGGCTCTTGTTTTTGCATCAGTTAACGATCTGCCCATACTCTTTTTAATCAGTATTACATGATAATCGGCATCATTACTCTTTTCCACTGTAAAATCAACCAATGAAAGTTTTAAAGAATCTTCATTTATGGTCCATCCTTCAGAGTCACGTATCAACCCACCATGCTTTATCAGTAAATTCAAGCACAGGTTGAGAAACCATTACTGTCATTTTATTGGCAGGCTGTGTAATTGGAATAGTTTGCGGATCCGCATCTTCAAAATAGCGGGTTTCTCTTACTACCGTCGATACAAGCAAAATAACAGAGACCCAACCCAATGTCCACAATCCACCGAAGATCCAACCGAGGTAATTGCTTCTTGATTTTATTCCGATAATTCTTCTGATCAGCCAAACGATAAAACCAATTAGTGGAATACCAAGAAATAGGATCAATGTTCCCCATGCATATACGGGTTGCCAACTGTTGGTCCATAAATAATCATTAACAGGCCACCACGCTATACCTCCGAAAATTATTGCCATCAACGCAACAAACAATCCAAACGCAATAGCACCGGCGATGAACAGAAAGAAAACTTTGAACAACACCGCTATTGCATGGCCAATACCACTACCAATAGGTCTTGATACTTGTTTAACTTCGGCTGCAAATGTTTTTCCCCTGGTCTCTGAAAACTCTTTCGCTTTTGCAGAAAAATTCTGTGCGGCAGATTTAATATCCTCTCCCATTTCCTTTGCTCTGTCCTGTACATTTTGCTTAATTGTGTTGACATCCACTTTTTCGCCACGCATTTCCATTTTTTCATAAGAACTTCTTGCTTCAGGCAACACGATCCACAGAATGATGTAAGCGATAACAAATGTGCTGATTAATGAACCGAAGACTATATTTGGAAAGAAGATAAAATTGCCTCTTCCACCGAAATCCATTCGCTATGTTCATTAAGATGTTCAAAAATATAGGCGCAAGAAATATTAACCTGATACCTACGGTGCTTTTATTAAAGTAAGCGCCAAGTCCACTGCATACACCACCGATCATTCTGCCTTCAGGATTACGGAATAATCTTTTACCTGTGTATCCTTCCACATCTTTAGCAGGTAATACGATCCACAGAATTATGTACGCCATAAATCCTAAACCAAATCCGCCAAACGTAATGATGGCAAATAATATTCTTACGATCGCAGGATCAACATTTAGATACGCAGCAATACCGCTACAAACACCACCGATAAATTTATCACTTGTATCCCTGTACAATCCACGTTTTGTTTTGGGCGGAGCTTGCGATTGTGTTGATTGCTGGCTTGAGCTTGCGGTAGAAGCAGAAGAAGCATAGGATTGCTCTTTTATTTCTTCTCCTTCAAAATCTTCAGGACGACCCATTGAGTTCGCAATTTCATTTACATCAGCATCTGTGATACTATCAGCGCCTTTGCGAACTTTTTCACTCATCAACTCTGCAATACGGCTTTCAATATCATTGATGATCTCATCACGACCTTCTTCCTTGGCAAAGTATCGGCGAAGACTTTCAATATACTCCTGTAATTTCTCGTAGGCAGAATCTTCTATCGGTACTACTCTGCCACTCAGGTTTATGTTAATAATCTTTTTCATTGCAAAAAATTTGTGGTTGAAGTTATAGGTTGGTTGGTTGGTGATTTGATGTTAATGCATTTACTCCATTGGCAAGCTCTTGCCAGGTTTGCTGCAAGTTCTTTATAAAATGCTTCTCCTTTTTCAGTAAGGGAAAAATATTTGCGGGGGGGGCCCGAATTACTTTCTACCCAACGATAAGTAAGCATCTCTGCATTTTTTAGCCTGGTAAGCAAGGGATATAAAGTTCCTTCTAAGATATGGAGATTGGCTGCTTTCATCTCTTCCACAATATCACTTGGATAAGCCTCACCCCGACGAATGATGGAAAGTATACAGAATTCCAAGATCCCCTTCCTCATCTGGCTCTGTGTGTTTTCAATATTCATAAATCGTCTTTTTCTTATTAATATTTAGGTTCGTAAAACAATTAATGATCATAGCTCACTACTCTTGCAATTTTCCATTCGCCATTTTTCTTTTGCCATATATGAACAAACTTAAAAGTGCCGCAATCTTTTTTGCCATTTTCTAAATGACAAAAGGTATGCACTCCGATCTCCATCGCACCAAAGCCGGGTATTGGATAAACTTCAAGACTTCCTTTTACCAGGTCCCTTCTTAATCCATTATTATTCTTTGCAACTTCTTTCATGAAATTGACCGTGTGTTCATAATTCGTAAGGCCACCTTTATCGTGATAGAATTCCAGGTCTTGGGTAAATAATGATTTGAACTTCTCAACATCTCTTGAATTAAAAGCATTGAACACGACACTATCCATGTGGGCAATCTCCCTGTATAAAGAATCTTTTGAATATTGTGCATTCGTCCGATCAAACATTCCTGTTAGCACAATTAATAAAACAATGTATTTGAGATTTGATTTCATGTTCCCATTTGCTTTGTCAAACCAAAGATAGGGTGATGTTTGGTACTATACAAAACATAGTACTTGTTTTTTTAAGATTGCGGTCAACTATTTATGGAATATTTACACTTAATTAGCTTATTTTCATACTTATATCTATTTGATAATTTTTTAAAAAAATTTCTTCTGACTTTGATAGTCGGGTCATTATAATGATAAAAGATCAAAAATGGAGGTTTTTTAGGCCAATTTCTATCCGCCATTTCACCATATGCTTCCTTTTTTTATTACTCTTTTCTTCCTGTTCCGATAAATATCTTGCCTATAAAAATCTTTACCAGTTTAACAGCAAAGACAAAAAACCGGATTATTCAGATCTGAATTATTGGGCGGCGCACCCTTTAAAATGGGATCCGTCGGATAGCATTCCTAAGCCTCTTAGAAAAGAAAAAAGAGATACTCTTATTGATGTTTTCTTTTTGCATCCTACCATGTACACAATGGAACTAAAAGACAGTAGCCTGAATGCTGATATTGATGATGCGTATCTAAATTCAAAAACAGATTATTCCAGTATCTTATACCAGGCAAGTGTTTTTAATCAACATGCAAGGATATATGCACCTCGTTTTCGTGAAGCACATATTACCGCCTACTTTCCAAAAGATTCAGTAGCTGCATTAAAAGCTTTTGATCTTGCATATGAAGATGTAAAAGCTGCTTTTGAATATTATTTGAAGAATTATAATCATGGCCGGCCCATTATAATTGCTTCACATAGCCAGGGCTCTACTCATGCATTAAGGTTACTAAAAGATTATTTTGAAAACAAATCATTACAAAAACAGTTGGTGGCTGCATATATTGTTGGTATGGTAATTCTGAAGAATTCTTTTTCTTCTTTGAAAATGTGTGAAGACTCACTTCAAACAGGTTGTGTTTGTGGTTGGCGAACTTTTAGAAAAGGATACAAAGCTCCTTATGTAGAAGCCGAAAAAGATTTTTCATTGGTGACGAATCCTATTACATGGAAAACAGATAGCACTTATGCTCCTAAAAAATTGAATACGGGAAGTGTGTTGTATAAATTCAATAAAATTTACAAACGAACAACTGATGCCCAGATCTATGAAGGGATAATATGGGTGAAACGGCCAAAATTTCCATGGAGTTTTTTATACTCCACAAAAAACTATCATGTTGGAGATATTAATTTATATTATATGAATATCAGGGAAAATATCGGGCAGCGTATTAATAGTTATTTTCTCAATCAACAATAGTTTTAAATATTTCAATCAAAGTCGCGGTTTTTTATCCTGAAGAAATAAGTCCTTAATTAATTGTAGATTATTTTTGATCTTGTATGAACAGACTGTTCTCATTTCTTTCCAACCGTTATACTACCATTGTAATTATTTTTCTTTCCATTGCTGTAAGAATAATTAATGTCCTTTTTGTTTCATACTATGGCCGAGATAAAATGTTTCTTGTATTTCAAAGCAAAAGTTTACTGGAAGGAAAGGGCCTTTCGGTTCCGCAATACTTTACTTCAAATACCGTAACCCCGGTTTATGATTTTACACCGCTGTGGCCCCCAGGTTATCCAATTCTGCTTGCTCCTTTTTTAAAACTGTTCAATTATAATATTTATTGGGCCACCACCACATTGGATATTATTTTTTGTGTCGCTTTAATATTTGTTATCAGGAAAATATGCCGGCAGATCGGTTTACCTGTTGTTGCTATCAATATCATGACGCTTATTGCGGGATGTTTTGAATATTCTTTCATCAACGAATCGCTGCCAACTGATTCTATTTCTATTGTATTATTTCTTATCGGACTCAGTCAGTTAATAAAACTTCTCGTATCAAAAGACTTCTCAATTAAAGAAATGCATACTTGTTTCGTTCTTGCTATTTCTTCCTTGTTTCTTCCGGTATAATTACCCGGCAATTTCATTGGCAACTATTGCTGGCGTTTTATTTATTGGTTATATAAAAAAGGACGCCCTTGTAAAAAGAAAGGGATGGTGGCTTTTTATGTTTACCTGTTTATTTACGGTTGCTTTTTTTGTTTTTATGAAATTACTGACAGGGCACGCCGGTTATGCACTGCCAACAGAAAGGGGTTTATATCCTGAGAATATTTTGCATTGGTTTCCAGTTGTTCCGTCTTCTTTTATAAATATTGCTTTTTTAACAAGCCAGGCAATTCATATAGCCGGCATTTCTTTAAACACTTCCATGCAGTGGCTTGAAATAATAAATGTGATCGTGATCATTCCGCTTTTATTATTTTTTGTAATCATTTTATTTCGCAAAAAAACTTTTGAAGATCT
This sequence comes from uncultured Bacteroidota bacterium, assembly GCA_963746915.1. Classification (GTDB taxonomy): domain Bacteria; phylum Bacteroidota; class Bacteroidia; order Chitinophagales; family Chitinophagaceae; genus VBAS01. Next base: position 344,540 of record CAVVDD010000009.1, on the reverse strand, counting down.
TTCTTCGCTGAAATTATTTTTATTGCTGGGAGCATTCGCCTCTGCCGGTCTTTTTGCTTTGTTGGGTTATATGTCGCTTACTTATAAAATGCAGATTGGATTTGCCAATAATTGGACTTATGTATACGAGCCACGATATTTTGCGTTTACAGTTCTATTCTTTCAAATAGCCTTTCTTTCCTGGTATTTTATTCACTTTAAAAAGATCCTTGCAAAAAATGTTTTTGTAAAAATCATTACGGGTCTTTGCTTTTTCATTTTGTTTGTAGAAGTAACTCACAATATTTATTTCCATACTAAAGTGGCATTAGAGTTTAAGAAGTATAAATCCGCTGTTTATCGTGAGCAGGATTTTTCCTATTATATTTCATTGATTGAAAATATAAAAGGCAAATATCCCGATCATGAAATATGGGCAACGGCTCCCGGTGATGATTTTTATTCTTATCTCGCTACTTACCATGGGTATATTGGAATTGCTGATGCAAATAATCTAAAAAAGAACACGGTGAAAGTAAAAACCAAAACCCTCCTGATATTAATGTTATATGATCATGAAGTAAACGCTTACCAGGATTTTTTATCAGGAAGCACAATTCTACATAGTGAGAGGGTTTCAAATTCAAACTTTTATCAAATAGAATTAAAACCCTGATACTTTTTTTCTTTTAGGTGCTGTGAATGAGTGTTTCCATAATATCAATCATGGGTTTTACTGATGCAGGTCATTGCCATGGCGTGGTTCTTGTGCTACATTTATTTCACTAATTATCACTTTTTATGAAAACAATAATTGTTCCAACCGATTTTTCACCAATCGCCACAAATGCAATGAATTTTGCGGCTGATATGGCAGTAAATATCAATGCCAGCTTAATGCTGCTGCACGTTTACCAGGTGCCGGTTACTATGACGGATGTTCCGGTTGTAATGGTATCTGCGGAAGAATTAAGAAAAAGCAGTGAAGCAAAATTGCAGGAGATAAAAGATGCATTGACGCATATTACGTCGGGAAAAATTAAAGTTTATACGGAAGCCAGGCTGGGTGACGTGTCTGATGAGCTGGAAGATCTTTGTAAACACATTCAACCATTTGCTGTGATAATGGGAACCAGAGGCACCAGTGGCATTGAAAGGGTTTTATTTGGCAGTACGACTCTTACAGCTATTCGCCATCTTAAATGGCCCGTGATTGTAGTGCCCCCGGGAAAAGAATATGGAAGGGGAATTAAGAAGATCGGATTTGCCTGTGATTTTGACAAAGTGATAGAAAGCACTCCGATACAGTTTATCAAAAACATGGTAAAAGAATTTAAAGCAGAATTGCATGTATTGAATGTTGACTATGAAAGCAGGCATTTTAAACCTGAAACACCCGAAGAATCACTGATGCTTCATACGTTGCTGGAAGATCTCAATCCTAATTATCATTTTATTAATCACGTTGATATTGAAGACGGAATTAATGAGTTTGCTGAAGAGAACAATATTGACCTGTTGATCACGATACCCAAGAAACATAAATTACTTGATAGTTTGTTTAAACATAGCAGTACAAAGCAACTGGTCACACAATCTCATGTGCCAGTAATGTGTGTGCATGAATAAGTGCTAAGTGTTAAAAAGAGAGAAGGAGAGAAAGAGATACTTATAATATCACTTTCTCTCCTTTAATATTTATGTACTCCTTAACTCTTTTTCTCCCTGCATGCCGGCAGGCAGGTTTTAATCTCTTAGCTTAAAACTCTGCATTCCCTGGTGTTCTTGGAAAAGCGATCACATCACGGATATTAGTCATACCGGTTACAAACTGAACCATTCTTTCAAATCCTAATCCAAAGCCTGCATGAGGCACGGTGCCAAATCTTCTTGTATCAAGATACCACCACATTTCCTCAACAGGAATATGCATTTCTTTCATTCGTTGTTCCAGTCTTATCTAGTCGTTCTTCTCGCTGTGAGCCACCAACAATTTCTCCAATACCCGGTGCAAGAATATCCATTGCTGCAACAGTTTTTCCATCATCATTCTGCCGCATATAAAATGCTTTGATCTCTTTTGGATAGTTAGAAAGTATAACCGGTTTCTTAAAATGTTTTTCTACCAGATATCTTTCATGTTCACTTTGCAGGTCCATTCCCCAACCGGTGATTGGAAATTGAAATTTCTTTTTCTTGTTGTGATTACTCTCTTTTAAAATATCAATGGCTTCAGTATAAGTAATGCGTTCAAAATTATTGTTGAGAACAAATTCCAGTTTTTCGATCAATCCCATTTCACTTCTCTTATCCTGTGGTAATTGTTTTTCTTCATCTGCTAAACGTTGTGCAAGAAATTCGAGGTCTTCTTGGTTATTATCCATCGCATATTTGATAATATACTTAATGAATTCTTCAGCAAGGTTCATATTATCTTCCAGATCATAAAAAGCCATTTCGGGTTCTATCATCCAGAATTCTGCAAGATGTCTTGCGTGTATTGCTATTCTCTGCACGAAATGTTGGACCGAATGTATAGATATCGCCAAATGCTGTTGCGGCTAATTCTCCTTCCAGTTGTCCGCTTACGGTAAGGTTGGTTGCTCTTCCAAAAAAATCTTCTTTGAAATTGATGCTGCCATCTTCATTTCTTGGGGCTAGTTTTCTCATCAAATGGCAGTGTTGTTACCCTGAAACATTTCACCTGCACCTTCTGCATCACTGCCGGTAATGATCGGTGTATGCATGTAAACAAAGCCTTTATCATTAAAGAATTTATGAATAGCAAATGCCAATGCATGACGAACCCGAAACACTGAACCAAATGTATTGGTACGAAAACGCAGATGTGCGATCTCCCTTAAGAATTCAAGCTGAGTGTTTTTTAGGTTGCAATGGATATTTTTCTGCATCACTGTCACCCAAGTATTTCAATTGATGTTGCTTTCAGATCCATCTTTTGTCCCTTTCCCAAAGAAGGCAACAAGATTGCCTGTTACTTTCAATGAAGCAGAAGTGGTGATACGTTTCAATAGATCATCATCAAATTTTCCCAATTCAACTACCACCTGCAGGTTATTATTGGTGCTGCCATCATTTAATGCAATGAACTGGTTATTTCGAAAAGTGCGAACCCATCCCATTACAGTTACTTCCTGCCCGTGTCGGCTCTGAGCTAAGTAGTTCTTTTATTCTTGATTCGTTTGTTAAACATTGCTAATTTTTTAAGAGGGGCAAAGATAAGCTATCATCGGGTTGATTGACAAGATACCCTGAATACGGATGCGTCGCAAAGTGAATCGTTCAATCAGGGAGCTGCATCTAAAGTCATGGCTACCTAAATCAAAATTTTGCATTTTTGGTATTTAGGCACTAATATTGCAGTGGAAAAACGCTGAGTAAAGTATCGTTCTCCAAGATTCAGTCCATCGTTGCTTCGGTTCCTTTCATTTCAATTTCAAATTAATTAGCTAATCAATTTTACCGAGATGATTCCGGTCAATCAATTAAGATCAGTGACTTCAGAGTATGTGGTTAACCTCAAGTTTTTTGTATGTACGACATTCTCCAATTGAACGACATGCTCGTTCCCGAACTGCTGGATATTGCCGAGCAGTTAAAGATCCCCAATGCAAAAAAACTCAGATAAACAAGACCTTGTTTATAAGATCCTCGATAGGCAGGCAATATGCCAGCGCAGAAAAAAGCTGGTGATGGTGATGATAAAAATAAACGCAAACGCATTATTAAAACCTCTACCAGCTATCACACCGAAGAAGCGATTGTTGAAGAACCCGATAATGATAATTCTATGGCAAAAAGTTCCCGCATTGGAGAACCAAAACCCGCAGCGAAAAAAGTCCGAAAAGACTCCTACGGAGAAAGAAGCCAATTATAAAACGTGGTCGTAAAAAAGATGAGCCAAGTGTTGATGTACCGGCTGAAGAAGAAGTAAATGAGATCAATGTTGCTGAAGAAGCACATCCGGCTGCAACTGATTCTGGAAATGTATCAGATCCTATTCCTGCAGGCAATTCTGGAACAGATGCTCCGGCGATAGATCGAATCATAGAGCAGAAATTTTATCCTCCGCGTCGTGACCAGGTATTTAATATTGAATTTGATGGAGTGATACTTGTCAGAAGGTGTATTGGAAATGATGCCTGATGGTTATGGTTTTCTTCGTTCCTCTGATTATAATTATTTATCATCACCGGATGATGTTTATGTTTCTCCTTCACAGATAAAATTATTTGGATTAAAAACAGGTGATACTGTTTATGGTGCTGTTCGTCCGCCGAAAGAAGGTGAAAAATATTTTGCCTTATTAAAAGTGGAAACGATCAATGGTAAAAGCCCGGAAGAAGTTCGTGACCGTGTTCCTTTTGATTACCTGACACCGTTGTTCCCTTTTGAAAAATTAAATCTTGTTTACTAGCGCCAGATAATTATTCAACCCGGATCATGGATCTGTTTACTCCAATTGGTAAAGGACAACGTGGATTGATTGTAGCGCAACCAAAAACAGGTAAGACCATGTTGCTGAAAGCAGTGGCCAATGCCATTGCAGAAAATCATCCTGAATGTTACCTGATGGTTGTGCTGGTTGATGAAAGACCTGAAGAGGTAACCGATATGGAACGCAGTGTAAAAGCAGAAGTAATTGCTTCTACTTTTGATGAACCTGCTGAAAAACATGTAAAGGTTTCTACCATCGCTTTGCAAAAAGCAAAACGTCTGGTTGAATGCGGTCATGATGTGGTGATACTGCTTGATTCCATTACACGTCTTGGCCCGTGCACATAATACAGTTGCTCCTGCATCTGGTAAAGTATTATCTGGTGGTGTGGAAGCAAATGCAATGCAAAAACCAAAACAATTTTTTGGTGCTGCCCGTAAAATTGAAAATGGTGGATCACTTAACATCATTGCAACAGCACTGGTTGATACAGGAAGTAAAATGGATGAGGTGATCTTTGAAGAATTCAAAGGAACCGGTAATATGGAATTGCAGCTTGAACAGAAGATTGTCCAACAGGCGTATTTATCCTGCTATTGATCTGGTTTCATCTTCTACCCGTCGTGATGACCTGTTGCTGGAAAGAGATGTACTGCAACGAATGAACCTGCTGCGTGTTTATCTTACTGATATGAATACTGAAGAAGCAATGAATGAATTGCTAAAACAGAATGAGAGGAACAAAGAGTAATGAAGAGTTTTTGGCGAGTATGAATGGATAGAACCACGACCTGCCTACCGGCAGGCAGGTTATCATGATTTAAATAGATTATTTAGATATAGAGGAGTTCATCTATCAAGTGAACTCTTTTTTTATCCGATATTTTATTAATTTTCCTCCTAATCTCTGTTGAACCATTTTACACCTTGTCTTGGCCATTGAAAAAATAAATATTGAACAATTTCTTGAGCTAGCAAAACATTATCCCGTAATTGATGTTCGAAGCCCGGCTGAATATAAACATGCACATATTCCCGGTGCATACAGTTTACCATTATTCTACTGATGAAGAAAGAAAAATTGTAGGCACTGCTTACAAACAAGAAAGCCGTGAAAAAGCGATCAAACATCGGACTTGATTTTTTTGGACCGAAGATGAAGAAGATGGTGGAAGAGGCGGAAGGAATTTGTAATAAGGAATTGGGAATTGGGGAGGAGAAAACCAAATTCCAAATTCCAAATTCCAAAATACTACTTATATACTGCTGGCGTGGTGGTATGCGCAGCGCAGCTGTTGCCTGGTTGCTGGATGTATATGGGTTCAAAGTTTATACACTTATTGGTGGTTATAAAAAATTCCGAAACTAGGTTCTTGATACATTCAAACTTCCTTTTAATCTAAAAATTCTTGGTGGTTATACCGGTTCGGGAAAAACAGAGGTATTAAAGACATTAGAAAGAAAGGGGGAACATGTGATCGATCTTGAAGAGATCGCCAATCATAAAGGTTCGGCATTTGGAAATATTGGATTGCCGGCCCAACCAACGCAGGAAATGTTTGAAAATGTATTGGGCATCAGGCTACGAACTCTTCGATATGAGTCAATAAATGATAACTACAATTCAAACCCACGATTATTTACCAACCTTTCGCCGATCTGGTTAGAAGACGAAAGCCAGCGAATTGGTCTTATAAATATTCCCACTGATTTATGGAATACTATGCGTCAGTCACCCATTTACTTCCTGGATATTCCTTTTGAAGAAAGACTTAAACATATTGTTGAGGAATATGGCGCCCTTGATAAAGAAAAAATGATCGATGCGATTGACCGAATAAAGGAAAAATTGGGTGGTCTTGAATGCTAAAAATGCCATTGCGTTTCTAAACGAGGATAATACAATAGAAAGTTTCCGCATTTTGCTGAAATATTACGATAAATGGTATTTCAAAGGGCTTGCACAATCGGGAGAACATAAATTCGTTATTACATACAGTAAGTTGTAATTCCGTTTCCTCTGAAAATGCAAAAAAATTAGTCCAACAGCCTGTGTATCATGAAAAACCTTAACTCGTTATTGCTGCTTTTTTTTATTCCCATTTTTGGATCTGCTCAATCACTAAATGGCGTTTATACCGGTGTTCTGTCAAATGACAGTACAACGATACGGAAAGACCAGTCATTTGAAATGGCTCTGACCGAATATAACGGCAAGGTATATGGCTATGCCTATTCAACTTTCATTGTAAACGATACCCTTTATTACATTGTAAAAAGAGTGAAAGGAAAAGTGGAAGGTGATATTTGTGAAGTAGTAGATGATGATGTGATCTCACATAATTTTCCTCAAAAACCAGAAAAGAAAGTTTTTGTTACCTATACTTTACGAAGAAATGCATCCGACAGTATTTGGCGACTTGATGGTAATTGGAAAACAAATCTTGTTCAAAAAAGAAAATATGGATATTACTCTATCTCCGGCAAAGTAGAAACAAAAGAAGAAAAAGATCTGAGTAAATCAAAACTCTATGAACATCTTGGTGATCTTGATCTGCAAAAGACCCTTGCATTTAGCAAACCGAAAGAAACAACTCCTGAAAAAAAACCTGTAACGGTTAAAGAGAATAAGAATGATGTTGCAAAAAACACTGTAAAGAAAGAAGATCAGAAGAATGTTCAGCCGGTTGAAACAAAGCCTGTCGACAAAAAGCCTGATGCTTCAGTTGCAAAAACAGAAACAAAGCTTCCCGATAGTAAAACAACTTCAGTTGCTGTAAACCTGCCTGACCGGCAGGCAGGCAATCAACCTAACCAGGTTGAAAAGAAAGATGTTGGTGTAGCAAGCACAAATCCTGTTGAGAAAAAACCTGAAACCAATACTGTAAAAACAGAGACCAAACTTCCTGATAATAAAACAACTTCAGTTGCTATAAACCTGCCTGACCGGCAGGCAGGTAACCAACCGAATCAAGTTGAAAAGAAAGATGTTGGTGTAGCAAGTACAAATCCTGTTGAGAAAAAGCCGGAAACCAATACTGTAAAAACAGAGACTAAGCTTCCTGATAATAAAACAACCACTATCGCCATCAGTAACCAAACCATTCCGAATGAAAAGAAAAATGTTGTTGCTGTTAATTCAACCACGGTTGATAAGAAACCAGAAGTACCTGTTGCTAAACAGGAAAACAAACTTCCCGATAACAAACCTGTTGTTACCGTTAATAATCAGCCGGATCAAAACGAAAAGAAAAATGTGACGACGACCAGTACAAATTCTATTGAGAAACCGGCGAGCCCTCCGAATGAAAAGAAAGATGTAGCATCCACTAATAATAAAGCTGATGGACAATATGAATTCCAGGAAGTAAAAAGAAAAAGGAAATTAAAGGCGGCTTCTTCATTAGTTGATGAAAGGGTATCTATTCCTTCGGAAACAATTTATTTCAGATCTGACAGCCTCGTCCATCGCTTTGTATGATAACGGTGAAGTTGACGGCGATACGGTGACTGTGATCATAAATGATGAAGTGTTCATAGAAAAGCAAGGATTGAAGTCTTCGGCTTTCAGAAAAACATTCTATGTTCCTCAAATCGAAAGCGATTCATTGCTTGTAGTATTATATGCAGATAATCTTGGAAAATATCCTCCCAATACTGGCCTGTTACAAATAAAAGACGGCGAAGAAATTTTTTATGTTCGTTTCAAAGCCGATCTCGATAAGAATGCGGCAATAGTCTTACGCAGAAAATACAAATAATAAATCCCGTCTTATATTACGAGATTTGCGGACTATGAACTCCGAACTCCCGACTATAGACGTGTATACGGCTTACTCAATATTCTCATGGCGCCGGCTGCGGTTGTAAGATCGCTCCAAAAGTGCTGGATGAAATTTTAAAAACCAATATTTCAGTTCCTGATAATAAAAATCTCCTGGTTGGTAATCAGCAGTAAGGATGATGCCGCTGTTTATGATCTTGGAAATGGAATGGCATTAATTTCCACTACAGATTTCTTTATGCCGATCGTTGATGATGCTTTTGATTTTGGAAGAATTGCCGCTGCCAATTCTATCAGCGATGTATATGCTATGGGTGGAAAACCACTTCTTGCAATTGCCATACTCGGATGGCCGGTAGAAAAACTGCCTGTTGAACTTGCACAAAAAATCATTGAAGGAGGAAGAACGATCTGCAATGAAGCCGGGATTCCATTGGCCGGCGGACATAGCATTGATTCACCAGAACCGATTTTTGGTTTGGCAGTTACAGGTATTGTCAATAAAGAAAATCTAAAAAAAAATAATACGCGCAGAAGAAGGCGATCTGTTCTTTCTTACAAAACCCCTGGGTGTTGGCATTTTATCTACTGCACAAAAAAGAGGATTGCTGAAAGAAGAACATTTGCAATTAATGATAGAACAAATGACAACGCTGAATAAGATAGGTGAGGAGTTGGGAAAAATAAAAGGAGTGACTGCCATGACGGATGTAACAGGTTTTGGTTTGTTTGGTCACTTAATTGAAATGGCAGAAGGCAGCGGTTTAAGTGCAGAAATTTATTATGATAAAATTCCGGTGGCCGATGGCGTTAAAGAATATATCAGCCAACGAATTTTTCCTGATGCTACCACAAGGAACTGGAGCAGCTATAGCGATAAAGTAAAATTTGAAAAAGGAGTGAATGTAATGGAAGCATTTACTTTATTGCCCGACCCGCAAACAAATGGCGGATTGCTGATCAGCGTAAAAGAAAATGCGAAAGATGAAGTGATCGGTTTGTTTAAAAAAAGTGGGATTGGAAAAATTTATTGAGCCGATAGGAAAGTTTGTTTTGAAAGGGGAGAAGATGATAGAAGTAAAGAAATAATTGATCGAACCAATTTCGGACTATAGCCGGATATAGTTTTGTTGCCCTATTATAAGAGGCTGTTTCAAAAACGATAAATTTAGTAACACAACGAACACGAAGAATTTCACAAGGACACAACGTATTGAAAACAAACCCTGAGTTCTTTGTGTTCGTTGTGCTCTCTTTGTGCCCTTAGTGTTACATAAGACTTTTGAGACAGCCTCTTATTGAGATACTGTTAGGAGCCTTAGCCCAGTTAAACAAATAAATCGGTAACGATGCAAATACACGACAAGCCACAGATCATTTCAGCATTGAATGAAAATATAGATGCGTTCAATAATTATATTGCTCCATTGACCAAAGAACAATTTGAAGTTTCGCCCAAATGGCAAATGGAGTGCCGGGCAAAATCTTGATCATCTTATTCGTGCTATAAAACCATTGCAGCTTGCTTATGGTTTACCAAAGTTTGCTTTGCGAATTCTGTTTGGTAAAACCAATCGCCCATCAAAAACTTATGATGAACTGGTGGCAAAATATAAAACAAAACTTGCTGCAGGAGGCCGTGCAAGCGGTCCGTTCATTCCACCATTTATTGGTTTTGAAAAAAAGGATGAGTTGATAAAAAAATATGCTGAGCAAAAACAAAAGCTGATCTCGAAAATTGAAAAGCAAAACGAAAAAGATCTTGATGTTTATATCCTGCCACATCCTTTATTGGGAAAAGTAACTTTGAGAGAGATGCTTTATTTTACTATTCATCATAATGAGCATCATTTGGAGACGGTGAGAAGTCGTATTACATAAAGCAAAACAATTAAATAAGACAGGAGCATGCATAATGTAACTCTTATTTCAACCGAACACAGAGAAAGTGGAAAGTGTAATTCTGATGAATTATATCAAATAATTGAGTCTATAAACCCTCAAGTGATTTTTGAAGAAGAGCCTGATGATGAAAAATTTCAAAAATATTATAACGAAGAAGGTACTTTTAATTCCCTTGAAGTTAAATGTATAAAGAAGTATTTGCAAAATCATGACATTAAGCATATCCCAATAGATATTTCGGCAAATCAATACCTGACTTTCCGGGAATGGGATTATATGTTTGACTATTTCAAAAGGTACAATGTTTATAAACAAATAGTAAATGAGCATTGCACATTAAGAAATGATGATGGTTTTATTTATTTGAATAGTGAAAAATGCATGGAATTGTTTGATAAAAAGAAAGCTACAGAAAGGCAGCTCATTGAGTTTAGTGGGTTTAACATGAATGAACTGATTCGCATTTATAACCTCTTTCACAAAGAGCACGATAACAGAGAAAATGCTATGCTTCAAAATATTTACAAGTACAGCAAAGAAAATGACTACAATCAAGCTGTGTTTTTACTGGGATATGCCCATAGAAAGTCAATAAAACAAAAAATTAGAGACTATAAAAAGACAGAAATGTTTCAAGTAAGTTGGTCACTTTTCAACGAAACATCGTAGCCCGAATGTAAGTCTGCAGGCAATGCTGGGACGCTAGATCAGTTTCTTCTCCAAAAAGATCTCCGCAATCATACATCGTACGCTGCCGCCTTCTGTTTTTTCAATAACAGGAATTGGTATCGGTAATAATTTACTTCTTGCAGCCAGTTCTTCTTTTTGTTCTTCATTCAACGAGTCAAAAGCAGTTTGACTCATCAATAAAAATTTTTCGCCTTTGCTATTCTTTACCTGCAGCATATTGCCTGCAAAAGAATGCATTTGGTCTTTTGTGATCCTTATCACTTCATGGCCGGAGCTTTCCAATAATTGTCTTACTGCTATCAGCTCCCATTCTTCTTCAATTGCTTCTTCGCAGAGGATCGCAAAGTTCTCGCCCAGCGTCATCATAACATTGGTATGATATACCGGATGCCCGTTGTTGTCTACTGCAAAAAAGATGATCGCCCTGTACTTGTTTGCATTGGCAAATTTCTCCAGCACTGAAATATCTGTTCTTGGTGAATAGCAGGTATAGATCACTTTATTCTCATGATCCATCACCATGCTGCCTGTGCCTTCCAAAAATTTTCCTTCCACTTCAAATTCACTCCAGTCCTGCAGATCTTTTACCACAAATTTTTCAGCCAGCATTTTTAAAATATCATCTCTCTTCTCAGGGCGACGATTGTGTGCATATATTGGAAAAACAGAGATAGTTCCTTCAGGTGAAGTGCTCAACCAGTTATTCGGGAAAGCTGCTGATGGTTTTACAGGAGTTAGCGTATCATCAATGACCATCACATTTATATCATGCTGCCGCAGCAATTCAACCATATTGTCAAACTCTTTCAGTGCTGCTTGCTGAACAGAACGGGGATCTGTTTTGGTATCGGTTGATTGAAAAAAATTTGTGGAAGCTGTTTCTTCGTTTGCCCCGAATGAAACGGGGCGGATCATGAGTAGTGTGTCAGTGATCTGCATTTACTTATTAAAAATAAGTAAATGCAAACTATTAACTGAGTAGAGCGTCGATCTTCTTTGCCAATTCCCTGTCTTTATCGGTTACAGTATTTCCTGCGCTGTGGGTATTCAGCCAGATCTCAACCGCATTCCAGGTATTGGTCCATGTAGGATGATGGTCCATTTTTTCAGCTTCGATGGCAACTCTTGTCATAAACGCAAACGCTTCGCTGAAATTTTTGAAAGTAAATTTCTTGTACAGTTTGTTATCTTCTTCTTTCCACATGAGTATTACTTTAAAAAGGTGTTAGAAGTTGAACCATGGTGAATAGGGACACTAAGTTACACGGGAAAATCTCTGGTTTCATCTGATGAACTTAGTGCCCCCGGGTAGGCATTAAAAAACAAGATGTTCCTTATTCTTTATTTTTTCATTCGTCAGCTCCATTACTAACTGCACCCCGTTAAGTGATCGAATGTTTTCTGTTTGTTGCTGCAGCATTTCATCTGTAACAATATCACCCTTCATCAGCCATAAAAAATCAAGATGCTTGAATTCCGGTAACAAATACTCGCCGTCAAATTGGTTATTATAAATATAATGTTCAAGCGCAGTGGCGGGTTCATGATATTCATACAAACCGAAAAAATAATTCCTGTTCTTTTTCTTTAGCTGGATCTCGATATCATGGTTTACACGAAAATCAACACCAAGCATATTGTTCAGTTGCCAGCAAAACTGGTAATCTTTCATTGGCGCCATGATACCAAGCAGGCGGGTATCTTCGAAAAAATCATCGGTAATATCCTGTGTGTCTAAAATAAGTTTGCTGCTCATGGTGGTTTTGGTTCTTTAATGATCAAAACTGGACCTCTGTTTCCATTTCCTGGTTACCTCTTTTGAATTTTACTTTTGCTTTGTCTCCCTTTTGAAATTTTCCAAGTGTTTGCATATAGCTGTCCATCGAGCTGATGGTGTAATCGCCAACCTTAATAATAATATCCCCGGCTTTCAATCCTGCTTTTTGTGCGGGTCTTCCATCTGTAACCCCATCACAACGTAAGCCTGCACCAGAATAGGTATAATCTGGCATTACTCCCATTGTTACGCTGCCGCTGCGCATCGAAGATGTGGTTTGTGTTTCTCTTGTTTTTGCAAAAGCCAGTTTTTGATTGGTGGTAGTTGGAGAAAGCACAATGCTGCTGATATAGTTGATGATCTTTGTTTCACCTATGTAATTTATTTTATCGGCATCGTCGCCTGGCTTATGATAATCTGAATGCAAACCAGTAAAGAAAAATAAAACAGGAATGTCTTTACGGTAAAAAGATGTATGATCACTTGGACCCGTTCCGCTGCTATCAATCCTGATCACAAAGGGATTTTTTTTATTGTTGGGATCGATCAAGGTACCCCATTGCGGTGAAGTACCATAACCACCGATCGTTACTGTCTGGCTGCTGTCATTCAATCTGCCCACCATATCCATATTGATCATGTAATTGACCTTGGTAAAATCGATGGTCGGGTGTTCTGTAAAAAACTTTGAACCATTTAATCCGAGTTCTTCTGCAGAGAAAGCAACAAACAGGTAGTTGTTATTTTTCTGCTTTGTATTTTTTAGAATTCTTGCGAGTTCGATCAATGCGGCCGTACCACTTGCATTGTCATCAGCGCCATTGTGAATTGCTTTTTCTCCTGTACGCAACATTGAATTGCCGTCTTCGCCATATCCTAAATGATCGTAATGTGCGCCGAGTACAACTGTTCTTGCTGCTCCATTATCTAAATAGCCAATAATATTATGACCGGTTCTTTTCTTCTCGCCAACATCCACTTTCAGTTTAATATCAATGGTAGCTGTTTGATCGCCGAAATATTTTTTTGCTGCAACTTTAGTAACATACAAAACCGGCACATCCAGTTTTTCTGTTCTGTCTTTGCTGTCGAACTTCAGCTGATCATCAATAGTTGAACTGTTATAAAGTATAACTGCTGATGCGCCGCGGGACTTTGCTTTTTTTGCATTGCTGCGGATGTACTCATTCAAATCGAAATGCGGGTTGTTCTTATTTTCTTCCAGGGTTTCTTTCAGATCGAAGAACCAGGGCATATCGGCTTCCTGCACAGCAATGGATGGCAATGCTTCAATGCTTGTGTTTTGAGAAAATGGAAATGGAAAAAAATCTTTGTCAACAGCAAGGTTGTTCTCATTGATGACAAAATGCGTGGCACTGTTTATTTGTTTTCCATCATAAATTTCAAATGGCTGAAAAAATCCATCAGTGCCTTTCGGTTGCAAACCTGCAGCCTGGAATTTTTGACTGATATATTCGCTTGCCAGTTTTTCTCCGTTTGTACCGGCTCTTCTTCCTTCAAGCTTATCACTGGCGAGATAGCCGATGTTCGCTTGCAGGTTTGTTACTGTTGTATTGTCTGCTTTACTTAGTTTGGGAGATTTCTTTTTTTGAGCAAATGAAATTTGAACAAGAAAAAAAGAAAGAAGGAAACACACCACACGAATGCTATTCATAAGAATTTGAAATTAGTTGGGGCAAAGTTATTAAATACACCCATCCCCTAAAGGGGTGTTTAAGAAATCTTACAATAAAATGGTGTTATAAACTTCGATGCAATTGCTCAATGAAGAACAGAACGTACAAGAGTGCGACGCAACAGATGCTTAATAGTAGCACCAAAGCCGGCTACCCACCTTCACTCATTCATTTATTTGAAAAGAAACTGGTTAATGAGTTTCGGTGGGTGGTATGACCAAAATCACCCTTCAAAAACCCAATTTCGTAAATATCAACGAGGTCTATCTTCTACATTTGTGGGTTACGGTGGGCGGAAAAAAATTACATATCGGTTTAGTGGGCAATCCCAATAGCGGCAAGAGTTCGTTGTTTAACTGCCTGACCGGTTTAAATCAAAAAGTTGGCAATTTTCCAGGCGTAACTGTTGAATTGAAAGTCGGTGATGCAAAAATTGATGATAAGCTGTGGGCTGAATTTATTGACCTGCCGGGAACTTATAGTCTTTATCCACGCCGGCATGATGAACAAGTGACCTACGATGTTTTATTAAATGAGGATCACGAAGAACATCCGGATATTTTGGTGGTGATCGTTGATGCATCGAACCTGAAAAGAAATTTATTGTTTGCTTCGCAGGTTATTGACCTGAAGACCCCCACTGTTATTGCATTAACAATGATGGACCTTGCCCGAAAAAAAGGAGTTGAGATAGATGTGGCTGGGTTGGAAAGAGAATTGGGCGTGGCGGTGATCCCGATAAATCCGAGAAAGAACAAAGGAATTTCTCAATTAAAAAAAACTTTGTCGCAAATAACAACTTCGCCTGCTTCAACTAACATAAGAAATTTTGTACCCGATGCATTATGGGGAAGAGGAACGGTGCAGGCAATAAAAGAGCAGCTCCCTCAATTAAGCGATTACAAAGCCTTACATCTTGCGTTTAACTATAAAGAGCTTGGCATTAATTCTTCTGTAAAAAAGATAGTTGAGAATTCCATAAAAGATATTCCATTAAATAAAACATTATCGCAGGCGGAAGAAATAACAGAACGCTATGCACGGATCAAAACGATCATGCACCAAACAGTGGTGGAGCCTGATCCCTTGCAAAGAACTTTGTTTACGGACAAGCTTGACAATGTTCTTCTTCACCGGCGCTGGGGTTATTTGATCTTGCTGGCGGTTTTGTTTTTACTTTTTCAATGTGTGTTTTTGATAGCGCAATATCCAATGGATTGGATCGAGTTGGGTTTTGCAAAACTGGGCTCATGGCTTATCGGGTGCATTGCCTGATACATGGTGGAGTGATCTTCTTATAAACGGTGTTGTAGCAGGATTAAGCGGTATTCTTGTTTTTGTTCCGCAGATCATGATACTTGTTTGGCCTGATCACCGTACTTGAAGACAGCGGCTATATGGCACGTATTAGTTTTCTTTCTGATCGTTTAATGCGAAGTGTTGGGCTGAATGGAAAAAGTGTGATGCCCATGATCAGCGGATTTGCCTGTGCCGTGCCAGCGATCATGAGTGCAAGAAGTATTGAAAACAAAAAAGAAAGATTGCTGACGATCCTGATAACGCCGTTAATGAGTTGTTCGGCAAGATTGCCCGTGTTTACAATTTTGATCGGCCTGGTTATTCCTAATAATTACTTGCTCGGGTTTTTGAGTGTCCAGGGTTTGGTGATGATGGGACTTTATTTACTTGGGTTTAGTAATGGCATTGATCGTTTCGTCTATTGCCCGGTGGTTTATTAAATCAAAAGAAAGAAGTTTTTTTATTCTTGAATTACCAACTTACCGATCGCCCCGTTGGGGTAATGTGGTGCAAACGATGATCAACAAGGCGAAGATCTTTGTTTTTGATGCGGGTAAGGTTATCATGATAATAAGTCTTGATTCTTTGGGCATTGAGTTCATTTGGTCCCGGGAAATAGAATGCAAAGATGTGACGCAGCATTACGAACAGCTAAAGCAACAACCCAATGCAAATACAGAAGAATTAGATAAGGAGTTTAATACCGCAAAACTAGAAAATTCTTATGCCGGTATTTTGGGAAAATCAATTGAGCCCGTCATTACTCCATTGGGTTATGATTGGAAAATTGGGATTGCTCTTATTACTTCTTTTGCTGCAAGAGAAGTATTTGTTGGCACTATGGCAACTCTTTACAGTGTTGGTGACCAGGATAAAAATGAGTCTGCGTTTGCGTGATAAAATGAAAGCGGCAAAAAAACAAGATGGCACTCCTGTTTATACGCTTGCTTCTGGTCTATCGCTAATGATATTTTATGTATTTGCCATGCAATGCATGAGTACACTAGCCGTGGTAAAACGTGAAACAAAAACCTGGAAGTGGCCGATCATTCAACTCATTTATATGACGGGGTTGGCTTATGTAATGAGTTTAATAGTTTTCCAGATATTCAAATAATGCTATTTCGCCGGTGGTTCCCATTTATCTTTTGGCTCAAAATAGTCTCCAGAGCATCAATGAAATTTTTCTTGCCAATGTCCATGCTTCATTATTGTGAGTCCATTGTGTGTCTTTATTATTTTTTGTAAAAATGCAAAAAATATAAGGATTATGTGGAGCGTTTACTAACAAAACTTCGCTGCGGACAGCATTTACGCAACCATTTTTACTGAACACTTCAATGTAAGGTGGTATTTGAGAGATCGCTTCATTAAGATCCCAATAGTTTCTTCCAAGAGACCGCATCATACGATCGCAGGCCGCAGCAGAAAAAATTTCATTGCGATAAATTTTTTCAAAGATGATTCCCATTTCCTTTGGAGTTGTTTGTCCCCAACCATATTCTGTTCTGTTATTTTCTCTTCCCGGAGTTCTTGAATTTACTCTTGTATAAACCAATCCGAGACTATCGAGTATCTCATTTATTCTTGTTCCTTTTCCTGCAAGGCTTTGTAACCAAAGGCTTGCCGTGTTATCACTTGTTGTAAGCATCAGCATCATTACTTTCTTAAGTAAGATCTTTTCATCATTTTTAAATGAGCCAAGAATATCTTCTCCTTCGTATAGCAATGAATCTTTGTAAACCAATGTTGAATCATAGGCCAATTCTCCTTTTTGAATTTTATCCATAATGCCAAGAAGTATCGGCACTTTTACAATGCTGGCTGTTGGAAAAATAGTATCCGCATTTATTGAAACTGTTTTTCCTGTACTGAAGATTCTTTACATAAATACCGATATCACCATTGAATCCTTGTATTGCTTCTTCAAGTTTATTTTGAAGTTTGCTGTCAATTTTTTGCGCAAATAAAAATGCAATGCCATGAAGACAAAGAAATAATAAAAACAGTTTTTTCATTCTTAAAATGGCTTCTTGGTTTGTGAAGATTGATTAGTAGTTGCAGACATATTCATATAATCAAAAACAATATTACAAAAAGCTTTGATGCCTGTTTTCATTCCGCTTTCATCTACAAAAAAATCTGCAGTATGATGCGCCGGTGCTTTTAGCGGATCATTCCCTTTTGGCATTCCGCCAAGATATAAAAACACAGCAGGTGCTTTTAGTCCATAATAAGAAAAATCTTCTGCGCCTGTTACCCAGTTTCTTTCCGCAACGTTATCCTTACCGGCAGCATTTTCAAGTGATGGAATAAGTTTTTTGAGAAGTGTTGGATCATTAAATGTAACCAGCGTTTTTTCATCAATAACTGTTTCGGCTGTGGCGCCATTGGCTTCAGCGATATTTGCAGCGACCTTTTTTATTTTTTCATGTACATCAAGTCGCATTTTACTATCGAGTGTACGAATCGTTCCATACAACACACATTCTTCCGGAATTATATTGCTTCGAACGCCGCCATCAATTTTTCCTACGCTTATTACTACCGGGGCTTTTGTTATATCAGTTTGTCGGCTAACAATATTTTGTAATCCCTGAATTATTTGAGCAGAAACAGCAATTGGATCAACGCCAAGCCATGGTTGTGATCCATGACTTCCCTTTCCTTTTACTTTAACAACAAACCAATCTGATGAAGCCATAAATGCACCGGGCTTGTATTCTATTCTGCCAACTTCAATATTCGATTCTATATGAAACCCAACGATCGCATCTACTTTAGGATTTTCCATTACTCCTTCTTTTACCATTAGAGCAGCACCGCCTTCTTCGTTCTCCGGAGGTCCTTCTTCCGCGGGTTGAAAAATAAATTTCACTGTTCCTTTTAAATCATTCTTCATGCCGGCCAGTATTTCTGCCACACTCATTAACATGGCAACATGTGTGTCATGTCCGCAAGCATGCATCACTCCTACTTCTTTTCCGCTGTACGTTGTTTTTACTTTTGAAGCAAATGGCAGATCAACTCTTTCAACAACAGGTAATCCATCCATGTCGGCTCTAAGTGCAATACAGGGGCCCGGTTTGGTTCCTTTAAGAATTCCGACAACTCCTGTTTTTCCTACTCCTTCTTTTACTTCTATTCCGAGAGAACGAAGATGGTCTGCAATTAGCTTAGCTGTTCTATATTCATTATTTCCCAATTCCGGATGCTCATGAATATCTCTTCGCCAGGCAATACATTTTGATTCAATTTTATCTGCCGCGGCGTTGATCTTGTCTGTTTGATTGGTACTTGACTTTTTTTGTGCGCAAAGAAAAAGAGACGAAGGAACAAATAGTAAAGTCAAAAAGAGTAGTTTCATGATGCAAAAATTTCATGAATTTAACGGAAATAGTTTTTCATTAAAGCATATTGATCGCTTCATATAATTTTTTTTATTTTTAATGACCATGCTGCTGCGCCATGTTCCATTTTTAAAGGCTGTTTTTCTCCATAGCTTTACTGCTTTTGGCGGGCCACAAGCACATATTGGAATGATGCTAAAAACATTTGTGCATCGTACGCCTTATGTAACCGAACAAGAATTGATGGAGTACACCGCTTTCTGTCAACTTCTTCCCGGCGCATCGTCTACTCAAACACTTACATTGATTGGCTATAAAAGAGGAGGAGTAATTCTTGCAGTTCTTAACTTTATTGATCTGGATCCTGCCGGCAAGTATTTTAATGGGAGCTCTTTCTTTTCTTGTGCATTATATAGATAAGAAGGCATTAAATAATGTAGACATTTTCAAATTCATTCCACCAATGGCGGTTGGCTTTCTTGTTTATGCCACAGTAATGGCATTCAACATTTCAATAAAAAATACTGTTACGTGGATCATAATGGGTGTTTGTGCTGTAGCAACATTTCTTTTATTCAAACAACCCTGGATTTTTCCAGCACTAATTATTATTAGGAGGAATAACAACTAATCTTAGTCGTAAACGTATTCCTCAAATTGAACAAAAGCCAAGGAAAATCAAATGGTGGAATTTCTGGTTGTTTGGGATAATATTTATAACGGCAGGATTTTTTAGTGAAGTAGCCAGGAAAGATAATTGGCCTAATCGAACCCCTATTAATCTTTTTGAAAACACATATCGTATGGGTAGCCTTGTATTTGGCGGTGGGCAAGTATTGATGCCAATGATGTATGAACAATTTTGTGTTCGTCCTGATGCGATAAAAGAAAAGGATCCTGAGGTAGTGAGAATAGATAAGAATGATATGTATACTGGTATGGGTATTGTAAGAGCCTTACCGGGACCGGTGTTTTCAATTGCATCGTTCACAGGAGGAATGGCATTAAAAGATTATGGAAAAACTCCCGAAGAGAAAAGTATTATGCAAGTGCTGGGATGTGTGATCGGAACTGTTGCGATTTTTTTACCTAGTGCGTTATTGGTTTTATTTTTTTTTCCAATTTGGCATAATCTAAGAAAATATGCGGCTGTTTATCGATCGCTGGAAGGCATTAATGCCGTTGTTGTTGGAATAATGATCGCTTCTACATTTTATCTAATGAAAGACATTTCGCTTTTAGATGTTCGACTTGGAAGTTTGATAAATGCGATCGTAATAGCCGGGACATTTACTTTATTACAGTATACAAAAATTCCACCTCCATTTGTCGTTATTGCTTGTGTGCTTCTTGGATATATATTTTAATCCTTTTGCTTATAAAATTTTCGGGATTCAATTTCTTCTCTCACAATTTCTGGAACGAGATATCGTATCGATTTTCCGGATCTTATATATTCTCTTATTTGCGATGCCGAGATTTGAATTATAGGAGCATTTAACGCTACAGCTTCTTTATCAAAAGTCTTTTTAATTTCATATCCCTCTCTTTTATAAACATATAAAGGATAATTATTAATTATCGTTTCATAATTTTTCCATTTATCAAGGTTTTGATAGCTATCGCTTCCCATTATTAAGGAGAATTGATGTTCGGGATATTTTTCAGACAAAAAAGTCAATGTATTCGAAGTATACGATGGCTTGGGAAGATTGAATTCTATATCGGAACATTTCATCCGGTTGTCATCTTGCGTTGCAAGACGAACTAGATGCAATCGATCGAATTCATTTAATAATGTTTTGCTTTCTTTAAACGGATTTTGTGGTGAAACGATAAACCAGATCTTATTTATGGATGTTTCATTCAAAACATGGTTGGCAATGATAAGGTGACCTATATGAATGGGATTAAATGAACCGAAGTAAAGGCCAATATTCATTTAAGTTATTGATAATCAATTAATTAATTCTACCTTAATATGTTCTGCCTCATTTAACCGAAGGCTGAGAGAGTATCCAGATATTTTAATAGAAATCGGGTCTCCTAGAGGCGCAACCTGTTCAAGGAAAATTCTTTCCCCGGGCACACATCCCATTTCCATAAGTTTCAGAAATATATCATTACTATCAAATTCACTAATGATTGCTTCCTGTCCTGGTTTTAAATCTGATAATTTCATACTAATAGAATGGTTACAAAGCTAAATTCACTGAATTACATTTGCTTACGAATTCTGAAATAATGGCCACTGCAAAAAAAACAAAAGTTCATTTCTTTTCACATGATTTTCCTACGAGCTTAAAAAATATAGCCAATCTGAAGCACTTCATTGAGTCAATTTTTAAAAAGGAGAGGCAGAGCCTTGAGTCCATAAACTATATCTTTTGTAGCGATAAAGTCATTCTGGAGATCAATAAAAAATACCTCAGTCACGATTTTTATACCGATGTAATCACTTTTGATCTTTCCCGGGATAATAAAGCTATATCTGCGGAAGTGTACATAAGTATTGAACGAATCAGGGATAATGCAAAACAATTAGGACTCTCTATAAAATCAGAACTCCATCGGGTGCTTTTTCATGCAGTCCTTCACCTTTGTGGCTACAATGACAAAAAGAAAAAGGATAAAGAAATAATGAGAAAAAGGGAAAACGATTTACTCGCTAAATATTTTAATCAGTAGTTCGGTTTCACGGGAAACATTTTCAGTTTGTTCCACGTGAAATAACAAACCCTCCAATCTGTTCAATATAGGGTTTCAAATCACCTTAACTTTGCGACCCATGTTTCAAAAATATGATGTAATAGTTGTTGGGGCAGGTCATGCTGGATGTGAAGCTGCTGCTGCTGCTGCAAATCTTGGATCAAAAACTCTTTTGATAACCATGAATATGCAGACTATTGCTCAAATGAGTTGTAATCCTGCGATGGGTGGAATCGCAAAAGGGCAAATAGTAAAGGAAATTGATGCGCTAGGGGGTTACTCTGGAATTGTAACCGACCTCTCAATGATCCAATTTCGGATGCTTAATAGATCAAAGGGACCAGCAATGTGGAGTCCGCGAGCACAAAATGATAGGATGCTTTTTGCAGCGAAGTGGAGAGAAATGCTTGAAAAAACTCAAAACCTAGATTTTTATCAAGATACTGTCGTTGGTCTTTTAATTAATGAGAACAAAGCCATTGGGGTAAAAACAGGCTTAGGTCATGACATACATGCTGATTCTGTTGTCCTGACAAATGGGACTTTCCTAAATGGGAAAGTACATATTGGAGATAAAAATTTTGGTGGAGGCCGTATATCAGAGAAAGCTGCGTTTGGTATAACTGAACAATTAGTTTCTCTTGGCTTTGAAAGCGATAGACTGAAAACTGGTACGCCTCCAAGAGTTGATGGCCGGAGTTTGAATTACACCAGAATGGAAGAACAGCCAGGAGATGACCAAGTTGTTGGATTTTCATTTCTTGATACAGAAAAACCAAAGAAGCAACTGAGTTGCTGGATAACCTATACCGATAAAAAAGTTCATGATATTTTAAAAACCGGTTTTGATAGGAGCCCTATGTTTAGCGGTCGGATAGAAGGAATAGGCCCCAGGTATTGTCCATCAATAGAAGATAAAATAAATCGATTTGCAGAAAGAGAGCGACATCAGTTATTTGTTGAGCCTGAAGGCTGGAATACTGTTGAAGTTTATATTAATGGATTTTCAACTTCACTGCCAGAAGAAATACAATACGAAGCACTTCGTAGTATTGTGGGGTTTGAAAATGCTAAGATGTTTCGCCCCGGCTATGCAATAGAGTATGATTACTTTCCTCCAACACAATTGAAATATTCACTCGAAACAAAGCTTATTGAAGGTTTATTTTTTGCAGGTCAAATAAATGGAACTACGGGATACGAAGAAGCTGCTTGCCAGGGATTAATGGCGGGAATAAATGCTCACCAAAAAACAAAAAATCTTGCGCCTCTAATTCTGAAAAGGAGTGATGCCTATATCGGTGTATTGATCGATGATTTAATTAGCAAAGGCACTAATGAACCATACCGGATGTTTACTTCCAGGGCAGAATTCAGAACTCTATTAAGACAAGATAATGCTGATCTACGACTAACAGAATTAAGCTACAGGCTTGGCCTCGCTTCTCAAGAAAGAATGGAAAAAGTAAAAGAGAAAAGAGATGGCGTCGAAAAAATAAAGAATATTCTAAACACTCTTTCTGTTATTCCTGATGATATCAATCCTTATTTTGAAAAAATATCATCTTCATTGATAACTGAAAAACAAAAAGCCTGCAAATTATTATTGCGTCCCGAAATTGAATTGAAAGATTTAATGGATTGCTTGCCTGCATTAAAAAATGAATTAACCGATTTTTCAAATGATGCTCTTGAGCAGGCTTCCATTCAAATCAAATATGATGTTTATATAGAAAAAGAAAAAGAGCTTGTTGAAAGAATGAGTCAGCTCGAAAGTTTGATGATCCCTGAAACATTTGATTATAAAAAAATTTCTTCGCTGGGTAATGAGGCAAGAGAAAAGCTATCTAAAATAAAACCCACGACCCTTGGCCAGGCAAGTCGCATATCTGGAATAAACCCAAGTGATGTTCAAATACTCATGGTTTATATGGGGAGATAAAAACGTTCTTTTTACTTACTTCAGTATTGTTTTTATTTATGATACTAGATTTTTCTAAAATCGGCTACGTATCTTTTGTCTAAAATCTATATTGCTGTTACTTTCCTTTTAACCCCTCAATTACAATAAAGAGATAATCTCATGACAAGAGTTTCTTTCGATGAAATGAAATCAACTGTAAAAAAAGCTTTTATAATAGCTGGCATGTCTGAGATAAAAGCAGATGTGTGTGCAAGAGTTCATACAGAATCAAGCAGAGATGGCGTCTATTCCCATGGACTTAATCGTGTTGAAAGATTCGTTGACTATTTGATCAAGGGGCTTGTTGACGCCAATGCCGAACCATCATTGATCTCGAATCTTGGAGCAATGGAAGTTTACAATGGAAATATGGGCCCGGGAATTCTAAATGCAATGTTTGCCATGAACAGGGCTTCAGAAATAGCAAAAAATAATGGCCTTGGATTAGTAAGTCTTAATAATACTACACACTGGATGCGTGGTGGCGCTTATGGATGGCAAGCAGCCGAAAATGGTTACATAGCAATTTGCTGGACAAATACAGAATCTTGTATGCCTCCATGGGGTTCAAAATCCTGTTCTGTAGGAAACAATCCTTTTATAATGGCGATTCCCAGGAAAGAAGGGCACGTTGTTCTTGATATGGCAATGTCGCAATACTCATATGGCAAACTACAAGTAACAAGATTAAAAAATAAAAAACTTCCTTACCCCGGTGGTTTCGATAATAATGGAAATCTTACTGATGATCCCGGATCTATTGAAAAGTCAAGAAGAATATTACCAATAGGATATTGGAAGGGCTCTGGTTTTTCTATCATGCTTGATCTGATTGCAGCGTTATTGTCAGGCGGACTTTCTACTTCGGGCATTGATAAATTAAATCAGGGCAGTTGTGGTAGTTGCTCTCAGGTATTCATTGCTATTGATCCATTGAAAAATAATTCGCAAAAGTTTGTTGACAATATTTTAAACGAAACCATTGGTCAGCTCAAATCATCTGTTCCCTCAAAAGAGAATGAGCAGATCTATTATCCGGGTGAACAATCACTAAAAACAAGAAAAGAAAATATGTCATTAGGAATCCCTTTAGATGATGATATTTGGAGCAGGGTTAAATCGTTGGCAAACCTATAGTTCACTAATTTTTTGATATGAAATCATTGTGTGTAATATCTCCTAATAACCTTGTTATTGAAACAAGAGATTTGCCAGCAATAAAATCTTCTGACGAGGTTATGATAAAAGTGAAAGCTGGCGGAATATGTGGATCGGATATGCACATATATCATGGTTCCTCTCCAGTTGCAACCTATCCAAGAGTTATAGGACATGAAATCGCAGGAGAAATAATAGGAATAGGTAAAGATGTTGTCGATTTTGCTATCGGAGATCATGTTGTAATGGATCCGGTTATCAGTTGTGGAACTTGTTATCAATGCAGAATTGGAAGAAAAAATGTTTGCAGTAAATTAAAAGTACGGGGAGTTCATATTGATGGCGGATACCAAGAGTTTTTGGTATTGCCGCAGAAAAATATTTATAAGATCCCACTATCTCTTTCGTGGGAAGAGGCAATCATGATTGAACCATTTACCATTGCCGAGCAAGTTTGTTCAAGAGCTGAAATAAATAAAAATGATATTGTCTTCGTCATGGGTGCGGGACCGGTTGGTTTAAGCATTTTAAAGATGGTGAAATTATATGGGGCTACATGTTTTATTTCAGATGTATTTGACTACAAACTTCAAATCGCAAAACAGTACGGCGCGGATGCGACCATCAATGCAAAAGATGTAGATGTAAGAGATGAAATTCTAAGATTAACTGATTCAAATGGCGCTACCGTTGTTATAGATGCTGTTTGTTCTGAAAGATCTTTTGAGCAGGCGATCTCTTATGTCTGTTCTGCAGGGCGAGTGATACCACTTGGCTTTAATAAAAACCCTTCCGCTATAAGTCAGCTTAGTATTACCGCAAGGGAAATTGATGTCCGTGGTTCAAGATTGCATAACGATAAGTTTCCAAAAGTAATAGACTATTTCATTAACGGAGACCTTCGGGTAAGAGACATGATAACTCATCGTTTTTCATTTACAGAAATTAATAATGCTATTGCTTTAATTGAAGATCCTGAAGTTTATAATGGAAAGGTTGTACTCCTTTTTAATGAATAACACTTAACGTTCTGTCATAAGAAAATAAAAACGCTACAGATCATTGCCGGGTGATGAGCCCTTTTTAAACGCAAGCCACGCCAACACAAGACGTATTTCACCAAAACTAATCTTACTCCCAAGTTTTTCTTTTATTGTTGTGATGCTACGGCCATTAACCTCTTTCGTATAGGGTTCGATCAATGAAATTTTTTCTTTGCTGACGAGTTCTTCAATGTTTATTTCCCCAATAGATACATAGTGTGCAAGATGACCCTCTATTGTTTGTTGTGTAAGGCTTCTTTCTTTTGCAATTTCATCAAGCTGTTTTCCTTCTTTATAAAGCTTAAAAGACTCTGCTTTTGTATCGACCTTTTTCTTTTTTTCTCCACTTTCAGCCTTTCTTTCTCTTTTAGGATTCTTCTCATGTATTAGTGATGAAAGATTTTTTTCTCCGCAATACTCAAGTATGATATCCAAAAATTGCTGACCATATTTTTCTGTCTTCGCATCACCAAACCCACTAATTTTTCTGATCTCAACGAGAGTTTGTGGTA
The DNA here is from genome assembly GCA_963746915.1 of uncultured Bacteroidota bacterium. GTDB lineage: Bacteria > Bacteroidota > Bacteroidia > Chitinophagales > Chitinophagaceae > VBAS01. The sequence continues at coordinate 318,215 of CAVVDD010000009.1, read as the reverse complement.
AATAGCGACTCATTTCATCAAGTGTGCTTGTGCCGGCAATAATATAAATTGGCAGATCCGCCTTAGAACAAATATTATCTCTGAGCTTTCTCAATCTCTGGTGAAGAACAGGATGAGGGCTTTCTGTTCTTTCTTTTGCTTCTCCAGCATATACATTCACACTAAATGCCGGCACTATAAAATCCTTTTTTCTTTTATGATACGTTTCGATATCAAACACACCGGAAAGGCCTTCCATTAAATATTTTTTAATTGAAAGGCCGCTAAAAATTTCTTTTAATGCTTCGTTTATTTCCTTTGCATGAAGACGGCTATCTGTCACTATCGGGCAACCAAATAGTAATTCGTTTAGCTTATTCTGTTCTTTTAAAAAATAGCCGGCTCCGGCATTCATTCTTTCTTTCAGCAATTCATTTGTATCCGCATTTTCTTCACGATTGAAAATTGATCGCAATTGGTTTTGAAACTTTTCAGCCGTTCCTTCTAATTTAATTACTTCATCTAAAAACTCGTTGATCCACTTCTCCGATCCTTCATTAAAAGAAGATCTATTCTCTGATAAATGTTGATTGAGCTCTTTTGCGTTTTCAAATATTTGCTTGTAATCAAAAAGTGATAAAAGAATTTTAAGCTGATAACTTCTTTTTGATCGTTGCAGCTCCTGCTCCAGGACATTTTTAGAAGAATTTGTCTTAGAAAACCGAACAATCCTTTCATCAGAAAACATTCTATTTGACCGGATATGGCTTTGCAGCACAATGCCATCCAATGTTGTGCAGCGGCTTAAAGCAACATACACTTGACCCGGTGCAAATGCCTCGCCAGCATCAATAATTACTTTATCAAATGTTAGCCCCTGGCTTTTATGAATAGTTATTGCCCATGCAAGCCGAAGAGGATATTGAGTAAAAGATCCCAAAACCTCTTCGTTTAGTCGGCGGCTTTTCTTATCAACAGTATAGCGGATGTTTTCCCATTTTTCTTTTTTTACTTCGATCTCTTCCGTCTCATCTTTACACTGAACAAGAATTTTATCATTTTCAAGCTCTGTTACTATTCCTATTTTTCCATTGAAATATCTTTTGATCCTTTCGGTGTCGTTTTTAATAAACATGACCTGTGATCCAACTTTCAGCAACAGTTGTTCTTCTGCCGGATAAGCAGACTCCGGAAAATCACCTTCGATCTCTGCCCTATAAGAAAATGATTTATTAGCAAGACTATTTAATTCCGTTTCGTTTTTATTTCTTGCTCTTTCGTTGTGTGTAGTAAGAATAATATATCCGTCATCCTTTGTTCTTCTGAAAGCAGGATCAAATCTTTTCTCCAGCAAATTTCTTCCGTCATCATCAAGTTCATTATTCCTTACCTGGTTTAATACATTAATAAACTTCTCCTCGCTTTGCCTGTATATTTTATCAAACTCAATATAGACGGGCTGTTCTTCTTTTATTACAAGACTGTCGAAGAAAAAAGGGCTGTTATAAAAGTCTTTCAATAATCGCCATTCATGATCTTTTATTACTGGCGGTAACTGAAACATATCTCCAATAAACAAAACTTGCACGCCGCCAAATCGTTCATTATGTCTTCGGCGAATGTGACGTAAGACTGCATCAACCGCATCAAGCATATCACAACGAACCATACTTATTTCATCTATAATAAGCAGCTCAAGTTCTTGTAAGATCTTTTTCTTTTCAGTCGTCATTCGCAGCTTGCTAAGAAGACTATTTTTATTCGTGGTTTCCTCGGTTTGTCTATTAAATCCGCCAACATCTGGAATAAATGGCGCAAAGGGGAGTTGAAAAAAAGAATGCATGGTTACGCCACCTGCATTGATCGCCGCCACACCCGTTGGTGCTACTACAGCAATTTGCTTTGGACAATTTTCTCTTATAAATTTTAGAAATGTTGTTTTGCCAGTACCGGCTTTACCAGTAAGAAAAATATTCCTTGAGCTTTGGTTTACAAGCTCTGCAGCCAATCGAAACATTTCATTATTAAGATCATAATCCATGGTGATCATTAATTTATCAAATAAAAAAGCTCCGGTTAATAACCAGAGCCTTTTCAGTGGTGTGGGGCGGGATCGAACCGCCGACACAAGGATTTTCAGTCCTTTGCTCTACCGACTGAGCTACCGCACCTTTTAATCCCTAACTTATTTCGGGAATCCTTTATTGGGGCAGCAAAAATAATTGTTCTGAGCCAAAGGGTGAAAAAACAATGCTGAAATTTCCCGGCTTTATCCTTTTATTTCGATGTTTTCCTGTTTTACACCTGATTCTCCCTGCATTAGCAAAAGTATTTGCGCAACAGTGACCACATCTTTCTGGCAATAGTTGACAATTCGTTTTAAATCCTTGTCATTCCAATATACACTCCAAACCTTACTTCCGTCAATATCATCTTTTGGTGTAGGAATACCAAGTGTATGAGCCAGAAGATTTAAAGAAGTAAAACTTTTAAAATCTCCAAACTTCCATAATTCAAGAGTATCGATATGACAAACCTCCCATGGCTTTTTACCACTGGCATTTATGATAGCCGGAACTGGAAGTTTATTGATGATAAGCCGGCGACACAGATATGGAAAATCAAATTCTTTCCCATTATGGGCACATAAATATTTCTGTTCATCACTATTAGTCCACTTATTCAGCATATCACAAAATTCCACAAGAAGCACCGCTTCATTTTCTCCATAAAAAGATTTGAGAATGATCTTCTTTCCGCTGCCACTTCCCTGTATAAATCCACAGCTTACGCAAATAATTTTTCCAAACTCTGCATAAATGCCTGCACGATGATAGATCGTCTCTTTTGTTTCTTCTTCGTGATATTTTAAAAGTGAAGTTGCTTTTGTGTCCCACAACTCTTTCCAGTCTTTGGGTAAAGAGTTATAATCAGCATATTGAGGAACTGTTTCAATATCGAGGAATAAAATATTGTTGACAGGAATAGCCATAGTTTCTTCCTAAAAATATAAAACCCGGCTTGAATTGCAGATACCACTTATAGGTACTTGTCTCCTTTGTTTCGCTTCACCTCTGCCACAAATTCTTTTATCTCCTGTTCCTTATCTTTTCTGCAAATAAGTAAGGCGTCCTTTGTGTCTACAACTATAAAATCATCGAGCCCCTGCAACAAAACTAGTTTTCCATTTTCTGCATGCACCATACATTTTGTTGCATCCATTATCATTACATTTTTTCCGGCAACCGCATTCCCCAAATAATCTCTTTCCATATTATCCCACGCACTGTTCCATGTACCAAGATCGCTCCAGCCAAATGATGATGGAATGATATAAACATTATCCGCTTTCTCCATGATGCCAAAGTCAATGGAGATATTGGTGCACTGCGGATAGATCTGTTCTATTGCTTCTTTTTCTTCTGCTGTATTAAATTTTTCTTTTTCAGCAGCAAATACCTCGTACATCTCAGGAAGATATTTCTCAAATGCGGTAACGATATTTTTTACTTTCCAAATAAAAATACCCGCATTCCATAGAAAGTCTCCGCTTGCTATAAATGTTTGCGCCAGTTCTGCATTCGGTTTTTCGGTAAACGTTTTTACTTTATAAATATCCGGCGCTGCCGCAGTCGTATCGTGCTGAATATATCCATACCCGGTATTGGGATATGTTGGTTTTATTCCTAGTGTTACAAATGCATTGATATGGTTCACAAAATCAAGTGCCTTCTTTGACGTCTTAATAAATTCAGTTGTTTCTGTTATCAAATGATCAGCTGGCGCAACGATAAGACTAGCATTCGGATCTTTTTTCAAAAGCTTAAAGGAAATATAAGCAACACATGGTGCCGTATTTTTTCTTGATGGCTCACCCAGAATATTTTCCTCTTTAACACCAGGCAATTGTTCTTTCACTATCGGCACATACTCTGCGGATGTAATAATGAAAATATTTTCCTCCGGCACCAGCTTCTTATACCGTTCATAGGTTTGCTGAATTAAAGTTTTGCCCGTATTCAGTATATCAAGAAACTGTTTTGGAAATGCGGTGCGGCTCATTGGCCAGAAACGACTGCCGATTCCACCGGCCATTATCGCTACATAATTATGTTTGCTACTCATATCTTTTATATCAATCCTTCACGGATCAGGTCATGCAAATGTATAAATCCAAGATATTTCCCGTTTTCAACCACCACTAGTTGGGTGATTGATCTTTTCCTCATCAGGTCCAGCGCATCAACCGCCAGTTCATCTGCGCCGATGGATTTGGGCGTTGCAGTCATTATATCTGCCGCGGTCACACCATCCAGAGAAATATTTTTTTCAAGCATTCTTCTAAGATCACCGTCTGTAATTATTCCTAAAAGAATATCATTTTTATCAACGACCGCCGTCGCTCCTAAACGCTTTGATGAAATTTCAACAATAACCTCTTTCAATGATCTGTCTTTTGCCAGTTTTGGTTTTTCATTCTTTATATAAAGATCAGATACCCGTAAATAAAGTTTTTTTCCAAGTGTTCCACCTGGATGAAATTTTGCAAAATCATCGCTGCTAAATCCTTTCATTTCCATCAGGCAAATAGCTAATGCATCACCCATTACAAGTTGTGCAGTTGTGCTGCTTGTTGGCGCCAGGTTATTCGGACAAGCTTCCTGCGTTACTGTTGTATTTAATATTATATCAGATTGGCTGGCTAAATAAGATTCGATACTTCCCACCATGCCAATAAGAATGTTCTTGAAATTTTTAATTAATGGCACCAGCACTTTTATTTCCGGGCTTTCGCCGCTTTTGCTGATTATCATTACTACATCATCTTGCTGCACGATCCCAAGATCTCCATGAATAGCATCGGCTGCATGCATAAAAATTGACGGCGTTCCCGTTGAATTGAGTGTGGCAACAATTTTTTGAGCAATAACCGCACTTTTTCCAATTCCACTTATCACCAGCCGGCCCTTGCAGTTAGTGATTGCATTTACCGCCTTTTCAAAGTCTTCGTTGATATATTGAGATAATCCGCTGATGGATTGGGACTCTAATTCAATAGTCCTTAACGCAATCTGTTTTAATGAAGATGTCATTTGAGGGGGCAAAATTATAGGATTTGATATGAAACCATATCAATACAATATTATAGTTTAGGCTTTACCATTTTAATAAGAATTCAAGCAATCTATTTTCGTAAATTCGCAAAGATCGTCTGTTGAGGGTATCTGAAAGGAGCGTTTACCGGGATGAATGGAAAGAATATTCAATTATACCTTCTCCGCTAGAAAGTCCCGCCGCCACTCCATATAAATCGTACAGAAGCTGTCATTTGTGTAAAAATACCAACACATAACAACGGTATTTTCTGTATCTTAATCAGCTATAATTTTTAAAAAGACGACGAAAAGATTTGAGTAATGGCTACAGCATCAGCAAAAAAAACAGTTAAGGCAACAAACGGCAAACCCGCCTCCAAAAAGAAATTTGACCTTCACGAAGCGCTTCAGGAACATTTTGGTTTTGATAAATTCAAGGGCAACCAGGAAAAGATCATCGAGAACTTGCTTGCGGGTAAGGACACTTTTGTTATCAAGCCTACCGGTGGTGGTAAAAGTTTGTGCTATCAATTACCGGCATTGGTTAGCGAAGGTGTGGCAATTATTGTTTCTCCTCTCATTGCACTAATGAAAAACCAGGTAGATCTGATCCGTAGCTACAGCAATATAGATTCGGTAGCACATTTTTTAAACTCTACACTTACAAAAAAGGAAATAAAAGAAGTACATGATGACTTGCTAACCGGCAGAACAAAAATGCTATACGTTGCGCCGGAAACATTGACCAAGCAAGAGAATCTTGAATTCTTCAGCGATCTTAAGATCTCGTTCTTCGCAGTTGATGAAGCACACTGTATTTCTGAATGGGGTCATGATTTTCGTCCTGAGTATCGGCGATTAAGAGAAATGATGATCCAGATAAATCCCGACATTCCGATGATCGCTTTAACCGCGACAGCTACCCCAAAAGTTCAAAGCGATATCGTTGAAAATCTTAACCTCCGTGATCCAAAGATTTTTATTTCTTCATTCAACCGGCCGAATCTCTATTATGAAATAATTCCAAAGATCAATAAGGATGATACGCTGAAGAATATGGCGAAGTTCATCGTTCAGAATAAAAACAAAAGTGGTATCATTTATACAACGAATAGAAAAACGACTGAGGAACTTGCTGATATGCTAATGGCAAATGGCATCAAAGCCGTTGCCTATCATGCCGGGTTTGATAGTAAGTTAAGGTCAGACAGGCAAGATCAGTTTATGAATGAAGACGTGCAGGTGATCGTTGCCACAATTGCATTCGGAATGGGAATTGATAAACCGGATATTCGTTTCGTAATTCATTATAATATTCCAAAGAGCATTGAAAATTATTACCAGGAAACTGGCCGGGCTGGTCGTGATGGCATGGAAGGAAAATGCATTCTTTATTACTCCCATAAAGATGTAGCAAAGCTGGAGCATTTGATGCGTGATAAACCGCTTAGCGAAAGAGAGGTGGGAAATCAATTAATAAGTGAAACCGTTGCTTTTGCTGAAAGCGGTGTTTGTAGAAGAAAAATTTTATTAAGCTATTTCGGAGAAGAATACGAAACTGAAAAATGTAATAATTGTGATAACTGCCTTCATCCAAAAGAAAAGATTGAAGCAAAAGATGAGGTGGTGTGTGCACTGAAGGCCATTAAGGCGCTTGATGAACGTTTTGCAATGGAGTATGTGGTAAATATGATAACCGGAAGACTAACGCCACAGATAACCATGTATCGCCATGAGGGACTTGATGTATTTGCCAGTGGTAATGAAAAAGAAGCGCATTTCTGGAATTCGTTGATCCGTCAAATGCTGTTGGAAGGCTTGCTTCAAAAAGATATTGAAGAATATGGTGTGCTGAAATTTACAAAGAAGGGAACTGATTTCTTGAAGAAACCAAAATCATTCAAGATCGTTCTCAATAATACATATGAAGAGGCAAATGCTGATGATGATGAAGGCGCAGAAACAACCGAAGGCGCTGCAGCGGATGAAAAATTGTTTGAGATGCTGAAAGAGCTTCGTCAAAAAGAAGCAAAGAAAAAAAATCTACCGCCCTTTGTGCTTTTCCTTGAATCATCATTGCAGGATATGGCAACCCTTTATCCTATTACACTGACAGATCTTGAAAAATGCCAGGGTGTGAGTAAAGGAAAGGCCATCCGGTATGGCAAGCCTTTCATTGATATAATCGCCAAATATGTGGAGGAAAATAATATTGAACGTCCCGATGATTTTGTAATGAAGAGTGTGGTGAATAAAAGCGGAAACAAAGTTTATATCATTCAGAATATTGATAAAAAGATCCCGCTGGAAACCATTGCAAAAAATAAAGGAATGAAAATGGAAGAGCTGCTGGAAGAAATGGAAACGATCGCAGGCAGCGGCACCAAGCTCAATCTCGATTATGCCCTCTCTCAATTGCTGGATGAATATGACCAGGAAGAGATCATTGAATATTTTAAAGGTTGCGAAACTTCATCACTCCAGGTGGCACAGGATGAATTATCCGAACATAATTTTACCTGGGAGCAATTGAAGCTTATGCGGATAAAGTTTTTAGGACAATACGGAAATTAATAAGCCCTTCTCTCTTTTAACAACCATTTCTTGTTTTGCATTAACAGGACTTTAATTAGTTCGTTGTACTATTCTTTTCGTCTTGCCGTTTGGCTATCCAAACCACCAACATGAAAAAACTCCGCCGTTTTATTCTCGTTACAATTATCATCTTCATAATTGTAGTTGCAGGACATGTTTATTATATAACTACGTTAGCCCCAACAGAAAAGTATCCCGCCGATAATTATTTACTAAATGAAACAGATAAGAAAGCACTGATAATTGTGGCACATGATGATGATATGGCCACCAGCGCAGGGACCATGGCTCTTTTATGCAAAAACGGCTGGCAGATACGGGAAATGTGTTTCTATCAACTAGGCGGATTATATTTAAAAAAAGACAGTAAAAATAATCCGATCCGCAAACAATCGTTGCGACAGGCTGTAGCTCTCCAGGGTTTGCAGGGTGCGGACCCGGTTGATTTTAATTTCAGGAATGATATGGAAACCGAAAAACCATACATGCCGATGCCCTATTCACAATTTGCAACAAACTATAAACTCGATTCCCTCACTAAACTTATCGCGGCATATATTGAAAAGTATAAACCTTCGGTGATCTTCACGCTGGATAGTGTGATGGGTGGATATGGAAATCCCGATCATGTAATGATAAGCCAGCGGGTAATGGATTATTGTCGCCAGCATAAAAATGATCCCGGATTTTCTGTTAAGAAAATTTATCAGCCAGTGTTTCCTCCCTCGCAATCCAATCGGGTGTTGACAAAAATGCCGGTATATAATGAAGCAAAAAAAGTATATCAATGTGAAGGAATGCCACTACCTGATGTACAGGTTGAATTCGGTGATCATTCAAAAGAAAAGAAACAGGTGATGCAAGCCTATATTACCGAACAGAGCTCTTTTAAACAAATTACCCCTTACTACAGCTGGTATCCGCATTGGATATATTTTAAAATTTTCGACCGCGACTTTTTTAAAGTTGTGAATGTGTCATCTTTATAAGCAGCCTTTTTATTGCTTAACTTTCATTTTAATCAATGAAAATGTGTTATGCAAAGAACAAATTATTCCTCCGGTGCAAAATGGGAAGACATTGTCGGCTATAGCCGTGCTGTAAAAATTGGAAATACAATTGAAGTAACAGGAACGGTAGCCGTTGATGACAACAGTGATCTTGTTGGCGGTAACGATGCTTACGAACAAACAAAATTCATCATTCAGAAAATAGAAAAGGTTTTACAAAAAGCCGGCGCATCATTAAAAGATGTGGTAAGGACAAGAATGTTTGTAACCGATATTTCCCGCTGGGAAGAATATGGAAAAGCTCATGGTGAATTTTTTAAAGACATCAAACCATGTACAACAATGGTCGAGGTAAAGGGTTGATCGCTCCAGAATATTTAATAGAGATTGAAGCAACTGCAATCATGAGTGAATAACTTCGCTGCATGAGTAGTCCCGTTATCCATTCCAAACTTCCGAATGTCGGCACCACCATTTTTACTGTAATGAGTGGTTTGGCCAATCGAGCACAATGCCATTAATCTTGGCCAGGGCTTTCCTGATTATCCAATGAACGAAGAGTTGCTGGACAAAGTGAATGAGGTAATGAAGAAAGGGTTCAACCAATATGTGCCGATGCAGGGCTATATGCCGTTAAGAGAATCTATTGCAGAAAAAGTTGAATATCTTATATGAAACAAAGATCAATCCCGATACACAAATCACAATTACTCCCGGTGGCACTTATGCCATTTATACTGCGCTGACAACTATACTACAACCGGGAGATGAAGTAATAGTTTTTGAACCCGGCTATGATAGTTATATTCCCAATGTAGAGATCAATGGCGCTATTCCGGTTCTATTAATTTGAAATTTCCCGAATATAAGATTGACTGGGATGAAGTGAGAAAAAAAGTTTCTCCAAAAACAAAAGCGATCATGCTGAACAGTCCGCATAATCCAACCGGTGCGGTGTTAAGAGAAGAAGATATACGACAGTTAAGTTAGATCGTTGTTAAGGACACAAATATTTTTATCGTCAGCGATGAAGTGTATGAGCATCTCATCTTTGACAATATTCCGCATCAATGCATTCTTCGTTATCCGGATCTGCTGGAAAGAAGTTTTGTTTGTTTTTCTTTTGGCAAAACCTATAACTGTACCGGCTGGAAGCTTGGTTATTGTATTTCGTCTCCTGCATCAATGAACGAATTCAGAAAAGTTCACCAGTTCAATTGTTTTTGCTGTCATACTCCTTCGCAGGTTGCATTGGCAGATTTTTTAAAAAATAAAGACGCTTATTTATCGCTCAGTCGGCATTCATGCAGCAGAAAAGAGATCATTTTATTGAGCTGATGAAGCAAACAAAATTTAAGTTGCTGGACAGCAGCGGCAGTTATTTTATTTGTGGAAAATATGATCGCATCAGCGATGAAGCAGATAAAGACTTTGCAATTCGTATTACAAAAGAATTTGGCGTAGCCACGATTCCTGTTTCTGTATTTTATAAAGCTGGAACAGATAATAAAGTAATTCGTTTTTGTTTTTCCAAGAAAGAAAGAAACATTGGAAGCGGCGTTGAAAAACTAGTCAAAAATTTCTAATGATCAAGGATGTCCGATACAAAGGAATTGTTTTTATGCTGCTGGCGGCATTGTGTTTTTCTATGATGGGTGGTGCCGCAAAAGCATTAAAAGAAGTTTTCTCTGCTGGTCAACTTGTGTTTTATCGAAATGCTATTGGAATGGTCTTTCTTGTTCCGGGTTTACTTATAAAGCCGCCTGTTCAACAAGGTGGTAAATTCTTGCGACTTGCATTCCGTGGATTAATGGGTACACTTGCTTTATACACTTTGTTATATTGTATCCTGCATCTTCCGTTGGGAACAGCGATGAGCTATAATCTTACCTCGGCTTTATTCATTGCTATCTTTTCATTTTTTCTTTTTGGAGAATATCATGGCAAAAAAGTTTTGTTTGCGGTGTTGCTTGGTTTTACCGGCATGTTGCTTATTTATAAACCCGTCATGCATTTTCCCTGGTATTATCATGTAGCAGGTTTGATGTCTGGTATCATTTCTGCGATTGCCTATTTAACTCTTGGACAGGCTGGCCGCCTATTATGATTCAAGGGTGATTGTGTTATCTTTTTTAGTAGCAGGTGTTTTGTTGCCGCTCGCTTTCGATGATCATTCATTATTCATTTGGCACTCCCGCCGATGGTGTTTTTATTATTGATTGGAAATGGCCGCAGGTAAGGAATGGTTCATTGTTTTATTGATGGGGCTTGCCGCTTTGTTCGGGCAATATTTTGTAACAAAAGCTTATGGCTCTGATAAAGCAGGTATCGTTTCTGTATTTGGTTATTCCAATATTATTTATTCTGTTTTTATCGGTATGGTATTGGGTGATGCTTTTCCTGACTGGATGTCAGCTGGGCCGGTATCTCCTGCATCATTAGCAGCGGTGTTATCATCTCCCTCGTTAAAAGAAAACGTCAGCTTACCTGACGATTATTTAAAAATATTTCTTCAAAAAATATTTGGTTGTCTGAATTTATCTTATCGTATATTTGCGATATAAGATTAAAAAAATGGCTATTCATAAAAAAGAAGAGTTTACACAAAAAGAACAGGACCTGGCGGCTTTTGCCAAAGCATTGAGCCACCCGGCCCGCATTGCAATATTGAAAGTGCTGGCGCAAAAGAATGAATGTATCTGCGGAGAGATCGTTGATGTGTTGCCACTGGCACAAAGCACCGTAAGTCAGCATTTGAAAGAATTAAAAAATGCCGGGCTGATCAACGGAACCGTTGATGGGCCACGCAGTTGTTATTGCATTAACTGGAAAGCATTTGAAAAATTCAATGCGAATTCAATTTTCTTTTCAACAAACTGAAAGTGAAGAATGAAAAAGCCTGTTGCTGAATGCCGAATAGAGATATGAAAGTACAAGAGTGCTCGACGCAACAGAAGCTTAATAGAAGAAATAAAGTTGACATCATAAAAAAAGTATAATCATGAAAAATGAAACTGAGATCAAAGAACTGGTAAGAGAAAAATACTCGCAGATCGCCTCTCAATCCAAAGATCAAAACGCAAGTTCCTGTTGTGGTGCCACCGCGTTGTGGGATGATGTATACAATATCATGGCCGACGATTACACAAAGCTGGAAGGTTATAATCCTGATGCAGACCTTGGTCTGGGATGTGGTTTTCCGACTGAATTTGCAAAAATCAAAAACGGCGATACCGTTATTGACCTGGGAAGTGGTGCTGGTAATGATGCTTTTATTGCGAGGCGTATTGTTGGAGAAAAGGGCCGTGTAATTGGTATTGATTTTACAGAAGCAATGATAGAGCTGGCAAGAGAAAATGCCGAAAAACTTGGTTATAAATAATGTAGAGTTCCGCCAGGGCGATATTGACAGACATGCCCGTATACAGCTAATAAAGCCGATGTAATTGTAAGCAACTGTGTGTTAAACCTTGTTCCGAATAAACACAAAGTATTTGGTGAAATTTTCAGAGTATTAAAACCCGGAGGTCATTTTTCCATTTCTGATATTGTGCTCGAAGGAGAGCTTCCGTCTAAATGGAAAGAGGTAGCAGAATTATATGCTGGCTGTGTTTCCGGTGCTATTCAAAAAAGTGAATACCTCGGCATTATTGAAGAAGCCGGTTTTAAAAACATTACACTTCAAAAAGATAAAACGATTGTTATTCCTGATGAAATACTGGCTGAATATTTAAATGCAGAAGAGATCGCCGACTATAAAAATAGGAATGTAAGGATCACAAGCATTACCGTATATGCAGAAAAGCCATCAAAAGACGAAAGAAATTGTTGCGAGCCGGGAAGCGGCTGTTGTTAGTCATTTATTATTAACTATAAAAAGTAAAGCCATGAAAAAACAAATGAAAGATCCGGGATGTGGATGTGGTAGCGGGTGTTGCACTGGAGCAATGGTTGATTAACACATCTAAACAAACGATCCCGAAAGTTTCGGGGTCGTTTTATTTTTATATAATTTAAAGACGGTATGAAAAAGAAATTACTTTTTGTTTGTGTTGAGAACAGCAATCGTTCTCAAATGAGCCAGGCTTTTGCAAAAATACTGGGCGGCGAAAATGTAGAAGCATATAGCGCCGGCTCCAATCCTTCTGGCATTGTAAATCCAAAAGCAATTGCTGCAATGAAAGAGCTTGGCTATGATCTGAGCAAACACGAAAGCAAATCATTGAAAGAAGTAAAACAATTTGCTCCTTTTGATGCTGTAGTGACAATGGGTTGCGGTGATGCCTGTCCCTGGATGCCGGCAAAAAAATTTATTGATTGGGAAATTCCTGATCCAAAAAATATGGAGCCATCAAAGTTCAACGAAGTAAGAGATATGATCCGTGATAAAATAAAAGATTTGTTGTCTTCAGTCTAACTCTTAGATCTTATATATTTTTCCGGTATCGGGGTATCCTGGCTTTCGCTCTGCCAAAGAATAGTAATTACCCACCAGCGTTTGCCATCATACCAAAGTTGAAAACTGTTTATTCCACGCATAAAGGGTTTCTCATCATTCAGCGTTCTTCTGCTTTCATAAGTGCTGAACACATGCACAATGTTTCCGAATTGTTCGGTCTTTTTGCCGATCTCTGTTTCAAAAAACCCGTCCTTCTCCAGGAAAGGTCCCGAGTTGGTAATATAATCTTCTACTGTCAAAACCCTTCTTGTTGGTTCTCCTGTTGGCCGCTTACCAGTTGGGATCATTCTTGCATCGGGAACAAATAATGTTCGCATCCTGTCCCAATTTCTATTTTGTCTTGCGGGTCCGCTGATAACATCATATACCGCAGCAACAATTGCTTCCGGCGATGAGACGTCTTTTGGGTTGGCTGGAATACTATCTGTAAGTCGCTGTTGCTTTTATTGTTGTGCAAAACAAAACGATCGGTGCAAGCATCATTATTTTTTTCATGACGCTAAATTTTGTTCAAGGTAGTTATTGCTGGGGTATTTATTATTCCATCCACAAATCTGGCTTCGGTTTGTTTACTTTGTATAAATTTTTTGATTGAACTCCCCGATCCTTTCTAATCGCACCTATATTTTTCTTTTCTCTTTGCTGGGATTGGTTTATATCGCCGGGCTCTTTGTGCCTTTAATGGACAATGATTCGGGACATCATGCAGATATCGCCTTGAGAATGTATCTCACAGGCGATTATGTTACTTTATATGATCATCGCGGAGATTATATTGATAAGCCGCATTTTCTTTTCTGGACATCGGCATTGAGCTATCATCTTTTTGGTGTTACTTCTTTTGCTTACCGGTTTCCCTCTTTTCTTTTTACGATCCTCGGCACTTATTCCATATTTCGTTTGGGAAAGGAATTATATGGTCATGAGACCGGGAAGCTCGCCGCATTAGTAGCAGCTTCATCTTTCTGTTATATTCTCGCCAACAATGATGTTCGCATGGATGCGATACTGACCGCGGCTATTGCTTTTGCAACATGGCAGCTGGTGGCTTATGTTCATCATCGAAAATTTATTTTTCTTTTGGGTGCCGCATTGGGAATGGCTGTTGGTTTTTGCACAAAAGGACATGTTGGTTTGGTTACTCCCGTGGCCGGTATTTTCTTTTACATTTTATATAAAAAAGATTGGAAGCTTTTGTTTGACTGGCATTGGCTGATCGTCATTTTCTTCTTTGCTATTTTTATTTCTCCTGTTGTTTATTGTTATTACTTGCAGTTCAATCTTCATCCTGAAAAAATTTCGCAGGGTATAAAAGGAGTGAACGGTGTAAAATATATTTTATGGAGTCATAGCTTTGATCGCATTAAAGGAGCAGAGCGGTTTGGCGCTGTCGGCAAAGAAGATCATTTCTTTTTCCTGCATACATTTCTCTGGACATTTGCGCCATGGTGTTTTGTAGCATTCATTGCTTTGTTCATCCGGCTAAAGAATTTCTTTTCTGCAAAAGAAGAATGGCTGAGCACAGGAGTATTCGTGATGCTGGCGGCGTTAATAAATTTTTCAAACTTCAAACTGCCGCATTATCTGCCGATCCTTGCACCGGCAACGGCATTGATCGTTGCACATTTGTTTGTTTCGCGGTGGAATGATGAACGGTGGAGAAAAGCATTTTATATTATTCAATTAACAACCTCTGTTTTATTACTTGCAACGGCCGCCCTGGTTAATACATGGGCTTTTCCTGTTAAAAGCACAGTAGTGTTTGCTGGTCTTATCTTTTTTTTAGTCGTTGTCTTTTATTTCTTTTTGAGTAAAATGTATAATAACATACAAAAGTCAATTAATGTTTCGGTTGCAGCAATTGCTTTATTTTTCTTTTTAGCAAATACAAATTTTTATCCGCAACTATTGACTTACCAGGGCGGCAAGCCACTTGCGGATATGACAAGAGGAATCGCAGATCCAAAAAATGTATTTTTCTGGAAAAACACCTTTAGCTCAACTTATAATTTCTATTCTTCGTCGAACCGGCAGGTGTATAATGATTCATTAAAACAAACAGGAAAGGGTTTTTGGCTGATCTATGAAAGATCGCAGCAGGCAGAAATTGATTCATTGGGGCTTCAATTAGGAAAAACATTTTCCGTTCCTGACTACGAGATCACAAGATTGAAAAAAAGCTTTGTTGATCCGGCCACAAGAAAAGGAACACTTGATGAAATGATAATGGCAGAAGTTATTTCGGCTTCACAAATTCCAAATCCCTAATTCCAAATTCCTTAGCTGCGTTTTCAATTCTTAACCCGCACATACTTCTCTGTATTTACCCGGTCAATGCCCTGCGCTTCTATCTTTTCAACTCCTGTTTGAATAAGCGTGTCGTTGGCTATCGTTACGGTGAAAGTAAAATCATGTCCTTCCCACTCTTTTGCGCTGCAGTATTCAAGATGCTCGGTATACGTATTGCCCGAAAGCTCATAGCGGCCGCCGCCAGCTGAAAAGTTTGTCGAATCTTTCCGGATATCATGTTGCAGAAATGAAAAATGAGAATCGTTGATGATCTTGATAAAAGAAAGATCCTTTGTATAGTCAGTAATGGTGGTATCTCCTTTTTCGATCAACGTTCCTGTTAGTAATTTCCATGTTCCCTGGATTGGAGTTGCTGATGTTGTTTGCAAATTATTTTCTTTTGTTTCCTTGCAGGAGATCATGAAAACCAAAAATAAAATGCCGATGGATGGTTTTAGCATTGTGCAATTTAATAATCTCTGGCTTTGACATTCAAAACAAATTATACTGACAAGCGTAAGCTTGGTTGCAATTATTAATTAGCGCAAATTATTTGTGGCTTATAACGGCCTGTCGAATTATATTTAGTAAAAATTTGTTTATCTCAAATAGATCAATTGTTTTAAACATACGATGTTGGAAAAAGAAAAAGAACGGCTGTTCCGTTCGAATAATAATAAAAATTGGAAAAAATGGGGACCTTATCTTTCTGACCGCCAGTGGGGTACGGTCAGGGAAGATTATAGTCCGGAAGGAAATGCCTGGAACTATGTCAATCATGATCTTGCCCGCAGTTATGCCTATCGCTGGGGTGAAGAAGGAATTGCCGGTTTTTGTGATAGCGACCAGATCTTATGTCTTGCTCCCGCATTTTGGAATGGAAAAGATTCCATTTTAAAAGAACGGCTTTTTGGATTGACCAATGGAGAAGGCAATCATGGAGAAGATGTGAAAGAACTTTATTTTCATCTTGATTCTTCACCCACACATTCCTATTGCAAATTTCTTGTACAAATATCCGCAGGAAGCATTTCCTTATCTGGAATTGGTAAAGCAAAACAAGAAGGACCGCTTAAGCCCGGAGTATGAATTACTCGACACAGGCATATTCAAGGATAACCGCTATTTTGATTGCTATATTGAATATGCAAAAGATGATATCAACGATATCCTGATGAAGATCACAGTGTATAACCGGGGACCTGAGCCTGCTACGATCCATGTACTGCCTCATCTTTGGTTTCGTAATTTCTGGAAACACAATCCCCGGTTCACCAAGCCTGAAATTATTTCGGTTTCAACCAATTGCCTGCAAACAAGTTCTGCACGCAATGGCAATTTTTTTCTCTATCACCAGGGTGGTGAGCAATTGTTCTGTGAAAATGAAACCAATAACCAGCGGATGTATAACCGGCCGAATGATTCTCCTTTTGTAAAAGATGGGATCAACAACTATATCGTCAATAAGGAGAATACGGTCAATCCAAAAAAGCAAGGTACCAAAGCAGCTATCTGGTTAAAGGAAAAAATTACAGCCGGGTGCATCGAAAACTTTCAAGATCAGGTTAAGCAAAACACGAAATGGAAGATCCGTGGACTGATTTTGATGAAATTTTTGCCAAACGCCAGTCAGAAACAGATCAATATTATGATCAGCTTACTCCAAAAAATTTGTCCCCGGAACATAAGGCATTGCTGCGCAGTTCGGTAAGCGGGTTGCTGTGGACCAAACAATTTTATTACCTCGATGTATTCAAATGGCTGTTTGGTGAACCCAATGAAACGCCGCCTGATCGCAATTATAAACGAAATTATGATTGGCAACACCTCACCTGCCGCAACATCATTTCCATGCCTGATAAATGGGAATACCCCTGGTTTGCGGCCTGGGATCTTGCTTTTCATGCAGCAACTTTTGTTCATATTGATCCTGACTTTGCCAAGCAACAATTACTGGTTGTGCTTCGGGAATATTATATGCATCCCAATGGACAAATTCCGGCATACGAATGGAATTTCAGTGATGTCAATCCTCCGGTACATGCATGGGGTGTTTGGTATGTGTATGAAGCAGATAAGAAAAAAACAGGTGTTCCTGACTGGGACTTTCTGGAAAGAGCTTTTCAGAAATTACTCATGAACTTCACCTGGTGGGTCAATCAAAAAGATGCGAATGGAACAGATATTTTTGAAGGTGGCTTCCTTGGCCTGGATAATATTGGTGTATTTGACAGAAATCATATGCCGCCGGGTATTAAAAAATTACAGCAGGCCGATGCTACCAGTTGGATGGCCATGTATGCACTCAATATGTTGCGCATGTCACTGGAATTGGCGCAGCATAACAAGGCTTATGAAGAATCGGCTGCCAAGTTTTTCCGGCATTTTCTGAATATCGGATGGGCCATGCATCATATCGGAAAGAAAGATATTTCCCTGTGGGATGAACAGGATGCATTTTATTACGATGCCATTCAATTTGAAAATGGTACCAGCCAGCGTTTGAGGATCCGTTCCCTGGTTGGCATCATTCCCTTGTTGGCCGTTGAGATCATGCATAGCAGTATATTTGAAAACCTGCGGCAATTTAATACGCGGTTAGAAGTCATCAGGCTTACCCGGCCCGATCTAACGCGGATCATTTCAGATATTGAAAAAAAGAACAAGGATGGCAATTATTTATTTGCCATCATGATTGATGACCGGATGGAAAACCTGTTGAAAAGACTTTTGGATGAAGCAGAGTTTTTATCAGATTACGGTATCCGTTCGTTGTCAAAAATGCACCAGGATAATCCGTATGTATTTGGATACCAGGGCAGCAATTATAGTATTCAATATGAACCCGGAGAAAGTTCCAGTTCCATGTTTGGTGGCAATTCCAACTGGCGGGGTCCTATCTGGTTGCCATTAAATTATCTGATCATTAATTCCCTCAGAAAATATTATGAATATTATGGTGATACATACACGTATGAATTTCCTGCCGGGTCAGGAAATAAGATTGAACCTGAAACAAATTGCCAACCAGCTTACCAAAAGACTTTTAAAAATATTTGAAAGAAATGATGCAGGGAAATTTCAGTATCATGCCAGTCATCAGTCGCACTGGGCAGAAGATCATTTCAAAGAACATCACCTGTTCTATGAATTTTTTCATGGTGATACCGGTCAGGGTTTGGGTGCTTCTCATCAAACCGGGTGGACGGCTTTAATAGTTAATTTATTACTGGAAATGGATGAAGATTAAAATCAGGTTTCTTTCTCTTCAAGGCTAAATATTTTCAGTTTATCCTCCACCAATAGTTTGCCTTGTTGTGCAAATTAAGAAAGCATTAAAGGGGAGATAAGAACTGTGCAAAAAATTGTTTCATGATGGTTGATCTTTGATATAGTGATGATTGCTGGCATGGGTTTCTTATTCTTCCTTAAAGATTATTCCTTTTTCTTTCATGAATTCTTTTATTATGGAAACATGAATGCAGTGTCCCAAATGCATGAACGAATAATCACTTACTTCTTTCTTTTGTCCATTAACACGTATCTCCTTGTTTTCAACGTCAAAACCCAAATGAAGATGTTTGGTAGCAAACTGCATTCCTTGGATAATGCCTTTTTCGTTGAATAGTGGTCCGCCGCTTTGTCCACGCAGGCCGGGAACACTCATCTCTATACCAAAGGTCTTTGAGCCATCTCCTAAGAATCTTGTAATCATTCCTTCAATGGGAAATTTGGGAGAGCCTGTTACTCCTTCACTTGTCCATTCTATATTATCAGTTTCTGAATTGTATTTAAAGTTGGTAAATTCTGGAAACGGATAACCAAGTCGGCACAAAAACCTGCCTTGTTTTAAATAGCTTACATCCTCTTGAAAAGTTGGAAATTCATTACATCTTAATTCGTTAAAGCCCTCAAATTTTAAAAGCGCAAGGTCATATTTTGGATGAACATGAATTTTAAAACCCGTTAGTTTGTCAACGCAATCAACAAATGTGTTCTTTATTTGAATCGTTGTGGAAGCGCTATAATTAAATTTTTGTTCTAACTCACGTTTCCTAACTTCAAAATCTTCGGTGTCTTTAACCTTTTCGGCCTCTGCTTTAAATTGCTCAAACGTTTTATTCACTTGATCAGCAGCAGCAATTAGTTGAACTACATGCTTACACGTTAGAGTCCAACCCTCCTTGTTTACAAAGAAAAGTGTGGCCGCTCCGGGCACAACCTCAATTGAGTTGTATAATCGAGAAATTGTATGGATGGGTCTTGTAAATTTTGATATTTTTTCAATTGAATCAGTGAACATATTTGTGTCGATTAAATTGTTGCCAAACATAAATATACATTACCGCTGGTATCGTTTCCTCCTGAAAATCCTCCACCCAAAGATGTTCTTGATGTATTAAAGACGTCACGAATGGATGACACTCATCACTGAGGACGTCCGAAGAACAAGATATATCCGTCAGCGTCCTTGACCTCAAATCCCCGCAAACCATCATCGCCGTCTTCGCTGTCTTTGAGTGGTTGTAAAAAACTCGACATTACGTGACGAGAATTCTGCCGCCAGTGCATCAGGATCCGGAACATGAAGATAGGCGTCCCAGCGGGCAATGCCTTGTTTGATATCTCGTGTGTAGTTCGGCACGGGATCGACACCAATGTCCTTCAGAATGATCATCGCCGCACCTCGTTGGACAATACCGAAGAAGATGTCGTCGTCACTGGGTCCTTGAAACGTGATGTCGAACCCGAGACGGTCGCGATAAAACGCCAGCGCTACGGGAACATTCCTTACGATGAAGAATGGCGCAATGCCGGAAATTTCTGTTTTAGTCATTTGTACTTCTCCGTGTTTTACGATCAACACATAAACAGACATTAATTGTGAAGTTAATTTATAACCCCGCCTTCTTACTTATCTCCAGCATTCTTTCAATTGGTTTCTTTGCTGCCAGTCTTAATTCTTCATCCATTGTTATCTCCGGCACTTCATATTCCATGCAGAGATAAAGTTTCTCCAGTGTATTGCGTTTCATATGAGGGCAATCATTGCAGGCGCAACTATTATTTGGTGGTGCAGGTATAAATGTTTTATGTTGGATGATGCTTTCATGCATCTGGTGAAGGATACCGGTTTCTGTAGCCACAATATATTCCTTTGCATGAATCTGTTCTGTGTGTATTTCAATAAACCTGTTGTGGTGCCAATAAAATCTGCCATGCGTAAATACGGATCTTCACATTCCGGATGTGCAATCACTTTTGCATTCGGGTGACGAACTTTTAATTTGGTAATTTTTTCCAGGCTAAAAATTTCATGCACCATGCAGGCGCCATTCCATAGCAACATATTTCTTCCTGTCACTTTGTTGATGTAAGCTCCCAGATTTTTATCCGGCGCAAAAATGATTGGTCTGTTCTTTCGGAAAACTTTCAACAATCACCTTTGCATTGCTGCTGGTACAGATCACATCACTCAATGCTTTTATACCGGCGCTGCAGTTGATATAACTCACCACCACATGATCAGGATGTTGTTCTTTGAATTTTTTAAACAATGGCGGCGGACAACTATCGCTGAGTGAACAACCGGCTTTCAGATCTGGTATCACAACTTTTTTTGTAGGATTTAAAATTTTTGCTGTCTCCGCCATGAAATGCACGCCGGCAAAAACGATCATATCTGCATTTGTTTTTTCTGCCTGTTGTGCCAACCCCAAACTATCGCCGATATAATCCGCCACATCCTGGATATCCGGTTCCTGGTAGTAGTGCGCCAGCAGCACCGCATTTTTTTCTTTTTTCAACCGTTCGATCTCTGCAAACAGATCAAGTGTCGGATCCAGGTTCAATGTCGAGAAACCCGTTTTTCTCAATTTCGATTTTTGCAATGGTCAAGTGTTTCTGCGTTCATATCATTTCGCTTTTGTCATTCTGAGCGAAGAGAGCAATATTCCAATATTCAACTTCACAATCCAATTTTTCAAAATCAATTTTTTATCCCTGCGTTAATATAATAATAGTATTAATACAATTTTATAAAAAAGAGTTTATTATTATTACAGCTGTGAATTCGTGGAAAAATTCTTTTACAAAATTACCTAGTTAAATTAATTCACATTATTAACAAGGGTAATCCACAACCAGTACTGTTGATCTGTAGCAGATTCTTAGCAGTATATCCACAGGATTGTGAATACAACTTTCTGAATAAATGACTTACCAAAAATTTAAAAGAGAATGTGGATAGAGTATGAATTAATTGAGAACAACGAACACTAACAGTTCTTAGTTGATGGTTTTAAACAATTTCATGCATCCAATCATCCTGTTTCATATTCACGTTTCACACTGTTATTACACATGAAATATCTTTTGCCAACAGCCCTTTGGGGAGAAAAAGTTTGGACTGATCACATCAAAATACGAAGCAAAATGAAGGAGAAATTAAAAAGAACTAATCTTTAGGAATACTCAAACTACAGCTTATGAAACATATTAATAAACTCCTGATTTGTCTGCGATCTTTCTGTTATACTCTGCATTGTTCTTTTGCCAACGAAGGCATGTGGCTTCCCTTGTTGTTAGAAAAGCTGAATGAAAAACAAATGAAGAGCCTGGGTATGAAGATAAGCGCCAAAGATATTTATAGTATCAATAGCGGAAGCCTGAAAGATGCTATTGTAAGTTTTGGCGGTTTTTGTACCGGGGAAATAATTTCTTCCAAAGGATTGGTGCTTAACCAATCACCATTGTGGATTTGATGCAGTACAAAATCATTCTACACTTGAACATAATTATATAAGAGATGGCTTTTGGGCAAACAACAACAGCGAAGAAATTCCCAACCCCGGTTTGTTTGTAACCTTTATTATAAGGATAGAAGATGTAACAAAACAGGTATTGAACGGGGTAACTCCGTCAATGAGTGAAAGCGAAAGACAATCACAGGTTGATAAGAATATCGGAGAGCACTGAGCAAGAATGTAAAAAAAGAAAGCTACCAGGAAAGTTTTGTCCGCGGCTTTTTTGAAAACAACCAATATTATTTATTTATTACAGAAACATATAAAGATGTTCGCCTGGTTGGCGCTCCGCCATCAGCTATCGGTAATTTTGGAAAAGATACTGACAACTGGATGTGGCCCCGCCACACCGGAGATTTTTCTATGTTTCGCATTTATGCAGGCAAAGACAATAAGCCAGCCGATTATTCTCCAGATAATATTCCTTATACTCCAAAAAAATCCTTGATCCATTTCACTGGATGGAGTTAAAGAAGGAGATTTCACAATGGTGTTTGGCTTTCCCGGAAGAACAACCGAATATTTACCATGCATCCGCAGTTGAACAAATAATGAACAGTGAATGACCCGGCAAAAATTGCCATCCGGGAAAAAGCATTGAATGTTATTGATGGTTTTATGCGAAAAGATGAGCAGATAAAAATTCAATATGCATGCCAAATATGCAGGCATTCAGAACTCCTATAAAAAATGGCAGGGAGAAGTGCTGGGTCTTACAAGAACCAGATGCATTAGGCAAAAAGAAAGCTTACGAAGCAGAATTTCAAAAAAGAGTTTTTGCAAATCCGCAATGGAAAACACAATATGGAAACACTATTACAGGAATTGAACAGCGCTTATGCGGAAATAAAACCCTACGGCTATTGCCAGAGATTACTTTATTGAGATCGTAAGCAAAATTGAATTGTTTACTGTCGCGGGACAACTTAATTCGCTTGTAAATGCTTTTGATAAAGGAGGAGAAGCGGCTTTTACAAAAAGGAAAAAAGAAGTAACGGACTTTCTCAATGATTTTTTTCAAGAACACAATACAGAAGTTGATAAAAAACTATTTGATGCGTTGATGGAATATGTATGTAATGGACCAGGAAAAGGGAAATGTATCGCCGATGATGAAAGAAAAGGCAGTATCAACAGCAGGAGATTTTGATAAACTGGCGGAAATGGTTTATAAAGAAACTGCCATTTTAAATGGAAACTCACTCAAGGCAAAACTACAAATGCCAACCAACGATGTATTAAATTATATACGTAGCGAAGAGGGAATAAAATTATATAATGATATTTTAAAAACATATCAAACACAAGTACAGGGAAAGCTTAATGAGATACAAACAAGGATCAATAAACTGCAGCGAACCTACATGCAGGCGCAAATGGATGTATTTAAGGAGAAAAAATTTTATCCCGACGCCAACAGCACTTTGCGTGTTACCTATGGAAATGTAAAAGGATACGAAGCAAGAGATGCGGTTGAGTACGATTTCTATACCTACCTAGATGGGGTCATGGAAAAATATAAACCCGGCGATTACGAATTTGATGTTCCCGAAAAAATAAGAACACTTTATCAAGCTAAAGATTATGGGCCCTATGCGGTAAATGGCAAAATACCAGTTTGTTTTATTGCCGCCAATCATACAACCGGGGGAAATAGCGGCAGCCCCGCACTTGATGCGTATGGCCACCTTATTGGCCTCAATTTCGACCGGGTTTGGGAAGGAACCATGAGCGATATAAACTATGATCCTTCTATTTGCCGGAACATTATGGTGGATATCCGCTATGTTTTATTCATTATCGACAAGTTTGCCGGCGCAAAACGCCTTATCAGTGAGATGAAGCTGGTTAAGGGACCAAAAATTTAGCCGAAGACCACAGGAAGAATATCGAACAAGGAACAAGGAAATATGAATTTCGAAGGCGACCCGAACCACTACGACTCATTTCCTTCCTTATTTAGATTTTTTCTTGCCGTTTCGATACTTTTTACAAAAATTGAAATGAGCTGGTTGTTTTCATCAAGTAATGCCGCAAGCGGTTCTTTTTGATACCACCCCTTCTTCTTTATAATTCTAAGGCAATTGAAGGTTTCTCTTAATTCTTTTAGCCCAATCTTAATCTTGTGTATAAAATCTCTTCTGGACTCGGCTCCCTGAGCTTCTCCATAATGTAAGGCAGGAGCGGTTCCGCTTCGAACCAGTTGTCCAGCAATATGTTTTCCTCCAATAGTTGGGGGCAACGACTCGGAAACATCAATAATATTTGAAGCAAAATCAATGAGCCGTTCATCAAGATCAAATTTTCTTTCCATGGTTTTTTATTAAGATACTTCATTTTTAAATTCATAATTCTCTACTCCCTGTTCCTTGTTCATTATTCATTTGTTTAAAATTCAGCCCCACACAGTTTTTCCACAGTTTTTCCCCTATTTTTGCCCTCCTTTTTATAACCCTATAATATTAATATGTCAGTTATTCAGAGCATTCGTGAAAAGTATGCAAAGTGGGCAGTAATAGCTATTGCATTAGCGCTTTTAGGATTTATTCTTACCGACTATTTCCAGGCTAAGAATAAAATGGGAGGAGGAAATTCAACGACACTTGGTTCGGTGAATGGAAAAAAAATTGATTATATCAGTTTTGAAACCAAACTAAAAGCAAGAGAGGATCAGCAACAGGCAGCAGCTCAACAACAGCAACAGGAATATACCGAAGCACAAAAACATCAAACGGCGGAAGCGTTGTGGAACCAGGAAGTGGAGCAAATTATTATGATATCCGAATTTAAAAAAGTCGGAATCGATGTTGGCAAAAAAGAATTTAATGATTACCTGTTTGGACAAAATCCTCCCCAGGATCTTAGACAACGTTTTTCTGATCAGCAGGGAAATTATGACGGAGCCGCCGCACAGAATGCCATCAACCAGGTGAGAAGAAGCCCCAACCAGGCGGAGAGAGATCAACTGGATGCATATCTCGAAGCAATGGAGTATAACCGCAAGATGGAGAAGTACAATTCGCTTCTTGCTAACTCTGTTTATTATCCTAAGTGGTATGTTGAAAGACAAAATACCGAAGCGGCGGGTCTGGCAAAAGTTTCTTTTGTAAGGTATCCATATTCAAAAATTTCTGATAGCGCTATCAAGATCACAGATAAAGAGATAGAAGACTATGTAAACAAAAACAAAGCGCAGTATAAGCAAACAGAAAGCAGGAGCATTGCTTACACCATCTTTAACGCATCACCAACAGCAGCAGATTCTGCACAGCAAAGAAAACAACTTACTGATCTCAAGCCCGAATTCTTATCTGATACCACGCCAACAAGATTTCTTTCACGCTACGGAAGTACGATCCCTTATTCTGATGTATTTGTTGGCAAGACTTTTATGAGTATGCCTGCTAAAGACAGCATTATGGCAATACCCAAAGGCGCTGTTTATGGCCCCTACCTTGATGACCATGCGTATGCGTTAGCAAAGATGATCGAGATAAAAACATTGCCAGATTCAGTAAGGTGCCGCCACATATTGATAAATAATGATCCATCACAAGGAGGGTTTGTTGATAGTGTAGCGAAAAAGAAAATGGATTCTGTAGAAGCGGCAGTAAAGGGCGGAGCATCGTGGGCAGACCTGGTACAAAAGTATAATCCGCAAAGCGATGGCAGCAGGGCGAAAAATGGAGAAATGACCTTTAGCTCATTTGATATGCAGCAGCCAAACTTTGCAAAAGAATTTGCTCAATTCGCTTTATTCGAAGGAAAAAAAGGAGAAAAGAAAGTTGTGAAAACAAGCTTTGGATATCATCTTATCGAAATTCTTGAATTGAAAAATCCGGAGCCACATTATAAGGTTGTTTATTTCGCAAAGAATATCATAGCAAGTGATGAAACAGAACGTGTAGTTCTTGAAGATGCCAGCAAGTTTGTGAGCGAAAGCCAGGACTTAAAAGCATTTAACGCAAATATTGTTAAATCAAACGGACGCTTTACAAAATTCGATGCAACAAATATTGGCCCGAATGATATATCTATCCAGGACATTGATCAAAGATTAGCGGGAGGTTTTGGCCAGACTGTATCTTGCCGCTCACTGGTAAGAGAAATTTATAAAGCGGATAAGGGAGATGTGATCAAACAGGAAAGAATTGGCGATGCCAGGTCGGGATATAAATATGTTGTTGCTGCCGTTACTGATATTTTAAAGGAAGGAACACAGCCGGCATATATTGCAAGGGCCGGATCTGCCAATGCACAAGGCGTTGAAAGAATACTTAAGGATAAAAAGAAAGCCGAACAGATAAAGCAAATGATTGGAAAGGTTTCATCGCTTGAAGCGGCAGCGGCAACACTAAAAGATTCTATAATTACAGTAGACAGTGTTCGAATAGCAGGTGGTGGAATGATCACAGAGGCAAAAGTTTTGGGAGCAGTATTTAATTTGGCCAATAAAGGAAAAGTGATCAGCGAGCCAATTGCTGGCAGAGATGCAGTTTACGTAGTAAGGGTTGATGACCTCACTACTACATCAGTAGCCGTAGCGGATATTCAAATGCAAAAAGAACAATTGAGACAAAGAGGAAAACAAATGCAGACTTTTTACAGTTCGCCGGTCAGTCTGATGAGAGGCCAGGCAACAATTAAAGACAATCGAAGAAACTTTTATTGATAATATAGGAACCAATGAGCTGAAAGCCCCGCACTCCAATGCGGGGCTTTTTTGCGCCGCTTTTCGTAAACGAAAAGATCAAAAGCTGCGTTACTTTTGCAATAGAATGAGTGATGAAATAATAAACAAGGTTGCCGAAAGCGGGTTGGTAACGATCGATCTTGAAAACTATCTTCCAAAAAAAGAGTCGATAGCTATTTTTGATCTGAAAGATTTTCTTTTTATGGGGCTGATATTAAAAGAAAAAGATTTCAGGGAAGCACTGAAGCAACAAGATTGGGAAAAGTACAGAAATAAAAATGTGGCGATAGTTTGCACTGCGGATGCGATCATTCCTGTTTGGGCCTATATGCTTGTTACCGCATATCTTCAGCCGGTAGCAAAAGAAACAATCGTAGGAGATGAAAAAGAGATCTATAAAACTGTTTTTTTAAAAAACATCTCTTCAATACAAGAAAAGGAATTTACCGATAAAAGAATAGTTTTAAAAGGATGTGGCGAAACACCGATCGATGATTTTGCCTATGCCGAAGCCACCCGTAAATTGTTACCGGTTGCAAAAAGCATTATGTACGGAGAGCCATGCAGTACCGTTCCGGTATACAAAAAGAAATAAATTCATTTTGGGCTAAAGCCCAACAGACATAATTAATTTACTAACCCCAGCCTTAAGGCTGGGGTTAGTTGTAAACGAAATTTTTTGAAGGGCTTTAGCCCAAAACCCGGACAGAAACAGATTAAATATTTATAACACGAAAAATTTTTACCTTACCGCCATAAAGAACTGTGTAAATGAAAAAAAGCTGGTGGGTTTTAACGCTTGTCATTTTAATTGGTGCTGCGGCTTCCATATTTATATATGGAAAGAATAAACCCAAAGAAAAACTTCCTGCTCATGTCGATTATAATATTCACATAAGACCGATACTTTCTGATCGCTGTTATAAGTGTCATGGTCCGGAGCCGACACAACGAAAAGCAAATCTTAGACTCGATATTGCTGATAGTGCATACGCGGCTTTAAAAGAAAGCCCGGGAATGTTTGCGATCGTTCCGGGAAAACCAGATCAATCCCAGGTTTATCATCGCATTATATCAGAAGATACGGCTGAGCGAATGCCACCCCCATCATCCAATCTTACGCTGTCTGAATATGAAATAAAACTTATAACGAAGTGGATAAAGCAAGGTGCCGAATACAAACCGCATTGGGCTTTTATTGCACCGCAACCTCAACAATTACCCGAAACAGAAAATACAAAATGGGCAAAGAACGAGATCGATCATTTTATACTTGCTAAAATGGAATCAAACGATCTTTCGCCCAATGAGCAAGCAGATAAAGAACGATTATTAAAAAGAGTTTGTTTTGATCTCACCGGGCTGCCACCAACAATTGAAATGCAGGAAAAGTTTTTAAATGATAATTCTGCAAATGCGTATGAAAAAATTGTTGACGAACTTTTAGCCAACCAACATTATGGAGAAAAAATGGCTGTGCAATGGCTGGACGCCGCAAGATATGCAGACTAGTCACGGCTACCAGGATGATGGATTAAGAACAATGTGGCCATGGAGAGATTGGGTGATCCATGCTTTTAATGAAAATTATTCTTATGAGAAATTTGTTACATGGCAACTTGCAGGAGACTTGCTTCCTGAACCAACAAAAGAAATGCTGCTGGCAACGGGCTTTAACCGCAATCATAAAATAACACAGGAAGGCGGTGTGATCGACGAAGAGTATAGATTAGAATATGTAACTGACCGCACCAATACATTTGGAAAAACATTTCTTAGCAATGACATTTGAATGTGCTCATTGTCATGATCACAAGTTTGATCCCATTTCGCAAAGATCCTATTACAGCACATTCGCTTTTTTTAATCAAATAAATGAGAAAGGATTGGTGGGTGATATTACACTTGCTTCGCTTGCCGACCCACCGAATATGAAGATCACCGACGATGATGTAAAAAGTGTTTTGCAATTCATGAATAAAAAAGATACCGCTGCCGTAGCGGTAATGATCATGAAGGACAGCAGTAAAGTAAGAACAACCCATATTTTAAAAAGAGGTGTTTATGATCAGCTGGGTGATTCGGTATCATTTAATACACCACCGAAAATTTTTCCATTCGATACAACAAAACTTGAAAAGAACCGGCTGGGATTAGCAAAATGGTTATTTGATAAAAAACATCCGTTGACAGCAAGGGTTTTTGTAAATCGTATGTGGCAGGAATTTTTTGGAAGAGGACTTGTAAAAACATCGGGTGATTTTGGAATGCAGGGAGAACCACCCTCACATCCCGAATTATTGGATTGGCTTGCATTGGATTTTATGGATCATGGATGGGATATAAAACGCCTGGTAAAACAAATTGTAATGTCCGCCACCTATTGTCAATCTTCAGTTGCAACAAAAGGAAAACTTGCAAAGGATCCTGATAATATTTTTCTTTCAAGAATGTCAAGAATAAGATATGCGGCGGAGTTTGTAAAGGACATTGTATTATCAAGTAGCGGGTTGATGAATGATGAGATCGGAGGCCCAAGTATTAAACCATATCAACCAAAAGGAATTTGGGAATCATCAACATCGGGTCGCGGTCAACTTGCAAGATATGTGCAGGATCATGATGAAAAATTGTATCGCCGCGGCATGTACACTTTTATTAAAAGAACTGTTCCACCACCATCGATGCTGACATTCGATGGATCAAACAGGGATCAATGTGAAGTAAAAAGAGTAAGGACAAACACTCCGTTGCAGGCATTGGTTTTATTGAATGATCCGCAAGTATTGGAAGCCGCGAGAGCATTAGCCGAGAAATTGGAAGCAGAAAAAATTTCAGAAGAACAAAGAATTGAAAAAGCATTTCGTTTGATCATTTGCAGAAAAGCAAGCGATAAAGAAAAGGAAATTCTTTTTGATTATTATAGGAAAGAAAAAGATGAATTTGTAAAACAAACTTCAAAAGCAGAAAACTTTTTAAAAGCAGGCGAATACAAACATGAACAAAATATAAATAAGCCAGAAGCAGCGGCGCTGATGCAGGTGGTTCATACAATTTATAATATGGAGGAGGCGATAACGAAGACGTAAAGCCCATCCCGACCTCCCCCGAAGGGAAGGCCATCGGCGCACAAGGCCAGCTTATTTGGAGGGGATAAGAAACAGAGTGGGATTTTTTATTGTTGATTAGGCAAAGATGCAAAAAACGAATGCCCATTAAAGATTTAAAGAACCGCTCCTTTCCTTTAAGCGGAAGATTCTTTGTTTATTGATGATTGCTTTATCCCGTAGGGATAAAATATTGATAGCCCCGGGTTTTAACCCGGGGGATGAAAGAAAGATTTTAGCAAGAACCCCGTAGGGGTTCAACAAAAGTTGAATAGAATTAATTCAGTACAAGAGTGCGACGCAAGAGAAGATGATAGTAGCAATGATGCTGATATCATAAAAATAAAATTCATGGCAAACGAATTTTTCGAAAACAGATTGAACATTACACGAAAACATTTTCTTGGCAAGCTTAGTCTGGGCCTGGGTAGTGTTGCATTGGGTTCATTGCTCGTTAAAGATCTATTCAGCAGAGGATCTTCGGAAATGTTGCCACCTGTTGGACTTCCTCATTTTGCGCCAAAAGCAAAACGCATCATTTATCTTTTTCAAAATGGAGCGCCATCACAATTAGAAAGTTTTGACTACAAGCCGACATTGATCGAAAGAATGGGAGAAGATCTTCCGGCATCGATAAGAATGGGACAACGACTCACAGGCATGACTTCCGAACCAGGATAAATTTCCAATGGTGGGATCGAATTTTAAATTCAAACAATACGGACAATCAGGAACATGGATAAGTGAACTGTTTCCAAACATTGCAAAAATTGTCGACGAAATCTGTGTAATAAAGACAATGCACACCGAAGCGATCAATCATGATCCGGCATTGACATTTATGCAAACCGGAGCACAGCAGGGCAATCGTCCAAGCATGGGATCATGGTTGAGTTATGGATTGGGAAGTGAAAATAAAAACCTGCCGGCATTTTGTGTGTTGTTATCAAGAGGAAAAGGAAATGGACAAGGTGTTTATTCAAAACTCTGGACCAATGGATTTCTTGACAGCATTCACCAGGGAGTACAATTCAGCAGTAGTGATGAACGAGTTTTGTATTTGAATAATCCGGAAGGGGCAGATAAATTGGATAGAAGAAGAATGTTAGATCAATTCGCAAAGCTGAATGCATTATCATTCCAGGAATTTGGTGATCCTGAAATAAAAACAAAAGTGCAACAGTATGAAATGGCATACCGGATGCAAACTGCTGTACCAGAACTTACAGATCTTTCAAAAGAACCTGATCATATAATAAAAATGTATGGTCCGGAATGTTTGGTGCCGGGAACGTATGCAGCCAATTGTCTGTTGGCAAGAAAACTTTCTGAATCAGGTGTACGATTTGTTCAACTCTATCACCAGGGATGGGATCAGCATGGCAATCTTGTTGGTGAAATGCCGCGACAGGCAAGAGATGCTGATCGCGCATCAGCTGCATTGGTAATGGATCTTAAACAACGTGGATTGCTGGATGAAACACTGGTGATATGGGGAGGCGAATTTGGCAGAACAAATTATTGCCAGGGAGCATTGACAAAAGATAACTATGGTCGTGATCATCATCCAAGATGTTATACCATCTGGATGGCAGGCGGCGGAGTTAAACCCGGAATTTCTTATGGAGAAACCGATGAGTTTGGATATAACATTGTAAAAGATCCGGTTCATGTAAATGATTTTCATGCAACCGTTTTACATCTAATGGGATTGAATCACGAACAACTTATTTATAAACATTTGGGTCGAAGGTATCGCTTAACAGATGTGGCGGGCAAAGTTGTAAACGGAGTGCTTGCATAAAAAAACAGCATGAAATTATTTCAGCGCATTTTATCTAATCTTAGTTTTTTTATAATTGTGATGCTTTTGTTTTTGTTGTTCTTTCAAAACAAAGTATCGCTTCCACCATCTTTACAAGCAGTAGGAAGAATGCATCCGCTATTGCTTCATTTGCCGATCGGGCTTCTTGTTATCTCATTTATATTATGGATCGGCAAAAAAAACATTGAATCAACATCTTTTCAAAAGATATTTATTCTTGTATTACAAGTCACGGCATTTACAGCTGCGCTTACTGCGCTAATGGGTTTTTTTCTTTCGAGAGAAGGTGGGTATGATGAGAACATTCTTTCAACACACAAAATACTTGGGATCGCAACAGCAATTTTATCTTATATACTTTTATTGATTTACCGATCTTTTCCTGAAAAGAAATTTGTTTTTGGAACGACCATCACGTTATCACTTACCGCAATGATCATTGGTAGTCATTTCGGTTCTAATCTTACACATGGCGAAGGATTTGTATGGCAACCATTGAGAAGCGATAAAGAGACTGAAGAAAAAATTACAGATAGCAGTTCTCTATTTACAGTAGCGATACGACCAATTCTTAAGTCAAAATGTTTTTCCTGTCACAATGAAAAGAAAGCGAAAGGCGGATTGATAATGACAACAGAAGAAAAAATTTTAGAAGGTGGAAAGAACGGACCAATTTGGAAATCCGGCGATGCGCTGAGCAGCCATATCATTGAAAAAATCAATTTACCCGAAGACGAAAAGAAACACATGCCGCCAAAAGGCAAACCACAGTTGAACCAGGAGCAAATTGAATTTTTATTTGCATGGATTCAATCTGGAGCAGATATGAAAAAAACAATGAAAGATTATGCAAATGATGATACCGTAAAGATCTTAGCTGCAAAATTTATCCAGGGACCAAAGGAAGAAACAGAGAAAATATATTCGTTTGCCGCCACATCTACTTCAACAATTCAAAAGTTGAGCGGCCCCTTTTGCTCAGTATTCCCATTATCACAAAATTCACCAGCATTACAAGCAGATTTTTTTGTCAGGGAAAAGTTTGACAGGAAAAAACTGGAAGATCTTTTAAAAGTAAAAACACAACTTGTTGTGCTCAATCTTGGGAATATGCCCGTTACGGATGCAGATATGAAAACGGTCAGCCAGTTTACAAATCTTGAAAAGCTGGTCTTGAATAATTCATTGATCACCAACAATGCATTAAGCGAACTCAAAAAACTAAAAAGCCTTCAATCGCTTTCGCTTGCAGGAACCCAAATTGATAAAAATGCAGCGCAATCATTTTCACAGTTCGACTCATTGAAAGAAGTTTTTATCTGGAATACAAAAATTTCAGCAACCGAAGCAGGCGAATTACAAAAGCAAAACAAAAAGATACGATTTGACAGAGGCTATGTTCCTGACGAAAATGAAATACTTACGCTGACGCCACCAAATGTAAAGAACGAAGAATTTATTTTGGCGGCGAATGAAAAAATAGAATTAGAGCAAAAGATATCGGGTGCGACAATTCGATATACCATTGATGGAACCGATCCGGACAGCACGACATCTCCAATATATAAAGGCCCCATAACCGCAGATGGATTTACCTTGATCAAAGCGAAAAGCATAAAGACGGGTTGGTATAGCAGTCCCATTACCACATTTTCATTTTTTAAAAAAGGCATAAAGCCATCGGGATCAGAATTAATAAATAAGCCAAACGAAAAATATAAAGGCAATGGAGGCACCACATTAATTGATGGTAAGAAAGGGTTAGCGGAAAATTTCAGCGATGCGGCATGGCTTGGCTTTAGGGAACAACCATTTGCTGCGGCATTCTATTTCGATACCGCACAAACCATCAACAGCATTTCTATAAGTTATAATGAAAGTGTGCAATCATATTTAATGCCGCCGGCAGAAGTGGAAGTTTGGGCCGGAGAAAGCAAAGACAAATTAAAATTATTAAAGAAGGCAACGACGCCACAGCCAACAAAAGAAGAAAAGAATATTGTCAGGGTTGAAGGGATGAAAATTGATATTCCTCAATCAACCTACAAGTATTATAAAATAGTTGCAAAGAATGTTTTAAAATTACCGCCTTGGCATCCCGGGAAAGGAGAGAAGGCCTGGATATTTATTGATGAAATATTTTTTAATTGATCAATATGAAACGAAAAGAGTTTATCCAAAACAGCAGCCTGCTTATTGCCGGCAGCATGATCGCAAGAGAAAAACTATTTGAGATCGTCGACGGCGAAATGGTTTATGGGCAGCATGAAAAAAGATATAAGCTGGTGAAAGATTGGGTAAAGGCGGATGCAGCAACCCTACCAGTGAATGATTGTCATGAAATGGTACAGGATGCCCAAGGAAGAATTGTTTTGTTAACTAATGAAACAAAAAACAATGTTATCTTTTTTAATAAAAAAGGAAAACTGTTAAAAACATGGGGCCATGATTTTCCCGGTGCACACGGACTGACCCTTTGGGGAGATAAAGAACAATTTCTTTTTATAACGGATACTGTAAAAAATCAATTCTATAAAGCAACGATCGATGGAAAAATTTTGCAAACATGGGATTACCCGGTTGAAACCGGAAAGTATCCCGAGGCAAAAAGATTTGTACCAACAGAAACAACCATAACAAAAGACGGAGAAATATATTTAGCAGATGGCTATGGCATGCAATACATCATGCACTATGATGAAAAGGGAAAACTCAAAAATGTTTTTGGCGGGAGAGGGAATGAAGAAAAAAACCTGGACAATGCACACGGCATCACGATCGATCATCGCACAAGTCCCGAAACTTTAATTATTACCGACAGAACCCGTTGTTGCTTTAAGCGATTTTCAATGGCGGGAGAATATATTGAAACAATTTCTTTACCTGGCGCCTGTGTTTGCCGACCGGTTATAAAAGGAAATTATTTATATGCGGCCGTTCTCCGTTCGCCCAATCTTGATACGGCCGATTCCGGATTTGTTATTATTCTCAATAAAGAAAACAAAGTTGTGTCCGTGCTTTGCGGATCGGAGGCAGCGTATGAAAATAATAAACTAAAACCCTTTCATCAAACAGAAAAACTTTTTAAACACCCGCATGATGTATTGGTGGATGACGAGGAGAATCTTTATGTATGTCAATGGAGTTCAGGAAAAGTTTATCCTTATAAATTCAAGCCGGTAAAATAATTTTTATGATCATTCGCAGAGCAAAGAAAAAAGATATTGAAAAGCTTTCGGTGTTATTTGACAAATACAGGATCTTTTATAAACAATCAATCTGACATTGACAACGCAAAATCGTTTTTAAAGAAACGAATGAAAAGAAAAGAGTCGGTGATCTTTGTTGCCGAAGAAAGAAAAGAACTGATCGGTTTTGCTCAATTATTCCCAATATTTTCTTCCGTTAGTATGAAAAGAACATGGTTGCTGAATGATCTTTATGTAGATGAAAAAGCAAGGGGAATAGGAGCAGCTACCAAATTATTAGATGCAGCAAGGGATTTTGGAAAGGAAACCGATTCGAAATGGTTGTTGTTACAAACAGCAGCAGATAATTTTACCGCACAAAAAGTATATGAAAAAAATGGCTGGGTAAAAGAAACCGATTTCTTCTATAGAAAAGATATTTAGAACCAGCCTCTTTTTTTGAAAGTCCATATCATCCAAACGGGGATGATCAGCATAAAACCTACTGCAAGAAAAAATCCCCACTCTTTATGGGCATATGGAATTATATCGAAATTCATTCCAAATATTCCTCCGATTACCGTGGCAGGAGCCAGCACACAGGTTACAACGGCCATCACCTTCATCACCTCATTCAGTTTAAGGTTCACATTGTTAAGATAAAGATCATGCATGTTGATCATCATATCACGATAGGTTTCGATCAAGTCGTTTGCTTGTACAATATGATCATAAATATCTTTAAAGTATTTGGTGCTTCTATCATCAAGCAGATCGCTGTCGCTTCGAATAAAACCATTAATAAGATCACGAACCGGCGATATGTTTCTTTTTAAAACAATTAACTCTTTACGGAGCTGGTTAATTTTTACCAATGATCGCTGGGAGGAACTTCTTATTACTTCTTCTTCTAATGCCTCTATCTGGTCACCGAGATTTTCCATTACAAGAAAATAATGATCGACGATAAGATCGAGCATTGTATAGCAGAGATAATCTGCGCCTGCCTGGCGAAGACGGCTGCTCGTCAATTTTAATTTTTCCCTCAATGAATTAAAAACGTCCCGGCTTGCATCTTCCTGGAAACTGAGTATAAAATTTTTTCCGAGTACAATGCTGATCTGCTCCTGCTCTACGGTATTCTTTTCAGGATTATAGTAAAGCATATTGAGCAGGCAAAAGAGAATATTGTCTATTTCGTCCATTTTTGGCCGCTGGTTGATGCTCA
Source organism: uncultured Bacteroidota bacterium (assembly GCA_963746915.1). Taxonomy (GTDB): domain Bacteria; phylum Bacteroidota; class Bacteroidia; order Chitinophagales; family Chitinophagaceae; genus VBAS01. The sequence continues at coordinate 281,940 of CAVVDD010000009.1, read as the reverse complement.
TAATATCTTCCTGGATCAATGGGTGTACGCCAAAATAATTGGACAAGGTTTCTACATCGGCTTTTCGAATACCATCGATATTGATCCACGTTATACTGTGCCTGGATAAAAATTGGAAACATTCGGTTACGGCTTTCGCATCATATACCTCTATGGTCTCGGCATTGTAATCATAAATTGTGATCTTAATTTCTTTTGAATCTTCCCGTAACGGGATAATAGTTGGGTTCTGGCTTAATATCTCACGGGTGCGGCGGGTACCAAATAAATTCAGTGGCACCAAATATTTAAGATATTTTTCCGGTTTAAGCTTAACGTTCATAACATTGGTAAGTTAGCAAAAGAAACCCATCAGTAAAATAATGAGGTTAAAAATAACGAATCGATTATTCTTTTTTGCGAACCCGGTTATATTTTGCATTTTGAAAACAAATTAAAAAAATGCCATCTCAAAAACAGGAGTTTACGTTTCCCGGCCAAACAACAGAGCAACTTTTATTAGTTGCTTATGGAGCCTTTTTAGAACTTGGTTGGACGCCAAAATATGCCGGTCCCAATGCAATTATTGGGTATACGCCCCGCAGTTGGAATAAATATGATGATGAGATAATAGTGGAAGCTACCGATGAAATGATGTCGGTTAAAAGCAGTCTTGTACACAATGAATCTTTTGATATGATGGGGAAGAATAAAAAACATATCAAAGATTTTATGGAGGCATTTGAAAAAGTAAGATCATTGGCGCCAAAACCAGGATGGACAACGGCAATCGAAAACTTACGAACCCAAACAGTCCAAACTGTAACAGCAGAAGTAAAACAAGCGGAAGAAATTAATAAAGTAATGAAACTTTCGGGGACGAATTTGTATGCGACCTATGCCATTATAGGAATAAATGTTATTGTATTTATCCTGATGGCAATTAACGGAGCGGGAATTTTTAGCGCAAATGCATTGGTGCATATTGATTGGGGAAGTAATTATTCGCCACTTACTTTATCCGGGGATTGGTGGAGGTTATTCACTTGTATCTTTATTCATTTTGGTATTATTCACCTTGTAATGAATTCTTATGCATTGTACATGGCGGGAGTTTATCTTGAACCCATGCTGGGAAAAACAAAATATATAATTGCATATTTAGCAACGGGAATTTTTGCAAGTCTTGCCAGTCTTTGGTGGCATAGCGAAGGAGTGAATAGCGCAGGTGCTTCCGGCGCCATCTTTGGTTTGTATGGAGTTTTTCTTGCTTTGCTTTTTACTAATCTTATTCCAAAACAAATGAGGACGTCACTTTTACAAAGTATTGGTGTCTTCGTTGTATTTAATTTGATCTACGGTACAAAGTCCGGCATTGATAATGCGGCACATATCGGTGGATTATTAAGTGGGTTGATCATCGGCTTTGTTTTTTATCCGCTATTAAAAAAAGAAGAAAATGGAGTTAAAAATAATCTTGCTTTATTAGCGATAATTGTTGTGGCGGCGTTGTCAGCATGGATGTATTTAAACAGCCCGGGAAATAAAATAGGACAGGAAAGACGCGAAGCAGAAATAAATTATTTAAAAGATGCAAAATTTCCTGACGGAGAAAAATTTTATGAAAAGTATAAAGAGTATGTGCAAAGCGACGAAAACATCGTTAAGATGTTTAACGACGGAATAACCTCTTCTAAGGACTGGCTTACAGCTAATGAAGAAAAGATCAAACCGGAATTTGACAGAGCAATATCCGCTATCACTGCAATGAAAAGCTACAATGTATCGGAGTCAGCAAAAAAGCAGATCAACTTACTGGAACAATTATTGAATGCACGAAAAGAACAGGTTTCCATAATGAAGCAGCTTGCACAGGAAGACAATGCAGCAAACCAATTAAAGCTTGCTGAGATAAGAGAAAAGCAAGAAGAAATATTGTCTAAAATAAATAAGAAGGATAATTAAATTATAAGGAGCTTTTTGCCCGTTCCAGGTCTTCCGGCGTATCGATAGCAATATTGTTATAATCCGTTTCTGCCATTTTTATTTTAATGCCATTTTCCAAATAACGCAGCTGCTCCAGTTTTTCAATTTTTTCCAATGAAGATTGTGGCCATTTTGTAAAATTCATCAACACCTCTTTTTTATAAGCATAAACGCCGACATGTAAAAAATATTCAGCGTTCATTTTTTCTTCTCTTTGATAAGGAATAATGCTTCTGCTGAAATAAAGAGCATAATCCAATTTATCGGTAACGACTTTTACATTATTATGATTCGCAGCTTCCTCTTTTGAGATCTTTCTCATCAGCGAAGCAACCTGTATGCCAGCATCATTAAAAAGATGAACTAATTTTTCCAGGGGTTCTTTTTTTATAAAAGGCTCATCACCCTGGACATTTACAATGACATCAATATTCATTTCTGCAATAGCTTCAGCAATTCTATCGCTGCCGCTCTCGTGTTCTTTTTTACTCATGATCACCTTGCCACCGCTTTCACTTATCTCTTTATAAATTATTTCGCTGTCGGTTACCACAAAAACATCCTTGAATAAACCAGTTGACACAGTATTGTCATATACATGGCGAATGATCGTTTTATTTCCCAGCACCTGCATGAGCTTACCGGGAAAACGAGTGGCTGCATAGCGGGCAGGAATTACGGCAACAATAATCATTTGGGAAAGTTAGCAAAACCAATCAACCATCAAGTTTTTGAAATGGTTTTTTTAGCAACGCAACCAGGTCTTCGTCTTTTTCATTGGGATAATAACGATCAAGACCATAGCGAATGCTTTTGGGGTCAAGAACTTTAAACGTTCCGAATAGCCTGTCCCAGATCGAAAAAACACCGCCATAATTGCTGTCGGTATAGGGTTGTTTCCAGTGATGATGCACTTTATGCATATTGGGAGAAACTAAAATATAACTCATGGACTTATCCAGCCACTTTGGTAGAGAAATATTTGCATGAGTAACCCCGGTGAACACAGTTAATAGTGTTTGATAGATCATAATTCCATACATCGGTGCGCCACTTATAATAATAGCAATTAAAAAAAATAAACCACGCCAAACACTTTCCAACGGATGATGTCGCAGGCCACTTGTCACGTCCACATTATTATCGGCATGATGAATAATGTGCATGCGCCAGAACAAAGGAACCTTGTGTTCCACAATATGAGAAAGCCAGCCACCAAAAAAATCAAGCATTAAAGCTGAAATTACAATACTGCCAACCGCTGAGGCATTTAACCAATACACAAGACCGAATTTCTCTTCAGCAGCCCAATCGGATATGACCACGATCAAAACACCAAAACCAGTATGAATAATTATATGGATAAAAGTGAAAAATAAATTGACGGCAGCGTGGCGGACTTTATTTTTTTTATACTTCAGAGGCAATAAAGGAATAGCCCCTTCCAACATCCATAATATCAGCATGCTCCCGACAATGAATGCCAATCTTTCAATTGGTCGTTCTTCAAGGGTATTGAAGTACTTCAACAGGGACTCCCACATAAGCATTATTTGACGAAAAGTTACATTAAAAAATCAAGCAGCGGCATTTGTTTCATTACTATTTGCAAACTCGTTTCCGCAATTAAAAACAAGTTCATTGTTGTGACCTTTTCATTTTTGACATTCAACCTGGGTTATTTTCAACCTCCTTAAAAATCTCATAAGCACGATCAAAATCTTGTTTAGTAACAAACAATTTTATTCCACCAACCGCATTTGTCAAAACCGGGAAAACCGTAACCATATTCTCATCCTGTAGCCAGCATTGAATATCCTCACTTTCCAGGCGAGCCATTAGCAAATGAGCTTCCATGTAATTATTAAAAGATTGCAGAATGACAAATTCCATGACTGTAAAATAAAAAATCTCCCTATATAAAGAGAGATTAATTTATGAAGTTAAAAATCCACCTTTCGGGGATAGGGTTTATTGATTCAGCATTAGCGGCATTACCAGCATCATCAGCTCTTCATTATCTTCCTGCTCTGTAGGCTTTATTATTCCCGCTTTTGTCGGGGTAGAAAGTTCAATTTTTATATCGTCGCTATCTGCTGCGCTGAGCATTTCAATCAAAAATTTTGCATTGAAAGCGATCGCAAGATCTTCGCCATCATACCGGCATTTCATTCTTTCATCACCCTCAAAACTGAAATCAATATCCTGTGCGGTCAACTCAAGTTCGCTACCGGCAATGCTAAGAACAACCTGGTTGGTACTTTTATTACTGAAGATGGCAACACGACGCAAGGCCCCCTGGAAATCATTTTTATTAACCACCAGTTTATAAGGGTTGTCAGATGGGATCACTACTTTATAGTCTGGGAAACGGGCATCGATCAGGCGGCAACTCATTTGAGTAGTGCCATGCTTTACAAAAAAATGATTGCTGTTATAGCTGATGGTAATTTCATCTTCATTTGCAGGCAAGGCAGATTTTAAAAGCGTTAATGGTTTTTTGGGAACGATAAAGTTGTCGCTTTTCGGACAGCTTACATCAACCCTTTTATATTTTACCAAACGATGCGCATCAGTTGCCACGCATTGCATTCCTTTTTTATCCAATTCAAAAAATACACCTGTCATTGCGGGGCGGAGGTCATCATTGCTTACAGCAAACAACGTTTTATTAATGGCAGTGATCAATGCCAGCGAAGTTGCTTTGAATGAAGTGGTGTCATCAGCAGAAGGTTCTTTGGGAAAATTATCAGGGTTCTCCCCCATTACTTTATATTTTCCATTATCACTGGTGAGCTCAATACCAAAATTCTTATCGATATTAAATGTCAGCGGCTGATCCGGAATATTTTTTAAACTATCCAAAAGAATTTTTGCAGGAATACAGACCTTACCACTGTCTTTTGCTTCAATATCCATTTGAATGCGCATCACGGTTTCAAGATCTGTTGCTACCACACTCAGTTTGTTTTTTTCTACTTCAAACAAAAAATCTTCCAGAATCGGCAGCACCGTATTGGCATTAATAACACCAGATATATGCTGCAGTTGTTTCAGTAAAGCCGAAGAGGAAACAATAAATTTCATCTTGCATTTGGTTTGTGGCGAAGCTAATGATTTTTGTATTATAGCCAACATTTATAAAAACACTGTGGATTATTAATTAGCAGTAGGATACGAGGCTTACATTTGAGCCCGGAAATAGAAAATGCTACCCAAAAAATCATTGACCAAAGAACAAGCGTACCAAAAATTAAGGCATTATTGTGCCTACCAGGATCGATGCCATAGCGAAGTGAAAACGAAAGCCTATTCATTTGGATTAAGAAAAGCGGAGGTAGAAGAACTAACAGCAAGATTGATCGAAGAAAATTGTCTCAATGAAGAACGTTTTGCAAAAGCATTTGCCGGTGGTAAATTCAGAATAAAACAATGGGGCAGGATAAAAATTAAAACAGAACTAAAAAATAAACAGATCAGTCAATATTGTATTACTGCTGCGCTGGATGAAATAGATGATCGTAAATACAAAGAAACACTTCACAAGCTGGCAGTAAAAAGATGGAATTCTATAAAAGGAGCAGGAACAAACTTGTATGTAAAGATGACAAAAACAAGAGACCATCTTTTGCTTAAAGGATTACGAATCCGGTCTTGTAGCAATAGAGATTAAATCTCTTGCAGAAAAACAAAAAGGCGCCGGTTAGCGCCTTTTATAAGAGAATAGATCTTTTTAAAATGGTTTTGGAGATGTCTGCGATGCTTTTACCTGTTCGGCTGTTCTTCCACCGGGCGGGCAATTCTCTCTAAGAAATTTAGAGTACAATTTGCCAAGGTGCTGAAAAGTGCCCTCGCCTTCACTGATGCTATGCGTACGGTTTGGATAACTCATCATCTGGAACATCTTTCCATGTTTCACCAATTCATTTACCAGCTTTTCTATATTTTGATAGTGTACATTATCATCGCCTGTGCCATGCATGAACAATAAATTTCCTTTTAAATTTTTTGCATAAGTTAATGCGGCGCCTTTTTCATAATCACTCATATTTTCCTGTGGCAACCCCATATATCTTTCTGTATAAATATTATCATACAACAAAGAACTTGTAACAGGTGCGATCGAAATTCCTGTTTGATACTCATCGGGATATTGAAACATCAGGTTCAATGTTGATGAACCACCACCACTCCATCCCCAAACCGCTACACGGGTTGTATCAATAAAATTCCATTTCATTACTTCTTTAGCCCCCAGCGCCTGGTCTTTGATATTTAACTGGCCAATTTTTTTATAAATAGATTTTCTCCACTCTCTTCCTTTTGGCGAAGGTGTGCCACGGTTATCCAGCGAAACCTGTACATATCCATCAGCTGCCATATCACCATCATATAAAAAATTACCGGCAGCGCCATAACTATCATCTACAGTTGTAGAAGCAGGTTCGCCATACACATAAAAAACAACGGGGTATTTTTTTGTGCTGTCAAAATTCTTTGGCAAAATGCGCCATCCATCCATTGTTACACCTTCTTCGGTTGTTACCTGGAAAAAAGCGATATTACTTTTCTCCTTATTTTCTTTCTTTATCTTTTTCACCATATCATCACCTTCTTTGAACGGCTTGTGATCGGGCAAGGTGACCCATTCGGCCATTGGCGGTGTATAGTAATTTGAAAAGCTATGACGGGCAAATTTTCCATTAGGAGAAATTTCATAAGTATGTGTTCCTTCTTCCCCGGCAGGAGACATTCTTACAGCGGGAGAGTTGCCGTCTAATTTTGCAGAATATAAAAAACGCTGTGTTGCATTCGAGGGAGATGCATAGAAATAAACAAGCCCGTTCTTCTCATCAATGTTAAGAAAATCGATGACATCATAATTCCCTTTTGTGATCAATGTTTCTTTTTTTCCATCTTTACTTACACGGTATAAATGACGCCATCCATCTTTTTCACTTGACCAGATAAACTCATTGCCGTTTGATATCCAATCCCAACCTCTCACCTCGCTTCTCCATTCATTGATCGTTGCTACCCAGGCATTGTCAGTTTCTGTATAAATTACTTTTGCATCACCGGTATTGGTATTGCAAAGCATAAGCTTGCTTTCATTCTGTTTGCGGTTGAGTTGTTGTAAAACAATTTCACCGACATTCCCCCACTCCATTCTTATCAAATAATTCTGATCTGGCTCACCCGGAACTTTCATCCACTTTGTTTGTGCGGTTGTAATATTTACCACGCCGATACGTGCCGGTGAAGGAGGCTCGCCGACTTTTGGATATTCAACAGGAATTACTTTGCTATAAACCGAATCGGTTGTGTTCAGCATATAATAGTCGCGGATCTTGTTGGCGTCGATCTGCCAGTAAGCAATGGTTTTGCTGTCGGGGCTCCAGCGAAAACCATCACGACAGGAAAACTCTTCTTCATACACCCAATCAAATGTTCCGTTAATTAATTTCTTTGTTCCATTATCGCTGGTAAGTTTTTTAATCACTCCAGATGTAAGATCTTCCCAATAAATATTCCTTTCACTTACATAAGCTACTTTTTTATTATCAGGAGAAAATTTAGCAAACTGCAATGTTGCTGCTGGCCTGCCCTTTCCCATTTGTTTCAGATCACCGGTTACTAAATTCAATAACCAATAGTCACCACGGGTAGGATAACGCCATACTTTTTGTGCATTTGTATAGATCAATGCCAGCTTTCCATCAGTTGATAATTGAAAACTGCGGGGAACGATCGTATCGCCATTTTTTGTGATCAATTGTTTACGGCTGATGAAAACCGTTTTATTCTGTGAAGGCAATTCGATCTTCACGATCTCCTTTTTTTCAACCACATAATAAGAGCTGCCCTCGGCGGTCCACTTGGTAACAGGTACGCCGGGTTGAGCAAAAAGGAGAATAAAAACAAGTTGTACAACGATTAGCAGGCTGAATTTTTTAGCCTCTTTCATAAACAGCATATTGTAAAATTTAAGGCTGAAAAATACAGAAATGCCGGGAGATAGAAAGGTTAATGTGATGGGTGGACGAATTGATTTATTATTTTACATGGATGGTCTAACTGAATAACTTTACAGCATGTCAACTCTCACAATAACAGGAATTCAAACACCCCTTCATTGGGAAGATGCTGGAGCCAACCGAAAAATGTTTGAAGAAAAGATCAATAGCATTACATCTAAAACAGAAATAATTATTCTTCCCGAAACCTTCAGCACCGGTTTTAGCATGAAACCAAAGGAGCTTGCTGAAACAATGAATGATGAAACTATAAAATGGATGAAACGAATTGCTGCAGAAAAAAAAGTTATTCTTACTGGAAGTGTTATTATAAAAGAAGAGGAAAATTATTTTAACAGGCTTATATGGATGTTGCCCAATGGTCAGGCGGGCATTTATGATAAACGACATTTGTTTGCGTATGCAGGAGAAGACAACGAGTTTACTCCCGGTACAAAAAGATTAATAGCGTCTGTTAAAGGATGGAAAATAAATTTGCTTGTTTGTTATGACCTTAGATTTCCTGTTTGGTCAAGGCAACAAATACAGGAAGACGGTCCCGAATATGACTTGCTCATCTATGTTGCCAATTGGCCGGAAAGAAGAAATCATGCATGGAAAACTTTACTGCAGGCAAGGGCGATCGAAAATCAATGTTATGTTGTGGGAATAAACCGGGTTGGCTATGACGGGAACAATATCTATCACAGTGGCGATAGCATGGTTGTTGATCCAATGGGCGAAGTATTGTATTCAAAATCACACGAAGATGATATTTTTACCATAACACTTCATAAAGAAAAACTGGATGAAGTAAGAGCGAAGCTTCCATTTTGGAAGGACGGCGATAATTTTATGATACAACCATGAAACAAGTAATAACCAACACAACTATTTATACGGGCAAAGAAATTCTTACCGGTAGTGCAATTCTTGTCAATGACGGCGTCATTGTTGGATTTGTGTACGACACAGATATTCCCGACGATTATGAAGTAAGAGATCTTGGAGGAAATAATATTGCACCGGCATTTATTGATCTGCAGATATATGGTGGAAATGGATATTTATTTTCTGCGAATCCTTCATTAGAAGCGATTGACGCAACTTATAAATATTGTTTGCAAGGCGGAGCATCAAAATTTTTAATTACAGCAGCGACTAATTCTTCAGAAGTTTTCAGCAAAGCAATTGCGATAACAAAGCAATACTTGAATGGAGGCGGAAAAGGAATGCCCGGTATTCATTTGGAAGGACCGTGGATCAATCCTGAAAAAAGAGGGGCCCACATCCTGGAATATATTCATAAGCCAACATTGGATGAAGCAAAAAAGTTGATAGATGAAGCAGAGGGAGTAGTAAAAATGATAACACTTGCACCAGAAATGGTGGATGAAGAGATCGTTGAGTATTTACAATCCAATGGAATTATTGTTTCTGCCGGACATACAAATGCTACTTATAAGCAAGCAATGAAAGGTCTTGAGAAAATAAATATTGTAACACATCTATTCAATGCCATGTCTCAGTTTCAAAGTCGTGAACCGGGAATGGTTGGCGCCATTTATGATCATCCTTCGGTTTGTTGCAGCCTTGTTGCCGATGGCGTTCATGTGGATTATACCGCCATCAAGATCAGTAAAAGAATTTTGGGAGAAAGGATCTGGCTGATCACCGATGCTGTATCAGCAACATCCGATGGCCCCTATCAACATGAATTTAAAAACGACAGGTATACTTTACCCAATGGAACATTATCGGGCTCTGCATTAACAATGATGAAGGCTGTGAAAAATTGCATCGAGCATGTTGGTATTGATATACATGAAGCTTTGCGGATGGCTTCATTATATCCTGCAAGAATTTTGGGAATTGATGATAGAACCGGATTGATAGGGAGAGGCTATGAAGCTTCTTTTGTTGCCTTTGACAATGATATGAATGTTATTGATGTAATTTGATCAGCTCCATCACTTTGTCCATTTTATAATCAGCTCCACGACGTATTGCTTCGGTTGTTGGCATTGCAACCACTTCCGGCTGAACGCCGCGACCATCTTTCGGAATATTTTTATCAATTACTAAGCGAAACAGCGGAAGCCGAAAACGAACACCTGTTTCAGGTAAAGTAAGATCAGGAATTAACCAGGCTGTATTTCCATAAGCACCACCACCGGTTTCTTCTCCTACTACAAAAACATTATCCTGCGGTTTTACTGTTTGTGTAAATAATGTTGTGGCTGAAAAAGAATTCCCTCCTGTCAGGATATACACATTGCCATCAAAATGATCTTTCTTTTTAGGCTTGAAGTAGTGACGTTCAAAATAACCAAAATGATATTTTCCATCTTTCTTTTTCCCAGTTACAAACAACATAAAAAAACGATTAAAGAAATAGCCATCAATATATTTTTTATAGCGGCTGTTCCTTGTATTCGCATAAAGAGAATCTGCCACTTTAAATTTTCTATCAGCAATTAGCTTTGTTAAGAGAGTAGAATTGGTAACGCTGCCTCCGCCATTTCCACGAACATCAACAACAAGGTTCTTTGTACCCTTATGCTGCATTTCTTTAAACGACTTTCGGAAAAAGGATTTAAGTTTTAAATTTCGGCCAAAAGAACCAAGATCCATGAAAGCCGCATTATTCGTAGAATCAATTCTCAGGCTTCTTGTTGCCCTCATGATCTGTTTCTTTCTTTCTGCACGGGAAGTTTTTGCAAAACGCGATATAGCGATCCGGTTGGCAGTGTCTGCTCTTGGATTATAAGAAGCGATCGTTGCTGTTTTTTCTATGCCATCATTACCGAGATAATCAATAAAATAATTTTCTTTTTGCCCATATATAGAGGTAAATGCTGCACCAAATCCGCCACGGTTACTTAAGCTCTGGAATTTGTGTGTCATATTATGACCATCGCTGGAAATATACTGGCAAAGCGTATCGATAATAGTTTCGATCGGTCGGTTGTCTATTTTTTTTACAACGACTCCTCTTGTAAGTATTGTGTCTTTTCGAAAAAGATTAGCAGCAACTGTTGCTGTATCATTGGTATCGGATGTGCCTGGCCAGATCTTTAAACTAAGCGGAAAAATTTTATTAAAGCTTGTATCACGGTATTTCATAAAAGCTGTTGAGCTTCTCGTTACAGTATGGCCGCAATTAATTTTTGAAATAACATAGCTTAAAACTTTTCTGAAATCTTCTTCATTCAAAGAATCTTTTATTTGACTCTTACCCCAATCAAAATAATTGTCCATTTCATTTTTTGGGGTGTACCAATAAATTCCCGGATGTGATTCTTCCAAAGCTCCACGAAAAATGGCATAATCTTTATTTAATTGTTCAGGAGAATATTTTTTTGAAGGAGTGAAAGACGATTTAGAAACGGAACATGAGCCGAGAATGATAACTGACAAAAGGCAATAAACGATAGGCAAAAAAGAAACACCTTTTATTCGGTGAGAAGTATCTGCTTGCCAATTGCCAATCGCACATTGCTTTTTGAAAAGTGTTTTCATATACGAATTCAACTTATTATTTCTTCAATGCATCCCAACCTTGTGCAGTGATGGGGTATGTATTGTTTCCTTTGGTTATAATTTTCGCCCCTTCAGCAGCGTCGGTCATATAGCCGATCACACTAATCTCTTCACTTAAAACGATCTTATCATGATCTGATTGAGCAATGGTAAATAATAATTCATAATCTTCACCACCGCTCAGGGCACATGCTGTTGGATCAATTTCAAATTTGAACGCCGCATTTTTCGTGTCCTCTGCTACCGGGATCTTTTCCTCATACAAAATACAACCCAAATTGCTTTGTTTGCAAATGTGTAGGATCTCCGAGCTTAACCCATCGCTGATATCCATCATTGCCGTAGGCATAATGGATTGTGCTTCAAGGAACTCAATAATATTTTTTCTTGCCTCCGGTTTCAATAACCGGCCTACGACATAGGCTTCTCCTTCAAGATCAGGCTGGATCGCAGGATTTTCCATGAAGATCTTTTTTTCTCTCTCTAAAAAAAGCAGACCGACATAAGCCGCTCCAAGATCTCCGCTTACGCAAAGCAAGTCCCCTTTTTGTGCAGTACTTCTTTTTACAAATTTCTCAGGGGTCACTTCTCCTATAGCGGTCACTGAAATTATAAACCCCTTTTGCGACGATGCGGTATCGCCACCAATAAGATCAACTCCATATTTTTCACAAGCAGCATAAACGCCTTCATAAAACTCATCGATCGCTTCTAAACTAAACCGGTTACTAATGCCTACACTCATTGTTATTTGTGTTGGGGTGGCATTCATTGCATACACATCACTCAGGTTTACTATAACGCTTTTATAGCCCAGGTGTTTTAAAGGAGTATACATAAGATCAAAATGTACTCCTTCGATCAGTAGATCTGTTGTAATGACGGTTTGTTTTCCAAAATGATCGATAACTGCTGCATCATCACCAACGCCAACGATGGACGATGCGTTTTGCAATTCGATATTGTTGGTTAAATGTTCAATTAAACCAAACTCGCCGAGGGAGGATATTTCAGTACGATTTTCCATTTTAGATTTTAGATTTCGGATTTCGGATTTTGCCAGCAGAATCCTTAATAATATTACTATTTACAGTATTTATAGATGCAACTACTATCGAAAGCAATTCGTTTGCCTCTATAAACAATTCTCTCAATTCTTTTTTTATTTCTGAATTAAATTCCGCAATCATTTCATAAAAGAACATTGTTTCGTCCAACTCTTCTTCAACAATTTTCAATTTATTTACGAAATCAGCTCTTGACTTCGCCCGACATGCCGATCGGTAATTGGCTGCCGAGGAAGTTGAACTGCGAATTATCTGATCGATATAAACTTTATTAACGGGATTGAATGGTAGTTTAATACACAGCTTTCCGGTTTTAACGGCAAGGCTCTTTAATCTTTTTTGTAATTCCTTTTTGTCCATTGAACTTCAAATTAAATCTAAAATCCGCAATCTGAAATCTACAATTCATCATTCACCCACTTTAATAACTCATCATGTATCTTTCCATTAGTCGCAATGATTCTATGTTGATATGGAGAAAATTTTTTTCCTTCATGATCTGTTACTTTTCCTCCTGCCTCTTCCACCATTAAATAACCAGCGGCGCTATCCCATGTTTCCAATTTATGTTCATAGAAACCATCAAACCTTCCGCAAGCAACCCAGCAAAGATCTATGCAGGCAGAACCTAATCTTCTTACTGGAATACCTTTTCTTATTAAACGGCTGAAAACCTCCAATGGACCATTTGGCATATTTATATAAGTATATGGAAACCCCGTTACAAGATTTGATGTAAGCACAGTTGTTTTTCCGCTGACAGAAATTTTTTTATCATTAAGCGTGGCACCCTTTCCTTTTTCGGCAAAGAATAATTCATTAAGTATCGGTGCATATACGGCAGACATAATTATTTCTTTGTCTTTTTCAATAGCAATGGCGACACAACAAAGGGGAATACCATGTGCAAAGTTGATGGTACCATCGATCGGATCAATTATCCATTTATAGTTCGAATCCCGGATATGTTCACCTGTTTCTTCAGCCAATACCTGGTGATCGGGAAAATTCTTTTTTATGATACTTAATTATTGCCGCTTCAGAAGCATGATCGGCTTCGGTTACCGGGTTATTTATTCCTTCTTTCTGAGAAATTTTGAAATCACCATTAAAAAACCGTTTTAGCTCAGCTCCGCCTGCCATCACCGCCTCAAGAAGTGTTTGTTTAAGCATGGGCAAAGATATAACCGATTTGAGATTTCAGATTTTAGAATTTAGATTTGATCGAAGAAACAAAAGTGCAATTATCAATTATAATAGTAAGCTATAACTCAAGATCGCTGATTGAGCAATGCCTTGTTTCTATAAATAAAGCCATATTTGGAATAAATACGGAGATCATTATTGTTGACAATAATTCAAAAGATGGAAGCAAAGAATATCTATCATCAAATTTCCCGGGAGTAAAACTTATTTTTAATAATGAAAACCTTGGTTTTGCTAAAGCATGTAACCTGGGATATAAAAATTCTTCTGGCGAGTATATTCTTTTCCTCAACCCTGATACTATTTTATCAGAAACGTGTTTGACAGATTGTATATCTTTTTTTAAAGCTCATTCGGATGCCGGCGCAGTAGGTGTACGAATGCTGGATGATAAAGGGAAATTTTTAAAAGAGTCTAAACGAGGCCTGCCATCTCCTTCTGCATCTTTTTATAAACTGTTTGGATTAACAGCAATTTTTCCGGGCTCAAAAACAATTGCAAAATATTACCAGGGTCATTTACCAGGAAATGAAAATAATCCAGTTGAGGTTTTATCCGGCGCTTTTATGATGATGAAGAGAACAGTTTTTGAAAAAGTAAATGGCTTTGACGAATCATTTTTTATGTATGGAGAAGATATTGATCTTAGTTTGCGCATAAGTCAATTGGGATTTAAAAATTATTACCTCGGCAAAATCAGTATTACACATTTAAAAGGGGGCAGCACAACTTATAATAAAAAGTATGTAGAGGACTTTTATGGCGCTATGAAATTGTTTGTAAAAAAACATTATAATGATAAATCAGCTTTATACAGATTATTTTTGCAGGGAGGAATAAGCTTTCGGAAAATGCTGGCGATACTTGCATTGCCTTTCCGTTAAACACATATCAAATTGTTATTGGCCGCATCATTGTATATTCGCCCCCAATCCTTTGAACAATCGTAACTTAGTAACACATAATGGCCAACATTATTGACATAAAAATTCCTAAAGCGATCGCTGCAGCATTGCGGATTCCTCAAAACGATCCGCGACGACAACAGACAAGGGTTTTAAAAAAACTGCTTCGTAAAGCAAGGTTCACTGAGTTTGGCCAGCAATATCGTTTTGATGATATTCTTTTAAGCAAACATCCGGGAAAAAGTTTCCAGGAATTAGTTCCTGTTCATGATTACAATAAAATTTATTCTGAGTGGTGGAAGAAAACACTGGAAGGTGTTCCTGATGTTGCATGGCCAGGAAAAATAAAATACTATGCACTTAGCTCGGGTACATCAGAAGCAGCGAGTAAATACATCCCCGTTACAAAAGAAATGTTGCGTAGCAATACGATCAACTATGTTAAGCAGCTGATCACACTTTTTAGTTATGAGAATCTTCCTTATAACGCAATGACAAAAGGTTTCCTGATGATCGGCGGTGCAACTGATCTTCAAAAAGGAAAAGCGGGTTGGTATGCCGGCGATCTTAGTGGCATACTTGCTAAAAAGCGGCCATTCTGGTTCCAGACTTTTTATAAACCGGGAGGAAGAATTGCGGCTATGAAAGACTGGAAAGAAAAATTAAATGAAATAGTTGAGCATGCCCGTGAATGGGATATCGGTTACATTGTTGGCGTACCCGCATGGTGCCAGATGTGTATGGAAATGGTGATCGAGCATTACAAAGTGAAAAACATTCACGAAATATGGCCTAACCTCGGATTCTTTGTTCATGGCGGTGTTGCATTTGAGCCATATAAAAAAGGGTTTGAAAAATTATTAGGTAAGCCGATCGTTTATATCGAGAATTATTTATCAAGCGAAGGATTTATTGGTTATAAAACAAGAGAGCATGCAAAAGGAATGAAGCTCATTCTTGATAATAATATTTTCTTTGAGTTTGTGCCATTTGATGATAAGAATTTTGACCAGGAAGGAAATGTTATTGCAGATCCCGAGGTAAAAATGATCCACGAGGTAGAAGAAGGAAAAGAATATGCATTGCTGATCAGCACAAACTCAGGCGCATGGCGATATTTGATCGGCGATACAATAAAATTTGTTGACGCAGAGCATTGCGAAGTGGCGATCACAGGTCGTACAAAACATTTTTTAAGTCTTACCGGTGAACACCTGAGTGTGGAGAATATGAATAAGGCAATTGAATTGGTAAGCGAAGAATTAAATATCAGCATCCCGGAATACACCGTGGTTGGATTTCCTTATGAAACTTTCTTTGCCCACAAATGGTATATTGCCAGCAATGATAACTGCAACACCGAAGTATTAAAAAATAAAATTGACCAGCACCTGCGCAAGCTGAATGATGATTATGCTACAGAAAGAGACAGCGCATTAAAAGAAGTTTTTCTTGAACAATTACCGGAAGAAAAATTTATGAAGTTTATGGAGCTAAAAGGAAAACTTGGCAGTCAGCATAAATTTCCCAGGGTAATGAAAGGAAAGATGCTCGATGATTGGAACAAATTTTTAGGAGATGGAATAAAATAAGATTACTCGCCGGTTTTTAGTCCCACATATTTATCATACATTTTGAATACCTGGCTTAAATTATCTTCAACCGGGTTATATTTTCAATAATTGTAAAAGAGTTTGTCGCCTAGCCATGAATAAAAACTAATAAAGTCTAAATTTAGCAACAAGATCCTACTAATGTTTGAAGCCGTTCTAAAAGGAATTACTCTTGGTTTGTTGCTGACCATATCAGTTGGCCCGGTTGTTTTTTCAATAATTAAACAAAGTCTTAATAATGGACATCGCGGTGGTATTGCATTTATATTGGGAGTTTCCGCTTCGGATATTTTACTTGTTCTGATCAGCAATGTGTTTACACAGGTATTTGGTTATATGGTGCAGCACAAGAATTTTATTGGCATCATTGGAAGTGTATTTTTAATATCAATGGGGGTTTATTTCATATTTTTCAAAAAAGTAAAAGTGGATGATAGCGGAGTGCAGGTTTTGAACCTCAGTAAAAAGGATTATGTAAAAACATTTCTTTCGGGATTTTTTATGAACACCCTTAACCCGGCGGTTTTTATTTTCTGGCTTACAACATCTACAACGCTTATCACTCTTACAATTGAAAACCGCATTATTGCATTTGTTACCTGCCTGGTATTTGTGCTGGCAACAGATCTTTTAAAAGTAATGATGGCTCAAAAGATCCGGAAAAAACTTACACCCCACAATATTCAAATACTCAGCCGCATTAATGGTCTTGTATTGCTTGGTTTTGGCGTTATCTTACTTTGGGGATTGATTTTTTATGCAGATAAGATCTAAGAGTTATTTTGCAGTCGAATGAAGGCAAAGATTTTTTTGAAAAAGGCTTGGAAATGGGCTAAGCGCATTTTCCTTTTCCTTTTTTTCTTTCATCTATTTTGTATCCTGCTTTTTAAATGGGTTGACCCGCCAATTACGTTAACACAACTGGCAAGCTGGGTAAGTGGCGACGGATTAAAAAGAGATTATGTAGGATGGAATCAAATTTCGTACAATGCAAAACTTTCTGTGATCGCCTCAGAAGACCAGGTATTTCCCGATCATAATGGATTTGATTGGAAGAGTATTAAAAAAGCGATGGCCTATAATAAGAGAAAGCCAAATCGCATTCACGGCGCAAGCACTATTAGCCAGCAAGTGGCAAAAAATGTTTTTTTATGGCAAGGTCGAAGTTGGATAAGAAAGGGACTTGAAGCATATTTTACTTTTATGATCGAATTGATATGGGGAAAGAAAAGAATTTTAGAAGTGTACCTGAATGTGATTGAAATGGGCAAAGGAATTTATGGCATTGAAGCCGCATCACAATCTTATTTCAATAAACCGGCAGCATCTTTAACAAGAGTGGAAGCAGCAATGATCGCTTCTTGTTTGCCCAATCCAAAAAATTATACAGTCAAACCTTTATCAAATTATGTGGCAGGCAGAAGACAATGGGTGATGCAGCAAATGAATAATCTTGAAGGTGATCCGGATATCCAGGATATAATTGATAACACACTTTCAAAGAAGAAATAACTTACAAGATTATCAGTTCAATCGCATCACTATTATGAGTAACCGGATAGTTTTTTGATTTAATTCCAAAACGTAAAATATATTTCCCGGGTGGAATATTGTTAAAACTCAAGGGTAAATAAATAGCACCAACCTCTCCAGCAGCAACTCCAGTTTTTATTTCCTTGATCAATTCTTTTCCATTGAAAACACCTGCGTATATTTCAGTTTTAAATTCAGGAATACCATCCCGGAACATACCCCCGTCTCTATAAGACATTACTTCACGACATTTAAAAGAAATACTTCTTTCCTGGTTAATATTTATTTTGTTTTTTGATGGTATAAGTTGAATGCCCCCCAAAGCAGTATACATCGTATCAAGCGTTAACCCGACTACTCCCTTTTTTGTTTCCACAGAATCTGAAAAAGTATTAATCCCATATATATCAGCAATAAAAACTTTTTTGCCGAGTAGGTTGCTTTCTGTTGGCCAGAAGTTATAATTGCTTCTTCGGTCGCCATACCAATTGTGCGAATGAGAAGTCACACCACTATAAAACCAAAATAAGGATGCCCGTTGGTAAGAATTATAAAATACAACGGGAGTCTCTCCTGTTTTTCCAGCGATCGTTTTTGCCCAGGCTTTATTTCGAAATCTTCCCCTTGTTGAATTATCGGGACCAATATCAACAACAAGGTAGATACGGCCTGCAATAATTAATAGAAGTGAAACGAAAGCGATTATTTTTAATGGCTTTATCCATGAAATTTTATCAATAAGAAATTGATGACTTAAAACGATCAACGGTACCAGGGCTGGCATTGTCCAGTTCACTTCTACTTTTCCGCGAAAGGAGCTTATAAGGAAGATCAAGTAAATACCGACCAATGTAAATTTCAGTGCTTTTTCAGTTTGCGTTTTTGATTTGTATATAAATGCGGCGGGAAAAAGAATAAAACCAGCTAATGGGCCTGCAATCAAAATTTGACCGAGAAGATAATCGGTGGTATATGAAAATTTATAGGCGCTGACATTACTTTCAAATAAATGATACCGAAAACTTACCCAATCATGATCCCATTGCCACAAAAGATGCGGAGTGTAAAGTAACAATACAAAAAATCCGGCTAGCCATGTTTGCCAGCGGGTAAATAATTTACTGTTTGATAAAAAAGTGAAGAGTACTATCAATAATCCATGGTACTTAGTATAAAAAAGCAAACTGATCGCTATAGCAATTAGCAATGTGTTTTTCCAGTTTGTTTTTTTTATGAAAGAACGGTAAGTATAAAAAAATAAAGCAGTAAAAAATAATAGCGGCGTATCGGGCACAGCAAGGAACCCGGTAATTTGTAATACACCGACACTTAAAACAATTGTATAAAAGAGAAAGGGATTTTTTCTTTCGGTAAGTGATTCGGTAATGAGAATAGTGAATGTGCTAAGCAATGCACATACTAATCTTACTCCAAGCTCATTATTAAAAATAGCATAGCCGCTTTTAATTAAGAATGCGATCATCGGAGGATGATCAAAATAACCCCAGGCCGGAAAACGTGAATACACCCAATAGTAGGCTTCATCAGCTATTAGTTCTGTGGAAGCAGCCTGCGCTAACGCAAGTAATAACCAACTGCTGTAAAAAAGTAAACGATGATGTTTCTGAAAAAATAAATTCATTGATGCCCGAATGTACAATGGATATTTTACCCCGCCATCAGTTGGTCAACCGCTTTTATTGCCTTTTGCAGTCTTTCATCACTATCGCCGCTTATATCCACCCACTGCGTTGATTGATTTATCATGATGTCTTTGTAAATATGATAAAGCTGGTCTCTTGTTTTCAGATCCGGGTATTCTCTTAGCTCATCTTTTACCCAGGGCAGATCAGTATTACACAGTAGATAGAGATCATATTTTCTTTCTATGATCTGATCAAGAACCCATCTATGACATTTTCCAAAAACAAACTCACACCAAACTTTCATAACATACATTTCGGTATCGATGAAAGAGTAGTGGTGAATCGGAATTAACTGTGGTCCGTTGTCCGTCGACCGTCGACTGAACATACTCATCTTCCATGGCGAGCTGTCCTTTGGCGATATATAGTAAATCATCATAAGTATAATCGGTTCCATGTGTAAGCAAATATTCCCTGGCAAATTCCGGGCACCATTGTGTATTGTAATGTTGCGCAAGCAACTCGCATAAGGTGCTTTTACCGGTTGACTCTGGCCCGATCACCGCTACTTTTATCAGCGGCTTTTTTTCCATGCGGGTTTTGCTTTTATTATCTTTTTATAAATGGGGCAGCTTTCTTCGTGTGCACTTGGAAGAAAGCCAGTGCTCATTAAAAATTCATTTACAATCTCACCGCCGGTAAAACGAAAAGTTTGCTTGAACAATTTTGTCCATTCATCTTTTGTTTTAGGATGATGGTGGTTTAACCAATTTTCAAATGACTTGAATTCTTTTTGCAACCCAAGTATTGTTTTTGCATTTTCGATCGCCGCATTGATCTTTAAGCGGTTTCGGATAATGCCCGCATCATTCATCAGGCGTTTAAAATCTTTTTCCTTATAAGCAGCTACTTTTTTTATTTCAAAATTGTGATAAGCTTTCCGAAAGCCTTGTTGTTTATTCAGAATAGTAGTCCAGCTTAAACCAGCCTGGTTAATTTCTAAAATTAATCTGCAGAAAAGTTCATTATCATCATGAATAGGAAAACCATAATACTTATCATGATATTCCCGATGAACATTTTGTTCATCGGGTTTCAGAGAGTTGATGAATGTGCAATAACTCATAATCTTATTTTAATACAGCCCTCTTTCTCCATTCCATTAATCCCCAGACGGCCATTATTAATAATACAAAATAATAAACACTGGTAAAAACATAATGTTTTACAAAGTATAAAGGAATAGAGGCAATATTAGTGGCGATCCACCAATACCAGCTTTCCACTTTTTTCTTTGTCATGAGCCACATCCCCGTGAATGCAGTGGCGCTGGCAAAAGCATCTGCCCAGGGAATAGCTCCCGAAGCAAATGATCTTTTTAAATAAGTAAGCGAAATAAATATGGTAAGGTAAAAGGCTGCAAAAAAAGCTAATTGATATAGCCACCAGCGACGATCTGAAAACTTAACATGAACAATGGTATGTTGTTCTTTGTCTTTTTTTGTCCAAAGCACCCAACCATAAATACTCATCACTGTATAATAAAGATTTACCGAGGCCTCGCCAAATAATTGCCCTTTTATACTTAACCATATATATATAATAGTATTGATAAGCCCGACGGGGTAAACTAAAATATTCTCAATACGACTGTACCACACACTGGCAATACCAGCAAACACGGCTATGTATTCAAGCCATGTTGTATTTTTCATTCCTTCAATAAACTGTTGCCAAATCTCCTGGAAACTCAAAATGATTTTTTTTCAAATGTAAGCGGTAAAAAGTTTACACTATTGTGCCGTGGTTTCCATTGGCTGGGATGTACCTGGTGAAGAGGTTGCTTTATTTCGATACCATTTCCAGGGTTTCAAATATTTTATTCCTTTTGAGGTTTGAAATCTTGTTGCTATCTGCTGCCACCCGCGACTATCACTTTTCCAAACTATAAAATGTAAATGCGGTAATGCGGCATAACCTGTTTTTCCGCTCAGACCAATTATTTGTCCCTGCCTGACAGTATCACCAACTTTTACCAGGGCCCCGTCTTTTTGTAAATGCCAGTAACCGCTTCTTGAATTATCACTGTGTTGAATGATGATATTATTTCCCTGGCTGCGATATTTTTTATTCCACCCACCTTTTTCGCCATCTTCTTTTACTCTCGTTACTATGCCATCTCTTACTGCAAGAATATTTGTTCCTCTTTTCATTTTAAAATCAAGAGCGGCTCTTTCCTTATGAGAGAAGATCCCGAAATAGCCTTGCACGATCAGGTGAGATTTGTTGCTTTCAAATGGCAATATGTACACAAAACTGGTATCATCTTTAATAGTACCTTTTTGAAGTTGTTTAATTTCTTTTCGCAGTGGGTTATTGCTGACGGCACAGCCGGCAAGACAACAACAGAAAATTAATAGTTGAAGTTTCAAATGATCAGTTTAATTTATAAGCCTAAAGCTACATTCATACCGCAAATTTCGGCGTTCATAATTATTTAATTCTTCCGGCTGTAAAATATTCGTAGCTTCTCTATCTCCGAAGGAGTCCTTTGGACCTTTTTTAACTTTTAAACCAAAGTCTATGTCTACACTCGAAGCAGTAATGACCACACAGGAAGTGGCCAATCGTATGAACGAATTGTTCAAAGAGTACAAATGGAGCCAGGTACAGGAAGAACTTTTTGCAGAAAATGCTGTTAGCATTGAGCCTCCTCATGCACAAGGCTTGCAAACCGCAGAAGGATTGGCGGCAATTAAAAAGAAAGGCGAGGATTTTAACAACATGGTAGAAGAAATGCATGGCGGCTGGGTTAGCGAACCAATTGTTGGCGGTAGCCATATTTCTTTTGCTATGGGTATTGATGCTACTTACAAAGGAATGGGAAGACAAAAAATGGAAGAGATCGCAGTGTATGAAGTAAAAGATGGAAAGATCGTCAAAGAACAATTCTTTTATTGAAAAAGTTTTTCTGGGTTAGTAATCCCGTCTCGCCTCAGGCGAGACGGGATTTTTATTTGGCTTGTGCTATGGAACTTTAGCGAAATTGTACAAATAAATTACTTTGCGTCATGCACAAAAAAATATTGCTGCTTGGAAGCGGCGAGCTAGGAAAAGAATTAGTAATAGCATTAAAAAGATTGGGACAAACAGTGATCGCTGCGGACAGTTATGCAGGAGCACCTGCCATGCAAGTGGCAGATGATTTTGAAGTGCTTGATATGCTAAATGGCGAGCAACTTGATTCAATTGTTGCAAAACACAAACCTGACCTGGTGGTTCCGGAAATTGAAGCGATAAGGACAGAAAGATTTTATGAATATGAAAAAAAGAACATCAAAGTAATTCCCAGTGCAAGAGCCGCCAATTTTACCATGAACCGAAAACTTATTCGTGATCTTGCCAGTAAAGAATTGGGAGTAAGAACTGCAAAATATTTTTACGCTACGACTTTTGAAGAATTTAAAAATGCGGTAAGTAAAATTGGCTTGCCCTGTGTTGTAAAACCATTGATGTCATCATCGGGGAAAGGACAAAGTGTATTAAAGAATGAGAACGATCAGCAAAAAGTATGGGATTACGCTATCAATAATTCAAGGGGAGATCTGAAAGAAGTGATCATTGAAGAATTTATTTCTTTTCATACAGAGATAACATTGCTGACAGTGACACAGATGAATGGAACAACTTTATTTTGTCCGCCAATAGGACACAGGCAAGAGCGAGGAGATTACCAGGAAAGCTGGCAACCTGTTGCGATCAGCGAACAGGATCATAAAGATGCCTGTGAAATGGCGAAGAAAGTGACCACTGCATTAACCGGTCCCGGAATTTGGGGAGTAGAATTTTTCCTGACTGACAAAGGAGTTTATTTTTCTGAATTAAGCCCAAGGCCGCATGATACCGGAATGGTAACATTGGCCGGCACACAAAATTTTTCAGAATTTGAATTACATGCCCGTGCTATTCTGGGATTGCCGATCCCGGAAATAAAACTGGAAAGAGCCGGGGCCAGTGCCGTTATACTGGCAAATAAAACGGCTGAACATTTTACAATAACAGGAATTGAAAAGGCATTGGAAGAAAACAACATTGATGTCAGGGTATTTGGCAAACCAACTACAAGACCTTACCGCCGAATGGCAGTTGCATTGGCTTATGATAAAATAGATGCGGATGTGAACGAATTAAGAAAAAAAGCAAAAGCTGCGGCTGATCTTATAACCATTCAATAAAATAAAAAATGGAAAAAGTAAACCTTATCGAAAAGTTCTCGCAGTTCTCTGAGCACTACAGTCCTAAAATTGCCGGTGAATTAAATGGCCAAATGGTAAAGCTTGTAAAGTTCAAAGGACCATTTGTGTGGCATCACCACGATAATGAAGATGAACTATTCTATGTAGTGAAAGGAAATTTTGATATGGAGTTTCGCGATAAGACTGTAACAATTAATGAAGGAGAGTTTATCATTGTGCCCCGTGGTGTTGAGCATCGTCCTAATGCGAAGGAAGAAGTACATGTTGTTTTGTTTGAACCAGGAACAACATTGAATACGGGGAATGTGAAAAATGAGATGACGTTGGAAGAGTTTGGTAAGATAAATCTAATGCTCCATTATTTTCCTTTATTATCGATCAGTATAAATTTCATTGCGTCATAAAAAGAAGGATATGGCACGTGTCCATATTTATTGTACGTTTCATATTTATATATTACACCATTGCCTAACCTGTCCTGTACTTTTTTGGAAAATCCATCCATTGACTTTAGTATCTCTTTTTTAGGGTCGTAACTATCAATTTCCGAATTTGACATAAAAATTTTCTTGCCATAATATTTATCAGGGCTTTGGAATGCTTTATTTACCAATGGTGAAAAGAAATAGTCCATGTCAGCATACCAACCCACACTATTGGCGATATAGCTGTCAAATAGTTGTGGCTGTATCAACAAGGCGTATAAAGTAAATACAGCGCTTAATGATTGGCCACAAAGAACTCGCTGTCCATTGGTGCGATTATTATTTTCAATTTTAGGAATGAGTTCGGTTCGAATAAATGATAGGAAACTGTCAGCGCCGGGTTTTGCTACCGGATAGGATGGCACACTTAATGGCATCATATCTCTGTCTCTGTCTGTATTTTCAATGGCTACTATTATTAATTGATCTTTAAAATAGAAGTTCATTATTGAAAAATAGAACAGCAATCTTGCTTCAGAACCATCCAAAAGATATAGGACAGTATATTTGGTTTGTGAAGTGTCATATCCTTGTGGTAAGTGAATGATAAACTTCCTGTTTTCTTTTAGTATTGACGACTGAATGCTGTCTCTTTCTCCAACTTTAATATTGATTTGTTGTCCAAAAATTGCAGTATTTGTTAGAAAACCGATTAGATTAAGAATAATAAATCGCTTCATTAAATACATTGGCATGATGGAGCTGTTTGTTTACGGCTAACTCATAAATATAGCCAATACTGGTATAATCGGCATTGATGCTCATCGGAAATTTATACCATCAACTTTCATTGAAGTTTTTTACGCCGATGTTGTTTATAAGTAAGGATGCTTAAACCGTGGGTATTTTTTCTTTCTTTCATTTAATTCTTCCATTCGCTTATGATCTTCCGTTGCATCATAAACATTATCTCTTCCGAAGAAAAGTTGATCTTCATGAAAAAAGTACAGGCACCAGTTTAATGTGAGGTCAAAAACTATCATATCATTCATTATAAAAAGATCAGCGGAATATTTAATGACCATTTTCCATGTTGTTAAAAAATCATGGCTATTACCATTTTCCAAAACAAAAACCGATGTGTCAAAAGGAATTCCTCTTTTATAAAGCCATTTTTTTAATGACTGCTTACTTTCGGGATTACGTCTAAAGTCAAAAAATTCTTCGATCTCTTTGAAGTTGCCTTTTTCAAAAGGAGCCCAGCTACCGCCTGTTACTATATGAGCTGAGAATAAAAATTCAGAGATATATTCGTTGGCAACCTTGTCTAAAAATAAAATTTGTGCTTTATGAGTCTCCGGGAGATTGTCAAATTCTTTTGCAGTGCCAAATATAGTGCAGCCCCCAGGTCTGTCAACTGTAAAACTTCTTATGTTATTTAAGTCAATCATACAATTACGCTAACGCATAAATATACGCAACTGCATAATTAATTTTCCGGATTTGTTTTAGCAACTTCCCAGCCGATCATTGCAGTTTTTCTTATACTTCCCCAATGATACTGTCCGAAATCTCCTGTTGATCGAATTACCCGGTGACAAGGGATTAAAAATGCAACAGGATTATCACCAATGGCTGTTCCAACAGCTCTTGATGCATTTGGGTTATTAATTGTATTTGCAATACCTGAGTAAGTTGATACATTTCCCATTGGAATTTTCAACAACGCTTCCCACACTTTTATTTGAAATGGAGTTCCTTTTAAATGCAATTTAATTTTTGAAAGATCTTTCCAGTCTTGTGTAAATATGAATAAAGCATTTTGCTGGATCGTATCAACCACCTGCCGGAACTGTGCATTTGGAAATTGTAACTGCAATTGTTGTAATGCTTCTTTTTCATCATCGGCAAAAGCAAGGTGACAAATGCCTTTTGGTGTGGAAGCAACTATAATATTTCCGAACAGAGTTTCAGCAAAACTATAATTGATTTGCAGCTGCCCGCCACCATTTTTATATTCTCCCGGCGTCATTCCCTCGATACTTATAAAAAGATCATGCAAGCGACTTGAGCCTGATAAACCAGTTTCATAAGCTGCATCACTTACAGTATGCTGGTGTAAAAGTTTTTTAGCATGTTGCAAGCTGATATATTGTAAAAATTTTTTGGGACTTACTCCTGCCCAATCTTTGAACAGTCGCTGAAAATGAAATGGACTTAGATAAACTTCTTTTGCCACAGCATCAAGATCAGGTTGTTGCTGAAAATTCGATTGGATGAATTCAATTGCTTTTTTTATGCGTTCGTAATCTGTCATTGTTTTCAATTTAGCACAAAACTATTTACAGGCAAAAGCCAAATCAACCCGAAACTTGCGTAAATTAATTGCGGAGTCGTTCAAATTTTAAAGAAAAGGAACACGGATAACACGGGTTGGATAGATAATCACGGATAAATCTGTGTAAATCCTTTTCATCCGTGTTATCCGTGTTCTGATTTTCGCATCTTTACCTCCAAAATTTTGCTATATGAAAGTCGCAGTGTTAGGCGCAGGTATGGTAGGAAGCGCTATCGCAATTGATCTTGCATCACGTCATCATGTTACCGCTTTTGATGTAAGCGATGTTAATCTCGATCTGCTGAAAAAAAGAAACCCAAGAATTGAAATACAACAGGCAGATCTTCGAAATTATTCATCTTACCACCAATTACTTGCTTCATTCGATATCGTAGTAACTGCTGTTCCCGGTTTTATGGGATACAAAACATTGGAAGCTGTAATTAGCTGCAGCAAAAACATTGTTGACATTTCTTTTTTTCCGGAAGATGTTTTACTGCTTGATCGGCTTGCAAAAGAAAAAGGAGTAACCGTGATAACTGATTGCGGAGTGGCTCCGGGTATGAGCAATTTTATAATTGGTCATCATAATGAAGAAATGAAAATTGAAGCACTGGAAATTTATGTGGGTGGGTTACCCAAAGTGAGAAAGAAACCATTTCAATACAAAGCGCCGTTTTCTCCGGCAGATGTAATTGAAGAATATACCAGGCCGGCAAGATTAATGGAGAATGGACATATAATTATCAGGCCTGCATTGAGTGAAGTAGAATGGATACATTTTGAAAACCTTGGAACACTGGAAGCATTTAATACCGATGGTCTTCGGTCTTTATTATACACTATGCCGCATATTAAAAATCAAAAAGAAAAAACATTGCGGTATCCCGGGCATGTTGATATCATTCTTTCATTAAAAGAAAGCGGTTTCTTTAACGAAACACCGATAGATGTAAACGGATCAAAAGTTTCTCCATTAAAAGTAACCTCGCAAATATTATTTAATGAATGGAAATTGGGATTAGAGGAGGAAGAGTTAACCGTGATGAAAGTAAAACTGACCGGCAAAAAAGAGGGAGAACGCAAAACTATTGAATGGAGTCTGCTTGATTTTTATGATCATGAAACAAAAATTTCTTCAATGGCCCGTACAACAGGGTACACTTGTACGGCGGCTGTAAACCTGCTTGCACAAAGGCTTTTTTCAGAGAAAGGAGTATTTCCGCCGGAGCTTGTCGGCAAACACAAAAAATGTTTTGATTTTGTGCTTGATTATTTGAAAGAAAGAAAAGTGAATTGGGTAAAGAAAGAAAACTAACTGCCTTCGCAAAGTTTTTTCAGATTGTTTAAACCTGTTACAAATTGTACATTAAGATCTTTGACGATCTTCGGTCCCATCAAACTTGCCATTGGCCAGGGAAGACCACCACTGTTTTGCCAGGTTACTTTTGTTTCATTACCATTACCCCAATGCTCAAATAACCAGTTGTCCTTAGCTTTTGCTTTGAATGGTTTTAAAAATTCAAGATCAAAATGAATATGTTTATCGTCAATAGCCCTAAGGGTTAAGCTGCCAACGCCTACTTTTTTTCCTTCCCAACCATAGCTGTGACCCGGAGTTTTCGGAGTTCCTGTAATTGTTGATTTAGCTGAAGGATCCATTTGTTGCCATGGATTCCATTTGCTATAATGATTAAGATCGCCAACACGATTCATCACATCAATAACGCTTTTATTAATGATCGCTGATTTCTCAACATTATAACTTTTGGGAAGCATCGCTGAAATGAGCAACAACAAAGCAATAAGCCCGAGGATAATATAAACTACGATCATAGCCTTAAGTTTGTTGTAAGTTACGGATTGAATACTTGTATCACAAACCTTTTATATAATCTTTCAATGCAGCGTTTTATAGAACTTAACGCAGATAAATAATTTCTTTATAAGCTTTCTAATCCTGGAATTTCTCTTTTTAATATCTCTATAAAAGCGGGGTTACCTGGTTCGGGCATTTGTGCATTCAATATCTTACCATCCGGATCTAATAAAATATAACGGGGCATATAATCAATGCCATAAGATCTTCCAAACAGGTCCTTGTTATTGCTACGCAAATGCAATACACGCAATGATCTTTGACTGGCTTCATCCTGCCAGGCCCATTTACTATCATCGATGGACAATGCAACAAATGCAATCGCAGGACTTGTGAATTCCTCTGCAATTTTCTCAAAGATCGCAGATTGTCCAGCACAAGTTCTGCACCATGTCGCCCATACATCTATCACCACATAGCGTCCTTTAAAATTTTTAAGAGAGAAAGTGTCTTTATTTAATGCGGTAGTAATAAAATCAGGAGCGGCACTTCCACGTACTAAACTATTTAATATGTAATGCAGCGCCAGTATTTGCTGCTGTGTTTTCTGTTGTGAGATAACCGGAAGATATTTTGCGATCAACATTTCCCTGCTTGCACTATCCCTTGTTCTGCCAACAAGTCCCTTTATTTTATTATAAACAAGATAATCTCTTAATGTGCTTGCTGGTAATACGGTTGCTACTTTTGAAATATAAGCCGTATCATTGGAGGGATTCAGTTTATACTTCTGCTGATAATAGTCAGCAATGTTATCACGATACACAGCATAACTCAGAAGGGTGCTATCATTATAATTAACTGTATTCCTGATCGCATCAACCGATTTTGGAAATTCCAATGTTTGAGTTGGATGATATACTTTGAACCATTGCGCATATTTACCATCGAGTAATTTTATGTAGTATAGAGAAAGTAATTTTTTCTGTAAAGCAATAAAATCATCGTTTGGTTTAAGGTTATCTGCTGTTTTATAGTTATTCAGATTATTAACTTCGTCATGCCAAAGCCGCATAACTTCAGCCGCAAATGCTTTTGGCGTCATTTCAGAACCATAATGTTCCAGCATATATTTATCACTACCATTGTCATTATCGTTGCCATTTCTTAAATATTCATTTTCGGGGATTCGGGTTCCCGATGAAGTAACCCGATTACTAATGCCATCAATTTTTACCTTAAGGAACAAACTATCCTTGTTTCCAAAAAAGACTTTTTGATTGATAGCACCCAATCTAAATGAATAAACACCCGCAGGAATATTTTTATCCGTGCTTACACTAAATCGATTATCGGTTATAGGAATTTCAAGAACAGTATCCATGAATGGCTCTGCAAATAAATACGCCGTTTGGAGTTTATCTTTTGATTCGACAGTTCCAGCAATTACAGTACGACTATGTGAAGGAAGCTGAACCGGCTTATTTATATATATAAAAACTACGACGAACAAAACCAGGGGCACAAGTATATAAAGGATCCTTGGAATGGGTTTAAAGAAAGCCCGTTTAAAAGTTTTTCGCACATACCACTGATAGCCGAGCCATAATGCAGTTATCATCACGGCAATACTTAACCATTCGTAATACATCAGGAAATTTCCTGCACTACTACCTTCCGGATTTGTTATGGTTAAGCCCGGAGCAATATATGGCCACCATAATCCTTTGCGCATTCCAAAAAGTATTGTGCCTGTAATAGTACCAACCAACCCGATTGAGAATGGCCATAAAAATCCACTGATAACAACAGAAAATAAATATTGAATACCTAATATACCAAGCCCCGCAATGAGTAATCTTAGCCCGAGACGAGAGATGAATTCAAATGGAATTGAATGTTTGGTGAACCCGGCACTGTTTTTTGCCCACATAACAATAGCGCCACCAAGTAGACTAAAAAGAATAAGGGTAACTATACATAGAAATGCGACCACTACAGCTATGCTGAATTTGCTCAGGTAAAGCGATGGTTTAGAAATTGGTTGTACTTCTATTAGTTTCCATCCGCCTCCCCGATGTTCCATTTGGGTAAGACGTATTACAAGAAGTGTGAGGAAAATTGGAAAGAAAAAAAGACCGAATCCCTGGAAACAACCCGTGACAAATCTTTTCCACGAGTTTTCCGAAGCAACAAATGTAAAATCACTCTCAGTTTGTAATAAACCAACCAATGTAAAGATCGCAGGAATAAAGGCAGCCATGATCAGCACCAGCCAAAAGGTTCCCGAGTTTCTCAACTTTAACCACTCTGCTTTAAATGCTTTTATATAATCAGAAAGGAAATTCATAACAATTAGTTTGATGTCATTTTAATAAACCATTCTTCTAGTCCTTCATTAGTGCGAACCCCTCTTACCGGAACTCCCTGCATCACCAATTCACGGGTAATGTTTGTAATGTCATCACTATTTTCAACTGGTAAAACAAATTCGTTACTTACTAAGGCTGTTGCCTGCGGATATTTTTCCGTTACAAAACTTTTCCATCTTGCTGTATCATCCACTTTTATCGTTACCAGCTTACCATGACCGGCACTTTGCTGCAAGTCAGCCATTGTTCCCTGGAATTGTATGACACCTTTATGTATGATACCGACATGTGTACATGTCTTTTCCACTTCATTTAATAAATGGCTTGATACAAAAATTGTTTTACCATGATCCTTGTTCAACCTTTTCAGCATCTCTCTTATTTCAATGATACCTGCCGGATCAAGACCGTTGGCTGGTTCATCAAGGATCAATAATAATGGATCGGGCAACAATGCCATTGCCACACCCAATCTTTGCTTCATGCCAAGCGAATACTCTTTCGCCTTTCTTTTGCGATCATTATAAAGACCGACGATCTGTAACACTTCGTCAACTCTTTTTTCATCCATCTTTCTCAGGCGGGTGATCACTCTTAAATTGTCCCGGGCATTTAAATGAAGATAGAGTGAAGGCGTTTCTATCAATGACCCGATACCTTCAAAAATGCCGGGAAGATTTTTCTTTAATGATTTGCCGTGAATAAAAATATTGTCACGATCATTTTCAAGCATACCTGTAAGCAGTCGTATAGTAGTTGTTTTGCCGGCGCCATTCGGACCCAGGAATCCGAATATACTTCCTTCAGGAACTTTTAAACTTACATTATTCACTACTTTTCTTCCGTAGCGAAACATATAGTTCAGTTCTGAAGTCTCAATTGCATACGCATTGGTTTGGTTCATGGCTGTTTATTATCCGGTAAACATATTAAAATAAAAAAGGCGAACCGTTAAATTCCGCCTAAGTATTATCCGTTTGAATCCCTGTAAATCCTAAATAATCCTGGTTCTATTCAGCTTCCGCCACCACTTCTTTTACTTCCGGTATCATTCTCTTCATCATTCCTTCAATACCGGCTTTCAATGTTATCATTGATGATGGACAACCACTGCAACTTCCTTGTAACATCAGGTTCACAACACCTTCATCATAACTTTTAAATTGTATAGCGCCGCCATCCATTTCAACTGCAGGCTTCACATAATTTTCTAATAGTTCTTTAATGCGTTTTACCACATCGTCATCATCGGCGCTGATCTCGTTGCTGCTTTCTTTTTTGGTCGCTACTATTTCTTCTTCATTTATTACGGGCTTTCCTTCTTCCAGGTATTCTTTCAAAAACTGGCGAACACTTGGGATCACATCGCTCCAATCAGTGTCAGGAGTTTTTGTAAGCGTTACAAAATTGCTGGCAATAAAAACGGCCTTGATAAAAGGATAGCCAAACAATTCAATCGCCAGCGGTGAAGGTTTCGCTGTTTCCACATCAGGAAAATCAATGCTTTTACCGGGATATAAAAGTTTATTTGCCACAAACTTCATCGTCTCCGGGTTAGGGGTCATTTCCGTATAAATGCTGATGATCGGGTTACCTGTTTTTATCATAACTCACAAAATTATATGCAAATATAGCCAGCAAACCCCGGGCCTGTTTACGAATGAAGAAAAGAGATTTTGGTACCGGCTTGTCTGCTGAAATTTTATATGTAAGCAGGCTTTTGAGCTTTGATTGGGAGTCCCTTGCGACGCTCCGTTCATCGTTCTTATCGCTAATCATTCTAGATTCGCAACAGATTCTAAAACAGTCATGCCACGGTTTTAAACCGTGGCATGACTGAATTCAGCAATCGCCGCGATCACGGCGAGAAAAAACGAACAATATGAAAAAGATCTACACTATCGGCCACTGCACTACGAGCCTGGCCTTATTTGAAGAAACGGGACTTGATAAGCTGATCGGTAAAAAATTTACACTTCAGAATATCAAATTTGAAAAGATAACTCCTGCCCAGCTGGATGAAATGAAAAAAATGGTTGGAACCTACGAGGCATTATTTAGCCGCCGTGCAATTAAGTATAAGGAGTGGAAACTGAAAGATAAAAAGCTAACTGAAAAAGATTATCGTCAATACATCCTTGATGAATATACTTTTCTCAAACGCCCTGTCATTATCATTAATGATAAAATTTTTGTTGGCAGCGAAAAGAAGACGATAGCTGCATTAAAAGATGAGTTGCAATAATGCAACATTAACAGCATTAAACCTTTTGAAGTTTATATCCATTATGATATTGTGCAAATAAATATTGCTGATTTAATTTATCGTTTGTCAATTGTTGCTTTGCTTTATCCCATTCAATTTTTTCTTTACACCTGAATGCAATATTTCCTAATTGGCAAACAGTGGCAATATGAGCACCGGTACTTATAGGACAATTCAGATCATCCTGTTTTCCTGATTTGATGGCAGCAACAAAATTTTCCCAATGTTTTTGCAAACCATTGTCCGTTGGTTTTTTTCTTTCAACCATTACTTTTTCTTTACTCCTGTTTTCTGCAATTACTTCCCAACCACCACGATCTAATTCCAATGTTCCATTATTGCCAATGAATGCAATGCCATGATCTTTTCCAAACAAGCCATTATCAATTCCCATTGCATGATCCCAGATCAAATTGAATTTATCAAACTCATATAATGCACCCATCGTATCCGGTGTTTCCTGCGAAAGGTCAGGATAGGCAAAATTTCCTCCCAATGCAGAAACGGTTTTTGGAACATCGGCATTCATTCCAAATATCGCATAGTCCATTAAATGAACTCCCCAATCAGTCATTAATCCACCGGCATAATCCCAAAACCAACGGAAGTTGAAATGAAATCGACTTGCATTGAATTTTCTTTTTTGCGCAGGACCAAGCCACATTTCATAATCAACACCAGCTGGTGGATCTGAATCAGGAACTTTTGCTGCAGGTTTCATCCATCCCTGGTAGCACCAGACTTTTACAGTTCTTATATTTCCCAATTGTCCTGTTCTTATAAAATCAACTGCATCTCTGAAATGTTGCTGGCTTCTTTGCCATTGACCGGCCTGTACGATCTTATTATATCTTTTTTGAGCAGCAACCATTGCCCTGCATTCTTCAATTGAATTCCCAACCGGTTTTTCAACATACACATGTTTACCTGCTTCCACTGCCTGCATCATTATCAACGCATGCCAATGATCCGGCGTACCGATTATGACGGCATCAATGTCTTTTTGCTCCAATAATTTACGGTAATCACCATAGGTTTTCACCTTTGATGTATCTACATTCATTTTTGCGAGATCAGCCATTCGTTTATCCAATACATTTTTATCTACATCACAAAGCGCCACAACATTTACTCCGGGAATTTTTATTGCAGCAGAAAGATTACTCCATCCCATACCATTGATACCAATGGCGCCGATATTCAAGTGATCGGAAGGCGAGATCTTATTTTTGAAAATGCTAAAAGATTCCTTACTGAAGGAAGACAACAAAGTACTTCCCCCTAAAAGGGTTGCAGATGTTTGTAAAAAACGACGACGATCATTCATAAAAAATATTTTGAAAAATGTTTGATGAAGTTAGCATATAATTTTAAATATTATCTTGTCCTTCTTAGAACCGAAAAATGCTTTCAATTTCATGGTCGGCATATCAAACAATTTTGTATAGCTGGATAATAGTAGCTGTAATTGTATTCTTTGTTTTATTACGAGTCGCTGCTCCTTATGGTCGCCATACTACTTCCAAATGGGGGCCGCTTATACCTAATAAATGGGCCTGGCTGATAATGGAGCTGCCTGTGTTGATCGTTTTATGTATCATGATCTTTCCGGGTATAATTCTATTTTCTTTTGCTCCTTTAATAATGATAGGATTGTTCAGCCTTCATTATATCAACCGCATTTTTATTTTTCCTTTTCGATTACATACAAAGGGCAAGAAGATGCCAGCGATCATTATGTTGTCGGCTATATTCTTTAATATCATCAACGGCTTTTCTTTTGGATATTACTTTACTCATTTCGCTTCGTACACAAACGAATGGCTTAGTGATCCAAGATTTATAATTGGGGTCATTTTATTTTTTATGGGGTTAAGTATAAACTGGAAAGCGGATAATATTTTAATTAACCTGCGCAAGCCGGGAGAAACAGATTATAAAATACCCAATGGTTGGTTATTTACTAAAGTTAGCTGTGCAAATTTGTTGGGCGAATTAATTGAGTGGCTTGGATTTGCCATTCTTTGCTGGAACCTTCCTGCTCTTACTTTTTTTATTTGGACAACTGCGAATCTTATTCCACGGGCATTAGCACATCATAATTGGTATAAAGAAAACTTTGAGGATTACCCGCCAAACCGAAAAGCAATTATTCCATTCGTTCTTTAGAACATATCAAACAAAACGTTTTGCATTTAAAAATTCAATTGGGAGATCTGATCTGCCACCTATTGCAAGATCAGCAAGAATTTCTCCGACCACGGAAGCGAATTTAAAACCGTGCCCACTAAAGCCACAGGCTATTGAAACATTTTCTTCATAACCCGGTAGCTTATCAATGATAAAATTTTCATCGGGTGAATTTCCGTATAAACAAATTTTGGTATGCAATACAGAATCAAATACACCAGGCAAATACTTATCTAAACAATACTTTATGTTTTTAAGATCATCTTCTGTTGTTTCCCTGTTCACATTATCAGGATCAGTAACCTGCGCAGGAAAATGATGTGCCAGCTTTAATCCTGCAGGTTCGCCAAACTTTTTTGTATCTAATAATGGAAATCCATAAAAGCACCCATGCTTATCAGCATCACCGATCATCCAGCACGGAAAATTGGGTAATGCAAACTGTTTATCATTCTTCGTCTTTATCCATGCGATAAATTGTCTTGTCACTTTTATTTTATCAGCAAAGCCGGGGATCATTTTGCCCGCCCATGCTCCGGCAGTAATAATTAGTTTATTACATTGATAGGAGCTCTTATCTGTTCTTACAATTATATTGGCTCCATTTTTTTTCCAATCAATCACCTTTTCGTTGATGTTTACGGTCGCTCCATTTTTTTTTGCTTGCTTAGCATAAAGCCTGATCGCTTTTTCCGGAGGAAGGAATCCGGCTTCAGGTTCAAACAATACTTCCAAATTTTCCGGAAATGTAAATTGAGGGAAACGGTTGGTAGCATCAGCAACGTTTAAATTTTCCAATTCTATATTATATAAGGAAGCAGATTGCTTTATTCCTTTGATCATTTCGTTATTTGAGGTGCCGGCATATAAAAGACCTGTTTTAAAATATAACTCTTTGCCGGTTTCTTGCTCAAGAGTATTCCAGTTTTTATAAGCCCTTTCCAGCAGCGGAACATAATCGGGATGTTCAAAGTATGCTTTGCGGATAATACGACTCTGGCCCGCATGTGAACCAAACTCATGAGTGATATCAAATTGCTCAAGACCTAAAACTTTGTAGCCCCGCTTTGATAAGTAATAACAGGTTGCTGATCCCATAGAACCAACACCAATTACGATTATGTCAAAAGAAGTAGGCAAGCCTTTAAATAGAAATAAAAGGTACAATTATAGACGGGAAAATAATTATCTTTTGAAATTATTATTCCCACCCCATTTTAAGACAGCCACCATCCCGACCTTGAAAACTGATTTTTATTCATGTAATAATAAACAGTTCGCATGGAAGTACATCACTTCTCACACTGCTCGTAAAAAATGGACACATTATTTCTGGGAGTTTCTTATGTTGTTCCTTGCTGTGTTCTGCGGTTTTTTGGCAGAGTATCAATTGGAGCATAAGATTGAAAAAGACAGAGAAAAAGCGTACATGTACAGCATGCTTGAGGATTTAAAATCTGACACTGCTCAGCTTTCGGCCAATAGTCTTTCAAGGGTCCGGCGTGTTGAAATGATTGATTCGTTAATTTTTTTACTTTCTTCTGCTGGTTATTCCACAAAGCTTAACGACATATATTTTTATGGACGCAGTTTGTCCTTGAACATTGATTTTTTTCCAAATGACCGCACTATTCTGCAATTAAAAAATTCGGGGGCACTGCGGCTTGTTCATAATACAGTAGTTTCAAACGGCATAATGAATTATGATCAGAAAATGAGATCATTGGTTTTTTTACTAACCCAGGAGCAGCAACAAAGATTGGAGTACAGAAAAGTTGCGAGTGGTATTTTTAAGGGAACCGTTTTTAACAATATGGTTGATAATTATGAAGATATTAGAAAGCCTATAAATAATCCCCCATTATTTAATACAAATGCAGCAGCCATAAACGAATTGATTAATAATGCCCAATACCTGAAAAAAGTTGACATGAACCAGGTAAAAAAAGCAAGAGAATTAAACAGCCTGGCCTCAGGATTAATTTCATTGATCAGAAACGAATATCATCTTAAATAGTAAAAAATGGAAGTACATGCACATGCTCATACGGCTCGTAAAAAGTGGACACATTATATATGGGAGTTTATCATGCTGTTCCTCGCAGTATTCTCCGGTTTCCTGGCCGAGTATCAACTGGAGCACAAGATCGAAAAAGAAAGAGCGGAGAAATTTTTACAAAGCATGTTGCTGGATGTACGAACCAATATCAGCAATCTTGATTCGCTTTTAAAACAAGACCACATCATTATTGATAATCATGATTCGTTGGTCAATTGGTTATTGCAGGATAGTGCCACAATAAACAGGGCGGCTTTTGCTAAAAGTATGGGTGCCGTGTGGGTGAGAAATTTTTTGGTGCGTAAAGAAACATACGAGCAAATGAAATCATCGGGTTCATTAAGATATATAGGAAATATAGCGTTCCTTAAAAAAATGATGGACTATGAACGCATCACCAATTTTGCACAATACCGCAACCAGGAGTTTGAAAAAAAATATTATACAGAGCTATTTATTCCCGCTGTTTATAAAAGCTATGATCTTACCTGCCAGTTAAATCTTGATACTAGCAATCACTCTGATCCTGTTAAGATAGAAAAACTGGCTAACCATCACGATGTACTAACCGGAAATGATGCGGCTGTTTTTCGTCATGATATGGGTGCGGCCCTTACACTGCGACTGGAAAGATTGAGAAGAAGCTTAGATGCATTCAGAGATGCAAGAGAAGCTTGTATAGAAATGGAAAACTTAATAAATAAACAATTGGGACGGCATTAAATATTTATTATGGAAGTACATGCACATACCCACACTTCAAGAAAGAAATGGACACATTATCTCTGGGAGTTCTTAATGTTGTTCCTCGCTGTGTTCTGTGGATTTCTTGCGGAGTATAAACTGGAACATGTAATAGAACACCAGCGGGAAAAAGAATATGCGAATGCTTTATATGAAGAGCTATTAGCGGACTCTGTTTCTTTTTCTAATAAACTAAGAGCCCGGTTAGAAAAAGAAAAGGATTGTGATTATTTGTGGGCTTATATAAAGGACAGCTCGTTAACTGATCTTCCCAAAGCATTTTATCCGGCGTATACAACCGTATTTTATCTTATCAACAGCTATTCCTTTGAACCAAAAGACGGGGTGCTTAGCCAGTTGAAAAGTTCAGGCTCACTCAGGTATTTTAAAAGCCCAACCTTGCAAAAACTATTTGGTGATATTAGTGTTTGTATTAATAACGTCCGCTACAGGAACGAGCAGGAATATCAATTCTTTGCTAATCCTATAAAACCATTCATGCTGAAGCATTATGATTTTAAATGGCCAGATGAATTGCGAAAGAGAGATCAAAATGCTTATTATTTAGATCTTATTCGTGAATACAGAAAAGGTGATACCGTTATAAAAGCACAAATATTGAACCTGTCTTCTTTTGATAAGGGTGAGGCGGCGAATATGATCATGTTTTATAAAACAATGATGGCTTCAAGCCGGTCACTGCAAATGAATGATTATATTAAAACCAACAGCAGGCTATTGAGTGAGCTACGTAAAAATTATAACCTGGAATAAAATATGGAAGTACACCACCACTCACACTCTTCAAGAAAAAAATGGACACATTATCTCTGGGAGTTTTTAATGTTGTTCCTTGCTGTGTTCTGCGGATTTTTAGCAGAATACCAATTAGAACATAAAATAGAAAAAGAAAAAGGGACCCAATTTATACGTTCATTTTACAATGACCTTAAAACGGACACTGCTGAATTTTCGAGACTCATAGATATATATGAAAAGAAAAGGGGTGCATTTTCAAAAAGAAATGAGTGTTTTGACTCCCTATCTCTGCATATAAGTACAGTTAATCCCTGCATTGCTAATTTAATAAAAAATAGCCTCGGCTTTCCCGACTTTGTGAATGCTGACCAAACGCTACTGCAATTAAAAAATGCCGGCGGCTTACGTTTGCTGAATCAGGCAGATGCAGACAGTATCCTTGATTATGACAAGCAAGCGAGGCTATTTATTAAGTTTGAAACAACTGGTTTTCAGGAAAGGCAGTACCGGATCCGGGAATTTTTATATTCTATTTTAAACTACAAAAGCGCTGTGTTAAAAAATGCAGACCCAACTATCCCCATTTTGAATAGCAATAAGCCTGAAAAAATCAACCAATTTTTTATTATGCTTGATGAATATGCATATGCCAGCAACAGCCACCTTCAGTCTTTAAAAAAAATAACAGCAAAAGCCACCAGCCTTATTTATTATTTTAAGAATAAATATCATTTTGAATAAATAACCTTTATGGAAGTACATGCCCACACCCATACACCTCAGAAAAAAATGGACACATTATTTCTGGGAGTTCCTGATGTTGTTCCTTGCTGTGTTCTGTGGTTTTTTAGCAGAATACCAGCTGGAGCATAAAATAGAAAGAGAAAGGGAAAAAATTTTAGCGAAAGCTTTTTTTGAAGATTTAAAAAAAGATACAGCAGCCTTGCATTTGGCAATTTCCTTTAGTGATACAAAACTGAATGCCTGCGATACCATTCTTGAAATGCTCCACCGGCCTCGTACTACCTGGAATGATACAAACTTTTATAAAAACTATGCTTACAATATGATCGCATATCCGTTCATCGCAACTAATGGCACTTATGAACAAATGAAAACATCAGGTTCACTGCGTTATTTCAAGCAGTCGCTTGTTAACCAGATGAATGCTTATGATGTGCAACTTAAGAAAACAAGGTACAGGGATGATGTTGAAGACAAAGGTCTTTGGATGCTTGCTCCTTATAACCTGGACCTACTAAATATAGAGGTTGTTTCCGACATCAGGTTTAACAAGCCAATAACGCATGATGTATATATAAAAATTACAGATAAAAACGATACAGATAGATTAATTAACCTGATAATGACGATGAAAAGTTTCCGTACCCGTACCCTGCAGGAGTATGCGGCACAATTAAACATTGCTGATACTTTAGTTAATGCACTGGAAAAAGAATATCAATTGTCCGAAAGGAATCCATCGGAGAAATAAAATATTTATGGAAGTACATGCACACACTCATACTGACAAGAAAAAAATGGACACATTATCTCTGGGAGTTTCTCATGTTATTCCTTGCGGTGTTCTGTGGTTTTTTAGCAGAATACCAGTTGGAGCATAAAATAGAAAAAGACAAGGAGCTGCAATATATCAGTTCGCTGTACGAAGACCTGAAGGA
This sequence comes from uncultured Bacteroidota bacterium, assembly GCA_963746915.1. Lineage (GTDB taxonomy): Bacteria > Bacteroidota > Bacteroidia > Chitinophagales > Chitinophagaceae > VBAS01. The sequence goes on along the minus strand of CAVVDD010000009.1, from coordinate 241,535 downwards.
AAATGACAAAACGTTCAGCCAGGTATTAATTGCTCAGAAAACCCGGATCGACATGATGGATAGCATGATCAATATGCTAAACTATCCGGGCAGTATACGACGGTAAAGAAGGTCTTTTATATTATTTCGCAAGAATGTCGCCGCGTTTGCAAACCCTTACGGTCAATAACCGCACATTTGAACAACTGAAAAACTCCGGGAGTTTTCGTTTAATAAGAAAAATTGAAACATCTAACCAGATCGTGGCTTATTATGAAAACATACCGTTGATACAACAGATCGAAGGGCTTTACTTTGGAGAATTTGACCATTATAAAACTATAGCCGCCCGGATCTTTGATCCCGCTGTATTTACCAGCATGGAAATGAAAAATGGTGAAATAACCCGTACAGATCAAAACCCACCACTGCAATCTTATGATCCCGATCTTATAAAGCAGTTGTCTCTATTTGCAGTTTATATGAATGGCTCTGGGAGAGGCATTATTCAGCAGGTAAGAGAACTAAAACATAAAGGAGAAATAATGATAGATTATCTTCAAAAGGAATATCATCTGAAATAAATTATTTATGGAAGTACATGCTCACACCCACAGCGAAAGAAAAAAATGGACACATTATTTCTGGGAGTTTCTCATGTTGTTCCTTGCTGTTACTCTTGGCTTTTTTGTAGAAAATCAGCGGGAACATTATGTAGAACATCAGAGAGAATTGCAGTATATGCGATCAATGGTAGAGGATCTGAAATTGGACACCACAGAATTAACAGTTCATATCCGCATGAGAATGGAACGTGATGAAATGATTGACTCGCTGGTTTACTTACTCACCCAAACTAATATCAGGGAAAACGGAAACTCCATCTATTATATCGGACGGATCGTTTCGCCCCCCATTAGTTTTTTCCCCAATGACAGAACCATACAACAACTGAAAAGTGCCGGTGGCCTGCGGCTTATCCGCGATATGGATATATCAAACGGCATTATGGCCTACGACCGTAAAATGAGGCAGTCGGTTTTTGAATTGGGAGATGAACAGCAGGTAAGAGGAGAATACAGGCTTAGTGCTAATAAAATATTCAGTGGCCAGGTGTTTCATCAAATGATGAAGAACAAAGAGATCAAAAGGCCTATCGGCAACCCAGCTCTTTTTTCCGAGGATAAAGCTTTGATCAATGAATTTGTTATGGAAGTGCAGTATTTGGAAAAAGTAAGTCAGAAACAAGCAGCCCGGGCACAAGAACTGGTGGACCAGGCCCGGAAACTGATAGCAGACATCGAGAAAGAATACCATCTTCAATAAATATTTTATGGAAGTACATAGACACACTCATTCCGAAAGAAAAAAATGGACGCATTATCTCTGGGAATTTCTAATGTTGTTCCTTGCTGTGTTCTGTGGTTTTTTAGCAGAGAACTGGAGAGAGCACATTGTAGAGGAGCAAAGAGAAAAAGTATTAATGAATAGTATGCTCAAAGACCTAAGGGCAGATACTGCTTTTTTTGGTCAAATGACCAGGTTTATCTCTTCATCCAATTTGCACATTGATTCACTGATAATGCTTATAAAAAATAATGACAACTGGGATGCATCAGCAAAGGAGATCTATCAGCAGCAGGTCTGGACCTATTCTTATTATAAAGCAATATATTCAGACAGGACCATTGAACAGTTAAAAAATTCCGGGAACTTCCGCCTGATCAGGAACTCCGAAGTTTCAGATGCAATTATTGCGTATGATGGTTTTGTAAGAAATTTTGTTATTGCCATGCAGGATGAAGCAGTAATGGACAAATGGAAAAAAGCGGACAATTATGCTGCGGGAATTTTTAAATCCTCTGTATTTAGAGAATGGATGAAGGAATGGATAAATGGCGTTCCGGGTAATCCTGTTGTTCAATTGCCACCTGCTCCTTATTTTTTGTCGAACGACAAAAAGCAAATTGATATTTATATCAATTTACTGGATGAATATGCAGTGGTCAATGACTGGTTTATTCAGAATACGCAGTTAGCAATAAGACAAGCCAGTAGCCTTGATTCGCTGATCAAAAAAGAATATCATTTGAAATAATTTTTATGGAAGTACATGCCCACACCCATACCGAAAGAAAAAAATGGACGCATTATCTCTGGGAATTTCTAATGTTATTCCTTGCTGTGTTCTGTGGTTTTTTAGCAGAGAATCAGCGAGAACATTATGTGGAAAGTAAACGGGCAAAGGACTATGCAAGAAGTCTGCTTAACGATTTACGAGAAGATACCAGTGAACTCCGGCGCGGCGTACACCAGACTAAATTTATAATGTCATCTATAGACAGTGTGGTTTCGATGGCATCGACAATTACCAGAAATGAACCCGTTCCTGGTAAATTTTATTATTACAGCAAATTCATATTTAATGGGTTTCGCATTGACTGGAGTAAGTCAACCATCGATCAACTGATCCAATCAGGAAATCTCAGGTATTTCAAGAACAAAGATCTGATAGCGGCAATTCAATTTTATTACTATATGCAGGGCATCATCAGTGAACAAAATCAAATGGACCAGGCACACAGGGATAGAGTAATAGAATTTCGTAACAGGATACTAAAGGGCCGCTATTATTCTGTATTTGCGTCTTTGAATATTGTAAAGGAAGAATATGCTCATGTGCCTTCTCCACAAATAGACTCACTAATGAATACAAAGCTTGCGCTTCAGGAGGAAGCCCTCCAGTATATGGATGAATATATCAATCATATAGCAGATAGAAAATGGAGGTTAGATATTATCACTGAAAGATATTATTCCCTTGCTAATGAAATTGCTATTGACATCATAAACTTGTTGAAAGAAGAGTTTCATTTTAAATAAACATATTTATGGAAGTACATGCCCACACTCATACCGCAAGAAAAAAATGGACACATTATTTCTGGGAGTTTCTTAATGTTGTTCCTCGCCGTGTTCTGCGGATTTTTAGCAGAAAACTTCAGGGAGCACCAGGTAGAAAACCGGCGGGAGTATCAATTTATTCATTCTATGATTGATGATGTTAAGCTTGACACAACGGCTTTAAAAGGAATATTGATCAGAAGACTTCGCAGAAAAGAGATGTTCGATTCACTTTCGTTGTTGCTGAACAGTTCTCAAAGGGACAAATATGTTTCAAGGCTGTACTTCTTTGCTCGTCAAATGCAAAGGCTTTCACCGGTAATTTTTACGTACAATGACAGAACCATTCAGCAACTGAAGAATGGCGGCAACATGCGATTGATCAGAAAATCCAATGTTGCTGATGCCGTGGTTTTATACGATGCTGCCGTGCGGGAAATGTATACTACACAAGAAAGGGAAAACGACTATATGCTGCAAAGCCTTCCGCATATCTACAGGATCTTTGATGGACAGGTGATGGATCTGATGATAGACAGTGCCAGTGCAATTCATGAGCCTCCGTATAATGTAAAATTGTTGCCGGGTGCGCAAACCAGCCTCAATGACTTTAATGGTGCGTTACACAGCCTTAAAGGATCAAATATTGTACTTATCAACAAAGTAAGAGCAATGATTGCTGAAGGTGAAAAACTGTTGAGCACATTGGAAAAAGAATATCACCTTAAATAATTATTTATGGAAGTACATGCACACACCCATACCGCCAAGAAAAAAATGGACACATTATTTCTGGGAGTTTTTAATGTTGTTCCTCGCCGTTTCATTGGGGTTTTATGCGGAAAACACCCGGGAAGGCATTCTTCACAAAAAAGAAGTGAAGACACAGTTGAACTCTATGTTATCCGATCTTCAATCAGATATCACTCTTTTTGATTCGGTAACAGACCGTAATAGTTATGGTGCAAAGATGGCCGATTCACTGGTGGAGTTGTTACACTCGGATATTACAAATACTACCGAGATTTATTTTGCCGCCAGAACTGTTACTGCCAATCTTGGGTATTACTATACCAACTCAAAGTCTTTTGAGCAGCTTAAGACTGCAGGCTTGCTCCGGTATATAAAAGACAAAGAATTGCTCGATAGTATCGGCACCTATTATGCGTCATTTCAGTGGCTGGAAAATCAGATAGACCTGCTGCGTTTGAAAATGGATGAAATTCACAAAGGAAATACCCGGTTGTTTGACAGTTATGTTTTTCAGCAAATGACGATGAATATAAAAATTATCTCTGGTAGTAGTTCGAATGGCCAAAGAACAACTATCAGCAAACCTTTGGTAAAGCCATCTCTGCTTTCTACTGATGTAAAGGATATAAACACCGTATCGCTGAACTATCATTACTATTCCACTACCATTAAATTTTATATCCGTAATGCTATCGCCCTTCAAAACCGGGCAAAAGGACTTATTGAATTAATAAAAAAGGAATACAGGTTTGATTAAAATATAAACTTATGGATATACATCGCGATTCTATAATTCGCTATTCTTAATACATTTTATATTTTAAACACATTTTTATGAAAAGCAAAATGATCGTTCTTTTTCTTTTGGTCCGCGTACTTGCTTACGGGCAGGCAGACAGCACTGACATCATTGTACAAAAAATGATGAAAGAACAAAAAATTGCTGGTCTTGCACTCGCTGTTATTAAAAACGGAAAAGCTGAGGTAAATAAGGGTTATGGTTTAGCCAATGTAGAACTCAATGTACCTGTAACAGAAAAAACCGTTATCCGGCTTGGCTCTGTGAGTAAACAATTTTTTACTACAGCTATTCTTAAATTAATGGAGGATGGGAAATTGAGTATTGAAGATCATGTCCATAAATTTTTTCCCGATGCTCCTGAAACATGGAGGCCAATACAATTAAAACACCTCATGTCTCACACATCAGGATTGAAAAGAGAAGGACCAGCGTATAACAATTCGATTATTCAGCCAGACCTTGTTATTATCAAGTCCGCTTATTCTTTACCACTCGATTTTAAGACAGGCGAAAAATACCAGTATTGTAATCTTGCTTATTTTATGCTTGCAGAAATTATCACACAGGTTAGCGGCATGCCCTGGCAGGATTATATAAGAGAAAAACTTTTTATCCCTGCTGGTATGAAGAACAGCAGCATGACTGATTTTTATCCGATCATTCCCAATCGTGCCAGTGGTTATATGCACAAAAACGGTGTGCTGGTGAATGCTGATGCTATGTATGCTGTAAGACCAAGCGGCGGTTTTCTTTCCACCAGCACCGATATGATCTTATGGGATAAAGTGCTGAGAGAAAAAAACATCATTCTAAAAAAGGAGAACTGGGAATTGCTTTGGCAGCCTTTTATAAAAACATCGGGTGATACCGCTTCTAAAGAGTACTATGGTTTTGGATGGGCAATTAATGAACTCAATGGCCGCAAAACAGTTTCACATGGTGGCTCCAATATTGGTTTTCGTTCCTACTATGCCCGTTTTGTAAACGATGGTTTGTCCATCATCATTATGACCAATACAGATGAGGCCAACCCGGCAGCTATTGTCAGGGCTTTATCAGATCATTATTTCAGAAAGTAGATTATAAAAAGAAACACCTAAATAAATTTATGGAAGTACATGCTCACACTCACACCGAAAGAAAAAAATGGACACATTATTTCTGGGAGTTTCTCATGTTGTTCCTTGCTGTTACACTTGGTTTTTTTGTAGAGAACCAAAGAGAACACATGGTAGAACATCAGCGTGAAAAAAAATTTGTGAGATCACTAGTCAGCGACCTTGAAGCGGACACTACCCGGCTTAGTAATATTGTACGTGTACGTAACCACAGGGTTGTTGTGCTTGATTCGTTTTTGCTCTTGCTGAACAGGACTGATGCGGCAGCCTTTGGTCGTTACCTTTATTATTACAACTCTTTTGCCACCCGGGGCGGGGTTTTCCGGTTTACCCCGGCTGATGGAACTATGCAGCAACTAAAAAATGCCGGCAACCTCCGGCTTATTCGTCAAACCGAAGTAAGTGACAGCATTGTTGCTTATGATGTTGTCAGCCGGGCCTATGTCTGGTTGAACAATGATGAAGAAGAAATAATGGATACCTATAGAAATATTGCTGAAAGTGTATTTGATGGTAATGTGCTCAATGCCATGCGGGATGAAGACAATAATTTGTTCCTGTTAAATTATGACCCGCCGGCCCGGCTTACACCGGATGCCATCTTCCGGCTGAACTACCGAATTCATATGCTTACGGTTTTTAATAAAACACTGCGGCGTGATGCAAGAATGATGAACCAGAGGGCAGCAAATCTTCTGCAATTATTGAAAAAGGAATATCATCTTAAATAGTTAACCATGGAAGTACATGCACACACTCATACTGAAAGAAAAAAATGGACACATTACTTCTGGGAGTTCTTTATGTTGTTTCTCGCAGTTACACTGGGATTTTTTGTTGAGAATCAACGGGAACATTATATAGAAAAGAAAAGAGCAAAAGAGTATGCAAGACTGTTAGCGGATGATCTGAATTTTGATATTGCAGAATTAAACAGGGCGGAACGGGTATTAGATCATATCATAACTGCCGGCGATAGCCTTGCATTGCTTTTGAGTGATAATGATGTCCGAAAGATCCCCGGTGGAAAATTGTATTATTATGAATATTGGTCAGGCTGGCGCTGGAGTATTATTTCAAGAGATGCCACACTGCAACAATTAAAAAATTCCGGGGCACTTCGTTACCTGGGCAATACTGAATTGGTACGAAAGATTCTTGGATATGAAGAATCGATCCGTGTAATTTATATGCTCCAAAATAAATATGAACCGGAAAAAGCAGAGAACTGGAAGCTGGTGCAAAAGATCTTTTACCAGGAATACTTTAATATCCTTGATAAAGACCCTGCATTGACAAGAGATTCTACGGTTAAAAATTTTATGACTGACAGTCCACAGCTGGATAGTTTTTTAAATAAGGACTATCCTCTATACTCGTATGATAAAAATATTTTGTTTGAATTAAGGAATTGGGCTTATAATTCATCAAGAAATTACAAGGTAATTATAAAAGATATTGTAACGATGAGAGCCAAGGCTCATGAAGTTATTGATGCCCTGAAAAAAGAATATCACCTGGAATGAGAGAAGCTGTGATCCGCCAGAGGCGGATTCGAGCTATGAGTAAGGCAAACATTAAACCCTTAAACGTTTTAAACCTTTTGAACTTTTTTATGGAAGTACATACACACTCACACACCGAAAGAAAAAAATGGACTCATTACCTCTGGGAGTTTTTAATGTTGTTCCTTGCTGTGTTCTGTGGATTCTTTGCAGAATATCAATTGGAACATGTGATAGAAAAGCAGCGGGAAAAACAATATATACATTCATTGATCAATGATCTTAGTATTGATACCACAAGACTTCATACAATTATTGATAACAGAAACCGGCGGGAAGTTATGCTGGATTCCCTGATGATTCTGTTGCGGCTTTCCGACAAGGCGGAACATAGCATGGATATTTACTATTACAATTCTTTTGCTTCCCGTATGGACTTTAGATTTAATTCAGATGATGGCACTTTGCAGCAATTGAAAAATGCCGGTAATCTCCGGCTCATTCAAAAACAAAAAACAAGAGATAGCATTATGTCCTTCGATGTATTGGTGAGAACCAGGACAAAAGCGGACGAAGAAGAAACAATAGGGATGGAAAATTACCGGGTGGTGGCACAAGAAATTTTCGACGGCGCCGAGTTGGAAAAAACAAGAGACTCTGTTAATAATGTTCACCGCTTAGATTATAACCCGTTGCTAAAAGATAACAAGGATGCATTGTTCAAATTGATCTACCGCATTCATATGCTAAAAAATTTTAACCGGATCGGAAGAAGAGATGGCAGGATGCTGTTAACAAAAGCAGTGAACCTTATTGAGCAATTAAAAAAGGAATACCACCTGAACTAAACTTTATGGAAGTACATGCACACACTCATACAGAAAGAAAAAAATGGACACACTATCTCTGGGAGTTTTTAATGTTGTTTCTTGCTGTGTTCTGCGGGTTTTTAGCAGAATACCAACTTGAGCATAAGATCGAAAAAGACAGGGCAAGGGAATTGGCTTCCAGTTTCTATGATGAACTAAAAGGGGACTCTGCTGCTTTAGAAACAGTACAAGTTTTCCGGGTAAGGAAATATGCCGCATTGAAATATTTGCAAAACTATTTCCTGGATAGCAGTATTTCTAATTGCTCTGATAAGTTCACTATAGAATTGTTGTATGGTTATTTTACATTCAGTCCTTCTTTTTTTGAACCAAGAGGCGCTATATTGGATCAATTAAAAAACTCAGGTTCGCTCCGTTATTTTAAAAGCAACGAACTGCAAAGACTTACGGGTGATCTATCGGTAGCCATTGCCAATTTGCGAAAAAGAAATGCCTTTGAAGAAGTTTTTTATCGTGAAAACATTTGGCCATTTCTTATTAAGTATAACGACATGAAATGGTACGACAGCATCGCCTCACAATCGAATGAGTTTTTCGTTTCCTTTTTAAAAAAGTATGAAAAAACAGGCGAGCCATTAAAATTTCATTTTGAAGATCCTCAAAAGTTTGACAGAAAAACAGCTGCAAATACAACTGGTGTTTATAGAATAATTTTAAAAGGCACAGGAGATTCACAATACGATATATATGACAGTCTGAACAGAAAACTGCAGGAAGCAATTAGAAAGGAGTATCGCCTATCCGACGGGACTCCTTTGGAGAAATAAATTTTATGGAAGTACACCATCATGCACACAGTGCAAGAAAAAAATGGACACATTATTTCTGGGAGTTTCTCATGTTATTCCTTGCTGTGTTCTGCGGATTTTTAGCAGAGAATCAACGGGAGCATATGGTAGAGCATCAGCGTGAAAAGCAATATATGATCACTATGCTTGAAGATCTTAAAGCCGATATTCCATTACTTAATGCAACAATAAAAGATTGGAATGATGTAAGCAAAAGCATTGACTCTGTTGCCGATGCCATTTCGTTTCCTATTGCCAACACCGATCTTTTAAAAGTTTACCGGCATATCAATGAAGCACTGAATGTTTGGAGCTTTACATATAATGACAGAACTATCACCCAGCTCAAGAATTCAGGAGGCTTCCGCATGATACGCAATAAAGAAGTTGCCGGTAAAATAATTGCTTATGATCAGTTCAATAATGATGCTGTTAAAAACATTTTCTTATTTCATTCAAAATTTTATGAAAATACGACACCACTGCGCAGCAAGGTTTTAGCAGAAAATATAATAACAGAAATTTGGAAGGTATATGAAAATACGCCGGTACCCTTCTCAGCAAATCCCTGGATAGACAGTATGATCAAAAAAAGTAATATACCATTGCCGATGGAAATTCAAACTTCACAAATGTTTGAATTCAGAAATTCATTAATAGCGCTAAAAAGAGATTATGATTCCAATATGACCTGGGGCTATGAGCATTTACAGAAATTAATTAATGAATTAATACAGGTAATTCAAAAAAACTATCACCTGGAATAAAACAATAAGAATAAAAAACCCACCCTGATAATTTGCAAGTGCTAACTTTAAAGCTGCAGCCGAACCATCGATCTTACAGCAACCAAAACTACAAGCCACCAATATGGAAGTACATGCACACTCACATACAGCAAGAAAAAAATGGACTCATTATTTCTGGGAGTTTTTAATGTTGTTCCTCGCTGTGTTCTGCGGTTTCCTGGCAGAGTACCAGTTGGAGCATACTATTGAGAAGCAAAAGGGAGCTGATTATATAAAGAGCATGATTGAGGATTTGCAGAACGATACAGCTAAACTTAGCAAGGTAACGGGCTCATTGAGCAAGATTAATAAATCAATCGATACAATTATTTTGTATTACAACGATATTGGAACCAGTACAAATCCGGTGTTATTACGAAACCTAAGAGCCATTAATGGTTTTCCAACTTTTTTTTATTCAGATCGTACCATTCAGCAGTTGAAGAATTCGGGCGGTATGCGGTTGATAAAAGATAAAAAAGCAGCCGACGGTATTATGGAATATGATGCCATTATCAGGAACTATGAAAATAATGCTACGTATGTTCAGCGGTACTGGGAAGGATTAACTGCACACCGTTTAAACATTATCGACCGGCAATCTTTGGACAATCTGATTTCAAATTCAGCAGGTTCAAAAGTTGAACCAGGTTATTTGATTACAAATGATCCGATAGCGTTGAGGAAATTAAAAAACCTTATTTATGAATTACAATTTTACCATAGAAATACCATAAGAGATAATACAAGATTAATAGACAAAGCTACAGGACTCATTGAAACATTAAAAACTCAATATCACTTACAATAGAATAGTTATGGAAGTACATGCCCACACTCATACGCCAAGAAAAAAATGGACACATTATCTCTGGGAGTTTTTAATGCTGTTCCTTGCTGTTACACTTGGTTTTTTTGTAGAAAACCAACGGGAACATATGATAGAAAACCGGCGGGAAAAACAGTTTATTGAATCCTATGTTGAGGACCTTAAAACAGATACCAATTCAATCAGGATCACTATGGCTTTCCTTGAATTAAGACTGGCTACGCTGGATTCATTTACGCTGCTGTTGAAATCGCATCAGATCAAAGGATTTGAAAACAGCCTGTACTATTATGGACGGAGCATGATCAGATCAAGATCATTCCAAAATAACAACCGCACCATAATACAGTTATTGAATTCCGGTTCATTACGCCTGGTAAGAAATAAACAAGCGGCAGACAGTATGATCATCTATAAACAGCGAATAGAAGGTTTAGAGGGCAACCAGGAAGACGAAAATCTTGAACGGAAAAATTGTATCCCGCTACTTGAAAAAATATGCGATCCTTTCGTATTTGATGCAATGGTTGATGACAAAGGAGTTCACCGGATTGAAAATAACCCTCCTCTCCGCTCATACGATCCTGAACTTCAAAAAGATCTCGCCCATAAAATTCATCAACTTAAAGGCAGTTGTTTTCTTATCATTAATAGATTGAAATTACTTGAAAGAAAGGCTACCAATTTGATTGCTTTATTGAAAAAAGAATATCACTTGGAATAAATATTATGGAAGTGTACACCCGCACCCCAAGAAAAAAGACCCTGCCTGCCGGACAGGCAGGGTCTCATTATTTCTGGGAGATTTTCGGATGAATCCAAATATATGTCGTTATATTTACGGATACAATATAAAATATTATGATTTCCCGCCAACCCGAAAGAGATCTGAAAGCAAAGTTGCATAAGGGGAAAGCAATTATTCTTTTAGGCGGAAGGCAAACCGGCAAAACAACGCTGCTGCGGATGATAACCGAAAATAGAAATGATACTCTTTGGCTTAATGCGGATGAGCCAGATATAAAAACACTGATTGAAAACGCCACTTCCACCCGTTTGAAAAGTTATTTCGGAAAAAATAAGATCATCATCATTGATGAGGCACAGCAAATAACAGACATCGGTAAAAAATTAAAACTAATCACCGATACATTAAAAGAAATACAGGTAATAGCAACCGGCTCATCTGCCTTTGAAATAAAAAACAAAACCAATGAACCGCTTACCGGAAGAAAATGGGAGTTTCATTTATTTCCGCTTAGTTTTTCAGAAATGGTGAATCATCACGGACTCATTGAAGAAAAAAGAATGATCCCGCACCGGCTTGTATATGGTTATTACCCCGAAGTGGTTACACATACAGGAGAAGAAAGAGAGCGGCTCAGACTCTTGTCTGACAGTTTTATTTACAAAGACATATTGATGTACCAGGGATTAAAAAAACCCGAGAAACTGATTCACCTGTTAAAAATGCTGGCTGCAAATATCAGCAGTGAAATAAATTATAATCAGCTGAGCAAACAACTGCAGATAAATAATGAAACCGTTGAAAAATATATTCAGTTGCTGGAACAATGTTATATTATTTTTCGCCTGCCCGCATATGCCACTAATCTTACCAAAGAATTAAAAAAAGGTCGGAAGGTTTATTTTACAGACAATGGTATCATTAATTCCCTTACGGGAAATTTTTCGCTGATAGAAAACAGGAATGATAAAGGCGCCCTGTGGGAGAATTTTGTCATTAGCGAAATGTATAAACAGAATGAATATAAAAAACAGTTTGGGAAATTTTTCTTCTGGCGTTCGCATGACCAGCAGGAAGTTGACCTGGTAATTCAAAAAAATAATTTGCTTGAAGCTTTTGAAATAAAATGGAGCGATAAAAAAATGCCCCGGCTGAATAAAACATTTGCCTCTAATTATCCAAAACATAGTTTCAGGTTTATCAATTATGACAATGTTGAAGAATTTTTGCTTTAACACTGCATACAATAATTAAACTATTGACAATGGAAGTACATGCACACACTCATACCGAAAGAAAAAAATGGACACACCATTTCTGGGATTTTCTAATGCTATTTCTTGCGGTAACACTTGGATTTTTTGTGGAGAATCAACGGGAACATGTTGTAGAGCGTCAGCGGGCAACCCAATATGCAAAGGCATTGCTCAGGGACCTGGAAAATGATACTGTTGAGATACGTGATGTGATGCGTGAAAATAAAATTATACTGGCTTGTTTTGATAGTGCCAGGTCGATCATTCACCGGGGTATAAAAAATTACATGGCTCCCGGTGCTTTTTATTATTACTCTAATGTGGTTGCCAGTGCTCCTTCTGTTTCCTGGAATGATGCTACGATCATCCAAATGACTCAATCGGGTAACCTTCGATATTTTACAAACCCCGAACTGGTCAACAAGATCAGTTATTATTTTTCCCAGATCAATTATGTAAAACTTCTGAATGCGAATGATAGGAGTGTAAGAGATAGGTCAATGGAGATAAGGAGCCGGGTTTTGAACAATTATGAGTACGCAAGATTCTCCACTTATTCAACGGATAACTGGTTGGGCTTGCCCGATACTTTAATGAACAAACTTTTTCCCGTTCAAACCAACGATGCAAACCTCTTAAATGAATTTGCCAACAGTTTTGAAAACAGGAGAAGGATCCTTGACCTTGTTATGAAAAAAGTTTATCCCGATGCCATTAAAGATGCAACCGAACTGATAGGTTTATTGAAAGAAGAATATCACCTGTCCGAAAGGACTCTTTTGGAGAAATAAAATATTTATGGAAGTACATGCACACTCACATACAGCAAGAAAAAAATGGACACATTATTTCTGGGAGTTTCTTATGTTATTCCTCGCTGTGTTCTGTGGATTTTTAGCAGAATACCAGCTGGAGCATATTATAGAAAACCAACGGGAGAAAAAATTTATTGAAACATTTATTGAGGATTTAAAGGTTGATACCGCTTCTATCAGGGCAAACTTAAGTTTCCAAAAAAGAAAAAAGAACCAATTAGACTCATTGATTTATTTATTAAGTGAGCAAAAAATTAAGGGGTATGAAAATGAACTCTACTACCTTGGAAGAGTCCTGGTAAGAACGACCCGTTTCCAAAGCAGCGACAGAACGATCACCCAATTAAAATATTCCGGCTCATTGCGATTGATAAAAAATGAAAATGCAGCGGACAGCATCATTGCTTATCAAAAATTAGTAGATTATATCTTGCAAAATATAGATGATGAGCGAATTGAAAGAAGGGCAGCAGACCCAATATTATCCCGCATCTTTAACCCCTTTGTATTTGATAAAATGCTGGACGAATTTAATAATGTAAATAAGCCAACCGATAATCCTCCCTTAAGGTCTTATGACACATCCTTACAACAAGACTTTGCCTTCATTATTAATCAACTCAAAGGGAGTAATATTATAATTACAACCAGGCTGAAATTCCTGAATGAAAAAGCAAAGAATACGATTGCTTTTTTAAAAAAAGAATATCACCTGAAATAAAATATTTATGGAAGTACATGCACATTCTCATACGGCAAGAAAAAAATGGACACATTATTTCTGGGAGTTTTTAATGTTGTTTCTTGCTGTGTTCTGTGGTTTTTTGGCAGAGTATCAATTGGAGCATAAAATAGAGAAAGACCGGGAAAAACAATTTATGCAAACGATGGTAGAAGATTTAAAATCTGATTCAGCGGAATTAAACAGATTAATCAAGTTAAGAAAGTCACGCATCAGGCAACTGGATACATTGTTTCATCTCATTGCCAAGGATGAATATCTAAAGAATGGAAGAAAAGTATATGAACTTTACGAACTTCCCTATTGGGATATTGTGCGATTCTTCCCATCGGACAGAACCATGCAACAGCTAAAAAATGGTGGCAACCTGAGGCTGATACGCAAAAAAAATGTTTCAAATGCGTTGATAAAATATGATGTATGGGTACGCAACCTTAAAGAATACGAATCGCTTCAGGGAGAACTGGCAACACAAATCAACCAGCACCTTGAGAAACTCCTTGATCCTTTAATTATTGAAAAAGCAACCAGGGCATATACAGAAAAGCAACTGGCTGTAGATACAATTGTTAGCAGGGGTGGTCGTATGGACTTGCCTTCAGATATTACCATCTTAAAGCTTGCAGATACAGAAAAAAAAATTTTATTAAAATATATAATCCAGGTAAAAACACTTTACCTGCAATACATCAGAGATAATATGTCAGAAAGAAAACTGGCTGATGAAACACTGGCATTAGTAGTTAAAGAATATAATATTAATTAATAAATATGGAAGTACATGCACACACCCATACAGCCCGAAAAAAATGGACACATTATTTCTGGGAGTTTCTCATGTTATTCCTTGCTGTGTTCTGTGGATTTTTAGCAGAGTATCAATTGGAACATAAGATTGAAAAAGACAGGGAAATAGTTTATATGAAAAATATGCTTGCAGATTTGAGATCGGACACGGCCACTTACAACAAATATACTGCGCAAACATTCCCTGCACTGGACGCTATTGATTCGCTGATGTACTTGCTTAAAAGCCCGGATAGAAACAAAAACGCAAACCGGATCTATTACCTGGCAAGGTCTTTTACCATGCGAAGTGATCTGTTGTTTCCGAGTGAAAGGACATATACGCAAATGAGATCTTCAGGACATTTAAGATTAATACATAACCAGGAAATAGCGGATAGCGTTTCTTATTATTATAATTCATTGAGGCAGATCGAAAATCAGAATGAAAGGATCACCGACAGAATGAATCAATATTTTCTTACCGTGCATAAGCTTTTTGATGCAGCAATTTTTTTACAAATAAGTAAAGACAAAAAGATGCCTGAAGGTCCTTCTGTACAACTATTAACAAACGACCCGTCTGCGATAAACGAGCTGCTTACAAGGGTACAATATCTTTATGCCACATTCCTTTTTACACAAGGACTGGGATCAGCAAGATGCAAGACGGCAGAAACTTTAATTGAATTGATCAAAAAGGAATATCATTTGGAATAAGATGAGCTACGAGCTAAAACAATACTAACAACAATCAACCATTATGGAAGTACATGCCCACACCCACACCCCACGAAAAAAATGGACCCATTATTTCTGGGAGTTCCTTATGTTGTTCCTTGCTGTGTTCTGTGGATTTTTAGCAGAATACCAACTAGAGCATAAAATTGAAAAAGACAGGGAGAAAAAATACATTGCATCCATGGTGGATGACCTGAAAAGGGATACGGCAAATTTTACATTCTTAATTGCAAGGGGCAGAGAAACCATGTTTACCATTGACACCTTGATCTCATTACTTGGATCTGCTGAGAGAGAATCGAAAACTTCTGTGATGTATTATTATGCAAGGAAAGTAACCATCACTGGATTCCCTTTTGAGATTTTTGAAAGAACCTATTCTCAAATGAAAAGCTCCGGAAATCTGAGATTGTTACATACGCAAGCCATTGCAGATAGTATTACTTCTTATTATTATGATGTTAACTTTCTCATTTCACAACAAGATGTTATAAATAAGTTACAGATGGAATATATAAAAAATGTCTCAGTTGTTTTTGATCCATCAGTATTTCATCAAATGTATAAAGATGCCGGCCTGTCTGTTAACTATACATTGAAAACAAAAGATTTCATCATACCGGATGCGCCAAAAGATAACCCTCCTTTAGCCGACGATAGCAAAAATGCCATCCATACACTGGTGGGCTCTATTCATTATCTGTATGGAAGACTGGTGAGGGTAAACGGCATCGTCATTGTAGAAAACGAAAAAGCTCTTCGTTTAATTCAATTATTGGAAAAGGAATATCATCTGAAATAAATTTTTATGGAAGTACATCATCATGCACACACTGCAAGAAAAAAATGGACACATTATTTCTGGGAGTTTCTTATGTTGTTCCTCGCCGTGTTCTGCGGATTTTTGGCTGAATATAAACTTGAGCAAACTATTGAACGGCACCGGGAAAAAGAATTTATGGCCTCTTTGTATCAGGATTTAAAAACCGATACTTTAAACATGAATATTTTGCTAAAAGGCACAAAGGAAGATATTGCCAATTATGACTCGGTGTTCGATATTTTTAAAAGCAAAAAGTATTTGCAGGAAACATCCGACGCTTATTACTTTGGCAGAAAATTAGTAACCCTCAGACCTTTTTATCCTACAGACGGTACTATCACTCAACTGGAAAACTCCGGAGGCTTAAGGCTTATAAGAAACAGGGCTATTGTAGATAGTATACAATCTTATAAGCTGGCGATTTCTTTTTTAAAAAGCATACAGGATTTTGAAAGGGAACATTTTGCGCTTGCGAAAAGTTTAATGGGGAAAATTTTTGATGCCAATGTGTTTGATATAATGATCGGCGATGGTAGCAATACGCTTCAAAGGGCTGATAAAAATTATCCGCTGATGCCTTTTACTGCGGCTGAGTTAAACGATTTTCATATCCCTATGAGTTTTATAAAAAGAAATAAAATAACCCAAATCGCTTTGATTAAAAGATTACAAGAAAAAGCATCTGATTTAATGAAATTGCTCCAGGAAAAATATAAGGTTATTCAAGAATAAAAACACATAATCTCCTAATTAAGAAAATTAAACAATGGAAGTACATGCACACTCACACACGGCAAGAAAAAAATGGACCCATTATTTCTGGGAGTTTCTCATGTTATTCCTTGCTGTGTTTGCAGGATTTTTGGCGGAGAATCAACGTGAACATTTAGTAGAACATCAACGGGAAAAACAGTATATAAAAAGTTTATTGCAAGACTTCAAACAGGACACTAATGCATTATCGCAGAATATTAAATCCAGAGAAGAAAGAAGGATTTGCGCAGATTCGCTCATTTATGAATTGAGCTTTCCTGTCAGCAACGAAACACAGAACAGTATCTATCACAATGCCGCTAAACTTTCCAGTCTCCAGCTATTTAATTATTCCAATTCAACTATACAACAACTTAAGAATTCCGGATTAATGAGGCTCATCAGGAAATCTAATGTAGTGAATAGTATCAACTCTTATGATCTGCTTGTTACCAGGCATAAAGTGCGGGAAGATGTTGAATTGGATATCACCGTTGAATACCAAAAAGCAATATGTTCTGTCCTTGATGCAATTACTGTCAAAACCTTGGGCGACTCGCTTATCAATAATGCTTTTAGACCAACAAAGGAAAATTCTCTTATAAGACCAGTTTATAGGTCCTTGATAACAAATGACCCCGATAAAATAAATCTTGTAAATGGCTTGGTGGCGCAGTTATATAACAGGAATCTTTCAAACTATTTTTCGGTTGATTCGGTTCCGTAAAGAAGCAATAAGTATTATAGAATTGATAAAAAAAGAATATCATCTCGAATAAAAATTATTTATGGAAGTACATGCACACACACATACAGCAAGAAAAAAATGGACTCATTATTTCTGGGAGTTTTTAATGTTGTTCCTTGCAGTGTTCTGCGGGTTTCTTAGCAGAGTATCAATTAGAACACAAAATAGAACGGGAAAAGGAACGTACGTATATAAAATCAATGATAGGAGACCTGCAAAAAGATACCGCGGCGCTTGCATCGGTCATCACCAGTTTTGATCGTTTGAATAAGCGTCTCGATACAGCCTTTAATCTTTACCGAGGAATTACAAAGGGTTATAATGATACATTGTGGCGTTCATTACCTGTCGGCTTTCCCGACTTTATCAAATCCAACAAAACAATGCAGCAGCTACTATTTTCAGGAGGACTGCGACTAATAAATAGCAGGAAGTCAGCTGATGGAATAATTGAATATGATTTACTAAATGATGACCTGGACATTGATGTAAACTCCTTACGGGAAATCTATCTCCATTGTACAGAAAGCAGGCGAACGTTGTTGAACCAAATGGATTTGGACACAGATAAGAAAAAGATGACAATTGAACAATTGAGATCCGTTCAAAAAAATTACCTGCTAAGAACTGATGTGCCTTTCCTTGGAAAATATTATAACGAACTGAAAACATTTAAATCCATAAGTACTTTGGTAAAAAACCGGGAGAAAAAATTAATGGCCCAGGCGGGGTTGTTAATTCAATTACTAAAAAAAGAATACCACTTGAGATAAACAAACCATTAGCTGTGGCTATAAACTACTTTATATGGAAGTACATGCACATTCTCATACCGCCCGAAAAAAATGGACCCATTATTTCTGGGAGTTTTTAATGTTGTTCCTCGCTGTGTTCTGTGGATTTTTGGCAGAGTATCAGTTGGAGCATAAGATAGAAAGAGACCGTGCAAAAGAACTGGCAAAAAGCTTTTATGATGAACTTAAAAACGATTCAGCAAATATGGCTGTAAAATATCAGGGACGTATGAAACAGGAAAATGCTCTTAAATACCTGATGAAGTATTTTAAAGACAGCAGTGTTACACATGTTTCCAAAACCTTTGTTCTTAATTTCATCTACGGCATGTCTTTTCGGGCCCCTTCACTTTTTGAACCCAGAACGGTGGTGCTGGAGCAGTTAAAAAATTCCGGGTCCCTGCGTTATTTTAAAAACAATGAATTGCAAAAACTGATTGGCGATTTATCAGTAGCAATATATAATATAAACGACCGGAATGCTATTGAAACCTCCATGAGAACAGAATTTATTAACCCTCTTATTGTAAATCATTATGACATGGATTTTGACCTTGCGGCAAACCTTTTAGGAGGAAAAAGTGCATTTGAAAATATACTTATATATGAGAAGAGTGATACATTAATTCCATTTCAATTTAAAAAAAGTAATGATTTTGATGCCGAAGGCAGTATAAATAAATTGGGCTTTTATGCTTTGAATGGACTCCGGGGTACCCGGCAGATTCAGTATCAAAAATATATTGAGCTGAATGCTGAGTTGCTGAAACTATTGCGAAAAGAATATCACCTGAAATAAAACATTATGGAAGTACATGCACCCCCAAGAAAAAAATGGACACATTACTCCTATACATCTTCCAGGACCGGAGACTTTGAATAAATGAAATATCAAAACGAATTAATTTATGCAACGCAGAACATTTGTTAAAAGATCATCACTTACCGTAATCGGCATGGGTATGTTTGGTTCATTACTATCCAACAATAAAAAATCAGTAGCCGGTTTAAGTGTGAACGGCCAGCGCATCGAAAGCCGGATCTTTGAACTGGCAAAATTTGGCCGGGATGGAAACGGCCATGGATACAGGGTTGCTTATACAAAAGGCGACATCGAAGGGCGGGCATGGTTTATGGACTTGATGAAAAAAGCAGGACTTGATCCAACCATTGATACAGCAGGTAATATCATTGGCAAACGCAAAGGAAAAAATCCATCATTCAAACCCATTGGTTTCGGTTCACATATTGATATGGTGCCAGATGGTGGTAACTATGATGGTACTTTAGGTTCCATAAGTGCATTGGAAATAATTGAGATACTCAATGAAAACAACGTTGTTACAGAACATCCTTTGGAAGTGATCATTTTTGGCAATGAAGAAGGTGGTACTATTGGCAGTAAGGGTATGACAGGTAGTTTAACCAAAGAAGGGTTGCAACAAATAAGCCAGAGTGGATTAACACTTGCAGAAGGAATAAAAGCTATTGGTGGCAACCCGGACAATATTCAATCCTGCATCCGGAAAAAAGGAGACTTCAATGCCTGGGTTGAATTGCATATAGAGCAAGGCGGTATTTTAGAAAAAGAAAAGATACAGATCGGTGTGGTGGAAGGTATTGTAGGAATTGTACATTGGGAAGTAACAGTAGAAGGTTTTGCCAATCATGCAGGCTCTACTCCTATGAACATGCGGCAGGATGCGTTGCTGGCAGCATCAAAATTTATCCTTACTGTAAATGAAGTCATCAACAGTGTAAAAGGTAACCAGGTAGGTACTGTTGGTAAGATTGCAGTTACACCCGGTGCTTACAATGTTATTCCCGGCAAAGTAGTTTTGGGTTTGGAAATACGGGATCTATCGTCCGAAAAAATTGAAATGCTTTTTAGCGAAATTGAAAAGCGGGCAGCAACTATTGCAAAAGATTTTAAAACAACCATCAGTTTTGTTCGTCAGCCAAATGAATCTAAGCCTGCATTAACCAATAAAGCATTGCAGCAAACCATCAACACATCAGCAAAAGCTTTGGGCTTTTCAACAAAGTTTATGCAAAGCGGTGCTGGTCATGATTCACAACATATAGCATCGATATCACCTGCAGCTATGATATTTATTCCCAGTGTGGGCGGCATCAGTCATTCACCTAAAGAATTTTCAACTGCAACGGATATGGCCAATGGCGCCAATGTGTTATTACAAACTATTTTGAAATTGGATAAAGAATAAAACATGAAAAAAATAACTACTGCTTTTGCCCTTTCAATTTCGGCCATGTATGCGCAGGAACAATATCAGCAACACGGAGTAAACAAACATTATTAATGTTTGACGCTTATCAACCGGGATTCGTAACCTAAATCATTGCACAATGATTTACGTTATGAATATGGCCAGGTATGGAATATAGATACGCTTATCCTGAAAGCAGTACCCAAAACCAGTCAGCAGATTTTAAACGTCAACTTTTGATTATCAATCTGTCGATAAAACTTGGCATTACTTTCACTTAATTCGAATAACCAGCATGTCAAACGGTCTGTACAATGGTGGAAACAGTAGTTTTAGTTAAAGAAAAAAAAAGGAAATAAGACACTGCATTCAACACTTATAAACGATGTTCTTTAAATATTTTTTAAACAAGGAAATTTGAAAAAAATTCGCAATCATTTGCTCCCTTTTTATTATTATTCACAAAAACCCGTGCAAGAGATATCGGAATTCCTTTTGACGGCACACCGGAAAATTCAATGCCATCACCGATGTAAAAGGTGTGGAAGTTGGTTATAGTACCATCATTTCCGGAAGGAAAAAATATAAGAGGCAAAGGCCGGTGCGTACCGGTGTTACTGCTATTTTACCAAGAGGAAAAAACAATAATCCTGTTTATGCAAACTGGTACACATTAAATGGCAATGGTGAAATGACAGGAACAACCTGGGTAACCGAATCCGGATTTTTAGAAGGTCCTGTGATGATCACCAATACAAACAGTGTAGGTATAGTAAGAGATGCTGTATTAAAATGGTATGTAAAAACAGGATGGTACAAAGAAGATTTCTGGTACACCTATCCTGTTGTTGCAGAAACCTATGATGGTTTCTTAAATGATATCTATGGTTTTCATGTAAAAGAAAGCAATGCATTTGAAGCATTGGACAGTGCAAAGAGTGGTTTCATAAAAGAAGGGAATGTGGGTGGCGGCACGGGCATGATGTGTTTGGGATTTAAAGGAGGCACCGGAACATCTTCAAGAGTTATAAAAATTAAAGACTCTACGTATACCATTGGTGTGTTGGTACAATCAAACTTTGGCAGTAAAAAGAAATTTCAACATTGCCGGTGTGCCTGTTGGCAGAGAATTGAAGGACACGATGAATTATGAATTCAAAGCACCTCCTTCATATCAACCGGGTGATGGTTCTATTATTGTGGTGGTGGCAACAGATGCACCTTTATTACCACACCAGTTAAAAAGAATTGCTGCAAGAGTTGCATTGGGTGTGGGCAAAGTGGGTGGCCGGGGAGACAAATGGCAGCGGTGATATTTTTATTGCCTTCTCTACAGCTAATCCAACAGCTTTTCAACGGGAAGATTTTACAAAAGTGGATGAATTACCCAATGATATGATTAATCCATTGTTTGAAGCAACAGTGCAGGCCGTAGAAGAAGCCATCATCAATGCGATGGTGGCAGCGGAAACGATGGAAGGAATCAATGGCAACAAAGCTTATGCGCTGCCGCATAAACTGGTGATTGATATTTTGAAAAAGTATAACAGGATAAAATAAATTATTTGTAAATGAAAAAAATAGGTGACATGAATAATATGTAAATTAACAAGCCAGAATTAAATTATCCCTACATAAAACAACAATGAAAATGAGAAAATTTCTTTTTATTCTTTTCGTACCGCTTGTAGTTACCGCTCAGAAAGATCATGCACAATTGCTGCAACAGTATATGACCGGCCAGAACAAATATTTCCAATTCAATGGAACTATTCTTGTGGCTGAAAAAGGTAAACCCATTTACCAACAGGCTTTGGGATATGCTGATTACAACAGCAAACGAATGCTGAATGATAGTTCTGTATTTGAACTGGCTTCCGTTTCAAAACAATTCACCGCAATGGGAATTATGATCCTGAAAGACCGGAAACTGTTGAGCTATGAGAATAATATCAAAAAATACTTTCCGCAATTACCGTATGATAATATTACCATAAGAAATTTATTGACACATACCTCCGGAATTCCATCTTATGAGGACCAGTTTGAAAAGAACTGGGACAGGAAAAAGATCGCTTATAATAAGGATATCATTGATATGCTGGTTCAGCGGCATGATACCTTATTTTTTAAACCCGGAACAAAATGGCAATACAGCAATACCGGTTATGCATTGCTTGCTTCCATCATTGAAAAAGTATCGGGCATGAGTTATAATGATTTTATGGCGATAAATATTTTTCAGCCCCTGGGCATGAACCATACATTTATATATAACAGTCGCCGCACCACAAATAAGTTTCCTGAGAATTACGCATTGGGATTCGTGTATTCAGATAGTTTAAAGAAATACATTTTACCGGATGAACTGCCAGCCTACGATATGGTTTATTATCTTGATGGCATTGTAGGCGATGGCTGCGTAAATTCTACGACCGGCGATCTGTTTAAATGGGACAGGGCTTTGTATTCAAATAAACTGGTAAGCAAAGCATCACTTGATGAAATGCTTTCTCCTTTAGTTCGAACTTCTCCAACTGATTCAACTTCTTTTTATGGTTTTGGAGTTGGCGTACAACCTAAGTCAGAAAAAGGAAAGGTCATTTCTCATACAGGCGGCTGGCCCGGTTATCGTACAATGATAGTAAGATGGCCCGAGATCGAAAGAACGGTTATTATACTTTCCAATGCTGAATCAAACCTTCCATTTTTCCGTGCAGCTGTTGAATCCATCCTGGATGATGAAGATATTGTAATGCCTTATGAGCACAAAGAAGTAAAGATCGACACAACAATACTTGTTAATTATGCTGGTAAATATTTCGGAGGTGTTACCATGCAGTTCACAACAAAAGATGGAAAACTTTACCGGCATCGGAATGGCACACCTGATATTGAATTAAAACCTGAATCTGCAACAAAGTTTTTTTATGGGGATGGCACCGACAGGCAAATAGAGTTTGAAACAGATAGTAGTGGTAAAGTGACCAAAGTTTGGTTTTTAAATATGGGGCAAAAAGGAGAATTGAAAAAGATTGAATAATTAAAAGCAAACCACCACCTAAATATGGAAGTACATGCACACTCACATACTGCAAGAAAAAAATGGACGCATTATTTCTGGGAATTTTTAATGTTATTCCTTGCTGTGTTCTGCGGTTTCCTGGCAGAGAATCAGCGGGAGCATATGGTAGAGCATAGGAAGGAAAAGCAATACCTCTCTTCTTTGATCGCTGATTTGAAATATGACACGGCACAATTCAATTTAAGGGTCAGGCAGTTTGAAGAAAAATTCCCATTCTTTGACAGCTTGTTTATATTTTTCAATAACCCCCAACAATTCAATAATAAGCTGCCTTACAAATATTGGAAGCAAGTTGAATTAAGTTCCTCAACCTATATACCAGCTGAACCAACACTTCAGCAATTAAAATATTCCGGCAATTTCAGACTATTATCAAATAAAAAAGTACTAGACAGTATCCTCATCTATGAGAGTCATATTAATGGTAATTATCTTGGACAAACCAATTATGTGCTCGAGTTCTATAAGCGACAGCTA
Source organism: uncultured Bacteroidota bacterium (assembly GCA_963746915.1). GTDB lineage: Bacteria > Bacteroidota > Bacteroidia > Chitinophagales > Chitinophagaceae > VBAS01. The sequence continues at coordinate 217,180 of CAVVDD010000009.1, read as the reverse complement.
CAGTTAAGGGAAAAATATTTCGACAATACAAATTTCAATCGCTTCCTGAATGACCGTTACCACGGCAAAATAGATAACTCAGACGATTATAGTCTCACTTTCATGCTAACGGATAAAGCACAGATCAAGGAGGTATACAATCTATATGTAACAGTCAAGGCCACTAATCTTTATTATATTGATCAGTTAAAAGGAAGAAGAGATGAAGCGGGAAAGCTATTGGCACTTATTCAAAACGAATACGATCTGAAATAAATTTTTATGGAAGTACATGCACATACACATACTGCCCGAAAAAAATGGACCCATTATCTCTGGGAGTTTTTAATGTTGTTCCTGGCTGTGTTCTGTGGTTTTTTAGCGGAGTATCAATTGGAGCATATGATAGAACATCAGCGTGAAAAAAAATATGCACTTACATTATATGAAGACCTTAAAGTTGACACCGCCTTATTAAATGCGACTATTAAAGAAAGAAATTTTGTGATCCCCAAAATAGATACTTTCCGGCAGCTGGTGCATACGAAAGCTATTGATGAGATGCCCGCAGGAACCTGGGCATATTTTGGAAGGTTTGGAACAAGACATGTGAGAGTATCACTTCAGGATGTCACTTTACAGCAATTGTTAAGCTCTGGCGGGCTTCGGTTATTTCAAAAACATAATGTTGCTAATGCTATCGCCCAATATGATCAGGCGATCAGAGAGATGCGGGAGGGTTTTACTTTTTTGGATCTAATGTTCAATGACCTTGTTAGAGCAAGAAATAAAATATTTGATGCGTGGTATCTTGATGAGATAATGGATCTTAATACCAGCGCTGAAAAAATTGATTCATTTAAGAAGAGATCATTTCCATTACTTTCAAACAAGCAAGAAGATTTTATACAATACGCAAATATCTGCCAGGTCCGGTCTTTTGATCTTAAAAGGGTGTTGGTAAGAATAGACATAGTTGCTAAAAGAGCTGAAGAATTATTGATTTTATTGAAAGAAGAATATCACCTCGAATGAAAGGGCTGTTAGCTTTTAGAGATGAGCAAAACAACTATAAACTACAAACGATAAACTATAAACAAACTCATGGAAGTACATGCCCACACACATTCACCAAGAAAAAAATGGACCCACTATCTCTGGGAGTTTTTAATGTTATTCCTTGCTGTGTTCTGCGGTTTTCTGGCTGAATACCAGTTAGAGCATGTGATAGAACATCAGCGGGAACAAAAATATGTTGAATCATTGATCCAGGATCTGGAAACAGATACTGCCCATCTTGAGACCTATATCAATTTGAGGAAGGAGAAAAGAATTATGATGGATTCATTAGTGCTATTGTTAAGCACTGATAAGCACAAACAGCTTGGAAATGAAACTTATTTTTTTGCCCGGCATGTTTTTAATGCTCCTCCATTTATAAGCACAGATGGAACGATGCAACAATTAAAAAATGCCGGTAATCTCCGATTGATAAAGAATGAAAGTATTATCAACAACATATTGGCTTACGATGCTCAGGTAAAAGAATTAAAAGAATGGGATGAATCTGATACCAGAATAAGAACCACTTTTCGGGAAATAGGGGGATCAGTTTTTAATGCCAATGAGCTTTACAAAGCCATGGACTCCAATTTTAAATTTGTAAGACCCACCACAAACCCCCAATTGATAACTGACAACCCGATAGCTATTAATAATGTTGCCTTCCAGATCCAATACATATCATTAAGTACTTTGGGAAACACACAAAGAGGAAAAGCTTTAAAAGAAAAAGCAGAAAATCTGATAGAATTACTGAAACATCAATATCACCTTTAATAAAGTTAAATGGAAGTACATGCACATTCACATACTGCACGAAAAAAATGGACACATTATTTCTGGGAGTTTCTAATGTTATTTCTTGCTGTTACACTTGGTTTTTTTGTAGAGAACCAGCGGGAACATTATATCGAGCATCAACGTGCAGAAGTGTATGCTGCCTCTATGAAAGTTAACCTGCAGGTTGATACATCAGAATTGATCCAAATTGTTCACCGCGGCACTTATGCTTCCAACTATTTGGATACTTTTTTATTATTGTTATCTGCTAATGATATTACAAAGATCCCGACTGGTAAATTATACTGGTATGGTTTATTTGGGAGGCATACCTGAGAGGCTTTCAATCAAACGATGCCACTTTTCAACAGATGAAAAGCTCGGGTTCATTACGTTATTTTTCAAATGCCACATTAGAACAAAACATCAGTAATTATGACCAGTTGATGCGAAGCATACAAGTGCTTACAGAGATAGACCAGGAGGTACAATTGGAAGTACGCAAACTGCGGGGAAAAATTTTCGACTTCAAATATAATAACGCTGCCAACCTTATAGTAAGGCGAGCCGTGTATGAAAATTTTTACCAGCCTGCCATTGATTCATTTATCCGTACAGATCCTCCCTTATTAACTTTTGATAAAACGATCATTAATGAATACGCAGAGATTATGTCGTTCGAGAAACCTTCGCCAACAGCTTATAAACGCAAAGAATGCGTTGATATTAGCAAACGAAATAATTAACCCAGCTTACAAAACAATATCATTTGAAATAATTTTTATGGAAGTACATGCACACTCACATACGGCGAGAAAAAAATGGACCCATTATTTCTGGGAATTCTTAATGTTATTTCTTGCTGTGTTCTGCGGATTTTTGGCAGAGAACCAACGGGAGCATATGGTAGAGCATCAGCGGGAAAAAAAATATATGAATTCATTGATAACGGATCTGAAGGGAGACACTGCAACTATAAGATATGTTATTTCATCTTGTCTCACAAAATTCCATGGAATGGATACACTAGCTCAGCTGTTAAAGAAAGATATGCTGGATAATGATGATGAAAAAGAACTTTATTATTTAAACAATCGCTACGCTGCAAGTATTTATATCATGGTATTTAACGAACGTACCATAAAACAATTGTTGAATTCCGGCAATTTGCGGTTAGTGAGAAAGCAGGGAACATCTGACAGTATTATAAATTATTACGGCCAGTTCATGGATTTTATTAAGGGACAGGAAAACGTTTACGATGAAATGAGTAAAAGACTTGTTTTTTCCGCAGAAGAAATTTTTGATCATTCAGCTTCGTTGACAAAAATGAATGCTGATAGCAGCTTTTACCAGGACATACGGCAGGAAAAAATGAAACTTATCACAAAGGATAAAAATGTATTAAGAAAGTATTCCCAGATGATCATCACCGCCCGGGGCATGCTGGCAAATTATCTCAGTATGCTTTTGGGTATGAAGAAGACGGGAGAAAATTTATTAGTTTTTCTTGAAAACGAGTACAAATAAAAAACACATAAATAGCATTTTTTATGAGAAGTCTTTTGATCTGTCTTTTGATAGCAAATATTGCTACTGCACAACAATATGACGTAGTTATTGCTAATGGAAAAATAATTGACGGCACTGGTAATAGCTGGTTCTATGGCGATGTTGCAATAAAAGACGGAAAGATCGTATACATTGGCAAAATGAATAACGTAACGGCAACAAAAGTCATTAATGCAAAAGGGTTGATGGTTGCTCCCGGGTTTATTGATGTGCATGCACATATTGAAAACGGTGTTTTTGAAAACCCAACTGCTGATAATTATATATATGATGGCGTCACTACTGTGATCACGGGTAATTGTGGCGGCTCAGCTGATGACTTGAAAAATTTTTTCTGGCGCATCGATAGTATGAAAACTTCTATCAATGTTGCTTCGCTTGTTGGGCACAATACCGTAAGAAGACAGGCAATGGGTTTGGACAATCGTTTGGCAACAGCAGATGAACAAAAGAAAATGGAAGAGCTGGTAGCGCAGGCAATGAAGGATGGCGCCGTTGGATTATCAACCGGTCTTATTTATTTACCGGGAATGTATAGCAATACAGAAGAGGTGATCGGTCTTGCAAAATCGGCCGCTATCTTATAATGGAGTTTATGCATCGCATATTCGTAATGAAGAGAATGGTGTGAAGGATGCGATCAATGAAGCAATAAACATTGGTAAGTCAGCAAATATTCCTGTTGAAATTTCTCACTTCAAAGTAAGTGGTCCTGCAAATTGGGGACGAAGCAAAGAAACACTTCCGTTAATTGAAGCGGCACGCAAAGAAGGATATGATGTCACGATCGATCAATATCCTTATGCAGCAAGCAGCACCAATCTTGGAATTCGTTTACCTGATTGGGCTTTGGCAGGCGGACAGGATTCATTGAAGAAAAGGATCAATGATGAACAGATGCATAAACAGATCATCAAAGAAATGCTGGAGATGCAGGATAAATATAAATATAAAAATTACAGCTATGCGTATGTTGCTTATCATAGCGCTGACACAACACTCAACGGAAAAAATATTTCCGAGATAAATAAATTGAAGGGACGAAAAGCAAAAATGAAAAATGAAGCGGAAACAATTTTAGATATGATGCTGGCAGGCGGCGCACAAATGGTTTATCATAGCATGAATGAAGACGATGTTCGGTATTTTATGAAATATCCTTTTAATATGATCGGCGCTGATGGAGGTGTGGTGGTTTACGGAAGAGGAATGCCACATCCAAGAGCTTATGGAACTAATGCAAGAGTGCTGGCAAAATATGTAAGAGATGAAAAATTAGTTTCCCTGGAAGAAATGATAAGAAGAATGACATCACTTGCCGCTCAAAAATTTCAGTTAAAAGACCGGGGTTTGCTAAAGGAAGGAATGGCTGCTGATATTGTGATCTTTGATCTTAATGAAATAGCAGACAAAGCAACCTTTGAACAACCGCACCAATTTTCTGCCGGGTTTCATTTTGTGTTGGTAAATGGACAATTGGTAATTGAAGATGGAAAACATACCGGTGTAAAAAGCGGAACAACCTTAAAAGGTCCTGGTTTTAATAAATAAAAAATTATTTCTTTCACTATATTACAAGTAAATCAGTTTTTTATGAGCCCCGAAAACAAAGGCAGAATGATACGCATGATCATTTATATAATTGTGGGTTTTGCAGCAGCATTTCTTTATAGCTATTTTAAAAAAGATTAAAACATGGAAGTCCACCATCATGCACATCTCGCCTCAGGCGAGACACACACTGCAAGAAAAAAATGGACACATTATTTCTGGGAATTCTTTATGCTCTTCCTGGCTGTATCTGCTGGTTTTTTTGTAGAAAACCAGCGGGAACATTTTATCGAACATCAGCGGGAAAAGCAATACATACGCTCCATGACCGGCGATCTTAAATCGGATACCACTCAATTGTCGTCAAGTATTCAGCAACTTATTACCAGGGAAATCATGATTGATTCATTTGTTACTCTGTTACATAGACCGGACTATAAAAAATATGGCAATGAAATTTATTTTTTCGGACGGAATATTTCTTATCCTGCTTATTTCTTTTCCAACGACCGAACCATTCAGCAACTTAAGAATTCCGGGGGGTTGAGGTTGATCCGGAAAATGGAAGTGTCGGATAGCATTATGGCTTATGACTATGAGGTAAGGTACCTCATGTTCGAATTCACAGATGAAATGAATATCAGGGCAGAATTCAGGCAAACAGCGAGGGATAAATTCAACGGGTTTGATTTTTTTTTAATGCTTGATATAAAGAATCCATTGAAAATAAAGCGGCCTGAAGATAATCCTCAATTGTTTTCAAATGATGCGGCCTCAATTAATGAACTGATAACGCAGGCTCAGTATGTGAGGAACGCAACACGTCGCCAGCGATTCAGGCAACAGGGTTTAAAAAACAAAGCGATAACTCTTATTTCATTTCTACAAAAAGAGTATCACCTCGAATAAATAATTTATGGAAGTACATGCCCACTCTCACACCGAAAGAAAAAAATGGACCCACTATCTCTGGGAGTTTCTAATGCTGTTCCTCGCTGTGTTCTGCGGATTTTTAGCTGAGAATCAACGGGAGCATATGATAGAGCACCGCAGGGTAAAAGAATCAATGAAAGAGATCGTTGAGAATTTAAAATATGACACTGTTCGTTGCCGGTTAAATGCGATAACAAATGTTGAGGTGGCACTGGGAATAGATTCGCTGAGAAGCGAATTAAAAAAAGCTATCTCGGGACAAGTTAATGGCAATGCATTGTATTATTTTATTCTTCGCTATTTAGGAGAAATTGGCCAGGCAGTTTTTAATACCTCGGCGATCACTGAATTAAAAAATTCAGGTTCGTTACGGCTAATAGAAAACAAAAAAATAGTTGTTGGCATGGCAGATTATTATGAGCGGAAAGTTTTTGCAGCAAAAGAAAAAATGCCCACAAAAGAACAGGTGGCCGCCTTGCAAAAAACAATAAATGAATTTTTTAACCTGCTATATCTCGATGATTATATAGAATCTTTCAATGATATTACCACGAGGGATTATAACAACAATTACAATTACCAGGCTATTCTAAAACATGATCCCGACTTGCAATTACTAAATACTGACCCGAAGGAGCTGGAAAAGCTTTATACGCAAATAAGTCAATTTGAAATGCAGTTAAAAAAATATAACTTCTGGCTATATCATAATAAAGACGCGGCGGAAAAATTAATTGAAGAAATTCAACAAGAATACCACCTGAAATAAAATTTTATGGAAGTACATGCACATCTCATACTGCAAGAAAAAAATGGACACATTATTTCTGGGAGTTCTTTATGTTATTTCTTGCCGTCAGTGCCGGGTTCCTTGTAGAAAATCAGCGGGAGCATTATGTAGAACATCAACGTGCCAAAATATATGCAGCTAATCTCTACGATGAATTAAAAAAAGACACGATCCAGTTAAATGACTTGTCCAGCAACCTTAAGTTCGTATCAAGTAAGCTGGATACTTTTTGCCTGCTGGTTAAAGGAGAATATAAACCAGATCTAACTAATGGGATGCTATATTATTATAGCTCATTTGTTACCAATGTTGAATATTTTTCCTCCAACAATACAACGATCGAACAACTCAGAAGTTCAGGGAACTTGCGGATAATGGGAAATAAGCTGGCCTATAAAATAAGTGAATATGAAAGAGAAACCCGTCAACTGGAAAAAGAATACAGCTTGTCAAAAACCGAGTTTTCAAAAATGGAAGATCTTCATTTTAAGATTTTTGATCTATATCTATCTGAAAAGATGCTTGGCGGACCAATTGTAAAACCAAGAGATTCTGTTTTCCGCCTCACTGATCTCCCAATAAAGAACGAACCCGGAATTGATGAAAGAATATACAGGTTGGTTGAAATTCGAATCGGGTATATATAATTATCAATCCAATCGCTATTTGGGGCCATTAAAAAAATTGGCTACTGAATTACTTACAATTTTGAAAGAAGAATATCATTTAGACTAAAAATTTTATGAAAAACATTTTTTTATTTCTTCTGTTTGTTACCGGTAATGCATTTTCACAGCAAAAAAAATTCGATTCACTATTTGCTGCTCAAAAAGATTTTAGCGGTGTTATTTTAATTGCAGAAAATGGTAAGCCAATTTATCAAAAAGCATTTGGCTATCGTGAGTTTGAAAATCAAATACCGTTGAAAACGACAGACATTTTTGAACTGGCATCAGTATCAAAACAATTCACGGCGATGATCATCATGATGCTGAAAGAAAAAGGACTACTTAATTATGATGATTCAGTTAGCAAATATCTGGAGATACCATACAAAGGAATTACGATCCGCAATCTGCTTACACACACAAGTGGCTTACCCGATTACCAGGATATCATGGATAAATATTGGGATAAATCAAAAGTGGCCGGTAATCCTGATTGCATTGAGTATTTAAATAAATATGCACCTCCCAAACATTTTGAGTCAGGGGAGAAATATGAATACAGTAATACCGGTTATATGCTACTTGCAAGTATTGCAGAAAAAGCAAGCGGAAAAGATTTTATAGAAATGTGTCGCAAATGGATCTTTAAGAAATTAAAAATGAAAAGCACCGATATAAGAACACTGGAGGAAAAGAAAGCAACTAAGAACTTTGCGATCGGTCATATTTATGTTGAAGAAAGAAATAAATGGATCAGGGCAGATTCATTTCCGTCTTCTAATTATACTATTTGGCTGGGCAATCGTAAAGGTCCAGGCCGCATCAGTTCCACTGCTGCAGATCTGTTGAAATGGGATAAAGCATTGTACAAAGAAAAACTGATCAAACAATCAACATTGCAAGATGCTTTTACTCCGATGAAATTGAATGACGGAACCATTTCAAATTATGGTTTTGGTTGGGAGTTAAGAAATGATCCTTCATTTGGAAAAATTGTTCAGCATAACGGCGATAATCCCGGGTATAAAACACAGATCATCCGGTATATCGATAAAAAGAAAACAATGATCATTTTAAATAATAATGCGTATTCAAATTTTACCCCATTACTTAAACAACTGGAAGAAGTGATTAAATAAAAATTATTCTTTTACACGGATCACCATATTAATAGGAGTTAAGAAACCATAGGTGCTGCTTACCTTGAACAAATATTCACCTGTCTTGTCCGGCGTGAATCCAAAATCAAGTGTTTGTCCCACAGAAATTGGTTGGTTTAATGCTGGTTTTATTTTTTGTTGATAAGAAGGAAGATCTGCACCGTCATTTGCAAGCGGTTTCCAGTTTGCTGGCTTACCACTATGCATGATTGAAGTTTCAATATCAGCCCAGCCCGCAGTGATATTAACTAGCCGGAAATGGTAGTTCATCCCTTTTTTCATATACAAAGTATCGGGCTGTTTTTTTCCATTTACAAATACTGCTCCCGTTTTGTCTTCTCCAAAAACTAATACTTTGTTTTTATCAATGTCATAATTTTCTTTCGTGTCTTTTACTATCAGGGCGCCATACATACCGGCAAATAACTGTTGATTGTGCATGTGAGTATGATAAATAAAAGTACCGGAACGTGGCGGTCGCATATGCACTACAAATGAATCGCCAGGTTGAAGGATCGGCGCCAGTGTATTTTTAAAATTTCCCCAACCGGATACGCCGTCAAAATAACTGTCGATCTCCAATCCATGCCAATGAACAGTAGTAGCTTCTTTTAATCTATTGATTACTTTTATTGCAACCAGTTCATCACGGTTCAAAACAATAGAAGGGCCCGGAACGCTTACGTTTTCATCCGATGTTTGATCGCCTTCTAATAAAATAAATCCATTTCCTGTAGCGGAATCGCACCAGTTTGGTTTTTCTTTTACTATTAGTGTGAGTTTGCGTTCTTTAATGTTTTCAAACTTTACAAGTTTCCATTTTTTACCAGATGGTAATACATGCAGCCCCATGATAAGACCACCCATTCCATTTTTTACGTGGGTTTGCAGATCTTTGGGATCCATTTCTTCCATCTTAGGGACCTTCCGCAGAAATGATTCTGGCAGTATATGAAAAATAGTATGGCAATGAAATAACCAGTTACCCGGTCTTTCCGGCACCCAACTCATCGACATAGTTTCACCGGGGTTCAATAATTCCGTTACTGCTTTATGAATACTTTCTTTGTCTGAAGCAGAGTCTTTATATAAATTTCCATGACTATTAACAGTATAATAAAAACCATGCAAGTGCATAGGATGTTGTTGATTACTTGCATTGATCACTTTCCAGTGTACTTCTTCTCCCTGGTTATAAGTAAGCTGCTCGGTAAAAGGCCATGTGAGACCATTAATAGCAGCCTGTTCATTCGTAGTGGTATCAAACTTTATATTGTTATTCCAAAGGCTTATCATCATTATCCTTTCTTTAGGGTCCGGTTTTTTACCAGCAGGGTCAATAATAAAAGCGCCGAATAACTGGCTGTCTGTGAAATGTGGAAGTACCAACCCGAAAAAATCTATTTTATCACTGGCTGATGCTCTATAAAAATAAGTACCCGGTTGTCCGGCTTTAAAGGTTGCTTCATAAGTTTCTCCTGGTTGAATAATGATACTATCTCCGGCAACAGCAGGCCTTGAACAAAAGCCATGCAATGTCATTGCAGTATCCAAATTATTTTGAATAGCTGCTTTAATGATCGTTCCTTCCGGTACACGGATGACAGGGCCGGGTAATTGCAATGGTTTTCCTTTTTCTGCAAATGCAAAAACACTGATCCCTTCACCTTCATGTGTTTCAGGAAACCAAATGCCTTCTCTTGCTTCAAGTTCTATTGTAAGAATTCCATCTTTTAAAACACCAGCCGACAGTTTATTATCATTGGTAAAAATTTCTTCAGTACCGGGAGGTGTTGGAAAGAATTGTTTTTTATCAGGAGCACAGCCTATTGGACGCAAAACAGTATGCGAATTACTGAATGCAATTAAAACCAATACCATGACCAAAAAGGTGGTTAGGCCGAGTAGCTTGTTCAAGTGTTAAAATATATACTCGAAAAGTTATGCATTTATTCCAAGCCAGCCGGAGATTTCTTATTCATTTTTTTTGGCCACTTCTCTTATATGATATTCCTGTATCAACGGCGGGTTTTCCGGTGAAAGAGTAAAATAAATCTCAATATCTGTTTTCTCGCCTTCAATAATAAATGAACCACGGAATTGATTATCTGGTTTCACTTCTTTTACTGAAATAATTTTTCCTGCTTTTGTATAAAGATCTTTTGCATACTTTTTTAATGTATCGATTGGGTAATCGGGGAAAAAGTTCTCAGCAAAGATTCCGCTTTGTTCTGCATTGTTCCAATCGGGTAAAAGTTTTACGATATCATTCTTTCTTTGCTCCAAAATTTTTGATGGAGCCAATTGCATTGGTTGCAGTTGGGCGATCTTAATAATTGTATCAAGTACTTTAAGATTTACAAAACCCATTGGTGAATAAGTACGGTTGGCAAATGAAACAATACCGATACCATAATCAGGCATGATGCGCCACTGACTTCCAAAACCAGGCAAGCCACCGCTATGAGCAATATATGTTTTACCATCACAATCTTTCAACCAGCCTAATCCATAACAATAGGCTGTTGTAACTGCACATGTTCTTCCATCTGGAAATTTATAATTAGGATTAAACCCATTCCATCTCCACGGATGATGCATCTCTCTTACCGAACTTCTTTTAATTGGTCCGTCATCCTTTGTATTATTTGGCGGCCATGCAGAAAGATGAAACGCCATATAGTTTGCAAATTCATCAATGGAAGAGATCATAGCACCCATTGCTCCCCAGCTTCCATCTTTTGTATCATGCAATAAGTGTTTCTTCATTCCATTTTTCATTCAGCCAACGATAACCATGTGCTAATTTATCGGGAGCAACATCAGCATATTCATAAGTTGTTGTTTTCATACCCAGCGGTTCCAAAATATTTTTTTTGATATAATCCTGGTAACGCATTCCTGAAACATTGGTGATAATTTTTCCCAGCAATGCAAAACCAAGATTGCTGTATTCATAAGCAATGCCCGGGGGATTACTGAATGAAAGTTGTTTGCCGATCAATTCAATAAGGTCTTTATCAGTATCAGCAAGCTGCCGGTCTCCCCATGGATTATCTTCAGGAAATCCCGCACCATGTGATAATAGATGTCGAACAGTAATATGAGGTGCATCAGCAGTTGGATATTTTAAATTTTTTAATTCAGGAATGTAGAAATATGCAGGATCATCCAAATTCAATTTTCCTTCATCACGAAGTTTTAAAATTGCCATTGCTGCAAAACTTTTGCTCATGCTTGCAATGCGAAATAATGACGATGATGTAACTGGTATTTTCTTTTCAATATCTGTATAGCCAATATTTCCTTTATAAACCAATTTACCATCTACTACCAATCCATAAGCAACGCCGGGTAAATGATTTGAATCCGCATAATCTTTAAAAATTTTATCAATGACGGGGAAGGCCTGCATTATCTTTTCCATACGTCCGGCATCAGCAAAAGTGGCGGGTTGATAATTTGAATCAAAACTTGTAGCAGCAACAGTACTTGCAGTTTTATTTTGATCACAGGCGGTGAAAATACCTGCGACGAAAAATAAGAAAATGAATTTATACATTTTAGAAATTTTTAAACCTTATACCTTTCCCGAACTTTATCAAGCATTGCTTTTATTCGCGGATCCTCTTCTACTCCTTTCATCATGGGAAGTTCGAGCATATAATTAAATGGCCCCATCTGCTGTTCAATGCATTTATGAATGTAATAATATGTCTTATCAAAATCTCTTAATGACCACCAGACCATCATCAGGTCAGGGTCGAGAACAGCATGTGGCTCTTCAATTTGTCTTTGTTCAATTTTTTTAATGATATCAAGCGCCTTTTCTTTTTCGCCCATTATACCGTAAGCAAAGCCAAGTGGCGCCAACCCTTTCAAAGGATGATTTGTCAGCCGATGAACTTCTTTAAAGTATTCTGCAGCTTTAGGCCAATCGCCTTTAAATCCATAACACCAACCTTTTGTTTCAATAGCCACTCTCATTTGTGGCTCCATTTCCAACAGCCGGTCCGTAATACGTAACGCATCATCGTATTGGTTATTCATGATGTAGGCTTCGGCCAGCATATGATTAAGATGTGGGGCCAGCGGATCATTTAAGGATGCCTTTTCAAGAATTTTTATGGCCTCCTCTTTTTTCCCGATAAGTATGTGAAATAATCCAAGCACATCATAAGCTTCGGAGTGAGCCGGAGCCAGCTGAATTGCTTTTTGCAATGATTCGTAAGCAGCCTTTGGATTCCATCTGTAAAACATATGAGCATTGGCTTTGGCCAAATGACTTTCAGCGATCGTGTCATCAAGCTGCATAGCTTTTTCACTGTAATCATTTACTATCCTGAATGCTTTATCGGGTTTTACCTGGCCAGTAGCACCGAGATAACTGTAAGTGCCGGCGATATAAGCGTATGCTGCCGCATAATTGGGCTCGAGCTTTATAGCTTGTTCGAAGAGATCAATTGCTTTAAGCATATCAGAAGGGGTGATCTTGCTTCGGAAATAAAGGCCTTTCAAAAAAAGTGTGTACGCTTCAATATTTTTTGTCGGTGCTTTTACAAGTTGTTCTGTTTGCTTTGACAGTGAAAGATTTTCTCTGAGCCGGTTGGCGATAATGCTGCTGATCTCATCCTGCACAACAAAAATATCAGTAAGGTCACGGTCATAATTCTCACTCCATATATGATAGCCATCTGTGGCATTGATCAACTGTGTGGTTATACGAACCCTGTTACCTGCCTTTCTAACACTGCCTTCTAATATTTTATCGACATTTAATTTGATCGCAATCTCCCGTACATCATCATGCTTGCCTTTGAAAGCAAACGCTGAAGTGCGGGAGGTAACCTGCAATCCATCCACTTTGGTAAGGGCATTTAATAACTCTTCGGTAATACCATCACTGAAATATTCATTCTCAGGATCGGCACTCATATTCACAAATGGTAAAACCGCAAGACGATTAGTAGGTTGTTTAGTTTTTCCTTTCAACTCATCACGGGAGGGAACAACAATACCTTCATTTGCTATGGCAAAAAGATGAAGCGGTTTTTTTACATTTTTCAATTCAACAAAACCAAGGTCACGGGTTTTTATATGCTCATGATTTTTTATTTCATCATACACTTTATCTGAAATAAAAATGCCACCAGGTACAGCCATCGATTCAATGCGTGAGGCAAGATTGACACCATCACCAAAAATCGATTCATCTTCCATCACCACATCGCCGGTATGAATGCCAATGCGTAACTCTACTTTTGGTTCTAATTGTAATTGCTGTTGAATGGAAATAGCGCAGTTCACACTATTAATAGCGCTGTTGAAAATACTGAGTGTGCCATCACCATAGTTCTGTAATATCTTACCATCATGTTTTTCAATGCTGGCTTCTAAAACCTCTTTGAAACGTTTCCGTTTCAACCGGGCAAGGTGCTCGTTATCCTGCATTAATGCAGTATAACCCGTCATATCAGCAAATAATATTGCGGCGAGCTGTCGCATAACGTAAATGTAAGAAACAGTCAGCTTCTCTGGGGCTGTAATTTTATAAGCGAAACAATAAAGATCATGAGCTAATGCTAAGACATTGTGTGTTGAATAGCGAACAGAAACCTGAATGGAGCGTCGCAACAGAAGCTCAATAGTTGTACTTGAGCTGGTAACACAAAAAATATTTTCAATCTAAAAACTTTTCTTATTCCCAATAAATTTTTCAAACCATTCAACATTTGTTTGCATGGTCTTTAGCATCATGGTTGGTTCGACGGGGCCATGTCCTTGTCGTGGCATTGCCAACATACGAACCGGAACATTGCGTCGACGCAAGTGCATTATAAAACATCACCCATTGCTGATCGGTACACGTTGATCACCTTCGCCATGTTGCAACATCACCGGAGTTTTTACATTCTGTACAAAACGCAATGGTGAATGTGCATCATACAAACTCCAGTCATTCCATGGATCTGTTTTGAAATAAGAAGGAAGAAAACCTTCGATATCATCAGTAAGATTTTGAAAACCGAGATCAACCACCGGCGCACCGATGGATGCTACTTTGAAACGATCAGTATGACCAACGATCCAGCTACTCATGAATCCACCATAGCTCCAGCCCATCACTCCCATTTTATTTTCATCAGCAACACCCATTTTAATTACTTCGTCAACACCAGCCATCAGGTCAATAAAATCTTTTCCACCCCAATCAGAACGATTGGCAGTGCGGAATTCAGTTCCATAACCTGAAGAACCTCTTGGATTGGGACGAAGAACTGCATAACCCATTTCTGCAAATGCAGCAATCGGATAAGTGCCCGATTTCCCGCCACACATGTTTGCTGAAATACACCGGCAGGTCCGCCATGTACATTTAATATAAATGGAACTTTTTGTCCCGGGTTTATAATTGATGGGGTAAGTAAGCAAGGCCTTCAATTTCTTTTCCATCAGCGCCTTTCCATTTTATAATTTCTGTTTTTGGTAAAGGCTTGCCTGGCATTATCTGCATTGATGCTTGTAACTTTTACCGGAGAATAATTATTTAATGAACTAATATATGCTTCGGGAAATTGTGACGGATTTTGTAAAGTGAAAGCGATATATGTTCCTGTTGAATTAATTGAAGCAGCACCAAGCAAATCTTTTGCTCCTTTATTCCATTCAGTGATCGATTTTCCATCAACACTTAAAACATAAATGCCGTTAAGCGTTTTATTGGCTTCGGCCCATAAAATATTTTTTCCATCTGCTGTCCAGCCGACAATGCCGCCGTTCTCATCCGGTGTTGCTTTTAACTTCCAGCTTTTGCCATCAGCAACAGAATAAATTTTTGCATGATCGTGGGCCCGACCAATCAACCGGGTCTGTCTGTAGCAATAATAGACGATCAATTTTCCATCGGGGCTGAACTGCGGATTTGATTTCACCTGCCCCTGTTGCAGCAATTGGTTTTATAGTTCCACTTTCAATATCGATCAATGAAATATCGCTGTATACATTATCATTTACTTCCGGTGATTTACCATGACTGTAAGCAATGCTCTTTTCCATCGGCGCTCCAGTCAAATGCATTTACATTATAATTTTCTTTGGTCAATTTGTTTCTGTATATATTTTGCCGGCAGTATCTTTTTTATTTAGCCATAAAACAAAAAGACGATTTTGTTTTACTTCTTCATCCATAAAATACCAGTCGTTCTTTGATTTTTTATTTTTCTCTTCCTTATCAGCTGCCGCATCTGTCATCATAAATGCGATCATTTTTCCATCACGGCTCCAGTCATAATTTCCCACTCCTGATTTTACATCGGTTACTTTTTCAGCTTCACCGCCACCAACAGGAAGTACATACAAATTATGTTTTGCTGTCTCTTGATGAAGTAAAGGCGATCCATTTACCATCGGGGCTCCATTTTGGATTGGAGGAATTCTTATCGCCTTTGGTTAACTGGATTGCATTGCTGCCGTCTGCATTGCAAAGAAAGACCTGGTTCACATATTCGCTGCGGTCATCTGTCATTACCGCTTCACGAACGGTATATAAATACTTTACTGCCATCAGGTGACGGCACAACAGCAGAGATGTTTTTTAATTTCAAGCACTGTTCGGGTGTCCAGTTTGTTTTGGTTTGTGCAAAAATGAATGGTGAAATAAAAATAAAGATGATAAGCAGTGATGTCTGTTTCATAAAAAGTTTTTTAGAATAAACAAAGAAGGAATTCAGAGGGAATAAGGTCAGTAAGAAGGTATACAAGTTAAGAAAGAGCTCTGAATAAACAAGCCATCAATTGATAAGGAATAAATCTTAGATTAGTAGTGCTTTCCAATCGTCTACCCTTTGTAATCGTATACCGTTTCTTTTGGAACCTGCATATCGAAACAAACTAATCGTTACGATCATGGAAGTTCATCAACACACACATACGCCACGAAAAAAATGGACACATTATTTGTGGGAGTTCCTGATGTTATTTCTTGCAGTTACGCTAGGTTTCTTTGTGGAGAACCAACGGGAGCATCTTGTAGAGCATCAAAGGGAAAAGCAATTTGTTCAGTCGCTGTATAACGATATTAAAGCCGATACGGCGAACCTGGAAAGGATCATTAATTCAAGAGCAAAAAAGGAATATGCATTGGATTCACTTTCTTTTTTGATGAACAGCGATTCTACAAAATATTTTACAAAGCAGATATATTTTTATGCGGTCAGCATAGCCCGAACTCTTCCCTATAGGTTTGTTCCAAATGATGGTACGATTCAGCAATTAAAAAATTCAGGGGCATTTCGCTTGATCCGAAAACGCACAGTTGTAGACAGTATTTCAAAATATGATGTAAACGTAAGGAACCTGTTAGGGCAGTGGGAGGTGGAAGAAGGATTGATCGAGCATTACAGAGACGCGGCTACAAAGATGTTTGATGCACTTGTTTTTGATCCAATGCTTGATGAAAATGTTGCTGTCATAGGGCCACCTGAAGGTAATCCTTCTATGCAGCCATACAGTAGCCGGGAACTTCATGAATGGAATTACAGGGTATATGGAATAAAATCGCTCAATAAAGCGAACCGGCGGGATTTTAAATTGCTTTTGGATCAGGCAAATAATTTATTAGCACTATTAAAGGAAGAATATCATCTTGATTAAAAATTTATGGAAGTACACCACCACTCGCATACTGAAAGAAAAAAATGGCATCATTATTTTTTTGAATTCTTAATGTTGTTCCTTGCTGTATTTGCCGGTTTTCTTGCCGAGAACTGGCGAGAACATATTGTTGAGCGAAAAAGAGAAAAGGAATATATCCGTTCAATGATAGAAGACCTTAACCGTGATACTACTGTACTTTCCCTTGATAACGGTATAAGAAAAGAGGCGGTGGTCAATGTTTGATTCTGTAGTTACATTATTGAATAAAAAAAACAGAAGCCAATTCGAGCAGCAGCGTATTTATTATTTAGTACGTATGGGTCTTCGTTTATCACCTTTTCCAACACTAAATGACAGGGCTTATGAGCAGATGAAAAGCTCGGGGAATCTCCGGTTGGTGCATAATAAAGAAATTGCCGACAAGATCACTAAATACTATTTTAATATAAAAGAGTTCTCAGTTAATACCGACCAGACCCTCTTACGATTACAGTCATTGATCGAGATACAGGGAAAGGTCTTTGACGGAGCAGTTTTCCAGCAAATGATCAATACAAAAAATTTTGAGATCAGTCAACCAGGAGGATACCCTGCTTTGATAACTGAGGATAAACAAACATTGAATGAGTTATCAGTTCGAATTCATTATGTTTTATCTATTATTTTATATTCGCAAAATTTTATCACTGAGTTAGAAAAAGAAGCTTCGCAGTTGATCGAAATTTTAAAAAAGGAATATCACCTGAAATAGAAAATGCTTTAGCACGAAACTCACTTTTGTTTTTTATCCATTATTGCAGTAATAGCCTCTTTAACCGGGATGCTCAAATATCTCGCTTGCCCGGTATCAAATGCTTGCTTCCATTGCTGATAACCCTCATCAAGTTCTGGCAAAATATCCAGGTGCTTTATAAAATCAGTAACTGATGCCTCAATGGCCGAAGCCGAAAAGGCTAAATGTTCTATATAACAATCTTTATCACCGATATTGATCTTGTCAATTCTTACATGAATTATTGCATCGTTTTCCAATTCGTCGATCTTTAAAACAGTTAGTGTTGATCCTTCTTCACCCTTACGGGTGATATATTGCCAAACCTGTCCGGGAAGAAAAAAATTTATTCCGTCCATTATTTCTGATTAGGAAGTTAGTCTATAATATTTTCGATCATTCGTTTTCAAAATATCCGGAAGTGACTTGGATCGAGATCGCCCTTAATAGTGCAAAAGCTTTTGAATAGTTTCATCTAATCTTGACTCTGGCAAGAAAATTTTGTTCGAGTTCAATATTGAAAGGAACAGGAGTATCCAAAGATGCACAACGCATTACCGGTGCATCAAGAATAGCAAAACAATTTTCAGCGATCCATGCGGCAATTTCTCCGCCAATGCCGCCGATCAAAGTGTCTTCATGCAAGATCAAAACCCTGCCGGTTCTTTGCACCGCTTCACGAATAGATAAATAATCAAGGGGTGCAAGAGTTCTCAAATCTAAAATATCAATAGAAATTTCAGGATGTTCTGCTGCATAATCTTCTGCCCAATGAACACCAGCTCCATAAGTGATAATTGAAATTTCATCACCTTCTCTTACATGTCTTGCTTTACCAATTTCTATTTCATAATAATCTTCAGGAACAGGTCCGCTAATTGAGCGATACAATGCCTTATGTTCAAAATACATTACCGGGTTTGGATCATTGATCGCAGCGATCAATAAACCTTTTGCATCAATTGGTGTGGAAGGATAAACAACTTTTAATCCCGGCACTTTGTGTAAACCATGCTTCATTGCTTTGACTATGAAATGGACCTGCACCAACTCCACCGCCTGTTGGCATTCGAATAACAACATCGGCATTCTGTCCCCAGCGGTAATGGATCTTTGCCAGGTTATTTACGATCTGGTTAAAACCAACTGTAACAAAATCTGCAAACTGCATTTCCATCATGCTTTTAAAACCTTCGAGAGATAAACCAAGTGCAGTACCAACAATTGCACTTTCACATAGCGGCGTATTTCTTACTCTTTCTTTTCCAAATTCTTTTACAAAACCTTCTGTTATTTTAAATGCACCTCCATACTCTGCAATATCCTGTCCCATTAAAATAAGATTGGGATGTTTCTGCATAGATTGTTTTAGTCCTTCACTGATGGCATCGATCAAACGCAAGTCGTGAGTGGTGAGTGGTGAGTGGTGAGTTGGTCTTGAATTATCAACAACTTTAACTGTTGACCTGTGCGACTGTCGACTGTCGACTGCATACACATCTTCCAATTCTTCTTCAGCATCTGGCGTAATATACATTTGTATTAAAACCAATTGCCAATTCATCTTTCTATTTTTTCCTTAAATTCATTTCTTGATCTGTCTGATCACTTTCTCTCACTAATTATACGTATTGACTTTATATACTCTTCATACTTTTTCACCGGATCTCTCAGCTCCCATATCTTAAATAATTCTGGGGGAACATATTTTGTACCGCTTGCTTCTTCATGTCCCCGCATTCGGAATGTCATGCATTCGATCAAATATGGCTTTTGATTTTTGATGCAATATTCTCTTACACCTTTTATAGTATCATAAACATTTAAAATATTATTTCCATCGATCATCACTCCTTCCATTCCATAGCCTTTTGCTTTATCAACAAGACTTATGCAACGGTATTGTTCACTTGACAGGAGTGCTTAAACCATAGCCATTATTTTCAATAATAAAGATTACCGGCAGATCCCAAACAGCGGCAACATTCAATGCTTCATGAAAATCTCCTTCACTTGTTCCTCCTTCACCGGTAAATGCAACTGAAACTTTATTTTCTTTTCTTAGTTTATGTGCTAATGCTACACCATCTGCAATTGCTAACTGCGGACCGAGATGTGAGATCATGCCACAGATATGATGCGCTGCATTTCCAAAATGAAAACTTCTTTCTCTTCCTTTACTGTATCCTTCTTTTGCACCCTGCCATTGCATAAATAATTTGTGCAGCGGCATATTTCGTGTAGTAAAAACTCCGAGGTTGCGATGCAGCGGCATGATCCATTCATCGTCCTGTAATGCCAATGTCGCTCCTACCGCAATAGCTTCCTGGCCGATGCCACTGAACCATTTTGAGATCTTTCCCTGGCGCAGTAAGACCAGCATTTTTTCTTCGATCATTCGGGGCCAAAGCAATGAACGATAAAAACTTATAAGTTGTTCGTTAGACAGATCCTTGCGGTCGAAAGTCATGTTGCAAACCTATTAAATAAAGCTGTATGGAACTTAAAATGTTAAAACAAGAATAAAAGACCGGGACAGCTTATGCAAATAAAAAAGTCAGTGCATCTTAAAGAAAACTTTTTACCATGAACCTGCATTTTAAACCGGCAATTGCCTTTTTTTCTTCTTTCCTCATTCTTAGTTTTTCTTCACCCGTAAGTCATAAAGCTGAGACAGACCCTCCAAAAAAAGTAAAGAACAATTCAAAGATCCAGGCTGCTATATTACTGGATGTAAGTAATAGCATGGACGGTCTTATAGAACAGGCAAAAGCACAACTATGGACGATGGTAAATGTAATGGGCAAAGCAAAATGTAATGGTGAAACGCCGCAAATAGAGATAGCACTTTATGAGTATGGAAGAGACAATAACGATCTGAAGAAAGGATATGTAAAACAAATAACTCCTTTTACTTCAGATCTTGACAACCTTTCACAGAAATTGTTTCAACTTACTACAAATGGTGGGCAGGAGTATTGTGGCTATGTGATCCATACTTCGTTGAATGAGTTGAAATGGGATACGACCTCTTCTAATTACAAAGTAATTTTTATATCAGGTAATGAGGATTTTTTGCAAGGCGATATTTCATATACACTTGCCTGCACAGAAGCAAAGAAGAAAGGCGTTATTGTAAATACAATTTATTGCGGCGACCGCTTGCAGGGAATAAAAGAACATTGGAATCTTTTGGGTGAATGCGGGAACGGAAGTTTTACAAATATTAATTCGGATGCAAAGCCTGAAGATATTCCGACTCCTTACGACAGCACTTTAATTGTATTGAATAATAAATTGAATGGCACCTATATTTATTATGGAACTGCTGGCAGGGGCAAAAAAGAATTACAAAGCTCTATGGATGTTGCTAATTCATCAGTCAATGGATATGCAGGTGTAAACAGGGCTGTTGCAAAAGCTTCTCCCGGAACTTATAAGAACAGCACCTGGGATCTTGTTGATGCAAAAGAGGATGACAAAAAGATCCTTGACAAAATTGATTTCAAAACTTTACCCGATAATTTACAAAAGAAAAATAAAGCGGAACTGGAAGCTATCATAAATCAAAAAAGCAATGAGAGAGGCAGCATACAAAAAGAAATATTGAATATAAATACGAAAAGAGAAGCTTATATCATTAAGGAAAAAGAAAGGAAAGCTAAATCAAATAGCAACACACAAACCCTCGAAAGCGAAGTGGAAAAGATCATTCGTGCACAAGCGAAAAGATTTAATATGAAGATCGAATAAACAAGATACCTAAGCGGACTGCCGGTCCGCTTTTTCTTTTTTATCGATCGCAGAAGTGATAATTGATAAAATAATACTGAACAGCAGGGCCCACCAGAAACTATCAATGCTAAAACCATCTACAAATTTGCTGGCCAGCATAATAATAATTGTATTGACAACAAATAAAAAAAGTCCAAGAGTTATAAATGTAACAGGGAGTGTTACTAAGATCAAAATTGGCCGAACAAACATATTTAAAAGTGCAAGTACAATTGCAAATACAAAAGCGGTCCAGAAATCTGTAACATGTACGCCGCCCAGTAAATGAGCCAGCCCAAAAGAAACGGCGGCAACAACCAAAACACGAATAAGAAAATTCATGTGATAAGAATTTAGGTGAAGTTATACAACTACTAATTCATAAAACTCTTCCGGGTTTAAATATTTCTTTGCGAGTAGTTGCAACTCTTCTGGTGAAACCGTTCTGATGGTATTAATAGCATTATAAAAATAATCTCCATTAAGATCATTCAAAACATAGTTCTTCCATCTTGCTATAATATGAAAGGGCCCATCAAGATCGCCCAGGATACTGCCCATCATGTAATTTCTTACCAATTGCATTTCATCTTCACCTACCGGTTCATCCTGCAGTCGTTTCATTTCTTTATAAACTTCACTGATCGCAGCTTCGCAAACATCTTTTCCTGCTTCTGTACTTACCATCCATCCTGATCGCTGAATATGATCTTGCAGAAAACTATGGATTCCGTATGTATATCCTTTGTCTTCCCTGATATTTGCCATTAGCCTTGATCCAAAGTAGCCACCGAAAATATTATTCAGCACCATTACTTTTAAAAAATCAGGATGATGACGATTCGGGAATTCTCTTGCAATACGGATGGAACCCTGTACCCCATTTTCATCATTGGTAATTCTGAATTTCTCACCGGGCTTTTTTGTGGATGAAATTTGATGAAGAGGTTTTTGAAAATTATTTCCAAATGGAAGTTTACCGAAATGTTTATTCAATAGTTCAAAAAGTCCCGGAGGCAGTTTACCTGCCGAAAAGATGACACAGTTGCCATGCTTATAATATTTATTATAGAACGAGATCAATTCTTCCCTGTTCAACGCATCATATTCTGCATGACTGGTATATTTTCCATAAGGATGTTTTTCGCCATACAAATAGGAGTCGATCAGTCTGCCGGCAACAAATTCACTTTTTTTCAAACTGACACTTAATCGTTGTTTCTGGTTTTGTTTAAAAATTGCCAATTCTTCTTCGGGGAAAATTGAATCAGTAATTAATTCTTCCACCACTGGCAAAAGTTCTCCGATATGTTTATTAAGACAATGAAGAGTAAGTGTCGAAGTTTCATTGTAACAGGCACGATTTAGAAATGAACCGTAATATTCAAAATGCTCATTGATCTGGAATGCTTTCTTTTTTGAAGTGCCATTTTTCAAAAGAAAATTAGTAGCTGCCGCAACAACATTTTTTTCTTCAAAACTATTGCCGGCAAAAAAAACGATCTCTACACTCATCACTTCTTCTGCACCTGCGTTGATGGCATAAACAGGCACACCATTATCAAGTGTGAACTTTTCATAAGGTTTCAGTTCAAGATGAAAATTAACCGCATCAACTATCGGGGGAGCAATCTTTCTATCGGTCATTGGAATAAATTGTCGATTTCAAACGATTCGGGTAATTGTCTTGCCTGGTGAAAAACGGCCACAATATAAGCGACATCGTTACGGATAAAATAAATTATACGATATGATTTATGAAGAATGCGCCTCAATACTATATCACCATGTTTTGAGACTGGCTTGCCGAATTCAGGATGCTGAAGTAAAACAGATACCTTGGAGAATACCTGGCGTACAAATCGTTCGGCATAATACAAAGAATCTTTTTCAATGTACTCTTTTATTTCACGAAGATTCTTTTCTGCTTCTGCCGACCAACTTATTTTTTGAACCATGAATCAATTTTGTTTTTCATTTCTTCGTGAGAAAGAACATTGCCATCTTCAATATCTTTCATCCCTTTTTCTACTTTTTCAAGAATAACAAGGCGTTCCAGCAATATATCAATGTCCTCAAACCTATCCTCAGGCATTGCTTTGATTGCTTCAATTATTTTTTCTTTGGAGATCATAAAATTCCTTTTCTTAAAGTTACAATTTAATTCTTTGAATAATAATAAAGCGTATTGCTGTTCTCCGGTCTGAAAATGATCCGGCTTTCATTTAAAATATCTTCTGCAGTAACTACATTATATTTTTCTAATTCGTGATTCATTTGTTCTGCATCACCCAGCAATTCATAGAACGCAAGGCTATTGGCACGATTTGTAAGACTCATATCTTCAAAGGCGATCAGGCTCTCTACTTTATTTTTTACTTTTTGCAACTCAGTAGCTGTTACTTTTTCTGTCCTCATTTTTTCTAACTCTGCTTCCACAGCTTTTTCCGCATCTTCCATTTTTATTCCTTTTACCAACTTGCCTTCGATCACCAATGTTCCTGCATCCAGGCTTCCGGTATGATAACATTCAACCGCACTGAATATTTTTTTTTCTTTTACCAGTGATTGAAATAATCTTGATGAACCACCCCCGCTTAAAACTTCGGTGATAAGATCGGCGATATAATATCGCTTATCATTACGTGGATAAATATGCCAGCATTTATAAAACGCATCAAGCGGCACTTCAGCTTTTACTTCCAATTTTCTTGCTTCGGCTTGCGGCGGTTCCTGTGGTAATTTGCGAACATATTTTTCTCCTGCAGGAATATCAGCAAACCATTTTTCTGCAAGCTCTTTTACTTTTTCAACAGTTACATTTCCCGCTACTACCAGTATGGCGTTATTAGGACGATAATGTTTAAAAAAGAAATTCTTTACATCATCAAGCTTTGCAGTTTCAATATGAGAAAGCTCTTTACCGATCGTCATCCAGCGATAAGGATGAACTTTATAAGCAAGCTCTCTCATCTTATGCCAAACATCACCATAAGGCTTATTGAGATAATGTTCTTTAAACTCTTCGCAAACAACTTTACGTTGCACATCCAGACTTTTTTCACCAAAGGCAAGAGATAGCATTCGGTCACTTTCTAACCAAAATGCTGTTTCCAGGTTTTCTGCCGGCAACTGAATATAGTAATTGGTGATATCGTTTGAAGTATAAGCATTGTTTTCGCCACCGGCCATTTGCAAAGGAGTATCATAGCTGGGGATATTGATACTGCCGCCAAACATTAAATGCTCAAACAAATGAGCAAAGCCCGTTCTTTCAGGATCCTCATCTCTTGCTCCTACATCATACATAATATTCATCACTGCCATTGGCGTAGAAGTATCCTGGTGAACGATCACCCTCAAGCCGTTTTGCAATACAAATTTTTCAAATCGTATCATGGTAAATTCAATAATAAAAAGTTTGTAAAAGTAGGCCAATTACTGCAGAAGGGAATTCTAAAGTGCCCTTTACTTTTTTGAAAGAATGCTCTTTATCCTGAAGTTGAATTCCATCAATTTGCCATCACGGGTAATAATTATTCTTACTTTTTCACCTGCGGCCTGTAGTAAAGTTTTAAGCTGTTGTATGTTTGCACCAATCACATTATTGATACCGACCAGCACGTCGCCTTCACGGAGCCCGGCTACAGCAGCCGGCGAGCCTATTGCCACATCACCTAACACTATTTCTCCATCTACAAAGTATAACTCGATACCTGAATAAGCATAATCAAAGCCATCCTGGTAGTGATTGTTAGGCATGAAATAAAATTCACGTTTCGCATAATTCAGGATCAGGTTGAATCGTCGCAAAATATCATTGCCAATAATACCACTTAAGTAAGGATAAGAGGTAAGATTATAAGTATCATCAAACACAAACACGGGTATATTTTTAAAACGATAAGGACCAATTCTCATTTCTTTGATCACTGTCAGATGCATATCAACTTTACCGCCGACACCCTCCGCTTCTTTTGCATACAACACTCTTTTCTTATCTAAAAAATTACTGTCTTCAAGAAAATCTTTATTCAACATCAGGCAAAGACCAGCGCCGATATCAAATAGAAAACGGGAATTGCTGACTTTCGCATCTTTAATTCGTGCAGATTGTACAGGCAGTGTACGCAAAATAGGTTCATACAACCAACCACCGCGGGGATATTTCATTCGGCCATTTGTAAAAATGGATATTCTTGAACTATCATAATTTATATTAAAAATATAGCGACTCAATAGAGAATAACCCACGATCCCATCGATCTTTTCACCATATACCTGCGTGAGAATATCATAATTGTTTATATGAAAATTCAGGCTATCGACAGTAAGACCAGGTAAATGCAGTTTTTGATTATATACAAAACTTACTTTGCGAATACCTGCAATACCGAGAATGGTCATCTCCGAAGGAGTCGGAGTGATACGAAAATAATCCACAGTGGTGGAATCAAGTGATATACCACCGCTTCCAGTATCTAAAATAAAATTGAGTGTATCAGGAAAATTGGCAAACCTGGCATTGAACATGATAACGCCACCCGACAGTTGTTTAAAATGAAATGAAGTTAAAAGTTTTGCGGGGCCTTCAACGAATTGTTCCTGTGCTGTTGCAGAGATAGATACAGCTAATAAAAAGCAAAACAATATTTGTGTTACCGGCTTTCGCATTACTATTTGGCAATCGTTGTAAGTTTACCCTGACACTGAGCGAAGCGAAGTGGAAGGGCTTGACTTACTTTATTCGTGTCCAGCAAATAGACGAATAGTTTCTCTCATTTGCTGCATCTGCACGACAAGTTATTATAATAAACCAACAAATAATTACCGGAGGTAATTTTAATTGAATGATTTTCCCTTCTTTACCTTTGCGCTTCTATTATGATGCAGCTACCCGATCTATACCAGAAAGCCTCCCGGTTTGAATTCTTATCAAAGGAAGAAGGAGTTTTTCTATTTGAAAAAGCACCGCTGACCGAATTGATGTTTGTGGCTGATGAACTGAGAAAAAAACAAGTGCCGCATGGAAAAGTAACCTGGCAGATAGACCGGAATGTAAACACCACCAATGTATGTATTGCCAATTGCAAGTTTTGTAATTTCTACCGCATACCCGGTCATGCAGAAGCATATATAACCGATATGCCAACTTACAGGAAGAAAATTGAAGAAACAATTAAATGGGGTGGCGACCAGTTATTGTTGCAGGGCGGTCATCATCCTGAACTGGGTTTGGATTTTTATGTCAATACTTTCAGCCAGATCAAAAAAGAATTTCCAACGATCAAGCTGCATACACTTGGGCCACCGGAAGTGGCGCATATCACCAAGCTGGAAAAAAGTAACTCATCGTGAAGTATTGATGGCATTGAAAGAAGCCGGCATGGATTCATTACCCGGTGCTGGTGCTGAAATATTGATTGACCGGGTAAGACGATTGATCAGCAAAGGAAAATGCGGCGCACAGGAATGGCTCGACATCATGCATGAAGCACACAAACTAAATATCACCACTTCGGCTACCATGATGTTTGGTCATGTGGAAACCATTGAAGAACGTTTTGAACATCTGGTAAAAATAAGAGAAGTGCAAAGCCGCAAGCCGGAAGATGCAAAAGGATTTCTTGCTTTTATTCCCTGGACCTTCCAGGATGTGGATACACTTACTGGCAAAGATCCGCGGTGTACATAATCTTAACAACACCTGAAGAATATATCCGCATGATCGCCATCAGCCGCATCATGCTACCCAATATTAAAAACATACAGGCAAGCTGGCTTAACCGTTGGTAAACAAGTTGCACAAATTTGCTTGCATGCCGGCGCCAATGATTTTGGAAGTATCATGCTGGAAGAAAATGTAGTGAGTGCTGCCGGTGCGCCGCATCGCTTTACTTATAAAAGCATTCAGGAAGCCATTCGTGAAGCAGGCTTTGAACCACAATTACGTAACCAGCAATATGAATGGAGAGAAATTACCGGAAACGATCGAAGAGCAGGTGATTGATTATTGAATTATATTCATAAAATGAAATCTGCAGTTTATAAAACCTTTCTTACGGTTCCTTTTATTTTTTTCTTTCAAATTATTTATAGCCAACAACTCTATTTCCCCGACTCCAACTGGCAAACAAAAAAACCTTCCGAATTAAAAATGAATGCAGCACTTATTGATAGTGCTATAAGTTTTGCAATTCAAATGAAACAAAAACAGACCATGATCTGCGCATTGCTAATTTAAAAGCATATGCCAATGAACCGAACTACAGAATTGCCGGTCCAATGAGAGAAAGAGGCAAACCTGCCGGAATAATTTTAAAGAATGGTTATATCGTAGCACAATGGGGAGATGTAAAAAGAGTGGATATGACTTTCAGTGTTTCAAAAAGTTTTCTATCAACAGTTGCGGGTCTTGCTAGCCGATGATCATTTAATAAAAAATATAGATGACCGTGTGAATGAATACCTGTGGGATGGAAAATTTGATGGGGAACATAATTCAAAAATTACATGGCGGCATTTATTAACGCAATCATCCGATTGGTCCGGTTGTTTGTTTGATGTTTGCGATTGGGCCGATCGTCCGCCAAGACAAGGAACTATTGATGATTGGAAAAATAGAAAATTACTTGAACCCGGATCAAATTTTGAATACAATGATGTTCGGGTGAATCTATTGGCATATTCATTATTAGAAGTGATAAGAAAACCATTACCTGTTGTGTTGCGTGAACGAATAATGGATCCCATTGGTGCATCTACTACATGGCGCTGGTATGGTTATGATAATTCATTTGTAAATATTGACGGGCAAATGATAGAATCAGTAAGTGGCGGCGGTCATTTTGGTGGCGGTATTTTCATCAATACACTTGACCAGGCAAGGTATGGCTTATTGTTTTTAAGAAAAGGTAAATGGAAGAACAAGCAATTGATATCTGAACAATGGGTGAATTCTGTTGGACAACCTTCTGCTGCCAACAAATCGTATGGATTAATGTGGTGGACAAACCAGGAAAACCAGTTAGGCAAATATTTCAAAAAATATTTATTACGCCAATGGTTTTGGCGGCAACTTTATTGTTGTAGATAATGAACATGACCTTGTAATTGTTGCAAGATGGCTGGAGCCGGCAAAACTTGGAGAGTTTGTCCGGCTTGTTATTAGTTCAACCCGCTGAAAATAAGTTGACCCAGCAAAAAGGTGAATAAAAAAACGAGAAGGATTTCAACACCGTAAGTTTTGTGCTTAATATCTGCAATTCAATCTTTGTTAAATATAATTTCACTGATAACATTCAATAACTTGCAGCCATGCGATATGCAATAATAATATTAATGACTCTTGTGTTAGCCAATTGCAGCAATGACGATAGGAAAATAAACGAAACAGAATATCTTATTGGCGATAGTATACTTGCATGGGATACAAATTTAGATTCGATGATCATGAGAAGGGACAGCACTATTCCTGATAGTGCGATCACTATTAAAAGGATCATAAATGGACTGAATGAAAAATATCCTGAAGTATACCTTGATTTTCTAAAGCTAAGCGGGGATACAGCTTATACCGGGGTTCCTGATGCAGATTATCTTGGTGAGCAAATGGGTGATGCTGGAGCTATGGCCTGGTTTGCTGATGCAGTCATCAACATTACATCGGTTCCGGGTATTAATTATGTTTCATTTAAAATGGATACACACAGCCATGCTTCCAGTACGGTCATTGGTCGTGAACAATATAATGACTGGAAAAAAGAGTAAATAAAAAACAATTAATAGACAGGTATGAGCAAAAAACTTTTATGGCTTCGTAAAGCGGGAATTGCTGAAGGAATTTCTTTTTTGGTATTACTTTGTATTGCTATGCCGCTGAAATATTTTTTGCATCAACCTATAGCTGTAAAAATATTTGGTTGGATACACGGGATCTTATTTGTGGCCTTCCTTTTTCTTGCCTGGGAAGTAAAAACTGATCGTCAGAAATCAATGAAATGGTTTGCAACCGCATTTCTGGCAGCGATCATCCCCACAGGAACTTTTTTCTTTGATAAAAAATTAAAGCAAGAAGAATAGTTCAGTTAGTTCCAAGCTGATTAGCTTTAAAAACTCTCAAAAAATTTTCTCCCAGGATCTTACGAACATCTTTTTTACTGTATCCTCTTTCTAATAACGCTTTTGTGATCAGGGGAAAATCCTGAACGCCATTTAACTCTCTTGGTCCTGCTTCGATGCCGTCAAAATCTGAACCAAGACCAACAAAGTCCACACCAACAAGCCTTACAATGTAGTCAAGATGATCAAGCAACAGTGAAAGCGGCGGACGTATAGCATTTGTTTCTTCTTTATATTTTTCCATTGTCATTATGCCAGCGTAGTCAGGTTGTGTGCCATGGGCAACCAACGAATCAATTTCAGGTTTGTGTTTTGCAATTAATTGCGCTGCTTTTTTTTCATAAGTGCTGTCAAGGAAGCCAGCATAAAAATTAAGATGAATAACACCCCCATTTTTGGCGATCGCTTTTATCTGGTCATCTTTTAAATTTCTCCGATGATGACAAAAAGTCCATACACAACTATGCGATGCGATGATCGGTTTTTTTGTAAGCTTTATTACATCCCAAAAAGTTTGTTCTCCGTTATGACTTATATCGATCAGCATCCCCAGGTCATTCATTCTTTGAACGATCTTTTTACCAAGATCAGTAAGTCCTTTATGAGTCAATGAATCGCCTTTCGTAGTTTCATCTGCAGCAGAGGTTGCCCAGTTTGTGCTATTGTTCCATGTAAGCGTCATGTACCGTACACCGCGTACATATAACGCATCAAGATTTTCAATTTTATCTTCGATCATGTGACCGCCTTCTACCCCTAACATCGCAGCCAATCTTTTGTCTTTGATCGCTTGTTTTAATTCGGCCGGTGTTTTTACAATTGTCATCCGGTTAGGAGCCCTGTTTGCCCATTCATATACTGAATCAATTTCACGATTGGCAAATGCATAAGGCTGTTGTTGTTCCGGTCCGCAAAAGATGGAAAATATTTGTACATCAACACCACCGCTCCGCAAACGGGCAAGGTCGGTATGTGTTTTTCCCAAGAGGTCTGAATCAAGACTTACTTTTTTTTCAATAGAAGCGCTGGGAAAATCATTATGTGTATCTACAAGCACTGCTTTATCATGGATCTTTTTATATTTCTGGCTGAAAATGGTCGTAGTCATTAACAATGCTAATGCAAACAGGATATATCGGGAATACATTTTTAAAAATATTTTAAAGGCAAAAGGTAGATAACTAATTTTATACAACAAAAAATCATGCTACGCATTAAACATATTATTGAGGAAGGAAAAGAACTGGAGATCATCCGGGATCTTTTTCGTGAATATGAAAAGGAGTTGAATGAAGATATTTGTTTCCAGAGTTTTGATGAAGAGTTAAAGCATCCATTGAAGAAATATGGTCCGCCATCCGGTGACCTCGTACTGGCATATTGGGAAGATGAGATCGCCGGTTGTATTGCATTAACAAGAATGAAAGAACCAGGAGCTTGTGAAATGAAACGTCTTTATGTAAAGCCTTCTTTCAGAAAAAATAAAATTGGAAGGTTGCTGATAGAAGAACTGCTAAGTTCAGCAAAAGAAAAAAATTATGAAAAGATGCGTCTTGATACATTTTTAAAATTGCAGGCGGCCGTTCATTTATATAACCAATTCGGTTTTGAAAATATTTCTGCATATTATAATAACCCTTTGCCCGGGGTTGTGTACATGGAAAAAATGCTGTAAGACTCTTTTGTAACTAAAATCATTTATCTTGGTGACAGCTGTCACCAGGATAAATAAAACCGCAGGTTAATTTTACTCTCAAATAATTTATGCAAAGCAAGATTGTCAAATTGATCCTTGTATGCATTTTATGCATTGCTATAGTTTATGGAACTGTAAAACTTGCTCAATCATTATGAATTTTTAAAATTTTGTTTATGAAAAAAAACATGGGAGGTATCGATCGTATTGTACGTATTTTACTTGGAGCCGATTTTTGCTTATCTCTATTTCGGCGGAATTGTAACAGGCACATGGGGACTTGTACTGGTAATATTAGGAGGGGTATTTATTTTAACAAGCATAGTTGGTTTTTGTCCCTTGTATGCTGTAGTTGGAGTAAATACTTGTGCGACAAAAAAAGTTTAAAGACCTTCAAACTATTTATGAAGAAACGAGATCACTTCTGTTGAAAATTCTTTGGTGCGGCTTGCACCACCATGATCGCCGGGTGTTATTTTATAAGTTGGATGTTTAAAAAGATCGGCTAATTCTTTTGCAGAACCATTATCAGAATCTTTATCGCCACAAATGATCAATACGGGTTGTTTTATTTTTCCCAACTCCTCTTTACTTGTTGATGGTTGTGATCTTTGCAAATATGCCAGGGCCTGCTGATCAAGCCCCTGCTTTTTTACATTCTCTACCATTGATGCAAGCTCCGGAACTGGTTCACCACTTAATGCTTTATAAAACATAATTCGTCGTGGCCATTGGGGATTGGTAAACTCTGCTCCCATTCCTCCCATCACTCCTTTTTTAATTCTTTTATCCAATACTAATAATCTTGAAACAATGATCGAGCCTCGTGAATAACCAACAGCACTATACTTTTTTATCTTAAGCAATTTCATCAAAGCCATAATGTCCTTTGCTTCGGCATCATTATCATAAGCTGTTGAATCATGCGGCTTATCTGAAAAACCATTACCACGCTGATCAAGAATGATCACTTTGTAACCAGCTGTAAGAAGATCCTTATATAATTCTGTTCTCTTCCATGATTGTCCATTCACAATAAAACCATGAACTAATAAAACCGGCTCACCATTCCCTTTTACTTCGTAATAGATCCTTGTGTTGTCAAATGATCTGAAGAACATTCCTGTATCAGCTATGTTTTGATTTTGTGAAGAGGAGTTCTGCGTAAAAGCCGACAGGTGCAATAAGCAATATTAATAACAATCCTGGTGAAGATTGAGTTTATATAATGCACATAAATATTTTTTCATTTGCAGATAATTGTATTTCAAAAAACTCCGTCAATAATTTAACTCTATCAATTATTTGGCGAGCTTCAATCAAGTCCCCCTTAGGGGACAGGGGTTTAATCTTCTCCTTTATCTCCCACAAACCAATGCTCCTTGTTCTTAAACAATACATTAAATGTGGTCAATGAACCATAACAACGAGTAACGTATTGCTGCATCCCAACTTTATCTTCATCACTTAATTTTTTATTGCTGTTTATATTTTGTTCAAGCACCCTGAGCCTGTCACGTAACATCACTATCTTATGAAAGAAATCTTCAATAGGAATTTCTTTTGGCTTTAAACTTTTATCTGCAGGCTGCAATAACATCATTCCATGCTGCCAGCGATCGCCAAGAGGAACATTTTCATTGATGCCGCCCCACAATCTTAAGATTTTCAATAAAGACTTTTCAATATCAGAATGTGTTTCTATTTCTTCCGTTACATTTTCTGGTATTATCTCATCCAGCTTATTATCTGTTTTATCAATTTCTTTTAATCCATGATTGATAAAAGAAATAAGATAAGTGGCATAACGAATGCCCACGATCACACCGGGGCCATATTGAGTGTGTTGTAATCTTGTTCCAATACCAAGAGTTGTTTGTTCCATAGTTTTTATGATTTATTACAGGTGATATTCTTTATTAAGTATATCAATTAACTTAGTTGCTCTCGCAAGGGCGTCCTTGATTATATATTGAGCTGTAAATTTTAATAGGGAAGTGTAAAGAATTAATCGATTTCTCAATAGAATATCTGTTTTCTGCGAACGTTCCAAATAAGTAGGATCAAATACAAGTAAAGTATCGTCAAACCATGAACTTTCACTGTAGTCGAAATGGTTTATCATAAATGTTTGGACTTCCGTAGTAAAAAACTGATCATTATAATCAAAAGCTTGTTTGAGGGCCGGATGAAAAATGTCATAATAATCAGAGACTTCTCTGCTTAGGTTTGTGTGAAAATATCGAATTGTTCCCGAGTTTTTCATTTGATTAAAAGTTGTCGGGAATAAAAAAAGCGGGTAGGTGGTCCGTTGAGGTAAAACAGCATTGATCAATCTATTATTGGGTACTTGTGGGATTAGATCGAATAATAAACTGACAGTATCAAAATTTTTTACATGAACTTCGACGGCTTTAATTGTTCTGGAATAGAATGTAG
This sequence comes from uncultured Bacteroidota bacterium, assembly GCA_963746915.1. Taxonomy (GTDB): domain Bacteria; phylum Bacteroidota; class Bacteroidia; order Chitinophagales; family Chitinophagaceae; genus VBAS01. The sequence goes on along the minus strand of CAVVDD010000009.1, from coordinate 183,228 downwards.
TATCTTTTTTTAGATCCCCCACCATTAATATCGCATATTCTTTTGCTCTTTTGTGTTCGATAAAATGCTCTCTTTGATTTTCGACGAAAAAGCCAAGTGTTACCGCAAAGAATAACATCAGAAACTCCCATACATAATGCGTCCATTTTTTTCTTTCAGTATGGGAATGATGGTGTACTTCCATTTTAGTACTTATTTTAATGCTTGATAAATTAATGGCTTTATTCTATCACCATAATCCCAATGTTCGGTTGGCCAGATATTACGCATGAACACAACTACCATTTTATTTTTAGGATCAGTCCAATAATGCGAAGCAAACATTCCATCCCAACCATAAGAACCGGCAGGTATCAGCAATGTTCTTTCAGCGTAATCTGTAAGAATACCAAAACCCAAACCGAATCTTCTTGTTTTATTTGCATCACCCCACATCAGTAATTCACCGATCTGGTTTGATACCATTATTTGAATAGTGGCAGGAGATAAGATGCTTTTGCCATTTAATTCACCACCATTTAAAAGCATTTGACCGAACAAAGCATAATCATACGCTGTTGAACTTAGTCCTGCACCTCCTGAAAAATAAGTTCCATTAATTGTTTTTGGAAAATCTCTTGAAAAAGTCCCGTTCAAACTTATCAATGAATCCTGTATGCTCATTTTGTTATTGCCCTGGCTGTATAATGATACAAGCCTTGCTTGTTTTTCTTTTGGTAAAAAGAAATAAGTATCCTTCATGCCAAGCGGATCAAATATTTTTTGCTGTAAATATTTATCTAATGGTATACCGCTGATCACTTCAATCAAATAACCGAGCACATCGGTATTCAATCCATAATAAAATTCCTCGCCCGGTTGTGCAAACAATGGAAGTTTGGCAAGTCTTGGAATTACATCTTTCAATGTTGAATAAGGGGTACCGATGCCGCCATTTATTTTATTTTTATAATAGATCGCATTAGTAGTAGCAGAACCTATCTGAGCATAACCTATTCCGGAGCTTTGCGATAAAATATCCCGCATGGTAATTTCTCTTTTTGCAGGAACCGTTGTGTAAGTTGTATCGGCCGCATTGTATTTGTCAAGGGCAACAGGATTTTTAAATTCAGGAATAAATTTTGAGATCGGGTCAGTCAGTAAGAATTTTCCTTCTTCATACAACATCATTGCGGCAACGCTAATGATCGGTTTGGTCATAGAAGCAATACGGAAAATATTATCTGTCTTCATCGGTGCATTTTCACCTGCAAAGCCAAAAGCTTTATGATAAACTATTTTCCCATTGCGAAGAATGATTGCAGTAGCACCATTCAATTGTCCTTCTTTTATCCATTGATTCACCTGGTTATCTATTCTATTTAATCGTTCAGCCGATAAATTTTCAGATCCGGGATCCACCGTTTGTAATATTCCCGTGCTTTTTTGACTTTGTGAATAAGAAACAGGACAACAGGTTAAAAGAATAATTAATAATGAAAGAAACAACTTCATAATATTTTTTTTAAAGATTATCTGTTTGTAAAAATTTCTTTTTTATTCTTCTTTGACTTATCCGTATCAATATCGGTATAAGTATTGGCACATAAACAGCGATCAGTACATTGGTTAAATAGGCCACCGGTAACATTAGAAGGAAAACTAAAGGCACCATCAATGATCTTGCTTTTGCAAGCGCCGCCACCTCTTTGTCGACGGGAGGTTCAGCTGCTTTGTTAGCCGGGTTTGTTATATAAACCCACATCAAATAATTTACCAATCCTGCAAGCGAAAAATTAAGAACATAAAAAGTCATTGGTACTTTTAATTGCTGACGGATAAGTTCTGTTCCTGCATACTCGCTGTAGAAACCAGTACTAAAAGGCATCAATGCAATAAAGAAAAGAAAAAGAAGATTAAGTCTTAAAAGTTTGGGAGTATAGCTGGTGACAAAGCCAAACATGCGATGATGGACTGTCCAGTAAATGCCGATAAGCATAAAGCTAATAATAAAGCCAATGAATTTCGGGATCAGGTGTGCTAAAGCAAGCAACAAAGAATGATTAGAAATGCCCTCTTCAAGTTCTGCTTTTTCAGGGACCTTTATTTCTATTACCAGCAATGTAATAGCAATGGCAAAAACCGCATCGCTGAAAAGGATCATCCTTTCCAGTTGAAACTCTTTCCGGAGTTCATTGTGAAGTTTATTATCCATGAAGCAGTAGTTTAAACGGAAAGTAAGTTAATTTTCTTTTCTTAACCAACCATCGCTTTTCTTCCGCATATAAACTTCATAGCATTCTTTAATATAGAATTGAAAATCATAATCACCCAGGTACATGCACATCTCATAAGAGGGCCGGCAGCTCAGCATAAAACTATCTCTTGCATCACCGATCAACCCTGTTAACCGAAGTACAAGTGCTTTATTAAAACGATGGTCAATAAACTTCTCTCTTTCTTCCTCTAACAATCTTTCTCTGAAAGCGGCATTGCTTTTATTTTTCCTGAATTGGAACATGTGGATGATGGCATCAAGATCAAAACCTGCAGAGGAGCCAAGCTCTCCACTCGAGATCCCTTTTAGTTTTGGTTTTTGCCAATCAAATGCCTTGGCATAATCAATACGATTTTGAATAGAATCCATTTTATAATTGCGTGGCTTCACGATCACTTCTTTTAGCACCGGCACATTAATATGGAGGGCAATATCAAAACGGGAAGCATCAGGGATCTTCCCAACTAGATATTTAACAGTCGGTTTATTTAAGTAACTGAACCAAACCGAATCTGTTTCGGTAACATCTATCTCATAGTGACCATATATATCAGTTACAGTTCCTCTGCCAGAAGAAGTTAAAACGCTTACAGAAATGACCGGGTAAGTTTTTGTACTGTCATAAACAGTGCCACGCAATTTAAAAGACTGTGCACCGGCTTTTGATGCTATAAAGCAACCGGCAATAATTATGATATAGACTAAAAATTTTCTCAAGCACGGCAAGTAACAAAAGAAAATGCAAATAGTAATCTAAAGTGTAGCCAGCAATGAAACTGTAGCGGGGAAATGCCTGTGTTCGAGCACCTGCACTTTTTTTGCCAACGTTTCAGGCGTATCATCTTCTGAAACCAGGCAGGTTGCCTGTAAAATGATCTGCCCATGATCATAAACTTCATCTACATAATGAATGGTAATACCGCTTTCCTTTTCTTTATTGGCGATCACGGCTTCATGTACGAAATTTCCATACATCCCCTTGCCGCCATATTTTGGTAAAAGGGCCGGGTGGATATTGATCATTTTTCCCTGATATGCTTTTATTAATGCAGCCGGGATCTTCCACAAGAAACCGGCGAGGATTATAAAGTCAATACCCGTAGCTTTAAACTCATCTATGTAAGCATTGCCACGGAAAAATTTTTCCTTTTCAATTAGTAAAGCCGGGATATTATTTTCTGCCGCAATTTTTAAAACGCCGGCTCCGGGTTTATTGCAAACAATTAAACTGACGACTGGCGCAGAAATACTTTTTTCCTTTAGAGACAGCAGGTGATCAATTATCTTTTGCGCATTGGTACCGGCCCCCGAAGAAAAAATAGCAATTTGTTTCATCCTTAGTTTTTTCACCGGCGCAAAGTTGTAACTTTTCAGTATGAGAAAATTTATTCTTCCATTTTTATTTGCAGCGATCAGCTATACCGGTTTGGCACAAAAAAACTGTGATGACAAGCAATACCCCGCTCCTGTACTTACCGATTCATTAAAAAAAGTTTTTGAGACCAACCTGCGATCCGCTGAAAAAAAATACAAGACCGATAGCCTTACTGATGATCATATAATATGGTATGGCCGCCGTCTTGCTTACCTTGGATATTATAAAGAAGCAATAGCTATTTATACAAAAGGGATAAACCTGCATCCCAATAATGCAAGATTTTACCGGCACAGGGCGCATCGCTATATCACCCTGCGCTGCTACGATAATGCGATTGCTGATCTTAAAAAAGCTGTTGATCTTATAAAAGACCAGATCGATGAAATAGAAGAAGACGGAATCCCAAATGAAAGAAACTTCCCGACAAGTTCGTTGCATACAAATATATATTACCACCTTGGACTGGCTTATTATTTTAAAGGAGATAACCGGCAGGCATTGCTTGCATGGGAAAAATGTCTTGACATTTCGGATAATGATGATATGAAAGTGGCCACATTAAACTGGTTAAATATAGCGTTGCGAAAAATGGGAAGGGAAAAAGATGCGGATCGCCATTTACTGGATGTGACAAAAGAAATGGAAATAATAGAGAATCATGATTACTACGATATATTATTAATGTATCAATCCAAAGACGATAAAAAACTGGTTGAAAAAACTCAAAACCAGCAGACACAAAGTAACGCCACGCTAGGTTATGGCCTTGGCACCTATTACCAATTAAAAGGGGATAAGGGTAAAGCAAAAGAAGTATTTGAAAAAGTGGTAGCCGGAAATCAATGGAGCAGCTTTGGATATATTGCTGCAGAAGCTGAACTGGCTAAAATGAAATAGAAATTTAAAAGCAATTTTGACTTTTAGTTTTGATTGTTGACTTTCTCAGTTTTCAGTAAGCCCACTTTCTGACCCAGTTTACGGGTATAGTTATAGAAAAACCTGAATTGTCCGAAAGGAAGGCTGATAATTAAAACCATCATGGGCCAGATGATGGTAACAAGAAGTATATAAATGACAGTCCATAGCCAATCGTCTTCAATTGAAAGCGCATTCATTATTTTTTTTGCAGCATAACCTGTCAAACTGCCACCGATCGCAAATGTGCAAAGAATCAGCACCAATTGAAAAACGTTTACTTTCCATTTTTGCCTTAATTTCTCAAACATGCACAAAATTTTTTGTTACGATCAATATCAGCGAGGTCATTCTCGCAAAAATCGGATAAAACAACTATCATTAGTAACAAAAAAAAATTTGTTTATCAAAGGTTGACAGAATAGTGACATTGTTTAATCAGCTTTACAAAGAACAACATTAAAATCCCGTGAAATGCAGTCTGGAAGCGGATCAAAAAAAATTTAAACGTGTTGAACTTTTGTTGCCTTCATGACTTATTTTTGCAGCCGGTTAAGAGATTTTATCCACATTCTTTAGATCTAATTGCTTCTATGATTCCAGATAAGTATTTCACACCAACAAGATTGTTACTTCTCGTTACTTTTTTTGTTTTTTCCTTTTCAAAAATTGATGCCCAGGATGGTAAAGCTTTGTTCCTTTCAAAGTGTGCAAGCTGCCATACAATGGGTAATGATGGAGCAACAGGTCCAAATCTTCAGGGTATCCTTTCAAGATGGGATGGCGATGAAAATCGGGTAAAACAATGGATCCTTAATTGGAGTAAGCTTGCAAAAACGGATGGTCATGCAGCTGATATAGCCGCAAGCCGTCCGGGTGTAATGCAGATATTCGAAGGTCAGATCACAGATCCGGAACTTGATGCGGTTATTAAATATGTAAACGACTGGCAGCCTCCAGTTGCTGCAAAACCAGTGGATGGGCAACCAGAAGGAGATGGTCGCGGTGCATTGATATTTGGGATCATTTCGTTGATCATGGCTCTCATTGCTCTTATCCTGATGCAGGTAAACAGCAATCTGAAAAAATTGAGTGATGATACGGAAGGTATTCTTCGCCCAGATCCTGTTCCTTTTTATAAGAATAAAGTATATATAGCTCTTTTTTCAATTATACTTTTTATTGTTGGCGGTTACTACACAGCCAGTGCATTAATAGATTTTGGCCGTCAAAAACATTATCAACCTGAACAGCCGATCTTCTATTCTCATAAAGTACATGCGGGGATCAACCAGATAAACTGTTTGTATTGTCATGGCGCAGCTATGGAGAGCAGGCATGCTGCAATTCCATCAGTTAATGTGTGTATGAATTGCCATAAATCAATTAATGCTTACGAAAAAGGACCTAAACTTTATAGACCAGATGGAACTGAGGTAAATGGCACAAAAGAGATCGAAAAATTATATAGCTATGCTGGGTTTGATCCAAAGAATGCTGCTGCCTGGGATCCTTCAAAAGCAAAACCTATTACCTGGACAAAGATCCATAACCTGCCTGATCATGTTTATTTCAATCACTCTCAGCATATAAAAGCAGGTAAAGTACAGTGCCAGTCTTGTCATGGTGAGATCACAAACATGGATGAAGTGTACCAGTTCTCAGAATTAAGCATGGGATGGTGCATTAACTGTCATCGCAGTACAAAAGTTGATTTTTATAAGACAGATAGCTCAGGCAAAGCAACAGGAAATAAATTTTATAGTATATACGAGAAATTCCATGATGATATTAAGAGTGGAAAGATGGATAGTGTAACTGTAAAAGATATCGGTGGTTTGGAGTGTCAAAAATGTCATTATTAATACAACCCCCTGTCCCCCTAAAGGGGTGACTTAGGTCGTATCAGGTTTTAAATTAACAAGAGCGTTTAGGAATAAAATTTTATTAACCACATCTGAATTTTTTTTGATTAAAGATGATTGTAAAATTCAGAGTCTAAAAGTCCCTTTAGGGATTTAGGGTTTATATGAGTAATAAATATTGGCAAAGTTTCGGCGAGCTGAAAGGAAGTGAAGAGCTGGCAAAAAAAATTGAGAATGAATTCCAGGATGACCTTCCTTTTGAAGATAGGAATGATAAAGGTTGGCTGGATGCTACAGCTCCGCGTCGCGACTTTCTGAAATATCTTGGATTTAGCACTGCCGCTGCTGCTATTGCTGCTGGTTGTAAAACGCCGGTAAGGAAAGCAATTCCTTTTGCCAATAAACCAGCTGATATTGTTCCGGGAGTTTCAAAATATTATGCAACAACTTATGTTCAGGATGGTGATGTGTTGCCAATACTTGCTAAAGTGAGAGATGGTCGCCCAATAAAGATCGAAGGCAATAATGAATGTTCATATACAGGAGGGGGAACATCAGCAAGAGCACAGGCTTCCGTTCTTGATCTTTATGATACAAACAGGCTGACTCATCCGAAAAGAAAAGTTGGCGATAAGTTTGAAGAAGTACCAACTTTCGAACAGCTTGATAAAATGATCAGTGATGCAGGTGTTACAAATCCTGTTCTGCTTACAAGCACTATCACATCTGTCACAACAAAAGAAATTATTTCAAAATACCCAGGCTTAAAACATGTGCAGTATGATGCTGATTCTTTCAGCGGAATGCTAATGGCGAATGAAGCAACATTTGGGAAAAGAGCAATACCATCTTACAATCTTGCAAATGCAAAAGTAATTGTAAGTCTTGGCGCTGATTTTTTAGGTACATGGTTAAATCCAGTTGAGTTTGCCCGTCAATATTCTCAAAAAAGAAAGCTGAAAGATGGCGGCTCTGAGATGAGCAGGCATTTACAGTTTGAAAGTTTTATGAGCATGACCGGCGCAAATGCAGATGAAAGATTTACACATCGTCCTTCTGAAGCAGGTGCCGTTGCATCAGCGTTACTCGCTGCTATTGCGGGCAATGCAGCAACTAGTTCTTTAAGCGATAAAGTAAAAGCTGGAATTACAAAAGCGGCTGCTGAATTGAATGCAAATAAAGGAGCGGCAGTTGTTGTATGTGGAAGCAATGATGTAAATGTGCAGACAATTGTAAATGCGATCAACAATGCGATCGACGCTTATGGTTCTGTTATTGAATGGTCAACGACATTGAACTTTCGCCAGGGAGTTGACAAAGACATGACTGATCTTATTGATCAAATGAATGCAGGACAGGTTGGTGCAATAATGATCTATGGTGCTAATCCATCATATAATTATCATGCTGCAGATAAATTCAATGCTGCGTTGGCAAAAGTGAAAACAAAGATCTCTTTTAATGAATATCTTGACGAGACCACACAGCAATGTAATTATGTAATTCCTTCACACCATTTTTTGGAAAGCTGGGGTGATGCGGAACCAAAGACAGGATATACAAGTTTTATTCAACCGACTATTCATCCGCTTTTCAAAACAAGAGCATTTCAAACTTCATTATTAAAATGGAGTGGTAACAATACAGACTACGAAACTTATTTTAAAAATTATTGGGAAACAAAGCTGGGTTCAAAAGCTGCATTTGATGCTGCATTGCAGAAAGGTGTAATTGAGCGAGCCGTTGAACTCAATACTGCATTTGCATTTAATAATGCATCGGTTCAAACAGCTGCTTCTTCAATATCAGGAATAAAGAAAGGTGGAGAAGTTGAATTAGTTCTTTATCAAAAAGTTTCTATTGGTACGGGTAAACAAGGGACAAATCCATGGTTACAGGAATTACCTGACCCGATCACTAAGGCAACATGGGACAACTATGTGATGATGAGCATGACGATGGCAAAGAAAGTTGTTGGTATTGATCTGATCGGTGGTTCTGAAAAACATATTAATAATTATGAGTATTTCCCGGAGAAACCAGTTGTTTCTATTACTGTTCCTGGTAAACCAGCTTTTGAATTACCAGTATTGATCATTCCGGGAATGGACCCAAATACAATTGCAATAGCAGTTGGTTATGGAAGAGCAAAAGAGCTTGGAAAAGCCGCAGGCGAAGTTGGTAAAAATGTTTACCAATTCTCTTCTTCAAATGGAACAACAAGAGATTACTATACACCTGATGTCACAATAAAAGATACCGGAAGTGAATATCGTATTGCTCAATCACAGGTTCATAATTATTATGAGAACAGAAGTGAAGTTGTAAAAGAAACTTCATTGGCTTCATTTGTGAATGATCGTAAGCAGTTCAAAAGATTCCGTACACAACTTGCTGAGGACTTTGCTCCTAAAACTGGCGACTTCCGCACAGAGTCAACTATCTATCCAGATCATGCTCAACCGGGATTGAAATGGGGAATGAGCGTTGATCTGAACAGTTGTAATGGTTGCGGCGCCTGTGTTGTTGCATGTCATGCAGAAAATAATGTTCCGGTTGTTGGTAAAAGTGAAGTAGCCCGTTATCATGAAATGCACTGGTTGCGTATCGACCGCTACTTTGTAACTGATGATAAAGAATCCTGAGGATGTAAAAGCAGTAGTCTTCCAACCGATGCTTTGCCAGCATTGCGATAATGCTCCTTGTGAAAATGTTTGTCCTGTTGCTGCAACTAACCACAGCAGTGAAGGATTGAACCAAATGACTTATAACCGTTGTATCGGTACAAGATATTGTGCTAATAACTGTCCTTATAAAGTTCGTCGTTTTAACTGGGCTGATTATACAGGTGCAGATAGTTTCCCGAATAACCAGTGATCAAAAATTGGTGGGCAAGCTTGATGATGTGTGTTGAGCAGATGAATGATGATCTTACAAGAATGGTATTGAACCCTGATGTAACTGTTCGTTCAAGAGGTGTGATTGAAAAATGTTCTTTCTGTGTTCAGCGTTTGCAGGAAGCAAAATTAGATGCGAAGAAAGCAGAACCGCTACATTGGCAGATGGTAATAGCAAAGACAGCATGTATGCAGGCTTGTCCTACAGATGCAATTGTATTTGGTAATGTAAATGATAAAGAAAGCGATGTCGCAAAGACAAGAGCGTGAAAATGATGCACCGTACTTTTCTATGTGCTGGAGCAGGTACACGTATTGCCGAATGTGAACTACCTGGCCAAGGTCAGGAATACAAGCGAGATGATCGAAAGCAGATAAAAGAACATGTGGCGACGAAGAAGGTCATGCAACAGAAGAAAAGAAAACAGAAGCAGCGCATTAATGATGGTGAGTAGAGAACAGGAAGTAAAGCTATAGCTAAGCTGTAGATAATGCACCTTAACAAGCTTCCCGATTAAATCGGGACGACGCAGTTGTTCAGTAAAGAATAGAAAGATGAACGGAGCGTCGCAACGGAAGTTGAACAGAGAACAGAAAGTTGACTAAATAATAAAAAGCTAAGAGCATAAAGCTAAAAGATTATGGGATTAATCAGATACGAATCACAGATAAGAGCACCACTGGTTGAGGGCAGTAAAGATTATCACCAGGTAACCGAAGATATTTGCCGCCCGATTGAAGCAAAACCAAGCCGTGTATGGTGGATTGGTTTTATCATTTCTGTATTGTTTTTATGTTTTGGAATGTCTATCCGTATACCGATGGAGGTGACTTATGGTAGTCGGTCAGTGGAACCTGAATAAAACAGTTGGTTGGGGTTGGGATATCACCAACTTCGTTTGGTGGATCGGTATTGGTCACGCCGGAACCTTGATCTCTGCGATCTTGTTATTATTCCGCCAGGGTTGGAGAACAGGTGTAAACCGTGCAGCAGAAGCGATGACAATTTTTGCGGTAATGTGTGCCGGCCAGTTTCCTATCTGGCACATGGGTCGTGTATGGGATGGCATTCTTCGTATTACCTTATCCAAATACAAGAGGCCCGTTATGGGTAAACTTTAACTCACCACTTCTTTGGGACGTATTTGCGATCTCAACTTATTTCACCGTTTCACTTATTATTCTGGTATCAGTGGTTTGATTCCCTGATCTGGCAACTGTTCGTGACCGTGCAAAAACGAAATGGAGGAAAATGTTTTATGGTGTAGCTCATTTGGCTGGACAGGAAGTACCAAACACTGGCAACGTCATGAAGCATTATCATTGGTATTGGCAGGTTTGAGTACACCACTTGTATTATCAGTACATACGATAGTATCCTTTGACTTCGCCACATCAGTTGTTCCGGGTTGGCATACAACTATCTTCCCTCCTTATTTCGTTGCGGGTGCCATCTTCTCCGGATTTGCGATGGTGCAAACGCTGTTGGTTGTTACTACGAAAAGTATTGGAGCTTGAAGAATATATTACGATTGAGCACATTGAAGTGATGAATAAAGTAATTGTATTGACGGGTTCAATTGTTGGTATTGCTTATTTAACAGAATTGTTCATTGCATGGTATGGGCAAAACGAATACGAGATGGTATGCATTTACTGCAAAACCGTGCTAACCTATTCAGTCCTTATGGATGGAGTTACTGGATCATGATGTTCTGTAACGTTGTTTCTCCACAGATTCTTCTGGTTCAGAAAAATGAGAAGAAATCTTGTTGTTACTTTCTTCATGAGTATCATTGTAAACATTGGTATGTGGTTCGAACGTTTTGTGATCATCGTTACTTCTGTTTACCGTGATTACCTGCCATCAGCATGGAGTACTTATTACAGTCCTACAATTTGGGAGATTGGATTTTATCTGGGAACATTTGGTTTGTTCTTTACCTGCTATTTCCTGTTCTCAAAATTCTTCCCGGTTATTGCAGTAGCAGAGATCAAACATATTTTGAAAAGAAGTGGTGAGAATTATAAAGATAAAATGGATGACCTGGAAGACAACCGAATGAAGAGTTTGCGGAAGAGCATTCTCATGATCATGGAGCATGAACCCCTGCCCCCTAAAGGGGAACTTAGTGGGAATGTATAATTTTTGAAATAGTTCTATAATAATATTTAATAACAAATTCCGGAATGGTGATTTACGAATCAGTAATGTTTGGTTGATATTTCGGAGTCTAAAAGCCCCTTTAGGGGTTTGGGGTACTATGGCAATAAAAAAATTTGTAGTAGGATGTTTTGATGATGAAGCGGTATTGTTTCCTGCGGTGAAAAAAGTTCGCAAGGCAGGATACAAAATTCATGATGTGTACACGCCATTTCCAATTCACGGATTGGATCAGGGCGATGGGTCTTCGTGATACGAGTTTGCATACTGCCGGTTTTATTTATGCGATCACTGGTACAACTACAGCATTAGGATTTATTTCATGGGTATTTACGTATGACTGGCCATTGAATTTTGGTGGTAAACCATTTTTCTCATTACCGGCATGGATACCTATTACATTTGAGTTAACGGTATTGTTTTCTTCCGTTGGTATGGTACTTACATTTTGTTACCTGTGCCAGCTGGCGCCATTTGTAAAAAAACATCATTTTAATCTAAGAGCAACTGATGATATTTTTGTAATGGCTATTGAATGTACAGATAAAACAAACGAGGCAGAAGCAGTTTCTTTTTTACAAAGCCTTGGAGCAAAAGATGTGAAGGTACGATCGCAAAGAAACTCGGATGGTGGCTTGGTCGTTATGATAAAGAACAAAATTCTTGAAAAGAAAAAAGAAGAAGTAGCCGCATAAATGAATAAAAAATTCAGGATGAAAAAAATTGCAATAATTACAGGAATTGTTACGGCAGGCATTGCTGATGAGCAGTTGCAGAGGATAAAGGAAGTGCCGGACATGCTTATATGCCGGATATGGCCTATAGCCGTGCTTATGAAACTTATGCTGCTTTGGATTCATCAAAATTTACAGGTGATACATTAGAGAGAGGAGGAAAGATCTATTATGACAGGATGCCGGTTGCAGGAACAGTTGCAAGAGAAGATATGCCTGCTTTTCCTTTAGCAATTGATAAAATTGGAGATACTGAAATTATGTTGCATCGAAAAATGTTCCCAATCCTTTGCCTGCATTAAGTGCAGTCGATTATTTGGAAGCAGCAAGATTGTACCTGGTAAATTGCGGTATTTGTCATGGAGAGAAATTGGATGGAAATGGTCCATTATATAATGGAGGCAATGGTCCATATTTAGCTGCTCCAAAAAATTTGATAGCTGACCCGGTAGTTTCAAAAATGCCAGACGGGCAAATGTTTTATTCAGTTACTTATGGAAAAAATGCGATGGGAAGCTATGCGTCACAGTTGAGCACGAAGCAACGCTGGATGATCATTCATTATATAAAAGAGAAACAAGGTTTAGCAAATAGTAAACCAGCTGCTGCTGATAGTTCAGCAAAGGCTAAGTAATAAAAAAGATTTTTGAAGAATAATAAAAGGTAAACTGATGACTATTCGTGAAAAATTTGAAATACCTCAACGCTACAAAATGTGGTCATATGCATTGATGGCGATTGGTATTATTTCAATCATACTGCTTTACATAACACATGGAGCAAAGGCTGGTTCGGACCCGGAGGCAGTGCATGAAAGAGCAAGATTTTGGGGAAGCCTTTTGCAAAACAGTGTATTCTTTTTATTGGTAGTGAATGCCGCTATGTTTTTTCTTTGTGCCACTATTCTTGCCTGGGGCGGCTGGACAACAAGTTTCAGAAGAGTATCAGAAGCAATTGCCTCAGCCGTGCCTGTTATCGGTATTATTTGTGGAGTAATTTTATTAGCGATCGTTTTTGGTAATGATCATGCCATTTATCATTGGGCAGCACCCGACGATGCATCTTGATGACATTTTAAAACATAAATCAGGATTTTTAAATAAAACATTTTTTACTGTTTGGACAGTATTGACAATTGTGCTTTGGTCCTTATTGGGTAAAAAGATGAGAAACCTGTCTTTAAGTACCGATGAAAGGAAGATGAGTGTTGAAGAAGGAAAAAAATTTCATATGGAAAAATACAGTTTGGGCTGCGTTGTTTCTTTTGGTTTTTGCACTTACAGTTATGTCAACAATTCCCTGGTTGTGGTTAATGAGCATTGATGCACATTGGTACAGCACCATGTACAGCTGGTACACTTTCGCAAGCACATTTGTATCGGGTATGGCATTGATCGCTTTGTTTGTTATTTACCTGAAGAACAAAGGATATCTGGAATATACCAATGAAGAGCATCTTCATGATATTGGAAAATTCATGTTTGCATTCTCTGTATTCTGGTGTTATCTCTGGTTCTAGCCAGTATATGCTGATATGGTATAGTAACCAGCCGGAAGAAACAAAGTACTTTGAACCAAGAGTAGAAGGTCCTTACCGTGGTATTTTCTTTTTAAATATCATTATCAATTTTATCGCACCGCTTTTGTTATTGATGAAGAGAGGAGCAAAAAGAAACTATACGACGATGACAGTCCTGGCAGTGGTGATCATTTTTGGTCACTGGCTTGATTTCTTCCAAATGGTGCACCCGGCCAATTCAAAAGATCATGTGCCGATGATGCTGTATGACCTGGGAGTTGGTCTTGGATTTGTGGGGTTGATCATGCTGATCGTTGGAAGAACATTGTCAAAACATCCGTTGGTGCCGAAGAATCATCCGTTCTTTAAAGAAAGTGTGATCCATCATACATAAAACTGAAACTGGAAATTATTAAGTGCTGATAATTATAAATTGAACTAAGAATATGCAAACGACTTTCATTATACTGATCCTCTTGCTTGGCTTTTTGATCACCTTTCAGATAGCTAAAGCAAGTGAGTATGTGTCAGTGATGCGTGGAGAGGAAAAATCAAGAAAGCAGACCAATAAGATCAATGCATTTTTATTACTTGTGTTTCTTGATACTCGGCTTAATAGGCGTTTATTATTGCAATGTAAAATATGGCCCAAAAATTCTCCAATTTGGCTCTGCTGCTTCTGATCACGGGCATGACGTTGACAATATGCTAAAGATCACAATTGTCATTACAGGTGTTGTATTTGTTATTACACAGATCATTCTTTTCTGGTTTGCTTATAAATACCAGGAGTCTGATAAAAGAAAAGCTTATTTCTATCCGCATAATAATAAACTGGAAGTTTTCTGGACAGCCGTGCCTGCGATCGTATTAACTGTAATGGTTGGGTTTGGATTGTATTATTGGTTTAGAATAACAGGTGAGGCTCCCGCAAATGCAATGCAGGTTGAAGTAACAGGAAACCAGTTTGAATGGGAATTCCGCTACCCTGGAAAAGATAAAGTGCTTGGCAAAAAATATTTCAAAAAAATTGATGAAGGTGCAAACAACCCATTAGGCCAATTATGGGAAGACTCTGCAAACAAGGATGATATTTATATTACAGGTGAAGATCTACATCTTGTAGTAAATAAGCCGGTAAAACTGATCATTAATGCAAAGGATGTGATACATGATGTAGGTCTTTCACATTTCCGTTTGAAAATGGATGCTGTACCTGGCACACCAACTACTATGTGGTTTACTCCCACCAAGACAACAAAGCAAATGAAAATGGATACTGGCGATCCTGATTTTGTTTATGAAATTTCCTGTGACCAGATGTGCGGACAGGGACATTATACAATGAGAGGGACAATTGTGGTTGAATCACAGGAAGAATTTGATTTTTGGATGGCAAAGCAAAAGCCTAAATTTTATTTGGCGCATCCTGAGTTGGATCCCAATGTTCCCAAAAAGGATTCAACTGATAAAATTGCAGCAGTAATGCAGCAAAAAAATAATTAATTTTTTGATAATCCGCCTATGGCGGAGATCTTAAAAAAGTGAACTATGAGTAACGAAGCAAATTGCATGGACATGCCGAAGTGATCACCCATCATGATGTACATCATGATGAGCATCATGACATCATCATAAGAAACATTTATAACCAAATATGTTTTTAGCCAGGATCATAAAATGATCGCCAAACAATTTTTGATAACAGGTATTGATCTGGGCGATCATTGGTGGTTTATTTTCTGTTTTATTCCGTTTACAATTGGGTTATCCTGAATCAACTTTTCCCATGGCTTGAAGACTATTTTGGGCCATTGGGCAGCAGGTGGAATATTACAACCTGAATTTTATTATGCACTGGTTACCATGCACGGTACCATACTGGTGTTCTTTGTATTGACTGCAGGTCTTGAGCGGAACATTTGCCAATCTTCTTAATTCCACTTACAGATTGGTGCAAGAGATATGGCTTCACCATTTCTTGAATATGCTTTCCTACTGGTTCTTCTTTATTGCCAGTGTCATCATGTTCTCTTCTTTATTTGTTCAAACAGGTCCGGCAAGTGGTGGATGGACGATCTATCCTCCATTAAGTGCCTTGGGCGAGGCATCAGAGGGTTCTAAAATTGGAATGGATCTATGGCTGGTTAGTATGGCGATGTTCATTGTATCTTCATTATTGGGAGGTCTTAATTATATTACCACCATTCTAAATATGCGTACAAAAGGAATGAGCATGACAAGATGCCACTTACAATCTGGGCTATTCTTCTTTACTGCGGTTCTTGGGTGTACTTTCTTTCCCGGTATTATTATCCGGTGCTATCCTTTTGTTATTTGACAGAAATCTCGGTACCAGTTTTTATCTGAGTGATATTGTATGTGGCGGGACAAATTTTACCGAATGAAGGAGGAAGTGCAATTTTGTTCCAGCACTTATTCTGGTTCCTTGGTCACCCTGAAGTATATATCATCTTATTACCTGCGATGGGAATGGTGTCGGAAATTCTATCAGTGTGAATTGCCGAAAACCAATCTTTGGTTATATGGCGATGGTGGGTTCATTGTTTGCAATTGCAATTCTTGCATTCCTGGTTTGGGCACATCATATGTTTGTAACGGGATTGAATCCATTCCTCGGGTTCATTCTTTGTATTGCTTACATTATTGATTGCCGTTCCATCCGCTATTAAAGTATTTAACTGGCTTACTACATTATGGAGGGGTAATATCCGGTTTACACCTGGGATGTTATTTGCCATTGGTTTTGTAAGCTTATTTATTTCTGGTGGTTTAACAGGTATCTTCCTTGGTAACTCAGCTCTTGATATTCATTTGCATGATACATATTTTGTTGTTGCACACTTCCATATTGTAATGGGTGTGGCATCATTCTTTGGAATGTTTGCAGGTATTTATCATTGGTTCCCTAAAATGTTTGGACGCTATTTGAATAATACACTTGGCTTATATTCATTTCTGGATTACAATGGTTGGCGCTTACCTTATTTTCTGGCCAATGCACTATGAAGGTACTGGCCGGTATGCCACGTCGTTATTATGATTTTAGAGACTGGGCATTCATTTAACATGTTTGGTGACCTGAATGAATTTATCAGCTGTTGTTTCCATGATCGTATTTGCTGCGCAGTTGCTGTTTGTATTTAATTTCTTCTATTCAATTTTTAAAGGAAGAAAAGTAACGAACTCAAAATCCATGGGGTTCAAATACACTGGAATGGACAACACCAATTAACCCGGGTCATGGAAACTGGCCGGGTGAAATTCCTGAAGTACATCGCTGGGCGTATGATTATGGTAAAGATGGAAGAGAATTTATTCCGCAAACAGAACCAGTAGGTCCGAATGAAAGCACGGATCATTAAGCCCCCAAAGGGACTTTTGAAGAGTAATAAAATGAAGAGTGATAATAATAGTAGTAGTTCTTTAAATATTGGCAGTAAAATAAAAGATTACCTGAAGCTGATCAAGTTGTCATTAAGCATTATGGTGGTTTTTTCCAGTGTGCTTGCCTACTTATTAGTACCGGGGATAGAAGGTAAATATGAAAATCCTTTAAAGATGACCATATTACTTGCCATCGGTGGATTATTGGTAACAGGAAGTGCAAATGCCATAAACCAGGCAGTGGAAAAAAATACAGATGCAATGATGAAGCGAACAGCAAGCCGGCCCGTTGCAGCAGGAAGAATGAGTGTTACTGAAGCGTGGATCTTTGCTATTGTTGCTGGTGCTGTTGGAATTTTTATCCTGGGATATTATTTCAACTGGACATCTGCAGGACTTGCGGCCTTTAGTCTTTTTTTATATGCGTTTATTTACACGCCGTTAAAAAAAGTAAATGCGGTTGCCGTGCTTGTTGGTGCTTTCCCCGGTGCATTGCCTTGCTTAATAGGTTGGGCTGCCGGCGATGAAACACTTGGTGTTGGCGGATGGATCTTGTTTGGTATTCAGTTTTTGTGGCAGTTTCCGCATTTCTGGGCTATTTGCTGGATCGCTTATAAAGATTATAGCCTTGCGGGATTTAAACTTTTGCCAAGTGAAAAGGGACCAACAAAATTTACAGCATTGCAAACAATAATTTATTCGTTGCTGCTATTGCCGATGGGAGTTGTTCCATATCTTATTGGAATGAGTGGAACAGTAAGTCTTTTCATTGTTACGGCTGCGAATCTTTTAATGGTATGGCAATGTGTAAGATTATACAGGGAAATGGAAGTGAAAGCAGCGAGAAGAGTGATGTTCAGCAGCTATATTTATTTACCGGTAGTATTATTCGCTTTATTAGGTGACAAATTATAAAATGTGATATGGAAGCGGTGAGTATGCAACAAAAACAAAAAATTCATCCACATAAGTTTACATTGTGGATAGCTATAGGCAGCATCATTATGATGTTTGCAGGGTTGACCAGTGCTTATATTGTTAAGAGTGGCCAGGCCAATTTCACTGAGGTAAAAACGCCGCAGGTGTTTTGGTATTCAACAGCTGCCATCCTGTTGAGTAGTCTTACAATACAAATGGCATTACGTTCTTTCAAACAAAGAGAAATGAATCGTTACCGTCAATTGATGGTGGCGACAATGATAT
Source organism: uncultured Bacteroidota bacterium (assembly GCA_963746915.1). Classification (GTDB taxonomy): domain Bacteria; phylum Bacteroidota; class Bacteroidia; order Chitinophagales; family Chitinophagaceae; genus VBAS01. The sequence continues at coordinate 164,888 of CAVVDD010000009.1, read as the reverse complement.
TAGGGATTGCATTCATTGCGTTGCAGTGGAATGGATTTATGCAGCTTTGGAATAGCGGCATACAGTTTAAAGGTGTTGCAGGGGCAGGACAATTCTTGTATGTGATCTTTGGACTGCATGCATTGCATGTGCTGGGTGGAGCAATAGCATTAATAGTGATGTTGATCAAAGCTTTTTTTGGTAAAACAAAAGTGTATGGCGGTACAGGGATTGAAGTGATGGCCACCTACTGGCATTTTGTAGACGTTCTTTGGATCTATTTGTTTGTGTTTTTTATTTTGATAAAATAGATCCCTTCGGGACTACGTCCGCAAGTTTCGAATAAGCTTTGCTTATTCTCGCTTGTGCTCAGGGTGACAAATAGAGAAACCAACGATGTTGAATAGTGGACAGAACGTACAAGAGTGCGACGCAAGAGAAGATGATAAGTATTACAGTCGCTGGGAACATAAAATATTTTGACAAATAAATTATAAGTAATCAACATGTCTTCACACGAAACAGCACAAGGAGTCAAATGGTGGAACGGGGGAAGAAGCCCGTTTAACTTGGAGTATGGCAAACTGATGATGTGGTATTTTTTGATGAGTGATGCTTTCACCTTTGGCGCATTCCTTATTTCTTATGGCTCCATTCGTTTTTCACAAAACTTCTGGGCTGATCCTAACGTTGTGTTCAATGCGCTTCCGGGTGCAGGACACAAGAACCTTCCGCTTGCATTTGTGAGTGTAATGACATTTATTCTCATCATCAGTTCTGTTACTATGGTGCTTGGGGTTCATGCAGGACACAAAGGGGACAGGAAAGGAGTTATTAAATGGTTGTTGTGGACCATTCTTGGCGGTCTCGCATTTCTTGGTTGCCAGGCATGGGAATGGCATCACCTGATCACCGGCGAACATGCGGTGTTGGCTGATGGAAAAATTGAACTGATAGGCCAGACAATGGGAGGAAATCCATGGGGTAGATTGGTTGAAGGTGCTGATGTTACTAATGCATTGAAGAATTCTTCGAATGAAGTACTTGCAAGTTTGGTGCACGAACATCATGCTGATATGAGTATGGCAGACCTCTTGAAAATGCCACAGGATAAATTAATAGGAATGGTCGACCTGGCTGAAACTCATGTTCGCGAAAAAGGTCCCATTGCCTTTGGCGGATATTTCTTTGGTATCACAGGTTTCCATGGCTTTCATGTGTTTTCTGGTGTTATAATAAACATCGTAATGCTGATCATGACATGGAGAGGTGTATTTGACAGGCGTGGTCATTACCTGATGATCGAGAAAGCAGGATTGTACTGGCACTTTGTGGACCTTGTTTGGGTATTTGTATTCCTTTGCTTTTATCTTATTTAATAAAAACGATAACTGAATAGCAGCGATATGGCACATCAACAAACACCGATCTCACCAGAAATGACTTTTCCGCAGCAGCATCATTCTGATGAGGAATTTAAAAAGAGAGTTAGAAAGACAACCATTCTTCTTTCAGTGATCACTGTAATTGAATTAGGGATAGGTCTTACTATTTATACTATTCATAAAGGACCTGATCCGAGTCATTTGCTTGTTCTTATGTTCAAAGGAATGGTATGCATATTAACGCTTGCCAAAGCCTATTACATCGTATCAGTGTTCATGCATCTTGGCGATGAAATAAGAAACATGATCATGTCGGTCGTGGTTCCGCTTATGTTGTTCATCTGGTTTATCGCAGCTTTTTTGTGGGATGGAAATTCTTATAAAAATCTCCGCAATTCATACGACAAACATTTCGAGGAAAAAAAGATAGAGCAAAAAAGTGGTGGCGGTCATTGATAATATTTATTATAAATAATTAGTAACTAACTGTCCCGCCTCAGGCGGGACAGTGTTTTTATATAAAAAAGTTGAAGTGAATAAAACAGCATTATATGCTTTGATACTGGCGTTGCTCGTTCCCCTGGTATGTTATTTCATTATAAAGCAAATGAGCACAGACGCGGTACATATCCCCAAACCGGTTTATGAGGATACTACTATTTCAAAAGTGGTGAAAGGCAAAATTGAAAAGGAAACTATTTGGCACAAGATCCCCAACTTTAAATTAACCAACCAGGAAGGAGATGAAGTTTCCTTGCAGAATATGGTAAGAGTTGATCCTGAAACAGGGGATACTGTTCCTAAAATTATTGTGGCAAATTTCTTTTTTACTCATTGCGCTACTATTTGCCCGGGCATGACCATGAACATAAAAAAATTGCAGGAGTCAATTAAGAAATCTGAAAAAGTGGGTGATCGTTCGGCAGACTTTGTACAATTTCTTTCTTTTAGTGTTGACCCGGACAGAGATTCTGTTACCGCGTTAAAAAAATGGGCGGACCGGTTTCAAATAAACCCCTATAACTGGTGGTTACTTACGGGAGATAAAAAAACCATTTATGATCTTTCATTGAAAGAGATGAGCCTTTCTATCCAGGATCCGCAAGGTGTTGACACCGGTTTTTTTCATACCGATATCATAGTGCTGATCGACAGGGACAGGGTAGTAAGAATGCCCAGAGATGAATATGGAAATCCCCGGCCATATCACGCCACAGAAGAAAAGGATCTTATTAAGCTTTCTGAAGACATTGTTTTGCTCATGCTTGAGAAAGACAAGAAGAAAAAAAGTTTCTTTGATGGCAAGCTGGAATTGCTTGGGGTTGTTTTTTTGCTAACACTGGTTGGACTTGGAATATTTTTAATTGTATTGAGAAAAACAAAGAATAAATAATTATGCTGACTGCGGCTTGGAAAAAAAATGATGCAAGAGCAAGAGTTCTTATAATAGCGGTATCTGTAATTGTATTTGGAGCTGTGGTAGCACTTGGAAAAGTAAAGTTGAATGTAAATCTTGGATTTGATGAACACATATTCGCAAAAATAAATGCGGCTATCAATTCAACCGTTTCTGTTCTATTGCTGTTAGCCTTGATCGCAGTTAAAAACAAAAAGTATCTTTTGCATAAAAGAATAATGATCACAGCGATCATTCTTTCCTGTCTTTTCCTGGTCAGCTATATCTGCCATCATTTATTTACAGGGGAAACAAAGTTCGGCGGCACAGGAAATATCCGCTATGTTTATTATTTTATTTTAGGAACGCATATAATACTCGCCGCAATTATTCTTCCTTTTATTTTATTTACTGCTTATCGTTCTATGATCGGGGAATTTGCAAGACATAAAAAACTAGCAAGGATCACCTGGCCTATTTGGTTTTATGTAGCAGTAACGGGAGTGGTAGTTTATTTTATGATAAGCCCTTATTATAATTAAAAGCCTATTTCTTTTATCGGGTCCCAAAAGTGTTTTTCAAAATCAATGATCTTATCATTCTTCACTTTTATTCCTTCTTTCTTTAATGACTTTTCCATGCTACCGGGAGGAGAAAAATGATGTTTGCCACTTAACATACCAATGCGATTCACAACCCTGTGTGCAGGTACTTTTGGTTTTACTCTTCCTGCACCATTCATTGCCCAACCAACCATTCTTGCCGATGACTTTGTACCAAGACATGCAGCGATAGCGCCGTAAGAAGTCACTTTCCCTTTTGGGATCTGTCTTGCTACTTCATAAACAAGTTCAAAAAAGCTTTCATCTTTTTTACCGGAAGGGGTTACCGATTTTAACTTGTGGGTTGATCTTTTGGAAGATGGCATAATTGAAATTATGAATTTTCTTTTTTGGTTTTAGAAAGTATGAGTTCGCTTTTTCGTGGTTCAGGAACATTCTCATAATTATAAGGACAATGCAAACAACCCATGCCACAGCAAAACCCTTTTTCAAGATGATATTTTTCTGTAAGAACAATGTAACCATCTTCATTTATATAAAAATGAATTCCTTCTATTAATTCAGGTTGACTCATATTCTTTTAAAAATTCCTGCAGTTCTTTGTCTTTTTCTTTTCCGGGGAAAGTTGCGGGCAAAGAAAATTTTAAATAATGTATCCGGTTGCTTTCGGCAATATCCAATGATTCGTAATGCGTTTTAATTTTTAATTCATCGCTGATATTTTTATTACTGTAAAGGTCATCGATATCCTCAATAAGTGTGCAGTTGTATTTTTCAATTATAAGTTTTGTAAAACGATACAAATGCGGACTGTCGGTTTTCAAATGTATAAAGCCATCCGGGGCAAGAAGTTCTTTATAAAGCCGGAGAAATTTTGGATGCGTCAATCTTTTTTTTGCCTTACCTGTTCTTAACTGCGGATCAGGAAATGTGATCCAGATCTCTCTTACTTCATTGGGTGCAAAGTATTCAGTAATGCGATCGATTTGAATGCGCAGAAAACCAACATTGCTAAGATGAAGCGCCAATGCTTTTTTTGCGCCTACCCAAATTCGATTTCCTTTTTGATCAATACCAATAAAATTTTTTTGAGGATGAAGTTGACCAAGACCAACTGCATATTCACCTTTTCCGCATGCTAATTCAAGTGTAACGGGATTATTGTTATGAAAAAACGCTGCCCATTTTCCCTTCATGTCTTCAGGGTATTGAAGCACATTGGAAAAGGTTTTTAGTTCTGCAAAGCGAATAAGTTTTTTTTGACCCATGGGCGGCAAAGGTAGCAGAAAGCAAAAAAGCCTTTCTGAATTAATACAAGAAACGATATTAAGCAGGCACAAGTACATAGTACTTCATCTCGTAATGTTTGAGTAAATAAAAATTATCCCCAAAGTGGCATTGCTGGTAGTCTGAATTGAATTAAATTCATTTTTCGACCAGACTTCCAGATTATGAGAAAACAAAAACTATTTCCTTTATTGATCGTGCTATTTACCATTAATTTCCTGCTCGAAATCTGGCAGCGATCAATCGATAAGCAATACCGATCTTCTAGTAAATAAAAAATTGAAAGTATCCGGATTAGCGGAAAACGGCCTGACGGAACTGTAATTCCTGATGGTTATAGCGGCTTACCAGTGTCTATAAAAGATGATTATTTCTTTTACAAAACTGATTTCACATTTATACATAATGATAATACAAATAAACGACCTGGAGCCACTACTGATATAGTTGATCAAGGAGTATGGTCGCTTACCAATGCCGAGACATACCTCAATTTTGTAAGCAATACACCAACGCAACATATGTCCCTAGTAAGATTTTGGACCTTTAGATTGATCAAGGTCTAGAGTTGGCAATCTACTGAGGGTGTCTACAGTGTGGATTTATTGGCCCATATACCGACCTGGATGCATCCAGGCTATGCAGATATAGTTGTTTGGAGTTTGATCCTATTACCAATGCTGAGATATACCTCAACTTGGTAAGCAATACACCAGGCGCAACATATGTCCCTAGTAAGATTTTGGAGTTAACTTCATCAAGTCTAAAATTGGAAAGTACTTATGTGTCTACAGGGTGCAGCTGTTGTAATAGTTATGTTGGTATTGTGGAAGATTTTTTAACAGGAGGAGTTGGAATCTTGGATGACTTGGCATCTTTTGCGCTTGCATATCGAATTGTTAGATTTGCCTGGGCTTTGTAAGGTTACTGATTAAATTTCTATTCGTCGTATTTTAAAAAAAGGGCCTTAATTCATTTTGGTTACACTAATAACACAATTTATTAAAGCCCCTAATTGTTTTAACGTGAACACCAGCAAAGCAAAAGACAAAGGTGATTTAAATAATTTTGTACAGGTTCACTTTTGATTTAAATATTATTTCAGGCATGCTTAAATTTATTGATCCCGGCTGGAAAAAATTGCTAAAACTTTATTTTGATCTTGATGTGTCCAGTAATTTCATTGAATGCGCCTTCAAAAAACTTACGAGTGCATTTATTGATCAAACAGGGATGGGAAGGGAGAAACCATTGCAAGCCGTACTTATTTGGCAAAAAGAAGATGGCGTTACCTATCAAAAAGGAACAATTTCAAAATTATCATCGCATATTAGTTTAAAATATGGCAAGCTGCCTGTATTCATTTGCTGGCAATCAAAATCGGGTCACATCTATGAACTACACGAAGAAAATATTGATTGCTCAAATCTCGAATTTTGGTTTGAAGGCCTAGAAGTTGAAAAATGCAAGCATTTAATGTTTCCGAAATGGACTTTAATAACTTTCAAGGAGGATTTCATTGAACAGTTGACCAAAAAAACTAGTATTTCTGTTTCATATGAGTTTATCCGTTGTGCTGATGCTCATTTGTCCAATCTTTTTAAGAAACAAACTGGATTATCCTTAAACAAGCATATTTCGTTATCGTACGACTGGACAAATTATAACCCTGGAAGCCAATTCCTGTTTTCAATGTGGCCTTTATATAAACAGCTTTCACAATGAAATAAAAATTTGTTGGATGACTGTTTCGGGAAAAGAATATAAATTGACTGATACGGATATAAATTGTAATGATATTATATTTTGGTTTGAAGGTTTAAACACCCTGGAGTATCGGTACATAACTGGAACAGAAATTGATAGAAATAAAAAAGCCTTTCTGTATAAACAGAAAGGCAAACAATCACATGAGAGAATAGAAGCTGTAGGGGGAGGGATCGAACCTCCACGGAGCAGTTAGCTGAAAAGCAAAGTTTAGTGGTCAACCCTGGTCGGCCTTACCATTGGTAACGTCGGCTCTACTTTTCGTTTATCCTGTTATCTCCACCCCCGAGACGAGAGGGCATGTCTGCCGGGCTTACGCCATTTCATCACCCCACAGTATGAATCGCGGATTTCGTAGATGATTTTTGATTTCACGGATTCAATCTGTGAAATCCATTTAAATCCTAATAATCCGTGTTAAAGAGCTTGATAAAACAAAAATAAGCCGTTTGGCCTTTTCATTCCAAAATATTCAACAATTATTTTAAAAAATTAGATATTATTCAATTAAATTGCAATTAATTGAATTTATTTAAAAATAAGATATGGAAACGACTTCTAAATTAAATCTTGACAAATTGGATCATCAGATCATTCACCATATGATGAATGATGCCAATATTTCCTACGCTGAGTTAGGAAAAAAGTTTTTTGTATCTGCCGGAACTATTCATGTACGGATAAAAAAATTACAGGATGCAGGAGTAGTAAAAGGAACAAGATTTAATGTTGATTTTAAAAAACTGGGCTATGATGTGATAGCTTTTATTGGAATTTATTTAAAAGAAAGTTCTATGTATGATGCTGTGGCAAAAGAACTGGGTAAAATGCCCCAGATCGTACGATTAAATTATACTACTGGTAACTATAGCATGTTCGCAGAAGTTGTATGTCGGGATATAAATGAATTAAAAACAGTTTTACATGATGAGCTCCAAAAAATAAAGGGAATAGAACGAACAGAAACTTTTATTTCACTTGAAGAAAGTTTTAACCGAACTATTAAAGTGACCTGAATCTCTATCGTTTTATCAGTACATGATCGTTTTATCAGTACATGAAATAACCTTAACTTAGTTTTTCGTTTAAAAATGGTTTTATGAAGAAAGGTCTGTTACAATTATTTATAGTACCCGCAATTATTTTAGGCATTGGCAGTTGTTCAGACAAGGGTGGTGGCGGAGGCGGTGGAGGCGGTGGTGGTGAAGCCAATCTTCTTGTTACATTGAACCCACCTGCGGGTTCAACTCAACCCGCAGCACCTCAAGTTGATTTTCCACTTACGGTTTCTATTACATCGACAATGCCTGCACAGGGTGTTACTATTGATGTGAAAGCTGCACCCGATGGATCAGCTACAAATTTTTTTACTGAATCAAAGTCTACTACGGCAGCTAATACTAATTTTACAATAACCGGTACGCCAACCGGTGTTGTATGCTGTGACAACAGTAACCGTTACTTCAAAAACAAAAGCAACTAATACGGTAACGCTTTCTTACCGGTATACAAGAAAGCCGTAATCATTTAACGAACATCTAATGCATCACGAAGTCCATTCCCCAATAAATTAAAAGCAAGAACAAGCAACATAATAGCAAAGCCCGGTGCCAAAGCAAGCATCGGGTTTTGTGTTATGATAAAACTATAATTCTCTTTTATCATCAGGCCCCAGCTTGGTTGGGGTGGCTGCACACCTACTCCTAAAAAACTTAAGCCAGCTTCAATTACAATTGCTGATGCAAAATTGGATGCAGCAATTACTAAAACAGGTCCCATGATATTTGGAAGTATATGACGGAAGATCGTTCTGAAGTGTGAGAATCCTAAAACTCTTGTTGCTTCAATATATTCCAATTCCCGTATTGATAAAACCTGTCCACGAACTAACCTGGCTACACTCACCCACATGGTTAAGCCAACTGCAATAAAAACTTGCCAAAAACCTTTTCCTAATGCAAAAGTGATCGCAAAGACAAGCAATAGCGTTGGAATGCTCCATATTATATTGGTGAACCACATAATGATATTATCAGTTCTTCCCCGGAAATAGCCAGCTAATGAACCGAGTAATACACCAATAGAAAGAGAAATGATCACGGTGATCAGTCCTACACTTAAACTAACTCTTGTGCCAATAATGATACGGCTTACTATATCACGACCAAATTTATCGGTGCCTAGCCAAAATTTTTTTGTGACAGTAAATGATGCCGGTAGTTTATTTATTGCAAACGTTTTTTCTTCTTCCACTCCATCATCAATAAATTTTAAAGCAACGATGGAATCTTTATTCAGTGGAACGATAACCATTGATCGGAATAAATTCAAACTCATCATCTGTTCCATATAATAAGTGACTGAAGAAACTGTTTTTTGTATTTGTTTCTTTTGGAACTTTTAAAAAAATTTTTTTGAAGCCTGGTTTTTGTTTTCGTATTTCAAGGATTATCCTGTTTGCATAAGGAGATGAATCGGGTGCAATGAAATATGAAAAGATCGCAGTAAGTATGGCAAGAATAATAATGATAAGACCGGCGATTGCTCCTTTGTTTTTTTTCAAACGCTTCCATGCAGCCTGTTGTGATGATGTTGACGCCATTATTCATGAGAGGGAAAGATACAACCAAACTATTTTACCCGCCGGCCTTTCCATTCAAAACTTCCGAAGACACCCAGCCAACCTGCAATAACTGTGTATACAATATGCAAGGGTTGAAAAAAAGGAAACCACTTTATTAAATTTTGTTTATTGTAAAATTTTGCAACGGGATAGATGAATGTTAATTCAATAATAGTTTTTAAAAAGAGAATTCCAATTAAGCCCAACCATAAAAAGTGTATCCAGAAACCAGTAATGAATAATGCTAACAAGGCACAATTAAAAAAATAAACAAGAAATAAAGTACTGAAGATCTTTATGTCGTTATAATCTGTCGCTTTACTTGCCCAACGTATTCGTTGGCTAAAAAATTCTTTCCATGTTTTTGCTGCCTGTGTAGTAACAATAACATCTTTTGATAACAGGTAAGAAACTTTACCCGGAAATCGTTGCGCTATCTTTTGCATTAATAACATATCATCACCGGAAGCGATATGATCTATGCCTGTAAAACCATTCACTTCAAAAAATGCTTTTCTTTCATAAGCAAGATTGGCTCCGTTGCACATATTGTGAATTCTCTTTTGTACTGATGCAGCAGTAATGCCCTGCAATACAAGGAAGTCAAGTGCCTGGAATGTTTGTAAAAGATTTGACTCGTTTTCAAGCACGACCGGTGCAGCAATAAAAACAGCATTTGTTTTTTCTTTAAAAGAGGCAATTGTTTTCAGCCAGTTGCCTGGCACAATGCAATCGGCATCAGTCGTAACGATCAGATCACCCGAAGCAGCAACTATACCTGTTTCGATCGCTTTCTTTTTATAAGAATTTATATTATCAAACTCAAGTTTTATAAGTTTTGCAAACGAATAGTTATTTACTACATCGGCAGTTTTATCTGTAGAATGATCATCCACAACAATTACTTCGAAAAGATGAGAAGGATAGGTTTGTTTTTCAAGTGAAGACAAAAGTTTACCAATGTTTTCTTCTTCATTCCTTGCTGGGATTATTAAGGAGATCTTTACGGAAGGTTCTTGCTCAAGGTGGGAAAATGCTTTTAGCTCTTGCCAGCCGGCTCGGTAAAACAAGATCAGGATGGAATAAATAACAAGCAGGCCAATGGTTATATAAAGGAGGATCATGCGTTAAGGCAAATCTAAATAAACAATAGTAACCCCGGGAAAGAAGAAATAAAGCGGAGGTAAAAAAATTAGCGATAATTAATTTGGCTTTACATAGCTAATTACTAATTTTGAATAGTTGTATAAACAACTATATGTCAAACAACCATTTTAAGAAAGGCGAATTATACAGTTTTATTACTGGAAAAGCTTCTACTGCTATAGCAAGAAGACTTCAAAAAAAATTCAATGCCTCGGCTATGAACCTGACCATTGAGCAATGGAGTGTTTTATATCATTTATGGAAACAGGATGGGATCAGTCAGCAGGAATTATGCAATGCGACATTTCGTGATAAGCCGAGTATAACCAGGTTAGTTGATAATCTTGAAAAACTGAACCTTGTAAAAAGAGTGGCCTCAGAAAATGACCGGCGGATCAATAAGATCTTTTTGACAAAGCAGGCGCAGAAGTTGCAGGAACAAACAATGGAGTTGGCAGAAGAAACTTTGAATGAAGCGTTGGATACTGTGCCACCTGAAAAGATTGAAGTATGTAAGGAAGTATTGCAAATTGTTTATGATAATTTGAAATGAACCCCCTGTCCTTCGCCTCAGGCGGAGTGACTTAGGAAGTACAAACTTTATAGAAAGGGGAATTATATGATGAAAAGAATTACCAGAGTACAAGAGTGCGACGCAACAGACGATGATAGTAGTAATACAGTTGGGTAAATAAATATTAACCTACAAAACTTTTAAACTTAATACTATGAGCACTGAAGTAAAACAAGCACCTGCGATAAAAGGTGGCGAATGGCTGATAAAAGAATCTTCACCATTTGAAGTGTTCACTCCTGAAAATTTTTCAGAAGAACAATTGATGATCCGCGATATGTGTGAGCAGTTTCTCGATAAAGAAGTTTACCCGATACTTGATCGCATTGATGCATTAGAACCGGGTTTGATGAAAGGCCTTGTTAAAAAAGCTGGTGAACAAGGTTTGTTGTTAACTTCTTTTCCGGAAGAGTATGGCGGTTTAGGAAAAGATTTTGTTACCTCTACAATTGTGAATGAATATCTTGGTGCTGGTCATTCTTTTTCAGTTGCTATCGCTGCACATACAGGTATCGGCACGTTGCCTATTTTGTATTTCGGTACTCCTGAACAAAAACAAAAATATATTCCGAAACTGATCACTGGTGAATGGGCCGGAGCTTATGGATTAACTGAGCCCAATAGCGGCAGCGATGCACTTGGTGCAAAAACATCCGCGAAACTTAGCGATGATGGCAAATACTATTTGCTTAATGGACAAAAATGCTGGATAACAAATGGTGGTTTTGCAAACGTGTATACTGTATTTGCAAAGGTTGATGGTGATAAATTCACAGGTTTTATTATTGAGAGAGGAACGGAAGGTTTTACACAAGGGCCTGAAGAACATAAAATGGGGATCAAAGGTTCATCAACTGTTCAATTATATTTCCAGGATTGTAAAGTGCCGGTGGAAAATGTATTGGGAGAAATTGGTAAAGGACATAAGATCGCTTTTAATATTTTAAATATTGGCCGTTTGAAATTGGCGGCTGCTGCATTGGGGGGGGCGAAAAGAGCAGCAACGGATTCTGTGCAGTATGCAAAAACAAGAGAGCAATTCAAACAGCCAATTGCAAATTTTGGCGCTATCAAGCATAAGATCGCTGAAATGGCAATTAAAATTTTTGTTGGTGAAAGCGCCTTATATCGTACGGCGAATTGGATCGACAAAAAAGAACATGAACTACTTGCTGCTGGCAAACCTTTTAATGAAGCATTACTGGGAGGCGCAGAAGAATATGCTATTGAATGTGCCATGCTTAAAGTTTTTGGCAGTGAAGTATTGGATTTTGTTGTTGACGAAGGTGTGCAGATACATGGTGGCAATGGTTTCAGCGCTGAGTATAATATTTCAAGGGCTTATCGTGACAGTCGTATCAATAGAATTTATGAAGGTACAAATGAGATCAATCGCTTGCTGACACTTGATATGACGCTGAAGAGAGCAATGCAGGGAAGACTTGACCTGATGGGGCCGGCGATGTTAGTGCAAAAGGAATTAATGAGTATTCCTGATTTTGGCGCTGAAGAAGAAGGCAGTTTTGTAAAAGAGAAAAAACTGATCGCTAATCTTAAGAAAGCGATCTTAATGGCATCGGGTGCGGCTGTGCAAAAGCTGATGATGAAAATTGAAAACGAGCAGGAAGTATTGATGAATCTTGCTGATATGGCTATTGAAACATTTAATGCAGAAAGTGTATTGTTAAGAGTGATGAAGATGGTTGACCAAAAAGGAGAAGCTGCCTGTGCAAATCATATTGACATTGTGCGTACCTATTTATATGATGCGGCTGACAATGTAAATAAGTTTGGTAAAGATGCGATCAATTCATTTGCAGAAGGCGATGAGCAGCGAATGATATTAATGGGATTAAAGCGTTTTACTAAGGCAGAACCATTTAACACAAAAGATGCAAGGCGAAGAATAGCTGATAAAATGATAAGCGAAGGAAAATATTGTTTCTAAACGATCAGTTTAATTTCCATTGACCGGTTGCTCCTTTTGAAGTAGCCGGTTTTTTTTCATCTGCAAAAAAACTCATTAATTCCTTACGTGTGATTAACAGCTCATGCAATTTCCTTTTCCTTTTACCTTCCATATAAAGACCCACCGACAAAATGATGCAATAAATTATTGAGATAAAATAATAGATCAGGAAAAGATTAGAAAGATCCTGCAAATTAAATATATAATGCATCAGGTAAATGATGATGAAACATCCATAAGCAAATGTCAAAGCAGTGGCAACTATCGCTTTTCCCACGAACTTATTATGAACAAAGCTTCGCTTAACGGTATAAACAAAATAATATAAAGAATAACCAAACACGATCGCTAACCCTGGTCCCATCGTGAATGTTATCGTTTTGACCGTAATACCAAACATAACTATCAAAATAATTTCAAAAACAATAAATGCACCCAATAATATTTTCATTCTTTTTTTCTGCACGGATGAAGGGATTTGAAAAAATAAGAAACCTAGCATGAGAGGCATATCAGTCAGGTTATTTGAAATTCCATAAAAACGTTCTATGTTTTTTGGCACATTTATCAAATGCTCGGTCATTAGGTTAAAACCAAAAGCTAGTACACAATAAATAAAAAGTGAAAAATATTGTTTGTAACGGATCAGTTTAGTTACCACAATAACAAACACCGGGGCAAAGAGAGCAAGGGTTGATAAAATTCCTATGGCGTCGTGCCAGTTCATGTATAATCGGTTTTTATAGGATAAGCTTTATGCTTAATTGGGATCAATTATAAAACGATGTGTTGTGAACAGTAGTGTAATAAGAGACTGATTTATAGGAAAATCGAGCAAAAGTGCTCAATCATCAGGTAATAATACCAGAATCTTTGCAGGTGTTTTTTGTGTTAAGAGATGAAAGAATTACTTATCCTTTTTTTCATGTTTAAGCTCTGGCCTGGGGAAGCCATCGTGGCAGGTATAACATGAAACCGCCATAGTTTCACCAGCTTTATAAATAATGGTATAATCAAAATAATCCTTATTTACCGCGGCGGTTAATTTCATCATCATCCTTGTAATTTCTTTTTCCGGTTTATCATCACTTGCATAATCAATATCGGTTTTGGTTTTATTTTCAGCATGGCAAAAATCACATTTTACATTCAATCCTTTTGCAAAACCATCCATTACCGAATCAAGATCTGTATCGCTGATATCTTTAGGCAGCACTTTCAGGTTTCTTTCTTTAGTGCCCGCCGGTTTGCTTGCTGCTATCCCAATAAAAACAAATGCGGCAAGACCCAAAATAGCAACGACTTTATTTTTCATGCTAATAAATTTAAGTTTTGAATTTACTAAATACTTCTTTAGACTCATTGGATTTTATCATTTACTTCGATCATACAGTAACTTTGAACCAAACTTTTAAATATGTCATCATTAGTAAAAGAATTTAATGATTACCGCAGCCGGATGAACGAGGTGATCCTTAGTAAGAACAATCTTGTGATGAAACGGCTTTGGAACCTTGACACCAACACGTACGAAAACGGCGCCCTGGATACAAAGACTAAAGAAATGCTTGGTTTGGTTGCAAGCATGGTGCTGCGCTGCGATGATTGTATCAAATATCATCTTGGGAAATGCTATGAATTAGGAATTACTACTGCCCAGATGTACGAGATCTTTGCTGTAGCTAATATCGTTGGAGGCACTATTGTAATTCCGCATACCCGTCGTGCTGCCGAGTACTGGGAAGAACTGAGCATTGAATAACGAACAAGGAATGAAGAACCCTGAATGCTGAAAATATTGCTTTAGTTCGATGTTCATGATTCCTTGTTCCTTGTTCAATATTCTTTAAATTTGCATCCAATTCTTTTTTATGAGTGAAACTACTGTTGCCCCCGCTTTGACGTCCAAAGATTTTGCAACCGACCAGGAAGTACGCTGGTGCCCCGGTTGTGGCGATTATTCTATTCTTGCGCAAGTGCAAAAGGTAATGCCAACACTTGGTATACCCCGTGAGAACATTGTGATCATTTCAGGTATTGGTTGCAGCAGCCGTTTTCCCTATTACATGAATACTTATGGAATGCATTCGATCCACGGAAGAGCTACTGCAGTTGCCAGCGGATTGAAAGCTTCAAGACCTGAGTTAAGTGTTTGGATAGTGACTGGTGATGGCGACAGCTTGAGTATTGGAGGTAATCACACAATACATTTATTACGTAGAAATTTTGATGTTAATATTCTTTTGTTCAACAACCAGATCTATGGTTTAACAAAAGGACAATACTCTCCAACATCTGAAGAAAATAAGGTGACAAAATCAACTCCTTATGGAAGTATTGATCATCCTTTTAACCCACTTGCACTTGCAATGGGAGCCGATGCAACATTCGTAGCAAGAACAATGGACCGTGACCCGAAACATTTACAGGCAATGTTGCTTCGTGCCAATGGACATAAAGGGGCTTCATTCCTTGAGATCTACCAAAATTGTAACATATTTAATGACGGAGCTTTTGAAATGTTTACTGAAAAAGGAACAAAAGCTGCTGAAACATTATTCCTTGAGCAAGGGCAACCATTAATGTTTGGTGCTAATAAAGAAAAAGGGATCAAGTTGGATGGCTTTACTCCAAAAGTTGTAAATCTTGCTGATGGTCATAGCGCTGATGATCTTTGGGTGCATGATGAAAAAGATATTTACAAAGCGCAGATACTCGTTCGCATTTTTGATAATCCAGGTATTGAAGGTCATCTGCCAAGACCATTCGGTGTATTTTATCAAAGAGATCGTAGCTGTTATGAAGATGTAATGGCACAACAAATAAAAGATGCAATAGCAAAAAAGCCTGCTGATCTTGATAAACTTTTAAGAGGAAATGAAGTGTGGGTGATCAACTAAGTGCAACTGGTTTTCTTAATTCTTTATCGGCGTTTTCAAAAACCTTTTTCTTTTTTCTTTCATACCACCAAATAGGTGCAGTTTTTTTCATTACTGTATCAATGCTACGCATTCCAAAAATATTCCAGGCCCCTTTCATTTTTCCTGACAAAGACGGCTGCAAAGCTCTTAGGCTCATTGCAAACCCACTATCAAGATATTCCATGTGATGCCACCAACCGGCAGGCATAAATAAAGTATCCCCGTGATCCAGGACAGCCTCTTGTCCTTGTGCAAGTTTCAATGCCGGAAATTTTTCATAATCCGGGTTGCCATTGTTCATATAGTAATTGGAAAAATCAGCAAGGGATAAAACCTCGTAAGGCTTCCGGTAGAGTTTAAATTGTTCTTCAAAAGGAAACAGTAAAACTCTTTTCCTTCCGACAAACTGTGTATGTAAAATATGTGAAAGGTCAATATCAAAATGTAAGTGAGTGACGGAAGTGGCGCCGCCAGTGAAGAGCATTGGGTATTTTTTTACAAAACCTTTCATCATGTGCTCGGGCCACGTAAAATCATTTATCAATTGTGGCGCATGATCAAAAATGTTGAATAAAAAAATTCGCCAGGCTGCGGGGCCCTGGCTTATCATATCAATATACTCTCCAAATGTTTTATAATCATCCGCTTTATTTATCGGCGTATATGCATCGCTTTTAACATTGTTATACAGCGGAACTTTTTTGTCGCCAACCAATTGTTTAAAATAATCCCAGTTCCATTTTGTGTGTGCAGGCCATTGATGTGAGAGGTCCTTAATGATGACTGGCAAATTCTTGTCGTAGAATTCATTTTTAAAATCTTCCGGCGAAATTGTATCAACAACAGGAAGTGGCCTTAGTTGCATGCAGGACAGTTTTGACAAAGATATAGATGGACATCATACCGCTTGTAAACTAACTGATAAAATTTGCAAATGCAGTTAATTGATGTTTAATTGATTAGTGTCAAGGTGAGTTTCTTTTGCAAAAAGTACGGGCTGCTCGGTGAAAAGCTTCCAACTTTTACGGTGGTATTTGCATACACCATATTCATCGAGAGCTTTTCGATGTTCAGGAGTCCCATATCCTTTATTGCTGGCCCAATTATAATGAGGGAATTCTTCGTGAAGTTTTTTCATATACTCATCTCGATAAGTTTTAGCAAGAATGCTTGCAGCGGCAATGGATGCATAAATACCATCGCCTTTTATGATACAACGGTGAGGAAGCCTTTTATACTTAACAAAATAATTTCCATCGATCAATAACAACTGGGGCTTTGGCTTTAGCAGGGTTACGGAAATATGCATAGCTTTTATCGATGCCTGTAAAATATTGATGCGATCGATCTCATCATGGCTGATGCTTGCAACGGCAAAACTGATCGCTTCTTTTTCAATAACTATACGTAATTCATTTCTCTCCTGTTCGGATAATTGTTTTGAGTCATTAAGTAACGGGTGATAAAAATCCTTAGAAAGAATAACCGCTGATGCAAATACAGGTCCGGCAAAACAACCACGTCCGGCTTCATCGCAACCAGCTTCAGTTAATTGGTCCTGGTAAAAAGGGCTTAGCATTTTGTGAGGTTGCACAAATATCGCAGAACAAAAATTATTTTCAACATCAGCAGCAACTAACTTTGCGCCGCTATGTCAGAATTTTATCCACAAAAAACGTCAAAAGCAGTTGCCATTTGGTTAATGATCGGCGTTGGTATGCTGATCATTCAAATATTATTAGGGGGTGTTACACGTCTTACTGGTTCTGGTCTTTCCATCACTGAATGGAATGTGATCACAGGCACGCTGCCGCCTTTGAATGAACAAAAATGGATAGAAGAGTTCAATAAATATAAACAGACGCAGCAGTTTTTACTTCTCAACTCAGATTTTACACTTCAGGATTTTAAATCCATTTTTTTCTGGGAATGGTTTCATCGTTTTTGGGCAAGATTGATCGGAGTTGTATTTGCAATTCCATTTATTATTTTTCTTTTTCAAAAAAGATTTAAGGAAGAAATGATAAAACCATTGATCATTCTTTTTTTGCTTGGCGCATTACAGGGAGCTGTGGGATGGATCATGGTGACAAGTGGACTAACGGGAGATGCCATTTATGTAAAGCCAACAAAGCTGATGTTTCATTTTGTGTTAGCCCTGGGATTGCTCTGCTATACATTTTGGTTTGCTTTACAATTATTGGTGCCCAATGAAAAAAGAATTGTAAACAGATCACTAAAGAATTTTACATGGGGAATAATTGGAGTGTTGATCTTGCAATTAGCATTCGGTGCATTGATGTCTGGTCACAAAGCAGCAACTGTTGCGCCTACCTGGCCGGATATAAACGGTACTTACGTTCCAGCTAAAATGTTTTCTTCTCCGGCGCTAATGAATTTAATTGAGAACAAGATCACCATTCATTTTTTCCATCGGTCACTTGCTTATATTCTTTTTCTTCTTCTTCTTATTTGGACGTGGAAAGCTTTTAAAATAAAAGACAGTAAGTTATTTTTGAAAACAAAATGGCTTCCCTTTTTGCTTGTAACCACACAGGTTTTTCTTGGTGTTTTCGCTGTCCTTACCAGTGTAAAGATAATACCTAGCCATTGGGGAATTTTTGAATGGACGGCACAGGTTCACCAATTAATTGCGATGTTCCTCCTCTTATCGCTTGTCTGGATGGTTTACCTTATAAAAAGTAAATAACAGTTACTTTGAAATAACGCCGGTTTAATATTAATTTTAAACATAACTAAACCGCCTCTCCTTTACTTATGAAAGCCTGGCTTCGCGGATTCTTATATTCATTTCCTGTGCAACTGTTGTTTCTGCATTTCAGAAAATACCAGGTGTTGCTTATTTTCTGGTTTATTTTATTTAGCACGATCAATGGCAATTTCATGAGAACATTTGGTGCTGATTCACTTTACCTGGCGCCGGAATATCTTGGTAATGTAAATGCACTTGGTGCCGGCATTGTCGGTATTGCTATCGGTATGTTTATTATGAGTTGGAACATTGCCAGCTTCATTTTATTTAGCCGGCATTTTAGATTTTTGGCGGCAACTACCAATCCATTTTTAAGATATTGTATAAACAATTTTGTAATACCACTGGCTTTCTTGATTTTTTATTTTATTAAAGCGTGGCAGTTTATCAGGTACAAAGAACTTATTCCCACTGCAGAATATTTAATGTTAGCCGGCGGTTTTTTATTGGGGTTATTAGTAATACTCTTTATTTCTTTTATTTATTTTTTCAGAGCGGATCGTTCTATATATCGTCGTATGATGCCGGTGATAAAAAATCCAAAAGAGTATATCAGGCATTTAAAACAAGGCGAATTACCGCCAAGCGAATCAAAGATCATTAAAGTGGAATGGTATCTTGAAACACCAATGTCAGTAAAAAAGACAAGAGATGTTTCTCACTATACCCGTGATTTCATTGAAAATATTTTTAAACGTCACCACTTTGCCGCGGTACTTTCTGTATTTGCTGCATTTTTATTTTTGATCGGGATCGGGTTTTTACAAGACTCAGCTTTTTTTCAAATACCTGCCGCTGCCAGTATCACCGTTTTCTTTGCGATACTTATCGGGGTGGCTGGCGCCTTTACTTATTTTTTGCAAAGTTGGAGCGTCCCTTATCTCCTTGGGTTAATAATTATTCTTAATCTTTTCTATACATGGGATTGGATAGATCCAAGAAACAAAGCGTTTGGTTTAAAATATTCTAATACTAAGGAACGACCAGCGTATAGCCGGGAACATATACTGGAAATGGCATCTATAAAAAATGTTTCAGAAGATAGCCTGAACATGATCCATGTTTTGGAAAACTGGAAAAGAAAGCAGGGAGAAGAAAAACCATTGTTCATTATCATTAATACAAGTGGCGGCGGACATCGGAGTGCAACTTTCACAATGAGCATTCTCCAAAGACTCGATAGTGTTACAAATGGGGAAATAATGAAAAAAACTTTTCTCATCACTGGTGCATCCGGCGGAATGATCGGTGCTTCTTATTTCCGCGAGTTATACTTACGCAAACAAAAGGGAGAAAATATTCATTTGCAGGACAAAAAATATGTTGATGATATTTCCGGGGATCTTTTGAATCCTTTGTTCTCTTCTTTTGTTGCAAGAGATCTTATTTCTCCATCACTGAAATTTGAAGTGGGTCCTTATATATATGTAAAGGACAGGGCTTATTCTTTTGAATCAAAATTGAATAAGAACACAAACGGTTTTTTAAATAAACAATTGAAAGATTATAAAGAGGATGAAAGAAATGCAACTATTCCCCTGGCGTTTTATAATTCAGTAGTTTCAAGAGATAGCAGGAAAATGATCATTAGCACACAGCCAGTAAGGTTTATGATGCGTAGTCGCTATGACTCTACTACACTTCCCGAAATGGACCCTGATGTTATTGACTTCACTTCTTTTTTTGAAAAGCAGGATCCTTATAATTTAAGAATACTGACTGCATTGCGGATGAATGCAACATTTCCCATTGTATTGCCCAATGTATGGCTTCCATCCGACCCGGTAATTGATGTGATGGATGCAGGGTTAAGAGATAATTACGGACAAGAAACCGGTTTACGATTCCTCGAATTTTTTGATGATTGGATAAATCAAAATACCCGTGGTGTACTGATCATTCAATTAAGAGATCGGCCATCAGGCGGATGGGATTATCCTTACGTTACAGAAAATATAGGCGATCACGCCACTAAACCTTTCCTGATGCTTCAGCATAATTGGTTTAAAACAATGGAATATTTTCAGAATGACCTGCTGAGTTATTATTCACAACATTCAGCGCATAAGATCAATAAGATCACTTTTCAATATGCAACGGAAAAGCAAGAAGACAAAGCCGCATTGAATTTTCATCTTACGCAAAGAGAAAAGAAGAACATAATGAGCTCACCGGATTTTTTATTTAATAAAGAAAGTTTTGAGAAAGTGGTTAACCTGCTCAATAAAAAAGATTCTCTGGTTGCTAAACCGGCTGAATAAGCCTGAAACATTTTTTTTTGATTTCTATGGTAAGTTTATCAGGAGTTTCCGCCGGATCGCCATCGATATGCATGGGAGCATTATTAATATTTTCAATTTTTATTTTTTCCGTTTGAAAATAAATAACTGGCTGGTCCAGCGAGGTCTTGATATTACGAAGCCTGCCTGCTAATACTTGCCTTGCCACATTGAATAAGAAAAAAGACTTTGCTGTTTTTTTAGCGATCACTACATCCAGCAAGCCGTCTGACAGCAATGCTTTGGGTGCGATCGTAAAATTATTACCAAACTGGTTGCTGTTTGCAATGCTGATAAAGAAAGCTTCCGTTGAAAATTCTAAGCCATTACTTTCAATATTAAACCTGTATGGAGTAGCGCTAAAAAAATTTTTACTTACTAATCTTGCATAAGTAGCCAATCCTCTTTTTTCCTGGTGAGAAAATTCATGCGCCACTTTGCCGTCAAAACCAATACCACATAACATGCAGGCAAAAGTCTTATTCACATAAAATCCATCAGTTTTAACTGCCTGCCCGTTAAAAACTACCTCCAATGCTTTTTCTGCCTGCTTTGGGATTTTTGCTGCGAATGCCAAACCATTTCCAGAGCCGCAGGGAATAACTCCAAAGTTTATATCTTCAGTCATAAGACTGCCTACTACCTGGCTTACGGTTCCATCACCGCCGGCAATTATTATATCTGTAATTTTTTCTTCTTTGATAATAGAATGTAAAAAAGTATAATCGCCACTGGCAACAGATGGTAATACAGAAAATGGAATTTTTTTCTCTTTAGTTTTTTCTTCAATAAACTGGCGGAGATTGTTTTTGGATCTTGTGCCCGAAATAGGATTGATGATGTAAATGATCTTTCTGCTCATCGGGTATATAATGTACACAAAAGTAGGCGTCGAACACGAACCGTAGCTGCAACTGCCGGATCTTTTGGAATGGCCCAGCTATATACCCTTACTTTTTGCCGGCCTTCCATAATGCCTGCAATTTCTGAGTTATGTATGCGCAGGAAAAGGGTATTGTTATATTCTCTTATCTGTTTATCTGTTGAATCATAAAAAGCAATAGTGCGGATCCATTCTGCCTGCTCCGCAGCAGGCTTAAATTCGATGATAAAAAAGCCGGGACCTTCCAAAAGCCGGTTTAGAAGTAACACGTTTCTTTCATCACCAGTTTCTTTTTTATCATTAAAAGTACTCACCGATTTTCGGTTTTGATAGATCTCCCATTTATCATAGGACTGGGCCTGCACAGTTGCAGAAAATAAGATCAACACATATAAAAATAGTTTCGCCATTGTTTATATCAGGTAAAACGAAGTTCGGGGAAAAAACGTTGCATTTACCATTTTAACAAAGCACTTGCCCAGGTAAAACCGCTGCCAAATGCAGCCAGGCAAACCAGGTCGCCTTGTTTTAGTTTTCCCATTTCGTAAGCTTCGCATAATGCAATTGGAATAGATGCGGCCGTAGTATTACCATATTTCTGAATATTGTTATAAACCTGGTCATCTGTCAATCTTAATTTCTTTTGTACAAACTGTGATATACGCAGATTGGCCTGGTGTGGTATTAGTAATTTAAGATCTGAAGTTTGATAATTATTTTTATTCAATGCTTCCATTATCACTTCAGGAAATTTTTCGACAGCCACTTTAAAGACAGCAGGCCCATCCATGTTTGGAAAATTTTGTGCATTATCGATCATTGCATGGCTCATAAACATATCACCGATCTCGGCTTCATTAAAATCAGCAAGCTTGTTTTCTCCCACCCAATAATTTGCATGAGTGCCCGGGTTATACATTGCCAGGATCTCTGCATTATTTCCATCGCAATGCAGGTGAGTACTAAGAATACCGCGGTTATCATCTTCTGTTGGCTGCAAAACAACAGCTCCGGCACCATCACCAAAGATCACCGAGATATTTCTTCCACGGGTTGTGAAGTCAAGTCCGAAAGAATGTTTTTCACTGGCAACAATAAGTATGTTTTTGTACATGCCTGTTCTTATAAACTGATCTCCCGTGCTAAGTGCATAGACAAAACCAGAGCACTGGTCTCTTATATCTAATGCACCAATCTCTTTCATCTTCATGGCTCGCTGTACCAATACACCACAGCCGGGAAAATAATAATCAGGACAGATGGTAGCAAAGATGATAAAGTCAATATCCTGTGGGGTGATGCCGGCTCTTTCAATTGCGATCTTTGCAGCTTCTATACCCATCGTGGCTGTTGTTTCTTTTGTACGATCCGCATATCTTCTTTCTTTTATACCTGTACGTTCCTGTATCCATTCATCACTCGTGTCCATATATTTCATCAGGTCATTATTGGTAACAACATTTTTCGGTACATACATACCAATACCGGCAATCTTTGATCGTATCATAGTAATGGCTTATTAAGAAAGAAAGATAGCAAAAGTGCAGGAAATGCTGTTGATTTAAAACTGTATGCTGCCTTCTAAATACTAAATGGGCAAATTCTGCCACACTCATTTTTTATTTCTATTGGTCACATTTATAGCATGATATTTTCTAAGGATAAAACAGGATTCCCGTAAAAATCCTGCACCGAGGACTGCATGGACCATATAAAAAAAAATATTTGGGTCAAGCCGGCACGAATAGTAGCTAAGACTATTCTGTTCATTATTTTATTTATACTGGTGATTTTTTTATTGATTCAAACTGGTCCTGTACAAAATATTCTGCGTGTAAAAGCAGTTGCTTATCTCCAAAAAAAATTAAAAACAAAAGTTGAAGTAGGAAGGGTTTATGTTGGCCTGCCGAAAAATATTATTCTTAAAAATGTTTATATAGAAGACCGGCAAAAAGATACATTATTATCCGGCGGCAAGATCGAAGCTAATCTAAACTTGTTAAAATTGATCTTTCAAAATCAATTGGAAGTTAGAAGTATAGAGTTAGATAATATTACGACTAAGGTTAAACGACAACTTCCAGATACAGCATTTAATTTTCAATTCGTAGTTGATGCTTTTACGATCAAAGACACGACAGTAAGCCCAGACACCGCCTCTTACTTTATTTCAATTCCAGATGTTCAATTAAATAATATCAGGATCATTTATAAAGACACGATAAGCGGCGCTGATGCAGAAGCGTGGCTCGAACATCTTGATACAAGAATTGATAAAATGGATTACGAGCATTTTTATTTTGATGTACCCAAAACGAATATCAAAGGATTGATGGCAAGAATTTACCAGGTAAAGCCATTGTTGGTATCAGAGCCTGCAGCAAAAGATATGGCGGAAGCACGGCAACCATCTTTGTTGAAATTATTATTTGAAGAATTGAACCTGGAGAATATTAAACTGGATTACCGGAATGATGTATCTGCAACTTATTCTACAATTGATCTTGGATCAGCACAAGTAAAACCAAATAACATCGACCTGGATAATCGTGTTATTGATCTGCAAAATATTTCTTTGAAAAACACAATTGTCGCTATTAGATTTGGCAGAAAGGAAGAAGCAAGAGTTGTTGTTAAAGAAGTGAAACAGGAAGCAAAGAGCCAGGTGGAAGCCGGATTGGAGAATATTTGCATCAACTGTAAACCTGGAGAATAATAGTTTGCAATTTGATAATGATAATAATCCCCGGATAAAATATGGAATAGACTATGGTCATTTCAAAGGAGACTCTGTAACATTAGACGCAAATGATTTTTTGTTATCTGCTGATTCGATCTCCGGAAAAATAAAAAAGGGATCTTTCAGAGAGCAAAGTGGTTTTGTTTTAAATGAATTGCAGGGCGAATTCTTATATGCCAATACACAAACTTTTGTAAATGACCTGCTTCTTAAAACACCGGGAACCGAATTGAAACGATATGCATCACTCACTTATAATTCATTCAACGATCTTTCTAAAAATTTTCCACACACACAAATTGATGCTGACATAGTGAACAGCCATGTACAGGTAAAGGATATACTTGCTTTTGCTCCCCAATTGCGATCACAACCGGCATTTGCAAATCCTAATGCGGTCTGGTATCTCAATCTTAAAGGAAACGGAACGCTTCAAACCATGCATATCTCAAACCTGCAATTCCGTGGACTGAAAAATACACAGATCGATGCAAGCGGTTCATTGGCGACAAACAGTGATCTGAATAAAAGCGGCGGCACATTAAAAATAAGAAGGTTACATACAAATCAAACTGATATTGCCTTGTTTACTGGCAGGCGTCTATCGAATGAACAGATCAATTTGCCGGAAGAATTTGATGCACATGGAACAGTTGCTGGTTCTATCAATGATCTTTCAACCAATTTAACGATCCATTCTTCTGTTGGTACAGCTATTCGTGAACGGACGGTTTACAAATCTCAGTAATCCGAATGCTGCAACATATAATGCGTTGGTAAAAACCAATTCCCTTGAATCTGGGATATATTTTAAGAAATGACCAGGTTAAAAACATTAGTGCAAATGTTACAGTTTCTGGAAAAGGATTTACACGCCGGTAAAGATCAATACAAACTTCAAAGGAGATATTTATTCAGTTGTCTATAATGGTTACGCGTACAGAAATATAAATGTAAATGGAAGTATCAACGGCTCTTCACTTAATGTGGTTACGGACATAAATGATCCAAACATTGATCTGAATGGTACACTTACAGGAAATATGTCAGATAATCCTTCATTTCATTTTACAGGAATGTTGGATAGCATTAAGACATTCCCATTGGGTCTTACACCCCAGCCGGCTATTGTAAGAGGAAAAATAGATGCAGACATACCCGTCATCAATGCAAATTACTTAGAAGCAAATGTTTTAATGACAAACGCTTTATTAGTATCAGCTGATCAGCGGCTGCCATTAGATACGATTGAATTTGTTTCCGGCAGAAATGATACTGCTCAATTTATGACCTTAAGAAGTGATGTGGCGAATGCAAGATTAAATGGTCAATATCGCTACACTGATCTTGGTAAAATATTTCAAAAAAGCATAGAACCTTATTTCCAGGTTGCTCCTGTAAATACACTTACTGATGTGCAACCGTATAATTTTTCTTTTACTGCCGATGTTGCAAATGCCCCCGCATTAATTGCTTTTGTACCAGGATTAAAGTCATTTGAACCAATTCATATTGATGGAAGAGCATCCAGTACCCAAGGATTAAATGCTACTGCAAGTACACCATTTATTTCTTACAACGGTAATGAAATAAGTGGTGTAGATCTAAAAATCAATACAACAGACAAAGGTTTACAATTTACCGGCGAGGTACAGCATATCACAGGGATCGGTCATAATCTTTATCACACACAATTCAATGCGATCGCACTGAATAATAAAATCGATTTCAATTTAAACATAGATGATAAGAATGGAAAGGATAAATATTACTTGAGTGGATTACTGACGCAACCAACACAAGGAAACTACACAATAAATCTACGTTCAGATAGTTTGATGCTCAACTATGATAAGTGGGTGGTTTCGGCTGGAAATTCAATTACCATAACTAAGGATAATGTCATAGCCAATAATTTTTCATTGCAAAAAAATGAACAACGATTGTCTCTTCAAACTGAGGGACTATTATTAAACGTTGGGTTTACAAATTTTCAATTATCAACTATCACTGCTTTTTTGAAATCAGATTCATTGCTTATTAATGGCTCAATGAATGGAACGATGGCATTTAAAAACATTTTGAGGCAGCCAGTTTTCACCAGCGATCTTACTATCAATGACCTGAGCATGAAGGGTGATACAGTTGGAAATGCAGTGATCAAAGTTGATAACACATCCGGTGATCGGTACAATACGAATGCAACAATAACAGGAAGAGGGAATGATGTTTCCCTGACAGGTTCATTTGCGCCAAAAGGTGAAAATGATATTGCGTTGGATCTTGATCTTGCAGTGCGGCAAATTCAACTTGCCACCGTAGAAGGAGTTTTTGGTGGAATGATCAAGAATGCTTCAGGTAGTGTAAATGGAAATATCAGCATCAAAGGATCGGTGAATGAGCCTAAGATCGATGGCCCGATCAGTTTTGATAAAGCAAGTTTTGCAACCACCATGTTAGGAAGCCAGTATAGAATTGATGGTGAAAAGATCATAGTAACCGAAAATGGATTTCATTTTGAGGATTTTGTTATAAGAGATACAGCCAACAATTCACTCACGTTAAATGGAACTGTGCAAACTCCCAATTTTACCAACTACAATTTTGATTTCGATGTAAATGCAAAGAATTTCCAGGTATTAAACACTACAAAAAAAGATAACAAAATTTATTACGGAAAGCTTGTCATTACATCAAACATGCATGTGGGTGGAACAGAATTAGCACCGGATATTGATGGCAACATTACCGTGAATGATGGAACGGATCTTTCTGTAGTTATCCCACAACAGGAGCCCGGTGTTGTTGCAAGAGATGGCATTGTTGAATTTGTAGATATGGATGCACCAGAGAATGATTCACTCTTTCTTGCGTATGATTCGCTGAACATTTCTCCTTTTAGGGGAATGAATATTATAACGAATATTGAAATAAAAAAAGAAGCGATCTTTAATATCATCATTGATGAAGCGAATGGAGACTTTATCAATTTACAAGGCGAAGCGCTTTTATCAACGGGTATCGATGCGAGCGGAAAGATCACACTTGTTGGTAACTATGAATTGGAAAAAGGTGCTTATGAGATCACTTTTAATTTCCTTCATCGCCGTTTTGATATTCAAAAAGGTAGTAAGATCACATGGTTCAATGAACCGACAAAGGCAAACTTAGAGGTGAACGCAATTTACGTTGCAAATACGGCACCGATCGATCTTGTACAAGATCAAATAGCCGCTTCTTCACAAGCTATACGCAATACTTATTTACAAAAACTTCCATTTGAAGTGCATTTAAAAATGACAGGAGAACTCATGCAGCCAACTGTTGCATTTGATATTGTGCTTCCTACCGATAAGAATTATGGAGTTTCAAACGATATTATTACACAGGTAGATAGCCGGCTTGAACAAATAAGACAAGAGCCGGGAGAAACGAATCGACAGGTGTTTGCTTTGTTATTACTAAATCGCTTTGTCGGGCAAAATCCTTTAGCTAGCAGTTCTCCTGTATTCAGTGCTTCATCTTATGCACGGCAAAGTGTAAGCAAGTTAATGACTGAACAACTGAACAAGCTTGCTGCCGGTCTCATTGATGGCGTCGATCTGACATTTGATGTCACCTCTACCGACGATTATACAACAGGAGAACAGAGAAGCCGGACCGATCTGAACATTGGATTAAGTAAACGCTTATTAAACGATCGGCTAACAGTTTCTGTTGGCAGCAATTTTGAACTGGAAGGACCAAAGAACAGCAGCCAGAAAGCAAGTAACGTATTCGGAGATCTTAGCATCAATTATTCATTAAGCAGAGATGGAAGATATATGCTTCGGTTCTATCGTAAGAATCAATATGAAGGTATTGTTGATGGATATATCATTGAATCAGGAATAAGTTTTCTTATCAGTGTTGATTATAATCGTTTTAAAGAACTTTTTAGGAAAAGAAAAAACCAACGAGTTGATGGTGTGGATTACACAAATAAACAATAGTGAAAGAAAAAAAATACCATATCATTATTTTGGCAACGACTTGTGTTATTTTTACTGCTTGTAGTAATACTCGACATTTGCCGGCCGGCGAAAAATTATACACCGGCGCAAGAACTACAGTAAGCGGAACATCCACTGTTCGTGAAAAAAAGGTTCTGCAGGAAGACCTTGAAGGATTGACAAGGCCGAAACCCAATACAAAATTTCTTGGGATTCCCATAAAACTTTCTATTTATAATTTGTTCAGAAACAAAAAAGAGAATTCTTTTTTTGGAAGGATAAGAGATAAGAATGGCGAACCACCGGTATTACTCAGCCAGCTTGATCTGCAACAAAACATTAAAGTGTTGCAAAGCCACATGGAGAACAAAGGTTATTTCCACGCAAAGGTTTCCGGCGATACAATTGTAAGACGCAGAAAGGCACATGCAGAATATAATGTTCTTGCAGGAGATCAATATAAGATCGCGGCGGTCAGTTATCCCGCTGATAGCAGCATACTCTCATTGACAATTGCGGAAAGCAACGATCAAACTTTATTGAAAGCAGGGAAACCTTTTGATCTTGATGTGATCAAGGCAGAACGCATTCGAATTGATGCCTACCTGAAAGAAAACGGGTTTTATTATTTCAGCCCTGAATTCATACTGGTAAAAACCGATACCACAGTTGGTAATCATCTTGTAAATATGTATGTAACAATTAAGCAGGATGCGCCAACTGAATCAAAAGAAGTTTATAAAATAAAAGATGTTCAGATCTATACAGGTTATAGTTTGAATATGCAACGGATCGATAGCAGCCGGTCACAAGCTCAGCATTACAAAGGATATTATATAATTGATAGAAGAAAAAGATACAAACCTTCCATGTTTGCTGCGGCAATGAATTTTGAACCAGGAGATGTTTATAACAGGACCGATCATAACCTCACGCTTAGTCGTCTTGTTAACCTTGATCTTTTCAAATTTGTAAAAAATCGTTTTGAGATCAATACGCAAACAGATTCCGCCTATCTCGATGCTTTTTATTATTTAACTCCTTTGCCAAGAAGATCATTAAAGGCCGAGTTTACTACAATAACCCGTTCCAATAATCTCAACGGGTCTGTGATATCGGTAAGTTGGCGAGATAGAAATGTATTTAAAGGCGGTGAACATTTAAGCATTAGCGGCTATACGGGTTCAGACGTTCAATTCAGCGGCGCCCTGAAAGGATATAATGCAATACGGTTTGGAGGCGAAATAAATTTTTCCATTCCAAGAGTCCTTATGCCATTTGGCGATTTTGGAATTAAAGGAGGCTATATGCCGAGAACAAATATCCAGCTGGGATATGATATGCTTGATCGGGTAAAACTTTATTCACTTAATTCATTCCGCGTTGCTTATGGTTATTTATGGAAAGAAAGCTTGCAAAAATACCATGAGCTTTATCCAATAAGAGTCAATTATGTTGAACCCGGAAAAGTTACCGAGGAATATAAAGCCCTTATTCACCAGGATACATTGCTTGCCCGTGCTGTACAAAAACAATTTATTCTTGGCTCTACCTACCAGTTTAATTATAACCAATTGGCAAATGGATTGCTGCGAAACAATGCCTATTATTTTAATGGCTTTATTGATCTCTCGGGGAATTTAGCTGGTTTGTTTTCCGGCGCCAACGTGAAGTCGGGAAAAGTCGTGATGATCCGCAATGTGCCTTTTTCCCAATACATCAAATTTGAATTGGACGGCCGTTATTATCGAAAGCTCGGATTGTATTCGTCATGGGCAAACCGTGCGATCATTGGTGTAGGAATTCCTTATGGAAATTCTGTACAGCTTCCCTTTATCAAACAATTTTTTATTGGTGGCAATAATAGCCTCAGGGGTTTCAGAAGTCATTCTGTAGGACCGGGTACTTATAAATATGTCGATACCACCAATACTTTTTTTCCTGATGAAACAGGAGATCTTAAACTTGAATTGAATTCAGAATTTCGTTTTAGACTGACAGGACCTTTGTATGGCGCTTTGTTTGTGGAAGGCGGAAATATCTGGTTGATGAATGACAGCACTTATACTCATAAACCCGGCAGTGAATTCACCAGTAAATTTTTAAGCCAGCTGGCAATTGATGCAGGCGTTGGTTTTCGATTTGATATAACATTATTTGTTATCCGGCTTGATATTGCTTTTCCATTGCGAGAACCATGGCGGCAAAATCCATGGGTGATCAATCAAATAAAACTGTTTAATAAGCCATGGCGCAGGGAAAATATAATTTATAATCTCGGCATCGGTTATCCTTTCTGATGCACTTTTTCAATTTGGCTTTGCAAATATGAACAGTGAAACAGGTAAATGGATCATTGGAATTGGAGCGATCATTATCCTGGTGGGCATTATCATTTATTTTTTTCATGATAAATTAAATTGGATCGGTCGACTGCCCGGCGACATCAGGATCGAAAAGGAAAATTTCAGGTTTTATTTTCCAATTGTTACAATGATCCTGTTCAGTTTGCTCGGCACACTTATCCTTTGGCTTATCCGAAGATTCTTTTAGATCAATTTTTTTTAAAAAATTACCGTGCATTCTGTAATAATTTTTACATTCGGAAACTAAACGACTGCTTATGCAACCAGCTCCACGCTTCACCGCCCTCGATGTTTTTCGCGGTATGACGGTTTGTTTTATGATCATTGTAAATACTCCAGGAAGTTATGAGACTGCATATGCGCCACTGAATCATGCCAGCTGGAATGGCTTTACACCAACCGATCTTGTTTTTCCATCCTTCATGTTTGCAGTTGGTAATGCTATGAGCTTTGTGATGAAGAAATGGGTGAACATGAGTGATGCAGCTGTGCTTGGTAAAATTTTTAAAAGAACCATCATTATTTTTTTATTGGGTTATCTCATGTATTGGTTTCCCTTTGTGCATTGGAATGAAAGTGGTGGCTTATCCGCCAACCCGATCGGTCATACAAGAATTATGGGAGTGCTGCAAAGAATCGCATTGGGTTATTGTGCAGCAGCATTGATGATCCGCTATTTGAAATTAAATACAGTGTTAACGCTATCGGTTAGTTTTCTTTTGATCTACTGGCTTATTCTAAGAATGTTTAGCGGGGGAGATGATCCTTTTAATATGCTGACGAATGCCGGGACAAGATTGGATCTATGGGTATTTGGTCCAGATCATTTATATCATGGCGAAGGAGTGGCATTTGATCCTGAAGGATTGTTGAGCACATTGCCCGCAATTGCAAATGTAACTTTTGGTTATGCTGCTGGTAAATGGATACAGGAAAAAGGAAATAATTATGAAGGGTTGACAAAGCTTTTATTGGTTGGAGTTACATTGATCATTCTTGCATTGTGCTGGAATAATTTCTTTCCCATTAATAAAAAATTATGGACAGGAAGTTTTGTGCTCATAACTGTAGGAATTGATTGTGTATTGCTATCAGCACTGATCTATGTTATTGACTTTTTGCAAATAAAACGATTCAATTACTTCTTCGAAGTCTTTGGAAAAAATCCATTGTTTGTTTATATCGTTTCAGAGATCGGCGCTGTTTTATTGTGGTTTATTCCGGTTGGCGATACGCCACTTTATCAATGGCTGTATCAAAATATATTCAGTAAAGCAGGACCTTATTTTGGATCGTTCTTATTTGCAATAACGTTTATGCTATTCTGCTGGCTGGTGGGTTATATACTCGATAGAAAGAAAATCTATGTGAGAGTGTAAAATGTTATTGTTTGGCAAGCGGCAGTTTCAGGATTTCAATTGCAAATTTTTCAACTTCATTTTTTACAGTCTGTACATCTTTCGATTTAATAGGGGAGGCAAGCACATGATCTTCTGCATTGGGAATAGCAACCTCTCTTTTCAAGCTGTCCGATGTACCAAGCTGTAAAAACATTCTTTTCATTGCAGATACTTTCACAACAGGATCCTGGTGATCTTTATCTTTAAAATAGTAAAGTAATAAAGATGGTTGAGTTACTTTTTTAAAAGTTGATTCTTTCATTGTTGATTCCAGCAACTCTTCTAATTGAACTAATGAAGTTGTTGAATAACGTTGATTCCAATATTGTTTATATAATGCCGTAGTGTCATCTATAATTTTATGCTTTCCAACCACGAAATATGCAATTTGTAAGCCCCAGTGATTATTAGCCATCCATGCATTCGGATCATTGATAGCAATATTTGGCGACATCATAATATTTGCTGCTATATCCGGGAACTCGGCGCAAAGCTTTAATGCTAATGTGCCGCCTGTTGAGGTTGACATCAAAATTATTTTTTTGCCAAGTTGTTTACCAATGGCGTAAGCTTCTACTGCAGATCGCCAGCTTTTTTCAGCGGTATAATTTGCAAGAGGCTCTGTTGTATCAACTCCATGTTCTGCCAGCCTTGCTAAATACAAATTGCATCCGAATTTTTTTGCAAACTCATGATGAACGGGATCGCCTTCTTCCTGTGAGGCGCTGAAGCCGTGCAAATAAACAACTGCATATTCTGTTTTCTCTTTTGTAGAGTCATTGTACCATAAAATTCTTGCTTCGTTATCGGGTTTCAGCTTATGTCTTGCTTCATTATTAGCAATATATTTTTCCAATTGTGTTGCATCAGATGGAATACTGGGTAATTCGTTATTGTATTTGGGAGTGGAGGGTTGAGGGCCAAGGAAATAAATGATTATTAAGACCAATAAAAAAATTCCGAACCACTTGAGAAAACGCATGGAAGATTTTTTATAAAGCTAAAAATTAATTACCCGGGAACAAAGAAGCAGGATAATAGACGTAAATGAGCAGTTTTGGGTTACTAATAGCTCAATAGAATTACTAAAAGTACAAGGGAGCGTCGCAAGCAAAGCCTAATCAGGGTACTTATGTTGATAACAAAATAATCACTTTCATTTCCTTCGCTGCCCCGCTGAATTGGCGTACATTTGCCGCTCGTTAAAAAAGAGTATGGAAATAAGAAATATTGCAATTATTGCTCACGTTGACCACGGCAAAACTACTCTGGTAGACAAGATTTTACATGCTACCAAAGTGTTTCGTGATAACCAGGAAACTGGCGAGCTGATCATGGACAGCAACGACCTCGAAAGAGAACGTGGCATTACTATTTTTAGTAAGAATGCGGCGGTTGTTTATAAGGATGTAAAGATTAATGTGATCGATACGCCGGGTCACTCTGATTTCGGCGGTGAAGTAGAAAGAGTTTTGAAAATGGCCGATGGTGTGTTGTTGTTGGTGGATGCTTTTGAAGGTCCAATGCCGCAAACAAGATTTGTGTTGCAAAAAGCATTACAGTTGAATCTTCATCCCATCGTTGTTATCAATAAAGTTGATAAACCAAATTGTCGTCCTGACGAAGTGCATGATGCGGTGTTTGAATTATTCTTTAATCTTGATGCGACAGAAGAGCAATTGAATTTCCCGACCTTTTATGGTTCAGGAAAAAATGGTTGGTTCAATGATTCCAATGTACAAATCGAAGATATTGACCCATTGTTAGATGGGATTATTAAGTATGTACCGCCACCAAAAGTGAACGAAGGGTCTTTGCAAATGCAGATCACTTCACTTGATTATTCATCTTTCTTAGGCCGCATTGCAATTGGCAAAGTGAGCCGTGGTGTAATAAAAGAAAATCAGCAAGTGGCATTGATGCAGGCGGATGGCTCTATTAAGAAATCGAAGGTGAAAGAATTATATGTGTTTGAAGGAATGGGAAAAAAGAGAGTGAGTGAAGTAATTGCCGGTGATCTCTGTGCTGTAGTAGGTATTGAAGATTTTAACATCGGCGATACAATTGCAGATATAGAAAACCCTGAAGCATTACCAGTAATAAGTGTTGATGAACCAACGATGAGTATGCTTTTCAGCATCAACAATTCTCCATTCTATGGTAAAGATGGAAAATTTGTTACCAGCCGTCACTTACGTGACAGGTTGATGAAAGAAACAGAAAAGAATCTTGCATTGAAAGTAGAGGATACTGACAGTGGTGATAGTTTTAATGTTTATGGTCGTGGTATTCTTCATTTAGGAATATTGGTTGAAACCATGCGTCGTGAAGGATATGAATTAACAGTGGGTCAGCCGCAGGTGTTGGTAAAATTGGTCAATGGAACAAAATGTGAGCCTTATGAAAATTTAGTGGTAGATGTGCCGCAGGAATATGCAAGTAAAGTAATTGATCTTGTTACAAGACGTAAAGGTGAAATGCATGTGATGGAAACAAAAGGTGATATACAACACCTGGAATTTGAAATTCCATCAAGAGGGTTGATAGGTTTACGTTCACAAATGCTTACCAATACAGCCGGTGAAGCAGTAATGGCTCATCGCTTTACGGAATATAAACCATGGAAAGGATCTATACCGGGAAGAAATAATGGTGTATTGCTTTCAAAGATCCAGGAAAGAACAACAGGTTATTCTATCGATAAATTACAGGACAGGGGAACATTCTTTGTTGACCCGGGTGAAGAAGTTTATGCAGGACAGATCGTTGCCGAAAATATTAAACCGGGTGATCTTGTAGTGAATGTTACAGAAGGAAAAAAACTTACCAACCATCGTGCCAGCGGAAGCGATGATGCAACGAGGATTGCTCCCAAAACTTTAATGACACTGGAAGAATGCATGGAATATATTCAGCAGGATGAGTGCATTGAAGTAACGCCGAATTTTATTCGTATGCGCAAAGTGATCCTTGATGAGGATGAGAGAAAGAAGCAAAGCAAGCGAATCAGCGTAGAAGCATAATTTAATTTTTTCTATAAAATAAAAAAGCTGCCCGATAAAGGCAGCTTTTCTTTTTAGTATTTCAGCCTATAATTTATTTACTTTTTCCTGCAAGGGGGCCGCATTTTTTGAATTTAATGCTTTCAATTCATCGACCATTTTTTGAGCCATTGTTTTGTCTTTCTGGTTGATGTATACCAACCCGGCGTAATAACGGGCATTTTCGTTTTTAGGATTTAGTGATACTGCTTTATTAAGATTCTCAAGAGCAGCCGAATTGTTACTGGTCATATAATAACTATAACCTACTTCAACATAGGCAGCGGTATAAGTGACTTCTTGTGAGATCGCTTTTTGTAAGTAAGGAATAGCTTCTGAATATTTACCGAGACTATTTAAACAATAACCAATACCAAAATTTGCTTTTCGTTCAACTGGATTTATTGCCAGCGATTTATTGTACCAGCTCATTGCTTCATTCATATCTTTTATATTATCCCGGTACACTTCCCCAATACCATTGAGAGGAACATGGCTTTTAGGATCCAGCTCCATTGCTTTTTTATACGAGGTAATGGCTTCATCACTTTGTTTCAGGTTTTTACAAGCAAAACCAAACTCAAGATAAGTGTTGACATAATCAGTTTTAAACTCCAATGATTTGCTGAGACTGATCTTTGCGGACTCGTATTGCTTAAGTGCATTTTGGATAAACCCCTTACGATACCAATACAAATAATCAGTTATTGGATTTTTGGCATTCTGTTCATAGCTCGAAAAATTGGCAAGGGCTGTTCCATAGTCTTCTTTTTGATAATAAATATATCCCAGTTGCTTGTACGCTAACGAATAGGTATTATTTATTTGCAACACCTGGTTATATTGAGTCATGGCTGAATCAATACTGTTGGTTTTTTCAAAAGCATAACCGAGCTCGAAATGAATTTTGCCTATTCCGGTCCATAACGATCTTGCTTTGGTCAATGAATTAATTGCGCCATAATAATCTTTTACATCATTTTGGCACCAGCCCATTTCGTACCAGGCTTCTTTATAATCTTTTTGCAGTTTAACTGCTTCTTTGAAAGCCGTCAACGCCTCCGAGGACTTTTTTTCATTTTTCAGGGTGACTCCTTTGTTGTACCAATCCAATGCAGTCGTTTGACAATAAAGCAAAGCAGGAAAAAGGAAGGCGGATGTAAAAAAAGAAAGAATTTTCATTTTCTTGGTTTTAAAATTAGTGAGCTTAAAAATGTAATGACCATAATTTATTTCTGTCGTATTTTTGCTTTCTTATATGTGTGTTATGAAAAAGGCGATCTTCTTATTGATTTTTACTTTCGTTTTATTGATTTTATCTTTCCAGTTTTCAGCAGCTCAATGTTCCATTTGTACAAAGACTGCTCAGCAACTTGGTGAAAAACCTGCTAAAGGATTAAATGCCGGAATTATTTATCTCGCATCAGCCCCATTTCTTATTGCCGGGTATGTTTTCTATCGGTGGAAAAAAAGCGATCATACAGATTAAAAGTTGAGCGTCGTTATTTCATTTTATCTATCTTCTCCATCAGCTTCGTGGCCATATCGCTATCTATTTCTTTAAGTTTATAGTACATGCTCATTGCGTCGCCTTTCTTATTGGTAGCAATAAAGCAAAGGCCTTTGTAGTAATATCCGAGTTTTGAAGCATCATCTAAGGCAATTGCCTTGTTTAGTTGTGTAAGCGCAAACTCATATTCTTCTTTTTGATAATAAGCATAACCAAGTTCTTCACGGGTACCTGAATCTTCACTGTCATACTCAACAGCTTTTAGCAAAACTTTTACTGCATCATCATATCTTTCTTTATCATTATATAACCAGCCAAGTTTATAATAGATAGGTTTTGAATTTTCTTCATCTTCTTTGATAGCTTTTTCAAAATATTCAATAGCATTGTCATAATCCTCTTCTATTTCATAATAAACATTTCCCAGGCCCCTTAATGCTATACCATCGTTTGGAGATAAAGCGATCGTATTTTTATATTCTATTATAGCCTCTGTTGCTTTTTCAAGTTTATAATATGAAAAACCTAACTCATTAAATTTATTTTTTTTACTATTTTCATCTGAGGGCATACATTTTTTCAAAAGATCTATTGCGTCTTCATAGTTTTCTAATTCATTGCAACACCAACCAGCCTGGTAATAAGCTTCATTATAATTAGTCTTTTTTGAAATAGCACTTTTAAAAGCGGCCAGTGCTCCCTCATAGTCTTTTTTATCTTTCAATTCAATTCCTTTAGTGTACCATTCTTTGGCTGTGGATTGTGAGGAAACAATAAAAGGAAATATGAATAACAAGAGGGGAAAGAGGATACTTCTTTTCATGGTTCGATTTTTTTTAAAGTTAATGAAGGATCACAATTTTTTGCGTATAATTATCAACACACAAAAAATAAATGCCGGGATCTATAGAGGGAAGCAAGAGCTCAAAAGATGTAGAACTTGTGTTTGTAATTATTTTCTTTATTTCTCTGCCGGTAATATCTGTAAGCTTTATAACAGTTCCTGCATTTAGCTTACCAGCGATCATGACTTTATTTCTTGCAGGGTTTGGATAAATGGAAAAATGATCATTAAATTTTAAGACCACTCTTTTTTGTATTGAATAAATGACGCTGTTATCTTTTCCTTTGACCCGCAGGCGATAAATATTTTCACCCGGTACCGGCGTATTGTCAAAGATCTCATAGTGGTGAAGATTTGTTTGTGCGCCAATTGTCTGAAGTTCGGTCCAATTATTATATAAGTTTATTTTTTCTATTGTAAATGAAGTTGCTTCTTCAGGATTAGCAATGTCCCATTCTAATTTTACTTTTTTATCAGCTTTAAGAAGGGCATTGAAATAGATGATCCTGACAGGCAGCGCAACACCACAACCAGCGGATGGAGTAACGGAGACCCGGTAAGAATAACTGGTAACAACCGATCCATCTGTTCCATCTGAAGCTGGCACAGGAACACCGCAGCCATTGGAGCTGAGAATTTTTCCGGCAGTTCCTGCGGTATCATATGTGGCGACACCCGCTGGTATAGCGCCGTTAAAATAGGTAACCCCACCGCTACCCCCACCGCCTGCACCATAACAGCGATTAAGAATACTTTGATTATTCGTGTTGCCACCATTCCCTCCATTTGCTTCAATAGTAAGTAAACCTGAATAAGAATTTGTTACATTCATAATGATAGTACCTCCGGCGCCACCACCCGATGAACCATCTGAACCACCGCTTCCACCAACCTGGCCGTTTGCAGATATTTTATGCCCATTGCTAATTATATTTTTTGCTATTACAATGATAATACCACCACC
Organism: uncultured Bacteroidota bacterium; assembly: GCA_963746915.1. Classification (GTDB taxonomy): domain Bacteria; phylum Bacteroidota; class Bacteroidia; order Chitinophagales; family Chitinophagaceae; genus VBAS01. The sequence goes on along the minus strand of CAVVDD010000009.1, from coordinate 126,486 downwards.
ATTGCCACCACCATGGGTTGGGGGAGTATTATTTGCGTGGCCAGCTCCACCGCCACCGCCTGCAAAAATTTTTGAACCAGACGAACTGTTTAGTGCCTTTCCACCAATTCCGTGAAAATCGTTGGTACATGCTCCGCTTACAGTTGTATAATTTCCACCACCATTTCCTCCGGTTACAAGATTTGCACCACCACCGCCACCATTATTATGATTATTACCACCACCACCGCCATTTGCGGGAGCACCTCTTCCTCCGTTGCTTCCTGTTAAAACATTAGCCACTCCCTCACCTTTAAATGCACCACTTTGAGGAGTTGAGTTATTCTCATTATATACATAACCATTAGTAGAACTATTGCATGTTGTATTGCTCATTACGAGATTTCCACCTTTATACCCTGTGGAATCAGCAAACAGCGGAGCATTTAGTGTTAAGTCTTGCTCCACTTTTATAGCCAGCACACCACCTTTACCAGTGACATTGTTCCATGATTGTGCTTTTAAGGTGTCAAATACATTCGCAGAGTAATACTCTCCGAATTTTACAAGTTGTACACTATAATTCACATCATAAGTACTTAATACCTGGTTGAAAAAATAAACAGTATCATTACTTACCGAACAAATAGTTGCTACTTCATAATTACCTGCATCGTTCAAAGTGCTTATATCGCCAAATGTTGAATTGGCGGCGGTGCTTATAGTTGCACCTTTCATTTGAATCAGCAAAACAGTATTTCCATAAGCAAGACCAGAAATATTATCAAGCTTCGCCGCTGTAGTTGATATAGCTAATACTTTATGATAACTGTTAACGATGCTATCAATATTTGTTGTTTGAGAAAAGATAAAGCATGTTGGAAATAAAAAAAAGATGAGCAACCACGATCTTGAAAGAGTAGTTAATAAGAATGCTTTCCGCAAATAGCAGTTCAGTGGCTTCATAAGATTGAATTCTCTTGCAGCAAAAGCTAAAATACGGAGTTGATAGTTTGATTAAAAGGGGTAAATACTCTTTTTTTGTTTGTTTATATTGAATTGATAATCCTTATTATTGTACGGGTTTATCGTAATTGTCCCATATCAAAATTCCAACCTGTAGACCGATCAGATGCGTAGAAATTAAGTAAGTAGTATTAATTTTTCTTTTCAATACTTACAAGCAATTCGTTTCGATAGGTGGCACCAATAGGAATGCTTTTATCAGCTACCTGTACAAAGTTTCCTTCAATGAACCTGATCTTGCTCCGGGAGATGATAAAACTTTTATGTACACGGATAAAAAGACTTGCCGGTAATTCTTCCTGCATTTTTTTCATTGTTTCATTCACGATCAGTTGACCTGCATCAGTGATCACTTTCATATAATCGCCGATGGCTTCGATGTAATGAATACTTTCAAGATCAACCTTGTGATTCTTTTTGTCTGCCTTTAGAAAAATAAATGGACTGCTGCCTGCAATATTATTTTGAACAGGAGTATTCAATTTTTCGATTACTTTATTTACGGCCTTCAAGAATCGTTCAAAAGAAAATGGCTTTAATAAATAATCAACAGCATTTAATTCAAACCCTTCTACGGCAAACTCAGGATAGGCCGTTGTAAATATTACCAGCGGAGGATGAATAAGAGTTTTAATAAAGTTGATACCTGATAATTTTGGCAGGTTTATATCAAGGAAAAGTAATTGAATATTTTGCTGTGTTAATATTGACTGCGCCTCCAACGCATCGGCGCATATAGCAACCAACTCCAGTGAAGGATGGTCAGCAATATATTTTTTAAGAACATTCTGCGCCAATGGTTCGTCTTCTATTATTACGCATTTATAACGGCTCATAAACTTAATTGTAATGCTACAACAAAACGATCAGTTTGATCTTTTATGTTCAGTAAATGTTTTCCCGGATACAATAACTCTAATTGACGTTTTACATTTTCAAGCCCCAGGCCATTATGATCACCTGTATTCACTTCATCAACGAGGCCTTTATTATTTTCTATTGTAAAATTCAGTTTATCCTTTTCCACTTTTATATCAAGTCTTATAAATGTATTTCCTGAACTTCCCTTTGCCCCATGCTTAAATGCATTTTCAAGAAAAGTAATCAGCAACAGCGGCGCTATCTTCTGACTATTTACAACACCTTGTTTAGTTATTTCAATGCTTAGTTGTTCTCCAGAACGGATCTTTTGCAAAGCAATATAATTATCTGCTACAGCCAGCTCTTTTTCCAAAGGCACAAAATTATCTTTTGATTCATAAAGAAAATACCGCATCAGGTCCGACAGTTGCAGCACTGTACCCGGCAATCGTTCATCTTTATCCAGCGCCATAGAATAAATACTGTTCAATGTATTAAAAAAGAAATGCGGGTTGATCTGTGCTTTCAACGCTTTAAGTTCCACTTCCGTTTTTTGTTTTTCTTTTTCCAGTAATTCCTTTTGCAACCAACTTACCAGGAACCATGATTTGGAAAGTTTGAGCAATAGGGTAATAATTATATAAACAACAAAGAACATGATGACCTCACGGAAAGTGAAATAAGAGATGAAGAAATAATCTGGAAATACTTTTGCCGACCAGTTGTCAAAAAAATTATAATTGATCCACGCAAAAAAAATGATAATGGCAGCTAATGAGAATAAATAAAAAAGAATTCGTTTCCAGTTTCCCAACTTTGGTAAAAGCAATTCAATATTTATATAAACAGCTGGTATAATACTTAGCTGGAACAATAGTGTATAAACATAATCTACCTTTTCTGGTTTTGCGCCTGTTTTAAAAGTATAAAGAAATACAAAGAATGAAAGCACCCAGAAAGCCAGGTGCTGTAAAATTCTTAATACGGGATGATTCAATTCCCAATACTTCTTCTTCATTCGTTCAGCTTTTGCGGTTTAAGGTAACAGAATTTTCTTTGTTAAAGAAACGACTGTCATTACCATATTTTTCAAGGAACTGCTGCAATTCCGTGGTGGATGCAGTGATCAAAAAAGTGTCATATAGTTCCTCGGTTTCATGTTTTATTTTCATGCGACCGGCTTTAATTTGATCATACAAGTAACCGCCGTCAATAAAATCAAGTTTCATTATGTTTGAATTTGTGAATTGTACACGGGCAATTGTATAAGAATCGAGTCGGTTAGAAAGATTGATCTCGATCTCTGCATCACTGGTATCTATTTCTGTCATGTCTGCAGGTTTAAAATTCATAAATAGGCGACCGTTCAATTTTATCAGACTGCCAAATAACAGGTATTGTATACCATCTTTTGAATATTTTATTAGATAGGATTTAGAAAAAAGAACAGAATCTTTTTTATCTTTTTCTGATAACTGACCATTATTTTCTTTACGACTCTTTTCAAGATCTTTTTGGTTTTTCTTGAAAAAGTCGCTGTTAAAAACTTTCTGAACTATATATTCATCTCCTTCTTGCTCCCATGCTCCCTCAAGCCTGTTATCAGCAATTGCTGTGTTATAAGTGACGAGTGGTTGTAAAGTAGTAACACAGGAAGAAGCAGTGACCAATATTGCGATCGAAATGGTGAAGATTATCTTTTTCATTTTCTAAAAATTTATGTTTAGATATAGTAGTTATTTTTTAAAAGTTGTTTTTTCACTTCTGTAAGCAGAAGGCTCATCGCCATATTTGAGAAGATATTGCTGGAGTTCTTTAGTAGAAGCGGTTATTACAGTATTATCATCAGCATCTGCTTCATGACTGATGCGTATCTTTTTTTCATTAATTAAGCTTTCTACAAACGCCCCATCTAATTGGCTTAATTCAAAGCTTCCATCTTTTAAAATTTCGACACGATAAGATGTATGCATTCTTACAAAATGTACTCCGAAGAATTCATCGAGCTTTCGGTCCTCTTTCTTATCAGCGGGATAATAATCAAAATAAAGATGCTTTCCGATCCGTGCAAGAAAGGCAATATATTGATCAGAGGTTTTTCCATTCTCATCCTTGTAAATGATAAAATAGCCCTGCTGTTTAATGGAGGAAATATTTCCCGGAAGTTCAACTGAATTTTCTGTTGCGAGGTTGCTTATCATCACCTTGCCTTTTTTTCCTTCGTTTTCTGTATTCCATACACCAATAAGCTTTGGATCATAAGCCAGGTCTTTTTCAGTAAAAATCGGATGGAGGGTGGTAAGACAACTGCTTAAAAAAATAAGCAGAAGAGCAAAGGCTGTGGTTAAAGCGATCTTTTTCATATCTGTTTTTAATTTTCATGTCAAAACTATTCCGTACACAGGCCGTGAGGAAATTGTTTCGATGAACGATATGAAAATGACGATGAAACCTGGAAGACTGTGGGAATTTATTTCCTGATCGTTAAATGTGTATCATCACAAAACGGAGGGGTTTTTGTTTTCTTGCATTGACAGAAATAAACCTCCTCTTCTTTATCAAACATGACTTTTATACTGCGGTAAGGTTCATCTTGTATATTTCTGTGTGCACTGTCACAAAATGGTTGAGTTATGCTTAACCCACAAGTACACCATGAATATACTTTTCCGGGTTGCACTTTTACAATTGCCGGCTCACACTCAGCCATCTTTGGCAAATTTTCATTGGGGATGATTTCCATGCTACAAATAATTTTTTATAAATGAATATAATTGAAATGAATGCTGGTTCGAGAGTTCTTTAATTTCTTCTTTTAGTTTTTCTTTATCAATATCACTCATCTTCTTTCGCTGAATAAGCTGGTAAGCTCTTTCTGCAAGCAACCAGTATTTTTTTTCTTTTGAATGATGATGTTTTAATAAATGCTCTATTGCTTTTAGCAGGTCACTGACACCTTCGTTTTGCGAAGCCACTGTTTTTATTACAGGCACTTCATCGTACCTGTTATGAAATGCCGGTGCCAGCATCAGTCGTAGATTTTTTACAAATTGATCGGCATCTGGTCTGTCGGCTTTGTTTACAACAAATATGTCAGCGATCTCCATTAAGCCTGCTTTCATGGTTTGTACTTCATCACCTGCTTCAGGAACCACCACAACAACAGTGACATCAGCTAAGCCTGCAATTTCAACTTCACTTTGACCTACGCCAACCGTTTCCACAATAATAAGATCAAAAGCAGCCGCTTTCATCAGCTCAGTTATTTCAATGATCTTAGGATGCAAGCCACCTAACGAACCTCTTGTTGCCAATGAACGGATGAACACATTCGGATTGTCGTACCATTTACTCATTCGTATACGGTCGCCGAGCAGAGAACCAAGATTAAATGGTGAAGACGGATCAACACAAACCACCCCGATCTTTTTTCCATTGCTTACGAGTAAACCGATCAACGAATCAACCAATGTACTCTTACCCGCTCCCGGCGGACCGGTAATACCGATAACTGGTTTATTCAGGTTATGAGGCAATGATCGTAATAACTCTTCATAGCCATCCGCTTCATTTTCTACCAATGAAATGCTTCTTGCCAATGCTTTTGCATCGCCCAGTTGCAATTTTGATAATAGTTCCTGTATCATTTCGGGTTGGCCAAAAATACTCTTTATAATAAAGACAAATGAATGAGTTTAATAATTTTATTTTGCAGCATGCAAATGCTTTCGGTTGTTATTGTTTGTAAGAATGGCGCAGCGGTTATTGGAGAAACCATAAAAAGTTTTTCAGGTCTTACTGATGATATCCTGATCTATGATAATGGTAGCACAGATGGTACAAAAGAGATAGTAAAGCAAAGCAATGCAAGATTGGTTGAAGGCAGTTGGGAAGGTTTTGGCAAAACAAAAAATAAGGCCAATACATTGGCAAAATATGATTGGATACTGAGCCTTGATGCAGATGAAGCCATAGACGAGGAACTGAAAGAAAATTTATTGCAACAGGATCTCGCTAATGAGATGAAAGTGTTTGAATTCAAATTCAAAAATTTTTTAGGGGATAAATTGCTTCGTTACGGTGAGTGGGGAGATGATAAACATATCCGGCTTTTCAACCGAATGAAAATAAAATGGAATGATGCAGATGTGCATGAGTCTTTGCTATTGCCAAAAGGTGCAAAAATTATTTCAATGCCGGGTTATGTGTTGCATAAAACGGCGCCTGATATTGCAACGTATGAAATTAAAATGGAAAATTATGCTGCGCTGAATGCCGAAAAATATTTTAAACAACAAAAAAGAGCAGGATCATTTAAAATGTTTTTTTCTGCAGCCTTTTCTTTTATCAAAAACTACTTTTTTAAACTCGGCTTTCTCGATGGCGCAACAGGGTATCATTGCGCAAGAATAAATGCCCGTTATACTTTTTTGAAATATAAAATGCTAAATGAACGTTGGAATAAAAAGCAGTAAGCATGTGCATTTCAAATTTTCGCATCTTCAACTTATATTAGCCCCCATCCCCTAAAGGGGAGCACAGTTTTAAAGTTTGATATTCCCCTTTAGGGGATAGGGGCAAATGCGAAATTTGAAATGCCCCCAGTAAGCAGGCTTTCCTAATAATCTATAATTTTACACTCCTGAAAATTTTATGACCAATTTTATTCCGATATTTCCTCTTGGCATTGTGGTTTATCCCGGTGAAAATGTAAACCTTCACATTTTTGAACCGAGATATAAGCAACTTGTTAAAGAATGTCACGAGAATAAAAAGCCATTTGGTATTCCGGCGGTGGTTGATAATAAATTACAGGAGAATGGCACATTGGTAAATGTTGCAGAACTAAGTAAAATGTATGAAAACGGCGAAATGGATATTAAAACAAAAGGCGAAAAAGTTTTCCGAATGTTGGAAGTGATCAAAGAAATACCTGATAAACTTTATAGCGGCGCCATTGTAAATTATCCCGATAATAAAGAACAGGGCGATATTGAGCTGATGCGAAGAGTGATGAAGGGCATTCGTGAATTGCATAAGTTGCTGAACGTATCAAAAGATTTTAAAAAACCTGATGAAGAATTGAATACTTACGAAGTGGCACATCATGTTGGCCTTACCTTGCAGGAGGAGTATGAGTTGCTTGGCCTGATGAATGAACTGCAGCGGCAGGAATATATAAAGCGTCATTTAACCAAAGTATTACCGATGGTAGCAGAGATGGAGGGGTTAAAAGAAAAAATAAAACTGAACGGGCATTTTCAAAATTTATCTGGTTTCCAGTTTGAATTGTAATCAACAAATTAATGAACACACTCTGCTTCGACTTTGGCAACACAAGACTGAAAATTGCTTTTTTCCAAAAGGCAAAACTTGCAGAAGTGATCGTTATTGAAAACGATGAGATCGCCACCATTGGATCAGTCCTTGAAAAATTTGATGCGCAAAAAACAATTCTTTCATCTGTTATCAATCATAATCCTGAGATCGAAACACTGCTTGCACAAAAAACAAAATTTCACAAGCTTAGTCATCTTTCAAAACTTCCGTTCACCACACCTGTTGGAAAACCCGAAACGATCGGTGCCGACCGGCTTGCCTTAAGCGCAGCAGCTGTTTATTTTTTTCCCAAACAGCATAACCTGGTAATTGGTATGGGTAGTTGCATCACTTATAATTTTATTAATGCTGATCATGAATTTTTGGGAGGTGGAATATCACCCGGAATGGAAATGCGAATGAGATCGTTGAATCAATTCACAGCTAAGCTGCCAATAGTAAAACCAGATGGTAATGTGCCCTTGGTTGGATACGATACTGTTACAAATATCTTAAGCGGAGTAGTGATGGGAATGGCCAAAGAGATCGATGGATTCATTGATGTCATATAAAGAAAGATATGGGAACTTTAACGTCCATTTAACCGGGGGTGATTTAGTCTATTTGGCTCCCCATCTTAAAAACCAGATATTTGCAGACCCCGAACTGATCTTCAAAGGGCTTTATGCCATTAGCGAAGTGAATAACCAGTAAGATAAACAAGGAGTTAGGGGATTTTTCCGGGACTAAATGCTCAATTTTTCATGTTCAATCTTCAACGAAAACTGTCTAGTTTTAAATCGTCATCAAGGGTTTTTAAATATTCACTAATGGCTTTCAGCTTTCAGCTAATAGCTAATGGCTTTATCAATGCCCAGGATAATTCTCCTTACTCACGTTATGGTCTTGGTGATCTTCAGCCAAGCTCACAAATTTATAACCGCGGAATGGGGGGAATAACTGCAGCATATTCTGAACAACCGAGCACCGGGCTCTCTGATCCCAGAAATGGAAAAGCCTATTCACTTATAAATTTTTCAAACCCTGCATCGTATTCCCGTTTTTTTGCAGTAAAGGAATTAAGCTCAAACAAGATACAATACGGAAGAATGTTGCTTGACGTAGGTGTTAACCTCACCAACCATAGGTTGCATGAAGCAAATAATTCGCAAACTTTTACTTCAACCAATGCCTATTTCTCGTATATGCAGATAGGTGTTCCACTTAAAAAGAATTGGGGCTTGGTACTTGGCTTGAGACCAATTACAACTATCGGTTACAGGATCGACAAGAACGAAAGGCTATATGATCCCAATACTGGTCTATCGATCGATAGTGCGAGAACCCAGTTCAGGGGTGATGGAGGTACTTTTCTTTTAAATACAGGAACAGGGTTTGCCATTCAAAATTTTAGTTTTGGCGTTAATGCCGGTTATTTATTTGGCAAAAAGAATTACGACACTCGCAGAATACTTCTCAACGATACGGTCAGCTATAGCGCCTCAAATCATCAGTCCAGATCAAACTTTGGAGGTCTTTTTTTTAATGCAGGAATGCAATACCGGATTGATCTGAGCCCAAACAAATTGAGATATCTTCAGTTGGGTGCTTATGGAAATATGGAACACACATTTAAAACCCATAATGACTATATCAGGGAAACATGGGTTCTTGTTCCAACGGATGCAAGTGAGCTTCGTCTTGATAGTGTATACCAGGAAAATGACGTTAAAGGAGAATTAGTTTATCCTTCAAGTTTTGGAGCCGGCTTTGTTATTGAACAACTGCCTGATATTAAACAAAGCGGTTGGCTCATAGGGGTAGATGTGTCAAACACTAATTGGGATAATTATAGTTTCAATGGACAATCAGATGCGGTAAAAACTAACTGGGTACTAAGAGTTGGTGGCCAGATGCGGCCACGGTTAAAAGAATCTTATAGCAGCTTGATGGCTTATAGGGCCGGTGCGTTTTTTGGCGATGATTATGTTTATATAAATAATCAAAAATTACCCGTCTGGGGCATATCAGGTGGTGTTAGTTTGCCGATCGCAAATCTTAAAGATGCATCACGCAGGTTCCGTTCTCAATATTCCGTTGTCAATATTTCGGCTGAATACATTAGAAGAGGCAACAATGATAACCCGATCAATGAAAATATATTCAGACTTTCATTTGGATTTACTTTAAGTGATCTTTGGTTTACAAAACGCAAATACGAATAGAGTTTATTTGTAATTTGAATCATTAATTTTTTTATGTGACCAGCTTCTGCAACTATACTAAAATTTGTTGCAAGTTTGACCCTGAGCGAAGCGAAGTGCCTCGTTCATCTTTCTTATCGCTATTCAGCATTACTTATACTTTTATTTTTTATCTTCCTGCGAAAACGATCCTAAAGAAATTGAAAACTGGACAAAAAGAACAGAGTTAAGAGAAGAAGCAAAAACGGTTGAAAGCTATCTCAGCCAATCGGGAGTGATGAAAGCAAAACTAACAGCTCCATTGATGTATCGATATCAGCGGGACACTGTTTTCACAGAATTTCCCAATACACTGCATGTAGATTTTTATGATGACAGTGTAAGAGTTGAAAGTTGGTTGAGTGCCAATTACGGCATCTATTACGACAACCTGAATAAAGTATTCCTTCGTGATAGTGTAATGGTTATAAATAAGGAAGGCGATACCTTACGGACTCCGGAGCTTTGGTGGGATCAGAACTCGCAGAAATTTTATACGGACAAGCCTGCAAGGTTAGATGGAAAAGATAAACATCTAACCGGTACACAAGGCCTTGAAGCCACACAGGATCTTAGATCAATTCAATTCAAATTTCCTATCGGCCCTTTCAATATAAAAGAAGGGAACATGCCTTAATTGTTTTTTAAATCTTCATGGTATGGAATATCGTAGAATGAGTAAATCTGGCTTACAGCAGCATTAAATAAAAAATCCTCCGGTGTTATTCGGAGGATAATTTTTTTTTAGAGCTCAATTAACCTTAAAGCATTTCAACGGATACGGGATTTCGATTTTGGTTTTTCATCAGGCCCTGGATTAAAACGGGTTCCTGAATTTTCATATAATAAGTTAAAAAAAGAAAGTTGACTGATACGGATTTTACTTTGGTTTATCAGGATTATGGATTAAGAACTTCTGGACGGTTTTGGACATTGGATATTGGATGCAGTAACCTTACCAATCAACTTCTGGTACAAACATAGCCCTCGTTAATGGATTGCAAAAGAGCAAAATTGCTCCTTTTTTTTACTGTCTTTTTTACTGATGAGCTCGTAGATTTACGAGGGGATCAAACTCGATTTGACCCTTCATTGACCTATCTTCACTTCTTAAATCATTGATAATGTCATTAAAAAACAGGACTGCTTTTATTACAGGTGCCAGTCGTGGTATTGGTAAAGCGATCGCATTGAAACTTGCTAAAGAAGGTGCCAACATTGTTATCGCTGCTAAATCAGTTGAAGAGAATCCAAAACTGGGCGGAACAATTTTTTCAGCTGCTAAAGAAATAGAAGAGGCAGGTGGTAAAGCATTGGCTGTGCAATGTGATATTCGTTTTGAAGATCAAATACAAGCTGCGGTTGATAAAGCGGTTGCCCAATTCGGCGGAATTGATATTGTTATTAATAATGCATCTGCGATCTCACTTACACCTACAGAGCAAACCGAACCGAAGCGTTTTGATCTGATGCATGACATTAATGTAAGAGGAACTTTTTTTGTAACAAAAGCTTGCATACCTCATTTAAAAAGATCGGCCAATGCACATATACTTACATTATCACCTCCGATAAATTTAAATCCGAAATGGCTGGCGGGTCATGTTGCTTACACCATAACAAAATTCAGTATGAGCATGATGGCAATTGGCTGGGCGGCTGAATTAAAACAATATCGCATTGCATCAAATGCACTTTGGCCACGGACAACGATTGATACTGCTGCAGTAAGAAATTTATTAGGCGGAGAAGTGCTTGGCCAAAATGAGCCGCACCCCAGACATACTTGCTGATTCCGCATTTTATATTTTAAGTAAACCATCAGCAGATTGTACCGGCAATTGTTTTATTGATGAAGATGTGATGGCTAAAGAAGGTATCACAGATCTTTCTCATTACAATGTAGTACCCGGCGCCAACTTATACAGAGATCTGTATGTTGATTAAAAAACCCGGCGAAAAAAATTGCCGGGTTGCCTTTCTCTCATGTGTATAGTGATGAGCCTTAGTTTTGGTTGCGACTGTGTAAGCTACAGAAAAAAAGGTTTCAAAAATTAATGTTTAACGGCAGTCTGAATAAACTGTGCATTCTATTCGTCGTCTTTCTTTTCAGGACGCATCATTGGGAATAAAAGCACATCTTGAATAGAGGGTTGATTCAATAACAACATACAGATACGGTCTATTCCAAAACCAATACCTGCTGTTGGCGGCATACCATATTCAAGAGCTCTCAAAAAATCATAGTCAATATACATCGCTTCATCGTCACCACGTTCCATCAACTTGGTTTGATCTTCAAACCTGTCGCGTTGATCGATAGGATCATTTAGTTCACTGTAAGCATTAGCAATTTCTTTTCCATTTACCATTAGCTCAAACCGCTCTACAAATCCTTCTTTACTTCTGTGCTTTTTTGTGAGCGGACTCATTTCTTTTGGATAATCAATAATAAAAGTTGGCTGCACAAAATGCTTTTCACATTTCTCACTGAAGATCTCATCGATCAACTTTCCTTTACCCATTGTTTTATCAACATGAACATGCAATTGTTTGCAAACGCTGCGTAAATGTTCTTCACTCATATTGCTGATATCAAAACCTGTATGCTCTTTAATTGCATCAGTCATCGTCACCCGGCGGTAAGGCGCTTTGAAATCGATCTCTTTTCCATCTACCACAGATATGGTAGTTCCATTTACAGCGATGGCTGCTTTTTCAAGAAGTTGCTCAGTTGTCTCCATCATCCACACATAATCTTTATAGGCGACATAAAATTCAAGTACAGTGAATTCTGGGTTATGTGTTCGGTCCATTCCTTCGTTACGAAAGTTGCGACTGAATTCATACACCCAATCAAATCCGCCAACGATCAATCTTTTCAAATAAAGTTCATTGGCAATACGCAAATACATTGGGATGTCTAATGCATTATGATGTGTTGAAAATGGTCTTGCTGCTGCGCCACCGGGAATACTTTGTAAAACGGGAGTATCAACTTCCAAGGCGCCACGTTCATTTAAAAATTCCCGTATAGCATTTACCAGTTTTGTTCTTTTGGTAAACACTTCTTTTACTTCAGGATTGATTATAAGATCAGCATAACGCTGACGGTATTTGAATTCAGGATCAGTAACTGCATCAAAAGTTTGGCCTTCCGCTTCTTTAACTATCGGTAAAGGCTTTAATGCTTTTGCAAGCATTGAAAGTTCCTTTACATGAATGGATGTTTCACCTGTTTTTGTTTTAAACACATAACCCTTTACGCCAATGATGTCGCCAATATCAGTGCATTTTTTCCAAATGATATCATAAAGAGTTTTGTCTTCACCCGGGCAAATATCATCTCTCTTAATATATAATTGAATACGACCTGATGAATCCTGTATCACGGCAAAATTTGCCTTACCCATGTCACGAATACTCATGATGCGGCCTGCCACACATACATCTTTAAATGTTTCTTTATTCTCATCATTAAATTGTTGCTTGATATTTACTGCACTATTGTTTACAGGAAATAGTTCAGCAGGATAAGGATCGATACCCATTCCTAAAAGGTCGCCTAATTTCTCCCTGCGAATTTGTTCTTGTTCTGATAAATGAGATGTATTCATTGCCCAATTCTTAAAGTGCGGCAAAGGTACTGGTTAGAGGCAGAAAAGGCAAAAGGTATATGCTTGCAATTTGAAAGCATATACCTTTTATCAGAAGTAGTTTATAATTTTATTTTTAAAGCAATAGCAGGATAGGAGGTTTGAACAAAAGACTGGTACTGGAACATTCGGACGTTTTCCATTTTTATATTCGCTGTCATATCTATTGCCTTTCTTTTATTTTTTTTGGAAGCAATAAAAAAAGGAATGGAAGCAAGCATAGATGCTGTGCCCGTTATCAAAAGAATGTTTTCAGCAGTATAATTGTTTTCCGGAGCTGGCTCCCCCGAAAAAACTCCGACGAAAATATTTCCGACATCTTCGGTAACTTTCGGAGCTGCCATCAGTGTGCTTGTTACTGTTAATGCAAACCCGCCACCCAATAAAAGCCATGCCGCTGTTTTCTGATTTTTACTTTTTTTCAGGTAATCAGTTTTTACAACTGGCATGTCGTTGGGAGTTGACTGGCAGAAAGTGGCTGCCGGAATTACCAGCAGCAGTGTATAAAGAATGATCTTTCTCATAATTGATAAATTTAAAATGTATTATTTGAAATTTGATTAAAAAGCCACGCTTAACGAAAAAGCCGGATATGAGGTTTGATTAAAAGATTGTTTTTGAAATGATGGAGCTGTTTCCAATTTTATAAATGTGGTTGCTTTCATTGCTTTTCTTTTGTTTTTTCCTGATGCAATAAAAAGAGGAATACTGCCAACTGCTGAAAGAAAACCAATACCGCCCAAAACGACCCCGGTACCCGCATCATCAAAAGTGGCGTTCTTGCTGTCGCCAATCAGATAGCCTGCGCCCATCAATGCCACACCACCGCCTAATAAAACCCAGGCGGCCGTTTTTTGATTTTTACTTTTTACGAGATAATCTGTTTTAACGACCGGAACAGTATCATTTGTTTTTTGACAGAAACCGGCTGCCGGCAATGCAAGCAGTAGAGCATAAGTGATTACTTTTTTCATTGTTATTAATTTAATAGTGGTTGATTAATTTCTGTTGATATAAAATTCTCCATCGGTGACAGTTTTAAATGTACTTCCTCCAATCGGAGCTTCTGTAATAAATTCAAATGTTCCTTTTATGTAGTTCTTGCTGATTTCAAGAATAGTAATACTTCCACTGCCATGCAGTTGAGGCACACATATTATGCAACCATCACCGGCATAATAAATTTCACTGCTGCTCCATGTCAAATTTGCACTACGCCATTTTCCAGCTTCAAATGTATATTTACCCGTATGTATACTGGTGCCTTCGCTGGTTATTATTAGCTTGATTGAATGTGTCATCCAGTCTCCCGATATTCTGATAGTTGGATCATCCCCGCCTCCGGAACCGGGAATGGGTTCAGGTTTATTGGCACTTATATTAGCCGTACATTCAAAAGCAACACCATCAATTTTTCCTTTTAAATAACTTGAAGAAAAATCTTTGGGTTTACTGCAACCAGCAAATAGTACTAGCAGGATTGCAGCAATAACAGAAAACTTCATTTTTTGTTTCATAACATTATTATTTATCTAATTTTTTTAAATAGCCATTCATTGTATTTTACCATTATGCATTTGCCTGTATTTTTAGAAAATTGAAATGAGAAACGATCGCATCACCCAAACTATAATGTTGGTAATTGACATGGTGCTCTGCACAATGTTCTTTAATGATCTTTGTAACAGCCAAATAATGACAATGACATAGTTTAGGAAAAAGATGATGAGCAAGATGTGTATTCAAGCCACCAGTGATCCAATGAAGAAGCGTTGAATTTGTACTGCAATCATAAGTAGCGTTCCATTCATGTTGCATAAATGAATTTTGAATAACACCATTTTCATCCGGCGCAACATATTCGGCTCCTTCCACACAATGCCCCAGGACAACGACTGTTGATAATAAAATGCCCGCTACCATATGATAGATAAGAAAACCAGCAAGCACAGTTAATAATGGAATATTGATGATCCACGCAGGAAAAATGATCATGTAAAAAAGATAAAATGATTTGAATAGAATAAGCTTTGTCCACTCCTGCCATGAATGACTCATATTTTTATAATTGCCCATTTGCTTTTGCCTGAACATGTTAATATCAATAAAGAAAACCCAGAAAATAGAATAGAACATGTATAAAAATGGGACATACCATACCTGGTATTTATGCATCGGTAATTTTTTCTGTTGAGGGCAGACGCGGATAAATGGAATATTGTCCAGTAAAACATCACCACCAGCAACATTCGTAAATGTGTGATGCTGGATATTGTGCCTGATATTCCAGATATAAGAATTCATTCCCATCAGGTCTCCGAAATAGGCGGCAGCCTTGTTTAATGTTCTGTTTTTAAACAGAACATTATGCGATGCATCATGAACAATATTAAAGACTATCATTACTCCCGTAAGACCCATGATCATTACTAATAAAATTGAGAACCCAGTATTCAGATTGCGGCTGAGTAAAAGAATATAGCTACTCAAATAAAGCCCGATAAGAAAGCTTCCTTTTATATATATACTGCTATCAGCAAAGCGGTTACCGCCTTTCTTTTCCATATAGCCATCAACTTTTTTAATGAGTTCTGAAAAGAAATCAGAATCATTTTTTGATTTGAATTTCATACTGCTTGTTTATGCGTGATTAAATCATGTTTACTTTTTTCTCCGAAATAAAGCTCAATGGATTTTGCACTGGCGATCTTTTCTGCTTTACCTGTTGTATTAAAAATCCTGTCCCACCATGTATTAGTTACGCCAAAGCATTTTTCTGTTTGGCCGAAATGATGTTGCATATGAAATTTTTGAAGACAAGGGATCCATTTTGCCGCCCAGCGTGTATGTAACAATACATGCATATAACTATATACCGCAAGACCTGTCGCAATCCCGGCGAAAAGGAATAAATAACTGCTAAGGAAAATACTGAAGCATGTAAGAGTTATTGCTCCCAAAGAATAAATTATTCTTTTTACATGTGTCGTGAATATGGTACCCGTAACATGATGATGAAAATGAAAGCTCTTGTGATATTCTTTTTTTTCTATTCCATGCATCATGAACCGGTGAATGAAATATTCGATGAATGTCCAGCAGAATAATCCTCCAGCGAAGGCTATCAACTGGAACATCCAATGTTTATTTATAAAAAAGAAAAGAGTTGCAGCCGGTGGCGCTGTTACCACAGCGAAAAACATAAGGCATATACTTGCCGGCGCTGACTTATTGGCCAGTTTATAATAGCTAAGCATGCCTAACAGGTAAAATATCATATAGCTTTGTTTAGAAGTGAATAATATATTTTGATTCGTTCATGTTTATCAGTGTCAACTTTTTTGAGATCAATAATGCTACTACCCGGTTTGGAAAAGAGAAAACGGATCTTGTTTTTCAATCCATTGATCTTTACAATTTCCCTTGCTACATTTTTATATTCATGGAATAAAACATCTTTGGGATCGTGTGAGTAGATATTATGTGTGATACCATAAACCGGCGGAATGGTTTCTTTGACATAAGTGCCAAATATGCGATCATATATTATCAGAATTCCACCAAGATTTTTATCAATGTATTCAGGATTACTTGCATGATGTACCCGGTGATTAGATGGCGTATTAAATATTAGGTCAAGAAATCCAAGCTTTTTTATTTTCTCTGTATGTATCAAAAAATTCCAGATAGCTGTTAAGGATTCAAGTAAAAGGATCATTTCTGGTGTAATACCAATCAAACTGAGTGGCGCCCAAAAAAGAAAACGATAGAACAGGTGAATGAAATTTATCCGGAACCCGACAGATAAATTATAATGTAATGATGAGTGATGTGCAACATGTGCTGCCCATAGTAACCGGGTTTTATGACCCAACAAATGATATATATAAAGAACAAGGTCACATAAAAAGAATGCGGCGATCCACAAAAGAAAAGTGGGGGCTGGTTTGAAAATGGCTATAGAATAAACCATTGTGTACACTGTCAGCGCCAATGCTTTCATAAAAAAACCAGTCAGTATTACTAATGAGCCCAGGCATAAATTAGCTAACATGTCTTTTAACCGGGTTCCTTCCCTGTGTAAAAAACTTATCAGTAATTCGATCAATGTTACTATTACCAGCACCAGTATTCCTATCGTGTTTATGTTTAGCATTGTTTTTATTCTTTTACTTATTAGCTTCTTAATTTTTCATAAATGACCTTATTTTCAAACAGCAGTCTTTAATGGATTGATAGAAAATATTATAGGGTTATTGATCGTCTTGCATTTTTTCATGCTACCGTCAGTAAGCATTTCTTTATAGCATTTTGGAAGAAGTTTATCAAACAACATGAACATCTTGTTCCAAAAACCGGGAATGATCACCTCTTTCATTTTTAGCATTCCATCTATTGCAATTTTTGCTACTGCTTCAGGATTCATAATTGACCAGCGACCCAGGCCATGTATATTAAGATTTTGAAAAACCATTTGCGGATTAGTGTTCATGCCGCCGGGACAGATCACACTTACGCTTATTCCTCTTCCTTTTAATTCACGTCGTAAGCTTCTTGAAAAAGCGACCAGGTAAGATTTTGTTCCACCATAAACTTGTTTTTTAGGCAGGTAAAAGAAACTGGCAAGGCTGCTTACATTTAATACATAAGCAGATGAATGCGGTGAAAGATTTTGAATAAATAAATATGTTAGAATAGTTGGAGCTACTACATTCAGTTCAATTTGTTTATAATAGAATTCTGTATCTCTTTCATTAAAATAATGAGTACCACCGATACCCGCATTATTGATAAGGGTGTTGACCCGTATCTGTAAACGGTCTATTTCATTGAAAAGATCATAACACTCTTCTTTTTTTGAAAGATCATGTTCAAAGCAATAAGTTGTTACATTGAAATTTTTTTCTATGTAGCAGCACAAGTCACTGAGTCCGGAACCTGGCAGCGCAACGAGTACAAGATTCATATGGCGTTCAGCACATTCTAATGCCAATGCTTTTCCAAATCCTTCGCTGGCGCCGGTTATCAGCGCATAATTTTTGTTATGCATAATTCTTATTTTTTAGGTGGAAAATGGTTTTGTGTATCCCTTCTGAAAAAGGAGTAATAGAATAACTTAACTGTCTTATTGCTTTATCACAATTCAGTGCACGGTTTTGTGCAAGACGGTCAACTACTTTTGGAGATATGTGTGTTTCTTTTCCTAATAGTGCGCAGACAGACAAATAGAAGAGGCTCCAGATTTTGAGCAATAATTTTGGTATACGGATCAGCCTGATCTTTTTACCTGTATTTTGTTTAATGGTTAGGAAAAAAGATCTGTAAGAAAGATTTTCACCACCAAGGATATATTTTTCGCCCCCCAATCCCTTTTCCATTGCCAGGAAATGACCATTGACTACATCATCTACAAAAGCATAATTGGCAACTACATTATCGCAGGATGGAACAAATGCGAGACGCATGGAAAGAATATTTTTCAACAATACATTCATTGTATTGCCATTGCATTCATGTCCCGGCCCATATACTCTTGATGCCGCAACTATAATTGCAAACAAGCCTCTGCGGCAATATTCCTTCACTAATTCCTCAGCCCAATGTTTTGAAATTTCATAATCATTTTCAAATGCAACAATTCGGGGGTCATTTTCACTCATTGGATATTTGCCTGATGGACCAATAACTGCACCGGAACTTGTGAACACAAATTTTTTTATGCCTAATGCCAACGCAGCATCCAGCATGTTGCGTGTTCCTTCTACATTCACAGAATAAAAAACATTATTATCCTTTGTTGATAGTTTTGCGATCGCTGCCGCATGCATTACTTTATCACAATTCATCATGGCAGCCATCACCGATGCCTTATCAGTAATATCACCTTTGAACTTTATGATATTAGGATGCACAGGCAATAGCGGCGATTGAAGATCTCTTACAAGAATATGGACTGTATAATTCCTTCTTGCGGCTTCCATTGCCAGCTTATAACCTATATACCCGGTGGCGCCTGTAATTAAGATGTTCATGATCATTTTTTTATTGGTGACATGATAATAATAGATGATAATTAAGATGTCAATTCAATAGTCGCACTGTATAAACTATGGTGGATCTCTATTTTTGAGCATACACCGTTTGCATAGAAATATTCATTGTAATTACCGTCTGGGAATTTTATTTTGTAATGGTGGTCAGTGATCTTTTGAATGTCGATCTGTTGTTGAAAATTATCCGAATAGACTTTTGTAATATTTAGTGGCTCGATTATATAAACGCTCAGCATATTGTAGCGTATAGGATAATTGTTCAGCGTTTCTATTTTGCTGCCTTTGTATACTGTATAAGTATTGCCACTGGCCTTTGTTTTTTTATCAACTTTTACATTACCATTCAGTTTGCGGAAAATTGATGACCATGTCATGATGCCATTATCATAAATAACTTCTTCTTTTGCATTTGCCTTAAAATTGAAAATGAAACGGGTATTCACTTCTGATTCCATGGTAAGAACTGTTCTGTTGCCGGCGATACCCTGGATAAAATGAATGTTGCCCACTACGTCGCCGTTTCTTTTGATGTTATACTCTAATTTTTTTTCTTGTGCATTTATACTGATCAGTGTGCCGAGCAGAAAAACCAGTAGTGTTAGATTATGTGCTTTCATAAACTGAGTTTTTATTAATTTTTAGATAGAACTATCCCGTTCCCTGCAATTGCTGAGTTTGCGGGATAGTTATTGTATGCTATTTAATGAACTGGATTTGTCTTAGATGCTACAGGATGTTATAACCCAAACTGATATAGTACATTCCTCCGATGTATGGATTACCGAAGCCTGTTTGATAAAATTTGTTTGTGATATTCGTTCCACCAAGTTTTATCATTGATTTTATTTTCGGGAATTTATAATTTACCTGAGCATCAAGTGTGGTGTATGCTTTTACTGTACCATCTACAAAACCTGCACCTTCCCAGAAGAAATCATCCTGCCATCTTAAAACTACATTGAAACCAATTCTTTCTTTTTTGCCAAGGCCACTGTTTCCAATTCCTGCATTCAAACGGTATTTTGGAGTATTAAATCCAACTTGTAAACCAGTTGGTACATTCGTAAGGTTATCTGTGTAGGCATTAAAGAAGGAGAAATAGTTCTTCTTCATTTTATAATCAAAACCTAAACCGGCACCCCATGCATTTACTTTTGTATCACTGTTGGTAACAATCGACCAGGGCTTTGCACCAGGACGAGTAGGTTGCACCAGTACAATACGACCTGTGATATCAGTGTAGCTACCGAAATATGCGTACATATCAATCAGCAGTTTGCTGTCTTTTTTATCTATATAACTTTTGTATCCTATTTCAAAAGAACGCATGGACTCTGGTTTTAATTTTTTATAGACCCACGGAGTTGTTTGCCCCATTACATAAGTCGGATATTTTTCTGGCTCTATAACTCCTTGTATCCAGGGCAATCCGCCAAGAAGGATTGCGGTACCGATATCAAGTTTTATCCATTGCTGTTGCGTAGTAGGAAATTTATAAGCTGTTTGATATGATAGCCGGATGTTTTGTCCTTTTGCTACGTTGATCAATGCGGTAAAACGTGGTGTGAACTTTCCATCAAAATTTTCATTTTTATCGTAGCGACCAGCGGCGGCTAAAACTAATTTATCATCCATTAATTTTTTTGTTGCCTGTGCATAGGCACCCCATTCACTTATATTTATTGGTCGGGGGATCAATAAACAATGTGCCTTGTGAATTCAGAATATATTTTTTCACATCGCCACCAACAATCACTTCGGCAAACTTTATTTTATCAGAAAAATTATACTGGCCTTCACCCACCCATAGTTGTGATTTTTCAACAAAGCGGCCTCCTTTTGGAATAGGTAGACTTCTTACGGAATCAAGTAAATGAGTAAATAATGATGACCCAGGTGCAGGTCTGCCAATATCGGCTGTTGCACGTCCGACATTATGTGCATCAATGTCGTTTCCGCCAGTAAGTATTTTCCCAATATATCCCTGTGCATATTGAATATACCAACTGCCAAATGGATTTGCCGGGTTGTAGCTTTGTTTCCATGATTCATTTAATAACTGAGTTGTAACTGTTGCTCCATAAGTTTCACCAGCATCTTCCTGTGTAGTGTAGCCTCTCAAAAACCAATTCTTATGTTTCAATTCTACTTTGTATTGGCCTACCTGTATATCTTTTAAACTATATCTTGTATTTCCTGAATAAACAGTGTTGCCATTTCCCCAATGCCCTGCAATGATGGCCTCGAGTTTATTGTTGAATTTATAATGTAATGCTCCTGATAGTTTTAAATTTTTTGTTTTGGGATCAAAAACGGCGCTTTCATTATAACCGGTTCTGGAAACAAGTGTTGGATTAGCCATCGAATTATATAACTGGAAGATTGCATCTTTTGTTGGCCCGGCAGGAGTTGCCTGCCAAATAGCACCAACAAACTGGCGAACATCAACAGACGTTTCATCTCCATATACATTTACACCATCATAGTTGGGGTCAGTATATCTTGAACCCGATTTTACATTTCCTGTATTGCCAGTCCGCAGGTAATTAGTTGTGTCATTTGCCAGCCAGTCATTTGCTTGTAGGTACTGCACACCAATCTTAAAGCCAAACTTATTATTGAAATTTTTTGCCCAACGAAGAGAATAATCTATAAGCCCACCTGGTTTTGCCCGTTGATCTTTTCCAATATCGGTGATGCCATTTTTTACCTGGACAGATAAACCCGGGTTTGTAAAAGGACTTTTACCATTTATAAGAACTGTACCATTTACCCCGCCTGGTCCATACAATGCTGATGAGGCGCCGGGTAATATTTCAATACTTTCAATATCAAGATCAGTAAGGCCGATAAAATTTCCAACTGCAAAATTTAATCCTGGAGCCTGGTTATCCATTCCGTCCATTAGCTGGTTAACTCTTGAACTGCCACTACCATTAAATCCCCTTGTGCTATAAGTTCTGTACGTCATACTTGATAAAGTGACATCAAGCTGTTTCCTGGTAAGTATATGACCCCATGGATCTGATGGAGAGTTGATGATATCTGCTTTTCCTACTCTTTCAATTGAAACTGGCCTGGCTGGTTAGTTTTCCTTCCACTTTATTTATGCCGATAACTACGGGATCCAATCCTGTTTCAAAAGTTTGAAGTGTAACGGAAATTTCTCCTGCTGTTGCTACATTAACTTCATGCGCAGTAAATCCTGTAGAAGAAATTTCTAAAGTGACTGGAAATGATGCCACTTTTAAACTAAATTTTCCCTGTATATCGGTTAGGGCCCCGGCTTTACCATTTTTTACTTTAATGGTTACATAAGGAATTGGTTCGTTTTTTTCGTTGGTTACTTTTCCGGTTACCGTTGCCGTTTGGTTCTGGGAAAAAATAACCTGGCCAAACATGCAGATCAACAATGCTGTCAGAATTATTTTTTTCATGATCGTTGATTTTTGGTTATATAATTTTGTTTTATAAATAATTTTTTTAAATAGAGGGTTCTTTCCCTGATCTGTGCAATTCAGTTTTCACAAACGGTCATCATGAAAAAGTAGGGGTCTATCGATGTGTCATGCTCAGCCTTCACGGGGTTAGGGCCGATATTTATGTAGAGAAAATTCTTTCCGGTAAGTACATGCCATAAAAAAGACTGGCATTTAGGATAGAAGCTACTAAGAATTTCCGGAAACATTTCATAAATGATACCATTCCAGCAGGCTTTTTCTAACTCTTCAATTGCTGAATATGATTTACCGTTGCTATTCTCTTTGGAATCTGCTAATTGTCTGCTAGCTAAACTTGTACCGGTAAAAAAAAGGATCTCGTGGTGAATGTTTGTTGTTTTCATACTATTTGTTTTTTCATAATGCCAAGCTACTACCACAAACAGGCCATTTATAATTGAATTTTGCATTTGCATTTCCCCGATTTGCAATTTTTGCAACAGTCTTTTTGAGTTTGTTAACAAGTTTGGGTTTTTCAGCAGAAATGGATTTTATCTTATACTGTTGCAGAATTTGCAACTAATTGCGGGTGATTTTATATTTTTAAACAGAAATAGACTAACTTATAACCTGAGGTAAAGCGTTTTGCACTACCAGGACCACCAATTAGAAACCGACAATGCCCGACTACCAATCACAGGAATTTCTGTTCCAGAGAATCAAGGAACTTTTGCCGCCCCATGCCTCATTAGTGGATTCAGTAGCCAACATATTAAATGTAAGCAGCGACAGCGCTTATCGTCGTATTCGTGGCGAAACTCCGCTTGTGCTTGATGAAGCAAGAGTGCTTTGCCAGCATTTTAAATTATCCCTTGACCAGTTATTGAATGTTAAGGACGGGTCTACACTTTTTCAGAGCGTTCGCCTTAGTTCAACTAAATACAATTATGAACAGTATCTGAAAGATTTAATAATGCAGGTTAAACATGTGGGAAGCTTTATACATAAGGAGATCATATACCGCACCAAGGACATGCCTGTTTTTCATAACTTTTATTTTAAACCTCTTATAGCATTCCGCTATTTTTTTTGGATGAAGTCCACAATTCAACATCCTGATTTTGCAAACCGTGATTTTGAATTGAATTGCGTCTCTACTGAAATTGAAAAGCTGAGTCGTGAACTTACCATTGAATATAATAAGGTCCCCTCAACTGAGATTTGGAACACTGAAGGTGTCAATGCTGCAATATCACAAATAGAATTCTATAAGGACTTGGGATATTTTTCTTCCTCAAATGATATTAAAACTATATATGAATCATTGGAACAGACCTTTCTTCACCTTAAAGACGAAGTGGAGTATGGACGCAAATTTATGCCAGGAGAAAGCCCGGAAGCAAAAAAAAATAATTTTAAATTTTTTTACAATAGGGTAATGCTTGGTGAGACTACTATTATAGTTGTAACAGATCGCATTAAACAAATTTTTTTAAATTATGACGCTCTTAACTACGTTACCACAAGGGATGAAACATTTTGTAATCCCTATTATGAGGATATACAAAACCTTATGAAAAAATCAACTCTTATAAGTGAAACAGGCGAAAAACAGCGGAATATTTTTTTTGGGATACTGATGAATAAAATAAAAGAAAGGAGAAAAAAATTATGATTATAAAAGCAGCAGCTATGGACATCAATCAAATTCAGCAACAACTCTTTCAAATTATTAAAAACAAAATGCCCCCGGAAACTTCAATAGCTGATGAAGTGGGTAAACTTTTGAATATAAGCAGCGATAGCGCCTATCGCCGTATGCGGGGCGAAAAGCAGATCACTTTTGAAGAAGTATATATCCTGGCGAATCATTATAAAATTTCATTGGATCAATTAATGAGCATTAACACCGGGGGAATGTTATTCCAGGGAAATATTGTTAATGAGAAAACCTATGGTTTTGATCAATACCTGACCGGCATCTTGCACACAATGGCTTATTTCACCAGTTTTAAAAATAAGGAACTGTATTATTCCTGCAAAGACATGCCCCTGTTTCATCATTTTTATGTAAGAGAGTTTGCCGCTTTCAAATGGTTCTTCTGGCTCAAAACATATCTCCAGTTTCCAGGCTTTGCTAAAAGAAAATTTAAGTTTTCTGATTATCCAGACGAGTTATTTAAATTGGATCAGCAGGTATTGGGAATGTACAACCAGCTCGCAAGCCGGGAAATATGGAATATTGAAAGCATGAGCATTTTTTTTCGACAAGTACAATTTTACCGGGATGCTGAAGTGTTTGAATCAGATGAAGATATTTTAAAATTATATGAAGCGTTGGAAAAAGTATGGGATCACCTGGAAAAACAGGCAGCGTTGGGATATAAATTTAAGATTGACGATCCTGAGCAAAAGCCATTGGGTGAATATAAAATGTATTTTAATGAAGTGTTATTAGGAGACAATTCAATACTGGCAGTTACTGATAATTCGAAAATGGCATTTATGACCCACACTACTTTTAACTTTATGATGACAAGAGATGTGGCTTTTACTGAGAATATGTACAATCACATGCAAACCCAGATGAAGCGTTCTACCCTGATCAGTGAAGTAAGTGAAAAAGAAAGATCCCGTTTTTTCCGAATTATCCGTGAAAGAATTCAAAAGCGCAAAGAAGCCCTTAATGTATAATGTTATAATTTTCAAAAGAAGTAACTCTACCTTTTCCCGGCAGATTTTTTGAGTACTTTTGAGTAACTATGAAACAATTCTTACTCATATTACTGTCAGTTAGCCTGGCTGCTACTGTTAACTCCCAATCAATTTTAGACAAAGTAAAAAAGAAACTCAACACAAATTCCGGTCTTACTGAAGAAGAAGCGGGAAGAGGTGTGAAGGAAGCATTGAATAATGGGATCGGCTCTGCTGTTTCTTTTCTCAATAAGCCTGATGCATTTTTTAAAAATGAGCTTTATAAAGTTTTGTTGCCTCCTGATGCTAAAAAAATGGAAAAAACTTTGCGTGATATGGGGATGGGCAAAATGTGTGATGATGCAATTGAAGCGATCAATCGCGGAGCTGAGGATGCAGTAGGATATGCCACGCCAATTTTTGTTGATGCCATTAAACAAATGACAGTAACCGATGCGTTGAAACTTGTAACAGGTGGCAAGAATTCTATTACAGAGTTTTTTCGTTCAAAGACTTCTGCAAAACTGAAAGAGGCATTTATGCCTGTGATAAATAAATCACTTGAAAAAACAAATGCTACAAAATATTATGGTGATGCAGTGACCCGCTATAATAAGGTTCCTTTTGTAAAAAAAATGAATCCTGATATGGCAGACTATGTTGCTGATAGAACTTTATTTGCTTTGTTCGACAGGATCGCAGTAGAAGAGGTAAATATCCGCAGCAACCCGGCGGCAAGAACATCTGATCTGTTGAAGAAAGTATTTGGCAGCAAATAATGTAATAGTGATTTTTGTTTATAAAGAAGAGCATGAGAAAGATCTGCTTTATAATATTAATTTTAGTAATGGCAATTTCATGTGAGAAGTCTCAAGCAAAGTTGGAGATGGAAGGAACACTGACAGGGACTGACCCTGCATTATGTCCATGCTGTGGTGGGGTTATTCTTACTTTACAAAATCAAATCGGTAACTTTCGCATAGATAGTCTTCCGTTCATGTCAGTACAAAAATTATACAACTTGAATTTTCCAATACGGCTTCAATTTAATTACAGCCGGAAAGATACCTGTGGAGGAATCATTCGATTCAGAGTTACAGATTATTTTGTCGGTAATTAAATTGCCAGTAATACCTGCCAGGCCTCTTTCACTTTTCCTTCTGCCAATAATTTCTTTGCATAAGCATGTAACTCTTTTTCCATCTCATCAGGATTCAAGCTGTAATACTGAATGATGTTTTTAAGATGAGTATCATCAAATGATGGCTCGATCACCGGCATTTCTCTTACATTGGCCAAATGTCCAAGATCATTTCCTGAAAGTATATCACTGTTGCGGATACTTTCTGGTAAAGCATCAACACCAATTCCTAATTCAGTATTTGGTTTTGGGACCATAAATAAATTTGTTTCATCTACTTTACAATACCAATCTCCACCAAGTCTTGCAATGTGATGGATCTTTCGTCTGGTCTAATTTTTTATTCTCATCTAATAAGCTATCATCAATATGCATTCTCATCACTTCACATATTACAAGATTGCCAGCGCCACCTTCTGTGCCCAGCGGTTTTACTTCAAGCACTTTGCATTCCATCTTTACTTTGCTTTCTTTTACCATCGGTGGCTTAACCAATGTAGCAGGCTCAGCAGTAAACCCGGCCTTTTCAAACTCATTCATTTCTTTGGGATATTCACAGCTTGCCAATGAAACCTGGTGAACCATTTCATAAGTAACGATGTTTATCACAACTTCCGGTACCTCCAATACATTTTCAAGTGTATGTTTGGTCGTGTTATCTCTTACCCTTCGTGATGGAGAAAAAATAACGATCGGCGGGTTGGAGGAAAACAAATTAAAGAAGCTAAACGGGCTAAGATTTATATTGCCCGTCTTATCAATTGTAGAAGCAAAGCAAACAGGTCTTGGCGCCACAACATGTTGCAGGTAATATTGTTTTTCGACTGTTGTCAGATCTTTTAAATCGATTACCATATTTTGATTTAAACCGCAGAGGCAGGGAGACGCAGAGATAAACTCAGCGCCTCTGCATCTCTGCGGTTATTATTTCTTACTCAGAAATTATTTACAAATCTTCTGAAACCGTCTTTCAATCTTACTACGTTAAAATTCACAAGATAACCAAGTCGTTTATCAGTGAGCTTCAGGTAGCTAATCATTTGCGCTTCATATACAGGGTGCATAATTTCCACAGCTTTGGCTTCAAAAACTACTTCTCCTTCAATAAGTATATCTATTTCATAAAACTTACCAGTATTATGTCCCTTGTAAAAAAGTGGAACTCCAACATTTGCAATCGCCTTAATTCCACTTAACTCCAGTTCTTTCAACAAGGCAAATACATAAACGGATTCAAGAAGACCAGGACCAAGTTCTTTGTGAACTGCTATGCAGGCATCTAAGATTTGTGCACCTAATGCATTTAATTGGTCTCTCGTCATAAAATATTTTTACCGCAGAGATAATCTCAGCGCCTCTGCATCTCTGCGGTTATTATTTCTTCAACTTTAAAATACTCCAATCACTTTCTTCAGCAACTATAGTATTGCTCAGTTTACCAAGTCCATCAATTTCCATTTCAACCACATCATTTGGTTGCAACCATTGTTCAGTATAATTCGGATCATTTAATTTTCCGGTTCCATTTAATTCCAAAAAACAACCGGTACCAACTGTTCCGCTTCCGATCACATCACCGGGAAATAGATCAACACCATAAGAAGCTCTTTCAATGATCTCGGCAAAGGTCCAATCCATATCACTCAAGATTCCCTTCACTCACCTGCACGCCATTTACCCAGCATTTCATTGAAAGATTCCAGCTTTTACCAACATGATTTTCTTTACAGGGCACTACAAATGCTTCCAACTCATCCAATGTCACTAACCAGGGCCCGATGGCAGTTGAAAAATCTTTTCCTTTTGCCGGTCCAAGATTCAATAACATTTCTTCCATCTGTAATTTTCTTGCACTCAGATCATTCATGATCATCAGCCCACCGATATATTCATCCGCTTCTTCTGCTTTTATATTTCTTCCGTGTTTACAAATAACGATCGCTGCTTCCAGTTCAAAATCCAGTTTTTCAAAATGATCAGGCATGCAACGAATATCACCGGGCCCCTGTATGCTATGATGATTGGTAAAATAAAAAATCGGGTATTGATCAAACTCCGGTATCATTTCTACTTTACGATTTCTTCTTGCCGCTGCCACATGCTGACGAAATGCATAACCATCGCGACAAGAACTTGGAAAAGGTACCGGCGCCAGTAACTGCAATTCACTTAATGGCATTCCTTTGTTGCTGAATCTTTCTCCTTCACGCAACATCATTTCTCCTGCCTGCGCCACTGCATATGATTCCTCCCAATAATTCAGGAACAAACCCATGCTGTTTGGAAGATCAGGATGCAGTACTTCCATATCATACACAAGGTCACCGATCAATACACCCAACCTGTCATGTCCATCCTGTAAATAAGAAACTAATTTCATCGAATAAGTATTTAGTGGCGCAAGATAAATCAACAAGTCTATTCAACGGTTTTTATCTCACGGATTTCACAGATGTACACAGAAAATGATCTGTGAAAATCCGTGTCATCTGTGAGAATTTATTGCCTGTCCTCTTCGTGTCTCAGTGGCATTTTTTATTTGTAACTTGATCGCATGAAAATTTGGGTAAGTATTGCAGCAATCATCTTTTTTGCATTTACAACAAACCAGACAGAAACAAATTCCTGGATCCGTATAAATCAACTCGGTTATCAACCAGGTGGCGTAAAAGTAGCCGTATGGTGCAGTAAAGCAGGATTTAGTAATTAGTAATTGGGAATTAGTAGATGCTGCATCAAAGAAAATTGTTTACTCTTCAAAACCCGGAAAAGCATTTGGTGCTTATGGCCCCTTCAAACAAACATGTCGTTTAAATTTTTCTGCATTTAAAAAACCGGGCCGTTATTATTTACAGGCAGCCGGAATTAGATCACCTGAGTTTGAAATTGGTGAAGATGTTTACAAAGGTGCCGCAGATTTTTGTTTGCGTTATATGCGCCAGCAACGCAGCGGTTTTAATCCTTTTTTAAAAGACAGTTGTCATACACATGATGGTTATGTATTGTATGGAGAAAAAGCAGGAATAAAAGACAGCACACATATTGATGTTACGGGTGGCTGGCATGATGCCAGTGATTATTTACAATACAGCACAACATCTGCCAATGCAACTTATCATTTGCTTGCAGCGTATAGAGATTTTCCAAATGTTTTCACTGATGAAAAATTAGCAAATGGTCTTGATGGAAAAAATGGAATGGCCGATGTACTCGATGAAGCAAAATGGGGATTGGATTGGTTATTAAAAATGCATCCAAAAGATGACTGGATGTTTAATCAGCTGGGTGATGACAGTGATCACATGGGAATGCGGATACCAAAAGAAGACACGAACTATTATGGCAAAGGATTAGAACGACCAGTTTATTTTGTAAATGGTGAACCACAACAGAGAGGAAAGTTTATGAATAATACAACTGGTACTTCTTCAACAGCAGGAAAATTTGCAAGTGCATTTGCTTTAGGAGCGAAGTACTTTTCAGAACATTGATAATAAATATGCTCAGTGATATATTAGAATTTAAAGCATCTACAGCATTGCATTATGGTTAAGAAAATTGGTGTTTCACAAACTGCTTCTGTGAGATCACCTTATATCTATGCTGAAGATAATTGGACAGATGATATGGAATTTGCTTTTGCTATAGCCAGTATCTACATTAATCAAGAACTAAAAAGATCATGGAATACAAATGGAAGCATGATCCTGATGAAAGACATTGCTTTGCAGATTCAGCTTTCTCATATGCTCAAAAAGAGAACAATTACTCCCTGGCTTGGCGCAGATACAGCAAAACATTATCAATGGTATCCTTTTATAAATGTTGGTCATTATGAATTAGCCAAACAATTAAAAGATAAAAGAAGAGATACAATTATTGGTTATTATAAAGAAGGAATCAAAAGTGTTTGGAACAAAGCAAAACAAAATGCATTCTATCGCGGCATTCCTTTTATCTGGTGCAGTAATAATCTTACAACTTCATTTGCCATTCAATGTTACTGGTACAAACAATTAACCGGTGATAAAACATTTGATGAATTAGAGCAGGCAAATTTCGATTGGCTTTTTGGTTGCAATCCATGGGGTACAAGCATGGTCTATGGTTTGCCTTCATGGGGTGATACTCCTGTTGATCCTCATTCTGCATTTACACATTTAAAAAATTATCCGATCGATGGCGGATTAGTTGATGGCCCTGTTTATACAAGCATTTATAAAAATCTTATCGGCATTACACTTTATCAGCCTGATGAGTATGAAGAATTTCAAAGTGGTCTTGCTGTTTATCATGATGACTATGGCGATTACAGCACCAATGAACCAACAATGGATGGAACAGCATCATTGATCTATTTGTTAGCTGCGAAAGAAGCGCAAGCAAAACCAGCAAAGTAGCTTCCTCCGGAAAGAATTTTCTTATAGTCATGGCGGAATTATCCGTGGCGATTCAACAAAGAAAAATATTGCATTGGTATTTACAGGTCATGAATTTGCCGAAGGCGGAAATTTAATCGCCAATACATTGCAGCAACAAAAAATAAAAGCATCATTCTTTTTTACCGGTACATTTTATTACAACGATAAAAATGACAAACTCATTAAGCAATTGGCAAAGAATGGAAACTTTTTAGGCAACCACTCTTATGCTCATTTATTGTATTGCGATTGGAACAAAAGAGACAGCCTCTTAGTCGATCAAACTGAGTTTATAAATGACCTCTTTGGTTCAATGGAACGATTAGGTCATATTAGCGATAATGCAGGCGACCCACCTTCTTTAAGCAAATCACAGTATTATTTTTTACCACCTTATGAATGGTATAATGATACAATTGCTTCCTGGTGCAAAGAATTCAATAAGCAACTCATCAATTACACTCCCGGCACACTTAGTCATGCAGATTATACAACTTCAAAAGACAAAAACTACCGCAGCAGCGAAACCATCTATAATTCTATCATCAATTATGAAAGATCAAAACCCGCCGGATTGAATGGCTTTATTTTACTCATGCATATCGGCGCCGGACCCGGTAGAACGGATAAATTTTATACCCGCTTGCCTGAATTAATTAAATATTTAAAGCAAAAAGGCTATCAGTTTCAGACAGTTGACCAGTTGCTAAAGATTGATTAAAATCAGTACAGAACTGTCATAAAAACCTACTCAGTACCGACCATTCACCCGTCACATTTCTTATCTTTGCGCCTTCAAGAAATAGTGTATGCAATTCGAAAAAATTCACAATAAAGGGCAGGCTCAATTATTCAAAAACCCTTACCTGGAAATGCTCACCAAAACACATCCGTTGGTGATCTGGGGTATGTATACGCCGGTAATGATCTACATGTTGTATTACAGCGGCAACAGCCTTGGTTTTTCAACAACACGCATCATACTTACTTTTTTAGGCGGCATGCTTTTTTGGTCACTCTTCGAATATATTGCTCACCGTTTTTTGTTTCACATGGTAGCAAACAGCGGCAGGGCAAAAAAATTTGTATATACACTGCACGGCAATCATCATCATTATCCGAGAGATAAGCAGCGTTTGTTCATGCCGCCGGTACCAAGTCTTATTCTTGCATCTGTTATTTTCGGATTGATGTATTTAGTGCTTAGGCAATATACGTTCATGTTCTTTCCCGGCTTTCTTTTAGGATATCTCATGTATGGCACTATGCATTATGCTATCCATGCATGGAACCCGCCTTTTAAATGGATGAAAGGATTATGGAGAAACCATCATCTTCATCATTACAAGAATGAACACAATGGTTATGGAGTAAGCTCCACCATTTGGGATCACGTATTCGGTACCATGTTCGATCTTAAAAATGAAAAAGAAGATAAAGAGAAAGTGAAGGAATTGATGTTTGAGAAGAAGTGATTATGTAGCCAGCTCTATTGCTACTATTTGACTTTACTTGCGTCGCACTCTTGTACTGCAACAATTCTATTCATCTTTTAAATCTTCTCACAGATTCCACAGATTTCCACAGAAGTTTTTATCCGTGAACATCCCTGCCTACCGGCAGGCAGGCGTGCCATCTGTGAGCTAGTCATTATTCACCATTTTTCATCATCACTTATATTTTCATCATTACGATATTCCTGCCGTGATCTTATTTTTTGCAACTGTCTTTCTATGATCAGTTCAGTAATAATATTCGCCGCATCATAGCCGGGGTTTTCTTTTAATAAATTTTTCAGTTTGGATTCATTTACATCCACCCGGTATAAAATGGATACCAGCTTTTGAAAATCAGATTGAATAAGAAAATTTATATGAGATGAAAGCCTTTCTTTTAACAGATCAAAAGAAATATTTTCAGGCAGATCAATTTCAAGTGATTGCCGGAGTATCGGGATCAAATCTGTATTGATCTGTTCCATCTTGAGATTTAAAATTTTTCTATCACACCAAGATTAAATAAAGCAAGATCATATTTCACCGGGTCGTGCTTATCTAATTTCTTTAATGCATTAGTAAGTTCCATTGCTGCCAGCCAATCTACCTGTTTTCTTTTTAGCAGACCTAATTTTTTTGAAACTCTTGCTACATGCACATCGATCGGGCAAATAAGTTGTGAAGGGGAAATGTTTTTCCATAAACCAAAATCCACTCCTTTGTTATCATTTCTTACCATCCATCTCAAAAACATATTTAATCTTTTGCAAGTTGATTTTTGCAATGGGGAGGAAATATGCTTTTCTGTTCTCTTTAAATGTTCTGACGAAAAGAAATATTTTTTAAAGTGAGTCAAACCATGTTCTGCATCAAGACCAGGAATAGGGAAAAATGCAAACTCCAAAGAATCATGTTTTGAATAATGCTGATGAAGAAATTCAATAAAGTAATAAAGATCATCTTCATGAAAAGTGCGGTGTTTAAAACCTTTAAGTATTTTCAGGTCTTTCGCTGAATGGTCTTTTGTGAAGGCATAAGGTGAATTATCCATTCGCTGCATTAACTCTTTACTTTTTCCGATGATCGTTGTCCTGTTCCCCCATGCAAATACAGCCGCAAATAAACCTGCGATCTCTATATCTTGTTTTTTAGTAAAGAGATGAGGAATTGATATCGGATCATCTTTAATAAATGCCGGCTTGTTGTATTCTTTTACTTTGCTATCCAAAAATTGTTTTAGGTGCACCGGCATCATGCAAATTTAATCAGCCAGTTCTTAGAAAGATGACTTTAAAAGTTTACTATAATGCCGGCGCTATATTTTTCAGATGGGATCCCTGCCGCGGATAAGGCGAAGAAGGATCGCAATTACGGCAATTACTATTAAAATATGGATGATTGAGCCAGCATGAAAAACGAAGAAGCCTAATAACCAACCAATGATAAGGATTATTGCTATGAGGTATAAAAGAGAATTCATGGTATAAAAGTTTATACCTCATAATTGCAAGCACCATACCAAAATAAATTAGCCAATTGCTTTTGCAAGGTCATCGATCAGGTCGTCTGCATCTTCAATACCGACACTTAAACGGATCAATGAATCAGTTAATCCATTTTTTATTCTTTCTTCCTTCGGTATTGAAGCATGTGTCATCGAAGCAGGGTGATTGATAAGGCTTTCCACACCACCTAAGCTTTCTGCCAGTGAAAAAAGTTTTGTAGATGACAGTACTTTCATCGCTTCTTCAACGCTGTCATTTTTTAAAACAAAGCTGAGCATGCCACCAAAATCACGCATTTGTTTTTTTGCAATTGCATAGCCGGGATGATCTTCAAAACCCGGCCAATATACTTTTCCGACTTTAGGATGTTTTCTTAGCCAGTGTGCAATTTTTGCCCCATTCTCACAATGAGCTTTCATTCTTACATGCAATGTTTTTATTCCACGTAATACAAGAAAGCAATCCATTGGCCCGGGCACCGCACCGCAACTTTTTTGAATAAAATATAATTTATCTCTCAGTTCAAGGGTATTCATCATCAGCGAGCCTTGTATTACATCACTATGCCCGCCAAGATATTTGGTTACAGAATGCATTACAATATCTGCACCGAGATCAATAGGGTTTTGCAAATAAGGCGATGCAAAAGTATTATCAACTGCCAGCAAAATTTTTTTAGGTTTTGTAAGAGCAGCCACTGCTGCGATATCAGTAATGTTCATTAATGGATTCGTGGGAGTCTCCAACCAAACAAGTTTTGTTTTGCCTGTTATTGATGAAGAAATGTTAGAAACCTTTGTCGTATCAACATAAATAAACTTAATACCGAATTTTTCAAACACTTTGGTAAATAAGCGATAAGTTCCTCCGTACATATCATTGCCACAGATCACTTCATCACCGGGTTCTAATAATTTTATTACGGCATCAGTGGCAGCTACACCACTGCTAAAAGCCAATGCATACTTTGCATTCTCAATTACTGCAAATGCTTTTTCCAGTGCAGTACGTGTTGGGTTTTGGCTACGGGCATATTCATAACCTTTGTTTTTGCCGGGAGCTTCCTGTACATAGGTGCTTGTTTGATAGATCGGGGTCATTATCGCACCGGTAGATGGATCGGGTTCAGCGCCGGCATGAATATATTTTGTTGCTTCTTTCATGTTTAAATTTTGAATGAATGCAAAGATGTGGAATATCAGGCAAATCGTTGTTTACCATTCATCACCGATTAAATTTCACTTAACAAAGACTTAACGGACAAATTGGATCGGGTCAAATCATGCTTCAGACAATTGAAGATCTTTTTGAGCACAATTTTTTAATGCTTTAGAAGTATTAGGATTTCTATTATAGCCTCTTGCAAAATAATCGGAAGTTGCCGATGACAGACAAACTGCTTGTCTTATGCAGGTAACTAGAATAACTTGTACTTAGTCAGAATTTCTTAATCAAAAAAGTATAAACCATGAAAAAGTTAATAATCTTAACCTGCCTGTTTGCTGCACTTAGCGCAACGGCATCCAACCCTCCGGAAGTGAGTGAAAAAGTTTTAAAAGCATTTAGTGAAACATTTATGAAGGCCACCGATGTTGTATGGCATGAAGTTCAAAATATGTATGAAGCAAGTTTTAAACAATCGGAAATCATATCAAGAGCAATTTATGATCAGGACGGAAACTTGCTCAGAACAACCAGATATTATTCACAAGAAAACCTTCCGATCAATATTTTGACTAAACTACAAAAGAGGTATACTGGCAAATCTGTTTATGGTGTAACAGAACTATCTCAGCAAGATGAAGTATCCTATCATATAACAATGCAGGATGAAAAAAACTGGTATATCATCAAAGCAGATAATTGGGGAGGTCTTGAACTGGAAAAAAAATATAAGAAAGCGTAGGTTATAAGGTGAATATAAAAAGCCGTCCCGCCTTCTGCGGAATGGCTTTTTATTTAAATAAGAAGGAAGAAGAGAGATAACGCCAGTCATAATTGCCTGCTTCATGTGCAGGTTTCGGTTCTATCTTTTTATCTATTACTTCGGGCTTAAGGATCTTTTCATCAACAAGTATTTTTTTAGCATCCCTGATCAATTCCTTTATTTTTTCATTCTGTATCCATTGTTCCTGCGGCGGCTCAAAGCCAGTTTTATCCCGTCTCCATGTTATTTCGGCGGGCAGGCTCTTTTCCATATTTTTTCTTAGTAACCATTTTGTCCAGCCATTCCTGATCTTAAAATTTGACGGCAATGAAAAAATAAATTCAACTAACTCATGATCCAGGAATGGCAAACGAACTTCCCGTCCATGCGCCATTGAGTTTCTGTCGGCATACCGAAGTAATTCCTCTAATCCGTGCATGCATGTATTGAAATATAAAACTCCGTTAAGACTGAATATCTCCGGTGTAATATAATAGGCTTCCTTGCTTTGTAATTGGGTAAAATCTTTTGTGAGATCTTCGTGTCTTAATGCAT
Source organism: uncultured Bacteroidota bacterium (assembly GCA_963746915.1). Taxonomy (GTDB): domain Bacteria; phylum Bacteroidota; class Bacteroidia; order Chitinophagales; family Chitinophagaceae; genus VBAS01. The sequence goes on along the minus strand of CAVVDD010000009.1, from coordinate 90,170 downwards.
TCAATAAATAATGTCTTTCTAAAAAAAGAGTAGCAAACTCAGGAAATAAAGCGGCGATCCGGTTCCTCCATCCAAATTTTTCAGTGATGCCTAATTCTTTTGCTGCATTCAATTCACGACTTGATATAAGCTTTCTTTTTCTGAAAAGCTCCTGCCAATACCATTTATAGTATTTATGATAACCAGCTAAGGTTTCGTCAGCACCTTGCCCATCGAGTAAAACCTTTATTCCATTTTGCTTTGCTAATTCATACACTTTATACTGAGCATAAATACTGCTGGAATTAAATGGCTCTTCCTGGTAATAAAAAAGTTTTTCAAGATCGTTATGCAAGCTTGGGGCATCAGGTGTTGTGGTGAAATGCTGTAAATGAAATTTATTGGCTACAAGTTTTGCAAATGCTGATTCATCTTTTTCGAAGCCGGGAAAAACAGAAGTGAAAGCTGTAAGCTGTGAGCTATTAGCTGTTAGCGAAGACAATATTCCAATTATTGAGGAACTATCCAATCCTCCGCTTAGACTTGTGCCGATTGGCACATCACTCCTTAATCTTCGTTTTATAGATCGCTGAAGAAGAAAACTAAATTTTTCTATGGCTTCGGAATCAGAGATTGTTTTATTTTCATTTTCTACATCAATATCCCAGTAGTTTGTTATTGAAAATTGATTATTTAATATTGAATATTTTAAAAATGAAGCAGCAGGCAGCTTAGAAATATTTTCAAAGAAAGTTTCTTCCGGAATATTTGGGTTGTCGACATAACCTATCGTTAAATAATTAAAAAGCAATTTCAAGTTCACTTTTCTTTCAATACCGGCCGCCCACAAGGCTTTCATTTCTGATGCAAAAACAAATTGTTCATTATCTAAAAAATAAAAAAATGGTTTCTCACCAAACCTGTCTCTTGCCGCAAAAAGTTCTTTTTCTTTTTCATCCCAAATAGCAAAGGCGAACATGCCATCAAAATGATCGACACATTCATCTTTCCAGCAATCATAAGCAGCGACGATCACTTCTGTATCCGATCTTGAATGAAAAGAGTAACCCTTTTTTTGCAGTTCTTCTTTTAGTTCAATGTAATTGTAGATCTCGCCGTTGTGAATGATAGTATAGCGTTGGAGATAATGCATTGGTTGATTGGCGGCATTGCTAAGATCAATGATCGCAAGCCTGCGATTTCCCAAAGCAGTTGTTGAGTTCACCCAATGTCCTTCAGCATCTGGTCCGCGGTGAGCCAAGTGCATCCGTCATTTTTTTTACACGGTCTGTTGTGATAAGTGAACTATTATTGGATATGATGCCAGCTATTCCACACATGCATGTAAAGTAAGTAAATAAATGGCTCACAGATGACACGCCTGCCTGCCGGTAGGTAGGGATGTTCACAGATAAAAGCTTCTGTGTAAATCTGTGGAATCTGTGAGAAGATTTAAAAGATGAATAGAATTGTTGCGGCACAAGAGTCTACCTACGCTAAAGCTTCGGTAGATAAATGCGACGCAAGAAAAGCTGATCAGGGAACAAAAGCTGGCAAACCTAACTACGCTAATTTATCCAACAAAACTTTAGTGTAGTTGGAAGCTTCGTTAGGCAAACAAAAAATATTTTAAAAACTTACTGGCAGTTTTGCTTTTACATCGTCCCAGAGAAAGATCAGCGTTGTGCTTTTGTCTGATATTTTTTCACCTGCAATCGTAAAATATTCTATTGCGAGGTTTGTTTTTTCAACAGGCACTTCAAATTGGATCAGATCCTTTTGCCTGTTTTGTTCAAGGCCCCAGCTGTATAAATTTGAATTAAGAACAAATGTCCATTTTGTTTCCTGCGGGATGCAGTATAAAATATAACGACCGGGTTTGACGGGTTTGCCGGCAATAGTTGCAGCAGAAAAGAATTCTATTTCCGTAGCTTCATTGGCACCCAACCGCCAGGGTACATCATACTGTACAAGTCCACCAAAAATTTGCCGCCCTTGTTTTTGCGGACGACTATAAATAATTCTCATTAATGGTGGTGTAGTTGTTTTACCTGCCATTTTTAATAACGGATAATCAGTAGGGAAGTACACCATATCCATTGGCGAACGGTCGGGATTGGTATAATTGCTGACCGGGGGAAGCACTTTTACGGTTGCATCCGATTTTGTTGGAATATCATTACCAGCAGGTTTTTTTTCCGGTTCAGCACAACTAAAAAAGATAACTGGTAACAGCGCAGCTAATAAATTTTTTTTCATAGCTTTTTTATAAAGTGATTGGCAGGGTAGCTTTCACTTGTTCCCATGCAATGATCAGCGAAATTCCACTAGCGGATTTTTCAAAAAGCATAGACATGCTTTCAACTACCTCATCTGTTTTTTGCACCGGCACGTCTGTTCTAAGCACATCTTTTTTTGAATCGTATTTAAAAGCGCCCCAGGTATCGGTATCCTTGTTGAGTATCATCGTCCATACATTTTCGCTAACGATGGCATAAAGCGTATAACGGCCTTTGGCAACTTTTTTACCGCCGATCTTTACATCTTTATAAAATTCTATTTCGGTGGCTTCGTTGGCACCAAGCCTCCATACTTTGCCATACTCCACTAACTCTCCAAAAATTTTTCTGCCTTGTTTTTGCGGACGGCTATAAAGTATCCTGGCAACAAGAGGTTCAGTTGCTTTATTTTGAATTTTAAGGATCGGATAATTGTTAGGATAATAGCTTACGTCCATCGGTGACTTATCAACTTCAGGCAGCTTGGATGATTGAGAAAAGGAAAATGAGAAAGAAATTAATAAACAAACGAGAATGGAAGTTTTGCGCATAATGGAGGTTTAAAATGACAAAAATAACAGTTTCATAGTCTATGACGAATTTATGAACCGAATCGTTCCCTGCCCGGCTGATTTTATTTTTTATTTGTGGCCAGACGGGGCTAATGGTCAAATTGTTTCAGAAAATTCATAGCCATTAGTTTAAGTTCAGGGAAAAATAACTGGTATAAACTCTTTAGCTGATCGTAATGCTCATTGAACAGCAAATAGGCGGTATCACTTTCTTCAAGGTATTTTGCCCTGTGTACCAAACCTGCAAGGCTTTTTTCTATTCCCTGCCTGTACCTGTAATTATACAGCCAGTTTTGTGCTTTCATATACGGGTACATCCTGGTGAATTTTTCAGGGAACTGATCTGTGAACCGGTCAAGCAAAGCATACGTATTAATTGTAAATGTTTTTAAACTTTCATCTGTAAACTCATTTTCATCAAGGGCAAGAAAATGATCATATACCACATCCATCAATGAACCAGCATACAACCTGTATGCAGGCCGAAAGATCTCCTTTGCTTCTTTCGTTACCGGGTGAGTGTCTGTAAACCGATCGATCTCACGGTGTACTGCAATTCCCTGTTGTATTTGCTCAGGATAATCATACTTGCTTTTTCCTTTTACAAAATCGCTGATCATGTTGCCCACCAATATGCCCGGCTTATTAAAAGAAAGATATGCATGGGCTAAATAATTCATAGGCTAAAGATAATACGAAAGAAAAAGGCAGTTGTTACATGTTTTAACCGATCAGGTTACACTTTGTTCATTTGTTATAAAAACTTTCACATTTCAAGAGCATACTTGCTTACAGGATGAATGGAGTTTAAAATCGTTTGACGGTATTAATAACGGATACATGTTCACATTCATTCTTATTCTTTCACTTACATTAACAATCATGCCCATCAATCACAATTGGCTTGTCGCCGGGTGTAACGAAATATACCTTTGAGTCGTCAAACTGATATAAAACAAATAACAAATAAAAATTCATTTAAAGCCAATTAAACTTTTGAGATATGAAAAAGATATTATTAGTGCTGGGTCTTGTAGCAACAATGGGAGTTTGCAGTGCATACCCGAGTGAAAGAGTTTCACAGAAAGTACTTGCATCATTTAAAACTGAGTTTACAACTGCACAAAATGTAGAATGGGAAACAGGTAACAATTATTTCAGAGCCGCCTTTACAATGAATGAGCAAAGGATATTTGCTTTTTATAATGTAGAGGGGGAATTGTTGAGCGTTGCACGATATATCAGCTCGATTCAGCTACCTGTTAATCTCTTTGCTGATCTGAAAAATGATTATAGCAAATACTGGATCAGCGATCTCTTTGAAGTAAGCAATAGCGAAGGCCTTCATTATTATGTAACGCTTGAAACAGCAGATTCAAAATTGGTGATGCATTCAAGTAATGGTGGAAGCTGGAGTACATATAGTAAGAACAAAAAGATCTGACAAGCAAGTTAGTCCTGCCTACCGCAGCAGGTTTTGGTGTGTGGTAAATTAAGGGTCCCTCCTATATGGCGGGACTTCTTATTTTAATTGATCATGAATGTCGCATTGTATAATTGTTATTCATTATAAATAACCGTAGACGTTAATCACTTTAACAGATGCCTCCATTAATCTCCAAAGAAGTCCCTTGGACACAATTCAATTGACTTGAGTTATTTGTTCTGGTATATTCGTTATACGTCACTCACCTTACTTATCCTTCTTAAGAAATTCGAAAAAACCATAGACCATTAAACCTTTGATCATGAAAAAGACATTTTTGACGCTGCTTGCATTTTTGATAATTGGTAGCACAGCTGTGATGGCAAGTGACAGAGCCGATGTTGATCCAAAAATTTTATCTGCATTTCAAAAAGAATTTTCTTTTGCAAAAAATGCAAAGTGGGAAGTGAAGGGGAATTTAACCCAGGTAATTTTTTTATTAAATGACCAACAGGTTTTGGCCTGCTTTAATTCAGATGCAGAGTTGGTGACCACAGCAAGAAGCATACTTTATAACCAGTTACCGATCTCAGTTATCAGGACCCTGGAAAAAGAGTATGCAGGTGCAGATTTCATCGGCATAACCGAGGTAAACCGTAATAATGAAACCTATTACCAGATAAGGGCGGACGAAAAGAATAAGAAATTTTTATTAAAAGCTATTCCATCCGGTAATATAACAGTATTGAAAAAAATTAGGTAAACTCAGTTCTTTCGAGAGCATGTGGTGTGCCCCCGACTCCTGGTCGGGGTTTTTATTTTCAAATAATTTACTTTTGCGGCTCTTCCGCATTGTCTCAGGTAGGTGATCTGAAGGCGGCTCTCAAATTTATCAAAAATGAGTAAAGGACCTGTTTCACAATTCATCCAACATCATTATCGCCATTTTAATGCAGCCGCATTAGTAGATGCTGCTAAAGGATATGAACAACATTTACGGAAGGTGGCAAAATGATGGTAACACTTGCAGGCGCCATGAGTACCGCAGAGCTTGGAATTTCACTTGGCAGAAATGATCAGGCAGGATAAAGTGCATATCATTTCCTGTACCGGCGCCAACCTGGAAGAAGACATCATGAATCTTGTAGCACATAGTCATTACAAAAGAGTTCCTAATTACCGTGACCTAACTCCGCAGGATGAATGGGATCTTTTGGAAAATCATTATAACCGTGTTACTGATACCTGTATTCCCGAAGAAGAAGCATTCCGCCGCATTACAAAAACATATTCATAAAATATGGAAAGATGCAGATGATAAAGGCGAAAGATATTTTCCGCATGAGTTCATGTATAAAATGTTGCTGAGCGGTGTATTGAAAGAATATTATGAAATTGATCACAAAAGATAGCTGGATGATGGCGGCAGCAGAAAAAAATCTTCCGATCGTTGTTCCCGGATGGGAAGACAGTACGATGGGAAATATTTTTGCTTCTTATATTATAAAGAATGAGCTAAAAGCCACCACCATGAAAAGCGGTATTGAATACATGGTATGGCTGGCAGATTGGTACAGGAAAAATAGTTCAGGCAAAGGAGTTGGATTCTTTCAGATTGGTGGCGGTATTGCCGGTGATTTTCCAATTTGTGTTGTGCCGATGATGTACCAGGATCTCGAATGGCACGATGTTCCTTTCTGGAGTTATTTCTGCCAGATAAGTGATTCTACCACTTCATACGGTTCTTATTCCGGTGCAGTGCCAAATGAAAAAATCACCTGGGGTAAATTAGGATATTGATACACCAAAATTTATTGTTGAAAGTGATGCAACGATTGTAGTGCCGTTGATATTTGCTTACTTGTTGGGATGGTAATAAAATTGATGATCATAATTTTTATGTAACCAACTTTTGTAATTCTATTTATCGTTCCTTGCGTCGCATTTATCTACCGAAGCTTTTGCGTAGGTAGACTCTTGTACAACAACAATTCTATTCAGCTTTTATAGCACAAGGATAACACAGATGTGACGGATAAAAATGAATTTTATTTGCGCCCCCAAATTTTGAGTAAAAAAAATCCATGTACATCTTTTCAACCTGCCTGCCGGTAGGCAGGTCCGTGTCATCCGTGTGCCAATCAACAAATAAAAAAACCCCGGATCTATTCGGGGTTTTCATTTATAAGGAAGGTAAGGATTAGCGTCTGCGATCACGATGATCTTCACGACGGTCTCTTTTGTTCTCACGACGGTCACGGACATCTTCGTTACGATCTCTCACATCTTCTTTTCTGTCACGAACATCTTCACGACGATCTTTTCTACCACCATTATGCCTTCTATCAACTACATCTTCTCTTTTGTCACGGCGGTCTTCATTCCTGTCTCTTACATTTTCACGTCTGTCGCGAACATCATTCTCTTCGATCAAATTTGTTTTCAGTACGGTCGAATCGTTGATCTCTTTGTGCTGATGCTTCTGTAAAAACTGATAATGCCAGTATTAATACAGAACCAAAAAGTACAGATTTCAGGGCTTGATTAGTTTTCATTTTGTTTTTTTTAGGGTGCGTAAAAGGATAACGAATAAATAGACCGGGCCGTTGCTCCAAGGTTTAATGCCTGCCGGCAGGCAGGCAAACAAAAAAATCCCGCCTTGAAGCGGGATCTTAAAATATTTAAGAAGATTGCTTCTCCGTCTTTGGCGGCTCGCAAGAAAAAAATCAGGAGAAATGAAGTTCTTTTCTTATTAATTCGGCTTCTCTTGAAGAATGAAAAGACCAAACAAGTATTGAAACCATGAAAAGTTTATGGATCGAGGTTTCGATCAGAAGCTCATCAATATTATTTAAAAGTATTTCAACCCCCCAAAAACCAATACAAATAACCAGCGCTGAAACAATAGAGAAAAATGGGTGTTTATTGCTGTACATTGATAAAAGGATCATAACAGCAGCAAGTCCAATATATACAAGGAAATCTTTTGTATCAAACGATGTTTCAGGCATTATCCAAAAAACACCTGCGCCTGCCACAAAAGCCAAAGCACAGATCAATAAGATATTGCGGGTTCTACGAAGCCGTTTGTTAAGCTGTATCGTCTCCTGTGTACGGTACATCTCAGCATAGTCAACATGATCGTCGGCTGTTTTTTGATAAAAGGTCGGATTTTGTTCAGATTGATTCATTATATGGCCTGTACATTTTAAAAAGCGAAATAAATAAAAATTTCTCTCTTTTCTTAGTAATTCAACCCAAATCTTAAAAAGCTCTTTGAGATTCCAGCGGCATATCCCTTTTCAACATCTCTTCGCGGTTTGCCATCTCCAAAGCCGTATAAAATACCAGCTTTGCCCTTTTTTCCATCAAAGAGTAATTTATCTTATCGGGAGTGTCCGTAGGCTTGTGATAATCCGGATGAACGCCATTGAAATAAAAAATGATCGGCACCCCTTTTTCAGCAAAATTGTAATGATCGCTACGATAGTAGAAACGATTTGGGTCTTTTGGATCATTATATTTTCTGTCAAGTTTAAGTTTCGTATAAGAACCATTTATAGCTTCTGTAATAGGAGTAAGATCTGAACTGAGTTTGTTATCACCGATCACATATACATAATTGGCAGAGTCTTTATCCTTCATGTAATCATTTCCTATGCGGCCGATCATATCAATGTTCAGGTCAACTGTAGTTTTTTCCAGGGGATAAACAGGATGATTTGCATAATAAGCAGAACCCCATAATCCATGTTCTTCACCGCTTACTGTCATAAATACGATACTGCGGCGTGGACCATTGCCCTCTGCTTTTGCTTTTGCAAATGCTTCAGCAAGCTCAAGGACACTTACGGTGCCACTACCATCATCATCAGCGCCATAATAAATTACAGTATCTCTTTTGCCCACATGATCGTAATGAGCTGTAATAAGAACATATTCATCTTTTTTATCTGTTCCTTCAAGCAATCCCATTACATTGCTTACCTGTGTTTTTATTGTTGTTTTTTGAAAAGCAAGATCAATATTTGCCTTATATGTTTTTCCTGGTAACGAATTAGCGGTCATTTTATCAAAAATTCCTTTTCCATCCTCACCCATGATCTCTGTCGCTACTTTTTCTGAAATATAAAATAACTGGGGATTGAAATTAGATCTATAACCATTAAGACTCCAGCCTGCACCACGATTATTTGCAGGCCTGGTAACTGATTTCGAAACAAGCAATACAGCCACTGCTCCTTTCTTTGATGCACTTTGCAATTTTCCAAATGTCTGGCCGGGGCTCATGCCTCCTGTTTGTGCAGACTTATAATCAGCAGGTGTGCCTTCTATAATTAAAACAACTTTGCCACGTACATCAAGATCTTTATAGTTGTCAATTTTATCATCTACAATTCCATAACCAGCAAATACAACTTCTGAAGAAGGAAGTTCGAATGAATAATTACTATTATTATTCAGATAGTCTTTAGTTAGTTCAAAAGATTTTCCGTTTACACTGAGTGATGAAGAGATCACAGAATCTTTATAAAGAGGATAATTTAAACGATAACTATCGCCATTTCCTGGTTTCAGACCGATCGATCTGAAATGTTGTTCGATATAATTAGCGGCTTTTTCCAGGCCGGGTGAGGGAGTATCTCTTCCTTCATTATCTGCACTGGCAACTATATAAAGATGTTTCTTAAGATCAGCAGCAGTAATAGAATTACCGGCCTTTTCCATCGTTTTATTTTTCTTTTGCGCAGTAACTGCAAGAAGCGGAAGCAAAGCAACCAGTAGTAGCGTAGTTTTTTTCATGTGATTTTTTAAAATTTTTTGTTTAAGCCAACAGCTCATTTTATTTAAAATAATTTCAGAGGGCTCAAATATAAGCCTGATAGTTTTTAAAGAAACCTTAAATGGATGAAAGGTATCAGCAACCTTCAGCAATTTTTTCTACCCTGAGCTGATGACGGCCACCTTCAAAAGGGGTGTTTATAAACAACTGCACCATTTTTTCGGCATCGCCTTCACGCACAAATCGTGCAGGGATACAAAGTATGTTTGCATTATTATGTTCTCTTGACAATTTAGCCAGTTCTTCGCCCCAGCAAATAGCAGCACGAATTCCTTTATGTTTATTTGCGGTAATAGCAACGCCATTAGCGCTGCCACAAAGAAGTATTCCAAATGATGCTTCTCCTCTTTCAACTGCATTGGCAACAGGATGGGCAAAATCAGGATAATCAACTGAATCTTTAGAATGAGTGCCAAAATCGTGGTAAGTAAGATCTTTGGCTTCCAGGAAAGAGATCAACTCTTCTTTAAAATCATATCCTGCATGATCACTGCCAATGGCAACCGGTTTACTCAGATCAAATGATGAAGACATAAAATGAAATTTTGGAATTTTGAAACTGGGAAATTTCGAAATCGTATTACAAAGGTAAATAGATTAAGATAGCTGAAGGCTTTCAATTTCCCAATCTCTCAATTGACCTTTTCCCAATTTTATTAACTCCATTCTTCTTTTTCTTCCAAAGCTTTTTCTTTTTGCACTTTAGCTGTGAGCCAAATGCTTATTTCATACAATAACATGAGCGGAATTGTGCAAATCACTTGACTAATAACATCTGGTGGAGTAATAATTCCGGCTAAAATTAAAATGATAACGATGGCATATTTTCGGTTGCGGCGCAGAAAATCAGGGCTCATTAAACCAACTTTTGCAAGAAAGAACATAACCAATGGCAATTGGAAAGCAAGGCCGGTTCCAAGTATTAATGGAACGAGGGTATCAATATAGCTTGTAATTGTCCAGCGATTCTCAATATTTTCATCTAATTGAAAATTGGCAAAGAAGTTTACCGTGTATGGAGCAATTATAAAATAGCCGAATGTTATTCCAAGAAAGAATAAAAAAGAAACCCAGAAGATAACACCTCTTGTTTTTGATAATTCTTTTTTTGTTAAAGCGGGTTTTATAAAACGCCAGAACTCCCAGAATATATAAGGAAAAGCCACAATGATGCCCCCTACAAATATCAAAGTGAAATACATGCTGAATTGCCCGCTTACTGAGGTGCTTTGCATTTTAAGACCGATATCTTTCATACACATTTTATCGCCAAGCCCGATAGCATGCCCAAGTTTGCAAAGCCATTTGTAAGTTGGAAAGTCGGCATGGGTTGGTCCCATCAGCACTTCACGAACAAAGAATGAATTATAAACTATAAATACAATTGCTCCAGCGGCAATTGCAAGCACAGAACGAAATAAATGCCCACGCAGCACTTCCAAATGATCGATAAAAGACATTTCTGCTTTTTCGTCATCTTTTTTTCTTCCAAATAATTTAAAAGCCATCTTCAATAATTAGAATCGCAAATATAAGTAGCTGAGGCGGGCTATTGTCAACCCATTTTCATAAAATGAAAAATCCCGTCTCCCCTTAAGCGAGACGGGATTTATTAATTGATTATCATTTCTTATTTAACAGATAAAGCCTTGTCTATTAAGAATACAAGGTTTGCTCTATGTGCTTTGGTTTGTTCGTCTGTTGAAACCGATGTTGCCAGCATTCCTTTGATCTTTTTAAGCGTATTATACATGGCAGCTTTAGATGCATTGTCATAAGGGCTAACAGGAGCAGATGTGATAGCTGCAAGACCTTTTACATATTCTGTTTGCAAATTAAGCCTGTATAAATTCACGTTTGTTTTCAGATCAGCTGCAAATACAGCATTTGTCAGATCATTCATCATATCAGCAGATGTGTATGTGTTACCATACAAAGTGCTGTTATTAATTCTTGTCAATGTACTTGGACTCATCAAATGAGCAAATAAACCAACCTGCATGCTAAGAATAATTGACTGAGCTTTCAGGTCTTCGCCATTACCAAAGAAATTAAAACCGCGACGCTGTATTTGTAAGTAAGGGAACAATGCAGCATCACCTTTAAATGCATCAGGTGCAAAAACATATTTTGTTAATAGCGCCATTGCTTTTTTCTGATATGCTGCACTTACCGGCGTAAACGGTTTTGTGGTTGTTGCCTGACCTACAAAGCTTCTGTCAACATAAACACCACCGATATAACGGCTCACCGATTGTGCCATACCATTTCTTTGACCAACCAAATTTCCATAACGGGCCCTTAGCTCAGCGTATGATTTGCCGGGCTTACTGTATTTCTCTTTCAGTTTACCCATCAACGTATTTATCAGGCCAAACCTGTCTTCTGCATAAGCAACCATATCATTACTCATATCATTGACCATTACTCTTGGATCGATACCGCCACCACCCGGCGAACGCATATCATCTGCATCATTACCAAATGCAAGACCTGGTTCATTGCTGCGACTAAGAATTTTTGTCAAGCCTGCTGCTTCTTCTGAAGGGCTAAATGGAGTATAACCAAATTCAATTGCCCATAGGTCATAAGGGCCGGCCTTTGTTGTATAATAATCTCCCTGCTTGCTGCGATCACTTGAAACATTCACAGCAGGATAATCCATTACTGATCCCTGTAAGCCTTTTACATGAGTGATACCTGTATTATTTACATCAGCAGGGCTCAGCATCTGGGTTGCCTTCATGTTATGGTTCAATCCCATTGTATGTCCCATTTCATGCATGATGAGATAATACAAAAATTCTTTGTGCAGTGTTTTTATTTCAGCATCAGATGCACCTGTTGCTTCTAATGTTGTAAGACCGGCAGTGAATTGTGCTTTCAATTCTTGTCCAAGAGTACACGCCTTAGCTCTCATTGATGCAGGCAAATTCAATTCATCATCTTTTTTAGGATCCAGCAACAATGAAGGAAGATCAGTGTTGATAGATTTTACATCATACAATTCTTCTGCAATAGGGCTTGAACTGCCACTCATCCATTCAACTGTTATATCAGCCCCAAGTATCTGTCCCGTTTTTGGGTTTACAAAACTTGGCCCGATAGCTCCATAAGGAGGATAGGGCGAAGACACCCAGCGAATAACATTATAACGAATATCAGCTGGATCCCATGTTGCATCATCAGGCATGATCTTCATTACAACTGCATTTTTGAAACCTGCTTTTTCAAAAGCTTCATTCCATTTCATGCCTGCTTCCACAATTGTCTGGCGATATTCAACCGGTGTTGTATTTTCAACCCACCATACGATTGGTTCAACTGGTTCGCTGATAGCAGCAGAAGGATCTTTTTTTACTAAATTCCAGCGATTGATCACATCTTTATAATCGGCTACTTTAATGCTTGTAAGATTATCTATTTCCTGTGTGAAATATCCAACTCTTGGATCATCAAGTCTTGGACGAAAATCATTGCTTGGCATTTCCAAGAAAGCTATGTTGGAAACGAATACGGTTGTAACGGGCATCAGTAATATCTTTTCCTCCCTGGTTAAATGGGGCTGGATTATCATAAGCTAATTCAACCAGTACATCCGTATTGTTAGGATAAGAACGAACTGCTTTATAACCAGACTTGGTAGCATTAAGGTTACCAAGATTAAATACTAAAGCGGCAGCAGGACCGGGAGCAACCAATGGTTTTACAGGATCAAGTTTCTCACTTAAAAACAATCCATCGCCGGCTACTATAAAACCTGATGAATCTTCGCCATCGATTTTTGCAGAATAAAAAACAGCTTCTGTCACATCAACATTCGCGGATTTGCTTACTGCATTTTCAGGATCGTACCAGAAATTAGTATTCACTTGAGAAAACTCCAGTTTGTCAAAGGTCTTTTTTATTTTAAAGATCCATGTTGTACGGATCATGTTTTGGTGTAAGAATAAACTGGTAGGTCCACCCATTGAAAAACTCTGGTAAATATATTCTTTACCTAACTGGTTTTTCTTTACATACATCTGCACACTTCCATTTGCCGTATCCTGGTATAAAGTAAAAAGGCCATCCATTTTTTTACTGCTCTTCACTTTATCTGACACTGTAGGTTTGGCCGGAGGAGGTGGAGCCTTTTTTGTAGAGTCTGGTTTTGCTGCAGTATTGCCAGCGGGATTATTTTGCGAAAAACTGCAAAGGCCCGCAAACATACCAGCTGCCAGCAAAAGCAACGACTTTCTTGCTTGTATCATATTATTATTAATTTTTTGGAGAATGAAAGATAAATCTCTGGAGGGACTCTTCGAAAAATAAATTGATAAACGGGTTGAGACCGGTATAAGCAGGGAGACGGTCTCTTTATTTCAATTTTTTGACTTTCACCATCTCGATACGGGTGTCGCTTACATTCATAATGTCAAATTCGTAGTCGGCAATGATGATCCTTTCTTTTTGCTTAGGGATAGTTTCATGGTAGTTAATGATGAACCCGGAGAGTGTTTCCGTTTCATCTACCGGGAAATCAAAACCATATTTTTCATTGATATAATCAAGTTCAAGGCGGCCTGAAAATATATATTCATGTTCGGCAATTTGTTTTTCAACAAACTCTTCCACATCATATTCATCCTGTATCTCTCCAAAAATTTCCTCCAGCACATCTTCCATGGTAATGATGCCGGCGGTACCGCCAAATTCATCCACTACCCATGCAATACTTTTTCTTTCACGGGTAAACTTATTGATAAGATCAGTGGCACTCATACTTTCCGGCACTGCTGGAATAGGCAATAAAACAGATTGAATAGTCGCCGGCCGTTTGAACATATCCAGTTGATGAACATAACCAATAATATGATCAATGTTACCCTCAAAAACAACTATGCGTGATAACTTGGTTTCAATAAGCAGTCGGCGTAAAGCATCAATCGATTCTTTTATATCAATACCAACAATTTCTTTACGGGGAACAAGACTCTGACGTATCCTGATCTTTGGTAACTCCAGCGCATTTTCAAAGTACTCGGTGTTCAAGGGTTGTTTTTCATCTTCTGCTTCTTTTGCCTGCCGGAACAGGTGTTCAAGATCTGTTTTGCCAAACACTTCTTTCTTTTCATCAACTCTTACATTGAAAACATATTTAAGTAACCAATTAGCCAGTGCAATGCAGCCGGCAGCGATCGGGTAAAACATCTGGTAAAAAATATCGATCAATTGTGCCAATCGGCTTAGCAATGAATTAGCTCTTGCACGAAAAATAGCACGGGGAAGAAATTCTGCAAATACAAGGACAAGAAAAGTTGATAAAAGTATTTCAATTATTATGCGGACAGAATCAGAACCCACATCAAGCCTGATCCATAATGGTTCCATCACTTTGCTTATTTGTAATCCGAAGAATACAAGAAAAACATTGAAGCCTATTAGTGTAGTGCCGAGAAAATAAACCGGGTGGTCAATGAATTGATCCAGTATTTGTCCGCTGGCCCTGCCTTGTTTCTTTTTCAGCTCAATGCTCATGCGGTTGGCGCTGTAAAATGCCATTTCAATTCCTGCAAAAAAACCCATCAGCAGGATGGTAAGCACAAACCATATAACGATACGTATTTCAAACATGGGGCAGTAAAGATAGAAAAAGCGACGAGATGTTATAAGAAGTAAATACCAGGTAATTATTACAGGGAGGCAGTATAAAAGGTAGTGCTAAAGCAGATAGGTATAAAGAGTATATAAAGTATAAAAAGTTAGTATTACAGTAGAGGTGTAATCGTATATAAAGTGTCAAATAAGAGCAAGATACCTTAGATACTTTTTATACTTACTTAACTCACTTCAATAAACGACCTTACGATCATTTCCGCTTCATTACAGGCTTTTTCAAGATCATCATTTACGATCACTTTATCAAAATGATCTTTAAAGGAAAGCTCATAAGTGGCCTTATTTAAACGGGTGGAAAGACTTTCGGGAGTTTCAGTGCCGCGACTGCTCAGTCTTCTTTTTAGTTCGTCCACCGATGGTGGCTCAATAAAAATGGAAAGAGTTTGTTCCCGATGTTCCTGCTGTACATGAACGGCTCCCTGCACATCTATATCAAGCAAAGGAACTTTTTCTTCTTTCCAAATGCGATGGATCTCCGATGTCAATGTACCATAATATTTTCCTTCGTACACCATTTCCCATTCTACAAATGCATTGTGTTGAATTTTTTCTTTGAAATCATCCACACTTATAAAATAATAATCAACGCCATCTTTCTCATAACTTCTTTTTTGCCGTGTAGCAGCAGAAATAGAAAAAGCCAGTTTACCTGGAAATGTTTTCAGCAAATGTTTGGTGATAGAAGTTTTACCGGCGCCGGATGGAGCGGTGATGATGATGATCTTGTGTGATGAAGACATGTGCAAAGAAAGGAAGAAATTTTAATTAGATGAATAACGCTATTGTTGGTGTGATTTACTATTCTAAGTGATACGATTACTAATATTTCTTTTGATTATCTTTCAGCGAATAAATTATATAACAGTTACCACAACTCGCAAGTTCCATGAAAGGTTTAATGATGGATTACCAACTAACTCTTCCCACTATTTTACGAAGGGCAGAAACCTTATTCGGGAAAAAAGAAATTGTGAGTCGTCTTCCCGATAAAAGTATTCATCGCTACACCTACCATGATCTTGCCATCCGTACAAAAAAGTTGGCTGTAGCTCTTCATCAGCTTGGCATTTGCCAGGGAGACAGGGTGGCCACTCTCTGCTGGAATCATTATCAGCATCTCGAAGCATATTTTGCAATTCCCTGTATGGGAGCAATTGTACATCCTCTCAACATTCGCCTTAGTCCGGACGATCTTGGTTACATTGTTAATCATGCGGAAGATAAGATCATTATTGTGGACGAAGTACTGTTGCCTTTGTTTGAAAAATTCAAACACACGATAAAAATTTCTAAGGTCATTGTCATTCCGAATGGAGGAAAACCAACTTCCGGAAGAATATTTAAATTATGAAGATCTGGTTGCAAGTGGAGATGATTCATTATTCGAACCATTTGAGGGCGACGAAAATTCCGCTGCTTTTATGTGTTACACTTCCGGAACAACCGGAAAGCCGAAAGGTATATTGTATTCCCATCGTTCCATCATGCTTCATGCGATGTCGTTCCTCTTAAGTTGCACTGGTGCTGGTATCAATGAGCTGGATGTGATGCTACCTGTCGTTCCCATGTTTCATGCCAGTGCATGGGGTTTCCCTTACAGTTGCACATTCGTTGGTACTACCCAGGTGTTTCCCGGTCCTTTCTTAGATGCAGAGAGTCTTTTACAGCTTTTTGAAAGTGAAAAAGTAACTCTTACTGCAGGTGTGCCCACCGTTATGATGGCTATCCTTAATGCGCTGGAAAAAGAACCTGGTAAATACAAACTCTATTTACGTACTATAATAATGGGCGGTTCATCTGTACCTCGTTTTTTAGCAAAATCCTTTGATGAAAACTTTGGAATTAAAGTGCTTCATTCGTGGGGCATGACTGAAATGTCTCCATTAGGCAGTACTTCAGTGATGACCACCAAACTGGAGAAAGCATCCAAAGAGGAACAGTATGATCATATAGCAAAACAAGGGTTACCGGTTCCATTTGTAGAGATCCGCGGCAGGAATGAGTTTGGATTCATTCCATGGGATGGACTTACTATGGGCGAACTGGAAGTTCGTGGTCCGTGGATCTGTTCTTCATATTATAAAGGAGAAGAAACAGCCGGAGAAAAATTTACAGAAGATGGCTGGTTGAAAACCGGGGACATTGTTACCATCAGCGAAGACGGATTCATTGAAATAAAAGACAGAAGTAAAGATGTTATCAAATCAGGAGGCGAATGGATCAGTTCAGTAGCACTGGAAAATTCGTTGATGGGTCATCCTTCGATATTAGAAGCAGCAGTGATTGGCATTCCTGATGATAAATGGATAGAACGTCCCTTTGCTTATGTAGTACTTAAGAGAAGGAAAAATCTTTTCCCCTGCTGAACTAAACGAATTTCTTGCTACCAGGTTTGCAAAATTCTGGATTCCCGATGGCTACTACGTAATTGATGCCATTCCTAAAACATCGGTAGGTAAATTTTTAAAATCTGCTCTTCGGGAAAAATTTCTTAAAGAACAGAAATGATCAAACGTGGTGAAATTTTTTTATTTCCAACATTTCATCAATCATTGATCGCCTGGTACACGAGGGCACGAAATAATTTCTGTGTGTCAGCAATATGCGGTCCCCACATTTGCTCGTATAGCAACACGATCAAATCTTCCTTTGGGATCCACCCAATAAGTAGTTGAAAATACGCCACCCCATGCGTAAGTACCGGCCTGGCTTGGAGTAAACCTGCTCCCGCTTTCGCTGATAATTGAAAAGCCAAACCCAAATTTATTATCCTTACTATTTCCAATATTCACAGACAAATCCCCGATTTGATTCATCGTCATCATACGCACTGTATTGCGGGCCAGTAGCCTGGCACCATTATATTCCCCGCCATTTAATAACATCTGAAGTAAAACAGCATAATCATAAATAGTGGACGACAAACCTCCGCCCCCGGAAAAATAATCTGTTTTTTCAAGTGGGTAATTCATCTTGAGTGCTCCACCAAAAACTGCATCTTGCTTTTTTATTATTCCTGTAGAATCCTGCAGAAAAAAATTTACAAGCCTTTTCCCTTTTTCCTGTGGCACATTGAAATAAGTATCCTTCATGCCAAGAGGTTGAAAAATTCGCTTTGCAAAAAAATCTTCCAGTGACATGCCCGACCATATTTGAACTAAGTATCCCAGCACGTCATGATTTAATCCATACCTCCATTGTTCACCAGGTTGAAAAAAGAGCGGCAAACCGCCCAGGCGATTCATTGCATCAGAAATTTTTTCACCTTCTACGCCAACACCTCCCGTGATCTTATTTTTTGCATAAATAGCAATTTCTTCCGGTGTTCCTATTCCCGGGTATCCAAGACCCGATGTATGTGTAAGCAAGTCACGAATGGTGATAGGTCGTTTTGCAGGAACAGTTGTGTATGTAGTGTCTTTGGGGTTGAAAGTTGCTATCACCTGTTGATTGGCAAAAGATGGTATAAATTTAGAAACAGAATCGTCCAATGAAAATTTTCCTTCCTCCCACAACATCATTACTGCCACTGTGGTAACGGCTTTTGTTTGTGAGGCAATTCGAAAAATTCCATTTTTATCCAGCGGCTCTTTCGTATCCATATTATTATACCCATAAGCTTTATCAAAAATAATTTTTCCGTTGCGGGCTATCAGTGCGACAGAACCATTTACCCATTTGTTTTTTACCCAGTCGCTCATGCCGGAATCAAGACGTGCAAGACGAGTAGCGGAAAACCCACCTGATCCCGGAGCAGCATTCATGAGGACTTTTGGTTGTGTTTGTGCAGAGTTTGTATAGACAAGAAATACAAATAGCGTCAGAATAATTGTTACATATCGGTTCATAAGCCTTTTAGTTAGGTTTATCAAATGTAAAAATTAAATGTATCGGTAACGGTCCTTAGGTTCATCATTTTACCCGTTATATTTGATATTGGAGGAATAGTTTACACTTAAAGTGCACTAAATGCCTGCCGTACGGCAACTCTAAATTTTTAAAATCATAATGAGATGAGACTAAAAAACAAAATTGCTTTGATCACCGGCGGTGCTAATGGAATAGGTCTTGCCACCACAGAACGGTTTGCCAAAGAAGGTGCAAAAATTATTTTGTGGGATGTATCTGATAAGGGAAATGAAGTGGCAGAGCGATTAAGAAATGAAGGATATGAGATCATCTTTAAAAAAGTATCGGTAACAAACCAGGATGAAGTGCAAGCAGCAGTAGCTGAAGCCCGGAGCATATTTTGGTCGTATCGATATCCTGATCAACAATGCCGGCATTACCAGGGACAGAACCTTACTTAAAATGACAATGCAGGAATGGGATGATGTTATTTCGGTAAACCTCACAGGAGTTTTCAATTGCACACAGGCGGTTGCTCCAATTATGAAAGAGCAAAATTATGGCCGCATTGTTTCTGCATCTTCCAATGTTGCCATTCGCGGAAACTTTGGACAAACCAATTATGTGGCAACTAAATCGGCTATTATTGGCATGACGAAAGTATGGGCGATGGAACTCGGCCGCTACAATATCACAGTCAATTGCATTGCCCCGGGATTTATAACAACAGCCATGACCGAACTATGCCTGAAGAGGTGCGCAAACAAACTATTCCTCATATACCACTTGGCAAATGGGGAGTTCCCGACGATATTGCAAACGGCTATCTTTATCTTGCATCTGATGAAGCTTCGTTTGTGAGCGGAATTTGTTTAACTATCGATGGTGGAGCAGCCAGGTAATTTTCAGATCCGTTTCTCGTTAACCATATTTTTGATTGATGCTTTAGCTTTAGATCTACTGCCAGTTTTTTAGCAGAAATAAAAAAGAATATTGTTGATACAGCTCCCACCACTATTATAATTGACATGGCCCATCGCAGGGATTCATTACCAAGTGCCGGGGCAAGCTGGTCGCTGATAATTCCCACAACTAATGGTCCTAACCCAAGGCCAATAAGGTTCAACACAAAAAACAAAATAGCTGAAGTGAGTGATCGCATCGACGCCGGAACCAGGCTATGTGCCACCGCAATAGATGGCCCCAGGTACATGCTTTGCAGAGAAGCACAGCAACCTAAACAGATCAGTGAAAAAGATGTATTCTGAAGAAACAAAGCTCCGGCTGCAAAGAAAATGGAGAGGATGATGGCATAAGCAGGAAGTTTCAGGTACCACCGTTTATCTTTTTTTCCAAAATGATCGGTCAGGAACCCGCCGGCAAACGAACCAATTGCACCACCGATGCCGAAGATCGGACCCAGCAATGCACCTAGTTCGGAATTCTTCATCCCATGAAGCCTTGAGAGGAAAGATGGTGTCCAATTAAGAAGTCCATAGATGCAGAACACATGCAGACCTGTAGCCAACGACAGGTAAACAAATGTGTTGGTTGAATACAACCGCTTAAGCACTTTGCCCAGTGATTGATCCTCGTTTGTTGATGTTGCAGTGACATCAGTTGCACCCCTGCGGGGTTCCTTAACCGACACGTAAAATAGTATTGAAAAAATTATACCTGGTATACCAACAACAAAAAATGCAGTTCGCCACCCGAGATGCTGGTTCAAATAACCACCCATTAAAAAACCAACCAGTATACCGAAATAAATACCTGTTGAATATATTGAAAGTGCTGTAGACCGTTTTTCGGGCGGAAAGTAATCAGAGATCATAGCATGAGCCGGAGGGCTTCCTCCTGCTTCACCAACTCCCACACCAATACGTGCTAAAAGCAATTGGATAAAATTTCGTGCAAGTCCCGAGAAGGCTGTCATTGCGCTCCATAAACCCAGGGATACTGCGACTGTATTTTTTCGGTTCGTTCTGTCTGCAAAACGTGCAATAGGAATACCCAGGGTAACATAAAATATAGCAAATGTAAATCCGGAGAGCAGGCCAAGTTGGGTATCAGAAAGGTCCAGGTCTTTTTTTATTGACTCCTGGAGAATGACAATGAGTTGCCGGTCCACAAAGTTGAAGACGTAGACAAGCGTCAGCATCATCAGAACAAAATTTCTGTACCTGTTGCTGATCTCATTTGTTTGCATGCCTGTATTTAATTCAATGCTTTACCAATTACAGCCAAACTACCGGAATAAATTTTTTCATACACCGCATTACTAAAGTACAATAGAATTGGTAAAGCTGGAATGATCTGTTCTACTACCAACAACTTAAGTTAATGATGTATTGGTTATTGGTGCGATTTACTATTCTTGAATTCTATCTAAACTTGAATACCAGCAACGGTGTAAATACTTTTGTTGCATGCAGCTTATTGTCTCCGAAACCTTTCAAATAACCGTCTTTTTTTTTAATTTGTATTTCTAAAATTTGTGTTCTGCATTTCTGGAAAATCGTATAAACCCGAAGTCATTGGTGAAAAAATTTTCTAAAAAAAAACCATTCAAGCAGCCTGCTGCACATCAGGAAAAAGAAGCAGTAGCCAAAGGTTATAACCTTGCCAATGCAGAAATAGGCGAGCTAAAGAAATACAAATGGCAGGCATTGTTTGCTCCTGTTGATGGAAGCACCGTAGCTTTTTTCCGGATCGCTTTTGGCATCATCATGTTTTGGGAAACCATACGGTATTTCCAAAAAGGATGGATCGGGAGGTATTGGATCGACCCTGACTATCATTTTACTTACTGGCCTTTTGATTTTTTGCAGCCACTACCCGCTGAGGGCATGTATTTTCTTTGGATAATGTTTGGAGTGCTATCTGTTTTGATCATGATAGGGCTGCTTTACAGGCTGTCCACCTTTTTATTTTTTATCGGTTTCACTTATTGTTTTTTACTGGAACAAACACGGTACCTCAATCACCTTTACCTGGTAGTGCTGATAAGTTTTGTTTTGATATTTATTCCTGCAAACAAAACCGCTGCCGTTGATAATAAAATTTTTAAACCCGCGGATCGAAACACGGTTCCGGCATGGTCGGTATGGCTCCTGCGTTTTATGATAGGACTTCCCTATTTTTTTGGAGGAATAGCAAAGATCAACAGTGATTGGCTGCAGGGCGAACCAATGCGAAGCTGGCTTTCTGCAAGAACTGATTTCCCGGTCATTGGGCACCTTTTTACAGAGGAATGGATGATCTATTTTATGTGCTATTCCGGGTTGTTAATTGACTTGCTGATGGTTCCTTTGTTATTAATAAAACCAACCCGCAAATGGGCTTTCCTTGTCGCGGTGTTATTTCATTTAACCAATGCAGAATTATTCAACATTGGAATATTTCCATGGTTTACTATGATCGCATCAACGATCTTTTTTCATCCATCATGGCCACGGAAATTTGTCAATCTTCTTTCTACAGCCCGGCAAAAACAAGAATTAAGAACAACAAAGCACTGGACTGTTTTGCAACCATTGTCTTACAATAAAAAAATTGCCGCTACGCTTTTGCTTACCTGGATAGCTATCCAGGTGTTGGTTCCGCTAAGGCATTTTATCATACCTGGAAATGTGCATTGGAACGAAATGGGACACAAATATGCCTGGCATATGAAATTGAGATCGAAAGATGCTACAGCTGTTTTTATTGTCAGGGATAAAAAGACGGACGACAGCACTTTTGTAAGTCCGGAAGAATACCTCACATCGTGGCAAATAAACCGGATGTCCGATTGGCCCGAACTGATTTGGCAGTTTGCACAAATACTGAAGAAGGAAAATAAAAAGAATGGACTTGATGTGGAGGTTTATGCCGACGTGAAAGCAAGTTTAAATGGAAGAGCCTACCAGCAAATGATCGATCCGTCAACTGACCTCAGTGCAGTAGAAAGACCGGGATTTATTCCGCCTAAATGGATCATACCTTTAACCACTCCGTTAAGCGCAAGAGCTAAAAAAAGGAATGCTGAATCAGAAGAATGATTGAAAAACACTTCGTTGTTGAAGGGAACACTATATGAACATTTATTTTCCCGCAATCAAAATTTTCCAACCGGGTAATGACATAGGAGATACCGGCTTTTCAATTTTTAATCCTGCGCTTTTTTGCCAGCCTTCCATTTCTTCTATTGACCATGTGCCCGATGAACTGGTGAGTGAAAAATAAAGACCGGTAGTGGAAGCGGCAACCCCGCCCTCGCCAGGTTTTGATTGACGGATGAATTCACCAATGGCATAAATGCCGCCAGGCTTTAATGCCGCTGCGATCTTTTTTGCCAATGCAAAATTTTGTTCACTGGTAAAATGATGAACAACATTATTGATCATTACAAGATCATATTTTTCTTTTCCAAGATCATCCGTCAATGCATTTCCTGCAACATAGCTTACACGATCCGTTGTATCGTATCTTTTGGCAATTGCACTTGCAGCTTCTATTGCTCCGGGCAATTCCATAATGGTACTTGATAACGATGAATGTCTTTTACACAGCTCAATAGAAAATAATCCATGTGAGCCGCCAATATCAAGCATGGCAGTTGCGCCTTTTGGTAACAGGAATTTTAGGAGCAACTTCTTTTGCAACATTGATCGAAAGATCTCTCATTCCTTCCTGGTATAACTGCCATTCTTCTGGTGCTATAGCTCCATGCATTTCCAATGTTTTTCCGGTACGAACATAATCTTCAAGTTTAGCCATCCATTCCCATTCCAGTATTTGAAAACGCAACTTGCCGATCAGGTTTGATTCACTTTCTTTCAGCAGCCACTTATGAAATTTTTGTTTCAGTGTATAATTTCCATTGCTCCATTGTAAATAACCGATGCCAACAAGAGCATCAAGCAAATGCCTGGTTGCTTCGGGATGTGTGTTGCATGCTGACGATACCTCGTCTGCAGTTTTTGAATTTTTTCCTATCGCTTCATAAATACCAAGCTCCGCTGCAGCCATAATAGCACGGGCAGCATTAAATGCAACCTGTGTATCTATAAGTGGAATAGGAGCAAGATTTGCTTTCAAAGCGATCCATTCCAATAGATTTTCTGGTTGATTTTTAATTTTCATATAAAATTTTTTTAAAGAAGCATGAATAAATATAGGAAGTTACTTTTATTTTGATGTTTATACACGTCATGGCACATAGTCTATAAAGAAAAGTATTTACCTTAGTCGCTCAACGAAAAACCAATTGAAAAAAGTATTAGCTGCTTTACTTCTTGCAATACTGTTTACCAGCCAGGTTGGTTATTATTTTATTTACACGGTTCATCAATTCATCCTTAAAGAAGAAATGGAAAGAGAATTGCTTACGCATATTCCTGATTCTTCATTGGAAGTGTTTGTAGCGGAGGAATTTGGCGATAAGATCGTTTGGGAAGAAGAAAATAAAGAATTTTCTATTGATGGTGTTTTATATGATGTTGCCCGCATTAAAAAAACAGATGGAAAAACTTTTTTGTATTGCATCAATGATAAAAAGGAAAAACAATTGCTTGATGGTCTTGCAAAAGCAGTAAATGCAAATCATGGCAACAAGCAGGAAAAAAACAGGATAAAATCTTTGTTGGTTGATATCGTTTGTTTGAACGACCAGGAAGAGCCAGGGTCCTTCCCTGTCCATTCAGCCTATTCATCTTTTAATGTGACCCTTGTTTCTTCATTTGAAGAAATTAATATTCCCCCTCCAAAAGCATAAGCTTTCTTTATTTTATTTTTTTTGAAACAAATATGATCCCGCAAAGCGGGTTGATGTTTGTTTCTACGCAACTATTTATTATTTCAATTTATATCAACTTACACAATGAAAAACATAATTCTATCTGCAATACTACTATTGACCATTTCACTTACAGGTTTTGCACAACAAACGCTTCGTGGAAAAGTGACAGATAAAGAAACCAATAAGCCTTTGGCCGGGGCTTCCGTAACATTTGCCGGCAGTGGAGGAACTACAACCGACCAGGACGGTAACTTTTCAATTGACTGCAATAAAACAAAAAAAATAACGATCAGTTTTGTTGGCTATGAAACTTATTCTCTGAACTATAAAAAATTGTGACGCAGAACTAAAGATATCATTAGAAACTGCTGGCCGTACATTGGAGAATGTAGAAATAAGCGCTACTTCCAATATTAATAAAGCACTTTTATATCAACCATCATCTATAACTAAATTGTCACCATTAGAATTAAAAAGAGGAACAGGTTTGTTTTTAGATGATGCTATCCAAACAAATGTGCCTGGTGTGACGATGAACAGGAGATCTGTTTCCGGTGGACAGCAATTCAATATAAGAGGTTATGGAAACGGCTCAAGAGGAACAAGAGGTATCAGCAGCAATTTTGACGGACAAGGATATAAAGTTTATGTGAACGGCATTCCATTAACGGATGCTGAAGGTATTTCAACATTTGATGATCTTGATTACAGCTCTATCGGAAATGTGGAAGTGACCAAGGGCCCGGCCGGTACTTTATATGGCTTGGCAATTTCCGGAGCTATTAACTTAAGTACGATCAAACCCGAAAAGGGAAAAACATCTATCGGCCAGGAGGTGATGATCGGCAATTATGGATTGCAGCGTTTCACTACGCAGTTTGAAATGGATAATGAACGTTCTTCCATTGTGCTGAATTACGGACATCAAAAGTCTGATGGTTTTTCAATTCACAATAAATCAAAAAAAGATTTTGTCAACTTCTCCGGCAATTTCCGGCCAAATGAAAAACAAAGCATCAATACCTATGTTGGTTACAGCAATAGTTATGATGAACGATTTGGCGAATTGACAACTACACAATGGGACAATGATGACTACTCCGGTAATCCTGAATACATAAAAAGAAATGCGCACAGCAATGTAATTACAATAAGAGCTGGTGTTGGACACACGTATGATCTTTCAAAAAGCATTTCAAATACGACCACCGTATTTGGAACAGGATTTACAAGCAATGCAAGCAGTGCAGGCGGTTGGACCGATAAGAATACGATCAATTATGGCCTTCGTTCAGTATTCAACACAAAGATCTCATTGAATAACGGGGCTACCTTAAGTGGGATCACGGGTATTGAAACACAGCGCCAGGATGCAAACGTTGTTGGCTTTAATATGAAAGCTGATCCTAATGATCCGAACCCAACAACATGGGTTTATGGAGTAAGTCCTTATTGGGTCATCAATGCGAACACATCAAATACTGCATTTGTCAGCACAACAGGTTCTTTGTTTACAGAATGGACTTTGTCATTAAAGAATGACCTGTCATTTACAGGAGGTGTTGGCGCCAGCAATATGAAGATCACTTTGCATGACCGCTTCAACCCTGCGATCGCAACAAGACCGGCCGATTATAGTAAGAAATATAACAATATGGTCTCTCCGCACTTTGCGATCAATAAGGTGTTTAACAAGCATGTGTCGGTTTATGCATCTTATAGCAAAGGATTCAAAGCACCGGTCAGCTCTTACTTCTTTATTACCACTCCGGCAGTAACAACTCCGGCTACACCTGCAACTGGCAGAGTGAATGAAGACCTGAGACCTGAGATCGGCAGCCAATATGAAGTTGGTACAAAAGGACAATTAATGAACAGCAGGTTTGTGTATGAGTTAGCATATTTCCATGCAAAGTTTTCAAATAAGATGACAGCAGTTGCGGTTCAATCTCCCGCATCAGCTACTACTACATTATATTCTTATGTAGTAAATGGTGGCGACCAGGATCATAATGGTGTGGAAGCATTGGTGAAGTTCACAGCATATCAATCAGAAAATGGATTTTTCAAAATGATCCGCCCGTTTGCTAATGCTACGTTTAATGATTTTAAGTATGGCGATAATTTCAAAATACAAAAGTCGGTGACTCTTACTGAAGACTACAGCGGTAAAGATGTAGGAGGTGTGCCAAAATTGATGGTAAATTTCGGAGTGGATCTGCTGATGAAGGCGGGCTTATATGCCAATGTAAACTATAACTACAAAGACAAAGTGCCCATCACATCATTGAATGATATTTATGCAAAAAGCTATAATTTATTAAATGGCAAGATCGGGATGAAGCGCAGTCTCGGCCAGCACTTTGATCTCGACCTGTATTTTGGAGCAACAAATATCACCGGCAACAAATACTATCTGATGGTTTTTGTGAACCAGTTACCGGATGCGTACATACCGGCTCCTAAAAATGCAAATGTATTTGGCGGAATAAATTTAAAATATAACCTGTAAGTCTTTCTTATAGGGATCAAGTGGGGCAGTTGCTTTTGACTGCTCCATATTTTTAAAATTTTAAGTATGAGAAAAATTATTTTGTTACTGCTTCTGTCGTCTGCGTTGTTTTCATGCGACAGGTTCGGGAATAAAGAAACAGATGGGAAAAAAGATCAGCGTATCGTTTGTCTGTCAAAACATTTAACAGAAATGGTATTTGCTTTGGGCAAAGGACATGATCTGGTTGCGGTTGATCTTAGCAGCACTTATCCTGACAGTGCTAAATTGTTGAAAACCGTCGGCTATCACCGTGCATTAAGCCCTGAAAGTATCATTGCCATGAACCCGGACCTGGTGATCCACAGTAATGATATTGGACCGGAGAATGTATTGCCACAGATCACCAAGCAGGTTTAAATATAAAAGTATTTGGCGGTGCTAATACAATTGACAGTGCTAAATTGTTATTGAAAGACCTTGGTAATTTTTTTGGAGAAGAAGAAAAAGCAGATTCGATCATTAAAAAAATGGATACTGATATTGCGATCGCTGCTGATTCTTTAAAAGCATTGAATATTGCGGATACACCCAAAGTAATGATCATTCATTTTGGAAGAGCCAATAATGTTTATTTTGTAATGAGCGGAAGAAATGGTGTTGGTGATAAAATGATCAAACTGGCCGGAGGAAAAACAGCGATCTATGATGCAAAAGGCGCAAGACAAATAAGTGCAGAAGCTGTTGCCACGGCAAATCCTGATATTATTATTGCTACTGATTTTGGATTTGACCAGATGGGAAGCATGGATAAATTTATCGATGGTGTTCCCGGTGTTGCTTTAACCAATGCAGGAAAAAATAAACGCATCGTTCGTTTTGAAGAACATGACCTTGTTTATTTTGGTCCACGTACCGGAGAGAATATTATTAAATTAATGAAACTTCTTCACCATCAGCAGTGCTCAGAAAAAATAAATTTTTCTTTCCGGTGCTGATCGCCTTATTGGTGATCGTGATGCTATGTGCCATTGCATTTGGCGCTGTTTCAATTCTGCCATCAGAAATGTTTTCGTCAATCAAACATTTTTTTGCAGGAGAAAAGCCAGCCAATATTTATGAAGGAGTTTTTATTCAATTACGATTGCCAAGGGTTTTACTATGTGCCATTACCGGTGCCATATTAGCAGTAAGCGGTGTATTGATGCAGGGATTATTCCGTAATCCGATTGTAGAACCCGGATTAATAGGAACCAGTGCGGTGCCGCATTTGGAGCATCAGTTGTTTTTGTATTGGCTGCAAAATGGACACCGCAATTAAAAAGTCAATATCGGTCCATTTCTTACTCCACTGTTTGCATTTGCAGGAGCATTGCTTGCCACCTGTGTTAGTTTATATCGCTGGCAAAAAATGCAAAAAGAGTTTCTATAATTTCACTATTGCTGATTGGTATCGCTGTAAATGCAGTTGGTTTAAGCGGTACCGGGTTTATGAGTTATATAGCAAGAGATCCGCAGGCAAGAAGCATTACGTTCTGGAATCTCGGAACTTTTTCCGGAGCATCCTGGCTGCAGGTATTTATTGTTGGTACAGTTGCCGCCATTATGTTTATTATTTCTTTCCGTTATTCCAAACAATTGAATGCATTACTGCTGGGTGAAGAAGAAGCCGCTTATCTCGGTGTTGATACGGATAAATTAAAAACAAGGATAATGATCCTGAATACCGCAATGGTATCGGTTGCTACTGCATTTGTTGGTGTCATCAGTTTTATGGGACTGATTGTTCCGCATGTTCTGCGTTTGTTGATTGGCAGTGATAATAAAAAATTATTACCGGCTTCCATGATAGTAGGCGCTACCTTACTCTTACTTGCAGATATGTGTGCAAGATTGTTATTAGCTCCTGCAGAAATTCCAATTGGTATCATTACTTCTCTGGTTGGAGCTCCGGTATTTATCATTCTTCTGAAGCGATTTAATGTGTTGCAACAGAAAGGAGGTTACAATGCTTAGAACCGAGAACATAGTTTTAGTGTTGGTAAAAAGCAGATCTTAAAAAATATCAGCGCATCTTTTATGCCGGGTGAATTTAATATGATACTCGGTCCAAATGGTTCGGGTAAATCAACTTTTTTAAAAATCTTCAGTGGTGAAATAAATGGATTCCAGGGAACCGTTTTATATGATGATAAAAAGATAAAAGAACTGCGAAAAGAAGAGCTGGCCAAAAAAAGAGCCGTGATGAGTCAGCAACCAGAACTTGGTTTTCCGTTAATGGTTGAAGAAGTGGTGATGATGGGACGTTATCCTCATTTTACATTCAACCCGAATAAGAAAGATGAGACAATTTGCAATGAAGTGATGGAACGGATGAATCTTACTGAATTTCAAAAAGAAATTACCTGACACTTAGTGGTGGCGAAAAACAACGGGTACAATTTGCAAGAGTGCTGGCACAGGTTTGGGAAAAACCAATCGATGGTATCGATATCTGTTCCTCGATGAACCACTCAATAGCCTTGATATAAATTACCAGCAGGAATTTTTACAATCAGCGGAGAATTCACGAAGGAGCATACCGTTTTGATAGCTGTGATGCATGATATTAATCTTGCTCACATTATGCAGATAAATTATTTTTTCTAAAAGAAGGCGAAATGGTTGTCCATGGAAAGCCAAAAGACATTTTAACTGAAAATGTTATTGAAAAAGTATTCAATGTAAAAACTAAGGTGATTGAAAATCCTGTTACCGGAAAACCCCTGGTTATTTATAATTAAAGATTTTCAATCTTCTTTTGGATCGTTTGTTTATCCGCCTGCGTCCTTGCAAGGGAAAAAGCCTTTTGAAAATTCTCTTTTGCTTTTTTATTATCAATATCAGTATAAAGCTCACCAAGTAGGGTAAAATAAAAATGATTATCTGATAAATTCAATTTCTCAGCTTCTGCAATGGCTTCTTGTTTTCCGTTTGCTTTTGAAAGTGCATAGGTTCTGTTAAGTGCCGCAATTGGTGAGTATTCGATCTGCAATAACTGATTATAAAGTTGTAAAATATTTTCCCATTTTTCTTTTGTGTCAGCTTTGATAGTATGCCAATAAGCAATGCTTGCTTCAATGTGATATTTCGAAATCTCATTTCCTTTTGAAGCTTCGTGAAGAAAATAAATTCCCTTTATGATCAGTTCCTGATTCCAAAGCGATTCATCCTGCTCGTGGTATAAAATTATTTCACCCATTTCATTTTTTCTTGCAGCAAACCTCGAAGAATGAAAACACATTAAAGAATACAAGGCATTTACTTTAGGATGATTGGTTTGTTCGTTTTCAATAAGCATAAAAGTTAATCGCATTGCTTCATCACAAAGATCTTCACGCAATATGGTATCATCACTTTCAGAATAATATCCTTCGCTAAAAAGTAAATACAAGGTTGTAAGAACCGTTTCTAAACGATCATTGATCTCCTTTTTATCGGGAAATTTGATCATTACTTTTTCGATTCGCAATTTTTCTTTTGCCCTGAATAATCGTTTATTGATCGTTTCATTATTTGTTAAAAAGGCAGTAGCAATCTCATCAATGCCAAAACCACAAAGAATACGAAGCGCCAAACCAATTTGTGCTTCAGTTGGAATAGAAGGATGACAAATGGCAAACAGCATTTGCAATTGGCTATCTGTAATATTTTCATCAGACAAATCAATTTCTAACTCCTCTGTTTGCGGTAAAGAGTTCTTTATATCACCAGTAATTTTTTCTGAAAAAATAGTACTGCGATGAAAATAATTTTTTGCTTTATTCTTTGCCACTGTATAAAGCCAGGCTGTTGGGTTTGCAGGTAAGCCTTTATATGTCCAGGTTTCAACTGCAGATAAGAAAGTATCGCTTGCAATGTCTTCTGCAATTTCAATATTTGCTATTCCAAAATGCTTGCAGAGCACGGCTGTTATTTTTCTGAATTCAGTTCTGAATAAATGAGGTATTAGCTCTTGCATTTACTGCTTGTTTCAACTTTTGATACTTGATCCCAGATACTAGATGCTGGATACTTGGTAGTGAAATAAACAATAATTTTTCAAATGCTAAACATCTTGAATCCGGCATCCAGCATCCAGTATCAGTTTTTAATGAACTCCATCTCCCTTTGCAATTTTTCTTATTTCCATGCTATTGCCTTCGCCTTGCAATACCGGGCAACCTTTTGCAAATTCAACTGCTTCATCAAATGAATCGGCTTTTACAACGATCAATCCGCCGATAGTTTCTTTGATATCACCGAAAGGGCCATTGGTAACAACCGGCTTTGAATTTTTTGTTGTTATAACTTTTGCACCTTCAAAAGGCAAACCAGTTCCGCTTACAAATTTGTTCTGTGCTGCTATGCCACCGATCCAGTCCATGGTTTGTTTCATCCATGCCTGCATTTGTTCAGGTGAAGCGATCTTTGAACCGTCTTCATGTCTCATAATTAATGCGTACTCTTCCATTTTTTTAAATTTTAAAGCCTGCCTGTCGGCAGACAGGTTATTAATTGATGTATACATTAATAACAAACGAGTTTCCCGAAATTGGACAATAAAAAATTATTTTTTAGACACTATGCTCTTTGATACTTCCATCAGCAAATAAACCACCAAACCAATACCAATTGAGATAGCAATATCTCTTAGTTCATTGACCTTTGAACTGCTCAATAGCCACAGTGTGATCAAAACGCCTAATATAGCGATCGTGTTTCCAAATTTTATTTTAAAAAATTTAGATTGTTCGGGTCTCTTTTTGCGAAGCACTATTAATGTAATGCAAACAATACCATAGATCATCACTCTTGTAATGGCGCTGATAGAGGCGGCAGATAAAAATGAATAGTTAAGCGAGATGATTATTGTGATCGTCATAAACAGCAACAGCGACCATGTTGGTGTTTTATATTTTGGATGAATGAAAGAGAAGACTGCAGGAAATTGTTTTTCTTCACTGAAAGCAAAAGGTAATCTTGAACCAACCAGCATAATTGCATTTAATGTTCCTGCTACTGAAAACATTGCACCCAAAGCAATAATAGCAGCACCGGTTTTTCCCATAAACAAGCCAGCTGCTTCGGCCAATGGCTTATCTGATGAAGCAAGTGATGGTAGTGTGCCAATACTTACAATTTGTACCAGCATATAAATACTTGCAATGACCAAGGCTGCAAGCAGCAATGCAAAAGGAAGATTTTTTTCCGGGTTCTTTACTTCTCCTGAATTGACGAGTACTGATTCAAATCCACCGAATGCAAAAACTAGTAACAACACAGTGGAAGAAAAGGAGGAGAAGCCTGGAACATACTTTACTTCATAATTTTCTGCCTTGATGAAAAAGAAACCAACAATAATGAATAGAAATAGTGGCAGCAATTTGGCAAACGTTAAAAAATTATTTACCCGTGTACTGTTTTTTACCCCGACATGATTTACGCAGGCTAAAAAAAGAGTGAGTAAAATTATTGTAAGGATCTTTGAACTAGCTAATGTGAACCATTCAGAAAATACTGAAAGATAAGTGACCAATAAATTGATAAGTGCTGCATAAGTAATAACTCTTGTTACTAACAACAACCAGCCTGTAAGAAATGCAGGCAATGGCCCAAATGAAGAAAGTGCATAGAGATATGGACCGCCGGTTTTATCAAACCGGCTGCTTACTTCTGCAAAACATAAAATGATAACAAAGACAGCAACCGCACAAACGAGAAAGGCGGCGATGCTGTAAACACCAACTTCTTTAAAAGTTTTTGAGGGTAAACCAAAAATGCCGGAACCGATAACACCATTAATGACGAGCAATACCATTGCCCATTTACTTATACTCCGGTTTAGCATTGGCAAAAGATAGTCTTAAAATTCAAAATGTTTATGTAATTTTTTAGTGGAAATGTCCCGGTTAATAAGAATTTTAAAGAGTGAAAAACCATTTCTTATTCATGCGTCGCTCCTTAATCTTTATCGGTGTATGGTTACTTCTATCGTTGGTACAAGCGGCCACTGTAGACCTTACAAGTGATGAGGGTTATTATTGGGTTTACTCCACTCATCTTCAATGGGGCTATTATGATCATCCTCCTGCGGTTGCTTTAATGATCAAAGCAGGTTGTTTGATTTTAAATAATGAATTAGGTGTACGCCTGTTGAATGTGCTTATGATGAGCGGGTCATTTTTATTGTTCTTTTTTTTACTGCCACCAAGATTCCGGAATCATAAGATCGCTTTCATCCTTTTACTTTCCCAACCCCTTTTGCATTATATTTCTGTTATTGTATTTCCCGATGGCCCCCTGATCTTTTTCAGCCTGTTGTTTCTCCTGGGCTATCGGCGATGGCTTCAGCAAAATGATATTTTATCTGCATTTTTAATGGGGCTATCACTTGCTGGCATGCTATATTCAAAATATCATGGATTGCTTATATTATTATTTACTGTCTTTTCTAATTTTCGTTTACTGAGATCAAAATGGTTTTGGATGTCGATTGGCATAGCCTCCATACTGGCATTTCCGCATGTATGGTGGCAATTAAAAAATGGATGGCCGAGTTTACAGTATCATTTGCAGAAAAGAATTGGTGGTTTAAGTTTTCGTTTTGTAGCAGAATTTATTTCGCAACAATTGCTGGCCTTTGGACCTGCATTATTATTTGCAGCCATCTCAACAAAAACCCAGGATGTTTTCGAAAGGACGCTGCGATTTATTGTTTTGGGGACACTTGGTTTTTTTCTATTTATTTCTTTTAAAAGTTTTATTCATTTTCACTGGACATCGATCGCAGTTTTTCCTGCTACTTATTTAGCGATCATTTTTTTTGAAAATAAAAAGGATCAAAGGCTCTTTTACTGGCTAACAATTCCTTTTGTTATGATCATTTTATTATTTAGGGCGCATACTCTTCAACCATTTATTCCGCTTTCGCCCAGTAATATCGGTTATTATCAGCATAGAGATAGTTGGGCAAAGGAGATCTCACATCTGGCCGGAGATCAGCCTGTGGTATTTGCTGGAAATTTTCGTGAAGCAGGCTTATATAGCTTTTATACAGGTAAAACCAGCCTGGCACTTTTTAATTACCTGGAACGGAGATCGCAATACGACCTCTGGGGTTATGAAGACAGTGTGCAGGGAAAATCAGTAGTTATAGTAGAAAAGAAAAAAAATCCTCAATCAAATGAGCTAATGTCAGTAATGGGTAAAAAAATTTTTTACCGTTACATACCCCACTTTCAATCATTCTATGATATTCCGATGAAAATTACACAAGCTGAAATAAAAAGAGATTCACTTTTTTTGTCTTTTGAGATCTCGAACTGCAGGCCAGGTGATCTGATATTTCATGCTGATTCAATTAATGGGTCCCCGGAATTATTTTATATGATCACCAACAAAAAAAAAGAGATCTATTATACAGGGCTTTTAAAAGTGCTTGACAGTTCTGATCATATTTACAAAGGAGAGAAAAGAAAATATTTTTTTTCGATTCCTTTAATTTTACCGCAGAATGATTATTGGATTGAAACAGGGTTCCGGCACAGTGGTTTGCCAGTATCTGTAAATACCCGCTCACGTTTATTAATTATGAAGGGAAAATATTAGAGTCTTTTTATCTCCGCGCCGATATTTCTTAATCGTTCATCTATATTCTGATAACCCCTGTCGATCTGTTCAATGTTTTGAATAATGCTGGTTCCTTCTGCACTGAGTGCTGCGATCAATAATGCAACACCAGCACGAATATCAGGACTGCTCATTTTAATTCCTCTCAGTATTTGTTTACGTTCTAAACCGATCACTACAGCACGATGCGGATCGCAAAGAATAATTTGAGCACCCATGTCAATCAACTTGTCAACAAAGAACAAACGGCTCTCAAACATCTTCTGGTGGATCAATACAGCTTCCTTTGGCCTGAATTGCTGTAACTAAAACAATACTTAAAAGATCCGGAGTAAAACCGGGCCATGGATGATCATAAATAGTAAGCACACCGACCATCGAAATAGCGATGCATCTTCATAAATTTCCTGTTCTGGAATATGAATATCGTCGCCATTAAAATTCATTTGTATCCCGAGTTGCTGAAATTTTTCCGGAATGATACCAAGATGATCAATGCCTGCATTTTTAATTATAATATCACTTTGGGTCATTGCTGCAAGACCGATGAATGATCCCACTTCGATCATATCAGGCAACATAGTATGCGATGTGCCACCGAGATAAGATACACCTTCAATAGTTAGCATGTTGCTACCAATGCCACTGATCTTTGCACCCATGCTGTTTAGCATTTTGCATAATTGCTGAATGTATGGCTCGCAAGCGGCATTATATATTGTTGTGATCCCATTTGCCATCACAGAAGCCATCAAAATATTGGCCGTTCCTGTTACTGATGGTTCATCAAGCAATAAATTAGTTCCTTTAAGATTCGGGGCTTCGAGATGAAAAAAGCCATCTTCTTCATGGTATGTAAAATCGGCGCCGAGTTTTTCAAAACCAATAATATGAGTATCCAATCTTCTTCTTCCTATTTTATCACCACCGGGTTTTGGAATAAATGCTTTTCTGAATCGAGATAACATTGGCCCGGCAAGCATCACTGATCCGCGAAGCCGTCCGCTTTTTTTTCTGAATGTTTCACTGTGTAAGAAATCAATGTTTACATCGTTTGCCTGGAAAATGCATGTATCGTTTTGAGGTCTTTCAATTTTTACATTCATATCTCCCAATAACTCGATCAAAAGGTTTACATCAAGTATATCCGGAATATTATTGATCGTAACTTTTTCAGGAGTAAGCAGAACAGCGCTGATGATCTGCAATGCTTCATTTTTTGCACCTTGTGGAATGATCTCGCCTTTCAGTTTTTTGCCACCTTGAACTTCGAATGAATGCATCTGACTAATGATTAAGTTATAAGTATAAAGGTATATAAGGTATATAAGTCTTAGGATAGACTGAAAATAAAAAAAGCTGGCCACAATTCGGGTCAACTTTTTATACTTTATAAACTTATATACTTTATTCTAAGATCAATATCTTTTCTTTTTATAACCACCACCGCCTCCGCCGCGATTATCACGACTATCGTGTCTTCTGCCTCCGCCATTACTGCCGCCACGTTGTTGAAACTTTCCTCCTCTTGGTTTTCCATAACCACCTCTATCCCTATCACGCATATCCTGCTGTGGACGGTATGCTTTTACAAATGGAGTATTAGTGAATGTGAGTTGACCATCAGTAATTCCGGTCAATTCACTTTGGATGGCGTCGTCATGTACTATTTCTTTATGCCAGTTATTGTAGGCAAGCTTCATGTAATAAGCCACTGCATTTGCAAAGCCAAGTCGCTTATCAGGATTTTCTTCTTTCAACGCCTTATTAATAACTACTTCAAGATTCTTACCTAAATGTGAGAATTTGGGATAACGTTTTGGGTAATGAAGCGGTTTGGGTTTAGCCTTTAATGTTTCTTTGGTTGGGATCGGGTAGGGCGATTTTACTTCAAGTTTAAAATCTGAGATCAGGAAAAGATGGTCCCAGAGTTTATGCCTGAAATCTTCCACGTTTTTCAAGTGGGGGTTTAAAAAACCCATCAATTCAATAACTGCCTGGGCGTTGGCTTGTCGCCTATCAGGGTCCTCGATGCTTAATAAATGTTCGATCATCTTTTGAATATGTCGACCATATTCACGCATTACCAACTGGTTTCTTATAGTATTATATTCCATGAAATTTTATTAGAGAAGTAACAAATGTAGAAAAAGAGTTCGAGATGTTTGAAACTTTGAAGTTTAAAGGAAAAAAGAAGGGGCCCCGAACCAAGGCCCCTTTTACAAGCCACCATCCTCTTCCACCTAAGAGGTCGTTTAATGATCAGAAGTTGATTGACGACTGGACAGTAGACTCGTTACATTCTTGCTACTTCATTCCATTTTCGCTTGTGTAACGGCGGTTTCATCATAGGTCAGCACTGGCGTCTCAACCTGATCTGCTGTAATTATGTATATAAATAAGAGCTTTTAAAATAAATTTTCGCTGCATAGAGTAACAAATATGATACCAATAATGGTTTATGATTTTAATTTATCCCAAGAATTTTTTTGAATTCTGAAGTCCTTATCGTGGAGAAGATCATAAACAGGTTTTTGGTGATCATTTCTTTTTCCTATTGACAAAGGTATAACCCGATATTATCAATTACAATTGTAAATATGCCTGCTATTTTATCTGTTTAAAACTTATTAAAGGTGAAAATTTTCATCAATAAATTACGTCAATTGAATGTAAAAAAAGAAAAGCCTCATAATGTTGTTTTACTACTTGCAATGCTGTTTTTACAGGGTAATGCCTCGTTTTTTCCATGCACAAATCACATCGGTTACCTTTGGCGCTTATGAATATTGCCGTTTATTCTCCTGTTTTGGAACATACCGAAAGGCGTAGCTTTATTGTTGAAACATTCTTTTTATTGGTTGAGCAACATCCTGAACATAGATTTATTATAATAACTGATCAAAAACCATCAGTACAATTTTCTTTTTATCCAAATATTGAAACCATTTTTGTAAAACCTCTACTTAAAAATGCATTATTAAGAAAGATATGGTGGGATATAAAACTACCGAGGGTATTAAAAAAAGTAAAGGCTGACCTGTTTATTTCATTTCATAATACTTGCTCATTGACTGCCACTATTCCTCAGTTTATGGTGATTCAGGATTTAGAAAAAATAGGAGAAGGCCATATTAAAAAAGCACAATTATTGCTATTGCCTAATAAATTGATGAAAAAGGAGCTAGTTGAAAGGTTTGAAATTGGAATAGAAAAAATAGCCGTCATATATCCGTCAGCAAATAAAATGTGTGAGCCAATTAATGAACAGGAAAAGGAGGGAATGAAAAATAAATACAGTGAAGGCAAAGAATTTTTTTTATTCAACAGTATTTTTCCAGGGCAGAAAGATTTTATAGATCTACTAAAATCCTTTTCTCATTTTAAAAAAAGACAACAAAGCAGTTTCAAATTATTAGTGATTGCTTCAGCAAATTCATTTTTTGAAAAAAGCCTTGAAGGGTATAAATACAGGAGCGATGTAAGGATCATTGATATAAAAGATAAATCCGAAGAAGCATTGATCATTGCTTCAGCGTATGCGGCAGTTCTTCCTTTCAATACAAATGAAGACATGGAAGCAGCATTAAATGCTGCCCGATCGGGTGTCCCGGTGATCGCAGTAAAAAATTCTATAGTAAGCGAAGTGTTTGGTGAGGCGGCCTTATATTCCGAAACCGAGACAACAAAAGATATTGGGGAAAAAATGATGCAGGTCTATACCGATGAAAACTATCGTGCCAGGTTAATTGAAAAAGGAAAACAGGTTGCCGGAGCATATACAAGTGAAAAAGCCGCTGAACTTCTATGGCAATCTATTATAAAGACGTTAGAATGAATTGAGTTATTTTTGCCGACCAATTTATAATTGTATAAAATGAAGACCTCAACAATTACAGTAGATGTTCAATTGAACGACGATAGGGTGCCCGAAGCAATTTTATGGAAAGCTTCGGACTCAACAATAGAAAATGCACAGAAAGCAAAAGCAATGATGCTGTCTTTTTGGGATGGCGCAGAAAAGACTGCATTACGTATTGATCTTTGGACAAAAGAAATGATGGTGGATGAAATGACGGATTTCTTTTACCAGACATTCATGACCATGGCCGATACTTATAATCGGGCAACTCAACATGAGGAGTTAGTTGAAGAGATGAAAAAATTCGCACATGAATTTTATCATAAGTCAAGAGAAAAACAAATGAAGGAGAATAAAGCCTAACCTCAAACCAAAAAAGCATGAGTCTCGAACAAAAAATAATGGGTGATCTTAAAACTGCAATGCTTGCAAAAGATGAAAAAGCATTGCGCAGTCTCAGGGCTATTAAAGCCGCCATTTTATTAGCAAAGACCTCCGAAGGCTCCGGTGGTGAATTGAAAGAAGATGACGAAATAAAGCTGCTGCAAAAATTAGTGAAACAGCGTAAAGATTCACTTGAAATATTTCAGCAACAAAATCGCACTGATCTTGCACAGAAAGAACAGGAAGAAATTGAGATAATTGAAAAATTTTTACCCAAACAGCTTTCTGTAGCTGAATTGAAATCAGAAGTGGCTGCGATAATTAGTGAAGTGGGTGCTTCTTCTCCGGCTGATATGGGAAAAGTAATGGGTGCAGCGACAAAAAAACTGGCAGGAAAAGCAGATGGTAAAACGATATCCGCATTGGTAAAAGAACTTTTGTCTGGCAAATAACTATAATGATCCTTGATATAATTGTTGCTGTGATCTTAATACTTGCCCTTATCAAAGGATATCGGCAAGGATTGATCGTTGCGCTTTTCTCTTTCATAGCATTTATAATTGGTATTGCTGCTGCCATGAAACTTTCTGTGGTGGCAGCTGGTTATATTGGTAAAGCTGTAAAGATTTCAGATAAATGGTTGCCAATAATTTCGTTTGCTGTTGTTTTTCTGATCGTTGTTTTACTGGTAAGATTGGGTGCAAAATTTATTCAAAAAACGGTTGAGCTTGCAATGCTTGGGTGGGCGAACAAGGTTGGCGGGATTTTACTATATGTGGGTTTGTACATTATAATTTTCAGTGTGTTGCTTTTTTATGCAGATCAAATGGATTTTATAAAGCCAGAAACAAAAAGAGAATCTGTTAGTTATTCCTACATTCAGCCCTGGGGACCGAAATTGATGGATGGGTTAGGAAAAATCATTCCGATTTTTAAAGGAATGTTCCAGGACCTTGAAGATTTTTTTGATAAGGTTTCAAAAGAAGTGCCACCGGCCAATTAATTTTTGAATTGTGGAATTCAATTAACCCTGAACTTTGCAGTAAATCATCTATTTTAGCAAAAATTAATTGCTGGGAATATTATGCCCTACGAGGTAAAAAATAAGGATAAGTTTAAGTTTGTGGAAGAGGGTGAGGGAGAGCCCCTTGTACTTCTGCATGGCCTTTTTGGAGCCCTTAGTAACTTCGAAACTCTTATTGAGTATTTTCGTCAACACAATAAAGTTATTGTTCCTATTCTTCCATTATTTGAATTAGATATTCTTCATTCTACAGTAGGTGGTATCGCTAAGTTTGTGCATCGATTTTTAGAATCCAGAGATCTGAAAGATGTACATCTTCTTGGCAATTCTCTCGGCGGTCATGTTGCTCTCATTCATGTGCTAAAACATCCCGAAAGGATCAAATCATTGACATTAACCGGCAGTTCCGGTTTGTTTGAAAATGGAATGGGTGATAGTTACCCGAAGAGGGGCGACTATGAATATATAAAGAACAAAACTGAGCTGACTTTCTATGATCCTAAAACCGCCACCAAAGAATTAGTGGATGAAGTATACGGTATCATAAATAACCGTATAAAAGCGATCAAAATAATTTCCCTTGCAAAAAGCGCTATAAGAAATAATCTTGGTGAAGAACTCAATCAAATCAAACAACCTACGTTATTAATATGGGGGAATAATGACAACATTACTCCGCCTTTTGTAGCCCGTGAGTTCAATAAGTTGATACCCAATAGTGAATTGCATTTTATAGATAAATGCGGGCATGCTCCAATGATGGAGGTGCCTGATGAATTCAATATCATCTTGCATAAATTTTTAAAAAAACTCAGCGAGCCTGCAACAGTAGCATAGGAGTTGCTGTCTCTAAATGAAAAGCCGCTATTCATGTTAACCCGTGAACTCATATCTCCATCTTTACCTGTTCTTCATTTGCATGATAAAGTTTTTAATTCGCTGCAGATGATGAATGATTGTCATGTTTCTCACCTTGCGGTTGATGATGATGGGAAATATGTTGGGTTAGTGAATGAAGAAAGCTTAATGCAGATGCCGGATGACACTGTAGAGATCAGGGAAATGAAAGAAGGCTTCCATGGTTTTTTTGTAAATGAAAATGATCATTTTCTAAAGGCACTTCAACTTGCTGTGGAAAACAGACTTAGTGTTATACCGGTGATCGATGAGAATAAAAATTTGCTTGGTGTGGTAAGTTATCGTGAATTATTGAAACAGGCGTCTGAATTCATGAATGTAAAAGATCCTGGCGGGTTAATTGTGTTGGAATTGGAGACGAATAGTTATTCTTTTAGTGAAATAAGCCGACTTGTGGAAACAAATGATGCTCAAATTACACAATTGAATACTTATACTAACCCGCAAACCGGGTTAATGCAGGTTACAATAAAGATCAATAAAACTGAAATATCAGATATTGTCGCTACTTTTCAACGCTATGAGTATAATGTAAAATATTATTTTGGCGAAGAATTGTATGAGAATGAATTGCGGAGTAATTATGATAACCTGATGAACTATCTCAAACTCTGATTATTTTTTCTCTTCTCTTTAAGCCTCAAAATCTCTTATCTTAGAATTCGGTTTTATACAACAGAGTTATGCAGCGGATGGCGAAATTTTCAGTGATCGTTTTTATCACAGTTATATCTGCGGGCCTTGTCAATGCACAACCCGGTGTACCCAAACTATCCATAGCAGATTCAATCAAGCATTATTCTCAGCAGCCCGGCTCAGCGAATGTTTTTACTATCAGGGAAATTGCTGTCTCCGGAAATAAGAAAACAAAAGAATCAGTCATTCTTCGGGAGCTTCCATTTAAGTCAGGCGAAATTTATAATCTTTCAGATCTTGTCAAAGAGTTTGAAACAGGAAGAAAGCGATTATTAAGCACTGCGTTGTTTCACGAAGTGGTCATTTCCTTAAAAGGTTTTGAAGGTAATAATATTGATATACTTATTGCGGTTAAAGAAAGATGGTATTTATTTCCTGTTCCTTATATAAAGTTCGTTGACAGAAATATTAACCAGTGGATCGTGGAACAAAATGCAAAACTTGACCGGGTTAATTATGGACTAAAAGTATTATACAATAATGTCAGCGGTCGAAATGATAAATTAAATCTATACCTGATCAATGGCTATACCAAGCAAATTTCACTTAGCTATTACAGGCCCTACATAGATAACAAAATGAAATGGGGAATAAATTCGGGATTTGCGATTGGCAAAAACAGGGAAGTAAATTACAATACGATTAACGACAAGCAGGTATTTTTTAAAGACACTAATAACTTTGTTCGTACATTTTTCAGAGCATTTGGTGAGGCAACTTATCGTCCGGCAATAAAAACAACACATCGCTTTGGGATTTCTTACACATTAGAAAAAATAACTGATACTATCGTTTCACTTAATCCTTCTTATTTTACAAAAGGGATGGATAAGTTTTCTTTTCCTGAATTTTATTACCTCATGAATTATATGGATGTTGATTATAATCCTTACCCATTAAAAGGATATATAGTCGAACTGTATTTTGTCAAAAAGG
The DNA here is from genome assembly GCA_963746915.1 of uncultured Bacteroidota bacterium. GTDB lineage: Bacteria > Bacteroidota > Bacteroidia > Chitinophagales > Chitinophagaceae > VBAS01. The sequence goes on along the minus strand of CAVVDD010000009.1, from coordinate 47,818 downwards.
GGGCTTAATAAAGAAACAAATATGTGGTTGTTGAGTGCAAAAGCAAGCGGCAGTTGGGAAATAGCAAAAAAATTATATTTCGGTGCGAAATTAGCCGGTGCAGTAAAATTTCCCTTTAACCAACCTTATTTTAATCAACGGCTGTTTGGATATGGAGATTTTTTTATGCAGGGTTATGAGTATTATGTGGTAGATGGAGTAGCAGGGGGATATGCGAAAGCAGTTTTGTCCAGTGAGATCCTGAATTTAGGATTTCGTGTAAAAAGAAAGAAAGACGTAATACCATACCAAATTCCATTCAAGGCCTATGCAAAAACATTTGTAAATGCCGGCTATGCATATCATCCCACTCCGGAAACGAATACACTTAACAATCGCATGTTGTATTCATGGGGTGTTGGTATTGATATTCTCACACACTATGATTTTACTTTAAAGTTTGAGTGGAGTTTCAATGTGTTAGGGGAAAACGGTTTATATTTACACAGAAAGACCATTTTCTGATTCTCCACATTTATGAAGATTGCTATTTACAGCAGGTTACTTGAAGAAGATAAGCGAAGTGATATTCAGTTTTTTTTTGATGAATTAACCCGTCAAAAAATTGCAACTGCAGTCTTTTTACCATTTTATGAAGAAATAAAAGATCGGATCAATCTTCCTGCTGACACATCAACATTTTATTTATCCGACGATCTTACAAATGATATAGAATTTGTGATCAGTCTTGGTGGTGATGGCACGTTACTGGATACTGTTGGCTTAGTAAGAGATAAAGGAATACCGATCATGGGTATCAATTTCGGAAGACTTGGTTTCCTGGCAAGCATCGGACGTGAGCAATTAGCAGATGCTGTAAAAGCATTAAAGAAGCAAACATATGTGATCGATAAAAGAACAATGATCCATCTTGATGCAAGTATCTCTATGTTTGGCAATGTGCCTTTTGCATTGAATGAGTTTTCAATTCATAAAAGAGATACAGCTCCCATGATAAAGATCCATACTTATCTTAATGGAGAATTTTTAAATACCTATTGGGCTGATGGATTGATCGTTGCTACTCCAACTGGTTCTACCGGTTATTCATTAAGCTGTAATGGACCTATCATGTTCCCGGAATCTGGTAGCTTTTTAATAACACCTGTGGCTCCGCATAACTTAAATGTAAGATCGATCGTTGTGCCTGATGACAATATCATTTCTTTTGAAATAGAAAGCCGGACAGACCATATTATTTGTGCACTCGATAGCCGCCGGGAAATAGTAAGCAAAAATGTACAGTTGGCAGTTAAGAAAGAAGTGTTTTTACTAAACCTGCTTCGACTTACTGAAAATAATTTCCTTCAAACACTGCATAATAAACTGACCTGGGGTCTTGATAAAAGAAATTAGAACCACGATTGTAAAGATTTTCTGAGATTTTGAGGAAATGAAAGAAGGGTTTTAGTAGAAGTCCGCTTAGTCAAACATACACGTAAAATAATCTGTGAAATCCTTATTAATCTGTGCAATCCACGATAGTTTTTTTCGTTTTAAGAGACCTAATTCTTATTTTGCAAGATGTTTCGGACACTTTTATTTTTGACGGTTACCAGTTTATCTTCACTTTTTGTTTCTGCACAGCGTGAGGCTGTGGTACAGGAAGGTGAGTTTGGCGTTGGTATTGGTGCAGGTCATTATTTCGGCGACTTAAATACAAGAGCTCATTTGAACAGACCCAAGATCGCTGCGACTGCTTTCTTCCGTAAAAATTTCGGAAATTATATTGCTTTAAGGGTAGGTGCAAGTTTTGCACAATTAGGCTATTCCGATATTTACAATACACATAATGATTACATGAAGGCCCGCAATCTCAGTTTTAATTCCAATGTTTGGGAATTAGCGTTGCAGGGTGATTTTAATTTTTTCCGGTTTATGCCCGGCGAACCCGGCTATAACTTCACACCTTATATAACTTTTGGCGTTGGCGTTTTTAACTACGATCCATTCGCAATGCTGTCAGGGCAAAAATATTTTCTTCGTCCGCTGAATACAGAAGGACAAGGCAATGCCTTATATCCGGATCGCAAGCCGTATGGTTCGATGGCATTCTCCGTTCCTTTTGGCGCAGGGTTTAAGTATTGCATCAATGAAAGTATAAATGTTGGTTTTGAAATTGTATATCGGGTAACAGGCACTGATTATCTCGATGATGTAAGCACCACTTATGTTGATCCATCTGTATTTCCTCCATTACCCGATGGCAGTCCATCGCCGGCTTTTTTGTTGCATGATCGTTCTTATGAATTGGGCGAACCAATTGGAATAATTGGAAGACAACGCGGCATCAGCACTCAAAAAGATCAGTTTGTTACTGGAATATTTTATATCTCATTCAACCTGCAGAGTTATAAATGTCCATCGGCTAATTAAAGCAATTAAAATATTTATTTGAAGAACTACCTGCGGGTAGTTTTTTTATTTTCTTACCTTAATAGTTCCTGGCAGTTGGTATGGCATAATAAATGCCACTATTTTTTACAATTAAACTAATTACTATGACATTAATCGGATTTTTAGTTTTGCTGGCAATTGCCGCAATATGCGGTGCAATAGGACAATCACTAGCAGGTTATGATCTGGGCGGATGCCTTGTATCAATAATAGTTGGTTTTATTGGAGCATACTTAGGTATGTGGATCGCAGGGAAAATGGGGCTACCTGAATTCTTTACAGTCAATATTCAGGGGAAACCATTCCCTATTATATGGTCAGTGATTGGCTCGGCATTGTTTACTCTTATTGTAGCATTGATACGAAGAGCATTTCTTGGAGGGAAGAGATATTGAATTTATTTTATTAATTCAGAATACTGCTTATGGTCACATTTAATGAAGCTGATTAATTCCAAAATCAATTTCTTACTTTTTCAAATCCGGTCTTCAAGATTTGTTTTTCCTAACTTTGATCGCTAAATTTTTATCGTAAAATGTCTGATCTACTAAGCCAGGTTGATAAAACTCGTCTTCCCCGTCATATCGCCATCATTATGGATGGAAATGGGCGTTGGGCAAAAGAACAGGGGCAAGACAGGCTTTTCGGTCACTTTCACGGAGTGGAAAGTGTAAGAAATATTGTGGAAGGATGTGCCGAGCTTGGTGTTGAATATTTAACTCTTTATGCATTCTCAACCGAAAATTGGGACAGACCAGAATATGAAGTTGTGGGACTGATGGAGTTACTTGTTTCCACAATCCATAATGAAGTGGAGAGCCTTCATAAAAATAATATCCGCCTTCATGTGATAGGCGATATGAATATGCTGCCCGAATATGCAAAAAAGGAATTGGAGGAAGCGTTAGCTCATACAAAGAACAATACTGGTTTGAACCTTATTATGGCTTTAAGCTATAGCGGCCGTTGGGAATTGCTTAATGCAGTTAAGAGCATTGCTCATAAAGTGAAAAAGGGAGAATTAGCCGTTGAAGATATTGACCAGGATACATTGCAACAACACCTGGTTACAAGCGATTTTCCTGATCCTGAACTGATGATAAGAACCAGCGGCGAATACCGGATCAGTAATTTTCTTTTATACCAATTGGCCTATGCTGAATTATATTTTACCCATGTTCGCTGGCCGGATTTTAGAAAACAACATTTGTACGAAGCCATCATCGACTACCAGGGGAGAGAACGGAGATTTGGAAAGACAGGGGAACAGGTAAAAACTGAAGAAATCAACGGTTAAATCAAGTCAAATCAGTCATAATAGCGAACCGGGTCGATCCGGGGGCTTGGTTAATGATGGAACTTTTTAATTTGACCAATTTGTTTACTTTCTTTAACAAACACTTCAACTTTTTACCGTTAATTTGCCGCCTTTAAAGGCTGTCCCTGTGGATTTTTCAATGAACTCCTTTGGGGATTTCAATATTGACTGAACTGATCAACTAACAATGCAAAGAACTCTACAAAGATTTTGTTTACTGTTTACGGTAGTTTTTACTTCCATTATCAGTGCAAATGCTCAAAACCCGACGGATACAGTACCGAAGCCAACTTCAGTTGATCCCAATCTACTTGCCTGGCAAAATGCTTCCCGCCCAAAAGAATATACGATCGCAAGTATAAAAGTCACCGGTGTTTTTTACCTCGATTCAGCTATCGTTGCAAGTATATCCGGCTTACAGGTTGGTGATAAAATTTTGCATCCCGGCGGCGATGAATTTCCAAAAGCAATTGCAAATCTTTGGAAGCAACGTTTATTTTCCAACGTGGAGATATATGTTACAAAAATTGATGGTGATAATATCGATCTGGAGATCCATGTAATGGAAAGACCACGACTTGGTAATTATGATTTTAGAGGAATAAAAAAGACAGAAGAAGAAGAGTTGGTTGGAAAAATAGGGTTGGCGAAACAAACAATTGTAACAGAAAATACCCGCCGAACAGCGAATGAGGTCATAAAAAAATATTATGCAGAAAAAGGCTACCTCAATTTAAAACTTGAGATACAGGAAAGACTTGATACAAGCTATGTCAATTCATTATTCATGACCTTTATTATTGATAAAGGTGAGAAAGTAAAAGTGAATAACATCAATTTCTTTGGCAATGAAACAGTTTCGGATCTTAAGCTAAAGAAAAAAATGAAAGGCACACATGAAGTGAGCCGTTTAACTCTTTTTCCCGATAAGGATTCGACGATCTTTGGAGAAAACCCACGGACCACGTTTAAGCAATATATGCATGACAAGGGCTTCCTGTCGCTCAGCAAAACAAAGAATTTTCTAGATCCCTGGTTCCGGTTTAAATTATTCTCATCTGCAAAATTCAATGAAAAGAAATTTAATGAAGACAAGGAAAAGATCATTGAATATTATAACTCCATCGGCTACCGTGATGCGATAATTGAGGATGTAAAACCTTACACTATCTCCAGTGGAAATATCAATATCGATTTTAAAATAAGCGAAGGTCATAAATATTATTTTGGAAATATTACCTGGAAAGGAAATTCAAAATACACCGACTCGGTACTCAATATTATTTTAGGAATTCATAAAGGCGATGTTTATAATATTGAAACGTTGAATCAGCGCTTGGGTAAGCAACTTACTCCGGAAGGTGGTGATATCAGCGGTTTATACATGGATGATGGTTATCTTTTCTTCCGTGCTGAAGCGGTGGAAACAGCTGTTTATAATGACACCATCGATCATGAAATAAGAATGATTGAAGGTCCGCAGGCAAGAATTAAGAACATAAAAATTTCCGGTAACGACAGAACAAAAGAACATGTGATTCGCCGCGAACTAAGAACAATACCGGGTGAACTTTTCAGTCGTGCTGATCTTATTCGTTCGCAAAGAGAATTGGGCCAGTTAAATTATTTTAACCAGGAAACAATCGGTATCAACCCCATGCCAAATCCTGAAGATGGAACAGTTGATATTCATTATAAAGTAGAAGAAAAATCTTCTGACCAGTTGGAACTTTCCGCAGGCTGGGGTGGTGGAATTGGTCTTACAGGAACATTGGGCGTTTCATTCAACAATTTTTCTATTAAGAATATTTTCAATAGAAAATCGTGGGATCCGTTGCCAACAGGTGATGGACAAAAGCTGAGTCTTCGACTACAATCAAACGGCAAACAATACAGCTCCTACAACTTTTCATTTACCGAACCCTGGCTTGGTGGTAAAAAAAGAAATTCACTAACACTCTGTTTTTATAAAAGCAAATACGCTAATGGATATGATTATGGAACCGGTCAGTTTAGCGATGAAATAGCTAAGAACAGTTACATGAAAACAACTGGCTTCAGCATATCACTTGGCAAGCAATTGAAATGGCCGGATGATTATTTCAGCCTTATTCATACTGTTAGCCTCACACAGTATAACATGAAAAACTACCCGATATTTCCGGGACTTGATAGTGGTATTTCAACCAACATAAGTTATAAAATTACATTGCAAAGAAATTCTGCAGGACCCAACCCGATATTCCCTACAAGTGGATCTAATTTCCTTGCAAGTCTCCAGTTTACTCCACCTTATTCCCTCTTCAACGAAAGTATTGAAGCAGAAAACTCATACAAACATCCTGAATATCACAAGTGGAGATTCAATGCAGAATGGTATGTGCCACTTGGTAAACCGATGGGCGCAGAAAAGAACAGGCAGTTTGTTCTTAAGGTTGCAGCGAAGTATGGGTTTATGGGAAAATATAATCGCAATCTCGAAATATCACCATTTGAAAGATTCCAGCTTGGTGATGCCGGAATGTCAAATAGCATGGGAGTATTGGGATATGACATCATTGCACATCGCGGCTACCCAATTTATCAAAACTCAAATCCCAGCATCAATCCGATAGATGATGTATCACAAGCATCAAGATTCTTTACCATATTTAATAAATACGTGCTGGAGATGCGTTATCCTTTCACTACTAATCCCAAGCAGTACTATTTATGGCCTGGCATTTTTTGAGGCTGCTAATGGCTGGTATAATTTCAAAGATTATAACCCATTCCGTCTTAGACGCAGTGCCGGTGTAGGTATGCGATTCTTCCTGCCAATGTTTGGTTTATTGGGATTTGATTACGGTGTCGGGTTTGACCGGATACAACCAGGCCAGGGATTAAAATCGGCAACCAAGTTTACATTTATGCTCGGGTATGAACCTGAATAAAAATATTTTTAACCAAACTTCATTACTACTATTTAACTTTCGTTGCGACGCTCCGTTCAACATATCGTTCAATGTTCAGCAATGCGACGCAGTTTACCCAGAGCGAAGCGAAGGGTTCTGTAATTCTATTCATCATTAAAACATTTCAATATGAAAAAAGTATTGCTTGTAGTTTGTAGCGTATGGCTTGCATCATTTGCCGTGAATGCACAGAAATACGCCATCATTGATACCAAATACATTTTGGATAAAATGCCTGAGTATAAAGATGCGCAAACGAAACTTGATGCCATTGCTGCCGGCTGGCAAAAAGAAATTGATGACCAGCAAGCAGATCTTGATAAAATGTATAGAGATTTTGAGGCGGAACAAGTAATGCTGAGTGAAGAACTCAAGAAAAAAAGAGAGGATCAACTCTTCAATAAAGAGAAGGCTGTGCGTGATCTGCAGCGTAAACACTTTGGTTTTGAAGGCGATCTATTTAAGAAAAGACAAGAGCTTGTAAAGCCAATACAGGATAAAGTATATAATGCAATTCAGAAGCTGGCAGTACAGCGTAGCTACGATTTTATTTTAGATAAAAGTGAAGGAATTACCGTTATCTTTGCCGACCCAAAATTGGACAAGAGTGAAGATGTATTGAGGGAATTGGGAATAAAATAAGAAGAAGATCCAGTAGCCATAAAATGTTAAAGATTTCTGAAGAGGCAACTTTACTCCTCAGAAAATACTCATAAAAAACAATAACGTAAATCAAAATGAAAAAGATCATTGCAATTTTTGTGTTGGCTGCCGGCCTGGTTAGTGGCACTGTAGAGGCTCAAACCAAATTTGGATTTATTCGGGTGGATGAAGTAGTATCCCTGATGCCCGAATTAAAAAAGATTGATACCTTACTCACAAGTTATCAAAACGATACTTTACCGAGAACGTATAATTATCTTTTGTCACAATACCAGTATTATGATAGCATCGCAAGCGATTCTGCTCGTCAAACAATGGTAGTTCGCCAGCAAGCTTCAAGACAAAGAACAGATTATCTCGGTGAATTACAGAATTGGCAAACTTCAGCTCAACAACTGATAGAAGCAAAACAAAATGCCCTTTTACAACCAGTATATGATAAAGTGCTAAAAGCAATTGATGAAGTAGCAAAAGAAAAAGGCTACACCTATGTATTCAACAGGGAATCATTATTAGTAGGACCGCCGGCAGATAATTTATTGCCAATGGTTGCGGAAAAACTAAAAGTGAAATTACCACCAGCTGGTACACAGCCGATACAGAAACCAGCTCCAAAAACTGGAAACTAAGGTTTATCCAAATAACTCCCTCCGGGAAAACAAATATTTAAAAGAGGCTGTTGCTTACAACAGCCTCTTTTACTTTTGCACTATGTCTTCACTCACACCCATCGGCATTTTTGATTCTGGTTATGGGGGCTTAACTAGTAATGCGGGAAATTGTAAACAAGCTTCCCCGATACGATTATATTTATCTCGGTGATAATGCAAGGGCTCCTTATGGTCCACGATCTTTTGAAACTGTTTATCGCTATACATTACAATGCGTGAAATGGTTTTTTGATCAAGGCTGTCCGCTTGTTGTGCTGGCTTGTAATACGGCATCTGCAAAAGCATTACGAACGATTCAGCAGAATGACCTTGCTAAAATTGACCCGGAGAAAAGAGTATTGGGTGTAATAAGACCAACAACAGAGGTCATCGGTAATTATTCAGATACAAAGAACATTGGAATATTGGCAACAGCCGGAACAGTTAGTTCGAATAGTTATGTAATAGAGATCGAAAAGTTTTTTCCCCAGGTAAAAGTGTTTCAGCAGGCATGCCCAATGTGGGTGCCGCTGGTTGAGAATGAAGAATACGATACACATGGCGCAGATTTCTTTATAAAAAAATATATCAACCAGTTGCTTGATCAATCACCGGTAATTGATACTGTTTTATTGGCCTGCACACATTACCCGTTGCTTCATGATAAGATCAGGGAATTTACACCGGCTGATATTAAAATTTTATCACAAGGTGAAATTGTGGCGAATAGCCTTGCCGATTACCTGCAGCGGCATTCTGAAATAGAAAGAAAACTAAGTATAGGCGCAAGCCATCATTTCTATACGACAGATTCTACTGAAGATTTCGACCGGCATGCCGCTAATTTTTATGGTGCAGAAATAAGATCTTCTCATGTTGATCTGGAAGCTCAAAAACTTTGATGCTCAAGGAACTGGAAGTACAAGAGTGCGACGCAACAGAAGATAAATCAGGGTACGAAAGCTGGCTAAATAAAAATTCAATCTCCCTGATAAAATCTTAAATCTTAAACCTAAAATCTGCAATCCATCCCCTACCTTTGCCGTCCTTTCACAAACAGTGGAAAGTGGTGTTTCCGCTGGTGAATTAAATACCGTTTCTTCTCGCCTAAGGCGAGACATTTTAAAAAGGAAAAATTAAGATTATGCCAGGTAAAAAAAGAACATATCAACCACATAAACGCCGCCGTAAATCAGTACATGGTTTTCGTAAGCGTATGAAAACTGCTGATGGCCGTAAAGTATTATCAGCACGTCGCAGAAAAGGCCGTAAGAAACTGACCGTTTCTGACGAAAGAAAAGCGAAATAAAAACACGGATCCCTTCAGGGATCTAAGAAGTTTAATATAATTTATAGCTCCGATCTTTCGGGGCTATTTTTATTTCTAAAAATATCTCTGTAAATCTGTGTAATCTGTGAGAAAACAATTCACACTTGGAAAAGAGGAAAGGCTGAAAAGCAGGAAGCAAATAGAGCAGCTATTTGACAAGGGAAAGAGTTTTGCCATAACACCATTTCGGGTTTATTTTTTGATCAATGAAATGCTCAATGCTCAACGTACAATGTTCAATGTTCAATTTGGAGTAGGAGTTTCTGCAAAGAATTTCAAAAAAGCAGTGGATCGCAATCGAATTAAGAGATTGATAAGAGAGGCATGGCGTTTGCAAAAAAATGAATTGAGTGAAAAGGCAAAGGCAGTACAAAGACAATTGAACGTATTTTTTATTTATACAGGAAAGGAACTTCCTGATTTTACAACAGTGAAAGATAAAGTAGCTCTAGCTTTGAAAAAGTTAGCGGATAAAATTGATGAAAACATTTCTTCGCATCCTTAGTCTTCCTTTTATTGCATTGATAAAAATATATCAATGGATCATTTCGCCAATACTTGGCCCGAAATGCAGATTCACTCCAACCTGTTCTCACTATGCAGCTGAAGCATTGAAGAAGCATGGTGTATTTAAGGGAATGTGGCTGGCGATCAAAAGGATCTCAAGATGTCATCCATGGGGCGGCAGTGGTTATGATCCTGTTCCGTAAACCCTGGCCTATGTTAAGCGGGTTTGTTACTCTTTATATAACTGCTGCGGATACGGCTGAGTGATTCAGGAGTAATGCCTAAGTAACTGGCGATCTGCTTTAATGGTAATCGCTTTTCCATTAAAGGATATTTATTGATAAAGTTGCAATACCGTTCGTCTGCGGTTTGGCTCAGGTTAGCGGTTATTCTTTCCTGTAATGAAACATAAGCGTTTTGCAAAAGATGACGAAAGAATCTTTCAAACTTTGGAATTTTTATATAGAGTTCTTCCAATGCATTTTTTTCCAGGCAAAGCAGCTCTGTATCTTCTAATGCATCGATCGTATATCGTGCAGGCGTTTGTGTTAAAAAACTATACATATCACCGGTCCACCAATCTTCAATTGAAAATTGTACAATATGTTCCAGTCCTTTTTCATCAATTGTGTAAGTTCGAAGACAACCTTTGTTTACAAAATAATCATAGCGGTTTATTTCACCTTCCTGCAATAGGTACTGTTTCTTCTTCAACTTTTTGACTTTGAGTAAAGAAGTAAAATATTGTTCTTCTTCAGGAGTAAGAGTAATAAAGCGGGAAATATTTTTAAGGATAAGGTCGTACATCTTTCAAATTTAAAATAAAAAACCGCAGAGACGAGAATGTATTATTCTGCATTTCCGCGGTTAAATAAGATTGGTACAATGTTAAGCTTTCGCCTTTGGCATTGCTACCTCATATCTTTCAGCTACTTTTTTCCAATCAACTACATTCCAGAAAGCAGCCAAGTAATCAGCCCTGCGATTTTGATATTTTAAGTAATAAGCATGTTCCCATACATCTACGCCAAGGATCGGTGTTCCTTTTACATCGGCAACATCCATAAGAGGATTATCCTGGTTGGGAGTAGAAGTAATTTCAAGCTTGCCATCTTTTACAATAAGCCATGCCCAACCGCTGCCAAATCTTGTCATACCAGCATTGGCAAATTTTTCTTTAAATGCTTCAAATGTTCCAAATGCATCATGAATGGATTTTGCAAGATCACCTGATGGCGGACCGCCTGCATTTTCATCCAGGCTTTCCCAAAAGAAAGTATGATTCCAATGACCACCGCCATTATTACGAACAGCAGGGGAAATTTTGCCTGCATTCTTTACCAAATCCTCTAAGCTTTTATTTTCATGTTCTGTACCAGCAATTGCCTTATTCAGGTTGTCAACATAAGCCTGGTGATGTTTACCATGATGTATCTGCATGGTCGTTGTGTCAATATGTGGTTCCAATGCATCATGTGCATATGGAAGCGGAGCTAATGTAAATGCCATAGAAAAAAAATTTTAGATTTTAGATATTCTATTTCAGATTTAATGGGATAACAAATGTACAAATGAAAGATTGATGCCAAACAAATTGGTTTTTCGAGATATGGAATAAAATTTTAAGGTCTTTTGATTTTTAATGTAACTTTCTTCGCTATTAATTTAACTATATGGACAATTCTGGAAACGATTCACGTCGAAAGTTTATTAAGGGAATTGCTGGTACAGCTATTGCGGCTTCAGTTCCCCGGATCATTAAGGCTACTGGTAACGAAAGGAAAGAAGAAATAAAGCTGAAGGAATATTATACCCCGAATGATAATATTAATGTTGCTTTGATCGGTGCCGGAGGTATGGGGACAGGTGATGCACAAACGGCAAAAACAGTTCCGGGAGTGAAGATCGTTGCAGCCTGCGATCTTTTTGATCCAAGATTAGAGGAGGCCAAAAAGAATTTTGGGACTGATATTTTTACTACAAGAGATCATAAAGAAATACTGCTGAGAAAAGATATTGATGCCGTCATAATTGGCACTCCTGATCATTGGCATAAAGAAATTGCAGTGGATGCACTCAATAGTGGCAAACATGTTTACTGCGAAAAACCAATGGTGCAGCAGATAACCGAAGGACAAGCTGTGGTTGATGCACAAAAGAAAAGTGGTAAAGTATTGCAGGTAGGGAGCCAGGGCTTGAGTTCTGTAGGGAATGAAAAAGCAAAAGAGCTGTTTGAGGCAGGAGCAATCGGGCAATTAAATTATGTAGAAGGATTCTGGGCCCGTAATACTCCCGGCGGTGCCTGGCAATATAATTTGCCGGAGGATGCATCAGAAAAAAATGTTGACTGGAAAAAGTTTTTAAAAGATAAACCACAGGTCCCTTATGATCCGAAACGATTTTTCCGCTGGCGTTGTTTCAAAGATTATGGAACCGGTGTATGCGGTGACCTGTTCGTTCATTTGATCTCCAGTTTGCATTATATTATTAGCTCAATGGGACCGACAAGAATTATGTCAACTGGGGGGCTTCGTTATTGGAAAGATGGCCGTGATGTACCGGATATAATGCTTGGGCATGTTTGATTACCCGCAAACTGAAAAACATCCTGCATTTAATTTATCATTGCGGGTAAATTTTGTTGATAGCAATCCAAATGGCTCTTATTTCAGAATGGTTGGCAATGAAGGTTCAATGACTGTGGAATGGGAACAGGTTACATTGACAAAGAATTTTTCTTATCCACCGGATAATTATGCACAGGTATTGAAAGCAAAACAATATGCGCCGGATTATGATCGCAAAAAAATAAAAGATCCTGAAGCAACAGTTTTTAAAGTGCAGGAGGGATATAAAGGAGCACATTATGATCATCATTATAACTGGATGCGTTCAATAAGAGAAGGAAAACCTGCTGTTGAAGATGCATTATTTGGTTATCGGGCTGCGGCGCCTGCATTACTTTGTAACGATAGTTATTTCCAGGGAAAAGCTATAAAATGGGATCCGGTTAATTTAAAATTATTAGCATAAAAAATCACACAATGAGAAAAACGTTATTATTTGTTTGCATAGTTTTTGCAACGATGTCATTTATGACAAACAATAAGCAAAAGGACAATACACTTTCAAAACAAGAAAAGAAAGAAGGATGGAAATTATTGTTTGACGGCACGACTATGAATGGCTGGCGCATTTACCAAAACCAAAAAGTGGATGATTGGGATGTAAAGAATGGTGAGTTGTATTGCAAAGTTGAAGGAGTAACAAAGAGAGCTGACCTGATCACAAATGATAAGTATGAAAATTTTGAATTGCAGATCGACTGGAAAATAGCTCCTAAAGAAAATAGTGGTATCATTTATATGGCGACCGAAGAAAATGGTGCTAGCTACGAATCAGGCCCGGAATATCAGTTAATAGATGATGATGGCTATCCTGAAAAAATAAAAGATGTTCAGCTATCAGGGGCGAATTACGACATGAACCCACCAACTGCAAAAGTTGTAAAACCAGTTGGTGAATTTAATCATACAAAGATCGTCGTCAATAAAGGCCATGTTGAACATTGGCTCAATGGAACTAAGGTGGTGGATTACCAGTTATGGACACCTGAATGGGAGCAAACAAAAGCAAAAAGCAAATGGAAGGATGTAAAAACTTATGGTATGTCAAAAACCGGGCATATTGCTTTGCAGGATCATGGCGGCGGCGTTTGGTTTAAGAATATCAAGATAAAACCGCTTTGATCATTTTTTAAGCCGGTTAAATTTTTTTCCTTTCTCAACAAAATTTTCTACTATCCCTCTTGTTTCAAGATCACGAAGGATAGAAATAGTGTACCATGGAATTGAACCTTTAAAAGGAGTAGATTTCTTTTTGATTTTTTTTACAACATCTTCGGTCAACTCACTAAAAGTTTTTCCTTTACTTCCTTTTAAGCTTTGCAAAATAGCTGCTTTAAAAGGTTCATAGATGGAAGAGTCGATCTTCGTTTCTCTTCGTGACTCGGGATGAGTGATCACGGTTTTCTTTGAAGTTGCTTTTGCCATTATCTTTTATTTTTAAAAAAATCTTTCATTAATTGCCCGCACTCTTCTTTCAGCACACCATAAACGATCTCTGATTTTTGATGAAAAGGCCAGTTGGTTCCGGTTACTCTTTTATGTCCATTCTTTTCATCATCAGCACCCCACACTATTTTACCGATCTTACTCCAATACATTGCCCCGGCACACATTAAACAGGGCTCTACCGTTACATATAAAGTCGCTTCCGGTAAATATTTACTCCCAAGTAAATTAAAAGCAGATGTCAGGGCGATCATTTCTGCATGAGCGGTGGGGTCATTTAATTTTTCGGTCATATTACTGCCACGGGCAATGATCTTTCCGTTCAATACAACAACAGCGCCAATTGGCACTTCATCTTCATCAAAAGCTTTTTTTGCTTCCTTCAATGCCTGGGTCATATAATATTCATCAGTCATATTATCTTAGATGGGAATAATAAATTTAGAAAAACACCGGTTGTAAGATAAATTATTATTGATCTGCGGGGTACTCGATTCTTGCTTTCTTTCTTATCCTGTCCAGGATTTCCATAAGCAATAATGTATCAGCATGTGTCATCACCGGGCTTTCAATTAACCCTTTTTTCAAACATTCATTTACATGTCTTGCTTCATAGTGATAACCAAAGCCGGCTTCTTTTTCAACAGCAATAACTTCTCTTTCGTAAGGTATTTTTTTTGATAATTGAATTATTGTTGATGGCTCATAAAACCTGGTCGTAAGTGTAATGCACCCTTCAGTCCCGTTTATTTCTGCTTGTATAGGCAGGTTGGTAGCAAATGAAGAAAACAATTGTGCCATTGCTCCATTATCATATTTAAATAAAACAGCGATCTGTTCATCAACACCTGTTGACGAGGGTATCATAGTTGCTTCAATTGCATCTGGTTTGCCTAAGATAGAAAGCGTTATAAAAACATTGTAAATGCCAATATCAAGTAATGAGCCTCCGCCAAGCGATGGATCAAACAATCGCTGCGGATGACTTGCTGTGGTTTTAAAGCCAAAATTTACAAGTACACTTTTAATATCGCCCAGTGTTTTTTGTTGCAGCAGCTCCTGCAATTTTTTATAATGCGGTAAAAATTTTGTCCAAAGAGCTTCCATTAAAAAAACCTTTCTCTCTTTAGCCGTTTTGATCATTTCAATTGCCTGCCTGCTGTTGATAGCAAATGCTTTTTCACACAGAACCGCTTTATTATGGTTTAAGCAAAGCATCGTATGCTCATAATGATGAGAATGAGGAGTGGCAACATAAATTACATCTACTTCATCATTCGCTGCCAGAGCTTCGTAACTATTATGAAGATGTTTGCAAGGAAAATCTTTTGCAAATTGTTCCAGTGTTTCTTTATTACGACTTGCAATAGCTGTTAATTCCGCATCTTCTACCAAACGAAGATCTGCTGCAAATTTTCTGGCAATGCGTCCGCATCCGAGTATACCCCATCTTATTTTGGATCCTTTCATAGCAGTAAATTAAGGAATGATTGTAAATTACGGTTTATAACTAATTATATGCTCTTATCTTCTTTACAGCACCTGCGTGAATATTTTAATTCCGGTATTACTAAAGGCTACAGCTTCAGAAAAGAACAATTAAAAAAATTAAAGGCGTCAATATTACAACATGAGCAGGATCTCTATGATGCTTTGTATGCCGATCTGAAAAAAAGCCCGGAAGAAACCTGGGTAACAGAGACCGGGTTTGTGATAAGTGAATTAAATGCGACAATAAAGAACCTTCATCTCTGGATGCAACCGGAAAATGTTGAAACCAATTTGTTGAATCTTCCTTCGAGCAGTAAAGTTTTAAAAGAACCGCTTGGTGTTGTATTGATCATTGGACCGTGGAATTATCCATTCCAACTTTTAATAAACCCATTAGTTGGCGCCATTGCTGCCGGTAATTGTGTTGTACTTAAACCAAGTGAATTTGCATTAGCAACGGATGGAGTGATGAAAAAGATCATTGAAGAAGTTTTTCCACCCGAGTATGTTTTATATGTGCAAGGCGATGGAGCTTCCGTAGTTCCGGAAATGATGAACAATTTTGTATTTGATCATGTGTTTTACACAGGCAGCACCGTAGTTGGTAAAATAATTTATAAGATGGCTGCAGAAAAATTGGTACCGGTTACGTTGGAGTTGGGTGGTAAAAGTCCCTGCGTTGTAGAAAGTGATGCAAATATAAAAGTTGCTGCACGTCGAATAGCGATGACCAAGTTTTCCAATGCCGGGCAAATGTGTGTGGCTCCTGATTATGTGCTCGTACATGAATCAGTAAAAGAGAAATTTATTTCAGCAATAACAGAAGTCGATAAAAGATTTTTTCACTGATAAACCGGAGCAAAGTTATAATTACAGTAAGATCATCAATGAAAAACAATTTAACCGAATTGCTGGTTATTTATCAAATGGAAAAATCATTTTCGGAGGACGAACTAGATAAACAACAATTATTTATTGAGCCAACTTTACTTGATGAATGTAAATATAAATGATGCAGTGATGAAGGATGAGATATTTGGTCCTGTGCTTCCACTCATTTCATTTAAAACAAAAGAAGAAGCATTAAAAATAATCGATCAGCATCCGAACCCTTTGGCATTTTATGTTTTTACATCAAGCAGCGAAAAGGAAAATGAATGGCTTAATAGCGTTGCCTTCGGCGGCGGATGCGTGAACAATGCAAGCTGGCATCTCACCAATCATCATTTGCCATTTGGCGGTCGTGGTTTCAGCGGCACTGGAAATTATCACGGCAAATATTCATTCGAAACATTTAGTCACAAAAAAGCGGTGATGAAAACACCCACCTGGTTTGATCCTTCAATTAAGTATCCTCCATTTAAAGGGAAATTGAAATTGTTTAAATGGGTGATAAGATAGTTTGTGGTTTATAGTTTTTTGTTTTTGGTTCCAGGCAATTGTACTACTATTAAACTTATGTTGCGACGCTCCGTTCATCATTCAGTTCTTTATTGGACAATAGCGTCGCAGTTTACCCAGACACTGAGCTTGTCGAAGTGGAAGGGTCGCACTCTTGTACGTTCGTTAATCCTATTCAGCAAATGAAGAAGGGTAATAAATTACTAAGGTTTCTTAAAAAGCTGTTCATAGCTTTGCTATTATTTTTAATTGCATTCAGCGGTTATGTTGCGATCGAAACACGAAATGTAAAAGATATGACGATAAGACAAAGAGTTTTAAAAGCAGTTTATCCCGCTTTTACCTGGTTAGGTCGGGTAACTGGCAGAAGAAATAAAGTATTTTCTAATGGATCACCAACGCAGCCGCCTCAATCTTTATATAACCTGTCAATTGCATTGAATAGTGGTGACTCAATTCCATTGTCAAACTATAAAGGGAAAAAATTATTGCTTGTTAATACAGCATCAGATTGTGGTTATACCGATCAATACGATGCCTTACAAAAGTTGTATGAAGAAAATAAAGACAAGCTGGTGGTCATTGGTTTTCCCGCCAATGATTTTAAAGAACAGGAAAAAGGAACCGATGAGGATATAGAAAAATTTTGCAGGTTGAATTATGGTGTTACATTTCCATTGGCAAAGAAAAGTTCAGTTATTCCCGGTCCAGAACAGAATCCGATCTTTCAATGGCTGACAGATAAAAATAAAAATGGATGGACAAACAAGAAGCCAAGCTGGAATTTTTCAAAGTATTTAATTAATGAAGAAGGAGTGCTGGTTAATTACTTTGATCCATCAATTTCCCCCACCGGCAAAGAAGTAACGGATGCCATCAAAAAATAAATTCTTCACTCAATATTTATTGTATGAGCTATAATGATTGGATCGGTACGATCGGTGTAGGACTTGTTTTGCTTGCCTATTTTTTGAATACGATGAAATGGGTTCCTGAAAATGGGAAATTCTTTTTTATACTAAATGTGATCGGTGGTGCATTAAGTTGTTACGCTGCAGTGCTTAATCGATTTCATGCCGTTTGTTATACTTGAAGCGATCTGGACGGTGGTTTCAATATGGGGTTTGTTCAAAAGCCGGGATCTCAAAGCAGCATGAATCCTAAGCAGAACATTTCTCATGATAATTCGGCAATTCGATCACTGTTTTTTCAAATTCATAACCTGCGTAGTTATTTATTATTTCATTCAGCACTTCATCGATCTCTTCAACCATCCTGAGTGTAACTAATTTATTCCGGTATTCTTTTATGTTGGGCATTCCTTTTAAATAGTTTGCATAGTGACGGCGCATTTCATTTATACCAACAACCGGGTTTTTCCATTCTATAGAACGATATAAATGTTTCCGGATCACCTCTATTCTTTGTTGAATAGTTGGCGCCGGCAGTTGTTCGCCGGTTTTGAAAAAATGTTTTATCTCGTTAAAGATCCACGGATAGCCGATAGCGGCACGTCCGATCATAATGCCATCTACTCCATAACGATTTTTATATTCCAATGCTTTTTCAGGAGAATCAATATCGCCATTTCCAAAAATAGGAATTTGAATACGTGGATTTTCTTTCACCTTACCGATCAATGTCCAGTCAGCTTCGCCTTTATAAAGTTGTGCTCTCGTTCTTCCATGAATGGAAATAGCTTTTATACCAACATCCTGCAGCCGTTCAGCTACCTCTTCAATGTTTCTAGAGTTATCATCCCAACCCAATCTTGTTTTAATTGTAACAGGCAGCGAAGTTGATCTCACAACAGCTTCAGTCAATCTAACCATCAGGTCAACATCTCTCAATACACCGGCGCCAGCCCCTTTGCTTACCACTTTTTTTACGGGACATCCAAAATTTATATCAACCAGGTCAGGATTTACTGCTTCACAGATCTTTGCGCTTAAAGCCATTGCTTCCTCATCACCACCAAAGATCTGGATACCGAATGGACGTTCTTCTTCACTAAAATCAAGTTTCATTTTACTCTTCATCGCATCACGTATCAAACCTTCGCTTGAAATGAATTCGCTGAACATAAGATCAGCGCCATTATCCTTACACACGGCACGAAATGGCGGATCGCTTACATCCTCCATCGGAGCAAGAAGTAAAGGGAAATCAGGTAATTGTATGTTGCCTATCTTGATCATTTTCGTATTTAACAGAATTAATAATTATTAATTAATAATTATTAATTGGTGGTTACTTTTGTCTGCCCTCCATTCGGAGAGAAACGGCAAATTTACAACTCAAAAAGCGGAGTTTCTAATTATGGCTTATTTTAAAAAAGTGCACCCGATGTTGCAGCTACTCATATTTGGAGGAATGGCGATCGGTTGTTTTATGATCTTTGGATTTATTGGCACATTTGTTCTTGCAAAGACATCTGGCATTGATCTTATTACTTTAAGCGACCCTGATAAATGGGATTATTCGAATCCATCTTTACTTACTTTTTTGCGAGGAATGCTGGTCATTCAATTTTTTGCATTGTACATTATTCCTGTATTTCTTTTTGCCCGATTCTGTGATCCAAAGCCAACACAGTACCTGGGTTTAACATCTGCAAAACCCATATATTATATTTTAGGTATAATCGTTTTGCTGGTGGCTCTCCCTTTTGTTGATTGGACCGGAATATTTAATCGCGACTTAATACCAGAAACAACAAGTATCGGGAAATGGATGAAGGCAAGTGAAGAATCTACAGCAAAACAGATCGGGTTTATGCTAAAAAGGAATACTGTGCAGGATCTTTTCCTTAATCTCGTTTTAGTTGCTGTATTTGCCGGGATAGGTGAAGAACTATTTTTCCGTGGTGTGTTACAAAGATTGTTTATCAAGCTTTTTAAAAACCCATGGGCTGGTATTCTTGTTACAGCATTTATTTTTTCGGCCATTCATTTACAATTTTATGGATTTATTCCGCGATTCATTCTCGGAATACTATTGGGCTTGCTCTATTGGTATAGTGGCAGCCTTTGGCCGGCAATTATTGCGCATTTCGTATATGATGCTTTTGCAGTTGTGATGATCTGGTTTAACCCCGCATTGGCTGAGGAAGACAGCATTGCTGTTTCATTTGGTAATAAATCAATATTAGCAGCCATAAGCCTGGCATTGATAATTGGCATTGTGATACTGATGAAGAAAAGATCAACCAATAGTTATCAGGCTGTCTATGCAAGAGATAATATTGATGACTCAAACCCTTTTGCATAAATCAATCATTTTTAAACTCATCTGCTTTCATGGCGTTTAACTGGAAAACATTTCAAACAAGAACGCTGACAGCAATAATCTTTGCGGCAGTGATGCTGACAGGTTTATTATGGAATCAGTGGAGTTTTTTGATTTTGTTTTCAATTATACATTTTGGTTGCTGGTGGGAGTATGTAAAATTGATAAAGAAGATTTATGATAAAAAGTATTTAAAATATATTTTGTTAGGCCTAATTTATATTTCAATACCAATATTACTGATGATTGATCTGGGACTGAATTGAGAATTTATACAATCAACAATACAAATGAAATTATATATGATAAATTAATTCCCTGTTCAATCATTTTTTCAATTTGGATAAATGATACGATGGCCTATATCGTCGGCTCATTAATTGGTAAAACGCCACTTTCAAAAATTTCTCCAAAAAAAACATGGGAAGGAACTTTTGGAGGAATAATTCTTGGCAATATTTGTCATGGGTGTTATTGCATGGCAATTTGATTTCAATATTCAGAAAATAGATCAATTATCGCCGCAATTGCTTCCATCGCCGGCACTTTTGGCGATCTTCTCGAATCCAAACTAAAACGAATGGCTGGTGTAAAAGACAGTGGCAACATCATGCCCGGTCATGGTGGTTTTTTAGACGGTTTGATTCTATGCTTGCTCGCAATACCTGCTGTTTGGTTATATGTTTTTTTGTTTATGAAGTAATACTCACATTCACTGTTCACGACTCACCACTTTTCATTTTCATATATTTGCGCCATGACAATTCACAAGGAAGGCTATAAGAGCATTGCGTGGGCAACCATTTTATTTGGAGCAATTAATATTCTTTCATTTTATTTTATCAGCTATTCTTCACCTGCCTTAAGTTGGGTCATTTTTATTGGCACACTCGGCTTACTGATCTTTCTTATTTCATTTTTTCGCATTCCTAAAAGAAACTTAACAGTACAGGAAAATGCTATTGTTGCTCCTGCTGATGGTAAAGTGGTAGCAATTGAAGAGGTGCAGGCAGATGAATATTTTGCCGATCGTCGTATACAGGTTTCCATTTTTATGAGCCCGTTGAATGTGCATGTAAACCGTAACCCCGTAAGCGGCGATGTTATGTACAGTCAATACCACAAAGGAAAATACCTGGTTGCATGGCATCCAAAATCGTCTACAGAAAATGAAAGCCATACCGTGGTTTATAAATCAAACGGAAAGGAATTGCTTATTAAACAAATTGCCGGGGCATTGGCAAAACGAATTGTAAACTATTTGCAGCCGGGTCAGCAAGTAAAACAAACCGAAGAAATGGGTTTTATCAAATTCGGTTCAAGGGTTGATCTTTTGTTGCCGTTAGCTGCAAAAGTGCAAGTAAAGATCGATGATATAGCTAAAGGCGGGGTGACGTAGTGTGTATGGCGATTGCATGGTAAGCATGTAATTTCAAAAAATACTCTTCCAATTCTTTCAACGATCTTACAACAGTATAAGTTGGTTTAATAATGATCGGGATGTTTAAGTGATTAATAAACACCTGGTCAATACCAGCATTCATAGCACCAACAATATCAACTTCAATGCTATCACCCAACATTATGCTTTCAGCAGGGTTGGCTCCTGTCTTTTCAAATGCATAATCAAAAATTTCTTTATTGGGTTTAAGGCTGCTGCTTCCTTCCGAGGTAATAACTTCTTTAAAATATTTACCCAGCCCCGAATATTTCAATTTACTGTGTTGTGTTTTTTCAAAACCATTTGTGATCAAATGAAGCGCATAGTTTTTATTGGTTAAATAATCCAATATTTCAATTGAATAAGGAAAAAGAATAGTTCGTGTAGGTAAAAGATCAAGAAACTGGTCACTCATATTTTTTGCCAATGCCTCGTCCGCAATTTTAAAATCAAGCAAAGCCAGCCTCATTCTTTTTATTCTTAATTCATCCTGTTTTATAAAACCATTTCTATATCGCTCCCAAAGCTTTTCATTATGTGCCAGGTAGTTTTTATGAAAAAGATCAAAATCATGGATGCCTCTTTGTTCCAGGGCTAATGTATTGTAAAGTTCAAGCAGTGTTACTCTTGCATTTGCTTCAAAATCCCAAAGAGTATGGTCAAGATCGAAAAAAAGGTGTTTGTATTTACCCCTATCCCCTAAAGGGGGATTTTTGTGTATCATGTTTGAAGATTAGTTAAGTAATTTGCAATATAAATACCAAAAATAAATCATGTCTGAGAAAGTAAAGAATATTCCAAACACCCCTTTAGGGGATGGGGGTATGAATGTACTTATCACAGGCGCATCAAGAGGAATTGGAAAAGCAATAGCGGAAATTTTTGCTGCAAATGGCAAAAGTCTTTTTTTAAGCAGTCGAAATGAAGTGGCTTTATATAAAGCAATGGAAGAATTGCAAACTAAGTATCCTTCTGTTTCAATAAAAGCAAAAGCCTTTGATCTATCCGATAAACAACAGGCAAAGGATCTGGGAAACTGGTGTTTGAAATATGCTGTTCCTGATATTATCATTAATAATGCAGGTTTATTTGAACCGGGCAGTGTTCACAACGAACCGGAAGGATTGTTAGAAAACCAGCTTGCCATCAATCTTTACAGTGCCTATCATTTAACAAGAACTCTTTTGCCTAAAATGATGGAACGCAGATCAGGTCATATTTTCAATATGTGTTCCATTGCATCACTTCACGCATATCATAATGGCGGAGCATACAGTATCAGCAAATATGCAATGCATGGGTTTAGTAAAAACCTGCGGGAAGAAATGAAACCACACAATATAAAAGTTACTGCTATTCATCCCGGCGCTGTACTCACTGATTCCTGGGGTGATTATGATAATTCTTCCAAACGTATAATGGAAGCAGAGGATATAGCTAAAATGATTTTTGCTGCATCACAGCTTTCACCCGCTGCCTGTGTTGAAGATATTGTGATGAGACCTCAATTAGGCGACTTGTAATAATACTTATTCTGAATATTTATAACCGACACCACGAACAGAATGAAAATATTTTGGGTTGCGGCTGTCTTCTTCAAAATATTTCCGGAAGTTGAGAATGAAATTATCGATCGTTCTTGTTGTTGGATAAACATTATAACCCCAAACAACCTGTAAGATCTTTTCTCTCGGTACTACTTCATTTTTATTTTCAATAAGTAATTTCAAAAGCATTCCTTCTTTCTTACTTAGCTGGATCTTTTCGCCGCGGGACGTCATTGCTTCCTGTGCTTTGAAGTCAATATTATTATTCCCGAATGCATATGTATTGCCAATGGTTTCTTTATCCAGTATTTTTTTATTTTTTTCGATAAGCTTCTGTACTCTCAATAACAATTCTTCCAGGTTAAATGGCTTGGTCATATAATCATCGGCACCTTTTTTAAGCCCAAGCACTTTGTCAGCGCTGCTGTTCTTAGCGCTGAGAATTAGAATTGGCACTTCATTGTTTGCCAGTCGGATGGTTTCAGTAACATTTATCCCATCCATTTCAGGAAGCATGATATCAAGAATGATAAGGTCGAAATATTCTGCCTGCACGGCTTTTATGGCATTGCTCCCATCATATGCCGAAGAAACTTCGTATCCTTCTAATTCAAGATTTAATTTCAAGGCATCATGAAGATTTTCTTCATCTTCTACCAATAATATTGACGCCTTTGTATTTTCCTTACTCATGACTATATATGAAAATGGATGGCGAAATTAGTGCCGGAAGGTATATTGTTTGTCACCGAAATGTCGGCATTATGATCCCCGGCGATCTTGCTGCAAAGATAAAGCCCCAATCCAGTGCCTTGAGTTTTTCGGGTAGATTCATTTCCGGTCCGGTAAAATTTCTCAAATATTTTTGTTTTTTCTGAATCTGCGATCCCAATGCCTTCATCAATTATATTCATCAGTACATCCTTGCCAGATCTATTCAGCTTGCAAATGATCGGCTTTTCTTTTGGAGAGTATTTAACCGCATTCTCAATAAGATTACTGATCAATAGCTGGAGTAAAAGCGGATCACCGGCTATTTCAATTTCGGGTTCTATATTTTCAATAAAATTTCTTTCAGGATAACGGGTTTTAGCAACTCTTATACAATCTTTAAACAAAGAGGAGAAGTCGAGTTCTTCTTTTGAAAAAGCATAACCGCCGCCTTCCAACTGTGAGGAAACAAGAATATTGTTTATCAATGTATCAAGCCTTGATGTTTCCTGCAGGGTCATCCGTATCAGTTTTTTTTGCTTCTCTGCATCAAGCTGGTATTTCTGCAATGTTTCAAGATTAAGCATGGCAACTGAAATAGGTGTTTTTAATTCATGAGTTATGGCCATCATAAAATTCTGTTGTTGCAGTTGCACTCTGAATTGCTTGCGAACAGAACGATAAACAAAAAAGGCGCCCACGAATATTAAGATGAGAAAAGTAACACCCTCAGCAATATATTTCTCTGTATTCCTTTTTGAATCGTCCTCAATTTTGAAATTTTCTTCTGAGAATTTTTTGGGATCAAGTGTTGCTTTTTGGGAGTTAAGCTCACTCAAACGGAGATCGGTTAAATTTTGATTCTGTTTTTCCAGCGAAACAAACCACCATACCAAAGCGGCGACTATATATAAAAGCAATAACCAATAAACAACGGTGATAAATCTGAATCTTTTTCCTGCTGACCTTGGCATAAGGAAAGTTATTTAACTTTTTCAATCCTGACGCCGACATTCAACACTTCTTTTAGTGGGTCTTCCCGCATAATATTTTCAAGAACCAATTTGTACTTGACCAGCTTTCAACGGTATTTTTCCTGTTAAGGAGCCAATTTGATCCTTGTTCATAAATATCATCCATTCCGGTTCCAAGCCAGCCCTTTTCATTGGTAGCCAGTTGCAATTCATAAGGTGCTTTATGTAAAGTATCCCCGGGTGGTTGGGAATAAAGATTTATCCAGATATTATTGTAGTTATATTTCTCCGTATGTCTGATTACAAAGAAAACCTGGTAAAGGGTAGTTGTATCAGTGATGGTAAAATTGAATTCAGGTTTGTTCGTGCTTTTCCATTCGTGATCTGGTAATGAAACAGTCTTTTCATAAAGATCAACGGTAGTACAGGAAGTAAGAATAAATGAAGCACAGGAGTACGATGAAGAATCCCTTAAATTGAATGGTGAACATCGAAGATTAGAATATTGAATATTTTCAAAAGCCCTTTCATCTTACAAAACTAACTACAGAACATTTAATATTTGCTCTTTTGCTTTTTCCAGTTCATCTTTCATCATCACCACGCATTTTTGAATAGATGAATCGTAAGCCTTGGCGCCGGTAGTATTTATTTCCCTGCCTATTTCCTGCAAGATAAAGGACAGCTTCTTTCCTTTTGATTCTTCTGCTTCGGCAAGCACTACTTTGAAGTAATCACAATGATTTCTCAAACGAACCATTTCTTCACTTATATCGATCTTTTCAATGTAATAGATAAGTTCCTGTTCAAGCCTGTTCTTATCATAGTTTTCTTTGCCTGCAAATTCTTCCATCAGCTTGGTTATATCATCCCGGATGATCTGTTTGCGATTCGGTTCGAGCTTTTGTACCTCTTCTAATTGTGCAAGTATATTATGAACACGGTGCAACAGGTCTTTCTCAAGAGATTTTCCCTTCATCATCACGATGAATGTTCAGATCATCAATAGCTAAGAGGATCACTTTTTGAAACGCTTTCCATTCTTCATCAGTCAGGGTTTCACCGGTGGGTGTTATAACCTCGGGTAACTTTACCAGGGTACTTAATATATTAGACGGATCGAGATTTAATTCCTTTGACAGATCCGCCAGCGGCTGATAATAGGCTTTTGCCAGTTCAATATTAATGGAAACTGGTTTTGCATTGCCTGTTTCTTTTAAACTGATAGTACAATCTACGCTGCCACGGCCAAGTTGGGAAGAAAGAATGCGGCGAATATCAAATTCGAATGGTTTTAAAAAAGCAGGAAGCTTTAGTTGCAGTTCAAACTGTTTGCCATTGAGAGATTTTATATCAACAAGAAATGTTTTGCCACCAACAGATCTTTCAGATCTTCCAAAGCCGGTCATCGATTTCAGCATGTAAATTTTTTTTGAGTGAAGTAAAGATATTGGAAAAAGTTGAGCGATGAGGAGGTAATAAAGCGGTTACCCAGTAGTGCTCTTTCAATAGAATCGTTCATTTGTGATGATCAGCCGTTCTATAAAAAACATCTCCCCCGAAGATTCGGGGGAGAAATATGTGGATGGGTTAGTAAGTACCGGGAAATAAATTTCCCTTCACAATATTAATAACATTTTTTTCTAACTAAAAAAATTTTTGAAGAAATTTTATTAACATTTCAATTTTACTTGTGGATAATAGAACAAATAATGAATAAATGAAGTATAAAATGAAATTAAACACATCACCTTCTCTTTTTTTCTTCATCATCTGCATTTATAAAATCACTTCACCAATATTTTAAAAAGTTAAAGCATGGATTCATTTGATAATTATCGATCATGCTGTGCATTGCAAAGCTGTTTACCTTTGAACAAATTCAAACATTATGCAATTGGATAAACCAGTTCTGGTAAAATGGATCGCTGATTTCATAGGAGCAGAGATCGCTGGAAACATGGAAGCATCTGCAACAGGGATCAATGAAATTCATAAAGTGGAAAAAGGTGATATTGTTTTTGTAGATCATCCGAAATACTACGATACCTGTATTAATTCTGCTGCCACGATCATAATTATTAATAAGAGAACAGAATATCCTGAAGGGAAAACATTGTTAATTGTTAACGATCCATTCGAGGCATACTTAAAACTGGTAGATCATTTTCGTCCTTTTACTCCTTCATTGAAAAATATCAGCGATTCTGCTTTAATCGGGCAAAACACTGTTATTATGCCGAATGCTTTTATCGGCAATCATGTAATTATTGGCAATGATTGCATTATTCATCCCAATGTTACCATTTTGGATCATTGCGTGATCGGTAATAATGTTATTATACAGGCAGGTACTGTTATTGGTAGTGATGCATTTTATTATAACAAAAGAACCAACCGGGATATTCATTATAAAAAAATGAACAGCTGTGGCAGAGTTGTGCTTGAAGATTTTGTTGAGATCGGTGCTAATTGCACCATTGATCGTGGAGTAAGCGGCGATACGGTGATCGGTGCGGGAACGAAGATCGATAACCTTGTACATATCGGTCATGATACAGAGGTTGGTAAAAATTGCTTGTTTGCAGGGCAGGTTGGTATTGCCGGCGCTACAAAAATTGAGGACAATGTAATTCTTTGGGGACAAGTGGGAGTTAGCAAGACGCTTACAATTGGTAAAGGCACCACAGTATATGCGCAAAGTGGTGTCCCTTCTTCACTTGGTGGCGGTAAAGTTTATTTTGGCTCTCCAGCCGAAGATGCAAGAGAAAAAATGAAAGAGCTTATTTGGATAAAACGCATACCACAGCTTTGGGAAAAGGTAATGGGGAAGACGCCCCTCTAAATCTCTCCGCCTTGGCGGAAGACTTAGCATACACACAAAGCCGAATAATCGAAACGAACTATTCAACAACTATTTTCAAAAAGTTTGGTTTGTGTGTTGATGGTCCCGCAATCGGCGGGATCGGGATGGGCTTTTTATTCAGGAGGAGTATAATCATTCGGCACCTGGTCGGCAATATTTTTCCAGCTCCAGTAACCAAAATTTATCCAATCTTTTTGATCGTAATAATAACCGTTTTGCTTTATGGTTATGAGATCAAGAATATCGACATAAGATATCTGTACGCCGATATTCATCGGTAATTTATATTTCTTCAAATATTCATTCTCAGGAGTTCTCTTTGTATAAGTGATGCTGATCCTATTTGGAAAATAAATATCGATCTCGTTTACACTATCTGCCGGTGTGTACCATGTTGTGTCATACGGTTCCGTTATCTTATTGAATTTTTTATCATCCGTATCATCAAGCATGTCAATTATAAAACCACTTTGGGTTAAAGTGCTATCATAATAACTATGCATAAAATGCAGCCTGCTGCCGAAATATGCTTTTTGCCTGTTCTTTGTCCAATACTTTATGCTGTCTTCGCTTGAAGTCCGTTCTTCATAAAAGCTCAAACCCGTGTAGCTGCATACATCTGTTTTGTACATAAAAAGAAATGAGTCGAGATTATATCGAAGATTATAACCCAGGGCATTATTAAAAATGATCAATGGTGAGTCCGCCAGCACTTTTAATTTTTCGGATTTTCTGAAATAATAAAACTTTAATACTTCAGGATTCACCAGGAAACATTGTGAAGAGAAAGGAGTAGTGCCGATGAAATTCTCAAGAAAGAATTTACCATATTTTGTCCAGCCGTCTTTTACCTCGTTACTGCTTCGTATCACCACTTCTTCAATACTTTTTTCCTCTTTTACCATTTCGATTTCCATATTATTAGTTTTCATTTCTGGACTAATGCGGATCATTCTTGATCGGTAACCCGTATATGTGATCACAAGATCATAACCACCTTCTTTCAGGCTTAGATAAAATGATCCTTCTTTATTTGTAGCAGTGCCCTGTGTGGTATTTTGACAAAAGACTGAAGCAAAAGCCAGTGGCTCTTTAGATGCTGAATCGATCACTTTTCCTGAGACGGTAAAATTTGATTGGCTAAACCCCAAAACAAAAGAGAAGCATAAAAGGGTAAACAGGAATATTTTTTTCATAGAATAAACAATTGCTCAATAAAGATACTGCAGTTATGGTTTTAGTTGCATATTGTTTACTGCATCTGCGTAGTTTTTGCAGGCTTTTGCGATGCAGGACTCTAATGCCATAAAGGAAAACCCCGGCAATGCTTTAAGTATTTTATCGTTTTGCCAATATGTTTTACTTAAAGCGATCTTTGCTGTTTCTTTTGTAAGTAATGGTTTGGCATTTTTCAAAAACGATTTTATTTTTTCCATTCGCCAGGCAATGCTGCTTAAAAAAGGCGTGGCCTGCCATTTAGGATGTTTTTGTCCAAAGCCATCAGCTATCGTATCGAACAGTTTTTTAAACTCCCAATTTTCATGATTAATAATAAAACGTTCTTCGGTGATATTGCTTTCCATTAATAGCACAGCGATCTTTGCAACATCTTCCACGGCAACAAATCCATTGACCCCTTTCGTATACCATGGAAAACCTTTGTATGTATTTTTAAAAATGGCACAACTGCTATCATGCCAGTTCCCAAAACCAAGCACGGTGCTCGGGTTAATGATCACGGCATCCAATCCTTCACCCATACCACGCCATACTTCCATTTCTGCTTTATTTTTACTGATGCCATAATGAGAATTCAGTTTGCTATTCAACCATTTTTTTTCTTCATTCACCTTTTCACCAGTTGCAGTTCTTCCCAAAGCGGAAATAGAACTGATATGTACAAGTTTTTTTATTCCATTTTCAAGAGAGAGGTTCACAACATTGGCCGTTCCATCCACATTTGTATTATACATCTGCTTTCTTTCTCTTTTATCAAAAGAAACTACTGCCGCAGAATGAATAACGGCATCAACGCCCTGCAATGCTTCATTTAGTGCAATAACATCTAATACATCACCGGTTACCCACTCTACTTTATTTAAAATATCCGGGGAAATAAAAAAAGGAAGCTTGTTACTGCGGCGGATTGCACGAACAGCATAACCCTTTTCAACAAGTTCTTTGATGATGTAAGCGCCGATAAAGCCAGTGCCGCCTGTTACAAGTACCTTGTTCAATTTTAGATTTCAGACCTGTCTGCCGACAGGCAGGTTTTAGATTTCAGATTTAGGAAATAAGCTCATAAATCCGAAACCCGCATTATAAAATTAATAATCGTAGTATCCTTTTCCAGTTTTCTTTCCCAATTGTCCTGTTTCAACTTTTTCTTTTTGAATATCAGAAGGCCTTAATCTATCCGGGTCTCCGAGTTGTTCATAAACAGAACAGCTTACAGCATAATTAATATCATTGCCGATCAGATCCATGAGTTTAAAAGGCCCCATTTTAAAACCGGTTGATTCCATAAGTGAATCGATCTTTGTAAGCTCAATTAACTTGTCCTCTACCAATCGTAATGACTCAATATAAAAAGGTCTTGCTACACGGTTCACGATAAAGCCGGGTGAATCTTTACAGATCACCGGTGTTTTATTCATTTGCTTTGCAAGCTCAATTATGGTATTGGTTGTTTGCTCATTTGTAAGAGCTGTTTTCACCACTTCCACCAGTTTCATGATTGTAGCAGGATTAAAGAAATGCATGCCAATCACCCGTTCTGGATTCTTTACTCCTTTGGCAATTTGTGTTATGGAAAGAGATGAAGTATTGCTGGCAAATACTGTTTCGCTATGGTTGATCTCTGCCAGTTGATTGAATAAAGCGATCTTGGCTTCGGGTTTTTCAATGATGGCTTCAATGATAACATCGCCAAGGCAATCATGAAGGTTATTGGTGAAACGAAGATTGTTCAGTGTTTCCTCTTTTGCGTTTCCGGTGATCTTACGTTTTTCAACAAGTGATTGTAAATTCTTTTCAATAGAAACCTTTGCTTTATCAAGTACAGCATCATTTAACTCATAAAGGATAGAGTAAAAACCTGACGAAGCAGCTGCTTGTGCAATACCACTGCCCATAGTGCCTGCGCCACAAATACAAATGATAGAACCGGGATTCATGTAAATAAATTCAGGAATAAAGTTATGGATTGCCATCTTTATTTCAGGAGTTGATTAAGATCATTAGTCTCTTAACAAAAGGAAGCTTAGATTTATTGTCGAACCCAAAAACAACTGTATGAGTAAAAAGAGTATCACCATCATTTTATGTATTGCATTGATCGCAGCATTTTTTCTTCCTTATTTGTCAAGTGGATCGCTTAGTTATAGTGGCTTAAAAGTAATGTTTGGAGACAAAGAAGTGGAGGGCATTAGTAAAGGAGGGAAGGCCATGTTTTTATCCCTGCTTATTCCTGTCGGCGCATTATTAGCTCTTTTGCAAGTATTCTTTGGAGGCTCCTCAGTGGGTATGGTACGTTGGATGCCGCTAATAGGAGTAGTTTATTTGTTAGTGATGCTATACATACAGGCAAGTGGAGAAACAAGTATAGGTGAATTGATTGGCTACTTTGGCTATGGTTTATGGATCACCATAGTTGCAGCTATTATTCTGCCATTTGTAAGCGAATAGTGAAAACCTTATACAGCTGAGGTAAACTGTTTCAAAAACCTTACATCGTTTTCGCTGAAAAGGCGAATATCATTGATGCCGTATTTCAATAATGCAGGCCTTTCAATGCCCATGCCGAAGGCAAAGCCGGTGTATTTATTTGGATCGATGCCGCAATTAGATAAAACATTTGGGTGCACCATGCCGCTGCCAAGTATCTCAAGCCAGCCTGTCTTTTTACAAACATTACAACCGGCACCTTTACATAGCATGCAACTAATATCCATCTCAGCACTTGGTTCGGTAAAAGGAAAATAAGAAGGACGAAAACGGATCTTTACATCACTGCCATACATTTCTTTTGCAAAAAAGTAAAGCGTTTGTTTCAGATCGGCGAAAGAAACATTTTCATCAATATATAAACCTTCCACCTGGTGAAAGAAACAATGACTTCTTGCACTTACGGTTTCATTTCGATATACACGACCGGGACAAATAATGCGGATCGGCAATTTACCTTTCTGCATTTCACGTATCTGGATATTACTTGTATGTGTTCTTAAAAGCCAATCTGGATTTTGCTGCACATAAAAAGTATCCTGCATATCACGGGCAGGGTGATGTTCGGGAAGATTCAATGCTGTAAAGTTGTGCCAGTCATCTTCGATCTCTGGTCCTTCGGCAACTGCAAAACCAAGTCGCTGAAAAATTGAAATGATACGGTTGGTCATCAAACTGATTGGATGACTTGTTCCAACTGGAATTGAATCACCAGGAAGAGTCAGGTCTAAGTTTGAAGTTTGAAGTTTGTGGTTTGAAGTTGACGATCTTAATTCTTCGTATTTGGCTTCCGTGAATTGCTTGAACTCATTTAGGATTTGTCCAAACTCTTTTTTCTTTTCATTCGGCACATTTTTCATTTCACCCATGATGGTTTTCACCAGCCCTTTTGTTCCCAACCATTTAATGCGAAATTCTTCCGCCGCTTTTTCATCAGTTGCGGTAAAAGCTTCGATCTCTGATTTATGATCCTGTATTTGTTTCAGCAATTCTTCCATAGCCGGCAAAGATAAGCTAAGAGGCTAAAGGAGAAAAAGAGGTAAAGAGAGGGTTTTAAAAACTCTTTTTCTCCTTCTCTCTTTTAACTTTTAGTCTATAGTTTTATTCTTATACTGAAATTGACTACTCGACCATCAATAGGGGCCCATAATTGCTTAAACATTGGATTGGTGGCAGGAGGAATGACGATCGATTCTTTTTTTGTTTGTCGATAATCAAGCAGGTTTTCGCAGTTCAGAACAAACGAGAGTTTTTTATAGTCATAGCGCATCATTGCTGCAACAAATAAATAACCAGGTGTTCGGCTTCCATCATCGAGATATTGTTTGCCTGTGTAGGCTGACTCAATTCCTGCTCTGAAATTGTGGGAGAATTCATAAGCAATGATCGTTGCAAATTTATTTTTAGCGATCAAACTCAAATAAGGCTGGTTATTATCATATAACTTTTTTGCTGAAGTATAAATATATCCTGCATAAATTTCTAATGCATCATAAAAAACCTGGATATAGGTTTCAAGCCCCTTGGTAGTGATTGGTTCTGCTTCATTGTAAAAAGAAATGTCACCAGCACTATTTTCTTTAGTTATTATCGGGTCGTTAATACTATTGAAGAAAAAAGCCTGGTTGATCGTGATGTCCCAATTGTTTATTTTTTGATGATAGTTTACATCCCAATTTGCCCCGATCGATCTTTCGGCTTTTACATTTTGCAGCGGTAATATGTTTGGATAGTCCCTTTCATCAATATCATTGCTGAATACAGTTGGAATTTTATAACCAAGTCCGCTGCCCAGTCTTGTCGTAAAATGCGGGCTGATCTTATATAAAACTGATATTCTTGGTAAAGCAAAATTGCCATACTCATTATGATGATCAAACCGAATTCCCGTTTGAATAATAAATTTTGAAGAAACCTTCCAATCATCCTGTGCAAATACACCGATCGTGTTTTGAGAATAATTATTGATCTGTGTACTGTCAGGAAGTTTTTTATGAAAATCTTCTCCCGTAAAATTGATACCAACGACGAGATCATTTTTATCCCATTTTTTTAAATAGGAGATCTCCGAGAAATAAGAAAGCTGGTGTGCATCCATTCCAAAAACATTGGTTTCAATTTTTCGGTCAAACCAACTGCTGGTTCCTTTCAATATTAAACGATCTTTTGAGTTGATCTTATTTTCCCAGTTAAGATCAAAAGTGTGACGGGTTGATTTATTGCTTATAAAATATTGATGTTGTGCATCGGGCTTTTTATCCACTACCTGCATGTCGCCACCTTTCCTGTTTTCAAATACGCCATTGTAACCAATGTACACAAGGTTGTTTTTGTTGGGGTAAAAGAAAAGGGTAGGGTGGAGAAAGAAACTTTTTGTATCAGGAACATCACTGAATCCGTCTTTATTTACATCTACAGATTGCTGCAGGTTAGCACCGGAAAAAAATGTAAAGCCTGTTTTGTTTTTTCGATTGGACAAATACAAATTGATATTATTTTCTTTGAGTGTAGAATGATTGATCAGGATAGTTTTTTCAAACTCACCTTCCCTGGGCCTTTTCGAAATAAGATTTACCATACCGGCAATAGCGCCGCCGCCATATAAAGTAGAGCTGGCTCCTTTTACAATTTCAATTTGCTTCAGATCCAATGGCGGTATTTGAAGAATACTGAAACTTCCTGAATAGCCGCCAAACAAAGGCATTCCATCTTTCAGTATCTGTGTGTATTCACCGGGTAGCCCCTGCACTCTCATTTCTGCATTACCGGTGGTGGCAGAAGTTTGTTGTATTTGAATACCTGCTACATCACCTAACAGGCTTGCAATGTTTCCGGGTTTTATTCCTACTTCTTCGTTCACTTCCTCGACGCCTAATACTTCAACTTTTGTTGGCAGATCTTCTATTCGTGATTCAGTTCTTGATGATGCAATAACGATTACTTGTTCTTCTTCAGTTGGAAGCGGTTCTAAAAGAATAGTAAAAACTGAATCGACAACAGGAAGAGGAAAACTTACTTCCAATGAATATTCTTTATAGCCTATACTTGTAAAAACAATAGTATGTTGTCCATTAGAAATATTTTTTAAAAGAACTTTTCCCAGTGAGTCTGAAGCAATACCTTTTCCTGAGCCCTTCAATGAGACAGATACATTAGGTAAAATTTCTTTTGTAGCAGAATCCTTAGTTATACCATAAAAGTTATTCTGAGCAGAAACAACAATGACTGAAAGGGAAAGGAAAATACAGAAGAGAAAATGTCTCATTTGAAATCTTTAATAAATAAAAATTAAAATGCACTCTAATGACCGATTACCAATACCTGGAAAGTACCTGGTATCATCCTTGGTCTTACATTGGGTGTATTTGGATCTGCCTTTTCAAAATCCGCTGTCGGTAAATAGACCAAATGAGTTTGTTCGTCAATCGTAATTGTTCTTGCACCTCTTTTGGTAGTAACTGTAGCAACTGCTTCCAATTTATCTGCTGATTTTTCATTGAACACCGACATTGTTCCCTCTCCATTGGAAGTATAAATGTTTTTTGTGTCGTTATCAAAAGCTACGCCATCACAACCATCACCTATCGGCATACTGGCAACAACTTTGCCCGTAACCGCACTTACTGCAATGAGGAATTTATTCCCACATCCGGCAAACAGCCTGTTTGTATTTTTATCTATTACCAGGCCAGTCGGTTCTTCACCCGGACCAACAGGCCAATGAGCTTCTACAACCATTGTTTTCAGATCCACTTCAACTATTTCATTTTTATCTTCAATGTTTACAAATAGCTTGCCCATTCCGTTTGAAACGGCCGTTTCGGGTTTGCCTCCCACATCTATGCTGTCAGTTAATTTATTGGAAACAGGGTCAATGAAACTTAAATTCTTGCCACGACCATTACAAGTGATTATCTTTTTTGTAAAAGGCTCATACATGATGGCATCAGGATTTGCACCGGTAGGAATTTGAGTGATCACAGCATTTGTAGTGAGATCAAACACTGTTACATTGTTTAATCTTCCATTGCTTGTGAAGCCTTTGTTCTGCGATTTATCAAAAGCAATTCCATGAACACCGGTAGTATTTTCAATGACCCCGATCGAATCACCAGTTGTCTTATCTAAAATGTTTACCTGCGTACCATGAGAAACATATAAACGGTTATTGCCAGGCCCTACAGCAATATAGTCCCATCCGCCCGGACTCTGAATATGAAATGTTTTAAGGATCTGGAAATCCTTTTGGGCCCACAAGTTTGTACTTGCAGCAGTAAGAAGAAATATTACAAGGAGAATGATTATTTTTTTCATAAAAATGTTTTAAACGTAAATGAAAATTTTGTTTTAAAGATTATTGTCAAATTGCAATTTTTCATCTTCCTGTTTTTTAATCACCTTTCCAAATCTATAGCTTATTCCCAGGTAAATAATTCTTGCATCCCTTCTGCTAACAGCATATTGTTTCATATACTGTGTGTTTATTTCGGATTTCTGTTTATTACTATTAAGAATATCCGATGCAGTGAGGATCACCGATAATTTATTTTTGAAAAGATCCTGCCTGATCCCTGAATTAAGAACAAAGGTTCCATAATATTTACCCTGTGGCGTCAAACGGGGCGACCGATAACTACTACTCACCTGCCACATGGTTGTTTTTGTAAAAGTAACAGTCGAGTTGAAATTGATGCTCATTGAAATAATTGATTTCTGATCGCTAAAGCCAAGGTTTGATGCATCGATCTGGTTATAAAATGTATTTGTACTGAGGTTGGCGGTTAAAAATTTTCCAGCTTTTGCAGAAAAAATTAATTCAAGTCCTGCGGATTGATCATTAGATAAATTCTGTTGTGTAGAAAGCAACACAGAATCGCTCAACCGGACTATTACATTGGTAAAGCCATTTTGTTTGTACCTGTAATATATACTTGGGACAAATGAAAACTGTTTGTTCTGCCACTTATATCCAAACTCAACAGAGTGAGTAACCTCGGGCAAAAGATTTGGATTACCAGCCCTTATATTATATGGGTCCTGGTATTCCGGAAAGGGATTCAATTGATCACCATCAGGCCGATTGACTCTTTTGCTGTAGTTCAACTGTAATTCACCATTTTTAAGTTTGTATGAAAGATGAAGTGTGGGATAAATTTTAAAATACTGATTGTTGATCACAGAATCTTTTGTTACAAGATCGCTGTTAACAAAAGCCTGTTCAAACCTTAACCCGACAGAATATCCAAAAGATTCGTAGCTGTGCTGGTAAGTTCCGTAAGCTGCATGTATTGATTCATTGTACTTAAAATGATTGGATCTAGTAAGATCTTTTATATATATTCCCTGCGTTGTATCATAGTATTCGATAAGAAAATCCATATCTAACTGGCTAAAGGAACCATCATACCCGGTTTCAAGTTTGGAATCTTCTGACAAAGGATTGCTATAATCAACATTCAACTGTTGCTGCTTTTCACCCTGTTTAATTAATGTATTATCATAAGAAGATGGCAATACCGGGAAATGATAAACATTCGTATAATGATTATCTTCTACTTCGTTCTGAGAGGAAGCCGTGAATTCAGCACGCAACTCATGATCTTCTTTTGAAAAATTATGTTGCCAGTAAGATGTAATTGCTGTTTCATCTTCATATTCGGGGTCATACCGTAAGCGGTCGTAATTACTGGTCAGGATATGGTTCTTATCATAAAAAAATTTTTGTACCACATCATTCCGGGTTTGTTTGCGATAAAAATAGTCGCCGGAAATTCCCAGGCTGTTATATTTATTCATCGTATAATCTGTGCCCAGGCTAACTTTATGTGAAACAGGCCGGGCCAGTGAGTTGCCTGCTTCAGTATAATAGCTTGAAGTTTTACCTGCGGAATCAATATACTCTCTCTCGATCTCGTTTGTTCTGATTCGTCGGTCCTGGCGGATACTGTAATTGCCAAAAAGGTTCAGCTTGCTGGTTTTATAATTCATATTAACACTACCATTATAACGGTCATTGTTACCAACGTTGGCAACAGCAGTACCATTCCACCCTGCTTTGATGTTTTTCTTCAACACGATATTAATAATACCCGATGTGCCGTCAGGTTTGTAACGGGCAGATGGATTCGTGATGACCTCGATCCTTTCAATTGTATTGGCTGGAAATTGCTGCAATACTTCTGCCCTTGTTTTCCCCATCAGTGGTGAAGGCCTGCCATTAATAAGGATCATTACATCTGTCGAACCCCTGAGGCTTACCTGGCCTTCGATATCAACTTCCACGGAAGGAATGTTTTTTAAAATATCACTGGCAGTACCGCTTTGCGCCATAATATCCTGGGTAACGTTGTAAACTTTTCTGTCAATAGATGTATTTAGTAAAGATTTTCTTGTTGATGTTACTACTACTTCGCTCATATTTTTTGCCAGGATGCCAATCTCAACAACGCCTATATTTTCTCTTTGCTGATTAACTGTAATGGGCATTACCAATTTTTCGTAACCAATAAAACTAAAACTGAGAATATAGTTGCCAGCACCAATTTCTTCGAGCAAAAATTTTCCTTTGTGGTCAGTTACCGCAGTGCTAATGATAGCACTGTCACCGGTATTCAGAAGCTGCACGGTAGCAAATTCTACAGGTAGTTTTGAAGTTTTATCCTGGATCAACCCGGAAATTTTATGAGAACCTCCCTGCGCAATGACATTTACCTGCAAAACAAAGGAACATATGATGAAAATGATCTGTTTTTTCATTTCACTGATACTTTAAGTACAGACGTCATTCATTAATGATCCCTGCAATTATTTAAACTTATTTTACAATACTGCCATCCGGGTTCAACTCCAGTTCCTTTTTTTTGTTATTCACTGTTAAATTGACTTCATAAAGAATTTTACCGCCAGGTTTTTCGATCTTTTCTGTTCTTCCATAAACTGCTCCGGGATATTTTGTATTTACAGCATTGGTAACTGCTACAGGAAGTTCAGATGCAGGAATAGTTGTTTCTGTTTCTACCCATGATCCATCTAAACCGAAATTGGCCGATACATCCGCATTATTCATTTTGAAATTAGCTTCGAGCTCTTTTTTATTTTCTTTTTCCCATTTAATATCTGTTGCGCCGGGAAATTTATTATTAAAAGCAGTTTTTACCGGGGCTGGAATATCTTTTTCTGTTATTTTTTGTGAGCAACCTATTGTTGCAAATGAAAAAATTAAAACAGGCCAATGATAATAACGATTTCATAAAGTTATTTTTTGTAAACCTACAGGACGATACTGAATAAAAACTGATTTTTTCTTTTAAAAAGAGATAGAAAAAAGATGAGTTCCTTCTCTGAATTCATACTGAAGTAAAAACCCGTAATGATCGCAGATCTGTTTGGCAATAGCAAGACCCAAACCTGTTCCATCTGAATATTCTGATTTCCAAAACCGGTCGAAAATTCGATCCTTATCTAATGCCAGTGTGCCCGGGTTGCTGATCGTTAATATATTATTATCTGACCGAAGCAGAATGTTTTCTTGTTTGTTTGAATGTTTAATTGCATTAATGATAAGGTTTGCGATCAGCGTATTTGCCAGTTGAGGATTCATGTTCACTTTTAGATCACTGATCTCATTGCTTACCGTTAAAGATCTTTCGCTGATCCATTCATCAAGTTCCTGTATAATATTTTTTGCTATGTTATGAATGTCTACTTCCTGTTTTTCAGAAAACTGGTTATTCTCAATTCTTGCCAGCAGTAAAAGAGACTGACTCAACTTCGACATCTTATCAACCGCATCATAAATGACTTGAAGGTCCTGGAGATTTTTTTCTTTTAAAGAAGGATCTTGTATCAATACATCGAGCTTGGAATTAACAACAGCAAGCGGTGTTTGCATTTCGTGGGAAGCATGATCGATAAATTGTTTCAGCGATAA
The DNA here is from genome assembly GCA_963746915.1 of uncultured Bacteroidota bacterium. Taxonomy (GTDB): domain Bacteria; phylum Bacteroidota; class Bacteroidia; order Chitinophagales; family Chitinophagaceae; genus VBAS01. The sequence continues at coordinate 8,512 of CAVVDD010000009.1, read as the reverse complement.
GATAATCCTTGACCACTTTTTCAGTCATCATCGAAATATTTTCATTGAGTTCATTGAATTCATGTATGACTGTCTTTTCAGTTTTAATAGCAGAAGGTGCATTAAGGTCAAAGCCCTTGATCGAAGAAAGTGTTGTTTGAAAAGGTTTCCATAATCTTTTTACAAGAAACCGGTTGGCGAAAAATAGCAACATGCTCAATAAAATGATCAAGCCAAGTGTGATGAGCAGGATAACACCGATTATTTCTTCGGTTGCTTCCTGTGATTTGGTTACTGATGCGATATAATACTGCCCGTTTACTTCAACGGTAAAATCAAGCTGACGACTTAGCTCATTCTCTTTTTCATCAGGATCATACAACATTAATGTCCTGAAGCTTTGCGGTAAAACCTTGTCCGATTTTTTAAATTCTATTCGCTGATCTTTATAAGTAGTTGCCTGAGGCAATAAATGATGGGTTTGAATAAAATCCTGTATCTCTACCTGCTCTACACGAAGTGTTTCATCCAATTGGTCTTTGAGTACATATTGAAGAAGGAAATAATAACCTGCACCTGCTATCAATAAAACAAGAATAGTAGAAGCAATTGAAATTTTATTGTATTGAGCTTGCAGCTTCATTGATCAGTTAATTTATAACCCATACCGTAAAGCGATCTGATATAATCGCCACAACCTTTTTCATGTAATTTTTTCCGCAGGTTCTTAATATGCGTATAAATAATATCAGCACTCTCACCCGTTCCCATTTCCTGGCTCCAAAGATGAGAGATCAATGCATTTTTTGAAATGACCTTGCGTTGATTAGAAAGAAAGTAAACCAATAGCTCATATTCTTTTCTTGTGAGTTCAACGGGTTCTTCTTTCACCCTAACTTCTTTTGCCAGCGTATCAATAGATATTTCATTGAAACGAATTACATTGTTCCCGCTATACATTTTGCGGCGTATGATAGCATTGATCCTTGCCGCCAGTTCTGACAAATGAAATGGCTTTACCAGGTAATCATCTGCACCAAGGCGCAACCCGTTAATACGATCCTCTATTGAGTTTTTAGCTGAAATAATGATGACGCCATCTGTTTTTTTATTGTTCTTTAATTCTTTCAACAACTGCATACCCGAACCACCCGGAAGCGTAATGTCTAAAGCGATGCATTCATAATCGGATGTTTCAATTTTATCAAGAGCTTGTTTATAATTTGAAGCAACTTCGCAAGTATAGTTTTCGTTTTTTAAATAGGAAGCAATACTTGCGGCAAGCTCTTTTTCATCTTCAATAATAAGCAACTTCATAAACTGAAAACTACATATTTTTTATAACACTATTCCCGGAGGTCTCTTCTTCAGAATTCCTTTAGAATCCACGGCTAGTTTGTGGATTAAACTTAAACGAATGAATAAAACGATCGTATCTCTATTAATGACATTCGCACCATTCATTTGTTCTTTATCATTGAATGCACAAAAGGATTTTCAGCATGACACCACTTATTATGAGAAGTTCCCTGATAAAACCACTGTCCGTCTCTATTTATCAAAAAAATATGTGCACCTTAATTTTCCTTCTGGTGGTAGTGCAGATGATCTTGAATATAAAGCAAACCCTAAACTGAATCTTGGCGTAGGCGTTACTATAAAAAATATTTCAATAAACCTTTTCAATGGCTTTAGTTTTTTAAATAAGGGCTAGCGATGAAAAAGGAAAAACAAAAGGTTTCAATTTCCAGGTGCATGTGTATCCACATAAGTGGGCCATTGACCTGATGTATATATCCCCTAAAGGCTATCATTTGGAACCACAAGGAATGGCCGGTGTTCCTGTAGACAAATATTATTATCGTGAAGATGTGAAAACAACTTTCTTTGGCATTTCTGCTTACCAGGTCCCTAACAAAAAAAGATTTTCTTATCGTGCCGCACTCTTACAAAGTGAGTGGCAAAAGAAATCAGCCGGGTCAATTATATATGGCGGAGAAATTCATCACGGCACAGTGCAGGGCGATAGTGCATTAATACCTGCTTTCTATAGCAGTAAATTTCCACAAGCAGGAATTAATAAGATCAATATCCTGAGTTTTGGACCGGGAGCAGGCTATGCATATACATTAGTCATGGCGCAACACTTTTTTATTACGGGTTCCGTGGTAATTAATTTAGATGTCAATTTTGTAAGAGAGGAAGATGAAACAAGAAAAGAAAAAAATGTTTCTCTTAATCCATCTCAGGTATTTAAAGCAGCGGCTGGGTATAATGGAAGAAAATGGAATATAAGTGCTAACTGGACAGGTAGCTCCGTATCGACACAAGGCTCTCTTACGCCAGAAAATTATAAATTCTCATCAGGTAATATCCGGCTCGTAGTTGCCCATAGATTTGGAAACCATAAAAAGCACACCAGCTGAGCTAAATAGTGATTTAGGTAAGATCATTTTCCTATTGCTATTCCATAGCATGGTTTTTCCATTTCTTCAAATGACGATCGTTTTCTGTAAGTTTGTTTGCAAATCCTCATAATGTCCGATTTCCTCAACATTGCCGACTTTCTTGCACCGATCAGTAAAAGTGAACTCAATTTTGACCGGGGATATAAAGAAGGCACCATCGGGTTTAATATAAGTGTGCATGATGAAGAGAATTTTCCTGATATGGATGAAGCCGATCTTGTTTTGATCGGTTGCGGCGAGCAACGAGGCAACGGTCATCATTTGGCTTATAGTGCAGGACCTGATGCCATACGCCGTCAATTCTATCAATTATTTTTCTGGCATCAGGATCTTAGGATAGCTGATCTTGGTAATCTTCGCAAAGGCGCTGGTCTTGCAGATACGTATGCGGCATTAAGAACTGTTGTTAATGAATTGATCAATGAAAAGAAAACGGTAATTATTCTCGGAGGCTCGCATGATCTTACATTGGCGCAATACTATGCGTACGAACAAAGCAAATCGATCATTGAAGTGACCAATGTAGATGCACTCATTGATCTTGATCTTGATTCTGATTTTCGCTGCGATAATTTTTTAATGGAACTGCTGACAGGCGAACCGAATTATGTTCGTCATTATAATCATATCGGCTTCCAGAGTTATTATGTTCATCCGCGAATGCTGGAAACAATGGATAAGCTGCGCTTTGATTGTTTTCGTGTCGGGCATGTAAAAGAAAATATTGATGAGATGGAACCGGTGATCCGCAATTCACAATTATTCAGTTTTGATATTTCTGCATTGGCCTATGCTTATGCGCCGGCAAACACTACCGGCTCACCCAATGGTTTTAATGGCGAAGAAAGTTGTGTGTTGATGCGTTATGCAGGCATGAGCCCGAATGTAAATACCGTCGGTATCTATGGTTACGATCCTGATAAGGACCAGCATGATCTTACTGCCAAACAGATCAGCCAAATGCTTTGGTATTTACTAGACGGTCGCAGCCGCGGAAGAAAAGAAGCAAAGATCGATGAAAGGGAATCTTTCAATGAATACCATATGGCATTTGCAGAAGTGGATACAACTTTTATACAAAGTAAAAAGACCGGCCGCTGGTGGATGCAATTACCGGATAAAAGTTTTATCGCCTGCAGCTATAAAGATTATTTACTCGCAAGCAGTAATGAAATTCCGGAGAGATGGTTGAGGGCTCAGGAGAGAAATTAAAGCAAACCCCTGTCCTCCCGGCGGAGAGACTTAGATTTAAACATTCTTTATTTATCTGTGGTTATTCAAATGTTGAAGTGGAAGATATATAGCCCGGCATTGCATTTAAGCACCGCTCCTTCTCCTACAGGAGAAGGAGATGGAGGATGAGGTCATCTGAATTGCTACTATTAAACTTCGTTGCGTCGCACTCTTGTACTTCCTTATCTTTATTCAGCAATAAATATCACTACTCAATGTTCAATGTTCAAATGTTCGCCTGAGAATCATATCTATAATTTTCATTTTATCATCATGCAGTGTTCAACAGAAGATCTCCAAATCAGCAAATCAAGTCATCAACGATTCATCACTTCTTGCCGCACATGTTGGCATCAGCATCTATGAACCGGCAACAGGAAAGTATTGGTACAATTACCAGGGTGATAAATATTTTGTACCGGCAAGCAATACAAAACTTCCTACTTGCTATGCGGCGATGAAATATTTGGGAGATAGTTTGGTGGGGTTGAGATATGAAAATTGCCAATGATCACAAACAATTTGGATTCAGGCGACTGGTGATCCAACTTTTTTTCATCCTGATTTTAAAAACCAACCAGTATTTGATTTTTTGAAAAAGGATACATGCATGATTATGCCTTGGCTGAGAATTTTCAATGGCAAGAGATGCGCTTGGGCATCTGGTTGGTCATGGAATGATTATGATGAATCTTATATGGCTGAAAGAAGCTATTTGCCCATTTATGGAAATGTTGTTAGATTTTATGGAACAGTAATACATGTGTACAGCTTATCCGACCTGGTAAATTAGCAATTCTATTATGAGATAAATGCAGATGATGTAATCCATTTTGATACAACGGATAAAAATACAGTTTAACGAGAGCAAAAGACAAAATTTTATTTCTATAGGATTATTCAAACTCGATTTTGAAATATCAGGAGATACCTTTTATTACAGATATCGGAAAAATCAATAGACTTTTTAAAAGATACATTGAGAGAGACTTATCAGAATAACAATTGTATAGAGATATGTCAACTTCACAATCCAATAATGTTATCCATTCCCAACCCACCGATTCCCTCCTCAAACCCATGATGCATCGCAGCGATAATTTTTTTGCTGAACAATCTTTATTAATGGTGAGCAATGAAAGACTCGGTGTAATGAACGATGAAAAAATCATTGATACTTTATTAAAAACAGATTTTAAAGACCTGCCACAAAAACCAAGATGGGTGGATGGCTCCGGTCTTAGTCGTTATAATTTATTTACTCCACAGGATTTTGTTGCCATTCTGAATAAAATGAAAAATGAATTTGGAATGGAAAGGATAAAAGTTATTCTTCCAACCGGCGGCACAGGAACGATCAGTAATTATTATAAAGCTGACAGCAATTTTATTTTTGCTAAAACAGGAACTCTCTCCGGTGTAGTTGCCCTCAGCGGTTTTTTATATACAAAAAAAGGAAAGCTGCTTATTTTTTCTACTCTTGTTAATAATCACCAGGCTTCATCAACAGCAGTAAGAAGAGCGGTGGAGAAATTTATACAAGGAATTAGAGAGAAGTATTAAGCTCCTCCAAACCTTCCCGAAGGGGAAGGCCATCAACATAAAGCTTGCAAAGATTAGATTAAGAACAATCTTTCGATTGTAGATGTTTAATATGCTTGTGCTCTTGGTGAAGCTCCTTAGCTTGAGGGCCTCTGAAACATTTTTTCCAACTGTTCTTTCTTAAATTCTAAATAAGTAGGATTGCCATTTGGTGAAGCATTAGGCTGTTTGCATTTGAACAGATCTTCAACCAGAGCTTCCATTTCTTTTTCAGAAAGTTGTCTTCCGGCTTTAATCGATTGTTGCCATGCAAGAGAACGAATTAATTTTTCTCTTTTTGAAAATTTCAGATCATTACTGAAGTGTTTGTATTGCTCCAGTAAAGAATCGATCACTTGTTTCTCATTTCCCTGTGTTACATCGGCTGGTGTACCTTGAACAACAAAAGTGTTTTTGCCAAATGGTTCGATCATATAACCAAGCTGTTGCAGGTCATTCATTACATCTTCCAACAAAACGGTATCAGCGGGAGCTAATTCAATAGTAACAGGAAACATGCTGCGCTGTGTAGCAACTGCTTTTCCTTTTGCTGCTTCCTGCAATCGTTCATAAATAATTCTTTCATGAGCAGCTTGCTGATTGATGAGAATAAAACCACTTGCAGTTTGAGAAAGAATGTATTCGTTATGAAGTTGAGTCAGGTCGTATCGTGAGTGGTGAATCCCACCTTCGCTAAAGCTTCGGCGGCAGGGGTGAATGGTGAATAGCTGAAACCTTCAGTTGAATGTTGAGCATTGAGCATTGATTGTTGAACATTTTCTCCCGACTCCTGACTCCCGACTCCTGACTCCCGACTTTCGTAAAAGTCTCTCCAATGCTTCAGCTCACTTCTATTCGTTGGCTCGATAAAATGTGCTTTATTCTTTTCTGTAAACCCTTTAAAGATAGAACCAGAAGTTGCTGCTGATTTTTTTTCTTCGGTAAATGGTTGTTGAATGGATGAAAGTTGTTGTATGGAAGCATCCAGTTCAAAATCCAAAGTAGGAGTGACGCTGAACTGTGCTAATGCATGTTTCACTGCAGCCTGTACAAATGCATAAATTATCTTTTCGTCCTCGAATTTTATTTCCTGTTTGGTAGGATGCACATTCACATCTACCTGTGTTGGATCAAGGTCAATGAACAGCACATACATCGGGAAACTATCCTTTGCCACCATTTCCTGGTATGCATTCATCACCGCATGATTCAGGTAAGCACTTTTGATAAAACGATTATTGACAAAAAAGTACTGATCGCCTCTTGTTTTCTTTGCCGTATCGGGTTTACCCACAAACCCATAAATATTCATGTAATCGGTGTCTTCCTTTACACTTACAAGTTTTGTATTGTAAGTATTGCCTAACAATTGAAGTATCCGTTGTTTTAAATTCCCCGCTTCGAGGTGAAAGATCTGCTGATTATTTGCTGTGAGAGAAAAAAATATTTGTGGAAACGCCAATGCAACTCTTGTAAACTCATCCACAATATGCCGCATTTCGGCAGTATTGCTTTTCAAAAAATTTCTTCGTGCAGGAACATTGAAAAATAAATTTTTCATCGCAATGCTGGTTCCTTCTGTAACTGCAATAGGCTCTTGCTTTTTTACAACACTGTTCTCGATCTCAATATAAGTTCCTGTTTCATCATCCAGCCTTTTCGTTTTTAATTCAACTTGTGCCACCGCAGCAATAGAAGCTAATGCTTCACCACGAAACCCCATTGTTTTTATATGAAACAGGTCATCGATCGTAGTGATCTTGGAAGTTGCATGACGTTCAAAACTCATTCTTGCATCGGTCTCACTCATGCCACCACCATTATCGATCACCTGTACTAATGATTTACCGGCATCGTTAATGATAAGTTTGATCTCGGTGGCACCTGCATCAACAGCATTCTCCAAGTAATTCCTTCACAGCACTTGCCGGCCGCTGGATCACTTCACCGGCTGCTATCTGGTTTGCAATGTTATCTGGTAATAGTAATATTTTGTCGGGCACAATGTAATTTGAGCCGACAAATGTACTGAATCTGTCGCTGCTACTTCATCAAATAACTGATACAGCAATCAGCCAGCATTTTTGAAATTAATTTTTTCATTTCCCCTTCGGCAGCATCACGATTGCCCTGCGCACCAAGCAAAGGATCGATTTCCCCATCCCAGTTAATTTTTTCTTTTGCCCGTCTCACCACATCATCAACATTTTTTCTTTTTAGGTATTCATTCATTAGCCAATCGCAACTCACTCTGCTACCTTTTAATTTCATTTCGAGATTTATCCGGAAATAATTTTCAGCATTTTTAAAACTTTGATCCACTGCCCATGTATATCCATCAACCAGCCATCCAAAATAATTGATGAATAATTCAAGTATTGGAAATTCTTCTTTTAGATCATCCAGTTGCTCTTTAATACGATTTAAAATAACCTTTAATTTTTCCGCATTTGCTTTTGGCGAATCATCACCGCTAAAGACAGTTTGAATGTCCTCTTTTATCTTCGCCCATTTATCATATTCCTTTTTAAGTTTATCATAGTCTTCCAGCGGTTTCAAAAATCGCTCTATCAGGTTTCGCAACGAATCGGTGATCTCTTTATATCTTTCTTTTGTTAGCTTATCACCATATTCACTTGCTTTTTTTACATTATCGCCAAAACCCTGGACACTTTCTTTAATTTTAAGGAGCGTAGCAAGAGCACTATCTTCTTCAGGTGTCTTGGCCTGTGATTTTAAATACTCCTCACATATTTTTCTTCTCATCGCCATTGCTGAATCGTCTCTTGCCATTTTTTTCTCCAGCTCAGCCTGTGTTGCGGCTTCTTCCTGCTGAAGTAATCCTGGTAATTGTCCTGCTGTTTGATCTTGTTGCTGTTTGGCACGGTACATTTCTTCATAGGTCTTATTTTCATCGGCCCTGGTTTGATCTGCCTGGCGTTTTGCATCATCGGCTTGTTTCTTTGCATTATCCTCAACACCCTTTTTGTAATTCACCAGGTTATTAAATCCATCCCAGAAATTTGCCTGTGGGCAATTTGCCATCAATGCTTCTACCTGTGCTTCTGCATTGCACACGGAAGGATTCCATTTACAAAAACGGATCAGCTCATCAAGCATACCACGTATCTGCCTGCATATATCATCCATATCCGCATTGATAAAACCATATTCAAGAATTGCGTTCTTCCCTTTTCTCAAAGATTCTTTTGCCTGTTGAAGCTCTTTTGATAGCCTGTCGCAATCATTCC
>CAVVDD010000008.1:0-209751 GCA_963746915.1 uncultured Bacteroidota bacterium | reverse complement strand
ACCGCAGCAAAACTCCGGGAAGTGGTACGAATCCTGTTGTAAAAGTTCCTGCATTCTGGAAATCAGATATTGGAAATGGTATAAGAGCTATCGGCACAGAAAATACTGAATTGCCAACCGTAACATTAAGTATAAAAATTCCCGGCGGGCATTTGTTGCAAACAAATCATTTGGATAAAGCCGGTATTGCTTCCTTCTTTGCTGATATGATGAATGAGGACACAAAGAATTACAGCGCCGAGCAGATGAGTCGTGAATTACAAAAATTGGGTAGTTCAATAAATGTATCAAGCAGTCTCGATGGAATTACTTTTTCGGTTCAATCATTGAAAAAGAATGTGGATGCTACATTGAAATTATTGGAGGAAAGAATTTTTAATCCAAAATTCACTGAAGATGCATTTGCAAGAATTAAAAAACAAACTGTAGAAGGATTTAAAATTGCAAAAACACAACCAGCCACAGTAGCCAGCGCTGTTTTTGCAAAAGTGAATTATGGTGACAAACACATTCTTGGTGTTGCAGAAGATGGTGATGAAGAAACAGTAAAGAATTTTACACTATCGGATGTACAATCTTATTACGATAATTATATGACCAGCCAGGGTGTGAATGTCGTAGTGGTTGGTGATATAAAAGAAGGGGAGATCATTCCAAAACTTTCTTTCCTGAAAAATTTACCAAACAAAAAAATTGAATTGCCATCTATTCCTGATGCAAAGCCCGTTGATATGACAAGAGTGTATATGGTAGATTTTCCAAAAGCGGCACAAACTGAATTCCGTGTTGGCTATAATACAGGATTGAAATGGGATGCTACTGGTGAATCTTACAGAACAAGACTAATGAACTTTGCACTTGGTGGCGGGTTCAATGGCCGTGTTAATATTAATCTTCGTGAAGACAAGGGTTGGACCTATGGTGCCCGTACTGCATTTAATGCAGATAAATACAGCGGCGATTTTGAATTCAGTTCAGGTATTAAGGCGGAAGCAACTGACAGTGCTTTGGGTGAGGTAATGAAAGAATTGAAAAATTATGCGGCAACCGGAATTACAGAAGAAGAAGTAACATTTATGAAAAATTCATTGGGACAAAGAGATGCATTAAGCTATGAAACCGGTTTCCAAAAAGCAGGATTTATTGGCAGAATGCTTGAATATAATTTGCCTGCAGATTATGTTGATCAGCAAAATAAAATTTTAGCCAATATGACAAAAGCAGAAATTGATGCATTGGCTAAAAAATGGATCAACACTACAAAAATGAATATTCTGCTTGTAGGTGATAAAGCAAAAACAGCTGAAGGCGTGAAAAAACTTGGCTATGAAGTTATAGAGCTTGATACTGATGGAAAGATGAAAGGAACAAAAGCGTTTTAATCTTTATTATGATCTAATAAAAAAGCGTCCCGAAAATTTTCGGGACGCTTTTTATATTCTGTACCCCATCTCTATATACTTAATACTTTGTACTCGATACTTTTCATTTATACCCCATCGCCATCCAATAAATTCCCCAGTCCTCCAAGTATGCTTCCTTCATCTTTGCGTTTGTACGTACCATAAGCGATGATACGACTTGCAAGACGGCTGATCGGCAATGATTGTATCCATACTTTTCCCGGGCCCCGAAGTGTAGCAAAGAATAATCCTTCGCCGCCAAACAACGTATTTTTTATACCGCCGACAAACTGAATATCGTAATGACAGCTAGGAGTAAATGCAACAATACAACCTGTATCAATTTTCAATAATTCGCCGGGTTGTAACTCTCTTTCCATTACATGTCCGCCTGCATGTACAAATGCAAGTCCATCACCTTCCAGTTTTTGCATAATGAAGCCTTCACCGCCGAACAAACCCGTGCCGAGTTTCTTCTGAAATTCTATACCAACAGCCACTCCTTTTGCAGCGCAGAGAAAAGCATCTTTTTGACAGATCATTTTTCCGCCAAGCTGCTGAAGATCCATTGCGATAATTTTTCCGGGATATGGCGAAGCGAACAATACTTTTTTCTTCCCCTGGCCCATATTGGTAAATGCAGTCATAAAAAGACTTTCGCCGGTAAGCACTCTTTTACCTGCACTCATTAGTTTTCCAAGAAATCCTTTCTCCTGTCCTCTTCCATCGCCGAAAATTGTTTCCATCTGTATGCCTTCGTCCATCATCATAAAAGCGCCGGCTTCTGCAACTGCAGTTTCATTGGGATCAAGTTCTATTTCTACGCATTGCATTTCTTCGCCGCGGATCAGGTAATCTATTTCATGATTGGTTCTTGTTTCTGTATTCATTTTTCTAAAAAATTTTTATCAAAGTTAAGTGTAAGAAAATACTGGGTTCCTAATAAAATTATAAATGGAACTCTGTTGAGTTTCTATTAACGGCGACGTGTCTTTTTTAATTTTCCCAAGATTTGCCTGATCCCGACAAGTACTATGAAATTTTTATAATAGTTTAGGACAAATTAACAGATATGAAAAGAATCATTTTGCCATTGCTTGCTTGTTCACTTTTTGCTTGCACAGAAAATAATAAGCCGGTAGATCGATCACCAGCTTTTTCCACCGATGGAAAAAAAGTATCGGTCTATACAACTGCCGACAGTACTGATCTGCGTCTTGCTTCTACCGGTGAACTTGAGTTCAAACAAAAAGGGCAGCCGTTTGAAAATGAAATTTCTGTTTTTATTGATCCGGCAAAAACTTACCAGGAGTTTTTAGGAATTGGCGGAGCACTTACCGATGCATCGGCAGAAACATATGCCAAATTACCAAAAGATAAACAACAGGAATTTCTCAAAGCCTATTATGATAAAGAAAAAGGGATCGGCTATACATTGGCAAGAACCAATATTCATAGCTGTGATTTTAGCAGTGACACTTATACGTATGTTACCGATGGTGATAAAGAATTAAAATCGTTCAATGTTGAGCATGATAAAAAATATCGTATCCCTTTTATTAAAGATGTAATGAATGCTGCCGGTGGAAAGCTTACATTATATGCAAGTCCCTGGAGTCCCCCGGCATGGATGAAAGACAACAACGATATTTTACATGGTGGTAAACTGAAACCTGAATTTTATCAAAGCTGGGCCAACTATTATACAAAATTTATAAAGACTTATGAGAAAGAAGGCATTCCTGTTTGGGGCATCTCAATTCAGAATGAACCAATGGCAACTCAAAAATGGGAAAGCTGTATTTATACCGCTGAAGAAGAAAAAGATTTTTTGAAAAAATTTCTTGGTCCCACAATGCACAATGAAGGTTTAGCCGATAAAAAAATAATAATGTGGGATCATAACCGTGACCTTATCTATCAGCGGGCAGAAACATATTTCAATGATCCTGAAGTTTCTAAATATGCGTGGGGAATTGGATTTCATTGGTACGAAGACTGGAGCGGCGGAGAGCAAATGTTTAGCAACCTGAAAAAAGTAAACGAAGCCTTTCCCGATAAACCATTACTGTTTACTGAAGGATGTAATGGCCCTTTCAATATGCAACTGATCAATGGCTGGGACTGGGGCGAACGTTATGGTCAAATCAATGATCAATGATTTTAATGGTGGTGCAGTGGGCTGGACAGATTGGAATGTTTTATTAGATGAAACCGGCGGACCTAATCATGTTCAGAATTTTTGTTATGCGCCTGTTCATGCTGATACAAAGACCGGTCAATTGATCTATATGAATTCTTATTACTACATCGGGCATTTTTCAAAATTTATAAAGCCCGGTGCAAAAAGAATAATCAGCAGTCCAAGCCGCAGCCAGTTAATTTCAACAGCATTTATTAATACTGATGGAACAATTGTTGTAGTTGTTATGAATGAGAGCAAAAATAAAACACCTTTCTTTTTATGGATAGATGGGAAAGCTGCAGAAACAACAGCGTTACCACATTCTATTAATACTTATGTTATAAAATAAGACGATCATGGCAAACTTTAATTTAACAGCCGAACAGATCGCAACCTATCAAAAAGATGGATGCGTGTTAATAAAGGATTTTTTAAGTAATGAAGAAGTAAAAAAACTCCAGGACATCGCATTTGAAGATGGTGCAATGCGTAAACATGCATTTGATCTGAATGATCAAACAGGAAAAAAAACAAAACTTACGCTTTGGTATAAACCCGGCAACGATACTTATGGATTGCTTACAAAGAGCAACCGGATCATCGCATCAGTTAATGAGTTGATGGATGGCGATTCAGCAGTTTGTCATTTTCATAGCAAGCTGATGCAAAAGGAACCGAAAGTGGGTGGAGCATGGGAATGGCACCAGGATTATGGCTATTGGTACAAGAACGAATTTTTACTTCCTGAACAAATGATGTCGGTGATGATCGCCATCACTGATGCGAATAAAGCAAATGGTTGCTTGCAGGTAATTAAAGGATCGCATAAAATGGGAAGGATCGAGCATGGTTTTGCGGGTGAGCAAGTCGGTGCATCGCAACATTATGTTGACCTTGCTTTAAAAACAATGGAACTGGCATACGTTGAGATCAAAGCGGGTGATGCGTTATTTTTTCATTCTAACATTTTGCATCGTTCTGAAGCCAATACATCTGATACAGCAAGATGGTCGTTGATCTCTGTTTATAATCGTGCGGCGAATATCCCCTATAATGAACCCTCACAATCCAGCACTGTTCCCGTTGAGATAGTTCCTGATGAAGCCTTGTTGAAATGGGATACAGGATCTATTGATGAGAGTGCAAACTTTCTTGAAAAAGAAAAAGACGAAGCGCTTAAATAAAAGTATGATGAAATTTTTTTCATCTGTACCGCTTTAGCAAACAGCCGGTCTTACTTTTGAAGTGGTGATCGGAACAAACTCTGATCAAATAACTAATGCCGTCTTTAAATTATTAAAATAAATAATTCAAATTTTTTAATGAGTAGCGAAGTAAGTTTTTTCTTACTCCGTTTTCATTAACACAGCTAATTTTTTGTTGTTAAACATATTTGGCGCCTGCAAAAAAAGTTGTTTATCATCAATACCAAGTACTTTATAAGAATATGTCATTATTGATGCCCCTGTTTGACCCGGGAAAAAAGCTTCCTGCTTTTCCATAGACAATCTCAGAAAAATTCCTGCAGCCTCCTCACTTTTTGATTGATCATCTATGCTCCATGTCGCTTTATTTATGCCTGCTTCATCTGTTACTTCTGCACTGGTGTCATTTATAAAGTTTATTGTAAACTTCATCCTTTCCTTTTCATAGTCTCTGAAGAACGCAGTGGTATCTTTTATTTCATCAAACCACTCGTAAGGATCACTCTTATCTAATGCCAGGTTTGAAATAAGAGCCAGTTCTGCAGATTTATATTTTTTCCCTTTAATAGTTTTTGATACTGCATCGGCATTTGCAGCAGCCGGGGGAAGTTTAAGATCAACTTTTTTGCTGTTGCTACAGCCAAAAATAAAAAGGCTGATAACGGCGACGAAAGTAAAAGATCTCATCGTTGAATTATTAGGTAAATAATCCGGTGAAAATAAAAATATTCCGGGATTTTGGAAAGATACGTTTTTATATTCCCATTGAAATCTGAGCTGTTAAGAAGTAACCTGTTAATTCAAGTCAGAGGAAGACATAAAAAAAAACGACCCCCGAGTATACATAAGCAGTCAGAATGAATTTAGGGGTCGCTTTTTATTTTCACCTTGCCAGCCCGGTAAGAGTACCCAGCGGGCCCCCGATTAAGGGGAATAAAACCAACTATGCAATCAAGACAACGCAATTTCTATTTCTGCTGCTTCATTTTTCCAAGCCACACCGGTTTCCCCTGGATTCTCCTTACTAAAAACATGAGTCCCACGAAAATAAAGAAGAATGGGCCCAGGAAACCAAACAGCGCAATGAACCTTGTTCCATAAAATCTTTCCATCGGTCTTCTGAGTCTTTCCGCAATTATATACATGCTGGGTACCATCATCAGCGTAAGGAAAAAGGCGAAGATGAGTCCGAAGATAATTGTCCATGACAATGGGCCCCAGAATACAACGCTGTCTCCACCGAAAAAGATATCCGGCTCCAGATGTTGAAAGAGAGAAATAAAGTCAATATTAAAACCAACAGCAAGTGGAAGCAAACCAAGAATGGTAGCTACCGCTGTAAGTAATACAGGGATGATCCTGATCTTTCCTGCCTGGATCGCAGCCTCTCTTGTTCGCATACCTCTTCCTCTTAACTCATCTGTAAACTCAATTAATAAAATTCCGTTTTTAATAACAATACCTGCCAGGCCTACAATACCTACTCCCATCATAATGGTGGCTATCGTCATCCCAGTGATCGCATATCCAAGCAACACACCAATTACTGAAAAGAAAATTTCTGTAATTACGATAAAGGGTTTACTCATGCTATTAAACTGCAACACAAGAATTAAAAAAATAATTCCCAACGCAATCAGTAAAGCAGTACCTAAAAATTTCTGTGTTTCCAATTCCTGTTCACTTTGTCCACTTAGTCTTATAGAAACATCCGCTGGTATTCTTGCCTTTTCTTTAAACTTATTTATTTCCACTTGCAGATCTGCATTCACTTTCGCTACCATTGTAGGATCTGGCACATTGCTTTGCAACTGTATTGTTCGTTTTACATTTTTTCGTTTTACGGCTCCGGTTGTACTTGTATAATCTATTGTAGCAACCGCACTGATCGGCACCGATTTGATCCGCATGGTATTCATATCCATGAAAGTGATCCTCATATTCATGAGATCAGCAATATTATTACGCATCAGATCAGAGTAACGCAATTGGATCTTATACTCTTCCTCTCCATCTTTTAACTTACTTATTTCCTTTCCGAAAACAGCTGTTCTTATTTCCATTCCTATCTGGCCGGTGCTTAATCCTTCAAGCATTGCCTTCTCCCTGTCAACATTGATAGTGATCTCAGGATTATTCAGGTCAACATCTGCTTGCAGATTTTCAATTCCGTTTACCCTGTTAGTATCAAGAAAATTCAGAAGCTGAGTTGCTGTCTTTGAAATATTTTCAAAATTATCGCCGCTTATTTCCACATTCACCGGCGGATCAGTGGGCGGACCTCCATCTTCCTGCGCCACTTCGATACTGGCCCCGGGAATTCCTTTCAATGCTTCCCTTATTTGATCCATGTAAGGCTTTGTTTTTACGCCATGCCTTTTTTCAAATTCAACAAAAGAAACCTGTACCCTGCCAAGGTGTGGTTGCACACTTCGGTTATTATCCCTGGGGTTATTGGCGCTTACGGCCACATTGGTAATGATACTTTCAACAATGCTTCCTTCAGTGCCGGGTTTTTCTTTTTCCAATACTTTATAAACTCTTTTTTCCAGCATCCGGGTAACACTGTCAGTGTATTTTACATCTGTACCAACAGGTAATTTCAGGTACACATAAATAAAATTCGGATCGCCGCTTGGAAAGAAGGTTGTTTTATTCCCACGCATCATCAAAAACACAACTGAAAGAATAAAGATCAGGAACAGTGAGGCAAACATGATCACCGGTCGTATTCCTTTTAATACCCAGCGAAGCATTTTCTCATAGCTATTCATCAAAGCCGGCAAAACACGTTTCTGAAATGCGTGGATGACCCCATTTAAAACATAAGCATTAAGCACCATCATAATAGCCAACAACAAAAAGAAGTTTGCTAAACCGGGACTGCTGCCAAGATGAAGCAGGATACCGGCAATAGTGAATACTATAAACCATTTATTGGTAAAAACTTTATGCTTGGGTTTTTCAAATTCTTTTCCTTCCGGTTTCATAAAACTTACCGCAAACACAGGATTGAATATAAATGCTACGATCAATGAAGCGGCAAGTGTAAGAATAAGAATTGTTGGAAGATAGATCATGAACTTACCGATAAGTCCTTTCCAAAACAATAATGGAAAAAATGGCGCCAGTGTGGTAGCCGTACCTGCGAGTACCGGAATAAATACTTCACCTGCTGCTTCCTTTGCACTTCGTACAATTGGTATTTTACCATTACTATAAATGCGGTGAGTGTTTTCAATTACAACGATAGCATCATCCACGATAATTCCTAAACCAAAAAGTAATCCGAACAGCACTATAAAGTTTAGCGTTACTGTGGATCCGATAATGCCATCCGCAATAGGTAAAAACAAGAAAGCAACAAACACACTTAATGGCACACTCAGCGCCACAAAGAATGCATTAGTGACACCCATAAAAAACATAAGAATGATCAACACGAGCAGAAACCCGATCACGATCGTATTCACCAATTCATTAAAGGAGTTTTTAGTTAGTTTACTTTGATCACCGGTAAATACAACTTTCAGATCTTTAGGCAACTCTTCTTTTTCCCGCATATCCGCCACTATTGCTTTTATTTTATCAGCAGCGTTGATCAGGTTTTCCCCAGAACGTTTTACAATATTGAGTGTGACAACGTTCTTGCCATCCAGCCGTGCAAAATTTTCTTTTTCTTTAATTGTATCTTTTATTTCCGCAATATCTTTTAAATAAACAGTGGCTCCCTGCGAACTGCTTCGCACTACAATGTGTTGCAGGCTCAATGCACTGGCAAACTGTCCACGGAGTTTTAAGGTCCGTTTCATATTTCCTACTTCGATCAGCCCTCCCGTAATGTCTCTGTTCTCACGACTCACTGCGTTTTCAATATCTGTAAAACTTACTCTTGCAGCAGTCATTTTATAAGGATCTACATTGATCTGAATTTCTCTTTCTGGTGCTCCAACAATTTCAGCACGGGTGATCTCTCCCAACTCTTCAAAACGATCCTGCATTTTATCGGCGTATTCTTTCAGCTTTATACCATCATAATCACCAGTTACATTTACAAACATGATGGGCATTTCACTAAAAGCAAACTCCTGTACATCGGGTTGAGATGTAAGATCGGTAGGCAGGTCTGTTTTTGCTTTATCGATCGCATCTTTCACTTTTTGCTTTGCGAGATCTGTTTTTACATCTGTATCAAATTCTATAACAATTAAACTGTAATCTGTTTGTGAAGTACTTTGGATCTTATTAACCTTCGCTCCGCTGATCCCTTTCAATTGTTTTTCAATAGGCCTTGTCACAAGGTTTTCTATATCCTTGGGAGAGTTACCGGCATAGACAGTGGCGATAGAAATAGTTGGAACTACAATATCAGGAAATTGCTCTTTGGGCATCGTGTTAAACTTAACAAGCCCATATACTGTGATAAGAATTGCAATAATATAAATGGCCGTTTTATTATCAATACTCCAGCTCGTTGGTTTAAACTGTTTAAACTTATGCGCTATTTGTTCAAAAACATTCATAAAATAAATTTGATTGTCAGCTAACTCATTTTGCTACTGTTGTTACTGTTTGTCCGTCATAAACAGACTGGTAACCTTCGGTAATGATCCTGTCGCTTGCAGTCAGCCCGGATTTCACTTCGATCATTCCGCTATAAACCTCTCCCACATTTACAGTTTTTTTCCTCGCTTTCATTACTTCCCCTTCTTTCACGATCGCATAAACATATTTTCCACTTTCATCCGACTGAACAAGATTCACAGGTATTATAATTGCGTTTGGCGCAGAATAATCTTTTATATGTACAAGCGCCACCTGGTTTAATCGCAAGCCCGGATATGATTTAATTTTTGCTTCCGTAAAAAATGCTCTTGTGGTACTGGCAATGCTGGCTCCTGTTACTGAGATCACGGCATCTATATTCTGAATTCCCGCATCAGGAATTGAAATTTTAAGTTGTGATCCTTTCTTTACTCTTTCCTGGTAATTTTCCGGGACCTCGGTTACAACTTTCATACTGTTCGTATTAACTATTTGTATTTGCGGACCGGTAGGTGTAACGCCATTAAAAATTTCCCCTGCTTTAATACTTACCACGTCTGCAGTTCCACTAATGGGAGCATAAACAAAAGTTGTTTTCCAGTTTTCTTTCACAGTAGCAATTTGTTTTTCAAGGTTGTCAACAGAATTTTTCGCAGTTATTAATTGCACCTCTGTTCCAATACCCTGGTCCCAAAGATTTTTTGTACGGTTGTAAATATTTTTTGCATATTCCAATTGTGTATTTAGCCCTTCTAATTGTTGAAGCACGATGGCATCGTCAAGTTTCAGGAGCAATTGTCCTTTCTTTACCATATCTCCTCTTTGTACATGGATCTCTTTTACCTGTGAAGGCATTCCTCTTGGCGTCACTATCACTACATCACTCGCATCAACTCTTCCCTGCAGTTCTATATAATGAGTAAAATCCTGCTGTATAACAGGTGCATCTGAAACCAATTTCGCCTTATCACTTTTTGAAGATGGGTCAAGCTTTGTTATTTCTTGCTTCCAGCTTTGTTATATCTGTTTCCAGTTTTGTTTTATCCGCCTTTAGCTTTTCAAGCTTTACTTTCTTATCATTCAGATCTCCTTTTTCTTCTTTTGCTCCGCTGCTGCATGATGTAATGATCATTGCAGTTACAGTTATCAGGATCATCAAAAACTTATTCATGGTTTCCGGTTTTATTTTAAATAGTTTATATGTAGTATTATAATTTTCCAAGAGCTTTCAGGTAATTGATTTTAGCAAGCGCCGCTTCATACATTGCCCTGAAATAATTTGACTGTGCCTGCTGCAGATCTGTATCAGCCTGCAACGACTCAAAGCTTGAACCTAGCCCTTGTTCATATTTTGTCTTTACTGAGTTATAGACCTTAACTGCCAGTTCCATATTTTTTTCCTGTGCATCCATGGCAACTATTGCATTTAGCAGTGAGTTTCTTGCAACCGTTTTCTCCATGTCAATTGCTTTTTTTGTCATGTCAAGCGTATTCTGAACTTTTTCCAATGTGAATTTGGATTGCCTGATCCTGTTCTTTTTTTGAAAGCCATCAAAAATGGGGACACTCAAATTAAGGCCAACGAGATTGGTGTTGTACCAAAACCAGGGTTGGGAGCCTGCAGCATCTCCTCCCTGTCTCTGGCCATTTTCCTGGAAATTATAGAAAGCAGATAGCGTTGGAAAGTATGATAACTTATGGCGACGTATATCATAATTCTGCAGCTTAATGGCACTATTCAAAAGTTTTACTTCATTCCTGTTCTCATAGCTAAAATCATCTTCAAGAATTCCTTGCCTGATACCATCGGAACTTAATGTATCTTTTAAAATAAGACTATCGGCCTGTGTTAAGCCAAGATTCATCTTTAATACAGCCACGCCGTTGTTCATTGCATTTCGAAGCTGGATCTCAGAAGTTTTTGTATTGTTAAGGTTAACGGTTGTTTTATCAATATCAAGTCTTTCAACAAAACCATTTTTGAACATTTCATTTTGATCATGCACAAGTTTTTCCAATCGCTTGATGCTCTCCACCAGGTATCCCAATTGTTTCTGAGATATTAAAACAGCATAATAATTTTTATAGACTGTCTCTTTTACATTCTCTTCGGTCACTTTTAACTGCAGGTCGCTGTTAACAAGCAATTCATCTCTTGCCTGTAATCCTACAAACACCTGCGGCTCGAATAATAATTGATTTACGCTAAGACCGGCATTCACATTCCACGGAGTTATAAAACTAAAATTGCGATAGTTAAATTCACCCTTCTTGGTAATTGGGTTGCCTGTTCCATCCTTTACTCCCTCTTGTCGCAATACATCGTATATCTGCACTTCTGATCCATCAGGGAATTGGATCAGTGGCAAGGTGAGGTAATGATTTCCCTGTGCAGAACCCGTTATTTGCGGTAATGCAAGCCCGGTGAACTCTTTGTTCCTTGCTTCGGCTGCCTTATAGTCAAGCTTTGCATTTTTTATATCCGCTAAATTTTTAAATGCAATGTCTATCGCATCTTTAGCAGTGATCTGGTAAAGCTGTGGCTGTTGCGGCTGCTGCGCTTTTATATTTGCCTGGCAAAGGTTTACGAGGATCAAAGCGATCAATATGGTTTTCGTTATATATCTCATAGGTCATCTGTTTAATCGTTGTTGCTTATATTTTAAAATGAGTTTGTAGCCTTTTAGGGTGGCAAGTCCATATAAAAAGTGTTCAATGATCTCCTGCTGAAGTTTAGCAAGATTGAATTTCGAAGGGGGGAATAATTCTGAATTAAATCCTAGCATCAAACTTTCCAGCCTGTATCGTGTCATGATCTCGATATCAATTTCAGGTCGGTATAATTCTTCTTTTATTCCTCTTTCAATATTCTTCTTTATCATGTCATAGAGGAACTTGTTTTTATGTTCAAGAAATTTTTTAAAGCCTGCAGGGTGATATTTTTCCAGGTCATGCAGCATCGAAGGATTCATGTTTCTAAACATGATCTCAACAAATTCCATTACCCGAAAAATTTCTTCAATAGCATTTGCTGAAACAGCCGCATCTCTCGTACAACATTCCTGCGAATAATGAATTTCATCTACTGCAACCGCATCCACCAGTTGGTCTTTATCTGTATAATACTGGTAAATTGTTTTTTTTGACATACCGAGTTGCGTTGCGATCTCATCCATCGTCACGGAGCGGATCCCATAGCGACGAAACAACTCATCCGCTTTCTGTCTTATTCGTTCTTGTATTTCCATAATCTTTATCCCAATAGCTTTCGGGGCGACAAAACTAAGGAAACTTTTCACGTTGCCAAAGTTTCCGTCCGGATATTTTGCCGCCCGTCCATTTTTCTTTACCCTAAATTTGACCTATGGAAAATGATGGTGCGTTTAAAAAGATCCTTCCAAAAGAGCCTTTTAAGTGGAGAAAGATCATCCAATATTTCTTACAGGGTCTATTGATCATTGCACCCCTGGCAATAACTATTTACGCCATTTACTGGGTTATATCCACAGTAGATGGTTGGGTACCAATATTTCGTGAAGCAGTTAAGGATGCACAAGGAAATGTTGTACGATATGATGTAAAAAATTATGGGCTTGGCTTTTTGATAATCCTTGCTGCAATAATAACGATCGGTTATTTGAGTTCATTTTTTATTCAATCAAAGCTTTTCAATCTTTTTGACCATTGGTTGGAAAAAACGCCAGGAATAAAATTTATCTATACAAGTACAAGGGACTTTTTTGAAGCATTTGCAGGTGATAAAAAAAGATTTAATAAGGCAGTAATGGCAAATGTTTTTTCTGAAGATGTTTGGATAATTGGTTTTCTTACCGATGAGGAAATGCACAAATTTGAAATGGGAGCTGATCATGTTGCCGTTTATGTTCCGCAGGCTTATAATTTTGCAGGTCAACTTTATATTTTACCAAGACAAAAAGTAAAAAAGATCAACAACATTTCTTCCGGTGAAGCAATGAAGTATGCAGTAACTGGTGGTGTGGTCGATCTGACAGATGAAAAAAAGAAAGAATTGAATGAATTGAATTGATCATTTCAAATTAACCTCATGAGAAAAATATTATTCTTTTTCATTTTCTCATTTATTTCACTTCATGCTTTTTGCTGGGGCTTTTATGGCCATAAAAAAATAAATCACTTCGCTGTTTTTTTGTTGCCGCCGGAAATGATGCAATTGTATAAACCCAACATTGATTTTATTTCAGAGCATGCTGTTGATCCGGATATGCGGCGTTATGCTATAGCACAGGAAGGGCCAAGACATTATATCGATATCGATCATTACGGAAGTTATCCTTACACAGAATTACCAAGGAAATGGAATGATGCCGTTGCAAAATTTTCTGAAGATTCTTTAATGCAATATGGTATTGTTCCCTGGTGGGTGCAAACAATGCTTTATAGGCTCACGGATGCTTTTAAAGAAAAACAACAGGCAAAAATTTTAAAACTCTCCGCTGAGATCGGGCATTATATTGCCGATGCACATGTTCCCTTGCATGCAAACACCAATCATAACGGACAGTATACAGATCAACGGGGCATTCATGGTTTTTGGGAAAGCCGTGTCCCTGAATTATTAGCGGAAAAAGAATGGGATTTTTTTATTGGCAAAGCCATTTATATAAAGAACCCGGCAGAGTTTATCTGGCAAAGAGTTTTGGAAAGTGCCAAAGCATCAGATTCCGTTTTGCTTTTTGAAAAAGAATTAAGTAAAAGCTTTCCTGCTGATCAAAAATTTTCCTTTGAAGAAAGAAATGGTACAACTATTCGCCAATACTCTTCTGCCTACTCGATCGCATACGATAAAAAATTAAATGGCATGGTCGAAAGAAGAATGCGTCAATCTATTTATGCTGTTGCTTCTTTTTGGTACACGGCATGGGTAAATGCGGGTCAGCCCGATCTGAAAAAACTTTCAGGCAAAGAACTTTCTGCAGACGATATAAAAGAATTTGATGAGCTGAATAATGCATGGAAAAAAGGAACGGTCAAAGGAAGAGATCACGAATGATCCACGTATTTATACGATTCGATTCTCCCCTATCAAACTACATATCCTGCCTTCCCTTTTCGTATATTTAATGATCTAACTTAAACCTGCTTCGCTTTATGAGAAATTCATCATTGCTTACCATAGCAGTATTATTTTCTTTCTTCCTTACTGCTCAAACAACTTTAGTCAGTTACAACTCTTCCTGGAAATATCGTGCTAATGGAAGCAACCAGGGAACAGCATGGCGAGCTACTTCATTTAATGATGCAGCCTGGACACAAGGCCCGGCCCAATTAGGTTACGGTGATGGCGATGAAGCTACAGTTGTAAGCTATGGTAGTAATCCAAATAATAAATATATCACTACCTATTTCAGAAAAACGATCACAGTTGCCAACGCTTCCATCTTCACCAGTTTTACTTTAAATATTAAAAGAGATGACGGTGCAGTGGTTTATATAAATGGCACTGAACGATTCCGTACCAATATGCCATCTGGTAGCATTTCCTATACTACGAGAGCTTCTGCCGATGCTGCAGACGATGGGAATACAGCGCAAACAATTACTCTTGCTGCTGGTACACTGGTTACTGGCACCAATGTGATCGCAGTAGAAATCCATCAGAGAACTGCCAATAGCTCAGATATCTCTTTTGATCTTCAGTTAATAGGTGCTGGAGATGTTGCTCCGCCTATAGTTAATACTTATACCCCTGCCGATAATTCAACCAATGTTTCTAATACAGCAAACCTCGTTCTTACTTTCAACGAGAACATTCAAAAAGGAAGTGGTAATATTTTAATAAAAGAAGCTGGTGTTGTCACACAAACTATTGATGTAACATCTGCAACAGTTACCGTTTCAGGAAACACTGTTACGATCGATCCTGCCGATTTCAATTTTGGCGCAGCGGTTAACATTGAAATTAGTGCAGGCGCATTTAAAGATCTTTTTAATAATAACTATGCAGGCATTGCTGATGCTACTACATGGAATTTTTCTGTGATCGCTCCTGATCTTACACCTCCAACAATTACTACTTATTTACCAGCCGATAATGCAACTCTTATATCCAACACTGCAAATCTCGTTCTTACTTTTAGTGAAAATATCCAGAAGGGAGTTGGAAATATATTGGTGAAAGAAGGAGGTATAGTTACTCAAACTATTGATGTAACATCTGCAGCTGTAACCATAGCCGGAAACACAGTAACAATTGATCCAACAGATCTTACTTATAGTGCTGCTGTAAATATCGAGATAGCAGCAGGTGCATTTAAAGATCTTTCGAATAATAATTATGCAGGTATTGCTGATGGCACAACCTGGAATTTTACTGTACAAAATGCCCCGCCTTCAGGTCCGCAAACATTAGTTGCTTATGGTTCATCATGGAAATACCTTGACAATGGAACTAACCAGGGAACAGCATGGAGAGGCACAGGTTTCAGCGATGCAACATGGGCATCAGGTAATGGGCAGCTTGGTTATGGCGATGGTGACGAAGCAACAATAGTTAGTTATGGCCCTAATGCTAATACTAAATATATCACTACTTATTTCCGTAAAACAGTTTCGGTAACGAATCCTTCTTCATTTACTTCCATTTTAGGAAATGTAAAAAGAGATGATGGTATTGCGATCTATGTAAATGGAACGGAAGTTTACAGAAATAATTTAGCTGCAGGCGCCGCCTACAATACATTGGCTACGCTTGCCAGTGATGATGGCGCTACAGCACAAGCTTTTAGTTTTAGCCCTTCTGCATTTGTAAATGGCACTAATGTAATTGCAGTTGAGATCCATCAGAACGCATTAACGAGTTCCGATATCAGTTTCGATCTTCAATTGATCGGCACTGATGCAGCGTTATTGACCCGTGGACCATACATGAATATGGCATTACAAAACAGTATCATTCTACGCTGGAAAACTGATGTGACTACCAACAGTAAAGTAAACTATGGTACTTCTGCCGGTAATCTTACCCAATCATTTACTGACAATACAAGCACAACAGAACATATTGTTACTCTTACTGGCCTTGCTTCCAATACACTTTATTATTACAGCATCGGCTCTACTACACAAACTTTGCAGGGTGATGCAAACAATTATTTTAAAACGATGCCTCCTGTTGGCAGTACAGAAAAAATAAGAGTACTGGCCATGGGTGATATGGGTGATAATTCCGCAAACCAGTTAAGTGTTAGAAATGCTTATCTGAATTTTAATGGCAGCAATTATACAAACGCATGGTTGCTGTTAGGCGACAATGCTTATGAGAATGGCACGGATGCAGAGTTTCAATCTAACTTCTTTAATATTTACCAGGGTAATTTAACAAAGAACCATGTTTTGTGGCCATCGCCGGGTAATCATGATTATGCAAACAGCTCAGCAAGACAGGCAGATCATAATATTCCTTACTATGATATGTTCTCATTGCCAACAACGGGGCAGGCTGGCGGCATTGCATCTAATACGGAAGCATTTTATTCTTACAATTATGGCAATGTTCATTTTGTTTCATTGGATTCTTATGGATGGGAAACAGGCAATACAAGATTATATGACACACTTGGTCCGCAAATGGTATGGCTGAAACAGGATCTCGCAGCAAACACACAACCATGGACAGTTATCTACTTTCATCACCCGCCGTATTCAAAAACTTCTCATAACAGCGATACAGACGCTGAGCTGATAAATATGCGGCAGCGTGTAGTAAGAATTTTTGAACGATACAATGTGGACCTGGTATTGGCTGGTCACAGTCATGGTTATGAAAGAAGCTTTTTATTAAATGGTCATTATGGTATTGAAAGCACTTTCAACCCGGCCACTCATGCATTAAGTACCTCGAGTGGAAAATATAATGGAACGGCTAACTCCTGTATCTATATTAAAAATCCGACTGGCTGTTTCAAATGGAATTGTATATGTGGTAGCTGGGTCTTCTGGTCAAATAGATGGAACTTCCTCAGGCTATCCGCACAATGCAATGTATTACTCCGATGTAAGCGTAGGGGGTGCATTCTTTTTTGAAATAGAACAAAATCGTCTTGATGCAAAATGGGTTTGTGCAGATGGCGTTATCCGTGATCAGTTCACCATCATGAAAAATGTAAACAAAACTACCAATCTCAATATTCCGCCGGGCACACATATCCAACTTGATGCAAGCTGGCTCGGGAATTATAGTTGGAATACCTCCGAAACAACAAGATCCATTAACGTTTCACCATCAGCAAATACAACTTATACCGTAACAGATGGACTTACTTGCTTAACTGATGTTTTCAATATTACTGTTTCGGGTGCTGCCCGCAATTCGTTTACTAATGCAACAATAGAAGCAGCAGCAAATGGATCGGTAAAAGTCATCCCGACTCTTGTGCATAAAGGTCAACAGATCTCAGTAACATCCGGGGATGATACTCCAACTGAAATATCGCTTGTTGATATAAATGGCAGGTTGATCAGGAAGTTTAATTCAAGCCAATCATTTTTTATAAAAACCGACGATCTTCAAAATGGTGTCTATTTTCTGCGGATGAAACTAAAAGGAAAGCCTTTTATTCAGAAAATAACAGTATTAGATTAAGTAGACTCAAAAATAAGCTGGCCGGGTTTTCATAACCCGGCTTTTTCTTTGGGGTATCCCGTCGCAATTTTGTTTCTTTGCATCTTCGAAAAATTTAAACGTGAACACAGCAACAGCGATGATCCATAATTTTAACGCAGGTCCATCTGTTTTACCAAAAGAAGTTTTTGAACAAGCCAGCCAGGCAGTAATTGATTTTAACAACACCGGTCTTTCAATTCTTGAGATCGGTCATCGCACCACTTTGTTTGAACCGGTCATGAATGAAGCAAGAACTCTTGTAAAAGAATTGATGGGTCTCGATGATGATCATGAAGTACTTTTCCTTCATGGCGGCGCCACTACACAATTCATGCAAGTGCCAATGAATTTACTCAATGAAAATGAACTGGCTGCTTACACTGATACAGGTACATGGGCAGTAAAAGCAATTAAAGAAGCAAAGTTGTTTGGCCATGTGGAAATTGCAGGCTCATCCAAGGAAACTAACTATACAACTATTCCAAAAGAACTTTCTGTTAGCCCTACCGCCGCTTATTTACACATTACAACCAATGAAACGATCGCAGGCACACAATGGAAAGATCTTCCTTATAACTGTGGCGTTCCTTTAGTGGCTGATATGAGCAGTGATATTTTAAGCCGCGTTCTTGATTACAATAAGTTTGATATTATTTATGCCGGTGCACAAAAAAATATGGGAGCTGCCGGAGTTAATCTTGTTGTCGTAAATAAAAATATTCTTGGAAAGGTTACAAGAGTTATTCCTACTATACTCGATTATCGCAATCATATTAAAGAAGCAAGCATGCTGAATACACCGCCTGTATTTGCAGTATATGTTGCTATGCTTACGCTTCGCTGGTTAAAAAATCTTGGTGGTGTTGCTGCCATAGAAAAAATAAATAATGCAAAAGCAGAATTGTTTTATTCAACACTTGACAGCTTACCAATTTTCAAAGGCATTGTTGCAAAAGAAGACCGCAGCTATATGAACGCAGTATTTGTAATGGATGATCCGGCATTAGAAAAAGAATTTCTTGATCTGTGTAAACAGGAAGGAATGGTGGGTGTAAAAGGACATCGAAGTGTGGGTGGCTTCCGTGTTTCCATGTATAATGCTTTGCAATATGAAAGTGTTAGTGTCATCACCGATCTTATGAAAAGTTTTGCAAAGCGGAAAGGATAATACATAAAAATAAATTCTCAAATAAGTAATGGCAATCATCAAACCGTTCAAGGCTTTAAAACCAAAAAAAGAATTAGCCGAACAAGTAGCTTCAAGACCCTATGATGTTCTTAATTCAGAAGAAGCAAAAAAAGAAGCAGCAGGTAACAACTATTCTTTTCTTCGCATTACAAAATCAGAAATAGATCTGCCTGATGGAATTGATACACATAGCCAGCAAGTGTATGATAAGGCAAAAGCCAATCTTGAATTGTTTATTCAAAATGGTACACTTTTCAAAGAAGAAAAACCCTGTTACTACATTTACCAGTTAGTAATGCCTGCCCACCATAGCCTTGGCGGAGGTGGGAATGGCAAAAGCCAGACAGGTTTGGTTTGTGTTTCCTCAATTGAAGATTATTTTAATGATGTTATAAAAAAACATGAACTGACAAGACCTGAAAAGGAAAAAGACCGCATCGATCATATGCGAACGATCCATGCACAAACAGGAAATGTTTTTATGGCTTACCGTGATGTGATGGAAATAAATGCGCTGATCAACGGATGGAAAGCAAAAAATTCACCCGAATATGATTTTACAGCAAGTGATGGAATAAAACATACGATATGGACGATCAATCGTGATGATGTGATCAATTCGATCACTAACTTATTTGCAACCAAAGTTCCCAATACCTATATCGCCGATGGTCATCATCGTGCTGCTTCAGCTGCTAAAGTCAGTAAGCAATTACCGGATAGTGAGGATGCAAAATTTTTTCTTACCACAATTTTTCCTGAAAGCCAATTGGCGATATTGGATTATAACCGTGTAGTAAAAGACCTGAACGATCTTACCACTGAAGAATTTATCGGTGCTTTACAAGATGATTTTATGATCACTTATAGTCCCGAACCGGTAAAACCAGCGGAGCTACATGAGTTTGGTATGTATCTTGGAGATGAGTGGTATATTTTAACCGCCCGGAAAGGAACATATAGTAATGATCCGATCGGTGTTTTGGATGTAACCATTTTGCAAAAGAATGTCCTGGATAAAATCCTGGATATCGAAGATCCAAGAACAGATACCCGTGTAGATTTTGTTGGTGGTATACGTGGGCTTGAAGAATTGGAAAAAAGAGTGAATAGCGGTGAAATGGCTGCAGCATTCAGTTTGTATCCAGTTACGCTTGAACAACTTTTCGCAATTGCCGACAGCGGAAAGGTAATGCCGCCAAAAAGCACCTGGTTTGAGCCAAAATTGAGAGATGGCTTGTTGACGCATTTGATTTAGTTCTTTTTTTTCTTTGGAATTTGCTTGCTAACCGTCCCGATAGCTATCGGGATAGCGAAGGGTGAGCTTGCCAACCGAAGCCTTGGCGTAGGTTGGTGAAATAAATTATAATCTGGTATAGAAACTTTATAACACACTCCCTTTTAATTTACTTTGTACTCTGAAATGAGCCATAAAAATTTACTTATGAAAAAACTATTTTTTTTTCTTTCTTTTTTTGTTCTCTCTTTTAGCATTATTGCACAGGATGACCCGAAAACTATGCACCAGACTGCCCGTGGTTTTATGGCACAGGCAGATTGGGATAATGCCATTCTTGTATTGAATCGTTTGTTGCAAACAGATAAAAATAATCTTGAGTACAATAAAGACATGGTTCAATGTTATTATTTCAAAAGAGATTATGAAAAGGCATTGGAAGGTGTAAAAACAATTGTAAATCGTGATGATGCTGATGTGATGACATTTCAAATAGCCGGCAATATTTATAAGGCACTTGAAGATCCAAAAGAATGTGAAAAGGTTTATAAAGCCGGTATTAAAAAATTTCCAAAAAGCGGCTCATTATACAGTGAATATGGTGAATTGTTATTTCAAAAGAAAGACTACAGCGCAATTGATCAGTGGGAAAAAGGAATTGAAATTGATCCGGCTTTTAGCGGCAACTACTATAATGCTGCGCTCTATTATTTTTATACCAAAGACAAAGTATGGAGTCTTATCTATGGTGAGATTTTTGTGAACATGGAAAGCCTGAGCCAGCGTGGCGCTGCCATGAAAGAACTTTTATTTAAAGGTTATAAAGAAAAGTTGTTCAAAGAAGCTGACCTGATGAAAGATGAAGAAAAAAATAAAAGCCCTTTTGCAAAAGCATTTCTGCAGACAATGAATAAACAAACTTCGCAGGTAGCAAAAGGAGTAACAACAGCTACTCTTACGATCGTAAGAACAAGATTTATTCTTGATTGGTATGAAACAAATGCAGCAAAATATCCGCTCCGACTTTTCGATTATCACCAGCAATTATTGCGTGAAGGAATGTTTGAAGCCTACAATCAATGGTTGTTTGGCACCGTAGAAAACCTTACTGCTTATGATAGTTGGACAAAAACACATCTTGACGAGTACAAAGGTTTTACCGCTTTCCAAAAGACCCGTGTTTTCAGAGTGCCCCCGGGACAGTATTACCAATCTAAATAAACTTCATTTGTCTCGCCTGAGGCGAGACTTTTTTATTCTTTGGATTTTTACCTAATTTGTTAGGGATTGATCTGCCATTATTTGAACTAAATTTTTGGTGATGCAAAAACCTACACGATTATTTGATTGCCTGGAATATCAATTGAAAGTACTTCCTCTCCCAGATATGTTTGCAGCAAAAGAAGGAGGCCAATGGAAACAATACAGTACAGCAGAAGTGAACGATACGATAAACCAGCTTGCATCCGGTTTGCTTCATCTCGGCGTTTCTCCAAATGATATGTCTGCAGAGAACAGGGACAAGATCTCCATTATCAGTAAAAATCGTCCGGAGTGGTTAATGATAGACCTGGCTGCACAAAAGATCGGCGCCGTGCTTGTACCCATTTATCCTACCATTAATGTAAATGAACTACAATTTATCCTGAATGATTCTCAGGCTAAAGTGATCTTTGTAAATGATGAAGAATTATTTCTAAAAGTAAAAAGCATAAAAGATTTTGTGCCTTCATTGCAGCATATTTTTACGCTTGATCATGTTACCAACGCAACATTTTGGAGAGATTGTCTCAAACCTGCACCCACAGAAACACTAACAAGGATTGAACAACTATCGAATAAAATTACTCCGTCCGATCTGGCCACTATCATTTATACATCCGGCACAACAGGTACACCAAAAGGAGTAATGCTAAGCCATGGTAATGTTATAAGCAATGTGTGTGATAGTAATTGTGTGTTTGAAGAAGTTGGTGTGCAAGGAAAAAGAGCTTTGAGCTTTTTACCATTAAATCATGTATTTGAAAGAATGGTAAGCTACATATATATATACAACAGCGTTTCTGTTTACTACGCGGAGAGCATGGATAAGATCGGTGACAATCTTAAAGAAGTAAAACCGTTGATCTTTACAACAGTTCCACGACTATTGGAAAAAGTTTATGAACGCATAATGGCAAAAGCTGCAACGCTTACAGGTGTTAAAAAGAAAATGTTTAATTGGGCATTAGGTCTTGGGTTGAAATATGATATTAATAAAAAAATGGGCTTCTGGTATTACCTGCAACTAAGCATCGCCAATAAATTAATCTTTAGTAAATGGCGTGATGCTTTGGGAGCCAATGTAAAAGCAATTGTTACTGGTTCTGCAGCATGCCAGGTTAAATTATTAAGAGTATTTACTGCAGCAAGAGTGCCGATATTGGAAGGATATGGCTTAACAGAAACATCACCAGTAATATCGGTAAACCGAATGGACCCCCAAAATAGAATGTTTGGAACAGTAGGAACACTAATTGATAATGTAGAAGTAAAAATTGCAGAAGATGGAGAAATACTTTGCAAAGGACCAAATGTTATGATGGGTTATTACAAGCGACCGGATCTTACGGCAGAAGTTGTGAAAGATGGATGGTTTCATACTGGGGATATTGGTATAATGATCGACAATAAATTTTTAAAGATCACCGATCGAAAAAAAGAAATTTTTAAAACGTCTGGTGGTAAATATGTAGCGCCGCAGCCGATAGAAAATAAAATGAAAGAATCAAAATGGATAGAGCAGATGATGGTGACTGGGGCGGGTGAAAAATATACCGGTGCTTTGATCGTTCCAGCTTTTGGCGCATTAAAAGAATGGTGTAGTGAACATGGGGTTGAATTTACCGGCAATGAAAAAATTATCAGGAACGAAAAAGTAGTCAACCTTATAAAGGATACAGTCGAACGTTATAATCAAAATTTTAACCAGGTTGAGCAAATAAAAAAATTTGAGCTATTGCCCTACGAATGGAGTGTGGAAGGCGGAGAGCTAACTCCTACACTAAAACTGAAAAGAAAAGTAATAATGGAGAAATACAAGGATGCGGTCGAAAGAATATACACCTGAACCCCTTTCAATTCTTAAATAAAATCTTTAATAAAATAGCCACTCATAAAAATGAGTGGCTGATTCACCACTTTAACCAACCTATCTAAGCAAACAGGTATACCTGTATAATCCAGGTGCCTGTTTATCCTTTTTTATTAATTAGTCTTTTTCTTAGTTGTAGTAGTTTTTTTGTTCTTATCAGCTTCAGTATGAGCTGGCTGCTTTGTTGCTTCAGGCTTTGTTGTTGCAGGTTTTGCTGCATGATTTGAACTTTTCTTTGTTGTCGTTGTTTTCGTTTTTGTACTGGTTGTTGTATTCTTATTTGTAGTTGCCGGTGATACAGAATTTACAGAGCTTGAAGTCTCTTTTTTAGTTGTTTCTTTCTTGTGTGGTGGATTTGTTTTAGCAGGCGTTGTTTGTGCATAGCTTATTCCGCCAACTGTTAAGAGCATCAATGCTGCAAAAAAGATCTTTTTCATTTCATTAAAATTTAATTGTGTTTAAAAATTTATTTATACAAAGTTTGATCTGTAAATGACCGGTTTCCAAAAAAAAGAAGACGATTAACCGCGGCTTAACGGAGGTTAATCAATCGTTAGATAAAAAGATCCTCTTTAACTTCTGCTTAACCGGATAGATAGTTAAACACAAATAAATAATCACAACTTTGCAGAGTAATTTGTATTAATGCGTTCGAATACCATACGCCTATTTATTCTTATCGCTTCTTTGTTAATTGCGATCATTATTGCCGTGCAGGTATACTGGCTGAATAAAACGTACACATTTGAAAAAACCGAGTTTAATACCTCCGTTATAAAAAGTATTCGTGGTGTTTATGAAGACCTGCCTTTACTGTATGAGTCAACAGAAAAACTTCAATCACTTATTGAAAAGACAGATGCCAATAGCTATCTCTTCCGGGTTGATAGTATCCCTGCAAAAGATTCATTGATATTTTACATGCATAATGAACTGGAAGGCTTTGATATTTTCACTGACGGCAAACTGTCGGTATATGACAATAGAAAGAACAAATATGTTTACGATGCGTATTTGCCATCCGCCGGTTCTGGTTATGCAAATGATACCACTTTGACTTTGCCATTGGTTCAAAAAAATTATTCTTATGCCAATCTATATTTCCCGCACAGAAATAAATATATCATTGATCAAATGACTGGCTGGATCGTATCCAGTGCATTGCTCTTATTGGTTTTACTTGGTTTCGCCGCTTCGCTTTACTATTTTTTCAAGCAAAAATTTTTGGTAGAGATCCAAAAAGATTTTATCAATAACGTAACTCATGAATTCAGTACGCCTCTTTCAGTCATTGAACTTTCTGTGGACGGCTTAGAAAAACCCGCTACTCATACAAACCCGGAAAAGCAACAGAAGTTCATAAATGCTATTCGTTACCAGTCAGATTACCTGAAAAATCATATTTCTAATCTTGTGAAAACGGTGGTGGCGGATCAATACCAGTTTGTATTGAAAATGAAACCCGTTATTCCAAATGAATTACTTAAAAAAGTTATTGCTCAGCTGGAGCCACTACTAAATAAAAAGGCAGGAATAGTACAATGGGACCTTGATGAAGAAAACAGCAGCATATTGGCTGATGAAGAAAATCTATACCTCTCTTTTTTTAATATCATAAACAATGCGATCAAGTATTCTTCACAGCCTAAGATAATTATCAGCACCGTGAAGAATTCTCATAAATACACCATCAGTATAAAAGATAACGGCGCAGGTATGGAATCTTCAGAATACAAAAAGATATTTAAAAAATTTTACCGTGTGCAGAATGGCAATGTGCATAATACAAAAGGTCTTGGTCTCGGTTTGTATTTTACAAAAAAAGTAATTGATGGTCACCATGGAAAAATTGATGTACACAGTCTTCCCGGTATCGGGACGGAGTTTAAAATTGAATTGCCTCTAAAAAAATGATCATGGAAACAAAAGGAAGAATTTTATTAGCTGAAGATGATGATCACCTGCGGGAGCTTGTTAAAGATGCTTTGGAAGAAGAAGATTACCTGGTCACTGATTGTATGAACGGCCAGGAAGCGATCAATTTATTTGATAAAAATAAATTTGACATATGCCTGCTGGATATCATGATGCCTGTTAAAGATGGCTTTACTGTTGCAAAAAAAATACGCCAGCAAAGTGACGTGATACCTATACTTTTTATCAGCACCAAGGCATTGATAGAAGATAAAATAGAAGGTTATCAAAGAGGCGCAGACGATTATATTGTAAAGCCTTTTAACATGAAGGAGCTTTTATTAAAACTTGACGTTTTTTTAAGACGCACCAAAAAAATGTTCAGTGAGACAAAACAGGAATTCGATTTTGGTAAAATACATTTCTCCTTCACAGATCTTCGTTTATCAAACGATGATGGAGTTTTTGATCTAAAACAAAAAGAAGCTGATCTTCTAAAATTTTTGTGCGAACATCCTAACCGGATATTAAAAAGAGAAGAAATATTAATAGCCGTGTGGGGCAAAAATGATTATTTCCTCGGCCGGAGCATGGATGTGTTTATGAGCAAAGTGCGAAAATATCTGCGGGCCGATCCGGATGTTGTATTAGAAACAATTCATGGAACAGGTTACAGGTTCACAGTGCCGGTTGCCTGAATTGCGCCTCATTAACCACCGGTTAACATCATCTTTATCTAACCTTTTTCATTTTTACATTCTGATCAAATAGTAGTAAGCTTTCTCGAACAGTTGGTTTTGGTGTATACCCCCTTGTATCAACACGGGGGTTGTTTTTTTTTATCTAGGCAAGACAACGACAAAACGATCGTTTTACATCCTGCTTTTTTTAAACCGGCTATTTAAATTATTTTTAAAGATGCCGATGGGTATTTTTAAAATGAAAGGACGTGCTGCAAGAGTATGGCAAAACCTGAAACAGGGAATGTCTCTTGCATGGGCCGCTTCTCCAAAACTTGCTTATTCGCTACACATTATTGGGAATGTTCAATTCGATCATTCCTCCTGTTACCGTTTTACTTGGCGCATTGCTGGTAAATAAAATTGCAGAAGCAAAAATTCATCCGCTTGAGTTTAATGATCTTTTACCACTCGTTGTTGGATTATGGATATGCTTTATTGTACAAAGAACAATTGGTTCATACATTGGTTATGGAAGAAATTTATATGTACGCCGAGTTGAGCTGGAAGCTGAACGTCGTTTGCTAGACAAAGCATCAAGAGTAGATCTTGGGCATTTTGATAATTCGGATTGGCATGACCGTCTTGCCCGTGCAAAACGTGATGTTTCATGGAGACCCGGCGATCTTACCTGGTCTGTTCTTGGCTTATCTGGTAATCTTGTTACAATAATTTTAATGGCAGGATTGCTGGCAAGTCTTCATTGGTTATTAGTTGTTTTGGCACTAGCAACTTCAATATTATCATTGATAATTGAGAGCCGTGTTACTTCACGTTTATATAAATATTATTACCAGGAAACTCCTGAAGAAAGAGAAAGAAATTATATCGGCGAATTATTAATTCAACCGAGGACGATCAAAGAGATCAAAGCTTATGTGCTGGCCGATTATCTTTTAGGAAGGCATAAAAATATTTCCGATCATCTTTTCAAACAAAGAGAAAAGATGTATCAATCAGGCGTCAGGATCTCGATGCTAAGCGGGATTGTAACCGGAACAACACTTGCTCTTGCTTATGTATTCGTTGGCTTGCGGGGCATACAAGGTACCATTGATCCCGGTGGAGTAGTATTAGTGATTGGTGCTTTTTCATCCGTGGCAGGAACACTTGGACAGATCTCACAAACTTTTGTTGCAGTTGATCAACATACAAGATTTCTTGGTGATTACTTTTCATTTCTTAAAATTGAAGCACTCCTTCCTGTACCTGAAAAACCAATTTCAATTCCTGAGGGGCCCGTTGATAACATCAGTTTTGAAAATATAAATTTTCACTATCCCGGCGGTCATGGTGAAGCGATCGAGAATTTGAATTTGAATATTCGCAAGGGTGAACTGATCGCTTTGGTTGGTGAGAATGGCGCAGGAAAAAGTACATTGGTTAAATTATTACTTCGCTTTTATGATGTGCAAAATGGCTCCATAAAAATTGGCGGTATTGATGTGAAAGATATGGATCCTGAAGTTCTGCGCAGTCGCATTGGAATATTATTCCAGGATTATGCTACCTATGAACTTTCAGTAAGAGAAAATGTAATGATGGGCTGGCCTTATGGTGAAGCCGATGATGAAAAAGTGATGAAGGCACTAAAAGATTCACGAAGTGAATGGCTGGTAAAGAAAATGGCAAATGGGCTTGATTCAAAAGTGGGAAGATTGTTTGAAGGCGGGCATGATCTGTCCGGTGGCGAATGGCAACGGCTTGCATTAGCAAGGATCATGTACCGCAATGCAGATATCTGGATATTGGATGAGCCGACATCTTCACTCGATCCCGAAGCAGAAGCTGCGATCTTTGCAGAGTTAAAGGAAAATCTGAAAGGGAGAATTGGGATTGTGATCTCTCATCGTTTCTCAACTGTCCGTATTGCCGATCGCATTGCCGTTATTGACGAAGGACATATTAAAGAACTTGGCACACACCATGAATTATTAGCCGCTGGAAATACTTATGCAAGATTATTTGAGTTACAGGCTTCGGGTTATCGGTAAAATCCTTAGAATTATTCCTTTTCAATTCAGTTCCCGGTAATTTTAAGAAATGTTTTAGGAAAAGAGAAGTTATTCATTCAGATAAACCAAAGAAGAGAAGTACTTTCACTCTCCAATTTTTTGGATCTTATAATTCGTAACTGATAAACACCTAATATCAACGAAAACCATTTCCGTGCCGACTGTATATAGTAAAAAATATTTGTATAGAGAACACAAAGTTTCATCATCAAACAGAAGTAAATTATTTTTACTTCCTTACTTTATATTTTTTATCGCTGGCCTGCTTTCAATTTGCCACTCTTCTGCACAATTCATGATAGATAGCTCTTATATAAAAAAATTCAAGAAAGAGAATGATGTGGAAGTATATACAGGGGCAACAAAAACTTCTTTTAGTTTCCGGCATTTTGCCAGTGATGACTTTATAAGCCAGTATATACTGTTTGCCAATACCAGTGCCTATACTGGTTTTACGATCGACTATAACTGGTTATCACTTGATTTCTCAAAGAACATTCCCAACACTTCAGTTGCGAAACAGAATACTTCGATCAAAGCATTTGGTATTCATTTGCATAAAACTCATGATCATTTTTTATTTGAAGCCGGTACCAATAAATACAGTGGATTGATCCTCCAGATCGACAGGCGGAAAAGAGAGTATGAATATTATGATGATATCAATTACCGGAGTTATTTTACCCGCATCACCTATATTTTCAATGCAGAAAAATTTTCATTAAAGGCTGCAAGAAATTATTCACTATTACAGGCAAAGAGTGCCGGTAGTTTTATGGCAACCATATCTCCCTTTTTTCAACGATTTACTTTAAAAGGTGGATTTAACGAGTATGACAGATCAGACAGTGCCTTTCTTTCGGAGATAAGTAAAAAACCTGCTTCCGTTAATTTGTTGATCAGCGGGGGATATACCTACAATTTTATTTTTAATGAAGGAGAGTGGAGTATAAACCCGGGCCTATTTGCCGGGCCGGCGATAGAAAAAAATTTATACCCAAAGCAAGGTCAGTCGTTAAAGCTTATTGCCAACTATCAACTTATTTTGAATGGCGGATACAATGGGCCAAATTATTATTTTCATGTAAATGCCATTTATAATAATGTCATAAATCATTTTATGAATTCTGAAATGTCAATTCAAAATCGTGGAGTAAGTCTTACTGTTGGTTACAGGATGGGCAAGTTGAAAAATAAAATATTTGGAGTGCTTTGATAGCAAATCTATTTTTCATGTTGCACACCTTCCTTCACACGAAATACATGAAGCACATAAGGGAATAACGCATCCATAGTTTCGGTAACCCCTTTCTGAGAGCCGGGTAAGGTTATTACCAATGTATCTTTTATAAATCCAGCTACACCGCGGGAAAGCATAGCATAAGGAGTTCTTTGCTGTCCATAATTTCGTGCTGCTTCCATTATTCCCGGAATTTCCCTGTCAAGCAAAGGAGCGATCGCATCTGGTGTCACATCTCTTGGCGATAAACCAGTGCCTCCCGTTAAAAGAATAAGATCATAATCTTCTTTACTTAATTGTCTTACTTTTTCCTGTATCGTTAAAAGATCATCCGGAATAATAGCCTGGTGTGCTACCGGCAAATTGAGTTGTTCCAGTTTTTCAATAATTATTTTACCGCTTTTATCTTCCCTTGCTCCTGCCGCCACACCATCTGAACAAACAATAACGGCGCATCGAAGATCATTTGATCGCTGATCTTTAAAATCTGTTTTGCCACCCTTTTTTGTTTCCAGTTTAATGGTTGAAATTTCAACTCCTTTATCAAGCGGTTTAAGCATATCATAGATCGTAAGAGCAGTAACAGCAGCGCCGTGCATTGCTTCTACTTCTACGCCGGTTTTATAGATCGTATGAACTTCTACTTTGATGATAATATTCAAACCATCGATCTCATGAGTGATAGAAGCATATTCTACCGGCAAAGGATGACAATCTGGAATTACATCACTTGTTTTTTTAATTCCCAACAACCCTGCTGCTCTTGAAAATTCATATATATCACCCTTAGGAACGGTTTTATTTTTTACGGCATCAATTGTTTCTTGCTTTGAAACAGAAACAATTGCAGTAGCGATCGCTTTGCGCAGGCTGTTTGATTTGGATGTAATGTTGACCATAAAACCCCCAAACCCCCTAAAGGGGGCTTTTTCACTCCGTCTATTGAAGGAGTCTTTTGTTTTAAATATTTTTTTTCACTTTGTAAGAACTTTCCATTTACCAGACTCTAAAGTCCCCTTTAGGGGATTTAGGGGTTCTTCCATTGATAACTATTATCCGCAAATAACTCCTTTCCCCACACCGGCAACTCTGCTTTCAATCTTTCCACTGTTTCTTCGCAGGCATCGATCGCTGCCTTGCGATGAGCGGATGATGTAAAAACAAATAAACTGATCTCGCCGGCTTTCACATTACCCAAACTATGATAAACATGCATACAAGTCAGATCATATTTCGCAAAAATATCTTCACGGATCGTAAACATTTTTTCCAAAGCCATGTCTTCGTAAGCAGTGTATTCTATTGAAGCCACTTCTTTGCCATCAATTTTATCTGCTCTTACCTGTCCTAAGAAAATACTGTGCCCGCCAATATCGGTTTTGCTGCTATGCTTTTGAATGCTATCAGCAATAAATGATGCAGCAATAGGTCCTTGCACAAATATGTTCTTTGGTTTTCTTTCTTTCATACCCGTTGTTTTGCCTGATCCTGTTTCCATTGCACGATCCCGCCTCGTAAACTATAAACTTTCTTTGTGTCTCCAAAAATACCAGATAAAATCTTTGCAGCCTGTAAACTTCTTTTTCCTGATTGGCAAAATGCAATAACACTTTCAGATTTAATTAATGAGGTACTACCCGTTAATTGTGCCAATGGGATCCGAATGTGATTAAATTCATTTACTGTCGGCATTTCATGAAGTTCCCGTACATCGATCACATCCACATCTCCGCCTGCTACCATACTATTAAATATATCCGAATCAATTTCTGATTGTTGTACCGGCGATGAACAAAGCCATACATAATCCATTTGCAAAAATGCCGTTTCCATCTTTCGGGATCAATGATCTCGTTTCTCTTCTTGAAGATAAACTGAGTTGATAAACCTGGTTGTTTAATGCGTTATAGGTGAACAACTGATTAACTAACGGTTCGCCAATTCCAGTAATTAATTTTATGGTTTCATTTGCCATCATTGTACCAATAATTCCCGGTAATACTCCCAGCACACCAGCTTCTGCACAATTCAATACTTCTCCTTCTTTAGGCGGATCAGGAAAAATATCCCTGTAGTTAACGTCATCTTCTTTACCATTTTTAAAAACACTTACTTGTCCTTCAAATTGTGAAATGGCGCCATAGACCAATGGTTTATTCAACAATACACAGGCATCATTGATCATATACCTTGTAGAAAAGTTATCAGTGCCATCAATGATTATGTCATATTCATCGAAAAGAGTTAATGCATTTTGATTGTGGAGTCGTTCATTGTAAGCAACAATTTTTATTTCAGGGTTTAGCTGTTGCAAAATTTTCGTTGCTCTTTCTGCTTTTGATAACCCAATATCATTTACAGAATACAAAACCTGGCGATGAAGATTGTTTAATGCAACGGTATCATCATCTACAATTCCGATCGTACCAATTCCTGCAGCAGTCAAATATTGAAGTGCGGGACAACCCAAACCACCAGCGCCGATCACCAATACTTTTGCGAGAAACAGTTTTTGCTGTCCTTCCTCACCAAATTCGGGTAAGATGATCTGGCGATGATAACGTTCATATAAATTCTGATCATTCATTTTTATCCGCCTGAAAAAGGGGGCAATAATGCCACCGTACTTTTATTATTTAAAACAGTGTTTTCCTTTATTACCTGCTTATCTACTGCTATCACATATTTCGTTTTGGTGAATTCAGGATAATCCTTGTGCAAAACATTTATCAAACTATCAGTGTCGGCAACATTATCCACAGATACAGAACCACCGGCTATATCTGCAAGCTTGCCAAACAAAATAATTTTTACACTCATAAAATAATAACAGGATAACAAATTTACTTAGAATTATCTTTGCTCAAAGAGACATTTATGGGTAAGGAAATGAAAGAGATCACTGCTGAACACAAGAGTTTTATCGAAGATCAGCATTTGTTCTTTGTAACTACGGCACCGCTTAATGAAGAAGGCCATATCAATCTTTCTCCAAAAGGTTTTGATTGCTTTCGGGTTCTTTCGCCAACCAGGGTCGGTTATCTTGATATTGTCGGAAGCGGAAATGAGACATCTGCCCATCTGTTAGAAAATGGCCGCATCACTTTTATGTTTTGTGCTTTTGATGGACCACCGAAAATTTTAAGACTTTATGGAAAAGGAAAAACGGTGCTTCCCGGTGATGATGAATGGGATGAACTATCTAAAGAGTTTACAATTCTTCCTGCAACCCGGCAGATCATTGTTGCAGATATTTTTAAAGTAAAATCATCTTGCGGTTTTGGTATTCCTTATTATGAATACACCGGTGAAAGGGATCATGCAATAAAATGGGCCGAAAACAAGGGCGAAGAAGGCCTTGAAGAATACAAGAAAGAAAAAAATATGGTTAGCATGGATGGATTGCTAACACCAATTGCTTCAAAGTTTATTTAACTCTTTCAACAACTATTTTCTGTAATCCCTTTACATACCTGCGACCAGTCATTTCATCTTTTGGTGAAACAAGTGCGATCCGATTATCCAATTCTGAAGCCTGTTTTCCATC
This sequence comes from uncultured Bacteroidota bacterium, assembly GCA_963746915.1. Classification (GTDB taxonomy): domain Bacteria; phylum Bacteroidota; class Bacteroidia; order Chitinophagales; family Chitinophagaceae; genus VBAS01. The sequence continues at coordinate 176,754 of CAVVDD010000008.1, read as the reverse complement.
ATGTCCTGTAAGTATGTAAACAGACTTACCTGTTGCACTATTAAAAATTTCATTCCAGGAAAAAACAACTTTATAATTATCAGAGGCAATACAGACAAAATAATATTCACTCAGCACTTTTGAAGCTTCAGCATCTATTTCTACTTTATTCAAAATATCTATTAATAGAACTCCTTTCACATTTTTCAAAGTACTTCTTCTTTCCCCTAGATGATTGGTGATAACAATACTGTCAATTGAATATGATTTGTAAGAAGAAAGATCAGCGAGTGAAACAGTCAGGCTTTTCTTTACTTTTCCTTCAATAGAAAAGTTTTCAGTGGTGGGAATATTTTCTTTCTGCGCAGATGCAGAAAAAACAGAAAACGCCAAGACCAGGAATAGGAACGATCTCATAAAATTTAATTTACGCATTTGTAAATAGTAATTTATAGGCGGCTATTATCAAAACAACAGCTAACAAGTATTTTAAAAAGTTCTGATTTAATTTTAATGAGCCAAAATATGCGCCGCACAATCCTCCCACAAAAGCCACAGCAACGTAAGCATACATATCAGTGCTGAAATTAATTCCTTTTTGTAATTGCCCGGCAAGACCTGACAATGAATTGACAAAAATGAAAATTGCACTGATAGCTGCGGTCTGCTTCATATCTGACCACTTCAATAACAGCAAAACAGGTGATAAGATAATTCCGCCACCAATGCCTATCAGGCCCGAAAGAAAACCAATTGCAGCACCAATGATCAGCGATAAAACGAAGTTTGATTTTTTTATTTCTTCCACCTTGATGTTTCCAAAAAATAAAAACCTTACAATTGGTATTATCAATAATATGCCAAGTATTTTTTTATAAATGTTATCATCTACACTTATCAACCCACCAACAAAAGCCATTGGCACCGATGTGATCGCAAATGGCAAAAATATTTTCCAGTTAAAATGTTTGCCCCGGTAGAATTGAATAAATGATGTAAGCGATACAAAAAGATTTAGTAATAAAGCGGTTGGTTTCATTACATCGGGTGTAATACTGAAGATCGCCATTAATGCGAGATAACCGCTGGCGCCACCATGCCCGACAGACGAATATAAAAAGGCTACAAAAAATAGGAGTATATAAAAAAAGATGATCGTTTCCACAAAAAAATTATTGTGGCAATAAATATACATCAACCAACTCACCTTTGTTCAAAGATGTTGTGTCTTCATCAACCTTGATAAGACAATTGGCTTTTGCAAATGAGCTGAGTCGGAAAGATTCCTGGGCATCCAGTGGAGTCGCTGTCTTACCGTTATAAAAACCTTTGAGAAAATGGGTCAGTCCAGCAGCTTTCTTAAAAGATCTTTCCAAAGGAACCTGTAAAGTTTGCAATCCAATTTTTCTTTTAGATAATTTTTCCAAAGCAGGGATCGCATACTGGTAAAAACAGGTTAGTACGGAAGATGGATTGCCCGGTAACCCAAAAACTAACTTGTTCTCCTTTTTTCCAAAATATAACGGCTTGCCGGGCCGTTGTTTTATTTTATGAAATAATTTTTCAACGCCACATTCTGTTGCTGCCTGTAGTACAAAATCATAATCACCGACACTGATACCACCAGTTATCAAAACCACATCAGCTTGCTCTAATGCTTTTTTCAAAGTTTCAGTTACTACTTCAGGCTTATCGGTTGCATATAGAATTTTAATGTCATTAATATGCAATTGTTGCAAAACTGCTTTTAATGCAAAAGAATTTGATTCGTACACTTGCCCATGTAGTAATGGTTGTCCCGGTTGTTGCAATTCATTTCCTGTTATAATGATAGTTATTGAAGGATTCGGGTAAACTTTTACTTCCGTAATCCCAATGCCTGCTAAAAAACCAATTGCTGCAGGAGATAAAACACTTTCTTTTCCCAATGCCAATTCACCAGCTTTTATTTCTGAGCCTCGGGGTCGAACACTATTTCCTTTTTGAATTGTTTCATCTTCAATTTTCAATTCTCCATTTTCAATTTGAGTTTTTTCCTGCATTATCACAGTATCGGCACCTGCTGGAACTGCAGCACCAGTGAAAATGCGAACAGCATTTTCAGGAGCAAGTGTAAAAGTCTCATTACTTCCTGCTGCAATCTCCCCTGTTATTTTTAATTTTTTAAATTGTTTCCACCCGCTGAAAGAAAAAGCATAGCCATCCATTGATGATTGGGGGAAAGAAGGAATATCCATTGAAGCATATACATCTTCTGCCAATATCAAACCAACTGCCTGAGACAATGGCAACAATACTGGCTCAAGAAAAGAAACATTTTCTGAAATTATCTTTTTGGCTTCCTGAACAGAAATCATTTTTAAAAGAATTGATTCAATCTAAGTTCCCCCTTTAGGGGGACAGGGGGTTTATCCTCCAATAGTTATCATGCTACGGTTATGAATTTCTTCCGGATGAAGATGCTCGAAATCTGCAGTGAATTGTCCACCGAGTTCTTTAGCCTTGCTACGAATGTTCTGATGAATTAATGGAACAACATCTTCTCCTCTTCGCAGTGCAGATAACAGATCCGTTTCCTTTTCTGCAAACAAACAATTTTTCATTTTTCCATCGGCCGTTAATCGGATCCGATTACAATCGCCGCAGAAATTTGAACTCATGGTGCTGATGATAGCAAAAGTTCCTGTGTGACCCGGCACCTTGTATCCTTTTGCTGTATCATGTTTTTCATCCTGTAATCTTATTACATCATATTTTTCCTTGATCACTTCCAGCATCTGCTGCATGGTAAATACTTTATTGCTTGTCCACCTGTTCCCGGTAAAAGGCATGAACTCAATAAAACGTACATGCACGGGTTGCTCTTTTGTCCATTCTACAAAATCGTTGATCTCATTGTCATTTAGACCTTTCATCACAACCATATTCACTTTTACATGAAAATTTCTTTTCAATAAAAGTTGGATATTATCATACACTTGTTGAAACTGATCCCTTCTTGTTATGAGATTGAAATTTTTCTGGTTGCAACGTATCTAAACTGATATTCAGAGAATGAACTCCGCACTCGTCGAGAATATCTACAAATTCATGCAGTCTTGATCCGTTGGTGGTGATCGTCAATTTGACCGGCAGCTTTGATAAAGATCTTATTATTTCTCCGGCATCTTTTCTTACCAGTGGCTCTCCTCCGGTCAATCGAATTTTATTTACACCAAGACTCGACAAATATCTTTGACAACGTTTCAATCTCATCTTTCTGCATCAGTTTTGACGCAGGTGTAAATTCATACTCCTCTTCCGGCATGCAATAAAAGCAACGCAGATTGCAGTTATCCGTCAGTGAAATCCGGAGATAGTTATGAACCCTGTTATATTTATCAACGATCATTTCCTGAGTTTAGGCGAATAACAAATTTATCAATTCCTGAGCAGCTATGTTTAATTAATTCTGTCTTTGATCCGTAAAAACCGTTTAGACAATGCAAAAATTACAGCAGTTTTAAGTATAATGCATGAATTTATATTTAAACAGGTATGGAACTTAAAGGAAAGCGTAATGTAGAAACAGATCCGGAAACCTTATGGAATATGCTAATGGATGTAGAAATACTTCCAAAAGTTGTTCCCGGCATTTCAAAACTGGAAAAGACGGGGGAGAATACTTACAGATCCACATTGGAAGTAAAGTTTGGACCCGTTAGCGGCGAGTTTACCGGTGATATGCAAATGGAGGATATACTCCCTCAAAAAACATTTACTCTCAAAGCTCAGCAACATAATAAAATTGGCACTGTCAATTCCATTATGAAGATCGAATTGATGCCAATATCTGATAAAGAAACAGAGGTTGCTTTTAGCGGCGAGGTAACGATCAGCGGATTAATGAAAATGATGGGCGAAAAAGTTTTAGGTAATATTACGGACATGCTAACTAAACAATTCTTTGCAAACCTTGATCGTGAAATAGCAAAGCAGCAAGCGGGTAAATGATCGACGATCATGAATTTTTCAACGCTTCATAATCTTCCTTAGTATCAATATCTATTTTCCCTTTCGTAAATAAGATGGTAGCAACTTTATCACTGTGTTGTTGAATGATCTTTCTGGCACCGGCATCACCTTTTAATTGCATCAGTTCATTAAATAAAGATTTATGAAAAAGTGCAGGCGGTCCAATTGCTTCTCCATAATTACAGGTAACAATCGGTTTGCCTGTTTCCTTTTGTGTATGTATCAGATCATTTAATAAAGACGAAGAAACATATGGCTGGTCGCAAACCATAAAAATTACTGCTTCGGTCAATGGAGAAATTTTCTGTAGAGTATTCAAACCGATTCGTACCGAGGATGCCATTCCCTCTTCCCATTCTTTGTTTTCTATAATATGAGCATTCATCTTATCAATTTCCTTTGAGATCAGGTCTGCGCTTGCCCCCAATACAACGATCACTGAATTTGCGTTAGAATAAACCGCCGCATTAACTGTTTGCTGTAATAAATTTTTATCATCGTATGGTAATAATTGTTTTGGCTTGCCCAATCGTGTAGAGGACCCGGCGGCGAGTATAACTATACCTATATTATTTATTGGTGGCATTTATTATTTTGAAGTCAGTTTTACTTCTTCAATTATAGTGGCTGAACGGGGATGTATCACTTCGTTAATTTTTCGCAATGATTGCACATCTTTATTAGCAAACATTGCTTTGATCTCCGCCAAAATAGACAAAGCAATTTCTTCAGATGTTTCAGCTCCTATATCCAGGCCAACAGGACTATGAAGCACTGATAATTGTTGCTCTGTAAAATTTGATCCTTCCTCTTTCAATTCACTCAGCATTCGTTCTCTTTTTTTCTTTGGACCCAACATTCCAATGTATGTTACATTTTTCTGCAGCAATTGTTTTAGCATCGCCATATCATAATTATAATTATGAGTCATTAACAGAAAAACAGTATGTTCATCAATAGTAATTTGTTCCAATGCATTTTCAGGTTTTGCTACCAGCACCTGGCAGGCACTTACAAATCTTTCCTGTTTTGCATAATTAGCTCTTCCATCTACCACTGTTGTTTCCCAACCAAGAATGTCAGCCATGTTTACTACTGGTACTACATCATTTCCTGCGCCAATAATAATAATTGAGACCGGTGGCTTTATCACTTCAATAAAGGCTGTGATATTATGATCATCCGAAGTATAATTTTTAAAAGAAGAATTTTGATTGATCAATGCTTCATTCGCATCGGCAAGTAAAACATCTTTTAAAACAGGAACATGCTGAACAAGCTCTCCATCTTCCATTAATAACAAACATGTTCCATATTGAGGACCTTTTCTATCCTGAAGAGAAAATAAAGTGACCAATGCTGCTGTTTGTCTTTTATCATTTACTTTTTTCAAATATTGAATTGGATTATCCGGATTTGAAATATCAATAGGTTCTATGAGCACCTGGATAATTCCATTACACCCAAGTCCTACTCCAAATTTTGCATCATCATCGTCCATTGTATCATAAGTAACAAGTCTTGATCTTTTCTCCGTCATTACAAACAGCGCTTTGCGTAAAGCATCACCTTCCAAGCAACCGCCGCTGATAGCACCAGTTAATTGTCCATCATCTTCGATCAGCATCCTGGCACCCGGTCTTCTATAAGATGAACCTTCTACATGTACTACGGTAGCAAGAGCAGTTTGCTTCCCCAATTTCTGGGCTTCATCAAATACTTTTATAATATCTCGGATCTCTTTCATAAAGCCCCCTGTCCCCCGAAGGGGGAACTTAGATTTGAGTATTTATTTATTAAACACACTTTCATTATAATTAAAAGGATAATATTTTCAAAGATAAAACTATTTCTCCCCTTCCCGTCGGGAAGGGGCTTTAGTAGCGTCTTTAACTTTAGTAAATAGTTGTTGGGGATGGGCTGTGTTATTCGTAACTTAATAGCCTCTTTTCACCAAATCACTTCTTATGGCATCGTACAATTTATCCATTAATGGAAAAACTTATAAAGTGGAAGCCGACCCCAAAATGCCTTTGCTTTGGGTCATTCGTGAGCTGGCAGGCTTGCATGGAACCAAATATGGTTGTGGCATGGCGCAATGCGGCGCATGCACTGTACATATAAATGGTAATCCTGTTCGTTCATGTACAACACCGGTTTCAACTGCTGCCAAACAAACCATCACAACAATTGAAGGGCTTTCAGATGATAACACACATGCAGTTCAAAAAGCATGGATAGCTGAGCAGGTTCCTCAATGTGGTTATTGCCAGAGCGGACAAATAATGGCAGCCGCTGCATTATTGAAACGTAATCCCAATCCTTCGGACCAGGATATTGATAATGCAATGATGGGAAATATTTGTCGATGCGGAACATACCTCCGAATTCGCAAGGCGATTAAAACAGCTGCGCAGATGATGGCAAAAGCTTCTAATTAACAAAAACTAATTACAATGAAAAGCATTGATAAAAATTTATCACGCAGAAATTTTATACGTCTTAGCAGCATGACTGGCGCTGCATTAACCATTGGATATGCAATGCCTGGTTTGGCAAACGAAGCAGCAGAAATTCTTACCGCTCAAAAAGCCGCTGAACAAGGTATTGAACTTACTGCATGGATATCGATCGATAAAACTGGTAAAGTGACCATACTGAATCATCGTTCTGAAATGGGACAAGGTACTTTCCAGACAGTTCCACAAATGATCGCTGAAGAGCTTGAAGTGTCTTTGGATAATGTAAATATTGCATTTGCCCCGGGTCATCCGACTAAATTCGGCAGCCAGTTGACCGGTGGAAGCTCGACAGTTCGTGGTGCTTATAAAACTTTACTGCAAACCGGTGCAACAGCAAGAGAAATGCTGATAGAAGCTGCTGCAAAAAAATGGGATGTAAATAAACATGATTGTTATGCTGAGAATGGCTTTGTTATTCATAAACCAACCAACAAAAAATTTGGTTATGGTGAATTGGTTGAAGAGGCATCAAAACTTACTCCACCAAAAGAAGTAAAACTTAAAAGGCGTGAAGATTATAAGATCATAGGTAAGCCATTAGCAAGACAAGACAACCCCAATAAAATAAATGGTAAAGCAGAATTTGGTTTGGATGTAAAACTTCCGGGAATGCTGTATGCTGTTATCGAACGCAATCCTCGTTTTAAAGGAAAGGTGAAGAGCTTTGATGATTCCGCAACAATGAAAGTGGCCGGTGTAAAAAAAGTGTTGAAAACAACGGCCCCGGTATTTGCAGTTGAAAGAGAAGGTGTCGCTGTGATCGCGGATTCACTATGGGCTGCATTGGAAGGACGGAAAGCATTAAAAGTTGAATGGGATGATCTGCGTATTGAGCGTTTGAATACAGATGACCTTTATGCCAGGATGAAAGAAGACCTGAAGAAACATGCTTTGTCTCAACGATCAGGCGGCAATGCAGATGGTGTTTTTCAAAGAGCAGAAAATAAATTTGAAGCCATTTATGAAACTCCTTACGAAGCACATGCTTGCATGGAACCATTAACTTGTACTGCACATGTGCAAGGAGATAAAGTTGAAGTTTGGGGACCCATCCAGGCACCGGACTGGATCCAACAGGATATTTGTGGAAGATTGAAACTAAACCCGGAAAATGTAAAAGTGAATATGACTTTCCTGGGCGGCGGCTTTGGAAGAAAAGCATTTATGGATTTTACTTTTGAACCTGTTTTGCTTTCAAAAGAAATGAATGCACCTGTGCAGGTTGTTTGGACAAGAGAGGATGATATGACACAAGGACCTTACCGTCCTGGTGCGGTATATGAATGTAAAGGAAGTATCAGCAATAACGGAAGAATAAATTCATTCATTGGAAAGATGGCGGCTCAAAATATGAACCATCAATGGTCACCAAATCCTGACAAGACCGCTTTTAATGATAGCACTATTGAAGGTTTTTTAGAAACTTATTTCGAAAGCATTCCTAACTATAGCTTCGGAGATGTACCAACAGAGTCTCCAATACCTGTAATGTGGTGGCGTTCGGTGTATTCATCAACAAATCGATTTGCCTATGAAAGTTTTTTGGATGAATTGGCTCATTTAGCCGGAAAAGATCCATTGGAGTTTCGCATGAATCATTTTTCAAACGAAAGGTATCGCTGGCTGGCAGAAAAACTACGTGATGTGAGTGGCTGGGGTACTAAAGGGAAAAATGAGGGTTATGGTGTAGCGATCACTGAATGCTTCAAAAGCATTGTAGGCGAAGTAGTGAAAGTTTCCAAAAAAGCAGACGGTAAAATAAAGATCGATAAAGTGTGGGCAGTAATGGATTGTGGCTGGTATGTAAACCCGGATATTATTCGTGCACAGGTAGAAGGAAGTATTGTAATGGCTTACGGAGCAGCAGCAGTACATGAAATACATTTCGCAGACGGCAAAGCAGTGGAAACAAATTTTCATCAATATAAAATACCACGCATTAATGAAATTCCGGAAATAGAAGTGCATATAATGGAGAATGATGAAAAGCCTGGTGGCGTTGGAGAACCCGGATTGCCTCCATTTGCACCAGCGCTATGCAATGCTATCTTTGACCTTACAGGGAAAAGAATAAGAAAACTACCTTTTAATATTAACGAAGTATAAGAAGTAAAAAGTTTTAATTGTAAACCCGCATCAATTCGTTGTTGCGGGTTTTTCTCTTTCAGTTTTTACCTGCGCAGGAGTTACGATCGGATATTTATTGCCCCAGCTATTGCGAATATAATTCATTACATCAGCAACTTGTTTGTCATCGAGATAATTCAATGGATTCATAATGGCATTGTATTTTTTTCCATTCACAGTTACTTCGCCTGTTTGGCCATTTAGAATGATACCGATATTTTTTTTAGCATCTTTTAGATACGTTGTTTTTGCCAGTGGAGGATTCACTCCTTCCATACCTTCACCTTTTTCCATATGGCAATTTTGACAATGAAGCATATAAACTTCTTTTCCCCGTTTCATACTCTCCTGGAGATTATCCTGGAATTTAGAAGCAAAAAAGAACACTGGTATAACAACCCCGGTAAATAAAATTGCTTTTCTCATACAAAAAATTTTTAGAAAATACGTGGAGGTCAAAAATACAGAAGATAGAATATAAATCTTACTGAAAGGTTGCCTATCGGAAAAGAAAAAGGCTGCCTATTTTCATGCGATACAAGACTTATGTCGATCTTTTTATTTGCTTCTACTTAAGAATTATTATACACTTTGATGACCGGTTCTCTTAACACCGCGGCAGCATCTGTGCAATAGAAATAAATAACATCTGCTATCGCTTCAGGCTTTACCCATTTTGCAGGATCAGCATCTGGCATTGATCTGCGATTTTGCGGAGTATCAATCGTGCTTGGTACAATAACAGAAACAACAACATTCGTTCCTTTGGCTTCTGCATTCATTAATTCTGCAAGACGAAAGATGAGTGATTTGGCTAAACCATAAGCTATCATCCCTTTACTGTTTACAGAACTCAGGCCTGGTTTCGAGCCAATAATAAAAATTCTTCCACTGTTTTGTTTCATCATTTGCACAAACACAGGTCTCGCTACGTTATAAGCTGTTTCAAAATTTAGTTTGTATTGTTTAGCAATATCACTTGTTTTTGTTTCAGCAACTGAACCCATCGCAAAACCACCAACGGTCAACACAGCAGCATCAACAGAACCATATTTTGAAGTAACATCATTTACAAACTTTGCAGAGTCGTCTTCATTCATCAGGTCAACAACCGCTTTCTCTAATTTATCTGCAGGGAAATCCATTGCAACGGGATCGTTTGGAATAATTGTTCCGATCACTTTAAATCCTTCTTCAATGAATTTTTTTATGACTGCTTGTCCCATATTTCCCGAAGCACCAGTTACGATCGCGGTTTTCATCTTCAATATATTTTATTCAAGTTACTAAAAGAAAGTCCTTACCTCTCAGGAGCTTTCACATCCTAATAATCAACTTCATACGATAAGTTTTTAAATGTTTGCAACTGTCTTCTTTTTGGGGTGTGGATAACTTTTATCAAATAAAGATGTATTTTTATTGTTTATCAATAAATATTTATCTATATTTGCATTATCATTTAAAACATTATAATAATGAAATCAAGAACACAAGCTAGTACTAAAACTATTGCATGTCCTTTCATGGATAATATTTGTAGGTGTATGTATTGAAGCCGGCGGCTCTATATTCAGTGCTTTTTATACGTTGGTGATAAACTCAATTAATGCAAAGACATTTTGGGAGGGAAATGATTTGTCGGGTCTTTATACATACGGAACCGGGACATTTTTTTGCAGAGACATTGCTAATAAGCATTGCATCAGTAATGAAGGCGTGTATATTTTATCTGATCATAAAAATTTTGCACCCTAAAAAGCTAAATATGTCTCAGCCTTTCAGTAGGGAAGTGGGCGTTTTATTTTTAAAATATCTTACTTGTCTTTGGGTATTGGCTTCTTCTCGCTGTGGGGAGTTAAATATACAGAGTGGTTGTTGAGCAAGGCGTGAAAATGCCCGATATACAACATTTACGTTTAGGCGGAGCTGATGTGTGGCTGTTTATGGGTGTAATACTTTTTGTAATTGCACAGATCTTTAAGAGAGGAATCGAAATCCAATCTGAAAACGAATTAACCGTATAAACTATGCCTATAATAGTAAACTTAGATGTTATGATGGCTAAAAGAAAGATGTCATTGAATGAACTTTCTGAAAAAGTGGATCTAACGCTGGCTAACCTTTCCATATTAAAAACAGGTAAAGCAAAAGCCGTTCGCTTTAGTACACTCGAAGCTATCTGCAAAGCATTGAACTGTCAACCCGGAGATATTTTGGAATTTGTTGAGTGATCGCTAAAGATTGATACAAATAAAATATCAGTACTGCAGCTATCCCTGAATGTTATCGTTCCCTTGAAAAAATTTTTGTAAAAATTAAGGTGCTTTAACATAATATAAAATCTCAATGTATGCGTAAAAAATATTTAATTCTATTTGGAATAATTATTACAATATTATTTCTGGTAGCTATACAGTACCAATGGGAGTTTTCACTGGTGATAAAAGCACCATTAATTATGGATGAAAAAGTAACAATCCGGGTGAGCCTTTAGGCGAAAAGCGGTTAATGATTCGGTCAATGCATCCTGACTTTGATCTATTCTAATACTTACATTGACTATTATCGGATCTGATGTAGTAAGTTTTATAATTTTTTGCTTTGGGATCGGTACAGCCGACAAGATCGAGTATTTCTATTCTTCGAAAATCGATTGGCTGACTTTCTGCCTGCAAAGCAATATGACCTTCTCCCAAAGGAGTATTGGCCTTGTTTATCCAAAATAATGAGTCTGTGATATTCGCCCATGTCCAATTATTTGTTTTGCTGACAAAACCTTCACCGATCATAGGCTTAGTATAAGTAAGAACTGTATCCCCATTAATAATATGACGTATCAATGAATCACCATATACTTCAGCCTCGGCATTTATCCATTCATTTTTTAAATAGGTTTTACTATTTGAATTCTTAATATGGTCTAAAAAAGGTTTCCCTTCATATGTAAGAAATGTACCTGGTGTACAAACATTGCCGGTCGGAACTGTATCTTTTCCATTTCCGCAGAGAAATTGAAACTCTAATGATACAGGGAAATTCTGGTTAAGATCTACACTTTGTGCTGATTGTGAATGGAGCATTACGCCACTGTTTCTATCTGCCCATTCCGGTGCATCTGCAAGATGATCTCCAACAAACCGATACTGAAGTTTTAATTTATAATAGGAATAGGGTTTGTGTGTATAAAGATGACCAAACTGGTTATTGAATTTTTCATAATCACTGTAAACAACACGGATCATACTGTCTTCAATTCGAAAAGTATTTTTATAATTTTCATTCAAAGAATGATCCTTTATTTTAATATCCCAGCCGGTAAGATCTTTTCCATTGAACAATGGTTCCCAGCTTTGCTGGCTTATTTCTTTTTTACCATCGTTGTTATTGCATGACTGGAAAAATAGAATTATTAAAAGCGAGCAAATGATCTTAAAATAAAATTTCATCGTTGGCAGAATAGTGTATTTAAAAAAAAGAACGGTTGCGAACCTGGAAATTTCTTCAAGTAGTTGGTTTTTTAAATAAATACTAACAAGCCAATGGGCTGAAGAACCAGACCACTTAAAAAATCGGAAAATTATTGTAGTCCCGACAGGAATCGAACCTGTATCAAAAGTTTAGGAAACTTCTATTCTATCCATTGAACTACGGGACCAAAAAGTCAGGCGGCAAAAATAATAGATTTACTGTTTATCTTTCAGGTGTAAATAAACTATCATGAAAAAAACCTGCTTTGCTTTATTTATCGGTTTTGTGTCATTTAATTGTGTCGCTCAATCCAGTCAAAAAGTCTTGCTGAACCATATCGCTGTTTATGTCGTTGATCTTAAAATAAGCACCGAATTTTATAAGGACGTCGTAGGACTTGATACAATTCCCGAACCTTTTCACGATGGCCGTCACACATGGTTCAGCGTAGGTGTAAAAAGTCATCTTCATGTTATATCGGGTGCAACTACAAAAACTACACATGATAAAAATGCACACCTTTGTTTTTCGGTAGCTTCTGTCCCTGAGTTTGTCAAGGTATTAGTAAAAAATAAGGTTGAATATGAGAATTGGGCTGGCGAAAAGATGGCCATAACAACCCGTGTTGATGGCGTAAAACAAATTTATTTTAAAGACCCAGATGGTTATTGGATCGAGATCAATGATGCAAAAGAGTGATTCAAGGAATTTGTAATTGGGAATTAGTAATTAGGCCCTGAAAAGGAAAAAACTGAGATTATTTGCTATCACCCCAATTCCAAATTACTAATCCCCAATTCCCACCCGCCACCTATCTTTGCAGTCCTCAAAAAGTGAAGTATGAAGTTTTATAACTTGCTTATTAAATACCGCCTGCAACTGGGTATCGCATTGATGATCATTGGCGGTATTACAAATTATTTATCCGGTTTCTGGCCGGCCTTTCCCTTATATTTTGTAGGACTTATCCTGGTGCTTGGGCATTTTTTCTTTGGTCCGCTTCGACTGATACAGGAATATTTGGAATCCGGCGATATGGAAGGAGCAGAAAAAGTTCTTAATACAATTAAAGTTCCCCGGTCTTTTGTATAAACCTATTCGTTCTGTTTATTATACATTGAAAGGAAATGTGGCAATGATGAAACAGGATTATGATGGCGCAGAAAAAATGATGAAAAAAGGATTGGATCTTGGCATGCCGATGAAAGAAGCTGAAGGTGCAAGTATGTTGCAAATGGGAATGCTGTCAATGCAAAAGAATGATATGAAACAGGCGGAAAGTTATATCCGCCAGGCGCATGCGCAAAGGATTGCCGGATAAAGAAAATGAAGCAGCTGCTTATTTGCAAATGTGCAGCATCATGATGAACAAAAGAGAATTTCGTGCTGCTAAAGATTTTTTCAGAAAAGCAAAAGCATTAAGACCTACAACACCGCAGATCGTTGACCAGATAAAGCAACTAGAAAAATATATTACGAGAATGCCAGGATAATTGAACCAGACCTGCCTGCCGGCAGGCAGGTTAATATGATTCAGATAATATTATGAGGAAATCAGCGATGATTTCCTTTTTTATGTCTTTATCCTTAACCAGTAACTTTGATTCATGTCATTTATGAAGGAAAAATTAGAAACAAAATTTCGGGAAGAATACGAAAGCTGAATGAAAAGCAACGGTTGGCTGTTGATACCATTGAAGGACCGGTAATGGTAATTGCCGGGCCGGGTACAGGTAAAACACAAATACTTGCCAGCCGGATTGGAAAAATTTTATTGGAAACAGATGCCGATCCTGAAAATATTCTTTGCCTTACCTATACCGATGCCGGCGTTGTTGCCATGCGCAAAAGGTTGTTGCAATTTATCGGTGCCGATGCTTATAAAGTAAACATCTATACTTTTCATGCTTTTTGCAATGATGTGATACAGGAAAATCTTTCTCTGTTTGAAAAAACAGCACTTGATCCTATTTCTGATCTGGAAAGAATTGAACTTTTTAAACAACTGATTGATTCATTTCCAAAAAATCATCCGCTGAAAAGATACCGGGGTGATGTGTATTTTGAGATCAATAACCTGCAGCATCTTTTCAGCACGATGAAAAGAGAAGGCTGGACACCTGCTTTTATCAATCAAAAAATTGATGAATACATTGCATGACCTGCCCAACCGGGATGAATTTATTTATAAAAGAAAATACAAAGAGTTCAAAGCCGGTGATCTGAAGAACAGATAAGATAGAAGAAGAAAAAGAAAAAATGGAAAAGCTGCGGGCTGCTGTAAATGAGTTTGACCATTTTCAGCAAACTGATGCGGAAAAGAAATCGCTATGATTTTGATGATATGATCAATTGGGTGATAAAAGCTTTTGAAGAAAATAAAAATCTACTGGCCAATTACCAGGAAAAATTTCAGTACATACTGGTGGATGAATACCAGGATACCAGCGGTACACAAAATCAGTCTGGTGCAATTGCTGATCAGTTATTGGGAAAAACCAAATGTATTTGTGGTAGGTGATGATGACCAGAGCATCTATCGTTTCCAGGGAGCCAATGTGGAGAACATGCTGGACTTTGCCGACAGTTATAAAAAAGATCTGATGACAGTTGTGCTTACCAATAATTACCGTTCTACTCAACCCATACTGGATATTTCAAAAACACTGATCGACAGGAATGATGAACGACTGGTAAAACAAATTGACCGGATCTCAGTAAAGAATCTGCTATCATCGCAATACACTAGATTAATCACGTTAACACATTTACCTGTTATCAAAGAATATGAAACGCAACGGCAGGAAATGATCGATATCACCATGCAGGTTCAAAAATTATTGGCGGCAAGGAATTGCTGCCGGGAAGGATTGCTATCATTTATAAAGAAAATAAATATGGCGAAGAACTGGCGCAATATTTCAAACTTAAAAATATCCCGGTTTACAGCAAAACGAAGCATTAATATTCTTGAGCTTCCTTTGGCAAAAAAAATAATTTCAGTTGCTGAGATATCTTGCTGCAGAACATGATATTCCTTATGGCGGTGATGAAATGCTTTTTGAAATCCTACATTTTGACTGGTTTCATATTCCTCCGATTGAAATTGCCAAACTAAGCAGTGGAAGTAGCAGAAAAAAGATATAATGAGAACAAACTTCTATCCGACAATTGTTATCATGAAAAAGCAAATGCAGCCGCCAAAAGATCTTTTTAGCATCGACATTCATGAAGGACTTAAAGAAAGCATCCGTCATTATTGAAAAATTAATTGCCAGATGTACCCAATGTTACACTGCAGCAATTATTTGAAAATATCATTCGCAAAGCAGGCGTTCTTAAGTTATATCATGCAAAGCGCTGATAAACATTGGCAATTGCAGATACTTACCGGCTTGTTTGATTTTGTAAAAGAAGAAACACACCGCAATCCATTGCTTGAACTTGCAGCAACTGGTAAACATTATTGAACTGATGGAAAAAGAAGATATTACTTTACCATTGGTACAGGTAAGCGGCAGTGATAAAGGAGTAAATCTGTTGACAGCACATGGTTCCAAAGGCTTGGAATTTGAATATGTTTTTTTTGCAGGCTGCAATGCTTCTTTCTGGGAAAAGAAAAGAAAACCGGGTGGTGGTTATAAATTTCCGATACCATGTTTTCTTCTCAGCCAACATCACAGATGATGAAGAAGAATTGCGACGATTATTTTATGTAGCGTTAACAAGAGCTGAAAAACATCTTATATATTTCTTACAGTCAAATTCAAAAATGATGGCAAGGAACTGGAGCCATCCATGTTCATTGCAGAAATACTAGATGAGCATCATTTGCCAGTGGAAAAAGTGATTATTGATCAGTGAAGATGCTTATCTGAATTTACAGCCTTGCATTTTGGCGAAGCCGAAGCCCCGGAAATTGAAAAGATAGAAGAAGAATTTATCGAGCCGCCTACTGGAAAAATTTGTGATGAATGTAACAGCATTGAACAATTACCTGAAATGTCCATTGGAATTTTATTTTAAAAACCTGATTCGCATTCCTTCGCCAAAAAATGAAGCAACAGAATTTGGTTCTGCTGTTCACTATGCACTGGAAAAATTATTCCGGAAAATGCAGGATGGAGGAAAAGAAACATTTCCATCCAAAAGAAGAATTTATCGCCGATTTTGAATGGTACATGCATCGTCACCGGGAAAGTTTTACCAAAGAACAATTTGACAGGAGGATGGAATATGGACAGGAAGTACTGAGTAATTATTATGATAAATATATCAACAGCTTTAATAAGATTGTTGCCATTGAAAGAAATATCCGGAATGTGGTTGTAAAAGGATGTGCCGTTAAAAGGAAAACTGGATAAACTTGAATTCGATGGCAAAGTCAGTGAATGTGGTTGATTATAAAACCGGTGATCCTGATAAAGCAATTCCAAAATTAAAAGGCCCTTCATGAAAAAGATCCCAATGGCGGTGATTACTGGCGGCAGGCTGTTTTTTATAAAATACTTGTTGATAATTATGAACAGAAAGACTGGAAAGTGGTCAGTACTGAATTTGATTTTATTGAACCGGATAAAAAGAAAAATTACCGGAAAGAAAAATTGGTTATTAACTCCGGCTGATATCGACAACCGTAACGCAACAAATAATGACAGTATGGGAAAAAATTCAGGACCGGGAATTTTATATTGGTTGCGGCAAAGAAGATTGCCATTGGTGCAATTTTGTTAAAACAAATAACCTGGCTGTTGCATTGCATGAATTGGAAGAAGAGGAGAACCAGGATTAACACGACCTGCCTGCTGGCAGGCAGATTTTAGAGGATTATTATGAAACTCTGAAGAGTCTTTAAATATAAACAGGTTAAGTTTGCAGCCGAAGAAATTTATTGAATGAAAAGAATTCTCCTTTGTTTCCTCCTAATCATTTCAATCCTGAAGATCGTGGTTCTGAGTGGCTGTGCCAACATGATACCACCCTCTGGCGGCGACAGGGATTCACTTCCTCCCCTTCTTTTAAAAGCATCACCGCCTGATTCAAGCAAAAATTTTAATAACAAGACGATCACTTTTACTTTTGATGAGTATATTGATCAGCCGCAGGAAATTTTCAAAAATCTTCTAGTTTCACCTACTCCATCTGTTGCTCCGACGGTAGAATCCAAATTAAAAACGCTTACAGTAAAGATCAAAGACACACTTGAACCTAACACAACATACTATTACAATTTTGGCGATGCGATAAAAGATGTTAATGAAGGAAATGTGTTACATAATTTTACTTACATTTTCACAACGGGCAATACATTGATTCGCTTGAGCTTTCGGGTAAGGTGTTACTGGCTGAAACCGGCGGTATTGATAGTACATTATTTGTTATGCTCTTCAATAGCGGAGTGGATTCTGCAGTTGTAAAAGAAACCCCGGCCCCGTTATATTGCCAGAGTCGATGGAAAAGGTAATTTCCGGTTTTTAATATTTGCCTTCGGGCACCTATTATATATATGCTAATGGATGAAGGAGGAACACTATACTCTAAGACAATCAATTTTTGGATTTGCGATAGCGCTGTAGAAATTAAACCTAATTCAGCGCCTGTTACATTATATGCATTTGTAGAAGAGAAACCGCAACCGCCATCAGCAACAATAAGTTTTGCCGGGGGAAACAGGCCGGGTGCAAAACCTGATGAAAGAAGATTAAAGTTTACAAGCAGCGGCAATATGCAGGATCTTCTTGGAAATTTTTATTTAAACTTTGAACATCCGCTTCGTAATCTTGATACAACAAAATTGCAGGTAAGTACAGACTCAACTTTTACCCCTGTATCCTCAAGCTGGGAATTTGATAGCCTGAAGAAAAAGCTCACATTAAAAACTACCTGGAAAGAAAGTACTCGTTACAATTTAATACTTGATAAAGATTTTGCAGAAGATACTTCCGGTAGAAAACTACTGAAAACTGATACCCTGAATTTCACAACAAAAAAACAAGCCGATTATGGTTCGCTGAAGATCAGCTTTACCAATATTGATCTTTCAAAAAATCCTGTATTGCAGTTTTCTCAGAATGGAACTGTAGTAAAAACATTCCCGTTAAGCAGCTGCTGAACTTTATCAATCCTTTATTTAATCCCGGTGAATATGAACTCCGCATTCTTTATGATGAAAATAAAAATGGACATTGGGATCCGGGTAAATTTTTCGAAGGGAAAAAACAACCTGAATTAGTTAAACCACTCAACAAAAAGATAAACGTCCGGCCTAATTGGGAGAATGAGTTTGAAATAACGTTATAGAGTTACGAGCTATTAGCTACGAGCTTCGAGCCAAAGAAATATGCTTACTCGCAGCTCATAAGCTCATAGCTCGAAGCTATCTTTGCTCTATGCAATTCTCCTCCTCACTTCTTGAAAATGCTGTCAACGAATTTGCCAAACTTCCCGGTATTGGCAAAAAAACTGCGTTGCGGTTGGTGTTGCATTTATTAAAACAGGATAGAAAATGATGTAGAGCAATTCAGTGAAGTGATCGCCAGAATGCGAAGTGAAATAAAATTCTGCCAGCGTTGTTTCAATGTAGCCGATGGAGATATCTGTTCTATCTGCGCCAACTCGTATGCGCAAACAGGAAATGATTTGCGTGGTGGAAAATATCCGTGATGTGATTGCCATTGAAAGCACCCAGCAATTCAATGGCACTTATCATGTTTTGGGCGGTATCATTTCTCCGTTGGATGGCATTGGCCCTGATCAGTTGAATATTGAATCACTGGTTCAATCGCGTTCAAAAAGAAAAAACGAAGAGACTCATCTTTGCCCTTAATCCCAATATACAGGGTGATACCACTATCTATTATATTCAGAAAAAAATTGCAGCCATACGAATATCCAGCATCACTACCATTGCCCGTGGTATTGCCTTTGGCGGCGAACTGGAATATGCCGATGAAATGACCCTGGCCAGAAGCCTTCAAAACCGGCTTGCCGGTTGAAAACTATGTATCCAGCAAATAGCCTTACATAAGTTTTGCCTTTTATAGCATATAGTCTTTATCTTTGCATCTATCACAGGCGGATTTGTTTATTGTTCGGCCTTTACGGAACTAATAAACGGTAAGAAACTTCACTACTGTTTCCCAACGTTTATATGTTCAAAGATTTTTAATTATGTAGTCAGCTGTATTGCTACTATGAAGCTTTTGTTGCGACGCTCCGTTTAACTTCATGTAATTCTATTCAGCAACAAAGCTTATAGTTCACAGCTAATTGTAAAAGCAATTCATGGATATGTAAACTGAACTGGAAAAACGCATTCTCATCATTGATGGCGCCATGGGCACCATGATACAGCGTCATAAACTTGCCGAAGCAGATTATCGTGGTGAACGATTTAAAGACTGGCCTTCTGATCTAAAAGGCAATAATGATCTGCTTGAGCATAACACAACCGCAGATCATTAAAGGCATTCATAAACAATATCTTGAAGCCGGTGCAGATATTATTGAAACCAATACTTTCAGCAGCACAGCTATTGCCATGGCTGATTATGAAATGCAGTCATTGGCTTATGAATTAAATGTGGCTGCAGCAAAATGTGCAAGAAGGCAAGCGATGAATTCACAGCAAATCAGGATCACAGCTAAAGCCAAGATTTGTTGCAGGTGCAATTGGTCCGTTGAATAAAACATTATCTCTTTCACCTGATGTAAATAATCCCGGTTTCCGTGCTGTAACTTTTGATGAAGTAGTGGATGCTTATTATGAACAGGTAAAAGGATTGGTAGATGGCGGTGTTGATATCTTATTGATTGAAACCATTTTTGATACACTGAATGCAAAAGCTGCCATCTTTGCCATCAAAAAATATTTCAGGGATACAAAGAAGAGTCCGACTTGCCAATCATGATCAGCGGAACCATTACCGATGCATCGGGCAGAACATTAAGCGGGCAAACCCTGGAAGCATTTTATACTTCCGTCATGCATGCAAAACCATTAAGTATTGGATTGAATTGTGCATTGGGTGCAAAAGAAATGCGACCGCATATTGAAGAGTTATCACAGATTGCAGCCTGTTATGTTTCAGCTTATCCCAATGCAGGTTTGCCCAATGCAATGGGTGAATATGATGAACAGCCGGAAGAAACTGCTCATTATCTTGAAGAATGGGCCAAAGAAGGATTTGTAAATATTGTAGGTGGCTGCTGTGGTACTACACCTGATCATATCAAACATATTGCAGAACATGTAAAAAATATCAAGCCAAGACAATTACCTGTTGTAGAAAAAGAATTAGTATGACGATGCAAAGCTCTTTTAATATTATCATATTGATCTTATCGTAAATAACTTTTCAGTTATCCAGAAGTATTCGTAAAGAAGAATTCATAGATGCAGGAAACCATTATCATTAAACCATATTTACGATTTCAGGATTAGAACCATTGGTTGTTCGTCCGGAAACCAATTTTGTAAATATTGGTGAACGTACCAATGTAACCGGTTCTAAAAAATTTGCCCGTCTTATCAGAGAAAATAAATATGAAGAAGCATTAAGTGTTGCCCGTCAGCAGGTAGAAAACGGTGCACAGGTACTGGATGTAAATATGGATGATGCCTTGCTGGATGGTGTACAGGCCATGACAACTTTTCTGAATCTTGTGCAAAGTGAACCGGATATTGCGAAGATCCCCATCATGATCGACTGCTCAAAGTTTGAGATCATTGAAGCAGGATTGAAATGTGTGCAGGGAAAATGTATTGTGAATTCCATCTCCATGAAAGAAGGAGAAGAAAAATTTATTGAACAGGCCATCATTTGCCAGAGCTATGGCGCTTCCGTTATTGTAATGGCTTTTGATGAAAAAGGACAGGCAGATACCAAAGAACGAAAAGTAGAGATTTGTCACCGGGCTTATAAAATATTAACAGAACAAGTTGGCTTTGATCCGCAGGATATCATTTTTGATCCCAACATTTTTGCAATTGCCACCGGTCTGGAAGAACATAATAATTATGGTGTTGATTTTATTGAAGCCACCAAAGAAATAAAACAATTGATGCCGCTGACCAAAGTAAGTGGTGGTGTAAGTAATCTTTCCTTTTCATTCCGTGGCAATGATCATGTGCGGGAAGCCATGCATAGTGTATTTCTTTATTATGCCATCAAAGCAGGAATGGATATGGGTATTGTAAATGCCGGACAGTTGGTAGTATATGATGAAATAGAACCGCAGCTTAAGAAAACTTTGTGAAGATGTAATTCTGAATCGGAATAATGATAACAATGAAGCCACAGAAAAACTGATTGCTTTTGCAGAAACAGTAAAAGCAAAAGGCAAAGAGAATGTAAAAGATGAAGCATGGAGAAATACATCGGTGGAAGAACGATTGAAACATTCACTGGTAAATGGTATCACAGATTATATTGATACTGATACAGAAGAAGCAAGACAAAAATATCCCAAACCGCTTGATGTGATCGAAGGTCCATTGATGGATGGAATGAATGTAGTAGGTGATCTGTTTGGATGCGGAAAAATGTTTTTACCGCAGGTGGTAAAAAGTCGCAAGGGTGATGAAAAAATCAGTGGCTATTCTTACCCCTTATATTGAAGCAGGAAAAAGAAGAACGAAAACAAGCACATCTTAGCAGCAGGAACTGTAAATGAAGAAGCTGCCGGTGCTGCAAAAATTTTACTTGGCAACCGTAAAAGGAGATGTACATGATATCGGAAAAAATATTGTGGGTGTTGTACTGGGTTGTAATGGTTATGATATCATTGATCTTGGTGTAATGGTTCCTGCAGATAAAATATTGGATACAGCTGAAAAAGAAAAAGCTGATATCATTGGATTAAGCGGATTGATTACTCCTTCGCTGGATGAAATGGTGCATGTGGCACATGAAATGAAACGCCGTGGAATGAAACAACCATTATTGATCGGTGGCGCCACTACTTCAAGAATGCATACGGCAGTAAAGATTGCTCCGCAATATGATAATGGTGTAGTGCATGTACTGGATGCATCCAGAAGTGTAACTGCGGTAAGCACTTTGTTGAATAAAGAACAAAAACAATCTTTCTTGCAGAAACAAAAAAAGAATATGATGAACTTGCGTAACCAGTTTTTAAATAAGAAAAAAGAAAATCACTTATTCCATACAATGAAGCAGTAGTTACCAAAGAATATTTTGACTGGAAAAATTATAAACCAGTAAAACCTGCTGTTGATGGAGTAAAAGTGTTTAAAGAATTTGACCTGGCGACTATTGCAAAATATATTGACTGGGGTCCTTTCTTTATTGCCTGGGAAATGCCGGGACATTTTCCTGAAGTTTTATCTGATAAAATTTTTGGTGCAGAAGCCACACGGCTTTATAATGATGCACAAAAAATGGTAGAAGCAGATCGTAAAAGAAAAATGGTTTACCGCTGATGGAGTTATTGGTTTCTGGCCGGCCACAAGCAATAATGCAGATACGATAACACTTGCAAACAGAAAAAGGCGAAGTAAAACTGGAATCATTGCGCCAGCAATTAAAAAAAGCGGTTGGTCAACCAAGTTATTCGCTTAGCTGATTTTATTTGTCCTGACAGAACTTGGGTGACATGATTATATGGGAGCATTTGCCGTTACCATTCATGGTGCCAAAAAATAGATTGAGAAATTTGCAGCTGAACATGATGAGTATAATAAGATACTGGTGCAAATCCTTGGCCGATCGTTTTGTAGAAGCATTTGCCGAATGTCTGCATGAAAAAGTAAGAAAAGAATACTGGGGTTATGAAAAGAATGAAACTTTAACCAATGAAGCAATTGATCAAAGAAGAATATAAAGGCATCCGTCCTGCGCCGGGTTATCCTGCCTGTCCTGATCATACAGAAAAAATAAAATTATTTGATCTGCTGGATGTTACAGAAAATATTGGTATTGAATTAACGGAAAGTCTTGCCATGAATCCGCCTGCTTCTGTTTGTGGTTGGTATATTGCTCATCCGCAAAGTCATTATTTTGGTTTGGGAAAAATCAGCAAGGATCAGTTGGAAGATTATGCAAAAAGAAAAGGAATGAGTATGGAAGAAGCGGAGAGATGGTTGAGACCTGTCTTAGAATAATTTTTTAAATTTAAATTTCTCTACCTTCAATATTAAAATACAAAACATGAGAAAGCAATTTTCATTTATGTTGGTTATAACCCTTTTTTATTTTTCTGCGTCGGCACAGAATAATCAAAAAATTGTGTTCGATTTTGTAAAAGCTGATACCGCAGATTTTCGGGTCATGGTTTTACAAATAAAAAATGTTTTAAAAGAGAACCCTAACACTGTTATGGAAGTTGTTTGCTATGGCCCCGGTT
This sequence comes from uncultured Bacteroidota bacterium, assembly GCA_963746915.1. Taxonomy (GTDB): domain Bacteria; phylum Bacteroidota; class Bacteroidia; order Chitinophagales; family Chitinophagaceae; genus VBAS01. Next base: position 153,277 of record CAVVDD010000008.1, on the reverse strand, counting down.
TGATGATGCTGGTTAGTGACAAAACCAATGTATCAAAAGAAATGGAAGAGTTACAAAAATCTCCGAATGTAAACTTTGCTGCATGTGCAAACACTATGCGCAGGATGAAAGTTGAAAAGAGCCAGTTGGTGCCGTTTGCAAAAATTGTACCCGTAGCAATGCTTGAACTATCTGCCCGTCAGCAGGAAGGCTGGAGTTATATTAAAGCAGGATTTTAGCCTAAAATACATCTATGTCTCTTTCAGATAAACTAAAATCATATTTACAACAAAAAGAAAAAAATAATATGGAAGCAGGTGAAGTATTTCTTGCAGAAAATGGAAAAAGAGGATCAGTGGTGACCTTACCAAGCGGTTTACAATATGAAATTATTAAACAAGGTGAAGGTGAAAAACCTTTAGCACATAATACTGTAACCTGTCACTACCACGGTACAACAATAAAGGATGAAGTATTTGACAGCTCAGTTCGTCGCGGACAGCCAGCAAGTTTTCCATTAAATGCAGTAATTAAAGGATGGACAGAAGCATTGCAATTAATGCCAATTGGAAGCAAATGGAAATTATATATTCCACCCCATTTAGCTTACGGCAACAGAAGTATCAGTCGTGAGATCGGGCCAAACAGCACATTGATCTTTGAAGTGGAGTTACTTTCCTTTCGTTGATCGTTATTTGAAAAAAATTTAGCCTTTCATAACAAACAGTCCAATATCTGTTAATTCATTTTTCAATTGTAGCGGATTATGAAAATGAATTCCTTTTATTCCCAATTCTTCGGCTGCTTTTATGTTTCTTAAATTATCATCAACGAATACCGCTTGTGAAGGTTTTACGTTATAACGATCAAGCAGTTTGTTATAAAAATCAGGAAAAGGTTTTCTTGTCTTTTCCTCGCCACTTACCACCCTACCATCAAACCAGTGAAGGAAGTCATAGCGATCTAAAGCAATATGAAACGTCTCTGAGCTCCAATTGGTAAGTGCATAAAATTTTAGATCCGGGTTTTCTTTTAATTGTCTGAATATTTCAACTGTGCCTTGAATCGGCCCACCAAGCATCTCAGTCCACCTGCCATAATAAGCTTTAATTTCATTTTCCCATTCGGGATGTTTTGCTACTAATTCCTCAGTTGCTTTTGCGATCGGGTAACCCGCATCCTGGTTCTCATTCCAGTCATGTGTAGCCACATTTTCAAAAAACCAATCGATCTCGTCTTCCGTTTTAAAAATAGTACGATATACATAGCGGGGATTCCAGTCAATAAGCACTCCCCCAAGATCAAAAATGACAGTATTAATTTCCATGTTGGTTTTATTTCTTTAAAATATTATCAAAAATAAGCATCAACGCCGTTCCATTAACCATGGTGAACGTTTGCGTGGTTTTATTTCATAATTGGTGCTAATATAAGTACGGATATGTGACATGGCTTCATTAATATCGTCCGTAAGCAATACCAGCGAAAGATCTTCTCTTGCTATAGATCCATTATTGGCCATATGTTCCAGCACATCCCACAGTTCTTTGTAATATTCTTTTCCAAATAATACAATTGGAAATTGAGTGATCGTTTTTGTTTGTATCAACGTAAGTGTTTCAAAAAATTCATCCATCGTTCCGAAGCCTCCCGGCATAATGATAAAAGCATAAGAATATTTTACCAACAAAACTTTCCGAACAAAAAAATGCTCAAAAGTGATCCATTTGTTCATATACGGATTCGGCTTTTGCTCAAATGGCAATTGGATATTGCAACCAACCGACATACCTCCATTTTCAAAAGCACCACGGTTTGCGGCTTCCATTATTCCTGGTCCCCCACCTGTCATCGTCACGAAGCCCAATCCGGAAATTCTTTTTCCAAATTCTCTTGCGGCTGAATAATAACTTATGATCTTCTTTAAATCTAGCAGAACCAAACACAGTAATGCAGGGCCCGACAAAATGTAGTTTGCGAAAGCCATGAATAAATTGCCAGAAAACCCGGAATGCAAATGATAATTCAAAGCCCCGGCTTTTGGGGCCTTCAAGATAAACATGCGATTTTGGCGGGATAAGGTGTTCTTCAGGTTTCATTTTTCAATTCCTTCTTTATTATAAAAATAGAATAATCCTGCTATACTTATTTATTCAATTCATTTAACTTGTCGTCCTAATTTTTCACCATGCGAATTATCTCTTACAATGTAAATGGCATACGAGCAGCGATCAAAAAAGGGTTTCTTGACTGGCTAAAAACGAATCCGGCTGATGTGATCTGTGTACAGGAAACAAAAGCAGTGAAAGAAAATGTGGATCATACTTTGTTTAATGATCTTGGTTATCATGACTATTGGTTCAGTGCACAAAAAAAAGGATACAGTGGTGTGGCAGTATTTACAAAAATAAAACCTGATAAAGTTGAATATCGGAAATGGACACAAGGTAAGTGATGATGAAGGAAGAATTATTCAACTTGATTTTAAAGATGTAAGACTTATTAACGCTTATTTTCCATCAGGCACAAGTGGCGATATACGACAAACTTTCAAATATCATTGGCTGGATGAATTTTATACCTGGATCAATAACTTAAAAAAGAAACATCCAAAGCTCATACTCTGCGGTGATTATAATATTGCGCATAAGGAAATTGATATTCATGATCCAAAAGGCAATAAAAACTCATCAGGGTTTTTACCTGAAGAAAGAGAATGGATGGATAAATTTTTTGAGAACGGATGGATGGATACATTCCGTGAATTTCACACTGAGCCTCATAGGTACAGCTGGTGGAGTCAGCGTTTTCCTACTGTTCGTTTGCAAAACAAAGGATGGAGAATTGATTATATAAATGTTACAGATCCACTAAAAAAGAAGTTAAAGGATGCGGAAATTTTTCCAGATATAAAACATTCTGATCATTGCCCGGTATATCTTGAAATAAAAATTTAAATCATGTTTATCTATAATGTTACCGTAAAAGTTGATTGGTCAATTCATGACGCATGGGTGCAATGGATGTTGAATGAACACATGCCTGAAATGATAAAAACTGGTTGCTTTACTGATTCAAAGCTTCTCCGTCTATTAGAAATAGATGAAAAAGAAGGCCCGACATATGCTGCTCAGTACTTTGCCGATAGCAAATCTGATTACAACAGTTACATTGAAAATCATTCAACCACAATACGACAAAAGTATTTTGATGCATGGGGCGATCGTTTTATAGCTTTCCGAAGCCTGATGCAAATAGTGCAATAACTTCAAAAACAAGACTAAAACAGGAATCGGGGAAATCCTTTCCCCATGCGATTTCCGGGGGATTTTATTTGTTCTGAAAAAACAAAGAAAAAATTTTGCTGCCAATCAAAAGCGGTTAAATTTGCCGCCATTATCATTCATAAAACCCAACTATAATGAATAAGGCCGACTTAATTGATGTAATTGCTGAAGAGGCTGGGATCACGAAAACCCAGGCAAACGCAGCACTTGATTCTTTTACAAATGCTGTTACGAAAACTTTAAAAAATGGCGGCAAGGTTACACTTGTTGGCTTTGGTACTTTTCTGCTTTCATACAGGGAAGGAAGAAAAGGACATAACCCGCAAACAAAAGCGCAGATAAACATAAAAGAAAAAGTTGTTGCAAGATTTAAAGGGGGAAAAGAACTTTTAGCAACATTAAAATCTTCAATGAAGGACCTAAAACCTTTATTGCAAAAGAAAAAGAAGAAATAAAAACATCTTTAGATAAATCTCTTGTTACTTTACATAAGCAAGAGATTTTTTATTTTAAACACAAACTAAAAATCAAGATCATGGGAAGAGGCGATAAAAAAACTAAAAAAGGGAAAATTACAAAAGGAAGTTTTGGTAAAAGCAGGCCTGCGAATCCTAAGAAAGCTAAGAAAAAATAGAAAGGAATTGGGTATTGGTAATTTGGAATTAGGTTAGATACATTGGGCTCCAAATTCCCAATTCCTAATTACAAATTCCTGATTACGGCGCTAATCTCTCAATTTTCCATTCTCCATTTTCTTCCAAAGTATATTGGATGCGATCATGCAGGCGGCTGGGTCTTCCCTGCCAAAATTCAATTACTACAGGTTTTACAATATAACCACCCCAATAAGGCGGACGGGGAATAGATGTTCCTTCCATTTTATTCACCAGCTCATTAAATTTTTCATCCAGCCATTGCCGGCCCTCGATCACACGGCTTTGTGGCGATGCCCATACACCGATGCGGCTTGATTCAGGACGTGATTGAAAATATTCATCACTTTGCTTCGCACTTATCTTTTCAATTAATCCGGTTATTCTTACTTGTCTTTCCAATTCTTTCCAAAAGAAAACAAGGCAGGCTTTTGGATTTTCGGCAAGTTGCTGAGCTTTATAACTTTCATAGTTGGTAAAAAAAACAAATCCTTTTTCATTAACCTCTTTTAATAAAACAATTCTTGCCGAAGGCAATGCATCGAGAGAAGCGGTTGCCAGTGTCATTGCATTCACTTCATCGATCTTTGAATTAACAGCTTCATGCCACCATTTTTCAAATTGTTTGATCGCATTTGCATCTACGTCGCTTTCTGATAAACTTTTGTGAGAATAATCCCGTCTTATATCTGCAATATTGTTATGCATAAAATTTAATTCATTGTAAAGGTAAACCTGCATCAATAAAAAAAGCTCCGACCGGAGCTTTTTACTTTATGATTTTGATCAGTTATGACCCGGTTTCCTGTCTTTCTCTTAACCTGTCTCTTTCTTCAGCCACAATATTTAGTTTACTTTCCAATTCGCCCAATCTTTTTATCTGGCCTTCCAGTTTTTTATTGGCGTCTGTCATTTGGTGAAGATCATTGTTAAGTTCCTCCAGGTAAGCAACCTTCTTTTGCAATTGCTGACGCTGCTGATTGGACTCAGTTAATTTATCTTCCACCTTTGCAAGCTCGATCTGCAACACCTGGTTCTCATACAAATAATGATTGACCTTATTTTTTGATTCATCCAGTTCACGGCTGGCTTTATAATAAGCCTCTTTCAGATCTTCATATTCTATATTCAACATTTTTGATGAAGAAAGCTGCGATTCTAATTTATGTATTTTGCCTTGCAGGGTATTAAACTCATTATAAGCACTATCAAGCATTGCACTCATTTCAGTTGTCAGGTGTTCTTTTTCCTTTATATGGTTGATCTCATCTTCTTTTTCCTCCAGCAAATATTTCATGTCTTTGATCTGCATGCTCAGCTCTTCATTGCTTCGTAATATTTCCTGGCTCTTTTCTTCTGTTTCTTTAATTACATCTACCTGCTCCAGCAACTGGCTTATTTTAGCATTATGATCCATCAGGCTTTGCTGCGCCTGGCGAAGCTGCTCGTAATAATCAGGTCTTGTTTGTGGTAAATTTTTTTCTGATCTCGTTTGCTCAACATCCAGGTTCAATTTTCTTACCTGGCTCTTCAACTCTTCTATCTCAATTTCGTAGATCCTTTTATTTTCAGCTTCATCATGTAACCGGTTTTTCAGATCAGTAATTTCTTTATCCTTTATTTCCGCTTCGTTCAAATATTTTATTTTCCAATCATCAAGACCACTGCTTGCAGATTTTTTTCTTTCCGGCACATCATTCTTCTCACCGCGACGGCTACTATAAAATAAATGGATCACCACCCCAACCACAATGGCGCTGATAAATAGAATAGCGATCTCAAAAATTGATAAATTAATGCTTAGCATATATAAATTCACAATGAAAACTAATAAAATTCTGCCAGTTTTGACCCGGTAAGTTTTTCACAAAATCTGCAAAGACTGAATAAAAGAAGTTGAAGAGGTTAACTCGTCACCAATGTGCCAACTTTTTCGCCAGTTACTACACGACGAAGGTTGCCCGGTTTGTTCATATCAAATACTACAATAGGAAGATTGTTTTCCATGCAAAGAGTGAAAGCGGTCATATCCATCACCCGCAGGTTTTTGCTTATGCATTCTGCAAAAGTTATTTTATCAAATCTTTTTGCAGTGGGGTCTTTTTCCGGATCGGCAGTATAAATACCATCAACCCTCGTTCCTTTTAAAATTACACTTGCATTGATCTCGATAGCCCGGAGCGAACCTGCAGTATCAGTTGTAAAATAAGGATTGCCGGTTCCAGCACCAAAGATCACAACCCGGCCTTTTTCCAAATGCCGGATAGCACGGCGACGAATATAAGGTTCCGCGATCTGCTCCATCTTAATAGCGCTGAGCAATCTTGTGAACACGCCTACTTTTTCAAGTCCTGCTTGTAGGGCCATTCCATTGATCACCGTGGCCAGCATTCCCATATAATCGCCATGAGCTCTTTCTATCCCGGTTTCCGCTTCATTCATGCCACGATAGATATTGCCACCGCCAATTACGATGGCCACTTCTACCCCTATCTCGGTCAGTAATTTTATGTCGGCAGCATACTGGGCAATTACGTCATTGTCAAATCCAAAATTCTTATTCCCCATCAAAGATTCACCGGAGAGTTTCAGAAGAATGCGTTTGTACTTTGGAACCATGAAGCGATTGCAGATTTAAGATTTCAGATTTTAGACTTTTCTACCGAAGCTCTTTGTCCAACGAAGCTTTAGCATAGTTGGATAGCGTAGGTAGATTGCGTTGCGAAGATAGGGAAAGCCGTTTTTTTGGATGGTTTTATTTGGTAGCCAGCAAATGTATTTTGCTCTAATGAAAAGATAGTTGGTCAGAAATTAAAACTCATATTCAAAAAATAATATCCTCCATTATATCCAAAAGGCATGGCTTCATTACCATATATTAATATTCCTTCATTAGTGTTCCGGTAATTTTTCAACCGGTCAGGATACACATTAAAAACATTATTAGCACCCACTGTTATTGTTAGCCATGATCTTGGAGAATAATTGATGCTGATATCCGTAAGAATTTTGGGCGAAAAAGATTCATAAAGTGTGTCACTTGTTGGGCTAACGAATAGAGTAGTCGTAGCGGTATTTCCGAAACGTGTGTTGCGAAATATAAATCCAAATTTTCCTTTACTGAATATCATTGACAAAATTATTTTACTTCCGGGCTGACCGTGTTCAATCTTTTCTTTTTCTTCAACGTTGAACAATATATTGGTGTTTGTTGTAGTGGCATCAAGGCTATCGGCAAGTTGGATAGGCCCAAAAATATTCGTACGGTTGAAATTTGCAGCCAACATGAATCCGAGGTTGGCTTTGTGGATCTTCCAATTGCCGTTCATTACCAAATCTATTCCACGGGTTCTTGTATTGATGGCATTGGTAATAAACTGCACCTGGTCAACATCAGGATGGTTTTGCAGTATCCTGTTTACCTGCGGATCACTCCTGTCAAATTTTCCGCTCAATACGATCCGGTTTTTAATTTGTATCCAATAGGCATCGACTGTTAAATTGATATGTGTTGAAATTGTTGATGTAAACCCGCTACTCAAATTCACCGATTTTTCAGGTTGCAATGGTTTTACGCCAAAAGCCTTTACCACATCGCTGGTGTTGCGGAAGATTCCCACATTTGTTTGAACCTGAGTTTTAAAGGAAGCTATGATTGAACTATAATAGATCTGCTGAAGGGCCGGAGCATGATAGCCATTGCTTATTGAACCACGCAAAGAAAATGAAGAGGAGAATTTATATCTCATGGCAAGCTTACCTGCCAGGTTATTACCAAAGTCATTGTAATCCTCATACCTGCCTGCGATATTAAAAAGCAAATGGTCATTTATATCCGTTTCCACATCGAGATACGTTGCCCGCAACTCTGCGGTTTTCATTTACCACATCCTGCGGTGTAATACCGGCTAAGGGCTGGGCGCCAGCTTGTTTATTACCCGAAGGGTCATAGTTGTCCCACGCAGCTTGTTCACCTTGCCTGGTCTGAAAATTTTCAACCCTGTATTCAGCGCCGAAACCGATATTAAAAGTCTTTACTCCGTTAATTTTTTTTGCAAAATCCTTTGCAAAACTGATGGTGTTGGCTAGTTGTTTAAAAACTGTGGTGCCCGCATAAAAATCAGTTTGTGCATTTGCGCCCATAGCAAACTGTGATGCATTATTTGTATTTGTAAAGTTGATTTCACCGGAGTTTTTTCCATAAGCTATGTTCAATTCCCAATTCCACTCTTTATTTGTTTTACCCCTCGCACCTGCTATCCCTGACAAAATCCAAGTGTTGACAATGCTTGTGGGTTTGAAACCATCAGGGTATAAGACCGTATTCACTGCTGTTGGGTTTTTCGGAAAGCGATAAGCCCCCGGATAAACCGGGTGACGGTAATTTACTGCACCGGTCCAGAACATTTCAGTTTTGCTGTTAATTGGGTATCCTCCATTTATCAAAAACCCGTAACTGCTTAATTCAATACTTCCATCATTACTGACTGGTGTTTTTCGATTGAAGCTCCTTTGTCGAATTGAATCATCATCTCTTATTTTGATTCTAACACTATCTGCATGCGTAGCATTGGAAGGGTAATTATTATATACTGTTCCATTAAATATTCCCCCTCGGTACGTCGGTCCTCTGTGATGATAATCACCTGATAAATCCAGGAACCCTTTTTTATTAAGACTGAATCCACGGTTGATGCCGAATACAACGGTTTCCCCATCTCCTTTATATTGCTGACCAAGATGAAGATCAATGGATGTTTTTCCCGTTGCCTTTTTTAATGCAATATTCATTACTCCTGCAATAGCATCTGAGCCATATTGTGCAGATGCACCATCCCGGAGTATCTCGATCTTTTCGATTGCAGAAAAAGGAATTGAATTCAGATCATTTGTAACAGAGCCCCGACCCAAAGTTCCTTTTATTGCACCTGAATTTATACTGGCGAGGCCAAGATAACGGGTACCATTCAATAAGATCAGCAAATGATCGGGGTCAAGCCCACGGAATGTCACCGGGTCAAATAAATTCTGACGGGAAGTATTGAAAGATGGCGCTACAAAGTTCAGCATTTGTATCAGTGATGGCTGACCGGTTTGCTTTAATTCTTTTGAGGAGATTTGGTCCACTGGTACAGCCGTATTGAGATTGCTTCGTTGAATAACAGAACGGGAACCCAGTACTACTTCACCCAATTGTTCATTTCTTACCATGTCAAATTGAAATGTTTTGGTTTCTCCTGCATTCAAGGTAAAAGATTGTTCATTTTTTTTATACCCCGCATAAGTAATAATAATTGAATATGTGCCGGCTTTTAAAGTAACGGAGAACTCACCTTTTGAATTTGTAACGATCGTTTTGTTCGCTATTGAGATCGTAGCTGATTGTAATACTGTTTCTCCATCTTTGACCTGTTCCCTTAATGATCCCATCTTGTGCAAAGGAAGCCGCTGTAAAAAAAATAAAAAAAATAAGATGAAGGCGTCTCAGCAATATTTTTAAAAGCAGCAGCATGAATTTTGTTTTTACAACTTGCTAATGAGAGCTCCCATTATTTTTTTTAAAGGATGTGGGCTTATCGCTTGCGAAGCCGCTGTTGAATTTAATATCTTATTCAGGTTAAATTTGAATAACCTTCCTACCGGGATTTCTTTTTTTCCGATCTCCACGGAGTCAGCATTAAAACTTTCAATTTTATTGATAGCAATAATAAAAGACTTATGGATCCTTATAAATTCATTCGGAGGAAGCATTTCTTCCAATGATGCAAGCAGATGTTTTGTAATAATTGTCTTGTTAACTGTTATGATCCTGATATAATCATTCAAGCCTTCTATATACAAAATATCATTGAATTGCACTTTTACCATTTTTCGATTAGCCCGGAAATATAAAAAAGGAGGCACAGATTCTGAATGGCTTTCAGATGGCATTGCAGTATCAACATTCCCCTGCAAATTCAGTTGTAAAATTTTATTTACTCCTTTTAAGAAACGTTCAAAGTTGATAGGCTTCAATAAAAAATCAACGGCATCCAGCTCAAAACCTTCTACTGCATATTTCCGGTAAGCTGTTGTAAAAATAACTTTCGGAGGGTTTTTAAGAGTTCGCAGAAAATTGGTTCCTAATAAGTGTGGCATCTGTATATCAAGAAAAAGAAGATCGACCCTGTTATCTTTTAAAAAAGAAATTGCTTCTACAGCATTGGAACAGGTACCACAAAGCTCCAGTGCTTCTACACCTTCTATATGTTTTTTTAGGATTTCCCTTGCAGGAAGTTCGTCATCTATTACAAGGCATTTTATTTTTTTAGATTCATGCATAATTCAAGACGGGTTTGGTTATGTCAACCGCTGTCGCCTCGTGCTGTTCAGTCTCTTCTAAATTAAGATTTAAATAGACCATTAATAGTTCCTGCTCAGTATTTATTCTTAATTCATGCTTGCCGGGATATAATAACTGAAGACGTTTTTTCACATTGATAAGAGACTCATCATCATTCAGCGTATCCCCGGCTTCCGTTGGCATTCCGGTTATTAATTTCATGAACAAGCAACTATCTTGAATCGTGATATCCAGGTTCATCCAGGTATGTTCCATCTTTTCCTTGTTGCAATACGAAAAACTATTGTCAATAAAAGGCAACAATAATAAAGGGCTTATTAATTGTCCATTCAACTTACCGTTTATTTGAAAGGTCAGTTCTAATCTATCGCCATGTCTTATTTTTTCAAGAGAGATATATTCTTTCAACATCGATATCTCTTTTTCAAGTTTCACTTTTGGCGCATCGCATTCGTAGAGCATATAACTTAAAAGGTCAGACAACTTTATTAGCATTTCAGGTGCCATTGGTGACGCCGCCCTGGCATGTATTATAATATTATTGAGAGTACTGAAAAGAAAAGTTGGATGGATCTGTGCTTTTAGAAGTTGGAGGTCAGTGTCTATTTTTTCTTTTTCCAGTTTTTCTTTTTCCTTTTGCTTCAGCCACCAACGTTTCAATAGGTTAATGGCAGCTGCTATAAGTGTTACTTTTAAAGCATTTATTAATCCGGCATCAATACTTACCCAAAGAACAGTTTTATTTGCCTTAGCTGAGTGAAGATTAAACAAATCGTCAATAAATGGATAAACTAAAGTGTATAAAAAATATACCACCGGTATTATGAGGGTGCATACCAGGAGTATACTCGTTATGAAGAAACCATATTTTTTTTTCAATAAATAGCCAGGTAATATGATATAAATGATCGAATAACAAAAAAGCACATGAGTAAGTAAGAGAAAAAAAGATTTTATTAAAACCAAAACACTATACTGCAAGTAGCCAAGTTCATTTAACCCCGGCTGGTATTGATAGCCAAGGCGCCTGGAAGCTCCTTGGTGACAAAGATGGTGAAGACAATAAAGATCCACCACAATAGCCAACAAATTAAATGTCGGCGATTGCGCTGCGGAGCTTGGTTGGAAAATAAAAGATCATGCCACTGCATATTGGTTGTTTTCCGTTTCGACTTCCCTGTCGATAACAATTGTTCTGTCTTCCACTAATTTGATTTTCATAAAGACCTCAAAACTATGTTTGCCTTCCGCAATGTTTAACTCATATGCCTGCGGGTATAGTAACTGTAATCGCTTTTTTACATTAGCTAAACCAATGCGACCATTAAGTTGCGGAAGCGTTAATTCATTAGGCCTGCTATTGCTCAATACTAAATATAAGTATTGCCCTTCTACAGAGATATTGAGATTAACCCATGGGTGTGATAAGCACTTTACTGGTGCCATGTTTGAAACTATTTTCTACCAATGGTATCAGTAATAAAGGTGTGATCATTTTATAGCTGTGATCACCTTTGATTTCGAGCTCCATTTTCAAATGCTCGCCATAACGGATCTTTTCAAGGGCCATATAATCTTCTATCATTTTTAATTCTTTTGCCAGCGGAACAAGAGGCTGGTTACATTCATTTATTAAGTATCGAAGAATATCGGAAAGCTTAATAAGCATTTCCGGCGCTTTTTGAGGAGAGGTTAGTGTAAAGAAATAAATATTGTTCAAAGTATTGAAAAGGAAATGCGGATGGATCTGCGCCTTTAATAATTGAAGTTCGGCGGTTGCCTTTTCCTGGGCAACCTGGTGAGTTTCTTGTTGCTTCAACCAGCCCCGTTTCATCATTTTAATAATAACAGCAAAACCTGTAACAACAGGATAATTAAATAAAACGATCTTACTAATATGATTTATGATTTCGGCAGGGGCGGGCATTTTGCGCGGCAGGATTTACTCTGGCCAAATTCCAGGCTACCAGCCAGCAACTGAAATACTGGGCTAAAAGAATAAGTACAAGCACACTTGCAAACAATACAGTTGTAGTAACTAAATTTTTCTTATTGAAAAAATATCGTGGCAATACAAAATAAATAATAGTATAGGCAAACGCCAATAGCGGAATAAAAGTAATAGTAGAGTTAAATAGACGCCGCCACAACCATTTTAACAAACCAATTCTTGCAACATTACCGGCGAATTTTTCTGTATCCCATGCCGGGAAACACACAAAAGGGAATATAAAAAGTGATCATGAAAAATATCCAACAGGCAAACCAGAATGCGCCATGTCTTGCTATCCGGTGACGGAGATGATCGGAGAATATAAAATCATGTTGTGTCAAACGAAAGAGTTGCTCTATGAAATTACAGAATCGCTTTTATAAAAAACTAATCTCTCTTCTTATTAAAGGTAAATGTCGTTGCCTTTTCGGGCAATGCAGTTTACCGACGGTGAACGGTGATGACGGGGAGTATCAGGATACGTACACCGATACAATACCTGTTGACCGAAATGAAAAATTATGAGGATAGCGATAAGGTATTTTTAATTAAGTAATTTTTTACTCAGTTTGTTTTTAACAGATTAAAGAGATTTTTTTTAATATGGATAATTAACCGCTACTGTCATTGAAAAAAAACAACAACAGTAGCTAACCTTAGGATCATGAAGAAGATAATTCATTATTCTGCTTTGTTTATATTGACAGCATGTATAAGTTTTACAGGATGTAAAAAAGAAGATCCAGGTTCTCCTTTTATTAATATACCTCCACCTCCACCTCCACCTCCGTCTTCACCCCATATCATTAAAACAAGAATTATTGAGTTTGGCACTGGCATCCCTTTAACCGATGTAACAGTTAATGCATGGGCCAACCGAGCGATTCTTATTCACACCGATATGAATGGGGAGTGTTCGTTTGAAGCAAATCAAGTTGCTTTTCGGAAATTTACGAAACCGGGGTATTGGGAACCAGTATTCAATATAAATTTTGGAAGTCCAGGAAGTGGTTACTTGTTTTCTCCTGTGACATTGTTTCCTGCCAGCACATCATTTTATAATTCCCCTGAAAGTGGTTTATCCCTGTGACAGCTTTGAAGTAAAATTGTTTCCAAAGAAATATGTTACTGTTCACCTGAAAGATAGTCTTGGGTTAAGTACATGTAGCGATTGCAGAATAATTTTTGCCGTCAACGGACTATTTTCCCAACAGGGTACCGATTACACGGTTTACAATTGTTGCGCCTCCAATCAAAATGGAGATATCATAAGGTTACGGCCTCATATTGACACTACATTTCTTTGTCCCGTATTTGGAAATACAAACAATCAGTTCAATATAGGGGAAGATGATGCTGGCAACGGGTGGTCTGGGTTTGGGAATTTTTTGAGAAGGGATACAATATTCATTTCCAATGGTAGCAACATTGCATTGAATATAACATACTGATCTTTTCAAAAAAATATTATTATGAAATATGTATTAAAATTTGTGGCTTGTAGTTTAATAATAGGAATTATCTTTTTTGCTTCTTGCAAAAAAGATAACTATGTGCCTCCTGTAGTTATAGCGCCACCAGCGGGAGCTAATAATCAGCAACCGATGCCTTTGGGCACTCTATCAATTCCTCGCGAAGATGTTTGTGCCGCAACTGCTGGGAATAAAATATTATTTGCAGGTGGTGCGACACAGACTGGACCATCACCCATTGCTTCGTCTAGAGTCGATATTTATGATACAACGACTCATAGGTGGTCAACTGCTGAATTAAGTATGCCCCGGGCAGGGCTGATAGCTACTTCACTTGGAAACAAAATATATTTTGTTGACGGTTATATTAATAACTCTTCAAGAATTGATATTTATGATGCTGCAGCAAATACATGGTCAACTGCTGAATTAAATACGGGCAGAGCAGGACTTGCCTCAGGATCTGTTGGGAAAAAAATTGCTTTTGCAGGAGGATATACACCTTACGGGGACAAAATAGACATTCTTGATACTTCAGCTAATACATGGTCAACAGCAATTCTGAGCGAGCCAAGAGCAGGTATTTCTGCGACTTCAATTCAGAATAAGATATTCTTTTCTGGTGGAATACAAAACTCAGGAGATTTATCAAACAAAGTGGACATATATGATGCCGTATCAAATGTATGGTCAACTATTACTATGAGTGAACCGAGATATTATCATAAAAGTATTGCGGCTGCTAATCAAATATTTTGGGCAGGTGGGTGTTCTTCATTTGATTCAGATGGCGAGTTGATCTCTAACAATACTGTTGAAATCTACAATGTAAACACCGGCGGGAGAGTCCATCATCAATTAACACACAATCCTTTTTATGCCACTGTAATAAATAATACAGTTGTTTTTTTCTCAGTCCTTCTGGGTTCATCAAATTCAATTGATGTATATGATATGAATACACAAGCATGGTCCGTTCGTGATATTTATTTTTCCGTACCAACTGTAGTTGGTTCGTCCAGGTCAATCGTTGCTTCGGGAAATAAAATTTTTATAGCGGAAGGTTTGAACGGATCTAAATCCTCAGAAGTTTGGAAACTGGAGTTTTAAAATAGTATGATTATGAAATCAATTGTAAACCTTCCTGTACTTGTCTTGCTTATCTGCATGATGCTTCTTATTTCATGCAAAAAAGAAAAGGCTTACTCAACTAATTTATCAGCAGCACGAAAAGATTTATTATTATCAACATCACCACAAGATTCATTAACAGGACGGGAACTTATTTTTAATGAGTTGGTTTGGGCTTATGATGCAGATGGATCGGGAAATCTATACATAGGTGTAGAGAACCGGCCTGAGCTCTTTAGTAATAACAACCGGTCAGTTGAAGTTTCAGTCAAACCAGGTTCATCAAATGCATGGACGATAGCTGAGAAATTCCAATATCCAAATTCTTCTGAATTTGTATATAGTATTTATTCAAACAGCCTCTTTCTTTTTCATAATCCACACATATTCCCATGGTCAGCAGATACTCATTTGGCTGGAAAAGTATTTAGTGTAAAGGTCAGGTTTCTTTAAAAGAAGATAAGTTATGAAAAAGGAAATAAAATATATCAGCCTCATTCTTCTATTAATGTTGCTAATACTTAATTCTTGTAAAAAAGAAACATCGTGTGAAGGTTGTGCTACTAAAAATAACAAACCACCAATCGCAGTTGCGGGGCCTGACCAGGTAATCACTTTACCAACCGATAGTGTTTTGCTGGATGGCAGGACGTCCAGTGATCCGGATGGGATGATAAGCAGTTATCTCTGGACAAAAATTTCAGGCCCTGTTTCTTTTAATATCATTAAACCATCTGATTCAATAACGAAAGTCAAATCGCTTGTTGCCGGCAACTATTTGTTTGAATTGAAGGTAACAGATAATGGAGGACTTTCTGCCAAAGACACCATGCAGGTTTTTGTCAATGCTATGATGACCACTTCATGTGATAACAGGCCAATTATTAATGCAACACTGGTGCCGGTAGGTACACTTTCTGATGCCGGTATTGAGTTAGTTAGCGCATCTGTTGGAAATAAAATATTCTTTGCAGGGGGGCAAAGAACGACTACAGGTTATTCTTCCAGGGTAGATATTTATGACATTGCTGCCAATACATGGTCAACAGCTGAACTTAGCAGCGGTGGTAGGATGGGTATGGCCGCTGCAACAGTTGGTAATAAAGTTTTGTTTGCAGGTGGTACTGACCTGGACAATGGACCTCTTACATCCAGGGTGGATATATATGATGCATCAACCAATACATGGTCAACGGCAGAGCTAAGTAAAGCAAGGATATATCTTGCAGCTGCAACGATAGGGAATAAGGTGTTCTTTGCCGGCGGTGGTTCCTTTGAACCTTCTTTTGTGGGCTCCAATGTGGTTGATATTTTTGATAACTCCACTAATACATGGACAACAGCTGCGCTTAGTCAGGGCAGAAGTTATCTTTCAGCAACCACGGTAGGAAGTAAAATATATTTTGCCGGAGGTTCCCGGGAACCGGGAGATAATAATATTTCAACAAGGATAGACATTTATGATGCCTTAAATAATAGTTGGTCAACTTCTGAATTGCAAGAGGGAAAAAGTAATATGGCAAGTATTGCTTTTGATGATAAGATCTATTGGTCCAGTGGATGGAAACCAGGTGGCGGCCTATCAGACAAGGTTGAAATAAAAAATGTAAGTACTGGCGCTTCTTCATTTGCCTGTGTGATTCCAAGAACAGATTTTTACGCAGTGAAGAAAGATGATAATATTGTTTTCTTTACCGGCAACACATCCAATTTCTCAACCTTGGGAAACCAGTTTGAGATATATAATACAACAACGCATACATGGTCAACGGGAGTACTGAATCATAAGATCAATTACACAACTGTAATTTCTGTAAATAACACGATCTATGTTGCAGGCGGAACAGGGGATGGTTCGGTATGGAAACTGGAGTTTTGAAAAATTTAAAATCATAAGACATTTACAAAATTTGTCAGTTGCATTCAAGAATAACAATTTATTTTCTTGCCCTTAAAGAATATACCATCGGTATCTTTCCTTCCATTCCCTTTATATGCCATTTGCCTTTTTCTGTTTCCACCATATTTCTAAAACAAGGATATGGCGAATACATGTGTTCATTAAAAAATTCAATCTTTAATCCTGCATTGATCAATGCATTCAGCACTTCACTGATGCTGTGGTTCCAACTGTATTCCTTTCCTTTGATATCGGCATTGCGATCTGTATAAGTTCCTTCATTTTCTGTAATGATCAGTTCGCGGTTATCGTAATAATATTTTATATGAGTAAACTCATCATCAAACATCCAAACGACAGGATGAAACTCGGCTATATAAAAAATCCCGCCGGGTTTTAATCTTTCAACTATCACTTTTGCCCATGGATCGAGATCAGGCAACCAGCCAATTGTGCCGTAAGAAGTAAAAACAATATCGAAAGCGGCCTCCCCAAACCCCTCCAAAGGAGGGGCTTTAGCAAGCTTCTGATTTTCGGTGAGTAAATCATAGACATTACAACAAATAAATTTTGCATCCAGTTTTAATTCATCATTTATTTCTCTTGCAAGTTTAATTGCTTCATCGCTTAAGATCAACACCTGTGCATTTAGCACCCATGCGGCTCAAGCTCAAGGTATCCATTCCAAAATGACATTGCAGATGCAGTAATGATTTTCCTTTTACATCACCGATTTCATTTAATTCAATTGGTGTAAGAATATTTGCTCCGGCTTTAAAACCTGCCAGATCATAAAACGCAGAATCCTTATGAACAGCAGTTCGCTGGTTCCAGAGATCTTTATTGGCTTCGAAGTATTGATTCGTATTTTCCATATTGCATAAAAATAAAAAAGGGAGTCGAATGACTCCCTTAAAATATTATTGATCTGCAAAATTTATCCTAATGCCACTCTTTTAAATTCAGTCACTTTCACATCACCATTTTCTTTCAGGTAATCAGCAACTGTTTTGCTGCCATCTTTTACAAATGCCTGTGCTGTTAATGTTTGTTCTTTAAAGAAAGCTCCCATTTTGCCTTCGGCAATTTTAGCAAGCATTTCATCAGGTTTGCCTGCCATCTTTGGGTCTTGCTTCATCAGCTCCATGATGATATCTTTTTCACGGGCAATTACACTTGCCGGAACACTGGCTGCATCAACTGCTACAGGATTCAATGCTGCGATCTGCATAGCAATATCTTTACCAGCTTCAGCAGCATCTTTATTTAAACCTACCAATACACCGATGCGATATGCTCCATGAATATAAGAAGCAACATAAGTCTGCATCTATTCTTTCAAATTTTGTAACACCGATCTTTTCACCGATAGCTGCCAATTTATCATTTACCATTTCAGCTACTGTTGCATGCGGAGCTTTTGCATTCATCAGCTCATCAAGGCTTTTTACATTATTCGCGATAGCTGCATCAGCAATGCTCTGAGCAAATGCAACAAAATCTGCATTCTTAGAAACGAAATCAGTTTCGCAGCTTACACAAACAACAATACCTGTTTTATGATCGTCTGTTGTTTGTGCAATTACCACACCTTCTTTTGCTTCACGGTCGCTTCGTTTTGCAGCTACTTTCTGACCTTGTTTTCTTAACCAGTCAATAGCGGCTTCAAAATCGCCATTGGTTTCTGTTAATGCTTTACGGCAATCCATCATGCCGGCGCCGGTCATCTGGCGCAAGCTTATTTATATCCTGTGCACTTATTGTTACGGTTGACATTGTAATTAATAATTTAACCAAACCTCTAAAGGGGCTTAGGAAGTTTAAAATTGTTTTTGATTATTGTTCAGTAAAGAACAAAATGTTGAAGAGTGCGACGCAACAGACGATGATAGTGTACTGAAGCTGGTATCACAATCTCATTTCAAACGTTAAAGACTTCAACACAAGGACTCAACCAGTCTCCCCTTCAGGCACGGTGGCCTACCTGTTACTTGTTCTCTTTGGGCTGCTTGGCGTACGACGTCTTGGTTGACCACCGCCACGAGGTTTACCGCCACCGCCTGCCTTCAGCTTGTGCTTCTGCTTCCATTCTTGCAGCTTTCTTTTCATTCTCATCAGTAAGAGATGCATCATCTGTTTCCTCATCTTTTGCAGCCTGGCGTTCAGCTAATCCTTCTGCAATTGCAGCAGTGATATATTGAGTAATGATTGCAATTGATTTTGTTGCATCATCATTTGCAGGAATAGCAAAATCAACTTTGTTTGGATCGCAGTTAGTATCAACCACACCAAATGTACTAATACCCAAACGTTTTGCTTCTGCCAATGCAATATGCTCATGACCGATATCGACGATGAACAAAGCAGCAGGAACACGGCCCAATTGTGCAATACCACCAATACTTTTTCCATTTTTTCTTTATCGCGGCTTAGTGTAAGACGTTCTTTTTTTGTAATGCTGTCAAAAGAACCATCGCCCAGCATTTTTTCAATGCTCTGCATTTTCTTTACACTCTTACGAACTGTATTGAAGTTGGTAAGCATTCCACCCAACCAACGTTCAGTTACAAAAGGCATGTTTACTCTTCTGTGCACATTCAGTCACGATATCTTTTGCCTGCTTCTTTGTGCCAACAAAAAGAATTTTTTTACCACTGCGTGCAATCTGCTTTAATACAGCTGCAGTTTCCTGCAGGCACTCAACTGTTTTATTAAGGTCAATGATGTGAATACCTTTCTTTTCAGCAAAGATGTAAGGCAACATCTTCGGATTCCACTTCTTACTCAGGTGACCAAAGTGAACACCTGCTTCGAGAAGTTGCTGCTGTAAGGATGTATTATTTTCCATTTTCTATTATTGTAAATTTTAAAATTTTGTTTGTCGACAGACCACAGTCAACTGTCCACAGCTATCGTCCGTGGTCTGTTGACTATTGACCATTAACGTTTGCTGAACTGGAAGCTTCTTCTTGCTTTCTTATGACCGAATTTCTTACGTTCAACTGATCTTGGATCACGTTTCAGCAAGCCTGCAGCTTTTAATGCAGGACGAAAATCTGGGTTAATATCAATCAATACTCTTGCGATACCAAGCATAGCTGCTTCAGCCTGCCCTTTAACACCGCCACCTGCTGCATTGATCTTAATATCAAATTTGTCAGCTGCTTCAACTGTCTTTAAAGGACGGTTCACCTGGTTTTGCAAATACACCAGTGAAAAATATTCTTTATAGTCTTTGTCGTTAACTGTGATCTTTCCGCTCTCCTTTGGAAACGAATACTCTTGTCACAGCTTCTTTACGACGACCAACTCCTGTTTTTTGCTTTTCCATTTTTATTTATTTGGAATTTAGCTAGATTTAAAATTTTAATTCTTTTGGTTGTTGTGCACCATGTGGATGTTCAGCGCCAGCATACACAAAAAGTTTTTTGTACATCTTGCGGCCAAGGCGATTTTTTGGCAACATTCCTTTTACACGCTCTTTCAACAACACTTCAGGACGACGAGTCAACAAATTTTTTGCTGTCTCTTCTTTTAAACCACCTGGATAACCAGTAAAGTGATCGTACTCTTTTTCTTCAAGTTTGTTGCCGGTGAAAACGAACTTTGTCGGCGTTAATTACAATTACGAAATCTCCAGTGTCAACGTGTGGAGTATAAGATGCTTTGTTCTTGCCACGCAAGTACTGCTGCGATCCTTGAACACATACGTCCTACGGTTTGATTAGTACCGTCAACAACATACCAGTTGCGTTTTACGGTAGCCGCGTTCGCATGTTTTGTTGTGAAATGTAGTTTGCTCATTTAAAGAAATCTTTTGGCTATTAAGCCGGTTAAAAAATGATCAGTTGAACCATCCTTCAAACTGATTCCCCATAGCTTTTTTTAAGGGGCTGCGAAGATAGGCTTGAATGAAGTTTATTTCCAAAAAAGTAGGGAAGTATTTTTTATAGCACCTTTATAAGAGCCTGATTTACAGTAAAAATTTTGTCTCCTAAATTTAAAAGCTGCTCGTTGCCTTACAAATCCCACCAGTTTTGTGTTTGAAAACCATCTACAAGAATAAGTGGTTGCCCAATCTTTGGAGTTAGCACTTTCATATTTAATTCTTTTGCTTTATCCAGTATTCTTTTAATGGGTTCGTCCCATGCATGTAATGCTAAAGTGAATTTGCCCCAATGTACAGGTAATAATGATTTTGCTTTTAGATCGATCGCTGCCTGCACAGTTTCTTCCGGCATCATATGGATGAGAGGCCACATAGTATTATACTGCCCTGCTTCGAGTATAGCAATATCAAATGGACCGTATTTATTTCCGATCTCCTTGAAATGTGAATCATAACCAGAATCGCCGCCGAGATATAAATTATGGTCTTTCGTTTTTAAAATAAATGATGACCAGAATGTTTGTCCTCTTTTAATTCCTCTTCCGGAAAAGTGACGGGCCGGTGCTGCTGTCAATGAAATGTTTTCATCTAGCTGTTTTGATTCCCACCAATCCATTTCTGTGATCTTATTTATATCGAATCCCCAATACTTTAAATGTGAGCTGACTCCTAATGAACAATAAATGTTGTTTACTTTATTTCTAAGTTTTCTTACAGTCTTAAAATCAAGATGGTCATAATGATCGTGAGTGAGAATTAAGTAATCGATCGCAGGCATGTCCTCCGGCTTATAAATATTACTTCCCGGAAAAGCTTTTATCATAAAAGACAATGGTGCTGCATTGCCACTAAAAACCGGGTCAATAAGAAAGTTCTTGTTTTCAATGCGAATAAAATAAGACGAATGTCCAAACCATACAATGACTGGATCAGATGAATTCAAATTTGAAAGGTCGGTTTTTACTGAAGGTAATTTCGCAGGCGGTGCAGTGTTCTTGTTCTTATGAATAAACTCTTTCATCATTTTCCAATAGGAAACATCATCCGGTTTCATCGGTGTATCCGATAAGTTCTGAAAAGTATTCTTTTTATAATTCGGTGATCGTTTTAATTTCTCCAAATGTTTTCCTGATGGAGTTTTACCTGTGATCTTTAATGACATTTATACAAGGTTTAATTTACACGCAAATTACAGAGGCTGGTTATTATTAGACTGTCGATTTCGGTAAACAAACATTTTTAACAGGTGAGATAAGGTTTCCATTAATTATTATCTTGCCATACTTAAAATCTCTTTCGCATGTCTCATAATCTCGGCCGTAACAGTTTTGGCGATCCTGCAAATGCAGGCAATCTTATGACTATTGAAGAAGCCAATACATTATTAAATGAATGGGTACCCAATGAAAAGCTTCGCCTGCATATGAAACAGGTAGCTGCTGTTATGAAAGCATGGGCTATTGAAAAAGAAAATGCTGATGAACAAACTGCTTTGAAATGGGAACTGGCCGGTTTATTACATGATGCCGATTGGGAAAAATATCCTGATGATCATTGCCGCATTATTATTGAAGAATTAGAAAAAAGAAATATTGATCCCGATGTTATTCATTGTATTGCTTCACATGGGCCGGGTTATTTTGGTGTAGAACCAAATAACACAATGGATAAAATGATCTATGCTTTTGATGAGTTATCTGGTTTTATTCATGCAGCAGCGCTTATTCGTCCTACACGATATGAAGGGCTGGAAGTAAAAAGTGTTTTAAAAAGATTGAAATCCCCTGCTTTTGCAGCACAGGTAAGCCGTGAAGATATCAACTGATGCCATCTCTCGTATAAATACTTCTCTTGAAGAACTCATTCAGTTCATCATTGACCATCAGAAGGATGTGAATTAAATCCTCCGTTTCTCAAAAAAAATTTGATGCAGCCTTAAACTACGTTCTATGTAGTCGGTCACAAATCGTGGCTGCGAATCCCTGACCCTGTCGGAAAAACTATTGTGTCACCCAAAAACTCATGTTATGAGGAAACTTTACGCCCTTGTATTGGGACTTATTGTCCTTGTTACAACGAAAACTAACGGCCAGTTCAATTCCCAAAATTCAATTTCAGAAACTTCAAACATTGCTGTAACATCTGTTTCAGTCAATGATGAAATTGCATCGAATGAAACTGTTAATTCTTCTATTGAAACTTGCCAGGCAAATTTTGAAGTTAGTGGTGAAGCATCTTCACCTCTCACAAAAAAATTTACTGCCGAACCATGGAACAGCGAACAGAAAAGACCTGTTTATATATGCTGGAAATTTGGCGATGGTAAAGACACTTGTATTCAATATTCAAACACAAATCCCGGCCCTTATACGGTTGTTCATCATTATCAGCAAGCGGGTGTTTATGAAGTTTGTGTAAGAATTGTTTACCAGGGTGGATGTGAAGCAACAAAATGTAAACCGGTTTATGCAACAATTCCCGACGCATGCCGCGCCGATTTTGAAAAACTTGTATTAACTCCTACCAATAATCCTTTAGATGTTATTCTCAAAGCATTGCCATGGCATAACAATAACAAAAAACCAAAGAGGATCTGTTGGACGTTTGGCGATGGCCGTGATACTTGTATTGAATATCCGGCTAACTATACAGGTACATACTTAGTAAAACATAAATATCGTGAAGCAGGTCTTTACGAGGTTTGTGTAAAAATATTTTATGACGGAGGTTGTGAATCGGATAAATGTAAGCGAGTGCAGGCAGGAAGAATAGATGAGTGTAAAGTAGATTTTGAAAAATTACCAATAGCTACTACAAACAATCCGCTGGCAGCAATATTTAAAGCATTGCCATGGAACAGTAATAATAAAAAGCCAAAAACAATTCATTGGAATTTTGGCGATGGCAGAGATACAATTATTAATTACACAGAAAATTATACAGGGCTTTATACAGTAAGACATGAATATCGTGAGCCGGGCAATTACCAGGTTTGTCTCAAGATCACTTATTTCGGTGGTTGTGATACCTATAAATGCAAATACATTCAAATAGGGGAACCTGATAGATGCGGTGCCGATTTCCAAAGGATCCCGGCAACAAGCACCAATGATCTCTTAGTTGTTGGATTCAAAGCAATCCCTATCTCATAACAATAATAAAGTACCAAAAGTTATTTGCTGGAGCTTTGGTGATGGCAGAGATACTTGTATTGAATATGCCCAAAACTTTTCTGGTCCTTATGGGGTGCGTCATAAATACAATGCACCGGGTACTTACAATGTTTGTATAAAGATCCTTTACTATGGTGGTTGTGAAGCAAGAAAATGTAACACAATTGTAGTAACAAGACCCGATGAATGTCGTGCAGATTTTGAAAGAATAGCAATCAGCCCAACAGCAAATCCATTGCTCGTTTATTTTAAAGCTTTACCATGGAACAGCAATAACAAAAAGCCGAAAACAATTTGCTGGAAATTTGGTGATGGCAAAGACACTTGTATAAATTATACTGAAAACTATACCGGCACTTATGCCGTAAGTCATCGATATAATCAACCGGGCCAATATGAAGTATGTATTAAGATCACTTATTTCGGCGGTTGTGAAGCATACAAATGCAAACAGATCAATGCTGGTGAATTTTGCAGAGCCGATTTTGAAAAGTTGCTTGTAAATACAACCGGAAATCCATTGGTTGCATATTTCAAAGCATTACAATTTCATAGCCAGGATAAAAAACCCAAAACAATTTGCTGGAGATTTGGTGATGGCAAAGACACATGCATCAACTATCCTGAAAACTTTACCGGTTTATATGCAGTAAGACATGAATATGATCATCCCGGTCTATATGAGGTATGTATCAAGATCACTTATTATGGCGGATGCGAAGCATACAAATGCAAGCAAGTACAGGTAGGTGAAGTAGTACAATGTAAAGCTGATTTTGAAAGAATACCGATCAGCACCACTAATAATCCTTTACAGGTTGCATTCAGAGCCATACCATCTCATATCAATAATAAAAAGCCAAAAGAAATTTGCTGGAAGTTTGGTGATGGTAAAGACACATGTATCCAATATGGTGAAGATTACACCGGACCTTATGTTGTACATCATCGTTACGATCGTCCCGGCAACTATGAAGTATGTGTGAAGATCTTATACTTCGGCGGATGTGAATCAAAAAAATGTGAAGTAGTGAAAGTAGAAGCACCGGGTGAATGCCGTGTTAAGCTATTTGAATTAACGCCTTCTATCACCAGTCTTGTAAGAGGATTCTATGCATCACCATGGTCATCGGAAAATAAAAGACCTGTACGAGTATGCTGGTACTTTGGAGATGGAACAGATACATGTATACAATTGAACGCAGGTATTTCTTTAACGCAATTATTTATCCGGCATACCTATCCGGCACCGGGTGAATACAGGGCTTGTGTGAAAATATTGTTTGAAGGCGGATGTATCGCTTCAGATTGTGAGGCAGTAATAATAAGACCAACCACAAATGCATGCGGTGGTTATATGACTGATTCACTCACCTCGCCACGAACATTTAAGTTCAGAGGTTTTGCGATACACAATCCTGATGATCCTGTGGTTGGTTATCGTTGGACATTTGGCGATGGTAGTTCTGCAACAGGAAGAGAAGTGACCCATCAATACAATGTTCCTGGCACTTATGATGTTTGTTTGACAATAAAAACTCAGCGTGGTTGCGAGACAAGGATCTGTAAACAACTCCATGTACCGGGTAATGCACAAGTTGAATTGCAGATCACGCCAAACCCTGTTATCAATACTATGCATGTATTGTTTTATTCAACACATAACGAACCCGTGATCATTAAAGTGGTAAACGGTTATGGGGTAGTAGTAAGAACATGGTCACGCAATGCAACACAAGGCGCCAATAACTGGGACCTTGATGTATCGACACTTCCCGCAGGTGCGTATACATTGTATGTGCAATCGCCGAATCAATTATCAAGTCGACTATTTATTAAAACAAATTAAGATCGTCAGGGCTACTAAAGCCGGGCCGCATTATCCGAAAGGGTAAGCGGCCTTTTTATTGGAAGAAAATATTACAGGCTTTGCTCTTCGCATTTTTTATTGTTGTAATTTTCTATGAACAAGACACTATCTGATCGGGGTCGAATTGACGTATTAAAAATTGTCAATGATCTCAGCATCTAAATTCTTAGAAATGAAAAACAACCAATTTAAAGACGAAAAAATGGAAAAGGAAATAGCTAAAAAGAAAAAAGAAATGGAAAAGATACAGGAAGCAGCCGCGAGAAGGAGAAAGGAAATAGAAAAGAAGGAAATAGCTGTTCTCAAAAAAGAAAACGATGCTGAGAGATCAAGAATAGCTTCGGAAAAATTGCAATTGAACTGGATAAAATGGAATATAACATGCTTAGGTCTTGGATTTACAGCTTACAAATTTTATTATGCGAGGCTCGAAAATCACCAAAGTCCGATAGGACATTATATTACCGGGCAGGAGATCGGCATGTTTCTCATCGTACTTGGCTTTGTAACATTGACATTTGCTACATTACAGCACAGAAAAAAGGTTGAAAGTTTAAAATTACTCTTGCCATCGATGCACTATTCCTTATCACTGCGGCTTTCTTATATTATTCTTGTATTTTCTTTGTTAGTATTCCTTATAGTTCTTTTAAGAACCTAACTTTTTTAAGGAGACGATCAAACCAAAAAGGTTGAACATTTTGTTATTCAATACATTTGTTTGAGCAATTCCTAGCATATGATCAGAAAATATTTTTTTCTCCCCCTCCTTTTTTTTTCATGCCTATGCTTTGCCCAGGATCCCTGGAAAATAAAAGCTGACAAGATCGATCCAACAAATTACTATGGTGTTACTGTTGCCAACGGCATGATCGGCATTGTTTCATCTCCTGAACCATTTAAAGTAAAAGATGTTGTGCTTGCCGGTGCTTATGATCTGTATGGTCGCGGAAGGGTGAGTAATTTTCTACGCAGTTTCAACTTGCTGAACATGTACCTGGAAATTGATGGAAAAAGAATTGATGGCAAATCGGCTGTTAATATGAAACAGGAACTGGATATGAAGAAAGCTTCTTTCACTACATCATTTGATTATAGCGATAAAGCTTCTGTTACTTATACCTATTATTCATTGCGCCATTTGCCCTATACCGTATTGATGGATGTTACTATCACTGCAAAAAAGGATATTACGATCACCGGTGCAAGTGTAATGGAAGCACCCGATGCATTGAAAGATGTTCAGAATTATTATAATGAAATAGACCGGCCGCATGTAGTGATCAGTTTACTTACCTCTTCTGCAAAAAGTCCGACCGGTAAATTACTGATGTGTGCTTCCAATACTTTTTTATTTAGTGAAACACATGGACAAGAACCAAGAGTGATCCATGAAATGTGGGATAATAATATGCACCTGATGAAATTTATCAAGAAAATGAAAGCGGGTGAAACGTATCGTTTTTCTATTGCCGGTTCATCCATTACTTCTGCGCATCATGATGATCCGTTGAATGAAGCAGAACGGGTAACCATATTTGCAAAACTGGAAGGAAGAGAACGGCTTATTCAATTTTCATACACAAAGCATGGGAAGAATTATGGAAAAGTGATATTATGATTGAAGGTGATGCCGCAAGCACAACAGGATGTTCATAGCATGTTGTATCATCTTGTATTCATTTGTCAGGAGAAGGAACTGCGTTATCTCCTTCACCAATGGGATTAAGCGGGCTTGGTTATAATGGACATGTATTCTGGGATACAGAATTATGGATGTATCCATGCAATATTGGTGCTTGCATCCTGAAATTGCAAAAAGCTATGATTGAATACCGCTATCAACGATTGGATGCCGCAAAACGAAATGCATTCAGCAAAGGATATAAAGGAGCAATGTTTCCCTGGGAAAGTGCTGAGACAGGAGTAGAAGAAACACCGGTATGGGCATTGAGTGGTCCATTTGAACATCATATTACTGCCTGTGTTGGTATTGCTGCCTGGAATTATTATTGTGTAACACAGGATAAAAACTGGCTGAAAGAAAAAGGCTGGCCGATACTTATCTGCCACTGCAGATTTCTGGGCAAGCCGTGTTGAAAGAAATGGACCCGGACATTATGATATTAAGAATGTAGTAGCTGCAGATGAATGGGCTGAAAATGTAGATAATAATGCTTTCACCAATGCTGCCGCAAAAGCAAATCTTCAATTTGCAACAGAAGCTGCAAAGATCTTAGGAATTACTCCTGATGCTGATTGGATGAATGTAGCAAATAATATTCCTATTCTGAAACTTGAAAATGGAGTTACAAAAGAACATGCATGCGTATAATGGTGAAGGAATAAAACAAGCCGATGTAAATCTTATTGTCATATCCGTTAAAAGAAATTACTGATCCCAGAACAAATAAGAAAGGATCTTGAATATTATGAAACAAGAGTGCCTAATGAAGGAACTCCTGCAATGACACAAGCCGTTTTTACAACATTGTATGCAAGATTGGGTGATGCTGAAAAAGCATATCACTGGTTCAAAGAAGCATATATTCCAAATCTTAATCCGCCATTTCGGGTAATTGCAGAAACAAAAGGAGGAACAAATCCATATTTTGCAACAGGTGCAGGCGGAATTATTCAAACCTGTATTAATGGGTTTTGGAGGATTGGATATCACACCGACAGGGAATTGTACAGTTAAAAACTTCATTGCCAAAACAATGGAAAAGTATCACACTAACAGGTGTTGGCACTCAGAAAAAAACATTCATTGTTAAATAAAGAGGAATTGTATCTTTAGGAGCTTGAAAAAAATTGCTGCCATACTGCTGCTTTCCCTCATGGTATTTAACTTTGCTGGTTATAGGTGGTTATTTTCAGCAATTGAAAGAAATGCAACCGCCAATCTTGAACAAAAGATCTCTGCAGGCAAATACAGTGATGAACAATTGGTCGAGATACGCATTCCCCTTAACATGCCATATTATTCTGATAAGGATTATGAGGAAGTTTATGGCGAAACGGATTTCAATGGTGAACATTACCAGTATGTAAAAAGAAAAGTAAGCGATAATACTTTATACCTCCTTTGTCTTCCCAATAAAGAAAAAACAAGTATTACTAAAGTAAAGAATGAATTTACTAAAGCCGTGAATGATATTCCCGGAAACAAAGAAGGTTCACAGCAAAAAAGTGGTTTAGTAAAATTGCTGACAACTGAATTCCGCATAAATGAAACTGCGTTTGATATAAATAATTATTCCATTAGCTCCTTATCTTTTACTAGTAGAAACGCAGATGCAAAAGATCTGTTTATCCCACTTACAGATGCGCAACCTCCCGAAGCCTGATCTTTCTTATCTGGATCAGAGCTACCCATAGAAAATATTTTTCTTACTTATTATAATTTAAAATGAAATCATTAAGGTTTTTAGTACTCGTGTTATTACTGGCAGCAGTGAGCTGCACTGAAAAAGGCGTACAAGCGAATTTGAAATTTTTTGACAACCCGCTTCTTTATTGTAAAACTGTAAAGAAGCTGAATGATGTAGTGCTGGAAAACAATTTTCCACCGATGATCGCAAGTCGCAATTATGCGTATGCGACTATCGCTGCATTTGAGTGTATTGCTGCAGGTGATGAAAACTATATTTCTCTTGCGGGACAGATCAAGCATATGCCTCCTATGCCAAAACCTGAAAAAGGAAAGGAAATTGATTTCACATTGGCAGCATTATTCGCATTTACTAAAGTTGGTAATGCTGTTACGTTCCCTGAAGGAAGCATGATGAATTATTATGATGGTCTTAAAAAAATTGCAGATAGCATCAACATATCGCCTTTGATTTTAAGAAATACAATTGAGTTTTCCGATAGCATTGCTTCGGCCATACTGAATTGGAGCAAAAAAGACAATTATGCCCAAACAAGAACTGCGGAAAGATACACTGTTCTTTATTCTACGCCTGGTCGCTATATTCCAACTCCGCCACAATATGCATCTGCGGTAGAGCCTCATTGGAATGAAATACGACCAATGGTAATTGACTCAGCATCTCAGTTTAGGCCTCCTTCACCACCAAAGTTTGATATAAAAAATAAGAATAGCGAATATTGGAAAGCATTGATGGAGGTGAAATCAGTTGGCGAAAACTTATCTGAAGATCAAAAACATGCTGCTGATTTCTGGAATGATAATCCTTTTTCAATGCACGTTGCCGGACATGTGATGTTTGCAACAAAGAAATTTTCTCCTCCCGGGCATTGGATGAATATTGTTGGCATAGGAGCCCAGGCTGCCCATGCAGATTTCAAAACAACTGTTGCTGCTTATGCAGAAACTGCCATTGCTTTATTCGATGCATTCATTAGCTGCTGGGATGAAAAATACAGGAGCAATTATGTTCGACCGGAAACAGAAATAAATAAAATTGACGAATCCTGGCAGCCTTATATTCAAACTCCACCATTTCCATCTTATACAAGCGGTCATGCGACAAATAGTGCTGCAGCTGCAGAGGCAATGACATATTGGTTTGGTGATAACTTATCATTTACCGATACATCGTTGCTTGAGTTTGGCATTAAAAACCGTGAAATAAAAACTTTCCGAGGAGCAGCAGCAGAAGCTGCAATGTCCCGGTTATATGGCGGTATTCATTATCGTTTTGATAATGAGAATGGCGCTATAGCAGGAAAAAAATTGGGAGAGTTTGTTGTATCCCGATTGAAGTTGAAAAAATAATTTAATTGAACGAAAACTAACTTTTATTATTATGAAACGCATTTATTTGATCATCGCAATTTTAGTTGCCGCAACATGGCAGCAAACAAACGCACAAGGTTGTGTGGCTATCAAAGGTATTGGGGGCATATGCAACAGGCCATCGGAAGGTGGCAGTTGGTACCTTGACATAAACAACCGCTACTTCAAATCATACAAACATTTTGTAGGTAAAGAAGAACAGAAACAAAGAGAAGAAGAAGGCAGCAATGTCATTAACCATTCGTATGAAACGGATTTCACTATTACCCGTGTTATTAATGGTCGCTGGTCAATGGGTTTGACAGTACCAGTACTGGCTTTTACCCGTTCTTCTTTGTACGAGCATGATGGAAAAACAAGACACACTACAAATTCTTTTGGTATTGGCGATATCCGTTTTGCAGCTTATCGCTGGATGTTTGATCCAAAGACTTCACACAAAGGAAATCTTCAAGTGGGTCTTGGATTAAAATTGCCAACCGGTAGTTATAATTACATGGATTATTTTTATAAGAAGGCTGATTCAAGCGTTCTCGGCCCTGTTGATCAGTCAATACAACCTGGAGATGGTGGCACAGGTATAACACTTGAGTTAAACGGCTTTTATAATTTCAGCCATAAGATAGGTGCGTATGGTAGCTTTTTCTATCTGTCAAACCCCCGTGAAGTAAACGGCACTTCTACAGCCAGGGGTGGTACAGCTTCAGCTTCGGCAAAAAAATATAATACCGATGTAATGAGTGTTCCCGATCTGTTCATGACCCGTGCTGGTCTTACTTATATGGCTCAAAAATTAAGTTTCTCCGGTGGCATCCGTATTGAAGGGCTTCCTTCAAGTGATCTTATCGGTGGCGATCTCGGATTCAGAAGACCAGGATATATCATTTCTGCAGAACCTGGAGTTACTTATATGGCAAAAAGAACAAGCATTAACTTGTTTGTTCCTGTTGCATTAGTAAGAAACCGTACGCAAAGCAATGCTGATAAGCGTCAAACTGTTGATACCGGTGTACACAGACAAGGCGATGCTGCTTTTGCAGATTACCTGATCAATTTGGGAATTACTATTCATTTATAAATACCGATCTGAGACCGTTAACCTTAAATCACCCCTTCGTTTCAACGTGGGGGTTTATTTTTACAATCATTAATTTAACTGCATGAAAAAATATTTTTGGTTAGGCTTGATCGGCTTACTATTATTTGAAATAGCAAATGTTTATTTTATTATGCCGATGCCTGGCAGTCAGCAAATGAACAGCATTGATCTTGCTTATTTCCTTTATAAATGGCGTTGGATATTTCGGGGCTTATTCGCTGCAATGATCTTTCTTGGTTTGTTCAGATCACAATGGAAAAGAAAATGGTTATTGTTTTTTCCAATTGCTATCGTTGCAGTTGTCATATACATGGCTAATTTTAAAATGGCGGCCGATGCAATGTTTAAGCAACCCAAACAATTGTTGCTTGTGAGTGCTGCATCATAATAAAGTTGATTCAAACAGGTTAGTGATTGGTGTTTCAATTAATGGTGAAGCCAAAGCTTATCCGATCCGGTTTTTAGGTTATCATCATCATATACAGGATACCGTGGGTGGCAAACCAATAATGGTAACATATTGTACGGTATGCAGAACAGGTCGTGTATTTGAACCGATAGTGAATGGTAAAAAAGAAAAGTTCAGGCTTGTTGGTATGGATCATTTTAATGCTATGCTGGAAGATGCTACTACAAAAAGCTGGTGGCGACAAGTTACAGGTGAAGCAATAACCGGAAAACTAAAAGGGCAACAACTACCGGAAGTATATAGTACACAAACATCATTGGCTGATTGGTTACAATTAAATCCTAATTCACTTATTATGCAGGCAGATTCTGACTTTATAAAATCGTATGACAGTACATTTAAGTTTGAAAGTGGCGCCAGCAAAAGTAAATTAACCGGAACTGATAGTCTTTCCTGGAAAGATAAATCATGGGTAATTGGTGTAAAGACTGGTAAAGAAAGAAAAGCTTACGACTGGAATCAGTTGAAGAAAGAAGAATTAATACAGGATAAAATTGGCATCAACTCCTGTAGTTGATTGTGTTATCAAAAGATGATAAAAGTTTTTTTGCGTTTGAAAGACCAAGTGAGAATTCAATTTTCAATTTAAGTGATGACACTTTGCTATTTGATAACCATAAATTCAGAATTGATGGCAAGGGAATTGATACTTCATTTTCATTGAAGCCATTACCGGCTTACCAGGAATTCTGGCATAGCTGGCGAACATTTAATCCCGGCACTTTACATTAGCTCTCGATGGTAGTTTTTCCATTGTCCGGTCTTGTTCATGTATCTTTAAAGTGAATTTTACAGGCATGAAAAAAACCATTCTTATCCTCATCACTCTTTTTTCTATTGGACTGATCCAGGCTCAAACAAAAGTGCAAACTCCCGACCAGGTTTATGGTGAACTTTTTAAAGATGTACAGATGTCTAAAATTTTTCCCGATGGAAAAACTTTTGTGGATTGTGTGCCTAAAAGAGATCCAAAGGAAATTGTAAAAGATTATCTCGCTGTTAAAAAAAATCCGGCAATAAAATTTTCACTGGAGTTTTTTGTAAAAGAAAATTTTGATCTGCCTCCTGTTCCTCCAACTATCAATTATATTCAACAGGAAAAAGATGTGGTGATGCATATCAAAAATCTTTGGGGTGCTTTAAGACGTGAGCCTGATAAAAAGATCGAAGGAAGCTCTTTATTGCCGTTACCATATTCCTACATTGTTCCCGGCGGCCGATTCCGTGAAATTTATTATTGGGATTCTTATTTCACCATGCTAGGATTAAAAGAAAGTGGTGAAACAGAAATGATCGAGAACATGATCAAAAATTTTGCTTACCTCATCGAAACATATGGGCATATTCCAAATGGGAACCGGAGTTATTATATTGGTCGTTCGCAACCGCCATTCTTTGCGGCTATGGTACAATTGCTTGCTACGATAAAAGGAGATAATGTATATGTAGCTTTTCTTCCGGCATTACAAAAGGAATATAAGTTTTGGATGGATGGATCTTCGAAATTAAAAGTTGGACAGGCCTATCGTCGTGTTGTGAAAATGAAGGATGGAACAGTTTTAAATCGCTATTGGGATGACAGCAATGTGCCAAGACAGGAAAGCTGGCGTGAGGATTTTGAAGTCGCAAAAAAATCAAAAAGGAATACAGTAGAAATGTATAAACATTTGCGTGCCGGAGCTGAAAGCGGAATTGATTTTAGCAATCGCTGGTTTGCGGATGGCAAGAGTATCACTTCCATTCAAACTACAAATTATATTGCCGTTGATCTCAATTCATTATTGTTAAACCTGGAACTAACAATTGCAAAAGGTTATCAAACAGGCGGCAAGGATAGTTTCGCAAATGAATACAGGAAAAAAGCGGAGAGGAGAAGAGTTGCTATTGATAAATATTGCTGGAATTCCAAACTGAATTATTATTGCGACTATAATTTTAAAACACAAAAAATATTAAATGAGGTCACACCAGCTGGCATGTATCCTTTTTGTTTCTTTGAAAGTAAACCTGATTACCTGAGTCTGCAAGCAAGAAAAGCTTCTGAAGCAATTAAATCAAAACTGTTACAGCCCGGCGGAGTAACTACAACAGAAAAAAACACAAATCAACAATGGGATTCGCCAAATGGTTGGGCACCCTTGCAATGGATGACCATCTGGGGTCTTGATCATTGCGGACAAAAAGAATTGGCAAAAGATATTTCAATGCGCTGGATGAAATTGAATATTGATGTTTATAATCGTACAGGCAAGTTGATGGAAAAATATAATGTTGTTGACACTCATCTCGAAGCTGGCGGTGGTGAATACCCCGGGCAAGATGGATTTGGTTGGACCAATGGTGTATTGCTTGCATTGATTGCGAAGTATGGGAAGCCAGAATAGTTAATTATACAAAATCGCTCAAAATTTCCTCGTCGCGGTAAACAGATGAAGTCCCGAGCTCCATTAACTTTCTTTAGTTTACGATTTCAAAATGCATCTTATGTACGCTTTGTTTGCTGTTGCAGGTTTTCTACTTCTTTCATGTAGCTGACTTTAAGATATTCGTAAAGTGAATGGCGATCGATTATTAAAGAGACTAAACTTGCCAGCATACCAGCAAGCATTAAATGAAAGATCACACTGTGCCTGTCTGTCATTTCCAGAACAAGTATTGCGGAAGTAAATGGAGTTCTGGTTACCCCGGTTAAGAATCCAACCATGCCTGCTAACACAAGTAAATTTGTATCGGTAGCTGATAAACCAAACCAACCAGCGAATAATGAACCGACACTTGCGCCAGCACTCAATGATGGGGCAAAAATTCCACCCGCAGCTCCGGTTGTAAATGAAATTATCGGACCTACTATACGCATCACCGGCAAGGTCCATGAAGCATGTTTTTCATTGCCAAATAATATTGATTCCATTAAATTCTTTCCCGAGCCCAATATACTAGCATCAAAACCTAATGCTATGGTCACAACAATTGCTGCACAACCAACTACGAATAAAATATGCTGGTAGGTGAACTTGAATCTTGACTTCCATTTTAATATATATAAGATAATCTTTGCCATACTGCTACCAAGTAAACCGGTTACGACTGCCACCAGTGCAACATAGAAAAAAATATAACCAGACAAATTATTTACAACCGGATAACCAAGGTATAGATAAGGACCCAGTATAGCCTGCGCAGTAAGACCCGCAATGATCACGGCAGTGAATACAGCTGTCTTAAAATAATTTATATGAGTTTTACTAAGTTCTTCAACAGCGAAGACAACGCCACCTAGGGGTGTATTGAATGCCGCAGCCAAACCTGCTGCTGCGCCAGTGATGATCATATTTTTCTTTGATATTTTTGGCCACCATGATGGTAACCATTGATTGACCTGGCGAAAAATAGATCCTGCAATTTGTATCGTGGGGCCTTCCCGGCCTATAGCGCCACCACCAAAGACAAGTATAAGACTTGAAGTAATCTTAAAAAAAATAGTTTTCAAACTGAGCATTATACTCACCTTATGATTGTCTTTTGGATTTGAAAATTGTATAGCCGCCATCACTTGTGGTATGCCACTGCCCCTGGCGTATGGAGAAAATTTTTTAATTATCCACCAGGCTATCAAAAAGCAGATCGGGGTTATTATTATCAATAACCACTCGTGTAAGTTTAAGATATACAGGTTCGCTTTCTGAGCCAGTTCAAATAATTTTGTATATAATACTGCAATGAGCCCTGTTATAACTGAAGCTATCCAAAATGGTAATGCTTGCAGCAAATTTGTTTTCAACTTTTCATTGTTGATCCTATCAAATATTCTTTTAAGAATAAGTTTTATTCGCAAAAAAAGTCTCCGCATTATCAAATAAGTTTTAAAATATTTCGAAACTCGCCTGATGAGATTTTTTGGTTTGGCATCTACAAGGTCAATAAATAATGTTGCAATAGGTATGTGCCTGCGCCAGCCAGATAACCAATTGCTGCCAGCCATGCAATATGTTTCAAATACCAGCCGAACTGAATTCTTTCCATACCCATAGACGCAACGCCTGCTGCAGAACCTATAATTAGAATACTTCCGCCTGTGCCGGCACAGTAAGCCAGGAATTCCCAAAAATAATGATCAGTGGGATACTGTTCCAAACTATACATTCCCTGGACGGCTGCAACCAATGGCACATTATCAACAATCGCAGAAAGAAAGCCAATAATGATCGTGATGACGGTCATGTTTCCGATTGATTTTTCAAGAAAGGATGAAATTGAGGTGAGAATACCTGTCGATTGCAACGCTGAAACAGCTAATAGAATTCCAAGAAAAAATAAAATGCTTGGCGTATCTATTTTTCTTATGGCGTGATTAACGGAAAACAGTCCCTTTTCTCTTTCATCTTTTTCGCTATGCATAATTTCTGTAACTATCCACATAAATCCAAGACCAAAGAGGATACCCATATATGGGGGCAGATGAGTTATTGTTTTAAAAACGGGTACAAATAGTAAACAGGAAACCCCAATAATAAACACCGAATTTCTTTGCTTAACAGTTGAAAACAGTTTTTCTTTTTGTGCACAACATGTTCTATAGCTCCATCCATTTTTATCCCAATCAGAAATGCGGGAACAAGAAAGCAAACTAAGGACGGAAGTATTGTTTTTATAACAATATTGCCGGCAGTAACCTGGTTACCTATCCATAACATCGTGGTTGTTACATCGCCAATTGGGCTCCAGGCACCTCCGGCATTGGCGGAAATTACTACCAATGATGCTAGCATTAATCTGTCCTTATGTGAAGGGATTAACTTGCGAAGCATAGTAACCATCACAATTGTGGTGGTGAGATTATCCAAAACCGCAGAAAGAAAAAAAGTAAGAAAACCAATGATCCAAACCAATTTCCTTTTACTTGTTGTATTTATTAGGTTAGTTATGATCTCAAATCCATCATGGGCATCTATCAACTCCACAATGACCATTGCACCAAGCAAAAAAAATAATATGCCGGATATCTCTGCAAGATGATGACCGAGTTCGTCTGACATGAATTCCTGGTTATTTCCAAGTAACGCAAATATGGACCAACAAACGACACCCATAAGCAAAGCAGATGCAGCTTTATTTATGCTTATCGAGTGCTCAAATGCAATCGCCAAATAACCAACTAAAAAAATTATTATTATTAACGCTGCCATTGTTCTGTTAGCTTTAAGTAATTGTATACTATCGTTGCGATTTACATCAAACAATATTATTCTTTATTCAAAATTTTTCTAAGGTGAAATTGAATAAAAGAATCCATTGAATCAGTTCTTTTTGTATTATCAGTATAACTTAATGGTTTAATAAAATAACCCGAAATTCCCAATTCTTCAGCAGTGGATCTATCAGAAAATTCTGAAGAAGTGGTCATGATAAAAACTTTTAAATCTTCAAATCTCTTCTCATTCCGAAGGGCTTTTAAGAATTCTATACCATTCATTTTTGGCATATTAAGATCAAGCAGAATAACTTCCGGATGTATGGGCTTTGTTACATCGGTTAAAAGACTTAATGCCTCTTTTCCGTTATGAGCAACATACAGATCATATTCAATGTCCAATTTTTTCAGCGTCCGCTCAAAACTGATGACATCTAATTCATCATCTTCCACCAGTAATATTGTATTCTTTTTCATTTTAACTTTCATTTCGTGGCCATGTAAAAATAAACTCAGCACCATTCCCGAGTGTTGACACAACTCTTATAGTACAATTCTGATCGTCAAGTATTCTTTTTATAAGGGCAAGCCCGATGCCTGTGCTTTCTTTCTCATCTTTTTCTCTTAATGTTTGAAATATTTCGAAAATACGATCATGGTATTCGGGATCAATTCCAATACCATTGTCTTTTACAGAAAATTCATAATGATCAGCAAATTCCTTGCAGTTAATTACAAGTTGCACATTTTCTTTCGTAGTGTATTTAACAGCATTGCTAATTAAGTTTGCAAAGACTTGTTCTAACTTTAATCTTTCCGTATAAATTACAGGCAGGTCTTGTACTTCTACATTAAAATTCCTTGGCACAATGCTTTCAACAATTTCATCTACTAGATCATTGACATTTACAAACTCAGAAGGGCTCTTTTTTCTTAACCTTGCATAGTCAAGCAAACCATTTATAAGATCTTCCATTCGTTTTGCTTTTTGACTGATAATATCAAGATTTTTTTTCATTTGTTCTGACAACTCATTTCCGAGATCCTCTTCTGACCAGGCAATAACATTATGAATACCCCTGATCGGGGCTTTCAAATCATGTGAAACTGCATAAGCAAACTTGTCTAATTCGGCATTGCGATTTTCCAACTCGCTAATGTTTTTTTGTAAGCTTTCCGACATTTTGTTAAGTGATACCGACAAACTCCTTAATTCATCGTTGTTGTTATCTTTTAAAGTTGTAAATCGGCCACCTGAAATATTTTCCGCAAGCAATACCATTGTGTTAATACGTTTTGATATTCTGTAAACTATGAATAATGCAGTAGCAACACCAATTACAATTGTCGAAATAAAAAAAATCAGGGAAAAAGTATGGGTATTTTTGATCGCGGCTTCAAGATTACTAGTATGAAGACTTCGGGTATTATATTCTATTCTATCAAATTCAGTAAATCTTTTTGAGATGTCGTCATTTATTTTCTTTCCAATTTGTTTTTTCAGCTGGTTTTCGAAAAGAAAATTATACTTCCCAATAGAATCTTTCGAATCAAAATTTTTTCGTGCATTGATCAGGTTAGCTGCATAATGAAGCCATTCATGATGCAGCTTATCAATTGTATCGACCAGCTGCAGCTGATTTGAGTTTGACCTGGTAAGGTTCTTTAGTTCACTTATTGATTGCGGCACTGTTTGTAGCCCCATCTGATACCCATCTAAAAATTGGTCATCATTGGTTAGCAAATACCCGCGAAAAGAACTTTGCATATCAATCATGGATTTGTGTAAACCCGTCGAATGCCGGATGATCTCCTGTGATTTATTCAAGAATAGTGTATTCCGCTCAACTTTCAGTGACAGTAAATAATTAGATCCAGTGTCAAAAATTGAAAGCAGTAGGACAAGCGAGAAAGCCAGTAAGAATTGAATAGAGAGTTTCATTTTTCAATGATAAATTAAAATGGCTGAACTAAAGCTGCACTAAGAGCAAATTATCAATTCTTAATAGCAGTTTTATATTTTAAAGGATCTGAATTTAAAGGCATGTTGGTTGAAAGCATAAAAGCTCACATTGATACATAAAAAAGAGCTGCTTAAACAAGCAGCTCTTATATTAATGCCGCAGATTATATAGCTAGCACAAAAGAACAATCTATAGCGACATTAACATAAAACTACAGATCTGAGAAACATCCTACCTAACCATTTTCATATCCGGGTACTTGTCTCTTTCTTTATAATTCATAGAGTGTACACTTAACACGGGAACTGACGAATGATTCACAATATTTCCGTTCCATAAAGGTTTTTTAAAATACGATTCTGACCCTTCATTTATAAGAATCAAATCAGCTCCAACTCTTTGGGCATAATGCATGGTTGCACTAGCAATACTGGTTCCATTTACAGTACAGCATTCAATTGGCATGTTCGTAAGGTCTTTAAGATATCGATAGGAAGCTATAAGTGTTTTAGTACTTTGTTCGCTTAATTTATTTTCCGATCTATTCAAAGCAATTAGATAAATCTTCCCTGCAAATTTTTTTGCAAATTCATAAGCGATACCAATCTTTTTCTTTGGAATCGATTTAGCTATCGGAACTATAATCTTTTTTAGTGTGTCTGTCTGTGATCCGGAACTAACGCATAAAACTTCACAGCTTAAAGCCCCAATTACTGAATTTACCTTGTTTTCAATAAAGATCTCTTTAAGCCAATTTTTTTTCTTTGTACCCAAAACAATTAAATCAACTGAAAAGTCTTTGACATGGCTCTTCACCACTTCCATAAAATCACCACGATTTTCAAAGCAAGCAATTAATATTCCAAATCGCTTTTCCAGCTTTTTTTAAGCCGTTCTAATTTCTCTATTTTTAAAAAGTACTCTTCCTCCTCTATTACGGGTACATTAAAAAAGAGAAGTCCAGATGTAATTAAACTTTTTGAACTTTCATAAGGTGATATGTGTAACAATTGAAGTTCAGCGTCGAACTTGGAAGCAATTAGGGCTGCTTCCTCCGCTGCATGCAAAGATGTATCGGTATAATCTATCAAGGTCAATATCTTACGAAAGTTACTTTCCATTAGCAGTAGGTAAAAGTATTATCCGCTAATTAAATTCCAATTAAAATGCCATTAAAATGCAATTAGAAAGTCGGGACAGAATATTTTACCTTCTTGGTTCTTAAAAGTTATGAGACCTTAAAAATCTATTGGAAGAACAGTTTGTTCCTTAACTTCCATCTATGAATGGTTTGAACTCAGATCAATACCTGATCATAATTTGCAGCCTTATAGTGGTTTCTTACATTTTTTCAATTATTAGCCGATATATAAGGATTCCCTCCGTTTTACTTTTGTTGTTTGCAGGCATTGGGCTTCGCTATGTTGCGGATCGATCTGGTCTGTCGATTGAATTTCCACCCCGAATGATTGAGATTTTAGGAACCGTAGGACTTATTATGATCGTTTTC
Organism: uncultured Bacteroidota bacterium; assembly: GCA_963746915.1. Taxonomy (GTDB): domain Bacteria; phylum Bacteroidota; class Bacteroidia; order Chitinophagales; family Chitinophagaceae; genus VBAS01. Next base: position 112,589 of record CAVVDD010000008.1, on the reverse strand, counting down.
GAAGCAGGACTTGATCTCAAATTAGGAAGGAATAAACTGAAACTAATAAGAAACTCATTTTTTTCGTCACTGGTGATACTCATCATCTCTTGTGTTTTGATAACTACCATACTTTATTGCTGGCTAAACCAACCTATAATAAATTGTATAGTTTATGCGATCCCTCTATCCATCATGAGTAGTTCCATAGTTATTCCCAGTCTTCATCCTTTGACAAGTGCAAAAAAAGAATTCCTGATATACGAAGCGTCATTTTCTGATATTATCGGCATTATGATATTTAATTATTTTATTGCCGATGAACTTATGACCTGGAGATCTGTCGGAATTTTTGGTGCCAACATTGTTATATCAATACTTCTTTCACTTTTACTTTCGTTCATGCTGTTTCTTGTGTTGGCAAAAACGAAATTGAACATCAAGTTCTTTCTGATATTTTCACTACTTATTCTTTTATATGCAGGCGGAAAAATGCTTCATTTGCCTTCTTTGATAATTATTCTTGTTTTTGGTTTGATGATAAATAACTGGGAGAAGATACCGATAAAAAAGCTTTCTCACTATTTTCCTCAAACTCAAGTTGAGTCCTTGCGACACCTGCTTCATTCAATTACAGCTGAATCATCATTCCTGGTAAGGACATTCTTCTTTTTGCTTTTCGGATTCTCCATACAGCTTGATTTCGTTGGTGAAAAAGAGGTTCTGATTGTCGGCAGTCTGATTGTATTAGCCTTATTGCTGGTCAGGTATCTTTATCTTCGTTTTTTTCTTCGCACCAGTATTTTTCCTGAAGTAGTTTTTATTCCACGTGGTTTAATAACTATTGTGCTTTTCTATAAAATTCCATCAGGGCTTATGCTCTCAACCTTCAACCAGGGAATTCTTTTTTTTATCATTCTTTGTTCAAGTATTATTATGACAATTGGGATGATTTTTTATAAAAAAGGAAATGAAGAGGTAATTGAAGAAGGACAATTCCCAGAAAGCGGAACCATCCTGTAATAATGCTTATGGTTTTAGCGGGTAACTATGTACTTGTTAAATCAAAATCAAAAATCAGATATCTTTTGCATTAGTTTAGATGTGGTGATTTTTCCTCCTTTGCTTTTTCATCAATAATATCTAATAGCAGCTCAACCTGCTTTCTTTTTGCCTTAAATCCTATTTCCCCATCTTCGTTTGTATCTATTGTTGCGAGCATATCTTTCACAGCCATGCAAAGAAGTTCATTGAGCGATTCCTGTGGTAGTTGGCGGTATGTACTGTAAGACATAAATTGATTTATTTCCTAAAAATATAAAAATTCCACGCTTATTTCCGCCAGTGGAGAATATCTCAACACACAAAAGCACTCCATAAAACTAATTATGAAATGCTTTTCCATTAACCATTCCTCCTTAATACTCACTCCAGCTATGAATCAGTAAGCGTATCTCTTTTTGCCATCGTTTCTCTTAAAATTTGAACATATTTTTTAGCCTGCTCGTTAGTGGGATCGAGTTGAAGCAATTTTTCAAAATATTCAATTGCCTTGCCATAATTCTTATTTTGATTTGTTTCATATCCTGCCAGGTACCCGTAAGATTCAATTAACTGACGTTTTGAGCTACCAGTAGTATCCAATTCGCCAATCTCAACCACTTTTAAATAATAGGGTATTGCCAAGCCTTGTTCCATTGTAGTATCAATAGCAGCATTACTTCTTGCTCGCCAATAATAGCCAAAAAGCTGCGTGGGATATTTGACAACATACATTCCAAAAACTGAGTCAGATTTTTCAAAATTGCCAGCCTGGAACCAAGCCAGACCCCAATTGAACAGATCGACATTTGTTGACTTTTTGTTTTTCATATAGTATTTTCCTAACCATATTGCTCTCTCTGTATGATCTTTTTGTTGCTTAGCAAGATCGGCTAGCATCTTATAATATTTAACAATTGAATTACTATCCGTTTCAAGCTCTGTCCCAACTTTATAAAAAAATATTGCCGAATCAATCTTATTTTTTTCTGCATAAAGGTCTGCTACCAAAATGAAATCTTTTGCGATCAGTATACTATCAGGAGCTGCCCCAAAATATCGGTGCAAGTAATCAAAAGCGTTTGAATGATCATCACTTTCATGATAGCTATAGGCTATCAATTTATAAATACGAGCTGGCGTTTTCTCTTTATCAGTTTCAATAAGTTTTTTAGCCAGTTCGATTGCCTGTTTATAATTTTTGGTTAGATACAGAATGTCGGTATAATCATAATCATTCTCGATCTTATGGTCTGATAAGGCAATATATTTTTCAAGATATTCCTTCGCTGTATCCACATTTCTGAAATAATAATGATAATAGAGCTGGTAGTATGCAGGAGCATATTTTGCATCTGCCTGGATGGCTTTGTTAAAATATTCGAGGTATAGATCAGAGTTGCTTTGGGTTCTGAAAATCATTCCTGTCAAATAATATGCTTCAGCAAAATTCTTATCAGCTTCGATTGCTTGTCTGAACGCTTTGAAGGCCTCTGTTCCATTGTTTAGCTTCCTATATGCTTTTCCTAACTCTGTATAAAGAGCTGGGTTATTTTTGTCTCTTTTAATTGCTTTATTAAGAAGCTCAATTGCATAGTTCGCATTTCCATTTTCTGATGCAATTAACGCTTTTGCGACAGCCAATATAATTTCAGGCTTTTTATACTTTGTTTTTTCTAAGGCTTGTTCAAAATATTTTTTGGCTTCCTCTTTTTTAGTTTCTTCCAAAAGCATTTTTCCGGTGGCAATAAGAAAATAAGGGTCGTCCTTAATATTAGCTGGTGCGTTTTGCAATGCATTTTTTAAATCAAGTTCGCTCCCCGAATGTTGGACTTCAGAAAGAAGATACCAGGCCTCTGCATTTTCAGGGTTATTTTTTACTAGTTGATTCAATAAATTTTCGGCACTCTCATATTTTTTATAATACAAAAGATCTTCCACATGATTAATATCCTGAGCAAAAGCAGAAAAAACTAAAAGTAAAAGAGGTATGGTAACAATTTTTTTCATAATTTTTTTTAGGGTTTACGATTGTACGGCAAGTATTTGCAATTTTGAATTAGGTTTTAACTCATCAATTATGTGTTTGTTTGGAAAGGACGAAAGTTTTGTTTCAGATTCAGGCTCTACCAGCAACATATCAGCCTTAATACTTTTTGCATATTCAAAGGCAGATTGCGCCACATTTTCACCATGTAATACCTCGTGATCCAAGGGCATTGTACAACATCTTTTAAATAGCGATAGGTCTCTAACAAAGAGTAACCAGAAAATTTGTTTGCGTTTTGCTTTTTGCTGATCACTGTTACAAGGTGAATGGTGATCCTGAATTTATGTTTCAATGCTATTATCAGATCCACTTTTCTTTGAGGAACCTCGGGTCCAACTGGCATAACTATCGATCTTAATTTAGTGTAAATTGAACCAGGTTTGAATGTAAGAACCGGGTACCCGGTTGCCTTTGCAATATTGTTGGGAAACACTGTATTCATCAACGTTGGCCATCTGTGAGAAGAGTGTTTACCTATAACAATAATATCTGCCTTTATTTCCTTTGCTTTTTCAATTATGGCCTTTTCAATTTTCATTGAATAAACCACACCGACAGTTACTTTCACATCAGTGTAATTCTCCTCAATCAATCTCTTCCATTGTAGGAGCTTACCCGGGATTTTAACTTCTCCATTCGCTTGAAAAATATCCTTTTCCCAAATTGAGCTCCACGGCATAGATGGTTTTTGAACATGAAACAAATGAATTACCGTTTGTCCCGGATCCGATAATTCAAGGGCCTTCTTTACAGCCATTTCTGTGTTTATCTCAAAGTCGACTGGCAATAAGATTGTTCTAAACATAATCTCGTTTCTGGCCTGTAAAATAATACTTGAAACTTAGGCCTGAATTAAACTCGCATTAGAATGTGATTAAAAACTCTAAGAAACGCCGTAAATATTTACCTTAGTTTGAGTTATAAAAAGTTCACGATGGATGAAAGAAAGATTCTAATAGTAGAGGATGAGCGCAAAATTGCCGACACATTAAAGTTTGGTCTTGAAGAGAAAGGTTACCGTATTGATGTTGCCTATGATGGTAACATCGGTTACCGTGTATTTAAATCGTACAAGTTCAATCTCATAATACTCGACATTAATTTGCCTGGTATCAATGGTTTTGAACTCTGTAAAATGATAAGGAAAGAAAATTCAAATATTCCAATAATAATGGTTACCTCTCTGCCTACAATCGATGATAAGATCGAGGGCTATGATTCCGGCGCAGATGACTATATTGTAAAACCTTTTGAATTCAAGGAATTGCTCTTAAAGATCAGGGTATTGCTGAAAAGAACGATGTTTCAGCAATTGCCCGTAGGAAGTATTTTGCAGGCTGATGATCTTGAAATGAATTTAGAAAGCAAAGAAGTAATACGAGCCGGGGCAAAAATAAATTTAACAGCAAAGGAGTTTCAATTACTCGAATACCTGTTGCGTAATAAGAACAAAGTTGTTTCCCGCGCCGACCTTGCAATGAATGTTTGGGATATAGATTTTGAAAGAAGTACAAATGTTATTGATGTTTATATAAACTATCTCAGAAATAAGATAGATAAAAAATTTGAACATAAATTAATTCAAACCCAGGTTGGCATGGGATATATTCTTAAAGAAAACTAAACTACATGCCTGTTACGCATTCGCATTACACTTTTGTTTGTGCTCTTTGTGTTTATTATTATGAGCATTGTTTGCGGATCTGTTTATTATATTTCGGCAAACTGAGAGAGTAAAAACAATGAAAAGCCCGTTTAACAAACAGGGCAATCACCATTGGACGGTTACTTGCAATGAGAGAAATATTTGATCCAACCCTGATACGCCAATTTGATTCTTTAACGGCCGTATCGCTCAGGGAAAAAGTGATACAGGTGTATGATTCCAATGAACATGAGATATATCGGTATAGCGATGTAGCAGGAGATCAGAATAAAAGTAGACAAAGAAGAACTTGACCATTTAAGAGAGAAAAGTGATGAAATTTATTTTAGAAGTGGAAATAAAGAAGCCATCGGGTATAAACATGAGGATAATAATATTAAAATATTCATTATTTCAGCGGCAAACGATAATGATGGAAAAATGAATCTTGTTCGTTTGAAAACTATTTTGCTTCTTGGTTTTGCTGTCGGAATTATTTCGGCATTGATCATCGGTTATATTTTCTCGCAGCGGCTTTTGCGCACCCATCAAAAAAATTGCGGATGATGTTTCTGATATAACTGTTCAGAATCTCACACGAAGGGTATCCACGGGCAATGTCAAGGACGAATGGCACTATTTGGCTGATACATTTAATCAATTGCTTAATAAGCTCCAGGAAGGTTTTGAATTGCAACGAAGATTTATTTCAAATGCGTCACATGAACTGTCAACTCCTCTTGACGTCGATTTCAAGCCAGTTAGAAGTGATCCTAGAAAAAGAAAGATCAAGTGTAGAATATCAAAAAGTGATCAGATCTGTTTATCATGATGTGCGCCACATGGGGAAACTAACACTAACACTTTTAGAGTTTGCAAGAGCATCAGGAAATAAAGGTGGGCTTGATATAGACCTGATCCGTATTGATGAAATACTTATGCGTATTCCCTCAGAGATTTCTAAAATCAACAGCAAATACCTGGTGATCTTAAATTTTGATAATATCCCCGAGGAAGAAGAAAAATTATTAGTTTTTGGAAATGAGGCTTTGTTGTTGGCGGCGATAAAGAATATTGCTTTAAATGCTTGCAAATATTCCGATGATCACGAGGCCATTATTAAATTAAAAACCCGTGAAAATAATATTCAAATAGAAATAGAAGATAAGGGTATTGGAATTCCGCCTGAGGAGATCGAAAACATTTTTCGACCATTTTATCGAGCCAACAAGGTCACAGAAGGCCGGGGCTTTGGACTGGGATTATCCATGGCTGACCGGATTATTAAATTGCATAAAGGAACTATCAAGGTTGCATTCTATTGTAAGCAAAGGAACTACTTTTATAATAACAATACCTTCTGCTACCAGCCTTGAATTAGGAAAAAACAGCAGCAGCCCCGTTTATTAATATTTCCTTTGTAGCCCAATTATTTTTTTCTTTTCTGATCCAAACATTGAAGCTTAAGGTCAGGTGGTATTTTGTTACATATTTTTTTGTGCCACTGCCTGACTTGCATATTCATTTACAACTTCCGGCAAAGTTTTTATGATCGATTCTTCCAATATGATCGATGATGCAGTGGTGTATAATCCCATTCCGGGCCCGTTCCATATATAATCCATTAGCGTAAGCTTTACTTCTCCATCAACAGATAGCTCAATATAATTCCCATAACATATCAGCTTAAAAAAAATCGTACCTGATGGTGGAACGGTGCATACGTTAGACTGAAGGTTGCTAAAGATAAAATTTTGACGGTTGTTCGCAGGATTATGTCCCCATGAACGCAATTGTATAAATCCCTCGATCAGATCAATGGAAATAAAATATCCATTACTTTCCTGGTCAATATGAGCGACGATCCCGAATTTCCCTAACCCATTATTACTGATCCTTCCTTCCCAAATAAAATTATCAGATGGTTGGTCGAAATAAAATATCTCATAACCACTTTCTGAACTGCAGGTCCATTGGCCATCCTCAGTCTTAAAATTTGCCGTAGCATTTTTTAATAACCGAACTGGCGTGCCAAAATCTTTTTGCGAAACTATGTTTATCACCATTTGCTCCCAACGATAAAAACTCTTTAACACCAGTCGTCCATACGAATCAGTGGAAAGTTCTTTAGGTGGAGATAGTACACGCAACGAATTGATAGCTCCAGAAGTAAAAAAGAAATTATAAAGCAATAGGTGATCGCCATCCCTTGTAATTCGTGCGGCATAGTTACCTTCGGGCAACAAGAAATCAGAATGAAATGTTCTATATTGACCAATAAACTTATCGCTTACCCAATAGCGAACTTTTACATCCTCTCTTATTGAGCCAATGATATAAAAGCGTCCATCTAACTCAAATATGCAGGGACATTCTACATCATCATAAACCATTGGATAGATAAGGGATTCCTGCAATACATATTTATTGTCTTCTATTTGCAGCAGCCCAACACAACCTCTGCGGGAAATTGGCCCAAAATTTTTTCTTCCACAAAACAGAATGTAAGAATTGCCTTCATACTCAAAATAAAATGGATCCCGAAAGCTTAACCAACCACGGGGATTGTCATCAAGGCATTCATAATAACCTTTTTTTAAATCAATCGGCAGGTGAGTCCCTTTCACTTTATTCCAATGCAATAGATCGTCTGATTCTGCTAACCCCATTCGTGAATTTATCCCTTTATCCACACGTTGCAAACCCGTATAATACATGAAAAATTTATTGTTTTTAGAATACACATGCATTGTCCAAAGCATATCATCATCCCATTCACCAGGATCGCCAACAAAAATTGCATTCTTTGTTCTTCGCCATGCAAGACCGTCTTTTGAAACTGCATGAGCTATGTAATCATGATTTGGTATGATCAAATGAAACAAATGATACTCGCCGTTATGAATATAAACGGTTATATCTCCAATTTCCCAATCGCTAAATCCTGCGCCTGAATACATCGATTTATATTTTAAAATGTAAAGCTATTTCAATTCAATAAAAATTCTGAATTACGTAAATGAAAGGTTTTCAACATTTTTAATTTTCTTCAAATGTATTCTAATAACATTCTAATATTCTTCGCCATAGTAATAAAGTAAATTTGTTTCATGACTGGTTACTACCTGCAGCTGTTTAGTCCTCATGGTCTCATTCGATCCACGAATCCTGAGATAGGGAAAGATAAAGATACAGGCGGACAAGTGAAATATGTTTTAGAGTTACTTAATTCATTATCGGAAAACACAAGCATACGAAAGATTGATCTTTTCACAAGACGAATTTCCGACAAACGCGTCGCATCTTCTTATTCCGAACCAATAGAACAAATTAATGATAAGGCAAGAATAGTAAGAATTAATTGTGGCGGTTCAGGATACAGAAGAAAAGAAAATCTTTGGGATCATCTGGATGAGTTCACCGATAAGACTATTCGCTTTATCGAGCAGGAGGATGATTACCCTGACATTGTGCATGGTCACTATGCCGATGGAAATTATATTGCACAACAGCTTTCAAAGATCTATGGTATTCCATTTTTTGCGACCGGACATTCATTAGGAAGAAATAAGAAAAAAATCTTATTGAGCCAGGGTTATACGGAGGAAAAATTAAATCACACATTTAAAATTGATCATAGAATCAGCGTTGAAGAGTCCGTTTTGCGCAGTGCCGATTACGTCATTGCCAGCACTCATCACGAAATAGATACTCAATATAAATTGTACGATGCCGCAACTGATGCGAGATTTATTGTAATGCCACCTGGTTTCAACAGTGCTGCATTTTATCCATATTACAGGTTCGATATGCCTTCCTTCAGGTTCACTCTTGAACAGGAACAAGCAGTCAACAGGGTGAACCAGGAAATTGAAAGATTTTTATTCAACCCGGCAAAGCCATTGATCGTTTCGATAGGAAGAGCCGATAAAAGAAAAAATTTTGAAACGATCATACAGGCATATGGTGAAGACAAGGAATTGCAAACAATGGCTAACCTTGCCATATTTGCGGGTGTAAGAAAAGACATTTCAAAAATGGCTGAGGAGGAACAGGAAATACTTACAAATCTTTTGTTGTTGATGGATAAGTATGACCTATATGGAAAGATGGCAATCCCTAAAAAGAATGATCCGCAACAGGAAGTTCCGGAGATCTATAGAATTGCAGCACGCAAAAAAGGTGTTTTTGTAAATGCAACTCCCGGAGAGAATTTTGGCTTAACTGTTCTGGAAGCCGCTGCCTGCGGCTTACCCGTTATTGCATCATCAAAAGGCGGGCCGAAGGAGATCATCCATCATTGCCAAAATGGATTAGTAATAAATGTAGAACAGCCAAGTGCGATTTCCTATGCAATAAAAAAAGTAATTACCGATCAAAGTTTATGGCAACGTTATTCTGAAAATGGAATTCTTTGTACAGATAAAACCTACTCATGGCAAAATCATTCAAGTCAATATGTTTCCCTGGTTGAAAAAGCGATGGAAGAAAAAAATCAGCAAGAAGGGTTGAGCTGTGAAATTGCTTATGGAAAAAAATTATCTTTTGTCAAATATTTTCTGATCTCCGATATCGACGGAACTCTTGTCGATGGTCAACAGACAACTGGCTTGACAGAACTAAAACAATGGATAAAAGACAATGACAATGATCTAGGTTTTGGCCTGGCAAGCGGAAGAAATTTAGAATTGGTAAAAAAAGCAATACAGGAATACGATCTTCCTGAACCGGACATTCTTATTTGCAGTGCAGGTTCTGAAATTTTTTATACACCCGATTATGAACCGGACAAAGGTTGGGAAAGTCATATTTCTTATATGTGGAAAAAAGATGAGATAGAAAAATTATTGAGTAGCTTCCCAAAATTAACTCTCCAGGAAGAAGCTGCTCAAAGGGAATTTAAATTGAGTTATTATGTTAATAAAGATTTTACTGATGAGGATCTTAATACTATTTACAAACTTCTTCATGAAAATAAACTTAGAGCAAAGTTGTTATTGACAGAAAATCATTTTCTCGATATACTTCCTTTCAGAGCCAGCAAAGGCAATGCGATTCGTTTTCTGAGTAATAAATGGAGAACACCGGTTGAGAAATTTTTAACAGCGGGAAATAGTGGAAATGATATAGATATGCTAAAAGGGAGAGTAAAGGGGATCGTAGTGGCAAACCATAGCCCGGAGATGGCCTCACTAAAGAACTTAAAGGATATATATTTCGCTCGGAAAAACCTCTCAGAAGGAGTATTAGAAGGTGTTTCGTATTACGAAAGCCGCATTTGAATCACCCACTTATAACCATTCATTACCGAAATTATTTTATGTGGTTGACAATTATTTAAAGCTAGTAGAAAGGCATATGTGCAGAAATAATCAGTCCCAGCGGGCCGGAAAATCCCAACGAAACAAAAATGCTGAATAGAATTACCGAACGTAAAAGAGTGCGATGCAACAGCCGTTTAATAGTAGTAATAATGGCGGGTTAATAAAATATTCATTTCGGTTCAAGGATAAAAAATGAATATGGCGGTAGTACAAAGTATTCATTATCTCTTCCTACATCAAAATATTTTTCACTCCAATGATCATACAACTTTGATGGCCGCATACCATTTTCTTTAAATGCATACCATGTCAAAGACTGTTTGCGCCTGTTAAAATTAAAAAGACAATAAACTCTTTCATCGTCCCATGCACGGAGAAAACCCGCTACATGAATATTATGCGGCCGTAACCATGTAAGATTTTTTTTATCTGCAATAACAGGAAGTTTTTTTCGTAGTTCAATTAATTTTTTTGTAGAAGTAAAAATGGTGTGTTCAACAGTACCTTCCTTATTAATATTTTCATTTTTATCCCAGTCAATCATTGGACGATGCATCCAGCGGTTATCATAATTTGTTCCCGGGTCATTTAAATAAGAGTAATCATTCAAATGCCCGGATTCATCGCCATAAAAGATCATCGGTATGCCGCCAATAAAAAAACTCATGGCCTGCATCATCAAAATTTTTTGAATTGATAATTCAATTGCTGAAGCATCTTTATTATTGATAGCAGTTTCTAATCCGCATAATGATGCCAGCGAACCACTGATCCGGGCATCTCCTGTTTTTTCATTTACTGAGAACAACGCACCTTTCGCCGTTGATGAATAATGGTTTCCCGAATAATGATCTTTTAAGAATTTTCTATGCTCATAAGGATTATATCCGGCTGCATCGATCATGTGATCATCATATCCCAAACCAATATCATCATGACATCTTGTGTATGTGATCCACGAAGTTCCATATGGTTTTTTCAGCAGTTCTTGTTGTGCTGCCATCATCACCCCTGTATCACCGGAAGCTAATGCATCCCATTGCAATGCCATTTGCGTAGCATTATAAGCAAAGTCACATTCTCTTGCTTCCTTATCTCCTTCTCCAAAATATTTCATGATCTCATTCGGCGCAACAATTGCCTCGCCCAATATTGCCATACCGGGAGCCGCGATCCAAATACATTGTTTTATTAATTGCAATAACGTATGTGCCTGCGGAAGATTCTGACACCGTGTTCCCTTTTCCTTCCAAATAAATGCCGGGGCATCAATGCGAAGAATATCAACGCCAAGATTTGCATAAAAGAAAATAGTATCGATCATTTCAATAAAGACCTGCGGGTTGGTATAATTGAGATCCCACTGGTAATTATGAAATACGGTCATCACCCATTTATCGCATTCTTTGATATAAGTAAAATTTCCCGGGGCTGCTTCAGGAAAGATCTCCGGCATTGATCTGTCATACTCATCAGGTTCTGTTCTATCATTAAAAAAATAAAAATAATCCTCGTATTGCTTGTCGCCCTTTTTTGCTTTCATTGCCCATTCATGCTGGTCAGAAGTATGGTTGAGTACAATATCAAGCATGAGGTACATATCCCGTTTGCGCATTTCTTCTTCCAGGTCTTTCAGATCATCAAGTGTTCCAAATCGTTTATCTACTTTTTTAAAATCAGACACTGCATAACCGCCATCGCTTGCTCCTTCAGGACTTTCAAATACCGGCATCAGGTGCAATAAATTGACACTAAGTTTTTCAAAATACTCAAGCTTGTTTTTTAATGCATTGATGGAACCACAAAAACGATCTACATACAAACTCATTCCGCATATTTCATTACTGAGAAACCAATGTGTAGGCTCTGTTTTAAGTTTTTCCAGGTCTCTCTGTTTTAAACTTTCAGATCTTTCGGCAAAAGCTTTTTCAATATGTTCAAGTAATTGTCCAAAATTTTCCCTTCCATGCGGATGAAAGGCATAAATAGAATTGTAGAGGTTGCTGATCTCACCAAGAGATGATTGAAATCTTTCTTTATAGGATCGTACGAATGCTGATTTCATCCTTGCTTACCTGTCTATTTAGTTTATATAAATATATCGCCGCTTAAATGTTTAAATGCCTCCATGGCGCCCATGTACTCACAGGTTCTTGCGCCTGCCTTATTAGCATTAGCAATTATTTGCTCCCATACTGGCATTGTCAATGACCTGATCTCTTTTATTGGTCTGTCTGCCAACTGGAAAAGCACTGCTCCCACAAATGCATCACCAGCACCGGTTGTATCAATGGGATCTATTTTTATGCTGGGAATGATCTTCGTTTGCCCATCAAAGCCAAGCAAGGTTCCTTCTTTCCCTAAGGTGATCGCAAATACTGATGTTGTTCTTAGCAGAAGATCGTTCACAGCATCCGTTAAGGTTGAACGTCCGGTAAGCATCATTGCTTCTTCATCACTTGCTTTAAAGAAGTGACAACAATCTAAAAAATTCCAGCTCTGATGAATGAAAGATTGCTGATCGTTTTGAAACAATAAGCTCCTGTAGTTTGGATCGAAGCTGATAAAAATTTCCTGCAGCAATGATTTTTGAAGCAGGCTTTGATAAGCAATTTGCAAAGGACCTGGTAAAAAAGCAGTGGCTGAACCAAAATGAACTATCGAAAATTTTTCAAGATTAATAGCATCCACTTCATCACGATTCAATTGCCCGTCAGCACCACGATTAAAATAAAAATCCCTTTCTCCATCTTCCATCAATGAGACAAAAGCGAATGTGGTAAAATGATTTTCATCCTGTAACATCCATTTTGTGCTTACCCCAAATGAATCCATAACATTAATAAGGTGTTGGCCAAATGGATCTTTGCCGATCTTAGCCGCTAATTCCACATCACCACCTAACGCCGCAATAGCTGCAGCAACATTTGTGGGTGCACCGCCTGGTTTTTTTAAAAAATTCAGCCCTTCTGATAAAGGCTTTCCTTTGTCAGTACAGATCATGTCGATCAACGCTTCGCCAATACAAAGAATTTTTTCCATTTGAAGTTTTTAATGACCGATCCTTGTATTCATATCTTCCAAAGCTATACCTTTTGTTTCCGGCATTAGTTTCCATACAAATAATAATTGAAGCACCATCATTCCGGCAAAGAATGCAAATATTATTGACGGGCCAATTGATGGCGATTCCGCAAAAAATGTAAATGTTTGTGATATCAGTGCGGCAAAAAGCCAATGCGTCAGGCTTCCCAACGACATGCCTGCAGCACGAACTGAGTTTGGAAAAACTTCTGAAATAAATACCCAGATGACTGCGCCCTGGCCGACCGCATGTGCAGCAATGAATAAAAAAACAAACCAGGTAATGCTCTCATGTGAATCGCCGGAAAAAGAAAATGCAATCAATGACAATGAAACAATATACCCGATAGAGCCAATAAACATTAATGTTCTTCTCCCAAGACGATCTATGAGATACCAACCTACTAACGTGAAAATAAAATTGACAACACCAATACCAACACTGGAAAGAAATGCGCTGCTCTTTTCCAATCCTGCCATCTTAAATACTCTTGGTGCAAAATATATAATGGCATTGATCCCTGAAAGCTGGTTAAAAAATGCGATCAGAAAAGCAAGCAGGATATACCGGTTAAATTTTCCTGAGAAAAGTGATTCTTTTTTTTGTTGTACAGAATTTTTTATTTCATGGATCAATTCGTCAGCATTTGCTCCGCTCTTTGCAAAAATTTTTCTTGCCTCTTCTTCCTTGTTTCTGTAAAGTATCAGCCACCGGGGGCTTTCGGGAGTGAACATCATGAAGATTGAAAATAATAAAGAAGGAATAGCAACTACTCCAAGCATATATCGCCAATCATTTTCACCACCTACACCTTGCAATAAATAATTGGATAAATAAGCAAATAAAATTCCTGCAACAATATTCAATTGAAAAGCGATACCCATACGACCGCGATATTTCGGCGGAGCAATTTCAGAAATATAAATAGGTGCAACAACAGAAGAAGCGCCGATAGCAAATCCACCGAAAAAGCGAAACACCATAAATGTATAAACATCATTGGCTATCGCCGCACCAATTGATGATACCAGGAAAATAATTCCGATCCACAGTAATGTTTTTTTACGGCCAAATTTATTTGCAGGAAAACTACCAATGATAGCGCCAACAACAGTACCATACAAAGCGATCGCAATAGCAGTGCCATGCATCAGGCCGCTAAGATTCCATAATTTTTGTATTACTTGTTCTGCGCCAGAGATAACAGCGACATCCATTCCAAACAAAAAACCGCCGAGTGCAACAGTGATCGACCAGAGAATTAAATTTCTGTTCATTTGTTTTTGGTTTAAAGCTCAAATATTATTGCTTCGTATGGTTTTAAAGTGCTACCATTTGAAGCAGTTGAGTAATTATTAATTAAAACTTTCGCTTTGCTTAGATCAGTTCCTGTGTTTACAGTTGCTGTTTTGTTTTTAAAATTCAATAAGACTAAAAACTTTTTGCCATCCAGTTCCCTTGTATACGCAAACACATCAGGATTATCTTTATCAAGCAATGTGTATTTGCCGTAGATCAATGCTTCATTTTCTTTACGCAGCTTTTGCATTTTACGGAAATAATTAAGACAGCTGTTTGCATCATTTTCCTGTACTGCTGCATTTACCCTTTTATAATTTTCATTTACCGGTAACCATGGTTTACCATTACTAAAACCGCCATTTATCGTTGTATCCCATTGCATTGGCGTACGTCCGTTATCACGACTTGATATTTTCATTCCTTCCAAAAACCTTTCTAGATCTCCGCCTTTGGCTTTTACCTGTTCGTAATTAGTAAGCAATTCCACATCATTATACTGTTCCACTTTATCAAACTTGATATTGCTCATTCCAATTTCATCGCCATAATAATAATAGGGTGTAGCTCTCATGCTTAGAATAAAAGTGGTGAGTAGTTTGGAAGAATAGTCCCTGGATCCGGGTGCATCATTTCCCCAACGTGTTAGCATTCTCGGCTGATCATGATTAGCGAGATACATAGTGCCCCAGCCATTATCAATAAATGCACTATCCCATTTTGTATATATGCTTTTCCATTTTACAAGATCATATCCATTCGGGTCAGGCATTTTATACTCATTGGGCAAATAACCAAAATCAATGGCTTCAAAATTATAAGCCATGTTCAACTCTTTCCTGTCTTCATCTACAAATTTTTTCACTCTTGGAATATCGCCAACAGCTTCTGCAACTGTCGCCAGGTCATATTTACTCAATACTTCACGATTCATTTCCTGTATGTAATCATGCAAATGTGGGCCACTTGCATAGTACATCGTCCATTGTCCATCATATTCTTGTGGCAATGGTGGCCATGTGGTGTCTTTGGAAATAAATGCCAAAGCATCCATACGAAATCCATCAACTCCTTTATCACACCATGAACGCATCATTTTATAAATGTCTTGTCGCAGTTGTGGGTTTTCCCAATTAAGATCGGGCTGAAAATCTCCAAAGTAATGCAGGTAATAAGAATTGGTCGGCTTATTAAACTCCCAGCCATATCCTTTTTCATCAAATATGCTGAAGCGATAAGGAGGTTCGCCTTTTTCTGCCGGCCACCAGTGAAAATAATTATAGTAAGGACTGTTTCTTGATTCGCTTGCTTCTTTAAACCACTTATGCTCGTTACTGCAATGATTGAGCACCATATCCATCATCACTTTTATACCCCGCTCATGAAAACCTTTGATCAAAGAATCAAAATCATTCATCGTTCCGAATTGAGGTTGAATGTTCTCATAATCGCTGATATCATAACCATTGTCTTTATTAGGTGATGTAAAAATCGGATTCAACCATACCGCATCAATTCCAAGACTTTTAATATAATCCAGTTTTGAAATAATTCCTTTCAGATCACCAACACCATCGCCGTCGGTGTCCTTAAAGCTTCGCGGATATATCTGGTAAACTGTTGCTTCTTTCCACCATTTACGGTCAAGTGTTACTTTATTGCTTTGTTCTGTCTTCTTATCCTGATCGCATGCATGTAAAACAATCGCAAGAAGAAAAATAATTGATATCGTCTTAAATATTTTCACATAATATGTTTTTAATGTCCGCCTGATAACTGTATCTCTGCGTCAGCAGATGGTTTTCCTGATTTAATTAATAGAGTTAATAAAGCTGCTATGATCAAAAAAGCACCGGCAAATAAAATTGCGTTCGACGGTTTATGGCCAATAATATTTTTATATACATAGCCGAAAGTCAATGTCTGTAATAACATAGGCAACACGATCATCATATTGATAATACCCATATAGACGCCGTATCTCTCTTTTGGAATTTTATCGACAACAAGCAAATAAGGAACTCCCATCATGCTGGCCCAGCCAATTCCCAAACCGATCATTGAAATAAACATCATGTACTTATTTTCAAAATGCGGTAAAAGCAGCAAGCCGAGGCCAGCTAATGCCACACTGGATGCATGTACCCATTTGGGTCCTACTTTTCTTGCATACCAGGCCAGTAAAAATGCAGATAAAAATGTAACAACATTGTAAGAAGCATTGAGCAGGCTTGCCCAGCCTGAAGCTTCACCATATAATACAGGATTATTTTTTGATGAAGTATGCCAGACAGTTTGTGCTACACTATGTGATACAAACTGCCAGTAACAAAACATCGCATACCATTGAAATAAATATACTGCAGCCAATTGCCACAATACCTTTGGCATCTCTGCTATTGCTTCTATGATCTCGATATTCTGCGCAAAGAGTATCCTGGCCGTATGATTTTTTTCAATTGAATAGATTATTCTTTTAAGCAAACCGGGAACAAAAAGAGAAGGGATCAATAGTATGATAATGGCTGCATAAGCAATGATCGTAGTAAGTATAGAAAGAAAAAACTGAACAAGGGGATGTGGCATTCCTTCATTCTTCTTTTTTATTTCCTTATACTCTTCGTCACTTGGCGGTATCTCAGGAGTTTTTGTAACAGACCATAGCACAGTTGTGATAGAACAAACTGAGCCAATAAAAAACGAAATATATACCCAGTAAGGGATCCCCGCATTTGATTTTCCCGGTATCAAATTTTTCTTTTCAAAAAAATAGAGGCAGATATTGGCGAGTGTGATGCCAAGACCGGTAAAAAAACTTTGCATCATAAAACCAGTTGGATATTGTTCTTTCGGAAGTTTATCAGCAACAAATGCCCGATATGGTTCCATAGCAGTGTTATTACCGGCGTCTAATATCCATAACAAGCCGGCAGCCATCCATAATGTTCTGCTGAATGGAAAGAAGAATAAAGCGACACTGCACATTACTGCACCAACAAGAAAATAAGGTTTACGCCTTCCCCACCGGGTACTCCATGTTTTATCACTCATTGCGCCAATGATCGGCTGAATGATCAACCCGGTCATTGGACCTGCAAGATTTAAAAAAGGGAGGTCATCAGGATTAGCGCCAAGAAAAGAATAAATAGGATTCACCGCCGATTGCTGTAAGCCGAATGAATATTGGATCCCCAAAAATCCAAAACTCATATTCCATATCTGCCAGAAACTTAGCCTTGGTTTAAGAAAAGACATAAGCAAGCATTATTTTAGGGAAAGTGGTAATTGAAAATAAGAATGAAATAGCAACTAATTTAGTCTTTTATCATTGATTTACCTGTAATCGTTTATAGCTTGTTAATCCCGTCAAACCAGTCAAAACAAGACAGCAAAGATTTTTATTTCACCCTTATTTTTGCGGAGCATTTTAATAAGTAAATCCAGAATGAGGAATATGAAAAAAATTATAGCAGCTATTGTGATCTTATTTATTTTCTTACTTGCGGGCAGTTATATTTTTATCCCTCAAAAGCTAAAGATATCCAGCGCCATAAAATACCAGGCAAATGGTGAAGGTCTTTTTCGTTTCCTATTCGCAGATAGTAATTGGGCAAAATGGTGGCCGGGAAAAGTTTCAACAGATACAGGTTCAAAAAAAATATTCTCTTATTCCGGTTACGATTACAGCATTAAAGAGATCCGGTATCATTCGTTTGAATTAACCCTCAGTAAAGACAAAAACTCTTATAATAGCCTGCTGAAGATCATTTCATTTGAAAAAGATAGTAGTGGAATTGAAATAGGATCAGAATTGAATAGCGGGAGCAACCCAGTAAGCAGGATCCAAAATTATTTTAAGGCAAAAAAGATCAAAAGCGGGTTTGATGATCTCCTGGTAGCTTTAAAAGATCACACAGAAAATGTGAAAGATCTATATGGCTATGATATAAAAAATGAAAAAGTAGAAATGCAGTTTCTGCTGTCAACCAGCAAAGTATTCCCACATTATCCAACCACGGAGGATATTTATTCGCTTGTAAATATAATAAGAGACCATATAAGCAAGACGGATGGCAAAGAAGAGTTTTCGCCAATGCTTAATATTGAAAGCCAGGACAGCATAAATTATTATGTACGAGTGGGTGTACCGGTAAATAAAAAACTGCCTGAAAAAGAAAATATTTCTTTGAAACAAATGGTAAAAAACGGGAATATACTAGTTGCAGAAGTAAGAGGCGATCAAAAAACTATTAACGAGGCAATAAAACAGATCGAAAAATATATTGTGGATTATCAGCGCAGCATTATTGCAATTCCATTTCAGTCGCTGATAACAGACAGGTCAAAAGAACCAGATAGCACAAAATGGATCACTAAAATTTATTACCCGGTAGTTTAACTTTAATAACTTTTAAACTGTCATTGTTTTTAGCAAGGACCAGGGCTTTTTCTTTACCGATAGTAATTTCCTTTACATGACGAACCTGACCTTTAATAATTCCGTTATCTATCCTTTCACAGGTAAATGAGTTATTTCCGGAATTGATCAGCAATGTTCCAAAATCGGCATCATATCTTCCCATCTGTATATTATTATCATAATAATTTCCCGCTAAAAAAATATCAGGATGCTTATCATTGTTTGCGTTTACTATCACTGCATCCCTGTATGAAGTTAATTGTGCTTCCCACGGTAATGGAGTGAGGGTAAAATTCATATTGCCATTGTTAATGAGGATTGCATTTGAAAAATAATTCGCTTCAAACTTATCAGCCTCCTGTAGTTTATTTTCCGAAAACATTTTTTCAAGAGAGGACCTTGCGTAGTCCTCCGCATATAAAAATTTCTTTTTGAGAGGAGGCATTTGTTTTATTATTTCTTCTTTAGTGGCAAATGGTATCTCTTTATTATTTACAAAATAGGCAACGATCTGTTCTTTTTTTCCATTGTCATCAAAATCGTTGTAATACATTCTTATTGGTTGTTGCTCACTCGCCTTCAACCGGCTGTTAAGACCAAGATTACCTGCTAATAGATCCATATCACCATCTCCATCAGCATCGAACGGCAAAATAAAATTCCACCAGCCTTTTTTTTCAGTCAAATTCGATTTTGTAAAAATTCCATTATTATTTATAAAAGCATAGATACCACCCCACTCACAACAAACAAGCAGATCATTATCACCGTCTTTATCAATATCAACCCAATTGGCATTGGTTACCATTCCAATTTCTTTCAGATCTTTTGCATAATTACTCGTAACATCAGTGAACTTTCCAGTGCCATCATTTTGCAATAAATAAGAAGGAGGTATTTGACCATAAGCCCATGGCATGGCTCTGCCTCCAATAAAAAGATCGATAAATCCATCTTTGTTAAAATCATTTGCCACAACACAGGAAGCCGTCATATACATATCAGTAAAAGCATCCTCCTTTCTTTTAAAATGCGCTTTACCATCATTTATATATACTCTTGGCAACAAATGTTTATCTGTTCCATAATATTCATTGCCACCGCTTGCAATTATAAGATCCGCATATTTATCATTATTTACGTCAACCAAAATGGCGGCGACATCCTCGTACATACTATCTGCAATTAAATCTTCATTTATGGTTTGCCGGAATTTTCCATTGTTCTCCTGCACAAAAATGCCATTGTGAAATCCTTTTGAAGCTCCAATAAAAACATCTTCTTTCCCGTCATTATTCATATCCCCTACTGCCAGGGCAGGTCCTTCTGATGAGATCATGTGCGGAAGTAATGGCTCACGGTTAAATTCCACAAATGTATTTTCAAAATGGCGGTATTGCAATCCAGTGTTTTCTGTAATATCAGTTATCGATGCTGCTTCATTTTTCTTATACGATGTAATTTTTGAATAATTAAAGGTGGGTAGGCCCGTTGAATAGCTTATGGATTGATTTGAGTTGGTATCTAATTGTATTCGCTGGTATGTATTGTCGGGCCATACAAGGAAAGCAGAATCGGTTTTTATTTTATACAAGCCAATATGCATCGGGGTCTGCATACTTGAAAGAAATCCTTTCACAGGATAATTTTCATACACGTGGATCGAACCATTTTCGAATTGAACGATCTTAGCACCAATTGCATTTATATTTTTTTCTGTGCCCTTTAATTTTATTGTTGCATAGGCTCTTTCCTTTTTATCATTGCTTTTGTTCTCATATATCAATGCGGGATCATCGATATTATTTACAACGATGTCCAGATCGCCATCATTGTCAAGATCTGCATATACTGCACCATTTGAATAGGTGGATCTGTTATCAGAAATATCTGCACCGATATCAGTAAAATTCAGATCACCCTTATTGCTGAAAAATTTATTGGGGATCTTTATCTCTGGCAATTTCTTTACCAATGCCATATTTCTATCGTCGAGTTCATTTCTTCTCAGTTTATCCTGGATCTCTTCGTTCGAAATAAAGTTTATATAGTCCATATCATTCAATCGCTTCGGGATACCATTCGATATAAATAGATCTTTTGACCCATCATTATCAAAATCCATAAAAAGGGGTGCCCAGCTCCAGTCAGTTGCATAAACTCCTGAATAAAGACCAATCTCACTAAACATCCCATTTCTCCTGTTATACTGCAAATTGTTTCTTGAATACTGATAGTTATAACCGGCATCTATCTTTTGGTAAAAAATATCATACTCATCATCTCCTAATGATCTTTTTAAAATATATGGATCTGATGGCAGCATATCCATTGAAATGATCTCGGGATAACCATCATTATTTGCATCAGCAATATCAACACCCATAGTAAATTTAGATGTATGCATCAACCGCACACTCGTTTCTTCCGTAAATGTTCCATTTTTCAGGTTGATATATAAATAATCATTTTCATGAAAATCATTCCCGCAATAAAGATCTGGCCACCCATCAAGATTTATATCTGAACAAGCAATACCAAGACCATAGCTGATTGCAGAACTATTGATGCCCGTTTGCTTTGTAACATCAGTAAAAATTGTGTCATCATTTCTGAAAATGCGATCTCCGGAAAGTGGATCGTAAGTGCCAATAAAATTTTCCCGTGGGGCAAACATTCCATTTTGATGTACAGAATGATTCAGTAAAAACATATCAAGATCTCCATCAAGATCATAATCAAAAAAAAGTGATTGCGAGCTGAAGCCTGAAAAATCAAGTCCATATTTTTTAGCCTGGTCTTCATAGATTGGCACACCATTTTTATTTATTCCCTTACAAATAAGAAACTCGTTGTGACTGTTTAGAACTTCATATTTCCCAACCCTGCATATATATATATCCAATAAGCCGTCGTTATTAATATCAACAACAGATACTCCTGTTGACCACCCTTTGTCATCGGGAATATTTGCTTCTGCTGTTACGTCACTAAAAGATAATTTCCCTTTGTTTACGTATAATGTATTCCTTCCCTGGTTAGATGCAAAAAAAAGGTCGGTCAATCCATCATTATTAAAATCCCCGGCGCCAACACCAGCACCGTTATAAAAATACATGTAGTTAAACATGTTGAAGTCGCTGGTGATCGTAAGTTTGTTTTCAAAACTGAGCCCGGTTCTTTTAGCATCCAACACTTCAAATAATGCTGGAGTCTTTTTCTTTTGATCATTGTCTTTGCACCCACTCATTAATATAAAAAATGATACAATAAGCCCCACTAAGCTTTTATTCAAATAAAATATGGTTGCTTGTTTACTCATTCTTTTTTTAACCCCACATTCATTTTATATAACAATGGGTACTGATCGTTTTGTAAAAACAGAAAATATCTTTTGTCCTTATTATTGATGATCGCAATATCTCTTAACTGTCCTCTTAAATCAAGTCCAGTTCTTGAATTTTCAACTTGTCTTAAATTGGCTTTCCCATCATTTATCAAAATTTCACCAAAAGATGCATCATATCTTTCAAGCTGAGGTTGAAAATCAAAAAGATTACCGCCTGTTACCACATCTTCAATACCATCAGCATTTAGATCTATACAGCGAATGACATTAACAGATGAAAGCTGTATACCTGGTGGAAATTTTTGAACAGAAAAATTTCCATTACCATTATTGATAGCGATGCATGAATAAGAATAATTAAATTTTTTTACGATCGATTTATTTAATGTTGTTCCAGGGAAAAGATCCTGTATCGTCTTTGTGGCATACTCTGCATGACGCAAGTTATTTTTTTTAAGAGACGGAATTGCACTTTCGAGATCATGTTTCAGAAAAACAGGTTTGTCTTTTCCATCAACCGTATAAGTAAGTATATTATCAACTGTTCCGTTGTTATCAAAGTCATTTAAAAATAATTTTACAGGATGATCGGCGTCGGGTTTTAGATAACCATTGTCGCCCGTATTTCCCAATAGCAGATCCTGCCTTCCATCGTTATTAATATCTGCAACGGTTACAGTTTGCCACCATCCATACATCTCACTCAAATTTGTTTTCACTTCCGTAAAATGATCCTTTTCAAAGGAAAAGATCCTGGGAGTCATCCACTCACCCACAATTATTAATTCTTGTTTTTTATCTCCTGTAATATCAGCCCATGCTGCTCCTGTCACCATTCCAATATTAGCAATGTCCTGGTTTTTTATTTTAGCTATTTCTGTGAAATGGCCTTTGCCATCGTTCACAAATAAATAACTGGCAGGTGACAAGCCGTATTGCTGCGGTACATCGCGACCTCCAACAAACAGATCGTTATCCCCATCATTATCAAAATCGTTTGCGATGGCTACAGAATTATCAACTGCATTGTAAGGAAAAGCTTTTGTGTCAATTGTAAAATTTCCTTTTCCATCATTTATAAATAAACGCAGTTGCAAATGCCTACCATCGCCTGGAGCGGTATTGCCACCCGGACAAACTAAAAGATCTGCATCATTATCTTTATCAGCATCAAAAAATAAAACAGCTCCATCTTCAAAATCCGGGAATTGCTGAAAAGCTTTTTCGGTTTTTTTTATAAATACTCCTTCGCTTTTTTGTAAATACAATTGTCCCGGGTTTCCAACAGTACCACCAATAAAAACATCTTCCAATCCATCACTGTCAACATCTGCAACTGCCGCCTTAGGACCTTCCCGGGATAACATCTTTGGAATATTTCTTTCGTAATAAAAATCTATATAATCATCTTCCGCATGTTTATCAAAAACAGCCGGTTCTGATGTAAAAAATTTATTTGTAATAGTAGTTTCGGCTATGGAGTAAGGATACTTTTTTTGAGATGCTTCATTTAGTTTGTATACTTTGTTTAACAAAGGATCAATGTAAACAGAGCAAGAACGATCAGGCCATTGAATCATCATTGAATCAACCTTTGTCTTATCACCCAGCCCTATAATAACTTTATAATCCATTGAGGATTGAAAACCGCGACTTGGAATTACTTCTCTTGTAAAAACTTCCTTGTTAGCATAAACCTTCACTGTAGAACCAATAGCAAAAACATTTTTTTCTTTCCCTGTTAGTGATATGCCGATATAGTTATTCTTATTTTCTTCTCTTGAATTATTCTTATAAATGAAAGCCGGTTGGTTAACATTATTCACAACAAGATCAAGATCGCCATCATTATCAAGATCGCCATACGCAGCGCCATTTGAAAAAGAAGGTTCTGAAAAACCCCATTTATCTCCCATATCAACAAACCGAAGATCTCCATTATTCCTGTACATTTTGTTTGGTACATGTATAGAAGGCATCTTGTCGATCAATACATTCATCTCTTCCTTTTTTCCCGTTGCGATCATCTTGTTCATGATCTCGCTAGCCGTGAAATCAAGAAAATCCTGGTTGATCAGGTCATGAAATATGCCGTTACAAACAAAAAGATCATTGTTACCGTCATTATCAGCATCAAACATTAAGCCGCCCCAGCTCCAGTCAGTTGCAGCTACGCCTGCATAGTTTGCGATATCAGTGAACTTCCCATTCTTATTATTTAGCTGCAATGTATTTTGAAAAAACTGGTGATAGATGCCATTTTGTTCTTTCAACCTGTATACATTAATATCTTCAAAAGCAAAAGTTGTTTTCAACCTGTAGTCCTCTCCCGGTAGCATATCGGTTGTAAAAATATCCGGGTAACCATCGTTATTAATATCACCAACGTCAGCTCCCATTGATGCAAGGCTTGTGTGCTGCATGCATTTTTCCATTTCATCTTTAAACGTCCCGTTCTTTTGATTGATATATAAATAATCCTGTTCAAAAAAATCATTTGAAACATATACATCAGGATATCCATCATTATTTATATCTCCTACAGTTACTCCTAAGCCAAAACTCATTGTGCTGCCGTGTATGCCTGTTTCCCTGGAAACATCAATGAATTGTACCATTGTCATTCCTGTATAAATGATCACCGCCTCCTTTCATATTAGAAGCCATGTTCCAATCCTTATCAGGAATATTTCTTTTATTTTCATAATTCAGGACAACAGGAGAAATAGGGCTGTTATTGATCATAAAACAATCCAGATCACCATCAAGATCATAATCAAAAAAAGAAACTTGAGTAGTGTAGCCGATATCATCAAGGCCGATATGCAGCAGAGGAATCGGTGAATGTAAGATCATGATTGTTGATGAATAATTGGTTTCTCCGTAATAACGAATCATCCATATTGCCGGCATTACAAATAAAAATATCAAGCCAACCGTCAGCATTTATATCTGCCATTACAACACCTGTACTCCATTGCTTCTTTTCTTTGAAACCGGCCTTCGTTGAAATATCTTCAAATTTCCAGCCACCTTTATTTAAAAATAATTTATTGCTTCCCTGGTTAGCCGTAAAAAAAACATCAGCAAGTCCATCATTATTTATATCTCCTATGGCCACTCCGCCGCCATTATAGAAATTCCGATAATTAATAATGTTCAGCTCTTTGGTATCAGTAACGGTATTGGTAAAATCAATACCGGTTTTATCCATTTGAGTAAATAATTTTTTTTCTGAAGACTCATTCGTGCACGATAAGCCAAACAGAACAAATAGAAATATTATAATGTATGATCTTTTCACTAAAATATTATTCGTCATTTTTTTATTTCAACTAAAACAGGGTACTCATTATTCTGCAGAAACAGCACGAATTTTTCATTTCTCCCTTTTATCTCAACGATATCTCGCATTTCACCACGAAGATCAATACCAGTCTTTGCATCATCCTGCCATATAAATTTTCCATTGCCGTTATTGATAAGTACATCCCCAAAGCTGGCATCCAATCTTTCGAATTGTGGCAGAAAACCAAATTGATTCCCACCAGTAACAAGATCTGGTAATCTATCATTGTTCAGATCCAAAGAATAAAATACGTTGATGCAGGAAAGCTGTGACATTGGCGGCAATGGTTGTATTGTAAAATTTCCATTCCCATTGTTAATAGCCACACAAGACTGACTGTAATTAAATTGTTTTACGATCGCTTTATCCATTAACTCTTTGGAAAATAATTCCTGTATCGACTTATCTGCATACGCTTCATTTTTTAAGTTCCCCTTTTTAATAGATGGCAATTGTTCTTCCATATCTTTTTTCAGGAATACAGGCATATCCTTTCCATCGATCGATTGTGTCATTATCTTTTCAATACTGCCATTCTGATCATAATCATTTATCCAAAGCTTTACCGGGTTATTTTTATCCGGGTGCAGATAAAAATTTTCTCCAATGTTTCCTAATAGCAGATCCTGCTTCCCATCACCATTGACATCCGCTGCAGATACGGTTTGCCACCAACCAAAGAGATCATTAAGATTAGTTTTTATTTCTTCAAAATGATCTTTATTAAATGAAAATATTCGCGGTGTCATCCATTCTCCTGCTATCACCAACTCCTTTTGACTATCGCCGTAAACATCAGCCCATACGGCACCGCAAACCATTCCGATCTTTGAAATGTCAGGATTATTTTTTGCAGCAATCTCAATGAAATGTCCTTTTTCATCGTTCTACAAAAATATAACTGTCAGGATCAACTCCATATAATTCAGGTGTAACTTCTTCCACCAATAAAAAGATCGGGATAACCATCATCATTAAAATCATTTGCAATTGCAACCGATACATTCATATCTGTATTGGGAAAAACAGTTGTGTTGATAGAAAAATTTCCTTTGCCATCATTCTTAAATAAACGTAATTGTAATTCACGGCTGGGTGGTTTTGCATTATTTCCACCGGGACAAATCAAAAGATCAGGATCATTGTCTTTATCATAATCAAAAAAAAGAACAGCGACATCTTCAAAATCACTGAACTGCTGAAAACTTTTTTCTTCCTTTTTTTCAAATACTCCATCGCTTGTTTGCAAGTATAATTGGCCCGGATGCCCGGGTGTACCTCCAATAAAAACATCCTCCATCCATCAGCATTTACATCTGCCACTGCAGCTTTAGGTCCTTCTTTGGAAAGTAATCTTGGAATATTTCGTTCTTTATAAAAATCAACTACTTCATCTTCCTG
The DNA here is from genome assembly GCA_963746915.1 of uncultured Bacteroidota bacterium. Classification (GTDB taxonomy): domain Bacteria; phylum Bacteroidota; class Bacteroidia; order Chitinophagales; family Chitinophagaceae; genus VBAS01. The sequence goes on along the minus strand of CAVVDD010000008.1, from coordinate 85,647 downwards.
TGTGTTTTTCAAAATTGCTTTGTATCTGTGTAAAAAAAGTAAGTGGTTGATACTTTTACTTCAATGGGTGTTCCTTTTTTTTCTTCGGCTTCATTAATAACATGTACTTTATTTATTGCCAGGTGATATACTGTTTTGAAACTGACCTGTCAGGCCAGCTGATGATCATTGAATCAACTTTTGCTGATCTCTCCCAAACCAATAATTATTTTATAATCCACGAAGATTGAAAACCACGGCTGGGCACTAATTCTCTTGTTAGCACTTGTCCGCCTGCAAAAATTTTTATTTTACTTCCAATTGCAAATGTATTTTTTTCTCTTCCCTTTAATGTTAAGCCGATAAAATTATTGTTACTTGATCTCCCTGGAATTGTTTTTATAAACAAATGACAGGTTGATTCTCATTACTTATTACCAGATCAAGATCACCATCATTATCCAAATCACCATAAGCAGCACCATTCGAAAAAGTAGGCTTGCCAAATCCCCATGCATTCACCAATATCTGTAAATTTCAGATCTTTATCATTCCTGAAAACTTTATTTGGCAATGGTGTTCTTGGAATTTGTTTTAATAGCTGATCCATTTCTTTCTTTTTTCCGCTCAACACCATTTTATGATACACTTCATCAGCAAAAAAATTCATAAAATCAAGATTGGTAACATCCCTGTTCACGCCATTGCATACATAGATATCATTCCATCCATCATTATCCATATCAAAAATCAATGCACCCCAGCTCCAGTCAGTTGCAGATACGCCACTGTACCTGGCAATTTCTTTAAACTTCCCATTCTTATTATTTAACTGCAGACAGTTTACAGGATACTGGTAATAAAAACCCGCTTCTAATTTTGCATTGAAAAGATCAATATTATCAAAAGCTCCCATTGTTTTTAAGCGATGATCATCCATGGGAAACATATCTGTTGTAAATAGATCGGGATAACCATCATTATTAATATCAGCAATATCAGCTCCCATTGAAGAAAAACTGATATGTTGCATCCATTGTTCCAATTCATCTTTAAATGTTCCGTTTTTTTGATTGATGTATAAATAATCTCTTTCATAAGAATCATTGGAAACAAATACATCCGGATAACCATCATCATTAATATCACCAACAGAAACACCCAAGCCAAAACTGATCAATGCATCCATGAATACCTGCTTGTTTTGTTACTTCTGTAAAATGTCCATTGTCATTTCTGAAAAGATGATCACCGCCTCCTTTTAAAAAATCGGCAACTGGCCATTCGTTTTCCGGCAGATCTCTTTTATTGGAATAATTCAAGTTGGTTGACCGGAATAGGGCTATTATTGATCATAAAACAATCCAGGTCGCCATCCAGATCATAATCAAAAAAAGAAACCTGTGTAGTATAAGCAGAAATATCCAAGTCCGAAATGCATCAGCAGATTCTGTAAAAGTATCCGTTCTTGATTATTGATATATAGTTTATTCTTTCTGTTGCCGGTACTCATATGACCAGAAGAACAAACATAAATATCCAGCCAGCCATCGCTGTTCACATCAGCAAATACAACACCGGTATTCCATTTATCATCTTTAATGATACCTGCTTTTTCAGAAATATCTTCAAATTGAAAATTTCCTTTATTGAGGTATAGTTTATTGTCACCCGCATTGGAGGTAAAGAAAACATCAGCAAGCCATCATTATTAATATCACCAATTGCTACACCTCCACCATTATAAAAATTACGAAAGAGAAAACTATTGTCTTTGCTACCGTCTTCAACATTGTTTTGAAAATTGATCCCGGTTTTTTCCATCAGGGTAAACAAAGGCTTCTTATTTGTTTCCTGGTTGCAGGAGACCAGCAGCACCAAAACTGTAGTGAAAAAAAATATTATTCCTGCCTTCATAGAAATAATTAAATCGGGATATTCAAATCTATTTTATTTAACACATACTAAAAACAAAGAAGCCATTTTAAAATGGCTTCTTTGATAAATACTGTTTATATAAATATCACATGTGATACATTTATTTTAGTACCCTGGATTTTGCTTCAGGTTAGGATTGGCCGCCAATGCTTGCGATGGTACTGGGAACACCAAATTCTTTGCAGCATCTGCTGTTTTGTATGGCCAAAGAACAGTAAACACTCCAAAACGGATCAGGTCTGTTCTTCTTACATACTCCCAATACAATTCTCTTCCTCTTTCTGCCAGCAATGTTAACGGAGCATAAGTATTGGTAGTAGAATTCAAGGTCATTGATGGCAATGCAGCAGCGCCACGTGCAGCTCTTAATGCATTCACCAATGTTAATGCACCTGCATTATCAGGAGCAGTTTTTCTCATCATTGCTTCAGCCACCATCAATACCACATCAGCATACCTGAAGATGATGACATCATTACCTGCAGCACCATCATACTGCGGAAAGTCAGGAGAATATTTCATTACCCTGATACCAGTTGTTTCAATATTCCTGGAGTTGTCTCAATCATATTAGCAGCGATGTTCGGAGTAAAGCTTAACAATTTTGCGTTCGCTCCATCAGCAGCAACCCAGTTCCTGTAATGTTTTTCATTTCCCAGGTGATCGAATTGCTGACCGATCAGCAATCCGGGTCTTAAACCTGAACCTGGTACATCAGTGATCCCTGGTTTAAAGCGACCGCCAATTCTTTGATCAAGCAATGTATCGTCCGGTGTTTGTGCTGGTGTGCCTGCAATACCAAAACTGTTATAAAATTCTGCTACTGTAGAAAATCCATTCCAACCGGCATTTGGCGCTTTAGGATCATAAGAATTATAATGCAATGTTCTAAACCAACAAGATTTCACATCTGAGGTTAGCTGCAGAAACACCTGAGGTATTATCATAAGCCAAAATGGCCTCTTTTGTTTTAGTTTGGTTATCCGGAGTGAAATTGTCAAAATAATTTGGAGTATAAGAATAACTGCCCAGAAGTCATGATGGCATTTCCCAGAGTAATTACCTGTTGCATATCAGCATCAGCAAAAGTTGGCGCGGCTCTGTTAGCAAATGCACCTTTATTAAGATAACAACGCATTAGCAACATTCTTGCTGCATCTGGATTTGCCTTGAAATTGATATTTGCATTTGCCGCAGGAAGTGTTGCCAGTATTGCATTTAATTCGCTGATGATAAAATCAATAGCGGCTGCACCTGTTTTTACTTCTGGTGCATTCAAAAGATTATCGCCCGGATTTCTGAATGGGTACTGACCAAATAAATCTAAAAGATTGTACAAAGCGTAGGCTCTTAAAAATCTTGCTTCAGCCGCCTGCTGAGGTGTTGGATTAAATGCCAAAACATTCGTTGCATCAAAATTTAATTTTGTTGAGAACTATTGAATGTCAATAAACAACAGCCAGGTCCGCATTCCAGGTATGATTATGTATTGCTCTCCATTTGCCCATTATCATCCCAGTCACCGCCCCTGGTAGGAACCAATGATTCATCAGAGGCATTTCCAGTAAGATTGATCATTGCTCAACGTCATTAAAAGGAGTTGCAAGATCATTATAGGCTGTTTTTAAAAGTAAGCCTGTACCTGAAGCACCTAATGCATCAGCAGTTTGCTGATTGGTCAGTGTGCTGTTCAGGTTTTCATCCAGCTTGGTACAGCCGACAACTCCCCAAGCCAGGAACAGCGCAATGACTTTGTATTTTATATTATTCTTTATCATACAATTATTTTTTGAAGAGTTTTATAATGAAAAGTTTAAACCAAATGTGATTGACCTTGGTGTTGGATAAGGAACATATTCTATACTTCTTGAAGGATAGCCATTTTGGCTCTTATCAATATTTACTTCCGGATCAAATCCGGTAAACTTTGTTATTACAAACAAATTGGTACCAGAAACAAATGCCTGTACATTTTTGAAATATTTACCTACTTTACCAATGTCATATCGGATACTGGCATTCCTTAGTTTAAAATAATCTCCATCTTCCAGGAATCTTGTTGAGGCAGTAGCACCACTTGTTGGTTTTTCGGCTGAATTATAAGCAGCGTTGTCAATATTTCTTCCACCAACGATACCGGAAAGATTGGTGATATTGGTAGCTGTATTGTTATATATCAGGAAGCCACTCGCACCACCCATATTAGCGTTTAAGTAAAATTTCTTGAACCTGATATTTAACCCCAAACCAAAAATTGCATGTGGATTAGGATCACCTGCATAATCAGGGTTAGCGGCTACTATCTGATTACCGTTTGCATCAAAGCCGTTGAATTTTTTCAGATAAAACTCATTCACGGGATAATTGTTGGTGATGATCTGTGCTAAAGTTCCCGATACACCTTGTCCATTAATCTGGCCAGTCAGGATCTGGAGTGGTGTTGTTGTGCCGGCAGCATAAAAATCTGACAGCAAATTCTTATTATGAGCATAGTTCAGGTTAACATCTAAACTGAAATCTGTCTTCTCAATAAGTGTGACACCTACATAAGCTTCAAATCCCTTGTTGGTGAGGTGTGCAGGAAGATTTATAAAGTAAATAGAAGCCGGTGCTGGTTGAATAGCAGTACTCTGGAAGAGAATATTTGTGGTGTTCTTGTCATAATAATCAAAACTTCCATAGAGTTTTCCATTAAACAATCCAAAGTCAACTCCTAAATTGTAAGAATTTGTTTCTTCCCATTTCAGATCCGGATTTGCCACGTTAACCTGGCCTGCGCTATTATAAGAAAAGAAGCCAAATTGTTCTTGTGAAGCTCCGGCTGGAAATTCCTGGTTACCAGTAATACCCCATGATGCTCTTAAAGCCAGATTAGAAAACAGGCCGCCATTTTTCATGAAGTCTTCATTGCTTATGTTCCATTTAGCAGCAACTGATGGGAAGTAGCCATACTTGTTATTTTCACCAAACTTGCTTGATCCATCAGCCCTGATAGTTGCAGTTAATAAAAATTTGTCATTATAATTCAATATAGCCCTTGCAAAGTATGATTGCAATTCAACCTGAGGATCTACAAATGTTACAGGTGGAGATTGTGTCTGACCATTTCTTAATATATCAGTATATTTTATAGCTATCCTTGTGTCTTCAGTTAAATTTGTATTGAACCCTTGTGCTGAAAAGTTGGAGCCTTTATAATCAGATTTCCAATATTCAAAACCGGCTAATGCTTCCAGTCTTAACTTTTCAGTGAGTTTAGCACGATAGTTCAACGTATGAGTAAATGTTTGTGAAGTAAGAGTGGTAAATGATTTTTGCCCAAATCCAACTCCTGAAATTCCCTGGAAGCCACCCAGCCATCCATCAATATTTGTGTTTCTTTCACCGTTTCCATGGTTGATAGCAAATAAAAATTTATAGTCCAGGTTATCCGTGATCTTATATCCTGCACTAATAGTAGCTAACAGGTTGCTCACTTTTGCAATATCAGAATAGGCATCGCCAAAAGCAAGAGGATTTCCGGAACCGTTACCCGATACTACATAATGACCGTTGCTGGCTTTAAAAGGTTCTGTCGGATTCCAGCTAAGTGCCGAGCTTACCAGGTTTCCCTGGGAACCTGCGGTGTTACTTACGTTGGTAATTTCTTCAACAGTGTTTCCGGTTTTTACATCGAAATCAATACTCAATTTCTTATCCATGAATTTGAATGATCCACCCAAAGCACCAAGGTATCTATCCAAAGCAGAGTTTCTCAGAAAACCATAAGTTTTTGATCCAAGGAAAGAAGCCCTGAACCGGGCATTTTCACTACCACTAGTTAATGACATGCTATAGTTTTGAGAAAGCTTGTCCTGAGTGATCTCATCCATTGCATCTACAGAAGCTCCTTTATCAAGTGAAGTTGGCTGGTTATATTTTTTTAATGCATTTCTGAATTCAGATGCATCCAAAACTTCGAATTTCTTCATGTAACCGAGGTTTGTACCAACGCTTACTCCGAAGTCAACATGCGTGCCGGTTCCAGAAGCTCTTTTGGTAGTAATAACGATCACACCGTTAGCACCTCTTGAACCATAAATGGCTGCAGAAGATGCATCTTTTAAAACATCTATTTGTGCAATGTCATTTGGAATGATGTACAAGAAGAGGATTTGTTTCAGGAGTAGAACCGAAAGAAGCAAGTGTTACACTTGGCCTTGCTGTTCTTCCGTCCAGTGGCACTCCATCTATTACATATAGCGGATTGTTTACTGCACGGATAGAATTGTTACCTCTCACCTTAATAGTAGTGGCAACTCCGGGCTGGCCGCTATTGTTTGTAATTTCTACGCCGGCAACCCTGTTTTGTAAAAGTTGATCGGGAGATGTTATTACACCCTGGTTAAAGTCCTTTGCTTTAACAGACGCGACTGCGCCAGTTAGATCTCTTTTACGGGCAGTACCATAACCGGTTACTACCACTTCATTTAAACTGGCGCCAGTCGCAACAAATGAAACTGCAATTGAAGTTATTCCTCCAGCAATTGAAACTTCCTGTGTGGCATAACCAATAGAGCTAATTACAAGTGTCGTAACATTAGAGGCAACTGAAAGTGTGAATGAGCCATCACTTTTTGTGGCAGTTCCGGTTTTGGCACCTTTCGGCTGAACAGATGCACCGACAACCGGAGTACTATCTTTAGAGTCAATAACCTTTCCGGATACGACTCTGTCTTGAGCCATTAATAACTGCGATACACATAGCAGAATAATAACAGCTGCTGATTTAAGCAGATTTTTGCAGGACATAAGCATTAGTAATTATCGTGAATAAAAAAATACTATTTGGGTGTGTAATTTAGACACATTTATGAATCCAACAAATTTTTATGCAACTTTTTTTATTTAATCTTTACCGATTCAACGGATTACAATGCAACTTTTCTAATAATCACAACCAAAATGGTGGAAAAATATTAAGAGCCATTTTAGCTTTTAATCGCTGCTCCGATAAAAATGAGATTCATTCCAAAGCCGAAAAAGCCAGTTTAGAAACTGAAAGTGTGAAAAACTTTTTCAGCTTAATCCATAAAAATGAGCAGTAAGAATAATAGCGGGTGCTTTTATTTAGCTTTCTCTGCAACTTCAATAAGCTTGTTTTTCTTCAATCCTGTTTTTAACTTATATAGCTTACCGGGGCGGTGTGGTACATCATCTTCCATTTCATCAAGATCATCTAACCAGTTTTTTAATGCAATTTTCTTCCTGAAATTTCTTCTATCCAGCTTTATTCCTAAAATAGCCTGGTAGAGATCCTGCAATTCTCTCAATGAAAATTTTTCCGGTAATAAATTAAAAATAACTGGCTCATCCATGATCTGTACCCGAAGTCTTTCCAAACAAGATTCAATAATTTTTTTATGATCGAATGCAAGGTCTTTAAGATTTTTTAGCGAATGCCAGTGGACTTCGTTATCTGTAATTTCTAGTTTATGATTGCGGATATTTATCAATGAATAATAGGCAGTCGTGATAACACGACCTGATGGGTGACGATTGACGGCTCCAAAACTTCCTACCTGTTGAAGAAATACATCATCCAATCCTGTTCTTTGCCTTAATACCCGGTACGGTGCACTGTCAAGATCTTCGTCCACCTTTACCAGGTCACCAAGCAAAGACCATTTGCCCGCAAACTCTTCAAGATCCGATTTGATAAGCAGTACTCTTAGTTCTTTTTTCTCAAAGCCAAAAATGACGCAATCAACCGATATTGCGATCCTGAAATAATCAATATGACTGATCTTTTCAACTTCAGCGGTTTTCAGCTTTTTAGATGTATCAGCAGCCATAGTAGTTTATAGTGACGATTAGTACAATAATAGCTTTTTCGTTTGTGCACTGTTCTTTACAGAAATGCGAAGTAAATAAATTCCGGGTGAAAAACTTTTTCTTTCGCTTTTATCAAGGGAAATTTTATGCAGACCCTTTTGCCGGTACTCTCAAAGATCTTTCAAATACCTTTTGGCCTGAATGAAATTCTCCACGCTGCTGGCTTATCGTTTTCGTAACATACCAAGTTCTCCAAACTCCCAGATTATTTGTTCCGGGTATCATTGACAAGTTTCGGAAATTAAAGATTGAATTATGTATAAATTATACGATTCTTGCCCTATATTTTTTCATGGCCTGATTTCCTCGTTTAAAAAATTATTTTTACTGTCTTAACTTTCAGCAATGTATAGCAAAGACCAATCGAAAAAGCTACAGGCAGATACTACTTCCCTAATTAAGAAAAAGGATATTGGCATAAAAGACCTTGAATCACTTCGTGATGCTTTACGCTTTCATGAATACCGTTATTATATATTAAACGATCCGCTCATTTCTGATTTTGAATATGATCAGCTTTATAAAGCCCTGGAAAAAATTGAAGCAGAAAATCCCAAACTGATAACCGCCGATTCACCAACACAACGGGTTGCAAAAGGCCTTACAAAAGATTTTCCAACGGTTCAGCATCTAGTACCAATGCTTTCCTTAAGCAACTCTTATAATACTGATGACTTAATTGACTTTGATAGAAAAGCAAGAGAGTTAACCGGCGAAAATAAAATTGAATATTGTGTAGAACCAAAATTCGATGGCGCAAGTATTTCTCTTATTTATGAAAATGACCTTTTAGTTCGTGGTGCCACCCGTGGCGATGGTGTAGAAGGAGATGAGATCACAACCAACATTAAACAAATAAAAAGTATTCCTCTTTCTGCAAAATTTTCTGCGTATGGATTGCAACAAGTGGAAATAAGAGGTGAGGTGCTAATTAATAAAAATAATTTTAAAAAGTATAATGAGCAGTTGATGGAGCAAGGATTGCCGCCATTGGCAAATCCAAGAAATGCATCAGCAGGAACATTGCGAATAAAAGATCCAAAAGAAGTTGGAAAAAGAAGTTTGGAAGCATTCGTTTATCACATCAGTTATTTTACAACACTGCGTGGTAAAAAGGCAGCTAAAGAACTTGATCAGCATTCCGGGTCGCTTGAAATACTTTGGGAACTTGGGTTTCGCAGTCCGCAAAAAGAAAAAAAAGTTTTAAAAGGAATTGAAGCAGTAATAAAATATTGTAATGAGTTTGAAGAAATGCGTGATGATCTTCCTTATGAAATTGACGGGATGGTGATCAAAGTAAATGACCTGGCATTGCAGGATAAATTAGGAATGACATCGCATCATCCACGCTGGGCCATTGCATGCAAGTTCAAAGCACGGCAGGCAACCACTAAATTACTTGGAATAGAATTCCAGGTTGGAAGAACCGGTGCTGTAACTCCTGTTGCAAAACTGGAACCTGTCGGAATTGGAGGTGTTACTGTCAGCAGCATTTCTATTCATAATGAAGACTACATAAAGGAAAAAGATCTGCGCATTGGTGATTCAGTATTGATCGAAAGAGCCGGTGATGTAATTCCTCAAATTGTAAAATCATTACCCGAAGTAAGAAACGGCAAGGAAAAGAAAATTCATTTTCCTGATCAATGTCCTGTTTGCAAAAGCAAATTATTTAAAGAAGAAGATGAAGCAGTGTGGCGCTGCGTAAATATTGAATGCCCTGCACAAGTTGTTGAACGCATCATTCATTTTACAAGTAAAGATGCAATGGATATCCGCGGGTTTGGAGATGCGAATGTTCGGAAGTTCTATGAGCTAGGTTTTTTAAATGATGTTCCCGGTCTTTATGAACTCAATTATAAAAAAATTTCCGAGCTGGAAGGTTTTGGTGAAAAGTCGATCACCAATTTGCAAACAGCAATCAGCAATTCTAAGAGTCAACCATTGCACCGGCTTATTTATGCTTTGGGGATTCGCTTTGTTGGAGAAACGACTGCAAAGACACTGGCTCGTTCAGTAAATTATTTACCCGATCTCCAAAATTATTCATTGGAAGATCTGCAAAATCTTGAAGACATAGGACCAAAGGTTGGCGGAAGCATTTATCATTTCTTCCGTAACAAGGATAATATTAAAATGCTTCAGCAATTAGAAAAGCTGGGATTGAAATTAAAAAATGAAAAGAAAGAGCATGTCACTGCTGGTGGAAATCTTTCCGGCCAATCATTTTTATTTACCGGCACATTGCCAACATTAAAAAGAAGTGAAGCAGAAGCAATGGTAGAAGAAAATGGCGGACAGATCCTTGGCGGTGTAAGCAGTAAATTAAATTACCTTGTTGTAGGTGAAGATGCCGGAAGTAAATTAGAAAAAGCAAAAAAAATAAATTCAGTAAAAATCATTTCAGAAGATGAGTTTCTAAAAATGATCGGTAAAAAATAAAAAATCATGCTAAAGCCTGCGACCTTAAAATTTCTAAAAGACCTAAAGAAGAATAACAACAAACCCTGGTTTGATGCACATAGAAAAGAATATGAGGAAGCAAAGAGTCGATTTTGCAACCTTCATTCAAACCGTCATTGATAAACACAGTAAAAGTGATCCTACCATAAAATCTATTGTGGCGAAAGATTGTATGTTCCGCATCAACCGCGATGTACGTTTTTCAAAAGATAAATCTCCTTACAAAACAAACATGGGTGCCTACATAAACCGCGGAGGAAAAAAATCTGTGTTTGCAGGATATTATTTTCATTGTGAGCCCGGACAATGTTTTGTTGGTGGAGGATTATGGATGCCGATGCCTCCTGAATTAAATAAAGTAAGACAAGAGATCGATTACAATCTTGATGCGTTTAAAAAGATCATCACTTCAAAAAAATTCAAAGCTGTTTACAAAGATCTTTCACATGATAGCAGAATATGTTCTTAGCCGTGTGCCGAAAGGTTATGAACCCACCAATCCGGCGGCAGAATATTTAAAAATGAAAAGTTTTGTTTCCATGGCACCTTTAAAAGATCCGGATCTTACTTCAAAAGACCTTGTCAAAAAAACAACAATAGCATTTGAAGCGTTACAGCCGCTTATTGAATTTATCAATGAATCACTCAGTTAAATTGTTACTAATGAAAAAGATTATTTTTATCACTGCTTCTTTTTTCTTTACAATCATTTCTTTTTCGCAAAGTATTTCTATCAAACTTCCGGATACAATAAGCAAGAAACCGGTTGATGGAAGATTGCTTTTGATCTTTTCTACAAAGTTTTCAGGCGAACCCCGTGAACAGATAAATGATGCACCAACTACACAACAAATTTTTGGAGTAGATGTAGAGAACTGGCAACCGGGTACAACAAAAATGATCTCAGTAAATGCTTTTGGTTATCCTATTGAAAAAATTTCTGATATACCAGCAGGTGAATACAACATACAAGCTGTATTTCATATTTATGAAACATTTCATCGCAAAGACGGCCATGTTGTGAAATTGCCAATGGACAGAGGCGAAGGACAACATTGGAATTCAGCGCCGGGAAATTTTTATTCTGTTCCGATGAAAATAAAATTCGATCCTAAAACAAAGATCCTTCACAATGTAACTCTCACTAAAATAATTCCTCCGATAAAAGAACCTGAAGACACGAAATATATCAAGCATATAAAAATTCAAAGCAAGCTGCTCACAGAGTTTTGGGGAAGACCTATGTTCCTTGGTGTACATATTTTATTACCAGAAGGTTGGGATACTCATCCCGACGTAAAATATCCTTTGGCAATTTTTCATGGACATTTTCCAGGTGATTTCGGTGGGTGGAGAACAATACCCCCGGATGAAAATTTAAAACCAGACACCAATGCAAGATTTCATAACCTGGTTGGTTATAATAAAATTGTTCAGCAGGAAGCGTATAATTTTTATAAGCTATGGACAGGTCCAAATTTTCCAAGAGTGATCGCAATAGAAATACAACATGCCAATCCTTATTATGATGATTCTTATGCAGTGAACTCAGCAAATCTTGGTCCTTATGGTGATGCCATTACTTATGAATTGATACCTGAAATTGAAAAACGTTTTCGTGGTATCGGGCAGGGCTGGGCAAGATTTATGTATGGCGGAAGCACGGGCGGATGGGAAGTTTTGGCAGCACAGGTTTTTTATCCTGATCAATACAATGGTTGTTATGCTGCTTGTCCTGATCCTATCGACTTTCATCATTATACCACGATCGATATTTATAACGATTCAAATGCTTATTACAGGGAGGGACCATTTAGAAAAGTTGCGAGGCCCGGTCATAGAGATTATTTAGGTCATGTAAATACCATGATACAAGATATGAATCACCGTGAATTGGCAATAGGTACAAAAAGCCGTAGCGGAGACCAATGGGATATTTGGGAAGCTGTTTTTTCTCCCGTAGGAAAAGATGGTTATCCTGAAAGAATTTTTGATAAATACAATGGCAAAATAAATAAGCAAGTGGCAGCATACTGGAAAGAAAATTTTGACCTTGCTCATATTATCCAACGTGACTGGCCGAAGATCGGGAACAAACTTGCCGGTAAAATTCATATCTATGTTGGCGATATGGATAATTATTATTTGAACAATGCTGTATATACTGCTGAAGAGATGATCAAGAAATTAGAAAACCCAAAATGTAATTGTGAAGTTGATTATGGAGACAGGGCTGAGCATTGCTGGAATGGCGATCATAATAACCCGATCTGGATAAGTCGTTTGCGTTATCATCAAATGTTTATACCGAAATGGGCAGAAGAAGTAAAAAGTAGAGCCCCGCAAGGTGCAGATCTCACTAGCTGGAGATATTGATTTATTGTTTAAAGAAATTATATCGATTAACTTCGGGTTGTGAAAAAACAGACATATTATATTCTATATCTGTTCATGATTGTTTCTCTTTTTTCATGCAAAAAAGAAGATAATCCTGATGGTAATGGTATTACTTCGACACCGACAACTTTTGAGTGGAAATTTGAAAGCAATCCTTCCTGGAGTGATGAATTTAATACGGACGGAGCTCCTGATGCAACCAAATGGGGATATGATATAGGAGGAACAGGGTGGGGCAATAACGAATTACAATATTATACCAATGGATTAAACACGGCTGTTAACGGTGGTATTTTAAAGATCGAAGCAAGAAAAGAATTTCAGAGTGGTAAAAACTACACATCAGCAAGAATGATCTCGAAAAATAAAGGTGATTGGATATATGGTAGAATTGAAGTAAAAGCAAAACTTCCGAAAGGAAGAGGCACATGGCCAGCTATATGGATGCTTCCGACCGATAATGCATACGGAGGTTGGCCCAACAGCGGTGAAATAGATATAATGGAACATGTAGGATATGATCTGAACAATGTTCACTTTACACTCCATGCACAGACATTTTACGGAGCAAATGGCAAAGGCGCTGGTAAATATATAGGCGGCGCTACTGATGATTTTCATCTTTATCGCTTGGATTGGACACCTTATGGCATTCGCGGGTATTTTGATAACGAAAAAATTTTTGAATACTTAAATAATGGCGCCGGTTCTGCCACGTGGCCTTTTGATAAAATATTTCACCTGCTTCTGAATATTGCTGTCGGAGGAAACTGGGGAGGAGCACAAGGAGTTGATGATACTATCTTTCCCGCCACAATGGAAATAGATTATGTTCGGGTTTATCCTTTTATAAAGTAGATCCACTATCGGGTTTCTCCTATTAACTTTTAATAACAAAGAGAAAAGTTAAACGGCTGCGATACTACTCAGACAGGCATTATCGTTGTTATATATTGTATCTAAAACCTACCCGTTATGAAAAAAAATCTACTTCCAGGCTTTATTGCCATTTTCATCCTTTTCTTGTTTTCCTGTAGCAATAAGTATTACACGGCAAGTAATTTTGAAGAAAAAACAGAAAACCACAAAGTGGTGGCTATTCTTCCTGCTGAAGTTACTTTTTCCGGTAAACAACCAAAGAACTTATCACCTGACGATATTGCAAAAGCAGAGGAAAGAGAAAGCATCGATTTTCAATATGCGTTAATGAACAGCATTTTGAATCATGCAAATACAAAGAAATATATTACTACTGTAAACTTCCAGGACATAAACACTACACTCAAAATACTTGAGCAAAACAATATCTCTGTTCGTGACAGCTGGACGAGAGATGATAATGAGTTAGCAAAACTATTAGGAGTTAATTCAGTTATCAGGATGAATATTCGCAAACAACGTTACATGAGCGATGAAGCTTCTTATGGTGTTGGTGTGGCAAGACAAGTTATATATAAAACTGGTATTGGTTCAAAAGTACCGGTTCCGAGTTCAGTTGGTAAAACGTATGATATTTATGCTTCCTGTAATTTGCTTAGCGATAACCAAACTTTATGGAATGATAATTATAAACGATCAACTGATTATGATACACCTGCCAATGTGATCGTTGAATGGATCACGGATGATTTTGGTGAGAATTTTCCTTACAAAGAAAAAAGAAAAAAAAGATAATTGAAAAGCCCCGATAAAATCGGGGCTTGTTTTTTATTTACAATAATCCTTTTTGCAGTAAATACTCAGCAATCTGTACAGCATTAGTAGCAGCACCTTTTCGAAGATTATCTGAAACTACCCACATGTTCAATGTTTTTGGTTGTGTTTCATCTCTTCTTAATCTTCCCACAAACACTTCATCTTTTTCATGTGCATCCATCGGCATAGGATATTGTTGTGTTGAAGGATCATCTACTAACACAACTCCCGGTGCAGATTGCAACAATGATTTTATTTCATTCAAGATCAAAGTCATTTTCAAATTCCACATTCACGCTTCACTATGTCCGCCCATTACAGGAATACGAACTGTAGTTGCCGTAACACGAATTGAATCATCCCGCATGATCTTTTTTGTTTCATTCACCATTTTCATTTCTTCTTTGGTATAACCATTATCAAGAAACACATCGATCTGCGGAATTACATTCAGGTCAATTGGATATTTATAAGCCATTTCGTATTCGCCATTCAACCTTTCACGCTTTATCTCTTTCATTCCATCAATTGAGTCAACAGCTTTTTTGCCAGTACCGGTTACACTTTGATAAGTGGTTACAACAATCCTGTTTGCTTTATATTTTTTATGCAATGGATTCAATGCAACAACCATTTGAATAGTGGAACAATTTGGATTCGCAATGATCTTATCATTCTTTGTCAAAATATCTGCATTGATCTCGGGAACAATCAATGGTTTTGTTGGATCCATTCTCCATGCGATGAATTATCAATAACAGTAATGCCTGCTTCAGCAAATTTTGGCGCCCATTCCAATGAAGTGCTTCCACCTGCAGAAAAAATAGCAACGGCTGGTTTGGCTGCAATTGCATCAGTCATGCTAACTACTTTATATTTCTTTCCTTTAAATTCTACTTCTTTACCAACCTGATCTTTCTGATGCAACTGGAATTAATTCAGTTACCGGAAAATTTCTTTCCGCAAGAACCTGTAACATTTTGGTGCCAACCAATCCTGTGGCCCCGACTACTGCAACTTTCATTTATGCATTTTAAAATTTAATAATTAAGATATAAGTACTGCTCACACCCCTTTAGGGGACTGGGGGCAAAAAATAAAGCCTTCCGTTTGGAAGGCTTCAAGCTTTTATTATATGATCACATACATAACGCTGTAAACCTTCCGCCTCAGGCGGATTGTTTCATTGTGCGTTTTGTATGTTTCTTATTTGTCATGCTGAGCCGCCCGCCTGCATTAAAATTTCGGAGGGCATGCAAAGATAGGTTTGAAAACTTTTCATCCCAAATCTTAGATAAAATTAATTATGCCACTAACGTTTATTTGACATGGATTCATTAATTTGAAAAATGCTTTTGAGAAAATTGTTCGTTGTCCTGTTTTTCTCTCCTTTATGCTTACTGTCACAGAACCGTTATGACGTTGTGATTGACGAGATAATGGCTGATCAAACGCCACAAATAGGTTTACCTAATAATGAATGGATCGAACTAAAAAATGTTTCGGCTAATCCCATAAATCTGCAAAACTGGAGAATTGGTGATGCAACAGGACAAAGCGGACCGATGCCCAGTTTTATTTTGCAACCCGATAGTTTCGTGATCGTTTGCACCGGTAGCGCTGTTGCAGCTATGCAAGTTTATGGAAAAGTGATCTCCGTTACCAGTTTTCCATCTCTTGATAATGATGGCGACCAACTTTATTTGAAAAGCAATACTGGCTTAACTATCCATGCAGTCAGTTACTCTTTATCATGGTATCAGAATGCCGTAAAGAGTGATGGAGGCTGGACACTGGAAATGATCGATACAAAAAATCCATGCTCAGGTATTAGTAATTGGAAAGCAAGTACAGATACAAGAGGCGGAAGTCCCGGAATAAAAAACGCTGTTGACGCTGTTAATAGTGACCAATCAGTACCATCGATAAAAAATGCTTATGCGATCGATAATCTGAATATCGTTATAGTATTTGATGAACCAGTTGATAGTTTGAAAGGAGCTACTGTTGCGAATTATTCTATTGATGGTGGCCTAAGCATTCAATCTGCCATTTCAATTTCTCCACTATTTGATAAAGTTCAATTGAGTTTGACAACTGCGATGCAGGCAAATAC
Organism: uncultured Bacteroidota bacterium; assembly: GCA_963746915.1. Taxonomy (GTDB): domain Bacteria; phylum Bacteroidota; class Bacteroidia; order Chitinophagales; family Chitinophagaceae; genus VBAS01. The sequence goes on along the minus strand of CAVVDD010000008.1, from coordinate 69,185 downwards.
TGTTTATAATATCACAGTAAATAATGTAACCGATTGTAAGAATAATTCCATTGGCTCAAAAAACAAAGTAAAGATCGGTTTGCCTGTTGATGCAGCAGTAATGGAAATGGTGATCAATGAAATTTTATTTGATCCTAAAAGCGGTGCAAGTGATTATATAGAGTTTTATAATCGCAGCAATAAGATATTGGATGCAAGTAAACTTTATGTTGCAAACAGGAACAGCAGTGGCGTCATTAGTTCAGCAAAACTTATATCAACAACACCTTATTATATTTTTCCCGGTGATTATATTGTAGCAACTGAAGATGCCGTTAACCTTCCTTTGAATTACATGGTACAAAATCCTGATGCAGTCTTTGTTGTTTCAACGATGCCTTCATTTCCGGATGATAAAGGTGATGTGATCCTGCTAAATCTCCAGGGCGCAGTTGTTGATGAAGTAAAATATTTAGATGATTGGCAATTTGCTTTGATCGCTAATCCTGATGGTGTATCATTAGAAAGAATTGATCCCGATGGAGTTTCTCAGGAAGCGACTAACTGGCATTCCGCAGCATCAACAGCAGGTTATGGAACACCAACATATAAAAACTCACAGTATAAATTATTACAAAGTATAAATGCTACCATTGATGTAACGCCAAAAGTTTTTTCTCCTGATAATGATGGCCGGGATGATATTGCTACTATTCAATACAAAACAACTGAGCCGGGATATATCGCCAATATTACTATTTATGATGCCAATGGAAGACCGGTTCGTAATCTTGTAAAAAATGGAACACTTGGTTTGCAGGGATACTGGATATGGGATGGCCTCGATGATAAAAAATTAAAACTGCCTGTAGGCACTTATATTGTATTTACCGAAATTTTTAACCTTAACGGTAAAAAAGAGAGCTTTAAAAATGTTGTAGTATTGGCACGTCAGCTCAATTAACTCTTTTTGTTTTCGTCAATCCCAATGATTATCCAGGTTGATCTCAAACTTTGTCAAATCTTTAAATTGCTGGATCCGGTTATCGATATCTTCTCTTTTTAATTCCTTCAATCGTAGTGTGCCGAATTTCTCCACACAAAAACTTGCCATGGCGCTGCCGACAATGATCGCCGCTTTCATATTTTCAAAACTGATATCTTTTGTACGGGCAAGATGACCAATGAAGCCACCTGCAAAAGTATCGCCGGCTCCCGTTGGGTCAAACACTACTTCAAGTGGAAGAGCAGGAGCAAAAAATACTTGTTCCTCGTAAAACAATAAGGCGCCATGCTCGCCTTTTTTTATAATAAGATATTTTGGCCCCATTTCCATAATGGCTTTCGCTGCACTTACCAGTGAATATTGACTACTCAGTTGCCTTGCTTCTGCATCATTCACCAACAACACATCAACTTTCTTTAAAACTTTTTCAAGATCAGACATCGCGGTATCCATCCAGAAATTCATTGTATCAAGAACCACCAACTTTGGTTTATTTTTTAATTGGTTAATGACCGACAACTGAACAGATGGAAGCAAATTGCCCAACATTAAAAATTCACAATCCTGGTAATTATCCGGCACTACAGGTTTGAAACTTCCAAGCACATTCAATTGTGTTTCTAATGTATCACGGGTATTCATGTCAAGATGATACCGGCCGCTCCAGAAAAAAGATTTTTCATTTTCTTTTATCTGTACACCATCCATCATTACGCCCCGTGCCTCTAACATTTTCAATTCTTCTTTGGGAAAATCGCCGCCGATAACGGAGATCTGTTTTACTGGACGTGTAAAATTGGAAGCACTCCATGCTATATAAGTGGCAGCGCCACCAATTATTTTATCGCTTTTACCAAAGGGAGTTTCTATTGCATCAAAGGCCATTGAGCCAACTACGATAAGAGACATCTGATTTTAGATTTACGATTTTAGATTTCGGATTTAATGGTCCCTGGGTCATACAAATCAAACTTTAATCATGCAATTTGACCATAAGACTTCCTTTCTTTACGGCCGCAAACCTACAGGTTTTTATGTTTACATTTTCAACTTACATTTGTTAATAGAACTTATCTTTGATTTATTATGAAAGCAACCAGGAAAAAAGCTTCTAAAAAAGAATTCATTCTGAAAAAAGCGGCGCAAATGTTCCGCGAAAAAGGATTCGCAGCCACCTCAATGCGTGATCTTGCTGAAACAGTTGGCATCGAAGCGGCCAGTTTGTACAATCACATTCGTTCCAAGAATGAAATGCTGGAAAGTATTTGTTTTGATGTTGCCAACCGTTTTACCATTTTTATGGATGAACTGGAATCCGGCAACCAGGGCACGATCAAAAAGATTGAAACACTTCTTCGTTTTCACATCAAACAAATGATCGAAACATTTGAAGAGGTGATCGTTTGTGATCGTGAATGGAAACATCTTGACGAACCCTATCTTTCCAATTTTCATAACCAACGCCGCAGCTATCGCAAACGTTTTGCTGCTATCATTGAAGAGGGTATTTCAAAAAATGAGATCAAAAAGATCGATGCGCCTACGGCTGTACTTATAATGCTTCATTCAGTAAATGGTATTGAAAGCTGGCATCGCTCCACCGCCAAGATCAGTGCAAAAGACCTGGAAGACAATATGGTTTTAATAATGGTAGATGGATTGAGAAAATAGAATATGTCCATTCATTTTTATCCGCTCCGAATAAAAAAAATCAATAAGGAAACAGATCAGTGTGTCTCGGTGGAATTTGAGATCCCGGAATCGTTATCAAACTCTTTTCAATTTAAGCAAGGCCAAAGTCTCACCATGAGAACTAACCTGTTTGGCGAAGAGGTCAGAAGAACTTATTCTCTCTGCAGTTCACCACTTGATAAAAAATGGAAGGTTGCAATTAAAAAAGTAGAGGGTGGCTTGTTCTCTTCTTTTGCAAATGATAATCTAAAAGAAGGTGATCTCCTGGATGTGATGGAACCCGTAGGTAAATTTAATACGGAACTGGATCCTTCGAATAAAAAAAATTATCTCGCTTTTGCAGCCGGTAGCGGGATTACTCCGGTCATATCGATCATAAAAACAGCTTTAAGAACAGAGCCGCAAAGCACATTCACATTAGTATATGGAAATCGCAGCCGAAGCTCTATTATCTTTTTTGAAGAACTGGAAGGATTAAAAAATAAATTCATTGATCGCTTTAGCTTCATAAATATTCTTAGTCGCGAAAGAACGGAAACCCCGATCAACTTTGGCAGGATAGATATTGGTAAGCTTACCGAATTAGAAAAGCTGATCGATTATAAAAAGATGGACGAAATATTTATTTGTGGTCCTGAAGAAATGATCTTTTGTGTAAAGAATTTTTTAGAGCAAAAAGAAATAACTGAGAAGAAGATCCATTTTGAACTCTTCACCACATCGGGGCAGAAGAAACAAGGAACAAGGAACAAGGAACAAGAATCAAGTAGTGACGGACCAAAAAGTTTGATCACTGTAAAGGTTGATGGAAGAAGTTTTGATTTTGATCTTTCCTTGAACAGTGATACAACAATTCTTGATGCCGCATTAAAGGAAGGAGCCGATCTTCCTTTTGCCTGCAAAGGAGGCATGTGTTGCACCTGCAAGGCAAAACTTACAGAAGGTGAAGTGGAAATGGATGTGCATTGGGGATTGGAGCATGAAGAAGTGGAACAAGGCTATATACTTACCTGTCAAAGCCATCCTAAAACTGAAAAGGTGGTTGTTGATTTTGATATAAAATGACAATAATCATAAACTAACACCCGTTGGTTTTCGTTAGATTTGCTTTCTAAATCCATGGAAATGCAGATGCATGATCTTGAAAAAATATTTCAACAAAAAATAGATGACGAAATAAAGATCGAACCTAAAGACTGGATGCCGGATGCATATCGCAAAACAAATATCCGGCAGATAAGCCAGCATGCACATAGTGAAATAGTGGGCATGTTGCCAGAAGGCAACTGGATCATCAAGAGCACCTTCATTAAAAAGAAAAGCAATCCTGATTGCCAAAGTACAGGACGAAGCCGGTCATGGTTTGTATTTATATTCTGCCTGCGAAACATTAGGGATCACAAGAGAAGAAACGATCAATGATCTGCACAGTGGTAAAGCAAAATATTCTTCCATTTTTAATTATCCAACATTAACATGGGCTGATATGGGAGCTATTGGTTGGTTGGTTGATGGTGCAGCGATCATGAACCAGGTAATGCTGACAAGAACTTCTTATGGACCTTATGCAAGAGCAATGGTAAGGATCTGTAAAGAAGAAAGTTTTCATCAGCGCCAGGGGTTTGAAATTTTATTGGTATTAAGCAAAGGAACTGAAGAACAAAAAGAAATGTGCCAGGATGCGATCAACCGCTGGTGGTGGCCATCGCTGATGATGTTTGGTCCGAAAGACAGTGAAAGCACCAACAGTGAGCAAAGTATGAAATGGAAAATAAAAAGAAAAACGAATGATGAACTGCGGCAAAATTTTGTTGATATGTGTGCAGAACAGGTAAAAGTTTTAGGAATGAAATTGCCGGATGATAAATTGAAATGGAATGAAGAAAGAAAGCATTATGATTTTGGCGAAATAAACTGGGATGAATTCTGGAATGTAGTAAAAGGAAATGGCCCCTGCAATAAAGAAAGATTGGAGGCAAGAAAAAAAGCATGGGAAGAAGGTGAATGGGTGAGAGAAGCCGCAGCGGCTTATGCTGAGAAAAGATCGAAGCGCAGCAAAGCTGCTTAATAATAATGAATTAAAAATTAATAATGAAAAATTATTTAAGAAAATTTTATTACGGAGATATTCCTGAAGATAAAGCAGGTGGCGAAATATCAGACTCTTCCAAGACCCCCTTCGGAGGCAGAGGAGCTGATTGGCCGCTCTGGGAAGTTTTTATCCGAAGCAAACAAGGCCTTGATCATAAACATGTAGGCAGTCTGCATGCGGCCGATGCACAAATGGCGATTGAAAATGCAAGAGATGTTTATACAAGAAGAATGGAAGGTGTAAGTATTTGGGTGGTGGAAATCAAAATATATTCATGCTTCCAATCCTGAAGAAGCGGGAGAATTGTATGAACCGGCTATTGATAAAATTTATCGTCATCCAACTTTTTATGATCTGCCTGATGAAGTGAACCAGATGTAGACTCATTAAACTGATAATTGAACTAATGGATAATTTTTTAATTAGATTATACGCTTCATTTTGCCGATAATTCACTCATCCTCGGTCAACGTAACAGTGAATGGTGCGGACATGGTCCTGTGCTGGAACAGGATATTGCCATCACCAATATTTCTCTTGATCTGATCGGGCAAGCAAGAAATTTTTATCAGTATGCTGCTCATTTAATAAACAGACTGAATTATCGAGTTGAAACCCCCCTTCGGGGGCAGGGAGGCTCAGAAGATTCATTGGCTTATTTGAGAAAAGAAAGAGAATTTAAAAACTGTTTGCTGGTTGAACAACCCAATGGCGATTGGGCACAAACAATTCTCCGGCAATTTTTTTTCAGTCAATATCAATATTTATTATTTCAGCAATTACAAAATAGCAAGGATGAACAACTTGCTGCTATTGCGGAAAAATCATTGAAAGAAGTTACTTATCATCTTCGCTGGAGCAGTGAATGGGTAATACGATTAGGTGATGGAACAGAAGAAAGTCATCAGCGGATGCTAAAAGCGATTGATGAATTATGGAGATATACAGGAGAATTGTTTGAAGCCTGCGAGCTATGAGCAACGAGTTGCGAGTGATGGAATAGGAGTTGACGTTTCAAAATTGAAAGAACCATGGATGAAAAAGTGAATGAAATATTTGACGAAGCAACATTAGCTGTTCCTGGAAACTGCATTTATGCAAGACGGGTGGTAAAGAAGGAAAACATACTGAACATCTTGGTATATATTTTTACTGAATTACAATATATGCAAAGAACTTATCCCGGTTGTGAATGGTAGAAGATGTTATGACAGTACGTACAATAGATAAAAAAGCGATTTATGCATACCTGGAAGAGATTAACGATCCGGAAGTACCTGTATTGTCGATTATTGATCTTGGCATTGTGAGAGATGTAAAAATGAATGATGATGAATTTGAAGTTATCATTACTCCAACTTATACCGGTTGTCCTGCCATGGATATGATCACGATGAATATAAAAATGCAATTAGCTACACTATGGTTTTAAAAAAGTAAAAGTCACACCAGTTCTTTCTCCGGCCTGGACAACAGACTGGATGAGTGAAGAAGGAAAAAGAAAATTAAAAGAATACGGGATTGCTCCGCCCAATCCTAAGCAACAGGTTTGTGATCAGAAATTATTTGCAGCAGCATGAAGCTGTTCAATGTCCGCATTGTAATTCCTATCATACACATCGTATCAGTGAATTTGGCATCCACTGCCTGCAAAGCATTATATCAATGTGATGATTGCAAAGAGCCGTTTGATTATTTTAAATGTCATTAAATTTTGCACTTATATATTTCACCTGAATTTCTACTTGGAATCTGTATATTCAAAGTATAATTTTTACTGACCTCAAATCTTATTCCACCTCACAACACCTAATTATGAGACAATTATTTTTTACGATCATGCTTTGCTGCACTTGTGCAATCGCATCTTTTGGGCAGCCGAAACCAGAAGATAGCACGGCATCTAATCAGAAATTTTATTTCCCTGCTGCTCTTTATAATGACCCTGTCGCTTTAGATAAAGCCATATCATCTCTTGCAGAGAAGGTTATCAATAATTTTTCTGCAGACAATAAGAAAGATTGGCAAAAACAAGCCGATTACAATGCATTAGCGCATAATTTTAAAAGCTCTCTTTCCGCAATTGATTCTATTAGGAAAAAAAATGACGACAACTCAGGTGAAATGGCACTCAGAAGTTATGATCTCGCCATGATCAAAGAAAAAGAAAACCCAGGATCATTTAACCAGGCATTTAAACACGAATATTCAACAGCCTACAACCAATTATCTTTCAGAAAAAAAGTTTCTGCTGCATTTTTTGATACTTCGGTTGTCACTCAATCCAAAAAAGATTATACTGAGTTTACAGAAAAGTTTAAAAAAAATAAAACCGATAGCCTCACTAACGAAGATGCACAGTCGCTTCTTGATAAATACCTTGCATATTCGGTGTATGGCAAAATACACCCGTTGATGTCAACCTATACCAGTGACCCCAAATACCAAATGATGTTCCCGGCGATCAAAGGTTATAACTGGGCCGGCGTGGCTCCTGTGCAAAATGTTACAGAGCTGGCGGATACAAAAATGAAATATAAGTTATTAATGGAGCTAACTGGATTTGCAGCAGAAGGCCAGGAGAAAACTGCTAAAAATGAAATTAACGGAGGAATAGGTGAGGTTGCCCGTAAAGTGAATTTACATGTAGCTGCTGGTGTTCCTCAGAAAAATATTGACCTGGTCGTGATCGTTCATGCGGGTGCTCTGTTTGCTTTTCTTAACAATGAAAAGTATAAAAGAAAATATGGGATCGATAATCCCAATATCACGATGATAAAAGATCTGCAAAATTTCGGGGCTAAAATTATTGTTTGCGGACAGGCAATGACATTTTTAGGACTAGAAATGGAAGACCTTGTTCCGGGGATCAAAGAAGCATTGTCAGCACAAACTGTTTTATCTACCTATGAACTCAAAGGCTATAAGTTTTATGATGTAAGGTTAGACTAATAAACCTTATTTAAAAGAATCCACTTCTCTGTAAGCTTTTATTAAAGCCAACTCTCCTTCCTTGCCCGCTATGGAATTTCCATGTTCCATACCTAACAGGCCTTTGTATCCTTTGCTATCAAGATGACGGAAAATATTTTTATAATTGATCTCTCCGGTTGTTGGTTCTTTACGGCCGGGGTTATCGCCCAACTGAACATAAACAGTTTCATCCCATGCCAGGTCAATATTGGGAATGATATTACCTGTATGGATCTGCACATGATAAATATCAAAAAGCATTTTACATGCAGGGCTGTTGATCGACTTTACCATTTCATAAATATTGGGAATATCAGGCAGCACCTGGCTTGGATGATCACGGAAGTTCAATGGCTCCAATAAAAATGTAAGGTTATGCGGGGCAAGAATATCTGCCGCCTTACGTAATGTATCCATCACTCTTGCTTTTTGATAAGCAATGTTCACATTGTAACTGATAATTCCGGGTACCACTACCATCCATTTTGCATTACAACGCTTAGCTACTTCTACAGATTCTTTGATCTGTGAAAGAAATTTTTCCTGTATCGCTTTATCGTTCGAGGTAAGTGATGGTTTTTGCCAGTCAATATCATGGGCAACAAAAACACCCATCTTCATATTCAGCTTTGCCAACTTTTCGCCGATCTTTTTTTGCATATCTGCATCACGGCCCCTCATGCCATTATCTTCAACTGAGCGAAAACCATTGTCATAAGCAAATTGTATCTGGTCCAAAAAATTATCACCAGCATGATTCTTGAACATGCCATCATGGATGGCATAATCAAGATTGAATGGTTTGTTTTCTGTTAAGGAAATTTCATTTTTCTTTCCTGCAAACGATTGACTTGTTGTTACCACAGCTGCGCCGGATAAAAAACTATTGCGGATAAATTTTCTGCGTTCCATAAACTTTTATCTTGAGAGCTTAAATGTAAGACATCCCGTTCATGTTGCGATTGATTTTTCTTTTGTTATTTCCATTTACTCTTTCAGCCCAACTGAAAAGATTTGAATTTTCAGAGAACAAGATGGGTTCGTCGTTCAATATTATTTTTTATCATACAGATTCTACTGAAGCATGCAGTCCTAGCAAAAGAATGTTTTTTAATTGTTGATTCATCTCAATAATATTTTCAGTGATTATAGTTCTGAAAGCGAAGTCGGCAAACTTGCTTTACAAACAAATCAAACAGATATAAAAGTTTCTGATGAATTACTTTCAATGATCATAAGATCAAAAGATGCCTGGAAAAGATCGGGTAAAACATTTGACATCACAATTGGAGCATTAACACAATTATGGAGAAAAGCAAAAAAGGAAAACAGGTTCCCATCAGAAGCAGAAGTAAAAGCAGCAAAGGATCTAACTGGCTTCAAAAATCTTAATTATCAATGAAAGATCAAAAACAATTTCATTTAAAAAACCGGGAATTCGCTTTGACTTCGGAGGCATTGTACCCGGTTATGCTGCACAAAGAGTAATTGATTTTTTAAAAACTAAAAACATCAACATAGCATTAGTTGATGCAAGTGGCGATATCGTTATGAGTGATGCACCTCCTGGAAAAGGTGGCTGGACCATTGGTATCAATCTGCCGGAAAATGAAAATGAGATCTGGGATAAAAAACTGGAGCTAAAAAATTTTGCCGTTTCTACTTCAGGAGATGTTTATCGTTACACAATTCATAATGGAATAAAATATTCCCATATTATTGATCCACGAACAGGTCATGGTGTTACTTCGCAACGCAATGTAACTGTTATTACAAAATATGGTGCCGATGCTGATTGGCTCGCAACAGCCTGTAGCATTCTTCCCATAAAAAAGGCGTTGGCATTAGCAAAAAAAGAACATGCGGCAATACTTATTGCAACATTGAAAGACGAAAAGATCACGATCTATAAATCAAAAAGCTTTGACAAGTATTTTCAAATGAAACAACCATGAACTTTGTTAAATTGCCGGGCCAAATGAATAGAAAACTATATATACTTTTTATACTTTATATACTTTCCCAAAAAGCATTATCTCAAACTGATACTTCATTCAAAGCATACGAACAATCAATTCCAGGCTCAACACTAAAATTTAAAATGACTCCCATCAAAGGCGGAAGTTTTATAATGGGAAGCCCGGAAAATGAAAAAGGCAGAGATATAGATGAAGGCCCGCAAAAAACTTTTTCTATTACTCAATTTTGGATGGGAGTTTATGAAGTGACACATGATGAGTTTGATGTTTTTTTTAAAGATGCCAACACCAGCCAGAATTTAGGAGCGGATGCCATCACAAGACCAAGTCCTCAATACATCGATCTTAGTTGGGACATGGGTCGTGAAGGTGGTTTTCCCGTAAACAGCATGCAACAAAGAACAGCAGTGATGTATTGCAGGTGGCTATATAATAAAACGGGAATTTTTTATCGCTTGCCAACTGAAGCAGAATGGGAATATGCATGCCGTGCAGGAAATTCATCCAACTTATTCTTTTGGAAATAATGAAAACGATCTTGAAAAATATGCATGGTATAAAAAAAACAGTAACGCTGCCTATCATAAGGTCGGGCAATTGCAACCAAATGCCTTTGGCTTACATGATATGTTGGGGAATGTTAGTGAATGGGTAATGGACCAGTATGATGAAAATTATTTTGCCAAAATGAAAGATGTGAGTGCTGATCCTGAATTAAAACCAACAAGTCGTCATCCACGACTTTTAAAAGGTGGCTCTTATGTTGACGAAGCAACCGAACTTCGTTGTGCGAACAGAACGAAATGGTTACCTGAATGGAATAAACGTGATCCGCAAATACCAAAAAGCAAATGGTGGTTGACGGACGCCCCTTTTGCCGGTTTCAGATTAGTCAGGCCTTTAAAACAACCATCAGCGGATGAAATAGAAAAATTCTTTACCTTATATCTCTCAAATTAAAAAAACACTTTTTTATGAATACAGAAAATAAGAACTCCCGCCGCGATTTTGTAAAAACTTCTGCATTACTTACGGGAGGAGTGATGGCTACGCCATTGTTATCAAAAGCAAATTTTTTCAGCGGAGCTGATGATACGATCAAGGTTGCATTGATCGGTTGTGGTGGTCGTGGCACAGGTGCGGCAACGCAAGCCCTTTCCACAAAACAAAATGTAAAATTGGTTGCAATGGCAGATGCTTTTCGCGACAGGATCGATAATTCTTTTAAAGACATGTCAGATGACAATAATATTAAAGGCAGGGTCGATGTGCCGGAAGAAAGGAAATATGTTGGCTTTGATGGCTATAAAAAAGCAATGGCTCATGCAGATGTTGTGATCTTAACAACGCCGCCGGGGTTCCGTCCTATCCATTTTGAAGAAGCAGTGAAACAAGGTAAACAAATTTTTATGGAGAAACCTGTTGCCACTGATCCGGCTGGAATAAAAAGAGTGTTGGATGCGGCTGAGATCGCCAAACAAAAAAAATTAAATGTGGTTGTTGGCTTGCAACGTCATTATCAGAATTCATATCGTGAGCTGTTTGCAAAAAAAGATATGATCGGCGATATTACTTCCGCACAAGCATGGTGGAATAACGATGGCGTTTGGGTGAATCCAAGAAAAGAAGGTCAAACAGAAATGGAATACCAAATGCGTAACTGGTATTATTTTGTTTGGCTATGCGGTGATCATATTGTTGAACAGCATATACATAATATTGATGTCATCAATTGGTTCAAAGGTGGCTATCCTGTAAAAGCACAGGGCATGGGAGGAAGACAGGTAAGAAAAGGGAAAGATCATGGCGAAATTTTTGATCATCATTATGTAGAGTTTCAATATGCTGATGGTTCAATATTAAATAGTCAGTGCAGGCATATTCCCGGAACAATGAGTAAAGTAGATGAGCTATTGATCGGTACGAAAGGAAAAATATTCTGCGGCGCTGCACATATAAAAGATAATGCGGGCAATGTATTGTTCCAGTATGACAAAAAAAATGAAAATGATCCTTATCAAACGGAACATGATGAATTATTTGCTGCTATAGCAAAAGGCGAATACAAATTTGCTGATGCAGAAAGAGGAGCAATGAGTACAATGACAGCGATCTTTGGAAGAATGGCAACTTATTCGGGACAGGTTTTATCATGGGATAAAGTACTGAACTCAGGAATAAATGGTATGCCAAAAGAATTTGCCTGGAATGCTGCACCTCCGTCATTACCCGATGCTGATGGTTTTTATCCGATCGCTGTGCCGGGCAAAACAAAATATATTTAATGAGCTCCATTCTTTTTGAAATAAAAAGTTCCGTTGGCATTATCACATTGAATCGACCAGATAAATTGAATTCCTTCAACCGTGAAATGGCTTTGCAAATGCAGGAAAAACTGGACGAATGCAAAAGCAAGGAAGTAAGATGTGTTTATATTACTGGAGCCGGCAAAGGTTTTTCTGCAGGACAAGATCTTGCTGAAGTTGTTGATCCAAAAGGTCCGGGCATGGCAAAAATTCTTTCAGAACATTATAACCCGATCATTGCACGAATAAGAAGATTAGAAAAACCTGTAATTGCGGCAGTGAATGGCGTAGCTGCCGGGGCAGGCGCAAACATTGCTTTGTGTTGTGATATAGTCGTTGCATCAGCATCAGCGTCATTTATACAGGCATTCTCAAAAATTGGTTTGATACCCGACAGCAGCGGCACATTTTTTTTACCAAGATTGATCGGATGGCAAAAAGCAAGTGCATTAATGATGCTTGGCGAAAAAGTAGCAGCGGAAGAAGCAGAACGTATCGGCATGATCTATAAAATTTTCCCCGATGAAACTTTTGTTGAAAATTCGATGAGTATCGCTTCCTATTTATCTCAAATGCCCACAAAAGGTTTGGCTTATACAAAACAATTGCTTGGTCATTCGGTTAAAGCTACATTGGAAGAACAATTGCAGGATGAAGACATTTACCAGCAAAGAGCAGCAAGTACAAAAGATTTCCAAGAAGGAGTAAATGCTTTCCTGGAAAAAAGAATTCCAAAGTTTACAGGTGAATGATTATTAAATTTTAAATTATTAATTACTGATTATGCCGACGATACACCAGGAAGTTGTTGATCACATGATGGAAAATGATTTTTTCAGTCAATGGCTGGGAATAGAAGTGCTTGGAAATAAAAGAAGGTTATAGCAAAATAAAAATGACAGTAAGAAAAGAAATGGTAAATGGATTTGGGATCGTTCATGGCGGCATTCCATTTTCACTTGGCGATAGTGCATTTGCTTTTGCGTGCAACAATAGAAATAATTTATCTGTTGCATTGGATACCTCGATCAATTTTATTAAACCCGTTCATATTGGGGATACATTAACTGCTGAAGCCATCGAAATCCATAATGGCAGATCAACAGGTCTTTATCATATAGCAATTAGAAATCAGAATGATCAGGATGTTGCTCTGTTCAAGGGCTTGTGTTTCAGAACTGATAAAAAGTTGATAGGTAGTGAGGGTTTATAAAGTATATTAAGTATATAAGGTATTTTCTAGATAATACTGAATAATGGCTACAGAAGAAATAAAATTCGGTTTCGAAAATCTTGAGCTTTGGAAAAAAGCTCGTGAGTTTAAAAATGAAGTTTCTAAAGAAGCGAGAAAATGGCCATCCGAAGAAAAATTCAGGTTAACAGATCAGGTCATACGAAGTTCAAGATCAATTAATGCTTTGTTATCAGAAGGTCATGGGAGATTTACTTTCGCCGATCAACTTCACTTTTGTATCCAGGCAAGAGGATCATTGTCTGAAACAGTTAATCACTTGATTGATGCCTTTGATGAAGAATATATTTCTGAAGAAACGCTGAATTATTATAAAACAAAAGCAAAAGAAATAGAAAGGTTGTTAAACGGATATATTACTTATTTGCGTGGTCAAAGAGACGCCGTTAAAAAATGAAACTCTATATACCTTATATACTTTTATACCCTACAAGATGATCTATTCATTCAATGATTTTATTCCTGTTATTCACGAATCATCTTTCATTCATCCTCTTTCTGTTATAACAGGAAATGTCATTATCGGTAAAGATTGTTATATCGGCCCCGGAGCCGCCCTTCGTGGTGACTGGGGCAAAATAATTATTGAAGACGGATGTAATGTGCAGGAAAACTGCATCATTCACATGTTTCCCGGAGTAACCGTATTATTAAAAGTAGGTGCTCATATCGGGCACGGAGCTATCATTCATGGTGCAACGATCGGTAAAAATTGTTTAGTGGGAATGAATGCTGTTATTATGGACAATGTGGAATTAGGTGACGAATGTATCATAGGTGCGTTGACATTTATTAAACAAGATGAAAAAATACCGGCAAGAAGCCTTGTAGCGGGTAACCCGGGAAAGATCATTAAACAAGTAACAGATGAGATGCTTGCCTGGAAAACTGAAGGCACTAAATTGTATCAATCGCTTCCAAAACAAATGTTTGAAGGCTGGAAGGAGTGTGAGCCGCTTAGAGAGATCCCCGGTCAACTTCCTTTACAGGCTAAAGACTACAAACCTTTGGGCAAGTAATTTTCCTATTCCAAAAATATTCTTCGCTATAAATAAGAATCTTCGTAACTTAATCGTCCTCTTTCAATCAATCAAAACCCTTGTTTATGAGAAAAAGTTTACTTTTTTCGGCCCTTCTTCTTAGTAGTTTTTGTTTTTCAATAATTACATATTCACAAAACGATCGCTTTGCTTTTGCAATAACTGATCTGCAATCAACCGGCACCGGTTGGAATGCATTACGCAAACTCGATCTTAAGACTGGTGAATTCACTACTGTTTTATTAAATGGTGCAGATGCATCATTGACAGCTTATGATGTGAGCACAAGAAAAGCGTGGAAGTCAATACCAGATGTAAAGTTTGGAGATTATATGGCGGCTCCTTTCAACACAGGTGTAGCAGCAATGGCTTATGATAAAAAAAATAATCGTCTTTATTTCACGCCAATGTTCATTGATCAGTTGAGGTATATCGATCTTAAAACTATGAAAGTGTTTTATGTAACCGACCAGGCTTTCACTAAACTTGGCAGCATGCACAATGATGAAGGAAAAGTCATTAGCCGAATGGTGATCAATCCAGATGGAACTGGTTATGCTGTTTCAAATGATGCTAATACATTTATTCGTTTTACCACCGGAAAAAAATTAGAAATAACTCAGTTAGGTTCTTTAGTGGATGATCCTTCCAATGGTGGCGTGTCTATTCATAATCGTTGCAGCAGCTGGGGTGGAGATATGATCGCTGATAATGAAGGCAAGCTCTATATTCTTTCTTCACGCAATAGTGTCTATAAAATAGATGTAGAAACAAAAGCAGCAAAATTGTTAGGTTATATTAAAGGGTTGCCACAGGATTTCACTACAAACGGCGCAGTAGTTACAACTGAAGGAAAAGTTTTGGTGAGCAGCGCAGTAAACGGTAATGCTTATTTCCTGGTTGATCCAAAAGATTGGAGTGCTACACAATACGAATCAAAAGCAGGTATTTTCAAAAGCTCCGATCTTGCCAACAGTAATTTTTTACAAACAAAACCAAAGAATGCAACACAGTCAGAGATCGTAACACGTAAGGCACCAACTAATATTATTGCGGCAAGCAAAATTCAGATCTATCCAAATCCTGCAAGTAATCAATTCACTTTACAGTTTGGAAAAATACCTACAGGTAACTATAATATTGAAATGACAAATGTAACAGGCCAAATAGTGGTACAGCGGGCTGTGAACGTACAATCAGAAGACCAGGTAGAAACATTTTCAATAAAATCATCATTGGCAAGAGGTGTCTATCTTGTTAAAGTATCAGGCAGTGACAATGTATCTGTTTTTAGTCAAAAGTTAGTGGTGCAGTAAATATTCATTTACTGCGTTACAGCGCCGACCCCGTAAGGCCGGCGTTTTTGTTTCTCCAAGGAGTTTACAACCCTTCTCTTTTTCTCCTTCTCTCTTTTGATCGCTTAGCTTTTTTTTGTTACCAGCATTATCTCGCTATTTAACTAAGTTGCGTCGCACTCTTCAACTTCCTCCTTCCTTATCATCAACTCAAAACTATTATTTTTGTTCCGTTCGCACGGGTTCTTACCCTAAACTTTTTTGCAACTTAATATATCAAGCATAATCAAATGATAAATACCGCTGACCTGCATATAGAAGATGAGATCCGCCCATTGTTTGATTTCACGTTTAATCATCTTTCAGGAAAAGCAGTATCTGATATAATAACAGAACCACTGGACTCAATACCAGCAATAATATACAGGCAGCAGGTATTAAAGGGTTTTATTGCTAACCAGGAACTATTAAAAGAATATTCTTTTTCAAGGTTCGACTTATCTGATATATATTATTTTCTTGAAACATTTTACGCCGGATCTTTTTCAGCCAGAAAAATGAAGTGGAAGTTTATGTTTTCTGAAAAGGAACGGAGTCAAAAAAAAGGAAAACTTATACTGCTTGTTCGCCTCTTTCATAAAATATATTACACATATTTAAGCAAGATCGATACAAAACTTTTTCCCGCGGAATATGCCACTGAGCTGGAATACCTCAAGAGTTTTTTTGCAGATTTTGACCTGGATCGTTACGAATCGGCCTTCACGAAAAAAAAATTCAGGATCGGGCATATGGTGGAACTGATGAAGATCATTACTAAAAAAATAACGAATGGCGAAGCCGCATCTTTCTGGAAACGCTGGTTCTTATTTGAAGCTTATCTTTCTATAAGTACTGGTATAACCCGGCATGGCTTTATTTTTCCGTCATTTGATGAAACAACTTTTTCACTGGAAAAGTTTTATCATCCGCTTTTAAAAACTCCTGTAAAAAATGATTTTACTGCCAGCAAAAATGTTATTCTTTTAACGGGGCCTAATATGTCTGGGAAATCCACATTGCTGAAAGCTGTCAGCTTATGCGTTTATCTTGGACATACAGGTCTTGCTGTGCCAGCTTCGAAAGCCACCATTCCTTTTTTTACTTCAATTTCTGTGGCCATTAATCTTACCGATAGTATTGTAAGTGGTTACAGCCATTTTATGTCAGAAATAGTTACATTAAAAAATGTACTCGAAGAAGCCGCAGGCAACACAAAATGCTTTGCAGTTTTTGATGAATTATTCCGGGGAACGAATATTGAAGATGCGTTGGAGATCAGCAGTACAACTATAAAAGGACTTGTCAATTTCCCCAATTCATTATTCTTTATTTCAACACACCTACACCAGTTGAAAGACATGGAAGAAATTAAAACCAACAAGGTATCCACCTGTTTTATTGAATGCGAATTAACTGGTAATACCCCGGCGTTTACTTACAAATTAAAAAATGGCTGGTCAGATTTAAAACTGGGTCGGATTCTATTTGAGAAAGAAGGGCTTAATAAAATGCTTGCTTCGCCCTAAGGATGCGTTAGAATACAGAACTAAGTATAGTAGTAAACTGGCTATTCTGGCTTAATGATGGTTTTGTCCTTGTCTTCAAATCTCACCAAATAAAGAACACTTACTTTTGCCGCCATAACATTTCACTAGTGGAAAAAACAAACTTTGTTGACCAGATAAGGATCTTTTGCAGAAGCGGGCATGGCGGGGCAGGCAGCAGGCATTTTGCCCGTACAAAATTCAATCCCCTTGCTGGGCCCGATGGTGGTAATGGAGGAAGAGGCGGTCATATCGTTTTAAAAGGTAATCGTAATCTCTGGACATTGCTTCATCTCCGCTATTTCAAAAATGTATTAGCAGAAAACGGCGAAGGTGGAATGAAAAACAATATGAGTGGCCGTGATGGAAAAGACATTTATATCGAAGTGCCGTTGGGTACTATTATAAGAGATGAAGAAACAGGTGAAAAAGAAGCTGAGATCATGGATGATGGACAGGAAGTGATCTGGTTAAAAGGCGGCAAAGGCGGTTTGGGCAATGCAAATTTTGCAACGCCAACAAACCAGGCGCCGGAATATGCACAGCCCGGTCTGCCCGGCATAGAAGGATGGAAAGTACTTGAATTAAAGGTCTTGGCAGATGTTGGATTGGTTGGTTTTCCCAATGCCGGTAAGTCAACATTGCTTTCCGTGATCACTGCTGCCAAACCTAAGATCGCCGATTATGCTTTCACTACGATTAATCCGCAATTAGGGATCGTTGAATACCGCGATGGAAAAAGTTTTTGCGTAGCAGATCTGCCGGGTATCATTGAAGGAGCCGCAGAAGGCAAAGGATTAGGTCATCGTTTTCTTCGGCATATCGAACGCAATCCTGTGTTACTTTTTTTAATCCCTGCCGATAGCAATGATCATAAAAAAGAATTTGAGATCTTGGTAAGTGAGTTGGAAAAATATAATCCTGAATTGTTACATAAGCAATTCATCATTGCCATCAGTAAAAGTGAAATGCTTGATGAAGAATTGGTGACAGCGATCGAAAAAGAATTACCAAAGAACATACCACATGTTTTTATTTCTTCTTTTACTCAAAAAGGATTGATCCAATTGAAAGATCTTTTGTGGAGAACATTGAACCAATAGTTGTAATAAGGTGTTGACTTGAACCGGTATCGGCGTTATCTTTATAAAAACTCGTCGATGCAAGCCAACCCATACCGCCACCACATAGTTTTTAAAGATATTTTTTCACGAAAGGATCTTTTTAAAAATATTCTTATCTATGTCCGTGTACTGTTCAAAGCTATCTGGCTTTTTTTTCCTTCACTTCTTTTTTTGGTCATGGCCTTATTTGCCAGCTGGTATCTCACACAGGGAAAAGATGTAATGCAACGAACAATAGAGCAACCCAAGATCTTTTATACATTCATTATTGCTACGGTGTTCTGGGTTTATATCACATGGTTTTCCAGCCGTATCATTGGAAAAGTCACTTATGCTTCTCTTTCAAGAAAACCAGATAAAGAGGAACGCTTCTGGGGACGTTTCTTAATTCAAATGCCAAGGTTTCTTTCCTTCTCCTGTCTTACAATTATTGTTCTCGGATTTCTTAAACTACGGTATGACC
Source organism: uncultured Bacteroidota bacterium (assembly GCA_963746915.1). Classification (GTDB taxonomy): domain Bacteria; phylum Bacteroidota; class Bacteroidia; order Chitinophagales; family Chitinophagaceae; genus VBAS01. The sequence continues at coordinate 50,398 of CAVVDD010000008.1, read as the reverse complement.
CCAATGATCATTATGACAGACTTTTCTTTGCATTGCTGATTGGCAGCGGCTTTTATTATTTTGGCCTCTATCATTACTGGCGCACAAAAGCAGATTCCGTTGATAAAATAACGACGCTGGCCGGTAAAAAAAGATATTTGAATCGTCTTTCTGTGTTTGTTGGCATCATCTTGTTTGCAGCGTTGTTCATAATTATTTTTTTTCCATCCTTCCTTTTCTTTATTCTTTTACTGATGGCTTTCCAGGCGGGTCTTGTTTTATTATTGGTGTTCCGGAGAAAATCTATTTATATAAAATATCCCGATAAAGATCCCGAACATTTTGCCAATCATGATTTTTTTAACAGGGTCAGGAGATTTGTATTTGATGAGGAAGATAAAACTTACTCATGGGCGTTTTTGGGCGTAGTAGTAGTTGGATTCTTTTTTTATCTTACCACAATTTTTTCTATCCCGTTTTCAATTTATATCGGTCCTTTATCTTTTATCTTCTTTGCATTTGGTGCCTTGCTTATTCTTGGAAATACTTTTGCACTGATCTCTGTTCTCTTCCGCATCAATGTTCACATGATCGTTTTCTTTTTTGCATTTATAGTTGGGTTGATATTTGAACCCCATGATGTACATATTTCAAACAAGAAGAAAACAACAGCAGGTTATAACAAACGTCAAACTTTACATGAGTATTTTGAAAATTGGGTAACCCTGAGAAAAACAGAGATAGCAGATACGAGCAGCAATAAAGAATACCCGTTGATATTCGTTTTATCTGATGGCGGTGCTTCACGGGCAGGTTATTGGGTGGCTTCAGTATTGGCGAAGATGAATGAAGAAACAAAAGGGGAATTCAACAAACATCTTTTTTGTCTTTCTGGTGCATCGGGTGGCAGCGTTGGCAATGCTGCGTATTTTAATTTATTAAGAGCAAAACAAACAAGTGATACCGTGACACATGATGTTGCTGCTGTACAACAATATCTTAAAACAGATTTTCTGACATTCACTGTTGCCCGTATGTTAGGGCCAGATGTATTCCGGCATATTTTTCCGTTTCAGTTTGTTGATGATCGTGGCGCAGCACTTGCCCGTGTATTGGAAACGGGCCCATCAAAAGATTGCTTGTTATATGACAGCATGAGCACAAAATTTTCAGAAATTATCACTCAAAAAAATCAACCTTATTCTCTTCCCATCCTATGTATAAACAGCACCCGCATGCAGGATGGCTTGCCTACTGTTATTTCAAATATTGATTTTTCAGATCCTCGTTTTAATCAGCGTCTTGATTTTTTAGATCTGCTGGATGAAAAAAAGGATATTAAACTCAGTACGGCTGTTGTGCTTGGTGCCAGTTTTCCTTATGTAAGTCCGGCAGGAAGAGTTGATTCTGCTGGTATAAAGATCAAAGCCAATTATTTTGTTGATGGCGCCTACTTTGATAACTCTGGTTCGGGAGTAGTAAATGAAATGGTGAATATTCTTTTACGTGACAGTATTTATTTACAGCATCAGAAAAGGCTGAAGATATACATACTTCATATTGCTAATAGCCCGAATGAAGGAGTGCCATTGGAAAAAGTAAACCCGATGATCAATGATCTTGCAGCGCCGGTAAAAACGTTACTTGGCGCTTATGGAACACAGACAACAGTAAATGATAACAGGTTAATGAACCTTATGAAATATAATTTTCCGAATGATACGCTGTATCGGAAAATAAATTTATATGATGATGGGGACAACCCTAATTACTCAATGAACTGGGTGATATCAAAAAAACTTTTAGATTCCATGAACACAAGTCTGATAAGGAACAAAGAATTAAAAAGAATAGTCAATAAAATAAATGCGAACAAATAGTCAATGCGTTTTTTGCGGCCAGCAAGTTGACCTGGTACATGTGCATGGTCATTATCAATGCCCTGTTTGCAAAACAAATGCAATGCCTTGCTGTGATGGCGATAACTGTGATACGAATGCTTTGCTGAAGAATAATGAAGAGCCCAAGCCTCTCCAAAGGAGTCCTTCGACAAACTAATTAATTCTGACAGCAGTTCCTGTAGCAACTACCATTAGCATGCTTCCATTGGCGCCGACGGTTTCAAAATCAAGATCGATGCCCACTACAGCATTCGCCCCTAAAGCCTGTGCCTTCTGAATTAACTCATGCATTGCATTTTGCTTGGCTTCATCAAGCACTTTTTCATAGGTACCGCTGCGACCGCCAAAAAAATCACGAAGTCCTCCTAAAATATCTTTAAAAAAGTTGGCCCCGATAATTACTTCGGCAGAAATTACTCCATAGTATTGTTCAATAATTCTTCCTTCTATATTGGGTGTGGTGGTAGTTATCATTTTTTTTAAAGTTTGATCTATAAAAATAATAAGATTTACCTGCGCAGATCATTTGTTACAGGTATTTTTTAACTTAGGTTTGTTTTATGATAAAATTTAAAGTATGAAAAGGCTCTTATTTACCCTCCTCTTTTCTATCACTTTTCTTTTAAGATCCTGGGCTGACGAAGGTATGTGGTTGCCATTACTACTCGGCCAGCAAGTGTATAATGATATGGTGAAACGAGGATTAAAACTGTCCAAAGAACAATTATATAGTATCAATAAACCTTCGCTCAAAGATGCCATTGTTATTTTCGGTGGCGGATGCACCGGGGAAATTGTCAGTGCTGAAGGTTTGATCTTTACCAATCACCATTGCGGATATGATGCGATCACTTCTGCAAGTACTCTAGAACATAATTATCTGCGTGATGGCTTTTATGCAAAAGTCAAAGCTGATGAGATCCCTTCCGGTATTTCAGTTCAATTCCTTTTACGAATTGAAGATGTAACACAAATGGTAATGGATTCATTAAAGGGATTGACAGGAGTTGAAAGGACACAAAAACAAGCCAGGGTACTCGGTAATCTCAATGCAAAATTTTCTGATGCTTCACAAAATATTGAAGCAAGGATCAGCAGCCTTTTCAAAGGCAATCAATATTTACTTTTTGTTTACCAACGTTACAAAGATGTTCGTCTTGTTGGCGCACCACCAGAGAGTGTAGGAAAATTTGGCGGTGATACTGATAATTGGGAATGGCCCCGTCACACGGGAGACTTTTCAGTTTTTCGTGTATACATGAGTAAAGATGGTAAACCAGCGGATTACAGCGAAGAGAATGTCCCGCTGAAACCAAAATGGTTTTTACCGGTATCTATCAAAGGTTTTAAAGATGGCGATTATACCATGATCTATGGTTATCCCGGCAGTACCAATCGTTATGAAACTTCTTATGGTATAAAATTGAAAACAGATATTGATAATCCTACGCTGGTAAAGCTACGTGATGTAAGATTGAAATATATGTTTGAAGAAATGAAAAAAGATCCGGAGACTAAATTACAATTAGCTTCCAGCTATGCAAGCATTGCAAACTATTGGAAATTTTATGATGGTGAAAGCAAACAGCTGTTAAAGTATGATGTGTTTGGGCAAAAGAAAAAGGCAGAAGAAATATTCATCAATTGGGCAAAAGGTAAACCCGGCTACTCCACAATTTTTAAAGAATGGGGAGAAGCCTACGATGCGTGGAGACCTTATGCCAAACACCGTATGTATATAAATGAAGGGCTCTTTGGTTCTCCATTAATGACATTTGCCGCTTCATTGCAACAAATTGAAACAGCCTTGGTGCAACAGGGAAAAACAGCGGCAGAAATAAAGAAAGCACTTGATGAAGCCGGAAAAGCAAGAACTACATTTCTTAAAAATGAGAACAAAGTTTCTGATGAAAAAATAGTAGCTGATGTCACAATGATGTTTTACAAGGATGTTGATAAACAACAACACCCTATTGATTTTTATAGAATACAAGTACAAGCATGGGGGAAATTAGATGATGAGGAAACCTATAAAAAATATGCAAGAAATATTTTTGAAAAGACAATGATCTTTGATGATGCCAAATGGAATGCATTCATTAAAAATCCTGATGCCAATGCATTGCAGGATGATCCTGCTTATGCACATGCAAGTGCATTCCTTATTAATTACCAAAGCAAGTATGCAGCGAAATTCCAGCAGTTCAACACAAAAAATACTGAATATGGCAGGTTGTATCTGAAAGGCATTATGGAAATGGATACAGTAAAAGCAAAAATGATGTACCCTGATGCCACATTTACGATGAGAGTGAGTTTTGGAAATGTAAAAAGTTACCGGCCAAGAGATGGTGTATTCTATGATTATGTATGCACCATGAAGGGTGTTCTTCAAAAATACAAACCAGGTGACTACGAATTTGATCTGCCTGCGAAGGAGATCGAACTTGCCAGGAAAAAAGATTTTGGTCAGTACGCAGATAAATTAAAAAAGGACCTGGTAGTTTGTTTCATTACAACCAATGATATTACCGGCGGCAATTCGGGTTCACCGGTCATAGATGCCAACGGCAACTTATTGGGCCTTGCTTTTGATGGTAATTATGAGGCATTAAGTCATAAAATTGCTTTTGACAAAGATCTTAACCGCACTATTTGTGTTGACGTTCGCTATATACTTTGGTGTATTGATAAATTGGGCGGGGCTTCAAATATTATTAAGGAACTGAAGCTGGTAAAATAATTTTCATGGCTTCAGCTAATCTGGATCTATATGTAGCAAAGGGATTTAGCCCTGAACAACATAAAATATGATAACCAATATTTACTTAACATTGCATCACAACTTTTCTTGTGAAGTCATTCAGTAGCGCTTTAATATTTTTTTTCTTACTCGGCAATAGTTGCCTGTTTGCGCAAGTAAAATTTAGCGCAGCCACCGACGTTTCTATACTGCACAATTTTGATCCACAACAAAAATTTACCGTATGGTGGTCTAACCCTTTTGCCTCAATGGCATTTTGATAAAAAAAACACTGTGTATGCATGGCTTACTTTCCATAGGAATGGGAAATACGAAAACACTCTTATTGCCACCGCTAAATCTCCGACTACACAACCTCAAACCATTTCTTTTTCTAATCAGTCAGAAATGAGTTTGACGACAAATATCTTTGGGATTCAAAAGATATTTGATCGGCTCATATAACAATCTTGAAAAATTTAATCTTTATGCAGCTGGCGGTTTTGGAATGATGTATGGCAATGCATCCAATACATTTTCTACCAATATAGATACTGCTCTGTATACTATACAATACAATGTTGTACATGGTTCGGGGGATTTTAAAAGACTGACATTTGATATTACTGGTGGTGTTGAATTCCCTATTTCGTATGAGATTTATATATATTCAGAAATGAGGATGTATATACCCACAACTGATTATCCAAGCAAGTATCTTTTAAATAATTCACATGCGCCATTTCTTTGCGGAATTAATCTTGGCCTTAGAATTTTATTTGATTCAGATCCTTAAAAATAATTTCATGAAAGAGAAACAAGTTATTTCGCAAGTGGAGATCTATAAACTGCGCATGCCATTAATTGAACCATTTATTACTTCCCTGGCGTATGAAACACATGTTGAAAATGTGATCGTAGTAATAAGAACCGAATCAGGCATCACAGGTTTTGGTGAAAGCAGTCCTTATATGCCTGTGAATGGAGAAAGTATCGACACCTGTTTTATCGTCGGGCAATATTTTGCCAAATTATTAAAAGGGAACAAATGCATTAAAGCTGCAGGACCATCTTGCGGCAATGGATAGATTAATTTATGCCAATACAAGTATTAAAAGTGCATTTGATATTGCCTTACACGATATCATCGGCCAGCACAAACAAGTGCCGCTTTATGAATTATATGGCGGCAAAAACAATAAAGAGCTGGTAACGGATTATACGGTGAGCCTTGATAATGCGGAAAAGATGGCGGCTGATGCTTTAAAAATAAAAAATCAGGGTTATCCTTCTATTAAAGTAAAGCTGGGGGAATCAAAGAAAAAAGATGTGGAAAGGATAAGAATGATACGTGATGCCGTAGGTGATGATATTCCTGTTCGTATTGATGCCAACCAGGGCTGGAGTGTAAAAGAAGCGATCGAAACATTGAATGCACTTAAAGAATACGATGTAGAACATTGTGAAGAGCCGATCGCCAAATGGAATTTCATGCAATTAAGAAAAGTAAAAAAGAAAAGCCCCATACCGATAATGGCAGATGAAAGCTGTGGCGATGCACATGATGCCGCAAGATTGCTGAAGCTGAAAGCCTGTGATATGTTTAATATAAAAGTAGGAAAGGCCGGAGGTGTTTTTAATGCCTATGAAATTGTAAAGCTGGGTGACAAAGCAAAAATGCACATGCAGGTTGGCGCATTTCTTGAATCAAGATTAGGAATGACTGCATCAGCACATCTTGCACTATGCAGTGATCATATTGTTCATTGTGATTTTGATACGCCGCTTATGTTTTCAGAGGATATAGTTACCGATGGATTAACTTATCATGCCAATGGTGTGATGAAAGTTCCTGATGCGCCGGGATTAGGTGCCACTATTTCTCAAACACATTTAGATAAATTGGAAAAAGTAATTATATAGTTATAAGAGGAGAAACAATCTATTGCAGCCATAGAAAATTTCTTTCTCAATTACCTGTTTTTATTTAAATTCAATTTCCATTGAAACCTTATCCCATGCACTTAAAAATGTTCATGTACTTTTTTGTGGCAGCAATCATCTTGCATCAACCTGTTTTCTCACAAGAGGACACCACAATAAAACCTACACCAAAAGCTTCTTCTAAAGCACACTTAAAAGACACTTTAGATGGTAAGTTTGATTTCAGCAGTTTTTTAATAGATGCCAAAGGTTTTATTCCTGTTCCGTTTATTATCACCGAACCTGCAGTTGGCGGACTTGGTTTAGCAATTGTACCAATATTTCTTACCCCTAAAAAAAAACCAGCTGGCTATACTGGTTATATCGCACCTGATATTACAGCAGGATTTGCAATGTACACAGTCAATAATAGCTGGATGGTTGGAGGAATGCGGATCGGCAGCATTCCGTCAAAAGGATTGAAATACAGAATTGGAGGTGGCATTGCCGATTTGAATTTATCTTTTTACAGGGATGTCGCCAACAAAGGAGAAAAAGAATTTGATTTCAGCGTTAAAGCCGTGCCGGTTATATTCTCTTTGTCAAAGAGAATATCTAAGCAGGAAGTGTATCTCGGAGTGCAATATTTTTTTTCGAAAAATAAATTGACACCACTATTTATTGACAGCCTGCCTTCATCAATTAAATCAGCAGAATTCGAAAGCAATGTTGCCAGCCTGGGAACATTTATTGATTGGGACAAGCGGGATAATTTTTTTACAGCCGACAAGGGTGCAAGAATAAATATTGCATACAATGCGAACGATAACTGGACAGGAAGCGATTTTACTTATCAAAAACTTTCGGGAGCATTGAATTGGTTTATTCCTGTACAAAAAAACTGGATCAGCGGATTCAGAGTAGAAACAAATTTTATGTTTGGCGATCCTCCTTTTTATGCATTACCATCGCTGGCATTACGGGGCGTGCCTGCTGTCAGGTTCCAGGGATATACAACTGCTTTAGTTGAAACAGAACAACGAGTTGATCTTAGTTTACGATGGAGTGCAGTGGCTTTTGCAGGTTTGGGAAAAGCAATGGACCGCAATGAAAGTTTTGGCGATGCTGAAACAGCTTACAATGTTCGGAGGTGGCTTTCGTTATCTTATTGCAAGATTATTCAGAATTAGAGCAGGAATAGATGTTGCGAAAGGACCGGATAGTTGGGGATGGTATATAGTTTTCGGGCACAATTGGAACCGATAATTATTTTGCCGGTACATTGTCTTTCCACCTCCACAAATACATGCATGCATAAGTGCGGTAAGGCGCCCATTGCTCTGCTATCTTCAGGATCCTGGCATTCATTATTTTTTTCTTGCGGTGCTTCAGATCGTATAAACCAATTACCGCTTGCTGTAAACCAAGGTCATCAATTGCAAACAGGTCTTCACGGCCAAGTGCAAACATCAACAACATTTCTGTTGTCCAGCGACCAACTCCTTTTATCTGTGTCAAATATTCGATCACTTCTTCATTGCTCATCTTTGAAAGTTTTTTATGATCCATCCCCTTTTCCATTTCAAACCTTGCGACGTTCTGTACATAGCTCACTTTAGCATTGCTTAAACCAATGCCCCTAAGTTTTGCAAAAGGAGTGTCAACGATCTGTTGTGGTGTTGGTTCGCCGCCATACAGATCAATAAAGCGTTGCTTGATAACACTTGCAACTTTTGTAGATAACTGTTGGCTCATGATAGAATAACAGAGATATAAATAAAGATTTTTCTTTTTATTCAATTTGAATGTGCCGTGATCCCTGATCAGCTTTTTTAATTTTTCATCTTTTGATAAGTGAGAGACATAATGCATAGAACCACGATTAACTTGATTTTAAAAAAAGGAAGCCCATCCCAAAGTCATTGAACCTGCGTTTGTCCTAACTCCTCCTTCCCTAGGGAAAGAGGTAACAGCTTTATTGCTGATAATACAAATATACATTTCCAATGATAAGGGTCTGTGTATTGATGGTCCCAGACAATCCCGAGAATCGGATGGGGCATTACTCTATATTCCAACTCATCCCTCCATCCTTTTCATCTTTTAAGCTTATACCGAGTTTAGTGAGTTGATTTCTTATTTTATCACTGGTGGCGAAATCTTTTTTTCCTTTTGCTTCTTTACGAATATCGATCAACAGGTCCATCACACCTTTCAGCTTTTCATTATCAGCTTCCGTTACACTTTTTAATCCAAGAATATCTTCTATATAAGCTTTCATTTGCTTTTGCAGCAATTCAAAAGTTTCTTTACTTAATGCAGAAACAGGAATTGTTTTATCCTTCATGCTATTGATGATCGGTACCAGCTCAAACATATTCGCCATTACTTTCGCTGTACTGAAATCATCATTCATAAATTCATCGAATTCAACCACGAGTTTTTTCACTTTCGTTTCAAGTTCACCATCTATGGTCTGTGGTCCGTCGTCCATCGTCAACATTCCAAGTTTCTCATACGCATCCCACAATCTTTTCAATCCCTTTTCTGCTGCCTGCAATGCTTCATTACCAAAATCGAGTGTGCTGCGGTAATGCGTTTGCAAAATGAAAAATCGAACTACCATCGGGTGATATGCTTTCTCCAATGCAGGATGATTGCCGCTAAAAAGTTCGGTGAGCTTGATCACATTGTTATAGCTCTTCCCCATCTTCTTGCCGTTAATAGTGATCATATTATTGTGTATCCAATAACGGACAGGAGCTACATGATTGCAAATGGTACTTTGTGCGATCTCACTTTCATGATGCGGAAATAAAAGATCCATGCCGCCGCCATGAATATCGAATTGAGCACCCAAATATTTTGTTGCCATTGCCGAGCATTCAATATGCCAGCCGGGAAAGCCAACACCCCATGGACTTTTCCAACGCATGATATGCTCCGGCGCTGCGTTTTTCCATAATGCAAAATCAGCCATATCTCTTTTCTCTTCCTGTCCTTCCAGTTCTCTTGTTGTTTCCAGCAGATCATCGATCACACGACCACTCAACTTGCCGTAATCATGTGATGCAGCATATTTCTTTACATCAAAATAAACGGAGCCATTCGCTTCATAAGCATACCCTGCTTTCATGATCTCTTCGATCATTCCTATCTGTTCAACAATATGTCCTGTTGCAGTTGGCTCTATCGTTGGTTTCAGTGTATTAAACTGTTCCATTGCCCAATGATAAAGATTGGTGTACTTCTGCACCAGTTCCATCGGTTCCAATTTTTCCAATATAGCTTTCTTCGAAATTTTATCTTCTGCTTCACGACCTTCTTCCTCAAAATGTCCCGCATCAGTAATATTGCGAACATAACGGACCTTATTTCCCAAATACATCAGGTAACGATAGATGACATCAAAAGTTATATAGGGCCGTGCATGACCAAGATGCGATTCGCCACTGACAGTTGGCCCACACACATACATACCCACATGCCCGGGAGTGATAGCCTTGAAAACTTCTTTCTGTCTTGAATACGAGTTATATATTTTTAGTTCGCTCATAATATTTTCTTGCGATCCCGATAAAATCGGGAGAAGCAATCTCCTCTATTTTTTTGTTATCAGCTTTTGTGCTACTATCATCGCCTGTTGTGTCACTCACTTGTACGTTCAGTAATTCTATTCAACTTTTTCAGCACACGGATGACACAGATACTACGGATCAAAACGGATTTTATTCTGCTTCGCAGAATATGGATAATAAAACATCTGTGTTCATCTGTTCAATCCGTGTCATCCGTGTGCTATTTGCTCAACAGCGAACAGAACGCTGAAGAGTGCGACGCAACGAAAGTTTAATAGTAGTAATTAAGCTGGGTTAATAATAAAAAAACTGTTGTAAAAATAGGGCACTGCCCGATAAAGGAAATTCAACAACATCGCAGGTAATTGAGAGAACTTTATCAGTAAAGATAATGTTTTATTACTCCCCTTTAGGGGATGGGGGTTTCAGCTCCACATCAGCCATAATCATAAAATGATCAGAAAGATATTTCACAACCCTGGTAAACTGTTTTATACTGAATTGATCATCGGCCAGGATATAATCGATACGAAGTGTGGGTGAAAGCGAGGAGAAAGTACGGCCAATGCCAAACCCTTTTTCCAGGAATGCATCCTGCATATCGCCACGGATAGTAAAATAAGTGTATGAGTTAGGGGTATCATTCAGATCGCCGCAAAAGATAGCTGGATAAGGACTGTCATCCATTATCTGGCGAACAATATCGGCCTGTGAAGCCCGAAGTATGATGGCCTTGCGCAGTTTAGCCAACACCGTTTTTGAATTATCGATCAGGCTGTCTTTGGCAGTTTTTATCTCGTTGATCGCTTCATAATCTTTTTGCCTGAACTGTACAGATTGAAGATGTGTGGCAAATACTCTTATCGTATCATCATTCACTTTTATATCAGCATGCACCAGCGCCTCGGTCATGCTTGGCCGGAAATAACGGACAAGCCCTGTATCGAGCATCGGGTATTTTGAAAAAATTGCTGCTCCTATAAATTGTTTATCTCCATCCGGATCATAAGAAAAATAATGGTAAGGATAGCCCATCGCTTTTATCTCGCTGATGTTATTATAAAATACGGAATCAGGTGAATGAAAAAATTCTTCCAGGCAAAGAATATCAGGATCCTGCTTTTGTATCTGGTCAAGCATCTTTAATCTTATCTGGCTCTTTTCGTTATTGTTTCTTTTCCATTCAAGAAAACGTGCCACATTCCAACTGGCGATCCGTATTTGGTTTGGTTTTTTCTGATATTGAAATGCGGAGGGTGGGTTAAATGCCCAGGAAACATTAATGCTTTTATATCCTGCCAGCAGAACAACAATGGAATACCAAACTCTCCTTAATTTAAGTATGAGCCATAAAAAAATAAACCCGATCAGCAATGCTAATAAAATGGGAAAGCCAAGACCAAGAACTGCGATCACCCATGAATCGGAAGGTTTGATGTAAGGCGCCAGGCAGGATAATAAATATAAAACCGCCGTAATGATATTGAGTACGACAAGAGTTCTTCTTGTAATGATCCGAAGGCGGGATGGCATTCGTGCAAGTTACGAAACCCCCTGTCCCCCTAAAGGGGGAACTTAGATTTGGTCAATCAATTTTTTTGAAAACTTATTATTTATTCAGTAATTACTTAAGATCTTCTTTGCTTGCTTTTTTCAAAAGATCTTTTTCTTCAGTGGTTAGAGAATTAAAACCATGTTGGTTGATCTTATCAAGAATTTCATCAATGCGCTGTTGCGAAAGGTTAGGAGTTTTTGTGTATGGCTTTCTTTCGCTTTTATAAAACAATTCTTCTTTTGTTTTTTTCTTTGGTTTATTGGGATTGAAAAGATTATTGACCCAATCGAAAAAACTATTGATACCAACGCTCCAATCAAAGCCCTTCCGCATGAAAAAGATAAAAAGAAAACCGGTGAGGCCACCTGCAAGATGTGCAATATGCCCACCCGTATTGCTTACAGGAATAAGTGCCAGGTCTATGATAAGATAAATTGTTGTGAGCACCCAAAGCGGTATGCCGCCATTGATCATTGGAAAGATGCGATAACCCGGTGCCAGCATTGTTGTGGCCACTACAATAGCCATAATACCTGCTGATGCCCCGGTAGCAGTTGCACTTACTGAACTTAATACCGGGATAAAATTATAGGCAAGCATAAAAGCAATTGCTCCACCCAAAGCGCCATAAATAAATAACGGAATTATCTTCCTGTTGCCGGTAAGGTCATAAAAAATATAACCAAACATCCAAAGCCAAAGCATGTTGCCGATGATATGCCAAAGTCCCTGGTGATAAAACATATGAGTGATCAGCGTCCATGGCTTATGTATGAATTGACTGAAACTTCCGGGTAAGGCAAGATTGTAATAAAAATCGTTCATGAATTTTACACCGGTAGTTCCTTCACGAAAAGAAAAAAAGTAAAAAACCTGGATGAGCTGGAATAATACAAACAACACCAGGTTAATGGTAATAAGCTGCACCAATGCATTGTCCTGCAGGTTATCTGTGAATTTTGAGGTCTTATAATCTCTTTCGTAAATGCCCATAGGGTGTTAATGTGAATGGTTAATAGTGAAATGTAAAGTTCCTGATTTTCTCTTTCACTCTTTTATCCTCTTAGCCTAATAAAATGTTTTTTTATTTGTTTTGTTCCAGATATAAACCATTATAAAACCAACAGCCGCTCCACCCAGATGCGCCCAATGCGCAACCCCATCGCTGGTTCTTCCTAATCCTCCAAACAGATCAAAAGCGATCATAATGACGATCAGCCATTTTGCCTTAATTGGTATCGGAGGGAAAAGAAGCATCAATTCAGTATTAGGAAACAAATAGGCAAAACCCACCATCACCCCCATTACTGCTCCCGAGGCACCAACTGCATAATATGCTCCTGATTGAACCATCTCCAAATATTCCGTTTGCCCGGTTGCTTTCATCATTTCTATCATGTCAAGCACTTTTTCATATTGAAAGTATGCAACAGTCATATGAGCCAGCGCTGCACCAATGCCACAAACAAGATAGAAGAGTAGAAATTTTTTAGATCCCCAAACACTTTCTAAGACTCTGCCAAACATCCATAAAGCAAACATGTTGAAAAAAATATGCCCAAGACCAGCATGTGTAAACATGTGAGTGAAGATCTGGTAGGGTCTGAAGTTCTCATGATTGATCGGCCACAAACCAAAAACTCCCTGGAGCCCCTCATCCCGAAAGCCATCAAAATAAAACTGGTCTCTTAATAAAAATTCAGTCGCAAGAAAAAATAGGGCGTTAATAAAAATTAAATTCTTAACTACTGGTGGTAGGCTATCTGGCCTTGTATATCGAAAACTCATTCGGTAAAATTAGGTTAAGAGATCAAAAGAGAAAAGGAGAAAAAGAGTCGGTTTGTTAATGTCTTATTATTGTCTCAGTTTAAGTTGAGCTACGTTTTCGATGTGATGCGTATGCGGAAACATATCAACGGGCTGCACTTTTGTTACCACATATTTTTCATCAAGCAACCGCAGATCTCTTGCCTGCGTGGCTGGATTGCAACTAACATACACCACAGTTGGCGCCGCTATTTCCAAAATTTTCTTCACTAATTTTTCATGCATACCTGCCCGTGGCGGATCCGTAATGATAACACCCGGTTTTCCATGAGCGGCAAAAAAAGCATCGTCACATATCTTAATTACATCGCCTGCAAAAAATTCTGTATGATGAATATTATTCAAAGCCGCATTTTCATTTGCATCAGCAATAGCATCTGCGATCATTTCAACACCAATAATTTTTTTTGCCAGCTTGCTTACAAATAGTCCAATGCTGCCGGTGCCACAATAGAGATCATAAACAATCTCATTACCCGTCAATTCTGCGTATTCTCTTGCAATCTTATAAAGTTTTTCGGCCTGCTTTGTGTTTGTTTGAAAAAATGATTTCGGCCCGATCTTGAATTGGAGCTCTTCTAACTTTTCAATTACATGCCCTTTACCTGTAACAACAACAGGATCGAGATCATACAGGCTATCATTCCATTTTGTATTGATAGTATAAAGTAAAGTGGTGATGCCAGGGACTTTTTTCAATAAATGCTCAAGCAATGAATTTCTTTTGGCTTCATCATCTTCAGCCATTACCACATTCACCATTACTTCACCTGTTTCGCAAATACGCAACAACACAGTTCTTAAAAACCCAGAGTGCAATTTTTGATCGTAAAAGCTAAAACTATTTTTTCTTGCAAAATCTGCGATCGTTTTCCTGATGACATTTGTTGGCTCCGCCTGCAACCAGCATCTTTCAATTTCAACTACTTTATCAAACAAACCACGGGCATGAAAACCAGCCCCCCCACCCCCCGAAGGGGGGATCGCTGCCGCACTATCCTCGCTTTTTGAAATTTTATTTTGTGTTTGAAAATCCCTAAACTCATCTTCTGGTATGAATCGTTTGGCGCTGAAAGTGTATTCAATCTTATTCCTGTACCATTTTGTTTCATCGGCTCCAAGCACTGGAGGTATTTCGGGCAATTCAATTTTTCCTATTCTCTTCAAATTATCTTCTACCTGCTGGCGTTTGTAAAAAAGTTGTTTATGATAAGGCAGCATTTGCCATTGACAACCACCACATACACCAAAATGCTCGCAAAAGGGTTCAGTTCTTTCTTTTGATAAAGAGTGAAATCGTAAAGGATATCCTTCGGCCCAATCTTTTTTGCTTTTACCAAGTTTGACATCTACAACATCTCCCGGTACTACTCTTTCAATAAAAACAACTTTGCCATCTACCCGGGCAATGCTCTTGCCTTCGGCGGCATAATCTTCCACCAACACTTTTTCAAGAACAATGTTTTTCTTTTTTCTTCTCACGGCGCAAAACTAAGCGTTTCAGGTTCTTAGCCATACAACGATTAACAGGCAATTTGCATCTTTTTACCCCCGCGGTTGCGGTTTTTGAATAACTTTACCATGTTTATTATCAATACTCCATGAAGCGTACATTTTCACTGCTATTTCTGCTTGGCGCCACCTATTTTCTTTTTGCACAAACAAATGAGTTTGAGCTTAAGGTCTCTTTCACGCCTTTTAAACATCAATTCATTTATCTCGGCTACCATTATGGCAAGCAAAAACCCATCATTGATTCGGTTTTCTTAGACGATAACAGCACCGGTACATTTAAAAGAGCAAAAAAAGTAGAGAAAGGTATTTACCTTATCGGGTTTCCAAACAAGGCTGCATACTTTGAAGTATTGATCGACAAAGAACAAAAATTTACTGTTATCGCTGATTCGGCAACCCTTCTTCCTTCTATGAAGTTTGTGGGTTCGCCAGATAATACATTGTTTTTGCAATACCAGAATTACGCTTTTATAAAAGGACATGAAATTGCAGATGGAAAAAAACAATTGGCTGCTTCAAAAACAAAAGCAGATTCAACAAAATGGACAGACATTATTATTAAAGCTGATAAAGACATTCAACAATACCGGCAGGACCTTATTACAAAAAACCCGGATGCTACTATCAGCGCTTTATTAAAAGCTATGAAAAACCCGGAAGTGCCACCTGCTGCCCAACATCCGGGTGGTAAATATGATTCCACATTTGCTTATCGTTATTACAAAGATCATTACTGGGATGATACCTGGTTCTTTGATGAACGCCTTGCCCGTACTTCTTTCTTTGAAGAAAAGTTAGATGAATATTTCGCAACAATGATCCCTCTTCATCCTGATTCTGTAATTAAAGAAATAGACTGGATGCTTGCTTATGCCACTGCGAATGATGAGATGCAACGTTTCCTGCTGGTGAAATTTATTAATCGCTACCTGAATCCGCAATACATGTGGGAAGACAAGGTTTACGTTCATCTTTTTGAAAAATATTTTTCTCAAAAAGAGTACCCCTGGCTTGATGAGAAAGGAAAGAAAACAATTTTTGATCGCTATTATAGTATGGCTTCAAATATTTTTGGCACTATAGCAGCCGATATTCAATTACCTGACAGTACCGGTAAAACAAAAAGTTTATTTAGCATAACCAATCCATATACTATTGTTCTTTTTTGGGACCCTACTTGTGGACACTGTAAAGAAACATTACCAAGAATAGATTCTATTTACAGAGCAAAGTGGAGTTCATTGAATGTAAAGATCTATGCAGTAGCCAAAGAAACCGATGGCACCACAAAAGATTGGCTGAGCTTTATTGGTCAACATCAACTGAAGGACTGGGATCACGTTTATAATTCAAAGGATGCAAATAACGCAAGGGTAAAAAATAATATCCCCAGCTACTACCAGCTGTATGACGTACAAACCGTGCCTACATTATATTTGCTCGACAAAGACAAATCGATCATAGCGAAAAAAATACCATTTGACCAGATCGACAAAGTTCTTGAGTACAAGATAAAAGGCCAATAAAACCCATTATTTATGAAACTGCCATCACTACTACTTCTCCCACTCTTTATTGCAACTTCGTTATCGGCTCAAACTCTTTTTACTTATGCAGATAAAAGTGTTTCGGTAAACGAATACACAAAG
This sequence comes from uncultured Bacteroidota bacterium, assembly GCA_963746915.1. Classification (GTDB taxonomy): domain Bacteria; phylum Bacteroidota; class Bacteroidia; order Chitinophagales; family Chitinophagaceae; genus VBAS01. Next base: position 33,728 of record CAVVDD010000008.1, on the reverse strand, counting down.
GCATTTAACAAAGTGTATCCTGCGCCAGTCACTGATAAGGCAAAAAAGATGCGTGACTATCTTGATCTCTATATAAATTCCAAGTTAAAGATCCACGAGGCGATGACGAGAGGGTATGACACCATGCCGGGATTTATAGAGGAATATGCTGCATTGCGCAACCAGGTGGTCGAAAATTACATGAGTGATACCGAAAGTATGAATGCATTGGTAAGTGAAGCGTTTGACAGAAGTCAGAAAGACATTAAGGTGCAGCACATATTTATTCCTTATAACTCAGGCGTGAACTTTTCTGATTCTGCTGTTGTAAAATTAAAAATACAGGAAGCCTATATGGAACTTCAGTCAGGAAAAAGTTTTGATGATGTTGCATTGAAATTTTCTGCTGATCCTTCCGTTGCACAAAATAAAGGCAACCTTGGGTATATCACTGTCTTTTCATTGCCGTACCAATTTGAAAATGTTATTTACAAACTTGCCCCGGGAAAATTTTCAGCGCCTTATAAATCAAATTCCGGTTATCATATTTTTAAAAACCTTGGTGAAAGGAAAGCAGTTGGCCGAATTAAAGTTTCACAAATCCTTATTGCTGTTCCCCCCGGTAGCGATTCAATTGCAAAAAAGAAGCTCGCAGTATTGGCAGATTCTATTTATAGCCGTTTGCAAAAGGGTGATGATTTTGGAAAACTTGCTACTGCATTCAGTAATGATGTGGTTTCTTCTGCTTCCAATGGATCAATGCCTGAATTTGGTTTAGGAACTTTTGATCCCGCATTTGAGGCTGTCGCTTTTTCTTTATCAAAAAACGGAGAACTCAGTAAACCATTTCTTACAAATCATGGTTATCACATTATAAAAAGAACATCTTTAACTCCTCCGCAGGCTGTAAAAAATAAAAAGAACCTGGATATGATCCGCGGTTTGGTAGAAAAAGATGGCAGGGTAAATGTGTCAAAGGATAAACTATATAATAAAATACTTGCGCAAACCCATTATAAGCAATTCAATGTTGACCAGGCAATGCTTCAAATGTATATTGATAGTGTACTTGCAGGAAAATCTCCATCGCCCACAAATCCTGTAAATAAATCAACCGCATTGTTCAGCGTGGGACAATCAACAATGATCGTCAATGATCTTCTTACTTATTCTATCAATAACAGGTACAAAACAGATGGTAGCGGTTTAAAACCATTTAACGAATTAAATGAAGAGTTTAAAAGAAATTCCGTGATGGAATATTACCGTGCCCATCTGGAAGAATTCGATGAAGAATTTAATATGCAAATGAAAGAGTTGAAGGACGGTAACCTCTTTTTTGATATTATGATGCGGGAAGTTTGGTCAAATGCGCAAAGTGATACTGCAGGGCAAAGAACTTTTTTTGAACAGAATAAAAGCAAGTACAAATGGAATTATAGCGCTGATGCAGTTATTTTTTATTGCGGCGATGATGCGACCGCAAAATCATTCAACGATATATTAGTAAAAGACAAATCAAACTGGAAGACAGCACTGGAAAATTTCAGCGATAAAATAACTTCTGATTCTGCACGATTTGAAGTAACAAAAATTCCTGGTGCACAAAAGGCAACTGCTAAAGCCGGAACGATCACGAATATTGTAAAGAATAAAGATGATAACAGCGCTTCATTTGCATTGATATTTAAAATTTATCCAACGCCGGGTCAAAAGTCATTTGCAGATTCCCGTGGTGATGTTGTCACTGACTTCCAGGATGCTATTGATAAAAAATGGATAGCAGAATTGAAAAAGAAATACCCGGTAAAAGTGAATGAAGAAGTGTTGAAGAGTATTGCGAAATAAGAAAGGAATTGGGGATTTGGAATTAGGAATTAGGTGGAAGCTTTCCCTTTTTTGATTTATCCAAATAAGCTATATAGCCGTTAATCAACTTAAAAACCAGCTCACAATTGCCTTCTCCGGTTCTTAATTCTTCCTCCGTTATGTATTTTTCATCATAAGCAGTCGCTAAGTGTTCCATAGTTTCCGTAACAGATCCTCGTGATATAATAAAAAAATTTCTGGTATCGGTATATGTATACCTTCCATATCCTTCAGCAATATTACGGGTAACTGAACGAGATGAATCAATTATTTGCGCAGTTAAAAGAAATTTTTCATGAACAGGAAATTTCTTTACTAATGCCGATATGAATATCCTCAGCGATCTTGCTTGTAAATAGCATTCAAGTTCTTTATATCCCTTATAGTTCATGAGAGATATTTTAGCGGAGTCGTTACCTAATTACAAATTCCTAATTACTAATTCCAGTTGCTCTAAAGTTGCTTCACCACATTACAAACCACATGCGGTTTTCCCAAAGTATAATAATGCAACACCGGTACACCGGAAGCTTTTAATTCCTTAGATTGAGCCAGCAACCATTCTGTACCCGCTTGCTCTACACAGGCATCATCTTTACAATTCAAAATTTCGTTTGACAGATCGGTAGGTATATCAACATAAAATGTTCTTGGAATGATCGAGAGTTGTTTTTTGGAAGTAATGGGCTTTAGACCGGGAACGATCGGAACAGTGATCCCCGCAGCACGACATTGCTTTTCAAATTCAAAAAATTTTTTATTGTCAAAGAACATTTGTGTTACTATATATTCTGCGCCTGCATCCACTTTATTTTTCAGGTAAGTAAGATCGGTTTGCATATTCGGCGCTTCAAAATGTTTTTCAGGATACCCGGCAACACCTGCACAAAATTTTGTACTGCTTGTTCCTTTTAATTCTTCTTCCAGGTAAATTCCATGATTAAGGTCCATCACCTGTTTCAACAGATCGATCGCATATTTATGACCTCCGGGTTCTGGTTCAAAAGAAGTTTCATTTTTTGCTGCATCGCCACGAAGCACTAATACATTATCAATACCAAGATAGCTAAGCGTCAACAATGCATCTTCTGTATCCTGCACACTGAATCCCCCGCAGATCAAATGCGGAACTGTATCAACATTGTACCGGTTCATAATAGAAGCACAAATAGCTTCAGTGCCCGGTCTTTTACGAACCACTACTTTTTCAAAATTTCCATCAGCCTTTTTCTTGAAAATATGTTCGCTACGGTGATAAGTAACATTAATATAGGAAGGCTTGAATTCCATTAATGGATCAAGATGGTTATAAATAGCGGAGATACCTTTTCCCTTTAGTGGAGGAAGAATTTCAAAAGAGATCAATGTGTCTTTCGCCTGGTTAATATGATCGATTACTTTCATTGGTTTGTTGTCTTTAATTCGGGACTTGCAAACATACGGTCAGCAGATAATTAAGCAAAAGCATTAATGTTGTTGTCCTATTCAGATTGACCTTATACCAACACTCATTTACCTGTTTTAGATATTTTGATAGTTTTTCCGTCTTTCACCACAGTAGCATTACCAAATTCATTAAATGCCATGCCATTTACTGTAGCATATTGGGTTTCAGCAATGCAGTACTGGTAAGGTATCACCAATTCACCGTTGTGTTTTTTGACCAATTTTCAGTTTGTGCACAGCGGCCATTCCGTTTGAAAAATCCCATGTTTAATGGAATCACGGTTTGATTTTATTTCCTTCCCATTTTTGTCAATAAACTTCTACCGGTCTCATATTCTTGACCTTAAAAATGCTCGTCCGTCAATAAACTCTCTTGCCTTTATCTTAACGGCTTTCATGCCATGATTTCTTTACCTGCCTTATTTATATAAACCCCATACCATTCTAGTCCCCTTGTCCCTTTTTGGCAACTCGGCCCACCCTTGAGAAAGGTGAATGCAATTTCATATTTCAATGCCGGAATTTTATTTCCCGCTGGTGTCAATATATCCACACTTTCCTTTTACCCTGACCGCAAATGCCCTTCGGTAAATTGGCCGCTGTAATAGGGATTCCCTTCTGACTTAAACCCGTAGTCATTAACCATTATTTTCCGGGTGTTGAGATTATACATTTTAAAATCCTTGTTCATGTCCGTACTTACCAGTATGAAAGGGCATTTCGCCTTTCATTGAAGAATCTCTGCTGAATTCATGGGTTTGAATTTCATCCATGATGATCTTTCCGTCAGTTGTCATTAACGATACCGGAAGCATATTTCCATTCCCTAATGAGCAATAGTCTTTTGCTTTATCAAATAACGCATAATCCTCTAAAACAATTCATCTTGCAAAATCCATATTTGAGTGTGATTACAGAAATCAGCAGTAGTCTCGTTTAAAAGTCTTCGACCGTAATAGAACGAGCAGAGTATCGTTGCCCGCAATATCGAAATATCTTTTACTTTCCTTCGCAAGACTCAGATAGACTCCTTTCCTTTAGTAGTAAGAATGAAGATAATGGTTGCTATACTCTTTACCAGCTTTGTCAAGGTATCATTCAGCCTAGAACTGTGAATACTTTCGGGGTAAGTCTCAACTAAAGCAAGTCCTCCATCGTTACTGAAAAAGCTGTCTCCCCCATCATATTATTCCTGGAATGACTACCATTACCTGTTTTGCACACGATATAGCCACATTTTCCATTAAGTCTAACTATAAAAGCAAGCCGCTTCTGTAATATTTGCCTGCTGCTTGCTCTGTCTCATTTTTCAATGGTATGTGCGAAATATGGTACATCCAATAAATTCACCTGTTTTGTCGATATCAACCAAATTTTTCATTCAGTTTAACCCGAGCAAGCCCTTCAGAAAACGACGATGTGCATCATATTTTCAATGGAATAATCTCGTTACCGGTTTTATCTTAAAGCCACATTTTCCATTTAGATGAAACTGCCGCAAGCCCTTCAGAAAAATCTTCTGTAAACCGGTCATAATTAAGTTATTTCTTTACGTGTCTATAAAACCAAATTTATCATATCAGTTTAACCCGCGCAAATCCTTCTGAAAAGGGATAGACATTTTCATACTTTGCAGAAATTATCTCTTTCTCTTGTCTTTGAAACCGAATTTTCCATTATCTGCTCTAAAAAAATAATAAGTCTTGTGCAGACAATGCTAACACACCAGCCCATCATCAGCGTAATTGTTATTTTTTTCATTTTGGTTTGTAATTATTTTAAGTCCTACTCGTTTGGCTTTTCGGTTACGCTAAAGCAACAAGCCCCGTTTTTAAATGGTTGCTGGTTTCCATTGTTACGAACTGAATTGCAGGGCAACAGATTCTGGGCAGAACTGCTAATACCAATAAATAAAAATTAATCAGGTGAAAAAGGTGGTGGCTGAATTTCATTCGGGCTATTTTTTCCAAACGTCATTTATTAATCTTGAAATGACAATGTGAAAAAAGTGGTATTTGTATATATCTATAATTCCTTCCCCTCTTTGTTAACCCTGATTCTTTTCCCATTTAGTTCAACTTCTGCCGAATCCCATTTGCCACCACCCTTAGTGAAGTTCTTATGTACACGATCGTATTTAAACGCAATTACCTCTTTTCCTTCCTTATCAATGAACCCATATTTGCCATTCTTATTAACTGCAGCCAATCCTCCAGAAAACTCATCTGCAGACTCATACATAAAAGGAATTACTTCTTTTCCTTCATTATTAATATAACCATATTTAAAATTTCTGCCGCCTGCTTGCTTTGACACGGCTGCTAGTCCTTCAGAAAATACTTTAGCACTATTATAAATCATTGGAATTACCAGGTTTCCCGCACTGTCTATGTATCCGTTTTTAGAGTCAACCGCAGGCACCATATTCATTGTTACAGTTGCTAACCCTTCTCTAAAAAGCCCAACCCAATCATACTTAATGGGGATAGCCTCTTTACCTGTTGTATCAATAAAACCGCTTTTGTTACCTCGTCTTACATTGGAAAGCCATCCAACGGATGAGTAGGTGGAAAAATCCCAGGCATTATCATATTTCAACGGAATAACTTCCTCACCTTTTGTATTAATAAATCCATATTTTTTATTCGCCTGTACCAGTAATAAACCATACGCTTCATGCCCTATCCTTTCGTAATTAAGCGGAGTTTCTTTCCCCGATTTTGCAACTGCAAAATATTTACCTTCTCTTTCTGCAATTACTCCTTTTTTATTTGATAGCACCCCGTCATATTTTACTGGTATAACTACTTTCCCCGTATTATCAACAAAACCCCATTTACCTTCTCCTTTTTCCCTGTCATAAAGTTCAACACCTGCAATACCATCTGAAAAGCCCCAGACATTATTATATTTTAATGGTGTAAGCTTCTTCCCTGCTTTATCAAGAAAGCCATACTTATCATCCGACTGCACTACAACAATACCTGCATCGGCATATACAATATCATATATAACCGGCACAATTTCTTTTCCTGCTTTATTTATCAATCCAAATTCATAATCACAACAGGTAACTTTTTTACCGACAACAGCAACATCATCTTTAAAAGGTTTGACTGTGTCATACCTGGGAGTCACGATCACTTTTCCTTTTGCATCTTTAAAACCATATTTTTTGGAAATCTCATCCCGGAACTCATTCAGATTTTGAGCAGAAAGGTTTACTATAGTAAATGCCAGTACGAAAAAAACTGTTATTTTTTTCATTGCATATTATTTGAGGGGTTGCAGTCTTGCATAAAATTTTCCTAACACAGTTTTGTTAAAATATCTGTATATGCTTATTACCAAGTCCGCCATCTCCTAAATACATATAATAGAGGATTGTTGATGATCCCGATACTTCATCTGCAAGTGCTACAATATATTTTTCATCCTTCATGGCTGTATAATGATTCCAAAAGAATTTTGTATTTACATAGGTTTTTTCCTTTGTTATAAATCCCCTCTGATCTTTCCATTGAAAGACTTGCACATCCTTTAGATCTATAACTATGTTCTCTTCTGCCGTAAAATCTTTAGTATTTAATGTGTACAGTTTATACCAGCTGGATACATACGCTGCTTTGCCATCTGCTCTAAAACCTGCCTGCATAAAATTCTGTCTTGCATTACTTTCTATTTCTTCAAATTCCCCAATCTTTTTACCCTTCGCCACATTATAAAGATTTACCCATTTCGTATTACCAATAATGAGTTGTGATCCGTCGGGACTTATATCAATGAAATGAATTTCCTTTTTCGGGTTTAAAAATTTAAAGCCATCAAAATCATTCACCGATTTGCCTGATTTAAGATCATATACCACTACAGCCTGGTCACCCGACTTGTTATAGGCCACAGCTATTGCAGTGGCATTCTCATTGATCTTTGTAAGATTCTTTAGCCGTTCACCCATCTTACTATTTTCAGTTAAAGCAAAAGATGTTCCCGTCTCTTTTCCGGTATAATCTATTTCTTTAACTACTCCAAAGTCAATTTGAAATATTCTTTTACCCGATGGAGTGGTGAAAGTTTCCTTGCTGAATTCCGACACTCTTTTACCGTTAATATAGTTATAAACAAACTGCCCTGACAGCAATACAAGACTATCGTTCAATACAGAGATATTCGCATATGTACCACTTGGTATAGTCCCGATGAGATTAGTTTCCCCTGATTCGTTTTTAATATCCAGGTGAATAAGTTTTCCCTCGTTGTATTTCATAACTACAACAGATTTATGATCCGGACAGGCACTTATAATTATATCAGGGTTGTACTGGGATTGGCCATTTTTAAAACATAATATTGACAGAAATATCAGCAATGACTTGTTCATAAAAATTGTTTTGCTGCTAAACTATTGATACAATATTTCAAAGGAAATGTGAGAAAAGTGGTATTTCGGGTGTTACTGAAACAATACTGGGCTTATCTATTAAAAATGTGAAAAAAGCAATTGTTCCAAAATCTATAAATATGTGCTTGTCCCCTACGACTGGTAATATTAGTCTAGGATAGGTTAAACTCCATTAAGGATTTAAGATGATTGTAAATAGCTACGATACCTTTTCCTTTTTAACGGCGGTAGTATTTCAAGAGATCAATGGTCTTTTACCTGCTTGATATGGTCTATTACTTTGATTATGAATGAGCCCCGATTCTTAGCGAGAGGGTGCAAAGCTAATAATACGGACGATTAAAGCAAAAGTGATGTTCAGCAATAAAATGATAGCGGAATATAGTTCTTGTGTCAATTCCGTGATTTCTCAAGTTCATCTTTCCAAAACCATACTCTCACTTTTCCTTCTCCAAAATCAATTCCACCTTTCATTTTTCCAATGCCGCTGCATCTTTTACATGATCCTTTTACCTGGACATTTTTTGGCGGTTCAGTTGTAGTGACTGTTACAATCGATGTTATCCCGTTTCCGAGATAACTTGTATACCTTTTTGTGGTTCTATCTCCCGATAAATGATAGGTCTCATTTACAACGCCAGATCCCTGACATACATCACAGTTCATATCACCCTGAAATTTTGCTCCGTTTTCATTACCGTTAAAAAAACCTCTTTCCATTGTGTATCCACCTAAGGTGACAGTAAAACTCTGAAAAATATCACCGTTATCTATATAGTCCAGTATCGGAGGAAACAAAATATTGTTATTAGCGCCGCCTCGTATGCCATAACCGCCCTGTGGTGATTTAATTACCTTATACACATCAATGGTTTTCACAGTTACTTCTTTTTCAGTCTCCTTAAAAGCGGATGGCTTTTGTGGTTTTTCGACTACTTTCATTTCCGTCAATATGTTATCGACCGGCTTTTCTGCTGTAACATCTTTTCCGGTCTCTATTTTGGTTAGATCGACTTTTGGATGGTATCCAATTTTATCAACTTTATAATTATAACTCACTTCACCTGCCCAATAATCAATATAAAACTTTCTACCGTTTAGTTTTACTTCTGCTATGCCATTGTAAAAATCTGATGCATTCTCGTATTTTAGGGGTATGACTTCTTTTCCAGTTTTATCAATAAAGCCGTATTTGCCATTGAAAGAACCACCAACTTTTACTCTCGCCAAACCTTCATCAAAACTCCAAGCATAATCGTATTTCAACGAAATTATTTCTTTGCCGGTTTTGTCAATAAAGCCATAATTGTGGTTTAGTTCTACTGGTGCCAACCCTTCGCTGAAGTACGATGCATTATCGTATTTCAATGGAATGATTTCTTTGCCTGTTTTATCAATAAAGCCGTGCTTGTTGTTTAATGCTACATATGCCAAGCCTTCTGTGAAACTCTCTGCGTGATCATATTTCAAGGGAACGATCTCTTTACCTGTTTTATCAATATAGCCATGTTTGCCAAGGTTGTTATCTCCAATCCTCACATCAGCCAAACCCTCGCTGAAATCTCCGGCATCATCGAACTTGAAAGGAATGAATTCTTTACCCGTGCTATCAATAAATCCATATTTGCCCTTTTTATTCTTTACTCTCGCCAAACCCTCTATTAGATTCCCCGCATGTTCGTATTTTGCAGGAATGATCACTCTACCTGTCTGATCCTTTAAGCCCCATTTTTTATTGTCTCCAATAAATGATTTTAAGTTTTGTGCGTTTACAGCTCCGGCCATCATGCACACAATTATTATGATTGATATTTTTTTCATTTTTTTCTTCGATAAATGGAACTTATATGACTTTTCGGTGTCTCTTCGTTTTTACAATGGTTTCCGGTCTTCATTCAGCAGTATGGTCAGTTGAGCAACGAGCACAACCATCCTTTTTCTTCTTTAAATCCTGGTTTTTGTATTCGGTGAATTTTTCGTGACAGTTTACAGTGATATACTAGCCTGAGAATAAAATAAAAATATAGTTTCAGTGTTAACATCATACTCATTTAATGAAAGTAAATAAATTGGTATTCGGCAGAAATGTGATAATGATGTGATGTTATTAAAGCAGCCCTGTTTTCTTTAACGCTTCCGCCCTTGAGTTCACCTGCAGCTTTTCGTAAATATTGCGGATATGTGTGCGGACGGTATCTAAACTGATATATAATTTATCAGCAATTTCTTTATAACGGTATCCTTTGCTTAGTTGCTCAAGCATTTCCTGCTCACGGCGTGTGAGATCCTGGAAATACTCATTTGTTTTTTCTTTTACTGTAAATGCTTCAATAACTTTTCTCGCTATTTGGCTGCTGATAGGACTCCCGCCATTGTTGACTTCAGCAATGGCTTCAATTATTTTTTCTGCTGGTGTGCTTTTTAATAAATAGCTGATGGCCCCGGCTTTTAATGCTTCAAAAATTGTATCGGGTTTATCATACACCGTCAGCACCATGCATTGCAGTTTTGGATGCAGCATTTTTAACCTTCGTATGCATTCAATACCCGTCATGCCCGGCAGGTTTACATCAAAGAGTGCAATGTCAACCGGTTCCGCTATCAATTCTTTTAGTGCAGATTCAGCATCGCCAAAAACCCTGAGTTCTTTTACATCAATATTCAGCTGTATTTGCTCAGCCAGGTAATGACGTACCTTATCATCATCCTCAATGATCGCTATTGAATCTATTTTCACCATTCAAATTTGAGATTAATAGGTTTTTAAAAGAATGTGATTTAAGTAGTACTCTTTATACAGAAATAGAATACTTAAAGCGACTTCCCTTGCCGGGTTCTGAAACCGACTCCATTTTACCGCCCAGTTCTTCGATCCTTGTTTTTATATTCTTTAATCCATTTCCCCTGTAAATTTTATCTATTTCAAATCCACGACCATCATCTTCAACAATAAAAGCAAGGCTGCTGTTTTTAATTTCCCCCTTTATCAATATATTTTTTGCCTTGCTGTATTTAATTGCATTGTTCACTATTTCTTTTGTTACAAGTAAAATATTTCTTCTTTGTTCATTAGAAAGAATAATATCATTCCCATTTTCCGGCAGTTCAATTTTATAATTCATTCCCGAGTATTCAAGTTGTTTATTCAATTGTTCCCGCATATAAGAACAAAGCTGGTCAAGCGTTCTATTTTCCGTGCCAAGGCTCCAGATAATTTCGCTCATGTTATTTACTAATTGCCGGCTGGTATCGGTAATATCTGACAACTCTTTTTCGCCCCCGGCACCAGTTTTGTTTTTTACTGATTCACTCATCAGTACAATTTGTGTAAGACCGGAACCTATATCATCATGCATTTCCCGTGAGATGCGTTGCCGCTCCTTATCAATTTCTTTTTGCTTTTCGAGGTCTGCTACTTTTGATTTCAATTTTTGCTGAGCAAAAAAACGGGTGATTAAAATTATTATCAGCAATACTACAAGAGCAGTCAACAAATAAAACCACCAGGTTTTCCAAAAGGGAGGATGTATGATTACCGAAACGCTGCGTATTTCATCACTCCATACACCCAGGCTTCCTTCGGCTTTTACTTTAAAAAGGTATTTTCCATACGGTAAATTATTATACCGAACTTCATTCAACGTATTGCTGTATATCCAGTCTTTATCCCAGCCTTTGAGCTGATATTTGTAACGTATCTTATTTGTATTGTTAAAATCAATTCCCCTGAACTGAAAGAATAGATTGTTTTTGTAATAAGGAAGACTGACAGAAGTAATATATTCCGGGGCGACTAAACTATCTGCTTGTTCTTCGTTAACAAGAAAATTGGTAAGCTGAAGATTGGGCCTGGTAATAGTTGATCTAATATCTCCTGGTTTAAACCATACTACTCCTTTTGTACTTCCAAAATATAAAGTACCGCTTTTGCCTTTGTAAAAAGCCCCGGTATTAAACTCATTTTCCGGCAAACCTTCTGCGACAGTGTAGTTTATAAAATCAATATCCGGGAAAGGAGAGTTTTTTTTAAAAATTAGTTTTCCTTTTGAAAGACCATTGTTGGTACTGGCCCATAATTCATTATCGGTGTTAATTACACCATACACAAAGCTACTAAGCAGTCCATCTTTTTCTGTATAAAATCTATATTGTCCATCAGATGAATGATAGGCGATTAATCCATCTGATGTTGAGATCCATATCAAACGGTTTTGTTCATCATATTGAATAGATTTTACATTCAGGCCAGTGAATATCCTTTTTTCCGCTGGAGTATCATAGAGTTTGTTGTAGATCATGATCCCGTCTGATTCGGGTACTACCCAAATTTTTCCTTCTGGTGATATCCAGATATTGATCACACGGGATTGACTAAAACTTGTAACATGTTTGATAGAATAGCTATTTTCTTTTTTTTCAATAAAATATAAACCAATATTAGTTCCGATCAACCAGCCATTTTTATATTCTGATATACAATTCATTTGGGGAGATTGCAGAGCACTTGCGGGAACCGGTATTTTAACGGGTATAAAATTCTTCATCCCTTTTTCTTTTACATACAAGTAACCGGAATAACTTGTCCAGACATTGCCATTGCTATCATTTGCAATAAGCGGCACAGACTTTCCATAAGGAAGTTTAGGATCTAAATAAGAAAAGTCTAATCGTTTTGCTTTGCCTGTTGATTTGTCAACAATAAAAACACCGTTTTGAAAAGTACTCAGCCACATCTTATCTTCTTCATCTTCATATATAGAATAAACAAAAAGATCCTGGTTAGACAAATCATCGGAAGAGGCGTTGGGAAATTTTTTGAACCCAGCCGGCGATATTTCTGCTTTTAATAAACCTAACACATCCGCACCTACCCAAAGATTGCCTGTTGTATCTGCGTAAAGACAATATACAGGATAGTTAGTCCTTGCATTACCATTAATATTTCCCTTCCATACAAATTCAACTTTCCATGAAGGTTTAAGATAAATATTTCCTTCCTGGTCACCCGCCCACAGATTATTTTTTTCATCTGTAATGATTCGTCTTATCATTCCCTGTTTTATATTAATAGGGGCATTGGTTTTTATACTATTTCCATTTTTAAACGATCTTGTATCAAACCAATCTATCCTGTTATCGCTACCCAAAAAAAGTGTATCGCCATACAATACAATAGAAAAAAAAGACCGATCGTTTATGAACTGGCTCCACATTTTTGTGTTTAGGTCAAAACATAAAAGACCCTTGCGAGTTGCAAACCATAATTTATCCTTTCCATTAAAAGCCCCGTTATACATTAAAGGAATGCTGTTTCCATTCTCTTCTTGTGTGGTAACAGGATAGTTGAAACATTTATTGGTTTTGGTATTCAAAGCAAATAACCCTTCACCGATAGAAGCAAACCAGATATAACCATTTCTCTCAAATAATGGGTTGGCAAATAGCTCAGAATTTGGTGTTGCTTCAACCGGTCCTTTCATGTCAGCATTCCAGTAAATTTTATGCTGACTAAACACTTGTTGTCTTTTATTGAAACAATTGATAACCTTGTCTGTTGCAAACCATATTTGTTCATTGGCATCTTCCATTAAACCAGTGCGGATAATTCTTCCCTTCATCTGTCCTGTCACTGAGCCATAGGAAGGCTTATATATTTTCATTTCTGCACCGTCAAACCTGTTCAAACCATTTGCGGTTGCTATCCACATAAATCCTTGCTTATCCTTAAGGATAGAATAAACTGTATTCTGGGACAACCCGTTTATTTTTTCAAACTGTAATGGTTGATCTGGCTGTGCTGTTAAATAAACAGGCAGGATTATTAACAAAATGAAAATGGTGATTAATCGCATACTGACAGCGCTAAATATAATTAATAATAATCGTGTTGTTAAATCAATCAATATCGTACCTGCTTATTCTTGATGATACCTTACTTTTGTCGGGTATGTCTATTTCAATTATTACAAAAGACCTTGTAAAACGATATCGCCAGCGAACTGTGGTGAATCATGTTTCCATTGAAGTGAAACAGGGCGAGATCGTGGGTTTGCTTGGTCCAAATGGCGCCGGCAAAACAACAACTTTTTACCAGGTAGTTGGATTGATAAAACCAGATGAAGGAAATGTTTTTTTAAATGATGCTGACATTACCAAATTACCCATGTACAAAAGAGCAAAAATGGGAATTGGCTACCTGCCGCAGGAAGCATCTGTATTCAGGAAGTTAACAGTAGAAGACAATATCATGGCAGTTCTTCAAATGACCAGGTTGAAGCCTGATGAACGCCGGGAGAAATTGGAAACACTGATCAGGGAATTTCGATTGGAACATGTTCGCAAAAGTAATGGCGATGTGGTTAGTGGTGGTGAAAGAAGAAGAACAGAGATAGCAAGAGCATTGGCAACCGATCCAAAATTTATTTTATTGGATGAACCTTTTGCGGGTATTGACCCGATCGCTGTTGAAGATATCCAGGCTATTGTTGCCAGGTTGAAATATAAAAACATTGGAATTCTTATTACTGATCATAATGTAACAGAAACACTGAGTATTTGCGACCGGGCTTATCTTTTGATCGAAGGAAAAATTTTTAAACACGGAACAGCCGAAGAACTTGCCGCCGATGATGAAGTAAAAAGACTATATCTTGGAAGGAATTTTGAATTAAGAAGAAAGGACTATTTACACGATGAAGCAAGAGGCTTTGTTACTCCGATAGTAATTACAGAAAACGATCTACCCAGGTTAATTCAGTTTACAGAACATACAATTGAAAAAACAAAATCAATCCTTGATTTTATTGAAGATTTCGGTCTGGGAAATAATAAAGGAAGAATGGCCGACGATATAAAGGGGGGTGAATACATAAAAGAACTCAGAGAACTGAAAGCTTCACTGATCGGTTTTGCCAGTAATATAGAGCACGAGGAATTACTGCAGAAGGCTCTTGATATCCCTGATTTTGATTTTAAAGAAAAATTAGAATTTTTAAAAAGCCATTTAATTGAAGTTGATTCTATCCTTGGTATTTGTGCCATTTACCTGAAAGCAACTCTTTAATTGATTTCTTACCTGGTTTTGCCAATTAATTTTATCTTGCTCACACACTCATGAAGATCCTCTCGCCTGCCATATCATCTCTTGCCCGTATGCGAATGTGGCGTATTGATGCGTGGAAAAATAACCCGATCGAAGCACAACGTGATGTTTTACAAAACCTGGTAACTGCCGCTCAATACACTGAATTTGGCAGGCAATATAATTTTTCGGAACTGTTTACACTCCGTGCTTTTAAAGAAGCTGTTCCTATTCATGATTATGAAGACATGAAACCTTACATTGATCGCATACTGAATGGTGAACAAAATGTTTTATGGAACACTCCCATTTACTGGTTTGCAAAAAGCAGTGGAACTACCAATGATAAAAGCAAATTCATTCCTGTAAGTGATGAAAGTTTGCAGGATTGCCATTTTAAAGGAGCCAAAGATGTATTGACCTTATATTATAATTTCAATCCCGCATCGGAACTATTAACAGGCAAAGGATTGGTGCTTGGGGGCAGTCATACAATTAACCAGGTAAATCCCGAAGCACAGTATGGTGATCTTAGCGCTGTGTTATTACAGAACAGTCCTTTTTGGGGGCATTGGATAAGAACACCTGATCTTAGCATTGCTTTAATGGATGAATGGGAAAGCAAGATCGAAAAACTGGCAAACAGTACGATCAAAGAAGTAGTAACTTCTATTTCCGGTGTACCTACCTGGACCTTAGTTTTATTTAAACGAATACTTGAGATCACGGGTAAAAATTGCATAGCTGATGTTTGGCCAACACTTGAACTTTATATGCATGGTGGTGTTTCCTTTACTCCTTATAAAGAGCAATTCAAAAAACTGATCGGCAAAGACATTCATTATTTGGAAATGTATAATGCAAGCGAAGGTTTTTTTGCTGCATCAGAAAATCCCGGTGATGATGGCATGTTGTTATTTCTCGATCATGGAGTTTTTATGGAATTCATGCCGGTAAGTGAGTATGGAAAAAAAGAACCGCAGACTATCGGGCTTCAGGATGTGGAGACACGATAAGAATTATGCATTGATCATTTCCACTACTGGTGGTTTGTGGAGATACCTGCTTGGAGATACCATCCAGTTTACTTCTATAAAACCATTTAAAATAAAAGTTTCGGGAAGACTGAAACATTACATCAATGCATTTGGTGAAGAAGTGATAGTTGATAATACTGATAAAGCAATTGCGATGGCTAGTGAAAAAACAGGTGCTGTTGTAGCTGATTATACCGCCGCCCCTATTTATTTTTCTGATTCATCAAACGGTGCACATGAGTGGCTGATCGAATTTGAAAAAGAAGCATCGAGTCTTGATGAGTTTACAAAAGAACTTGACAGCGCCTTAAAAAAAGTTAATAGTGACTACGAGGCAAAAAGATATAAGAACATAGCATTACGTTTGCCGGTTGTGCATGCAATTAAAAAAGGAACTTTTACTGCCTGGTTGCGTGGCAAGGGAAAATTGGGTGGTCAACATAAAGTACCACGATTATCAAATGAAAGAACTTTAATTGAAGAGATCTTATTGCTGAATAGAGAATAGAAAGTAAAAGAGTGCGACGCAACAAATGTTGAATAGAATTACTTTTGCTGACTAATACTCCTACGCCGTCCAATTCCTTTAAAACTTCGTTGGATAGAAGGCTATAGAGTATAAAAAAAATAAAAAATGAAACTACTCGAAGGAAAAGTTGCCATCGTAACAGGAGCTGCCCGTGGCATTGGCGAGGCCATTGCTATAAAATTTGCTGAGCATGGAGCAAATGTTGCATTTACTTATGTTAGCGATAGCAGCGCTGAGAAAGCTTCGGCATTAGAAACAAAGTTGCAGGGCATGGGTGTAAAAGCAAAAGCTTATAAAAGTAATGCTGGTGATTTTGCACAGTGCGAGGTTTTTGTAAACGATGTGTTGAAAGAATTTGGAACCGTAGATATATGTGTGAACAATGCCGGTATCTCAAAAGATAATCTTTTACTGAGAATGACCCCTGACCAGTGGAATGATGTGATACAAGTAAACCTGAACAGTGTTTTTTATATGACGAAACAGGTCATTCGACCTATGATGAAAGCAAAGAATGGTGTGATCATTAACATGAGCAGTATCATTGGTGAAATGGGAAATGCGGGGCAAACAAGTTATGCCGCATCAAAAGCAGGTATCATTGGTTTTACAAAATCTGTAGCGAAAGAATTGGGTAGCCGCAATATTCGCTGCAATGCAATTGCTCCGGGATTTGTTGAAACAGATATGACGAGTTATTTAAAACAAGGTGATGCCGCAGATAAATACAAAGCCGGAATTCCATTAGGTCGTTTTGCTTCAGGCGAAGAGATCGCCAACACTGCTTTATTTCTTGCAAGCGATTGGGGAAATTATATAACGGGACAAACTATTAGCGTTTGCGGTGGATTGAATATTTAGAACCAAAGAACCGTGATTTATAGGATTAAAAAAGATTAAGAGGAAACTTCGATATTTCCTCTAAATCCAGTCAAATAGGTAAATCGTGGTTCTGTCTTTATCCTTGTAATTTGATATTTCTTTTCTTTATATAAGCATGCCAGAGTATCATAGAAGCGATCGGTACGATAAGGTCGCCATGATTCGGCGATAGACAACATATTTTCTTTTGTTGTATGAGTGAGCAATTGCTTTATTTCTTTTAAACTATTTACCAAAGCAATATCACCCATCGGAAAAAGATCTGTTCGTTGCAATGCATGCATTAGATAAACATCCACCGTCCAGTCTCCAATTCCTTTTATTTTTTTTAATTCATGGCGTATCTCATCTTCATGAGCGATAGCAATTTTATTAAGCCTGAGTTGTTTTGATCGAACAGCTTTTGCCAACTCTCTTGCATAAATAATTTTTTGCCGACTGAAATAACAGGAGCGAAGTTCTGCATCGGTTAACAAAAGAATTTTGGAAGGAGTGACATATCCAATTCGCTCTTTTAACTTTTTGAATGCTGCATAAGCGGAAGCCAATGAAACCTGTTGCTCAAGAATAAAGAGGATCAATGTCTGAAATGTTGCCGGTCTTGTCCACATAGGCGGATGCCCATATTGCCTGATAACAGCATGCAGGTCTTTATCAATACGACAAAGTTTATTACAGATCTTTTTAAAATTAGCTGAGTCGAAAGTCTGGTGCATAATTTAGCCCTCAAAAAAGAGGGCTAAACTAATTACAAAATTCTTATTTCGGAGAACCTGCAAGTTTTTTCTTATTCATCTTAATAAATTCTTTAAGCTTTTTTGAGGTTTCTTTTTTTGCTACAACTGCATCCAAAAACTCTTTTTTTCTTTTGGGTGTCAGCTTAACGAAGTCTTTTTCTTCATCGTGCATCAGCTTTGACAGGTCTTCGTGTGTCATCACTAATTGAGCCAGTTCTACATTGAACATCTTCATTTCCTGGCTTACAACCGGTGATCTTCCTTTAAATAACATTGATAGTAATGGCAAAAAAGGAATATCATCTTTATCACTTTTTACCAACCCATTTGTCTTAACCGGAATTTTCAACGCAGCAGCTGCTTGTAATATACCATTCCCGAAATAAACACTATAATCTTCTTCTGCTTTCGTTACTTTTTTTAATGCGGTTGAATAAAGAGCATTGCGAATAGCTTCTACCCTCATCCATGGCTCCAGTTTATCCAATTCATTATGATATTTTTTATAATAACAAGCCGCTGCCGCTGCAATTTGTGGTGTAGCAGAAGAAGTTCCGGCGCCGGAAAAGCTTATAGTTTTTCTGTTCATCATTGCCCATGGTGTATTTGGGGTAAATGCAGCCATTGCCTTTCCCATATTTCTTTTCGGGCCCCAGTTACCTTGCATTTCGCCAAGCTTTTTTATAAAATAGGGAGCATAATCATAAGTAACTCCGCAGGCAGCAATAACTCTATTAAATCGTGCTGGATATATAAGTTTTCTTGTTGGCAATCCGTTGAAATTATTTCCTGCAGCCGTCACCACCGTGATACCTGCATCATAAGCAGCATTTATAATATCTGCCCATAGTTGTGATGGAACGCCACCCATGCTCATTGAAACAGCATGAACTCTTGTACCGCTATTATTCAGATCGATGAGGTATTGTAATGCTCTTGCAAAACTGCTTGCCTTAAACAACACAACGCTGTTACTTATTCGGCATGGAATAATTTCAGCAAAAGGAGCGCCGCCAAGAAAGTCATTGAACTTACCATCTGCCGTTTTAAAAATATTTCCGGCAAGTATACCATTAGTACCTGTACCATGACCGGGCATTTTTAAAGTACCACCTATATTTTTATCAGATGCATCAGCTGGGTCCTCATCTTCTACAAAATTCCTTTGTAGTTTTTTGCTCAGCTTAGGTGGTGTTTGAGGATGGTTAGAATATCCCGTATCAAGATGACCGATACGTGTTATGTAACCATCATCATTGGTCATTACTTCATTTCTTGCATCAAGTAGTTGGGAAAATTTTTTATCAAGATGCCATATAGAATTTTCATGCGGGTTCCAGTCAGGATCAAAATCATCCGGGTTCCCTCCACTTTTTAAAATGGCGCTTTTTACATTCTTCATACCACCACGAACTTTATTGTCAACTATAAATTCGCTGACAAAATCAGGCTCTACAAAACTTTGATTGGTTTTTATCTGGTCATTCACCATGTGAGCAAGGTCCCATGGATTTACTTCCGCTTCTGAAATATTGGTTTTTGCAAGCAGCTTTTGTGACGAAGGGGATAAGGGGCCTTTAGTCTTTGTTTTTTTAGGAGGAACGAAATCAGTTACCTGCAATTTTATTCCATCGGCCTTCAACTTACTTACAAAATCAAGTTTTGACTTTGATAAAGGTTTTCCCTTCGTTGGAAAAGATGCTGTATTAATTATCAGCTCGATCTTTCCGGTTGCCGTTTGCATATATAAAAAATTTAAATAGAAAAAGGTTTATTCAATTGCAATTTTATACTCAGATCACCAAGCATTTGTTCTTTTGGCATTTGGGAATCAGGCATTGATTTTTTTAATGCGGCGATCAGTTGTTCATACGACTTGGTATTTTTAGCTGATTTTATAATTTTTAAAAATACAGCGGTAAACAAACTGTTATTGGGGAATTGATCTGTTTCTGCATTGGAAGGTTGAAATTCCTGGCTACTGGAGATCTGCAAGAGGCTTGCAACAATTTTTCCCTTTTTATTTGTCTTAAAGGTTTTTAGTTCTTTAGAAGCAAGCTCTTTGACAAGTTTGGTATAAAATTTTTTATTTTTCTGATACGTTTTTTCTCCTGCTTTTTTTGGCATCGCTTTAGAAGGACCTCTTTTTGCTGAAACCATTAGCTTCGCTATGTCACCGCTGAAACAGCTATCTGACATCACAACAATTCTCACACCCTTTTTAAATTTTTTCCATTGATAATACAGTTCATCATCTACCAATTGCGCATCATAGAGACACCATGTTTCATCAAAACGATCGTTCCATGGATCATCTTCGTCTTTATTCAGATCAGGTATCTCATTTCCTCCGTGACCTGAATAATAAATTGCCACCAGGTCACCTGCTTTAGCATCAGTTGCCAATTTATCAAGTCCAGCAATAACATTTGCCCTTGTGGCTTTTTTAGTAAGCAACTTCGCTACTGACCCAAATTTTTTCTTTTTTAAATACGATGTATTTTATTGGCATCTGCTTCACAAACATTCAATGCACCATCCCAGCCATCATAGTGAACGGGGTCAACCCCATTGAGGCCGATCACCAGGGCGTATCCTTTTGACATAAAATAGGTTTTAGGTTTAATGATCTATTCAAACTCTTTATTATTGACCCATTCATTTTTAATGATGGACCAAAAATCTTTTGCAAGTCCTTCTTCCAAATATTTATAGGGCAGCCATCCATAACCATCTTCTCCCCAATCCTCGCCCCATGAATTACGGATCTTAAATGCTCCAACAGTTTTATCATTATCCTCTGCTATCTCTATTACTTTTTTATCATCATATCCTATTGCAACAACAGCATGCCCACCCAGCAATCTATTTTTCTTTGATGGAAATGCGATCAGGCCGCCATTTTTTTTACTTGCACTGATATTATTATAAACAGTGAAGCCAAACATAACAGGCAATTGTTTTACAACGTTGATCTTGATCTCCTGTAGCACTTCATCACGTTTTATATTTTGTTTGTCAAGTCGGTAATATTGTATAGCCTGGTAGTTTTGGCCAAATGCATAACAAAATTGTGTAGGTTCTTCTTTTATTTTATCATTTGTGTAAGGCCAATATTTTTCAGGAGGAACACCAAAAAGCACAAGGGCTTTCATCGTACTGCGAACAAATGCGCCGGTATCACCTTCAAAATCCATAAGATTGCGGGTGACCTTATATAAAAACATTTTTGATTTCTTCTCATAATTACCGCCGATCCTGTTTTCAAAATATTCTACGAGAGCAGTTCCAGCATGAGCAGTACAGGAATTGTTAGGTCCCTGGTCATCCGGTGGGCAAAAATATTTTGTATCAATCTCTGCTTTTCCAGTTAGTATATTTTTAGTAAGCACTCTTTTTTTAGATTTTGAGCCTGCTTTTTCCCTCATATCTTTTATCGATTCTTTTTTTTCATATTCGGGCACCGTTTTATCATTAGGCTTGCTATAACTATAAAGACGATCTCTTATGTCCGGGAAATCCGGCAACCAGCCAAAATGTTTGATGCTCATAAATATATTTTAAACAACAAAAATTAAAAGGTCATAGGGAAAGCTACACGATGTTTATATCGCTGACAATACCACTTTCGTAGTAGAAGTAATGAAGGGTAAAGATTATTTTTTAAACTTCCCGATAGCATTTTTTGTAAACTCACTTAAGATCAGACGGCCACTGATCTTCGCCCTGTCAATTAACAGATGATCCCAATGCTCAGTGCCTTTCCAGAAGATCTTTTTCATTTCAACCATTGCATCAGGATTAGAGTGTGAAAGTGTATCAGCAAGTCGCTGGATCGATTCATCCATTTCATCTGTAGTAGTATGTAGTTCTGCAAACAATCCTTTTCTTCTTGCCCATTCGGCATTTCTCCAATGAACGGCATCAATTGATAATTGGCTGAATGCAGATGTTCCGATCTTTCTTTCAACAGCAGGCCCAACAACGAATGGGCCAATGCCTATTGCTAATTCACTTAATCTTACTTCTGCGGCTTCACTTGCAATTGCATAATCAACAGAAGCTGCCAATCCAACGCCGCCACCTACACATTTACCATGAATGCGACCAATGATAAACTTGGGGCACAATCGCATTGTATTAATTACATGAGCAAATCCACTGAAAAATGCCAGGCCCTCTTTTTCATTTTTTATTTCGACCAGTTCTTCAAAAGATGCACCGGCACAAAAAGCTTTTTCACCTGCAGAACGAAGAATAATAACGATCGTGGCAGGATCCTGACCCGCATGTTGAATAGCGATCGCAAGATCATGCAAAATTTTTCCCGGCAATGAATTGCTTTGCGGATGAAAAAATTCGATGGATGTAATTCCTTTGTGCGTTTCTGTCTTTACATACCCACTCATACATTCTAAGTTAGTTTCTTTCTTTTTAGTACGGCTTCTTTAAAGGAAAATTTTTGAACCTAAGTTTTCCGCCTCAGGCGGAGGCAGGGGTCTTAGCCACCATGGTTAGAATAGTTGCCACACCCGTTATCTCATTTGTTTCATCAATAAATTCCACCAGCCACTTTACAATTCCTTTTTCAATATCATCACCACGTTTAAAGTCCTCAGGATTTTCAACAACTCTTTTATCACTTGGTAGCTTTTCCTTGCAAGTAAAACGGATATGTATTTCAGCGCCGGGATAAACCGGTTTGGTAAAGCGAAGTTCATCAATACCATAATTCAACAGCACGGGATTTTTTTCATAGCTATCAACAAACAAACCCGCAGCAATGCTCATAATAAAATATCCATGTGCCACTTGCTGCTCAAACATGGTCCCGGTAAAATCAGTTGTTTTAATATGAGCATAAAAATGATCGCCGCTCAGATCAGCAAACTTATCAATGTCTTCGCTGGTAATTATTCTTTTTTCAGTTATGATCTGATCTCCGATCTGTAATTCTTCAAAATATTTTTTAAATGGATGCTTGCCCGGATCTTTTCCTTTTGCATGTTGTTGATAAACGCCGGTAATTTCAGTAAGCGTAGTTGGCGAACCCTGCAAGGCAGCTCTTTGCATATAATGTTTTACACCACGAATGCCACCCATTTCTTCGCCACCGCCTGCACGACCGGGACCTCCATGAATTAATAATGGCAATGGCGAGCCATGACCTGTACTTTCTTTGGCACATTCATTATTCAACACCAGAATTCTTCCATGATGAGTAGCAGCGCCGATCACATATTGTTTTGCAATTTTATGATCTGCAGTTACTATTGTTGTGCAAAGACTTCCTTTGCCAAGTTTTCCTAATTCAATTGCTTCATCCAAAGTTTTATAAGGCATGATCGTACTCACAGGGCCGAATGCTTCTATTTCATGTACTTCTTTTGCCGTGTGTGGTTTATCATTCATTAATAAAATGGGAGATAGGAAAGCTCCTTTCTTTGCATCTGCATCTACTACTTCAACACTATCCAGCGAACCATATACAATTTGTGAGGAAGCCAATAGTTTTTGAACCTGGTCTCTTACTTCTTTTCGCTGGCTTTCACCTGCAAGGCTACCCATTCTCACTTTTTCATTTAATGGATTACCGATAGTTGTTTGTGATAAAGAAGTGGAGATCGCTTTCCACAGATCTTCCATTTTATTTTCCGGAACAAATATTCTGCGAATACCTGTACAACGTTGTCCCGCTTTCAACGTCATTTCTTTCCTTACTTCTTTTACAAAAATATCCCATTCCGGTTTACCGGGTGTCACATCTTCGCCCAGTACAATACAATTCAAGCTATCTGCTTCCATATTGAATGGAACATTCTCATTCATTATTCTTGGATTGCTTTTCAGCATTAAGCCTGTTGATGCACTACCTGTAAAAGTGATCACATCCTGTGATGTAACATGATCCAACAGATCACCGGCGCTGCCACAGATAAGTTGGAGGGCTCCTTCTGGTAAAATTTTACTTGCAATAATTTCTTTTACTACTGCTTCGGTTAAAAAAGAAGTTATCGTTGCCGGTTTTACAATTGCCGGCATCCCAGCCAAAAGATTTACGGCAACTTTTTCCAACATACCCCATACAGGAAAATTAAATGCATTGATATGAATCGCCACTCCTTCTTTGGGAACAAGAATATGAGTTCCCATGAAAGTATTGTTCTTACTCAGGTTATGACTTTCGCCATCAATACAAAAAGTTTCATCAGGAAATTTTCTTCTTAAAGATGCATTGGCAAAAAGATTTCCAATACCGCCTTCAATATCCACCCAGCTATCTGCTTTTGTGGCGCCTGTTTTATAAGAGATGGAATAAAATTTATCGAGATGCTTACGCAAATGAATAGCAAGTTCTTTCAACATTCTTCCTCTTTCATGAAAAGTCATTTTTCGCAAGTTCCTGTTTCCGGTTTTTCTTGCATATTCTGTCATTGATCTAAAATCCAATCCTTTTGAAGTGGCATTCGCCACTACTTCACCGGTCACCGCATTAAAAAGTTGCTGGCCTTCACCATCACCGGTTATCCATTTTCCGCCAACATAATTTTCAAGTTTCATTTCACAGAAATTTTAATTGACATTTATCCCAAACTGCCGAAGATGATGCAAAGCATGTTTGTAGAGTAACTGAATATTGGCATCAAGATCCAATTCGCCAAAAACAGGGTTGATAGTTTTTAACCCCGGTTCTTTTTCAAAAGCCTCAAAAAAATGGATCAGCTCTTCCTGTAATTTACCAATAGCAGCTTCTTTGGTATGCTTTTTCAAAGGAGCAGGTTCTTCAGCAAGAACAGGGCTTTTGGTGTTTTCTTTAAATGGCTTTTCGCTAAACATGAACTCCCGTAATCGTGGAAGTTTATCAGCAGGTGTTACAATTGGTAATTTGATCTTGCCCGATGCCACCATCATTACATCAGTGAAATGCTCGATCATCTGCTGGACATTCATTTTACCCCAACGAGCAGGCTCATCATTCTTTAGCTTCTGTAAAAGTGAAACAAGTTTTGTGCGGATGAAATTTTCCTTTTCAAAATTCATGTAGTGAGCCTTAATCCCTGCAAGTTCGCTAAAACAAGGACATAAAAAAATCCCGTCTCGCCTCAGGCGAGGAGGAACAGAATCAGTCTTTATGATCTGCCATTGCTTTATCAATAGCTTGCCGGAGAGCTGCATTGATCTCATCTAGCGATCCTTCGCCATGAATAGGTTTGAATTTTCTTGTCTTTTTATAATAATCAGCCACCGGAGAGGTTTCATTTGTATATACTGCAAATCGTTTCCTTATTACATCCTCATTGTTATCATCACTGCGGCCGCTTGTTTTACCACGATTAAGCAACCTGTTTACTAATTCTTTTTCAGTTACGTCAAGAGCAAGCACTATTGCAATATCAGTTTTTTTCAAGGTTAATAATTTATCCAATGCCTGTGCCTGTGCCACTGTACGTGGAAAGCCATCAAACAAAAAACCATTTACTTCTTTGTGTCTGTCAAAGAAAGAATCCACCATGCCGATCACCACCTCATCGGGAACCAACTGGCCATGATCGATAAATTTTTTTGCTTCTTTGCCAAGGGGGGTTTTATTAGCGATCTCTTCACGAAGCAGGTTGCCGGTGGAAAGATGGACAAGTCCATACTTTTCAACCAGTTTGTCTGATTGCGTTCCTTTACCGCTGCCCGGAGGGCCAAATAAAATTAAATTGAACATGTACTTGCTAACCTGAGTGAACGACAAATATAATGTCCCTTACCCAAAAAAATCATTGACAGGCACGGAATTGGTTAAAAACATTCAATTAGAACGGCTGTTTGTAACGAAATGTTAAGCCTGCACCCATTGCCGGGCTGATGACAAACCAGCCAACCTTATTAAACGTAAATTTGTGTAGTAAGAAATAGAACAACATGAAACATCTATTGATATTGCTGATCGTTGCCGCTGCCTGCCAGCAATGCAGCTATTCCCAATCAACAAAAACAAAAATTGTAAAAATGGATACTATAAATAAAAAAGATAACCCGGTTTATTCAAATACCGATACATCAAAAGTGAATATGAAAGAAGAAGAATGGAAAAAAGTTCTTCCTGCAGATGTTTATAATATAGCCCGCCTGAAAGGAACAGAAAGACCCTGGAGCAGCAAATATGAATCATTTAATGAAACAGGAACTTATTACTGTGCAGCCTGCGGCAATGCATTGTTTAGAAGCGATACAAAATTTGAAAGCGGTTGTGGCTGGCCAAGTTTTTATGAGCCGATAAGTAAAGAAAGTATTATTTACCTGGAAGATAATACACTTGGTATGAGCAGAACTGAAGTTGAATGCGGACGTTGCAAAGCACATTTAGGTCATGTGTTTGATGATGGGCCAAAGCCCACAGGTCTGCGTTACTGCATCAATGGTGTGGTGCTTGATTTTGCAAAAGCTAAAGAAGCGGAAAAAAAATACAATGAGAAGAAGGAGGAAAAGCCAAATAACTAATCTCCGAAGGATTCCTTCGGACAATTCATATTTCCCTTTGAACTATTGCTCCCTCCCGCTGAGGGAGTTTTTATTTTCCTTAACGAAGTGACCGAAGTATATTTACCACCCTAAAAATCAGCTCATGAAACAAAAGCTAAAACCATTATTCTTTCTTGCTTTTACCTTTCTCTATGTCATTTCTTTTGGTCAGTATAATTTGAAAGATCCTCTGCCCGTAGATCCGAATGTGAAGATCGGAAAGCTGCCCAACGGTCTTACATATTATATCCGTAAAAATGTAAAGCCTGAAAAGAAATTAGAATTGCGTCTTGCAGTAAATGCAGGTTCGGTCTTGGAAAACAACGATCAGCGTGGATTGGCTCACTTTATGGAGCACATGGGTTTTAATGGTTCCAAAAATTTTCCAAAAAACGAGCTGGTCGATTATTTACAAAAAACAGGAGTGGAGTTCGGCGCCGATCTGAATGCTTATACAGGTTTTGATGAAACAGTTTATATATTACCGATCCCAACCGATGATGAAGGCGTCGTTGAAAAAGGATTCACCGTCCTGGAAGATTGGGCTTTCAATAATTTGTTTGATAAAAATGAAATTGAAAAAGAACGAGGTGTTGTTTTGGAAGAATCCAGATTAAGCAAGGGTTCTGATGAAAGGATGAGTCGCCAGTATTTTCCACGGTTATTCAATGGTTCAAAATATGCAGAACGGCTGCCAATTGGGAAAGATGAAGTGTTGAAAACGTTCAAGCCGGAAACACTTAAGAATTTTTATAAAACATGGTATCGTCCAAATTTAGTTGCAGTGATCGTTGTTGGTGATATTGATCCGACAGAAGCAGAGAAAAAGATCAAAGCACATTTCTCAAAATTTACAAACCCGGCTAATGCAACTGCAAGACCTGCTATCATTCCAATAAAACAAAGAACAGCACCTGATGCAATGGTGGTAACCGATGATGAAGCGACTAACACTTTATTGGAGATCTACAATTTTGTAAAGCCGGCAAAAAAATTAAAAACCTGGGCCGATTATCGTGAAAGCACCGTGGAAGGATTGGTAAGTTCTTTGATCAATCAACGATTAAGCGAATTAACACAAAACGCAAACCCACCGTTTCTTTTTGCCAACACAGGCTTTCAACCATTTCTTCGCGGCTATAACTCATTTACATCTTTTGCGGTGCTTGGTGAAGCGCCGATGCAGGATGCTATTGATGCATTGATAGAAGAAACCAACCGTGCAAGACAATTTGGTTTCCTGCAAACAGAACTTGATCGTGCAAAAGCCAGTTTAATGAACTCAGCTGAAAAATCTTTTAAAGAAAAAGATAAATCAGAATCAGGAGTCATCGTTGAGCAATATGTAAATAATTTTTTAGAGGGCAATCCTATTCCCGGTGTTGAACACCGATATAAATTTTTGCAACAGGTTTTACCAACGATCAGTTTGCAGGAAATAAATGCGATAGCTAAAAAAATGCCTTCTACTTCAAACGCATTTACACTGGTAGAAGCTCCCACTAAACAAAAAGATAAGTTGCCAAACAATGCTGAGCTTTTGAAAGCACTTGTTGCTGCAAATAATAAACCGGTAAAAGCTTATGAAGAAAAAGTGGTTGCCATCTGCATTGCTTGATAAAGAACCAGTGCCGGGAAAAATTACGGCTGAAACAAAAAATGAAAAGCTGGGTACAACAGATCTTACTTTAAGCAACGGAGTTACAATAACAATAAAACCAACAACGCTAAAGAATGACGAAATACAAATGGATGCATGGCGTTTTGGTGGTTTTCACAATTTCGATCTTGCTGATAAAGACAATGCACAATATGCGGCGATGATTGTTGGACAAATGGGAGTAAAGGATATGTCGCCAACTGATCTGAGAAAATTCATGGCAGGTAAATCGGTTTCTGTTACTCCTTATATCAATAATCATGAAGAAGGAATTGAAGGCCGCAGCAGTGTTAAAGATTTTGAGACTTTTCTTCAATTGATGTATTTGTATTATACACAACCGCGGAAAGATGAAGGCTTATTCAAATCATTTGTAACAAAAAATAAAGCGGGACTTCAATTTGCAAAGCAAGATCCGCAAACATGGTTCCAGGATACCCTTGGTAAAATTGTTTACAATAACAACCCATGGGCAAATGAACTTCCAACTCCGGAAGATTTTGATAATTTAAATCTTGACAAATCATTTGCTATCTATAAAGAGATATTTGGCAATGCGAATGGCATGCACTACAGCTTCGTTGGAAATATCGATATCGAAAAAGCAAAACCCCTTTTGGAAAAATATCTTGGATCGTTGCCTTCTGCTCCAAAAGAAATTAAATTTAAAGACAATGGAATAAGAATGATCAAAGGAGCAACAGAAGCAAATCTGAAAAAAGGTAAAGAGTCGCAGGCAATGATCACTCTTATGTTTGAAGGCGAGACTGAATATGATCGTGAAGAAAAAATGGATCTTGCAGCATTGCTCGAAGTATTGAACATTAAGATCATTGAAAAACTTCGTGAAGAAATGAGTGGCATCTATGGTGGTGGTATCGGCGGTACTGTTTATAAAAGACCTTATGTTCATTATACAATTACTGCTGGCTTACCTTGCGGGCCGGAGAATGTTGAAAAACTTACCAAAGCATTGCTTGATATTATAAAAGATGTACAGGAAAAAGGAGTTGATCAAAAAGATCTTGATAAGGTAAAAGAAACATGGAAGAAACAATATCATGTAAATCTTCAAAGCAATGATTATTGGCTTGGGGTATTGTCAAATGCATTTATCGATCAAACTAATCCTGAAAATGTGTTGGATTATGAGCAAAAAGTAAATGCGATCACTGTTGAAGATCTTCAAAAAGCAGCAAAGAAATTTTTGACATTAAATAATATGGTAAAAGCTGTTCTTTACCCTGAAAGTTCAAACATTACTCCGGGAGTAAAGACGGTGAAGCCATTTTAAGCTAAGAGAATAAAAGACCTGCCTGCAGGCAGAAAGAGGAAAAGAGACGAGAACAATACTCGTCTCTTTTTCATTTTATGTATACATAAAAATCTTTCAATCTCTTATCTCATTTTCTCTTTTAACTCTTAGCCACCGTTCAACCATTTTTTTTCTGTACTGCTTGTTTTTAAGTAAGTTTATTTTTTTAAAACATCACATGCAATGAGAAAAACTATTCTGCTCGGTGCCTTCGGCACTTTGATCTGTTTATTTACTACCGCACAAAAAATCAGTCTTGAACAATTTAAAAACTGGAAACCCCGCAATATCGGCCCGGCCGGTATGAGTGGACGTATCACTGCTATTGATGCTGTTGTTAGACAATCCAAATATCATTTATCTCGGTGCCGCATCCGGTGGTGTATGGAAAACAGAGAACAGCGGCAATTCATGGACACCTGTGTTTGATGAACAACCAATACAGAATATCGGTTCGATTGCTATTCAGCAATCCAATCCGAACATTGTATGGGTAGGAACCGGTGAAGGCAATCCCCGAAACTCACTCAATATTGGTGAAGGAATTTTTAAAACTTTGGATGCCGGTAAAACATGGAAAAGAATGGGGCTGGAAAAAACAAGAAATATTCATCGCATTATTGTTGATCCTGTTAATCCAAATACTGTTTATGCTGCTGCCATTGGTAATCCTTATGCAGAACATCCTGAAAGAGGAGTTTTTAAAACAACCGATGGCGGTGAAACATGGACAAAAATTTTATATGCCAATGATACCACCGGTTGTGCTGATCTGGTGATGGATCCATCCAATCCCAATAAATTGATTGCTGCTATGTGGCAGCATCGTCGTACACCATGGAATTTTAAAAGTGGTGGACCCGGCAGTGGTTTATATATTACAATTGATGGCGGAAAGAACTGGAAAAAATTGGGCAAAGATGATGGCTTGCCTGATGGACACTTGGGAAGAATTGGTATTGCCTTTTGCCACCAATGATGCCAGTCAGAGTATATGCAATGGTAGAAGCAACAAAAAATGGTTTGTATAAAAGTGATGATGGTGGTTTTAAATGGGAACTGGTAAACAGTGATGCAGCATGGGTAACCGACCGGCCATTTTATTTCCAGGAAATTTATGTGGATCCGAAAAATGAAAATCGCATTTATGATATACATTCGACCAGGTAACGTTAAGTGAAGATGGTGGTAAAATCTTTTACAACATTGATCCCTTATTCCGGCATTCATCCTGATCATCATGCCTGGTGGATACATCCCGAAGATCCGAATTTTATGATTGAAGGAAATGATGGAGGTATTGGTATTTCACGCATGACCGCGGCAAGAACTGGGTGTTTGATGAAAAACTTCCTGTAGGACAGTTTTATCATATCAATGTTGACAATGAAATTCCCTATAATGTAATGGGTGGTATGCAGGATAATGGAAGCTGGCATGGCCCTGCTTATACATGGATCAATGGCGGTATCAGAAATTATTATTGGAACAATGTTGGTGGTGGCGATGGTTTTGATGTAATGCCCGATGCTGAAGATGCAAGCTGGGTATATAGCATGAGCCAGGGAGGAAATGTTGGAAGAAGAAACTGGAAAACAGGTGAAAGCTGGTTTATAAAACCACCAGCACTTGATCCTAATACAAATCTTCGTTTTAACTGGAACTCTGCTATTGCACAGGATCCTTTTGATAAAAAAACAATTTATTTCGGCAGCCAGTTTGTACATAAAAGCACTGATAAAGGCGTAAGCTGGGAAATTATTTCACCTGATCTTACCACAAATGATTCTGTAAAGATCAAAGCATTTCAAAATACGGTGGATTAACATTGGATATTACCGGCGCTGAAACACATTGTACGCATTATTACCATTGCGCCTTCAGCAAAAGAACAGGGAACAATCTGGATAGGAACTGATGATGGTAATGTTCAACTAACAAGAGATGGCGGAAAAACATGGACGAGTTTCCGCGGAAAAATTTCCGGCATGCCAGTTGGTTGCTGGATACCACAAATAACAGCATCACGATCATAATGCAGGTGAAGCATTTGTTGTTGCCAATGATTATCGTCGTGGTGATTTTAAACCATATATTTTCCGCACAACTGATTATGGAAAAACATGGACAAGAATGGTGGATGAAAATAAAGTAAAAGGTTATGCATTGTGTATGATACAAGATCCTGTTGAACCTAATTTAATTTTTGTTGGAACTGAAAATGGTTTATGGGTAAGTTTTGATAATGGCGATACTTATGAGCAATGGAAAAATGGTTATCCTTCTGTTTCCACTTATGATCTTGCCATACAGGAAAGAGAAGCTGATCTTGCCATTGCAACTTTTGGCCGAGCACTTTGGATACTGGATGATATTCGTCCATTAAGAAAAGCTGCAGCAAATAAAGGAATGGCAATTACAAATCCGGTAACTGTTTTTGCTGCGCCTGAAGCATACCAGGCACAGTATCAGGCTGCAACCGGTTATGAATGGAGTGTTTATGGTTTATGGGATGCAGAGAACCGGAGACGTGGTGCTGCAAGTTTCTTTTTTTATAAATAAACCAAAAGACCAGCTGGACACAGCTGCAACGCAACCAGACAGTCGACAACAGATGCCAGCTGCCACAACTGCTCCCAGCAAGGTGGCGGTGGCAGGTGGTGGAGGTGGTGGCGGTGGCCAGGGTGGATCAGGGCAAGGCAGGCGGTGGCAGAAGAGGTGATAGTGCAATGGTTAGAATTTATAATGATAAAAATGAATTGATAAGAACATTACGATGGAATGTTGACAGTGGATTTAATCGCCAGTATTGGGGAATGGAAGAAAAAGGTTTTCGTCAACCCGGTTCACCAAAACCAGCACCGGGTGCGCCAGAACCAGGTGGTTTCCAGGTTTTACCCGGTACCTATAAAGTTGGTAATTACTTATGCAAGAGCATCCGATTCAACTTTTGTAACTGTAAAAGATGATCCAAGATTGGGTAACCGAAATGATATAAAAATTGCACAACGAAAAATGTATGATCGTTTAAGAAAAAGTGCCGATAAATTAACAGAAGGAATGGATCGATTAACGGAAGCAGAAGAAGTTTGTACAAAAATGCAGGCACAATTAAAAGGTGTGGAAGGAAAAGAAGCTGATTCATTCAGAAAGACAACAACTAAAATGCAGGATGAAATAAAATCCATTCGTGAAATTATTAGTGGCAAAACATCTGACAAGCAGGGTATTATCAAGAAGTCCATTTGAAGTAACGGTAATGACGCCAGTTGCAGCAGGCCCAGCAATCCATCGGAAGTAAAATGGTAGCGCCGGGTGCAGCAGGAAGAAACAATGGTGGTAAATGCAGAAAAAGCTGTTGGCGATGTTGTACAAAAGATCAATACATTTTTTGATGGCAAATGGAAAGATTACCGCAGCTGGTAGAAGGAACAAAAGTGAATTTGTTTAAAGATTATAAGCCGATCCAATAACGCAACCGTGCCACGGCTTTCTTTATAAGATAACTTCAAAGTTTAATAAAGCCGTGGCTTACGGCTAGTCTGGCTAACAATCGTTCTGGTTTTCTCCATCATTCCTTTTACATTTGCAGCAAAATAACAGGCATGAAGTTGTCACATTTATCAGAGACATTGATCGGTTCTGAAATTGTAAAATTGGGTGGTGAGATCCGTGAAAAGATGAGACAGGGTGAAAAGATCTACAATTTCACTGTTGGCGATTTTGATCCTTCTATTTTCCCGATACCAAAAGAACTGGAAGATGAGATCGTAACTGCTTACCGGAATCATTTCACTAATTATCCTGCAGCAGAAGGTAATCTTGATCTTCGTGAAGCCATTGTTTCTTTTATGAAAGAATGGGAAAAACTTGATTATTCATTAGGCGAGATACTTGTTTCATCCGGTGGTCGTCCGCTTATTTATGCTACTTATCCGTGCTATATGTGATAAAGGTGATAAAGTGATCTATGCGGTGCCTTCATGGAATAATAATCACTACACTCATTTTGTAGAAGGCGAGCATGTAGTGATAGAAGCAACGGCAGAAAATAATTTTATGCCAACAGCTGAGGATATTCGTCCGCATATAAAAGAAGCAACGCTTATTTCATTATGCTCTCCGCAAAATCCAACCGGTACTACATTTTCAAAAAAAGAATTAGAAGCGATCTGTGATTTAGTGCTTGAAGAAAATGCAAGAAGAAGCGAAAAAGAAAAGAAAGTGTTTATCATGTATGATCAGATGTACTGGCATTTGACATACGGTGATATCAAACA
>CAVVDD010000007.1:0-612584 GCA_963746915.1 uncultured Bacteroidota bacterium | reverse complement strand
TCCAGCCAGATGTATTCTAGTTTTGATGACACCATAACAAATGCATTTAAATTTTAATAAAGGGGTTCAAATGCAAAAAAAGGCATATTGAAGAATAAAACCAATAATTTTTGGAGATTCAAACAATTTTTATGGGAAAATGTGGAAAATTTTATCGAGAAAATGGATAATAACGAATAAACGCTAAAAAAACCTATGGATCAGAAACATTAGAATTATTTTTAATATTATTAAAAAGAATTGCATAGATCCTTTCCCAATTGATAAGACTTATAACAGGAACCAACAAAAACGGCAGGATAATACTTCTGTATCGAACTATTGCTCCAAGAAAGTTTACCGTGAATCCTATCGATAGCAAAAAAGAAAATGAAAAGAAGACACAAAACCAGATAAACGAAGTCGACGTTACGCCATTTGTTCGCCAGAATAAAAATAGAAAAAAGAGAAGCAGAAGAAATGCGGTTTCTGATGCTGCAGCCATAGAAAGAATATGTTTTACATCGCCCGGATGTGGACGAAGAGTTGTGGAGCTTATTGCATGTGGAGTATTCAATAAAAAGCTTCCGAGGGTTGGTTTTAATTCAGGGAGATCGATCCCGGAATTTCCCTGCAATGACTTAAAAGCATTTTGTTTATCAACAACAGCTTGCGGAAAATCAAGACCGGGAAAAATGTATCTCAATGAAAAGAAAAGTAATCCGCATATTAAATAGGTAGAAATATAAATGATAGCATTTCTTTTTTTGATCCTTGTTGAAAGTATCCATGAAAATAATGCAGGGATAAGTATCACAAGCAAAAAATTTCTGAATGAAAGAATAATGATAAATGAAAAAAACAAAGGCAAAAGGCGTGAGAGCCTGAACTTTTTTTCCTTTAATCCGAAATAGACATGATAGGTAATAAGGCTTAACGCCATGAAAACAAGGCCGTCTTTATGAATGCCACTTGTCCAATAGGCAAATGAAGGAATTAAAAAAGTTGCTAACAACACATGTACTTTTTTACCAGGGAATACATCGGTAAACACACGATATATAGCCACCGGCCCGGTAATAGTGATAAAAGAGTAAAAGATCACATTGACATAATAATTTCCAAAACTGAAGACATTTACCAGTGAAAGAAATTTGATGAACATATTACTCTTCAGATCGTTCCACCACGAATAATCCGAGGAAAAAAAACCTCCATACTTACTTTCATATCCACTTTGAAAAATATTGGAAAAGTATTCTGCCGGGCTGTGGAAAAGCAGTTTGTATTCTTCTACGCTTAAATAGTGATAGCCCCATGTGTCATACATATAAGCATACTGTCCGTAATAGATCCCGATCCATCCATAAAAAATACCAGCCATTACCTTGAGCAAAAACAAAATAACTAATTGGGCATTGCTAAGCCCTGATTTTTGAAAGAAGCCAAGTCTCGTAATTAACCAAGCAAATAAACAGAGGTATCCTGCAAATAATAAATAATACAATCGGTCAGGTTTATCTTCGCAAAATAGCTATAAATATTTGATGTACGATATAATAAGAAAGCAAATATGATCTTCAGGAAGTGAATTTTAAGTTTATAAAATAGCATTTAGCAATTGCCTCACATCATACAATATCATTAGCTTTGCGCTTTCTTAAAAAACTATGGAAATAACAGTAAAAACTGCCGAACAACTTCGCCTGACAGCAGAAGAATTTGAACTAATCAAGCAAAAACTCGGACGCACACCCAACTTTAATGAACTCTGTGCTTTCAGTGGTATGTGGAGTGAGCATTGCAGTTATAAAAATTCCATTAAATGGTTAAAAACATTGCCCCGTGAAGGTGGAAGAATGCTGGTAAAAGCCGGTGAAGAAAATGCAGGTCTGATGGATATTGGTGATGGACTTGGTGTTGTTTTTAAAATTGAATCACATAATCATCCTTCTGCTATTGAACCATTCCAGGGAGCTGCTACCGGTGTTGGTGGAATTCACCGTGATATTTTTACAATGGGTGCAAGACCGATTGCTTCTCTAAATTCTCTTCGTTTTGGAAATTTAGAAGAAGATAAAACACAGCATTTACTTATCGGGTGTGGTACATGGTATTGGTCATTATGGAAATTGTTTTGGTGTACCAACTGTTGGCGGCGAAATTTATTTTGAAGAATGTTATCATACCAATCCACTTGGTAAATGCCATGAGTGTTGGTATTGTAAAAGCAGGAGAAACAGTTTCTGCAACTGCAAAAGGAAAAGGTAATCCTGTATTGTTTGTTGGAAGTGCCACTGGTAAAGATGGAATTGGCGGTGCATCATTTGCATCTGCTGATATTACTGCAGAAAGTGCAGAAGATCTGCCTGCCGTACAGGTGGGTGATCCTTTCCAGGAAAAAAAATTATTGGAAGCCTGTCTTGGAAGTGATCCAAACCGGTGCTGTAGTGGGTATGCAGGATATGGGTGCAGCAGGAATTATTTGTTCTACTTCTGAAATGAGTGCAAAAGGTGAAGTGGGAATGAGAATTGATCTTGATAAAGTTCCTACCCGCCAAAAAAATATGAAAGCATGGGAATTGTTGTTGAGTGAAAGCCAGGAAAGAATGTTGATGGTGGCAGAAAAGGGAAGAGAAGATGAAGTAATGAAAGTTTTTGAAAAATGGGATCTGCCTTGTTCAGTGATTGGTGAAGTAACTGATGATGGCATTCTGAATTTTTATATGAATGGATGAATTGGAAGCTGAACTTACCTGCTTACGAATCTGGTATTAGGTGGTGGTGCACCGCAATATGAAAGAGAATATCAGTGAACCAAAGTATTTTGATGAAATAAAA
The DNA here is from genome assembly GCA_963746915.1 of uncultured Bacteroidota bacterium. Lineage (GTDB taxonomy): Bacteria > Bacteroidota > Bacteroidia > Chitinophagales > Chitinophagaceae > VBAS01. The sequence goes on along the minus strand of CAVVDD010000007.1, from coordinate 609,764 downwards.
AAGTTTGATGCAGATTCCATTCCTGTTCCGGAAGATCTAAAAGCTATTGCTGAAAAATTGATTCATACTTCCATCATTGCATCAAAGCGATGGATATATGATCAATACGATAGCATGGTTGGTACAAATAATGCTTCAACCAATGCGCCAAGTGATGCAGCGATTGTTTTAGTAAAAGGAACGAAAAAAGGATTGGCTATTACAACAGATTGCAACAGCCGTTATGTTTTTGCTGATCCTTATAAAGGAGCAATGATAGCAGTAACTGAAGCTGCAAGAAATATTGTTTGCAGTGGTGGACAGCCATTGGGTGTTACCAATTGTTTGAATTTTGGAAATCCTTATGATCCGGAAGTATATTATCAATTTGTACATGCGATAAAAGGAATGGGAGAAGCCTGCAGAAAATTTGATACACCTGTTACAGGTGGCAATGTAAGTTTTTATAATCAAAATCCTGATGGTCCTGTTTATCCAACACCAACGATCGGCATGGTTGGTTTACTGGAAAATATAAATGAAAAAATGACACTGGATTTTAAAGAAGGAAGGTGATATTATTTATTTATTGGGCAGATCAACAAATGATATCAACTCATCGGAATACCTGCATAAAATTTGTGGCGTTGAATTTTCACCTGCTCCTTATTTTGAATTGGAAGAAGAATTTGCCTTGCAACAAAAAATTGCTGAGCTGATTAATAAAAAATTAGTTCAATCTGCACATGATGTAAGTGAAGGCGGATTATTTGTTACACTTATGTGAAAGTGGGTTTAATCGTGAACTTGGGTTTACTGTAGATAACAAACAGATGATCTGCGTAAGGATGCGTATTGGTTTGGTGAAGGGCAAAGCAGGGTTGTGGTAACAGTCAAAGCTGGATCATATTGAGAAATTTGAAAATGCTTTAAGCGATTTTCCTTATGAAAGAATTGGATGTGGTAACCAGCGGCGAAATGTTGGTGAATGGCGATTTCTGGGGAACGATCGATTGGTGGAAAGAGAAGTATGATACAGCCATTGAAAATTATTTATCAAAAGAAGAAGCTGGCTCTGCATTAAGTTCATCTAAAACTAATGGGAATAGTAATTTGTAATTGGAATTGGGCCTATAGCATTCCAAATCCAATCCCAATTCCTTTAAAACATGGATCGTAATTCGTCATATTGTTACAGGTGCAGCAGGCTTTATCGGCAGTTGTATGGTTGGTTATCTGAATCAGTAAAGGGTATCATAACATAATTATTGTTGATGAGTTTGATGATGAAAACAAAAAGCCCAATTACGAGGATAAAAAAATAATTGCAAGAGTTGATCGGAATGAACTGTTTGATTGGTTAAACCAATCATCCAATGAAAATTGATTTTGTTTTTCATTTGGGTGCAAGAACAGATACCACAGAATTTGATTATGCTATTCTTGAAAAATTGAATGTTGATTATTCAAAAAAGATCTGGAACTATTGCGTTGAAAAAAATATTCCATTAGTGTATGCATCTTCAGCCGCAACTTATGGCGATGGTGAGTTAGGTTATAAAGATGATCATGATTTACCATGACAAACTAAATCCGCTCAATCCTTACGGTATATCAAAAAATGAATTTGATAAATGGGTATTGAAGCGAGAAGAAACAACCACCATTTTGGGTTGGTTTAAAATTTTTTAATGTGTATGGCCCGAATGAATATCACAAGGAGAGAATGGCAAGTGTAATATTTCATTCCTTCAATCAAATAAGATCTTCTGGTAAGGTAAAACTCTTCAGATCTCATAAACCTGAATATAAAGATGGTGAACAGCTTCGTGATTTTGTTTATGTAAAAGATGTTGTTGATATCTGTTATTGGTTAATGAATGAAAAACCAGCATTCAGGTTTGTATAATTTGGGTACAGGTAAAGCAAGAACCTTTAAGGATCTTGTAACTGCCATTTTTAAAAGTCTTGATAAAGAACCGGTAATTGAATTTATCGATACACCGCTCGATATTCGTGATAAATACCAATATTTTACTGAAGCAGACATGACCAAACTTCGTGATGCTGGATACAAAGAAGATTTTTATTCCTTGGAAGAAGGGGTTGAGACCTATGTAAAGAATTTTCTTATAGAAAAAAAACATTACTGATCTCTCACAGATGACACGCCTGCCCGCCAGTAGGCGGGATTTTCACAGATTAAAAATTTCTGTGTAAATCTGCGAAATCTGTGAGATTATATTGGATAACCAAAAAATCCAGATATTTGCAACTGTTGTTTGCCACACCGACAAATCGGCGTGGCATTTTTTATTAAATACAATGTTTATGTCAAAGAAAATTGCAATCATTGGTGGTGGTAACCTCGGCGCATCAATTGCCGAAGGATTGATTCAAAGTGAATTCAGTCGCCCGGTAGAAATTTCTATAACAAGAAGAAATCTTTCACCACTTAGTCGCTTTGCCGAACAAGGATCAATGGTCCATAGTGATAATAAAAAAGCAGTAAAGACTGCTGAAATAATTATCCTGGCAGTAAAGCCCTACAATTTTGCCGACATTATTAATGAAATAAAGACTACCCTTGATCCGAAAAAACATGTTGTTGTTTCTGTTATCACCGGCGTTTGGATCGAACAAATTCAAAAAGCGATCGGTAAACCTGTACCTGTTATTCGTGCCATGCCAAACACTGCCATCGCAATACAACAAAGCATGACATGTCTTTCACATGCAGGCGCATCCGAATCACAGATAAATTATATCCGCCAGTTATTTGATCAGTTGGGTAAAACAATAATGATCGATGAAAAGCTTATGGATGCTGCAACGATCCTCGGAGCATGTGGTACAGCTTATGCAATGCGATACATTCGTGCAAACATCCAGGGCGGAATTGAAATTGGATTTGATGTAAACACTGCTGCACTTGATCGCTGCGCAAACGGTTAAAGGCGCTGCGCAATTATTATTGGAGAAAAATACACATCCGGAACATGAGATCGATAAGGTGACCACACCTAAAGGATGTACGATCGCCGGGCTTAATGAAATGGAACACCAGGGATTTAGTTCATCGTTGATCCGCGGTGTTGTTGCCAGCTATAAAAAGATCGCAAAAGACTGATAAGAGAAGCTATGAGCTACGAGTTACGAGTAACGATTTTTTTATTGAGTCAGCTTTGATACTTCTATTAAGCATCGTTGTGTCACTCACTTGTACTTCCTGTTCGCTATTCAACATTTTGTACAAGTTTCTTGTCACCCTGAGCACAAGTGAGAATAAGCAAAGCTTATTCGAAACTTGCGGATGTGGTCCCGAAGGGCAGCTAAAAAAGAAAACCCGTTTTTATCAGGATCATTGATGTTTCTTTTGATGTTGCATAAGATAGATTTATCCCCAATCCATTAAATGGTATAAAGTACAATCCGCCACCATATCCTACATGAAATGTTTTTGAATCCTCATCTTCTACCCAAACTCTTCCATCATCAAAGAAGCCAAGCATACCAAAGTTTTTTCTTTTTGATAAAGCCAATCTTAATTCTGTGTTCTGATAAAAACTTGTTTTTCCTGAAAAACGATAACGCCAAAAGCCTCTGAGATTTTCACTTCTTCCTAATGTGTTTGCAAAATAAATATCATAATCACCAAAATTGGTTGCAGCACCAGTGCGGTGAGCAAACACTAACGATTTTCCTAATGATTGGTAAAAAGAAAAAGAACCCCGAAGATTTAAGTAGGAAGAGGTCTTGTCAAGATTATCCCTGCCATTAAATCCTGCTTCAATGTTCACGCCTCTTGTTGGATTTTTCTTTACATCGGCACTTGAATAACTCCAATCACCTCGTACACCCGCAAAGTGTTGTCTTGAAAATATTCTGGGATCAACTTCTGCAAAAGCTGAACTAATAAATTTGCCCGGTGTTTTTAAAACCTTTACTTCATCATATTCTAAACTGAAACGAACATACACATGATCGGTCTCCCTGACAATACCCGGGTTGAACGATAATGCTTTTAAACCTGTTCTGTAATAAGTTTTATCGTTCACTATTAATTCAGTTTCATTACCGGTGCCGTAATAATTAAAAACAAACTTTGGCCCCCTGTAGATTGCAATAAGATCAAGGTCCCACTTACCAAAAACGTGTTTGAATAATCCCTTATATGCAAATCCAAGAAAGCCTGATTGAGTTGCATATTCAATCCTTAAACTCTGTTCCCATCCAAAAGGTGCTTTGCCCCATTTTTGTTTTTTATACTTGAAGCCAAGACCGAAATGCACTCCGTCATCAGGGTTATAGCCCGGAATGATAAATGGCATGAACCAATCGTATTTTGTTCTGTTTCTTTTATATTCATATAAAGTATCTGCATTTCGATTGACACGGTAGTCTTTTTCATTCACATAAATGCTATCCTGCACATCATAAATCTGGACCTTCTTCCCGGAAGCTTTTCTGTCAGTTATATATGTATCGGTTTCTTCTCCACCAATTATTCGAACTTTAAATTTATTCTTTGCATTGCCAGAAATTGTAAAATCATCTTTACTCTCAAGACCATAAATATTTACTTCTTTTGTTTGGTCAGGATAAAATACACGATGATAAAAAGTATCATTCTTTTTATTCATTCCTGTAACAGACATTGCATCGTCTAAAAAAGCAATATTAAAATTTTCGTCCTTAGCAGAACCGGTTATGGTTACATATTTATTTAGCTTACGATAATATTTCATTCCATATTTTGAAAGATTATCTTTTCGCTGTATCAGTTTTTCCTTTAAATGATCACCGGAATATTTATTTACTTCTGGCGGCACTATATCAACTCGCCTCCTTTATTGCCTCATTAGTCAGTGATGATTGTATCGTTGAAATGGTCTGTTGCCAATCCTCTTTTGTAACTTCATTTAAAAATTGGCGGTCAAGATTTCTTGCTGCATAACTTTCCCCTAAAACATCTTTTACTCTATTGGTCAAATTTTCTAAGGGACGTATGGCCCAGGGCATAGCAACAAAATGCATGATCAATCCATCAACTCTTGATAACGCATGGTCCCTGTCTTTTGGAAACGCCTTATATAGCGTTATGCTATCCTTTTCAAATTTTGCCCAATCCCAATTATCCTCATGCCTGTCAAAATCATTTATCACCATATCAAACAACCTGGCCTTCAACAATGCTTTTTGATCCATCCTGTACTTGGTATCCTTTGCAGAATTTTTCTAAAATATCTTCTGTGTTTTCAATTTCATCGGCATTGCCTGCAATTTCAGAATGTTCCCATCCTTTGCCTGTGGGTCGTTCTTCAAAATAACAAAGCTTATTGCCTATCGTATCACGAAACTCTTTCAGGTGCTTCTGTATTTGGAACAAATATTATTTCAGGATTCATATGAAAGACCGAGATCTTTTCAGCCAGCCTTGCTACTATTAATGCTCCATAAGGATGAACCATACTTAACTGGTCATTGGCTTGCTTGTGTAAAAATGTTCCTCTTAAATTTTCAGGCACCAAGTGGAGTAAGATCTTTTTCAACAGTTCTCAATACATATTCTTTTCCATCACCAGCAATAACCCTCAATGATTTTGATTGATGACCTCCACCCATTTTATCAGGAGTTAATCCACCTTTAAAAGTTTTCATATCCAATACAGGGAATACTTACGGTGGTTCCCCATTCTTTCCGGTAATGTTTTCCCCAAAAAAATTCTTTGGATGCTGATGCTTTATACTTTGTCGATAAAGGCATGCTTACAGAATCAGCAAAACTGCTTTGCCTGTTAGCTGATGAATCATTTTGGGAAAGCTGCGCAATAACGCAAACAGCTTGTAATAAGCATATAAAAGCAAATAAGGAAGATCTTATCATGTAGTCTGTCTTTGGTACAAATTGATTTAATTATATATAGAGTATCATCTCCTTCACATAATTACAATAACCGTGCAAAGACAAAGTAACATCAATGTTTATGACATTGATAATTAATTTTGAACAGCCACTGATCTTTTTTGCCGCGGTTTTGCTATTGGGTTTTTAACTGCTTTTGTTTGGTTTAAATTTTTAGCAGGTCCTTTTTTCGTTTGCTTTTTATTTTTAAAAAGTTTCTTGAAGTATAAATAAATGCCGGCACCGGCACTCGCCAAGTCCTGCTTTTAATAACATTGCTGGAAGTTTCATAGATTCATTTACTATCTATAAAACAATTAATATACCAGTAATATATTGTTGTTGAAACGCCTTGAGGAATAAAATTTTAAAACGCAGCTTGTTGTTTATACACCACTCCATCCTTCATTACAAAAACAATTTTTCCAAAAACTTTTGAATCGGTTAAAGGATCACCATCCACTGCAACTATATCAGCAAGCTTACCAACTTCAATACTTCCTAACTGATCTTTCATTCCTAAAAGTTCAGCAGCATTGATCGTTGCGCATTTTATTGCCTGCATTGCCGGCATACCCGCTTCGATCATATAAGTAAATTCTTTCCAGTTCTGTCCATGTTTATAAACTGCTGCGTCTGTACCAAAAGCAATTTTTACTCCTGCTTTATATGCTTTTGCAAAAGTGTTTAATAATTGAGGCCCGATCTCCAATGCTTTTTTTGCAACTACATCAGGATAATAGCCTGGTTTTTTTGCAGAGTCCGCCACCGATTGACCGGCAGTTATTGTAGGCACATACCATGTTCCATATTTTTTAAAAAGTTCAATGCATTCATCATCCATTAATGTTCCATGTTCAATAGAAGTAACACCGGCACGAATAGCTCTTTTCATTCCTTCGGCACCATGTGCATGTGCAGCCACAGTGAATCCATAATCTTTTGCAGTTTCAACGATCGCTTTTATTTCTGCTTCTGTGAATTGTGGATTCTGTCCATTTTTTGCAAGACTCAATACACCACCTGTTGCAGTAATTTTTATCAGATCAGCGCCGTCTTTGTATCGTTGCCTTACTGCTTTCCTTCCATCTTCTTCACTATTCACTACACCTTCTGCAGGACCGGGGTCACCCATCAGATCTTTTCTGTAACCATTGGTTGGATCAGCATGACCGCCGGTTGTTCCAATTGCTTTGCCTGCTGTAAAAATTCTTGGGCCTTTCACCAATCCTTTATTGATCGCATTGCGCAATGAAATATTTACACCACTGCCACCAAGATCTCTTACAGTTGTAAAACCTGCCATCAACGTTCTTTCGGCAATAGGAACAGAATTGAAAGCAATATCGGATGGATTTAATGTAAACTGTTCCAGGTATGCATTGGGATTGGTTTCACTCTTCCATATGTACATGCATATCCATCCAACCCGGAGTAACAGTTTTTGTTTTAAGATCGATCGTTTTATCAGTAGTGCCGGCTTTTGTAAAACCATTTTCAACAGCAACAATTTTATTTTTTTCAACAACGATGGTCATATTCTTTTTTGGGATCGTTTGAAATGCCGTCTATTAAAACACCACACCAGATATATGTTTTTTGGGCAAAAGAGATAGATGCAATAAGGATCAGTATTGAAAAAAGAAAGGGCTTTCTCATAATAGTTTGATTAATGAATACTAAATATAAAGAAAACAAAGAATGAATCGACTTTGAGAATCAAAAAAGCGGTCTGATTATAATTTAAAATAAGTTCTGCCGGGTAATAAGAAGTTCACATTTTTAGGACGTTTGACCGGGGTTATTCAAGCGATGAAAACTGCAATGAAAGCGGTTTTGGTGGGAATAGAAAAATAGTCTTTGGTTTTTTTCCACAATCTTGAATTTATTGTTTCTCAATAACGGAAATTCCGCTTAGTTTTGCATGACCTCCCGGATTTAATTTCTTTCCGCTGGTCAAATAGAGGCTGACTGAATTCTCGAAAATTTATTGCTGTCCTTCGGGACTACGTCCGCAAGTTTCAAATAAGCTTTGCTTATTCTCACTTGTGCTCAGGGTGACAACATTTGTTGAATACGAACAGGACGTTGAAGAGTGCGACGCAACAGGTGTTGAATGATGATATGTTGCGGGGCACATAATTTTTTTTAAAACAAGAACTAAAGATATGTCCAAGTATGTATTTGTTACAGGAGGAGTTACTTCATCATTGGGGAAGGGAATTGTTTCTGCTTCTCTTGCCAAATTGTTGCAGGCAAGAGGGCTTCGGGTGACTATTCAAAAATTTGATCCTTATATAAATGTTGATCCGGGTACGTTGAATCCTTACGAACATGGCGAATGTTATGTAACCGAAGATGGCGCTGAAACAGATCTTGACCTTGGACACTACGAGAGGTTCCTGAATATTTTTACTTCACAAGCAAATAATGTAACAACAGGACGCATTTATCAAACTGTAATTAATAAGGAAAGGGAAGGAGCTTATCTTGGAAAAACTGTGCAGGTGATCCCACATATTACTGATGAGATAAAACGCCGGATGAAAATGCTTGGTGAGAACGGCGAATGTGATATTGTGATCACCGAGATTGGTGGAACGGTCGGTGATATTGAATCACTGCCATACATTGAAGCGGTTCGTCAATTGCAATGGGAATTGCCAGAAGAAGACTTGTTGGTAGTTCATCTTACATTGATCCCTTATTTAAAGGCAGCAAAGGAATTAAAAACAAAACCAACACAACACTCTGTAAAATTATTAAGTTCTGAAGGAGTGTTTCCGGATGTAATAGTTTGTCGTACGGAAGAGCCGATCACTAATGAAATAAAAAGGAAGATCGCTTTATTCTGTAATGTAAAACCGGAGGCTGTAATTGAAGCAAGAGATGCAAGTACGATCTATGAAGTGCCGCTGATAATGATGGAGGAAAAGCTTGACGAGATCGTTATGAAGAAATTAAATATTCCTAATAATAAAGAACCAGAATTAGGAAAGTGGAGAGAGTTTCTGAATAAACTTAAAAACCCAAAGTCAAAAGTTACAATTGGTTTGATCGGCAAATATGTTGAGCTGCAGGATGCTTATAAATCTATACTGGAATCATTTGTTCATGCAGGAGCGATAAATGAATGCAAAGTACAGGTTCAATATATCCATTCAGAATTTATTACAGATGATAATGTAGGTGAAAAATTAGCAGGTCTTGATGGATTATTGGTAGCACCGGGTTTTGGGCATCGTGGCATTGAAGGGAAAATTACGGCGGTAAAATTTGCAAGGGAAAAAGGATTGCCATTTTTTGGTATCTGTCTTGGTATGCAAATGGCGGTTATAGAATTTGCAAGAAATATTTTGGGGATCAGGAATGCCCATTCTACAGAAATGGATCCAACTTGCGATGAGCCGGTAATTGATATGATGGAGGAACAGAAAAAAATCACAATGAAAGGAGGAACGATGAGATTGGGTTCCTATGCATGCGATATAAAGCAAGGAACATTAGCTCATAGAATTTATGGAAAACTGCAGGTTAGCGAAAGACATCGTCATCGTTATGAATTCAATAATAAATATCTTTCACAATTCGAAAATAATGGAATGATAGCCAGCGGTCGTAATCCTCAAACTGGTTTGGTTGAGATCATGGAAATCCCGACACATCCTTTCTTTATCGGTGTTCAATATCACCCGGAACTTAAAAGCACTGTTGAAAGCCCGCAACCTTTGTTTGTTCATTTTGTAGCTGCTGCAAAGAATTACAGTGAAAACAAGCCAATGGTAAAAAACCTGCAGTTAAAGGATGTTGTAATTTGAGGTTCTAATTTTGAGTTTCAGGGTTTTAGACTCAGAATCTATAACCCATAACTCCGGCCTCTTCTCCCTATCTTTGCCCACTCAAAATTTTTAGCTCCATGAAGTTTGATCGTAATACGGTTATCGGGTTTGTGCTATTAGCCTTGCTTTTTTTCGGGTTCTTTTATTTTAATAACCAGGAACAGGCAAGGGTTTTAAAGAATAAAGCCATTAAGGATTCGATTGACAATGCATCGAAGCCAAAGATCAAAGTGGATACTTCTGTTCAAAAAAGAGATACTTCACATTTAAGTACCCCACAGATAACTAATGTTACAGGTCAGTTTCAAAAAACAACGATAGGAAGTGAACAACTTGCTTATGTTGAAAATGATCTGATAAAAGTTGCTTTTACTAATAAAGGTGGACAGATAAAATGGGTGGAGCTTAAAAATTTTAAAGACCAGGAAAAGAAGCTTGTTAAACTTGCCTCTACAGATTTTGATAAAATTGATTACAGGATCAAAACTGATTCAGGCCAGGTTGGAAACATCACTGATTTTTATTTTACATCAGGGTAGTGTTGTTGCAAAAGGAGATTCACTGCAAACAATTACTTACACTCTCGGTGATAGTTCAGGTCGTTCCATTACTCATGAATTTGTTTTAAGAAAAGATGATTACATGATCGACTTTAATGTGAAGCTGAGCAAGGCAACTACTTTTATAGATAACGAAACAATAAACCTGCAATGGCAATACAGGGCGAAGAAGCAGGAAAAAGATCTGTCTTATGAAAGAACGAATTCACAAATGGGATATGTAATGGATGATGAGTTTGATTACTTCACCGTTGGCCGTCGTAGTGATGTACAGTTCGCTAAACCCGTTCAATGGGTGGCAATGCGTCAACGTTTTTTTAATGGAATACTGGTAGCAAAAGATAATTTCTCAGGTGGTAAAATGGAATGGACCTCTCCAAATGACTCTGCTACAGTAGTACAGTCAACGGCAACTTTGCAACACGTAGCAAAAGGGTCCGATGTTACTATTCCTTTGTCTATATATTACGGCCCAAGTGATTTTCGTCTTCTAAAAAAGTACGATAAGCAAATGGGCAAATTGGTAAACCTTGGACAAGGGATCTATGCATTTGTAAGACCGATCAATAAGTTCATAGTATTACCTGTATTTGATTTTTTCAGCAGGTTAGTTGGCAGTTATGGTATTGCTATCCTGTTGCTCACATTTGTGATCAGGCTACTTATATCACCACTTACCTATACAAGTTATTTAAGTGGAGCTAAAATGAAAGTGCTACGTCCTGAAATTGAAAAATTAAAAGCAAAGCATGGCAAAGATCAGCAGGCGATGAGCATGGATCAAATGAAATTATTCAGGGAAGCAGGAGTAAATCCATTGGGTGGTTGTATACCGGCATTATTACAGATCCCGATCTTCTTTGCATTATATAGTTTCTTTAATTCTTATGTTGATCTGAGAGCTGAGAACTTTTTATGGGCAAATGATCTTTCAGCATATGATTCAATTTTAACTTGGGGGAATGTCCCGGTTATAAGTTCTATTCTTGGCAATCATTTAAGCTTATTTACGATCACAGCATGTCTTACCAGTTTTCTTATTTCTATTTATAGTATGAGCATGACACCGGATCAGAGCAATCCTGTTTTAAAATACATGCCGTATTTTTTCCCAATATTTCTTTTATTCATTTTTAATAGGCTTCCTGCGGCGTTGACCTGGTACTATACGGTTTCAAACCTTGTTACATTAGGTCTTCAGTTTGTGATCCAGAATTACATTATCAACCACGATAAAATTTTGGCTAAAATGGATGAGAACAGAAAGAAGCCAAAATCAAAATCAAAATGGCAGGAGCGGTTTGAGCAAATGCAAGAGCAGCAAAAAAAACTGAAGGATATGCAGGCAAAAGGCAAACGCTGATTTTGTTAAATCAGGGTATTTGTTAATAAGCGTTTGCAATGCTGTACAACTATTTGGCTAACTTGGCACGTCTTTTTATTACTTTTAAGCCAATGAAAAAGATCACTAAATCATTCGTTATTGTATTAAGTCTTTTATGGGTTTTTAATGCAAATGCTCAGAAAAGAATTACTGAAGGGACTATTGCCTATGATATTGTTGTGAACACAGGGAATAGCAATCCTTCAATTGCAGATATGTTTAACGGAGCTACAAGCATTGTTTATTTAAAAGGCTTTCAAACCCGCTTCGAAAGAGTAAGTTCACTTGGAGTAGAATCAACGATCGTGGATGGAAAAAGCGGTAATGTAAATGTGTTAAAGGAATATGGTGAACAGAAATATATGATCACTATGACACCGGCTAACTGGAAAGACGCAAATAAAAAATATGAAGGAATTGTTTTTGAGTATAAAGATGAATACAAAGAGATCGCCGGTTATAAATGCCAGAAAGCTATTGGCACCATGAAGGACGGGACAACGATCAATGTGTTTTTTACAAAAGACCTGGTTGCTAATAACAGGGAATTTGAATATGCTTACAAATCTTTACCTGGTCTTGCAATGGAATTTGAAACAACCATTGGAAGTTTGAAAGTAACCTATACTGTATCTAAAGTCAACTTCAGTATTGTACCTGCAACAAAGTTTGAATTACCCAAAAGCGGATTCAGGGTAATGACTTACGAAGAAAGTAATAGCGCAGGAAAAAATAAGTAAAGATTATCTATTGATCTGTGGAATTCCAACAGTCACTTTTATTTTCTGAGGAATGATCGTTTTAACTGGTAATATATAAGTCATATTACCTTTTTGATAAGTAACAAGTGAGTTACGTGTAAATGTATTATTCTGATTTTGCTGATTGATGATCTGGCTACCGCGATATTGATAACCTGATTTCAATGTAAACTTGCCTGGAGTAATTGTTGGTTTGGAATTTAATAATGAACTTCTCTTTCCTTTAGATTTACCATCACCTAAAGTTGCAAAAGCCGCAACTGACAAACCGATTAAAAATAGCGTTGCCAGCTTTCTCGTTAGCACCAGTTTAAATATATTTTGGTAGTTCTTCATCCGTTAGCAAATATAAAAACAAAAATACTCATAAAACATACCGCCCATCAACATTTTTTACATTTATTTAACGGCGAAATAGGGAAAAAGTTATTAAAAGTTGCCGGTTTTTGTAAAAAGAACTAAATTGACCAAACTCCTGACACCATGAAAGAAAAACCACTCGGTAAAGACAACAGTGAGCTCCAGGAAATACTGAAAAGATACGAGAATCTTAAAAAGGGCCGCAGCCACTCCTACATTGACGAAGAATCATTTGAAAAGATCATAGATTATTTTGATGAAAAAGAAGATATCAGCAGCGCTTTAGAGGCCGCTGAAAAGGGAGCCGAGCAATACCCCTTTTCTTCTACAATGCTTATTCGAAAGGCGGATCTGTTAATTGCAACTCATAAATACCGGGATGCATTAAGCCTGCTTGATCATGCTGCTATGCTTGACAGCACCGACATTAATGTCTATATATTGAAGACTGATGCTTATCTCGCTTTAGATAAACAGGAAAAAGCGGTTGAAATTCTGGAGCAGGCTCTTGCTCTTTTTACCGGCGAAGAAAGAATATCTCTACTTTTTGAATTGGCAGATGTGTATGATGATTACCAGGAGTTTGAAAAGGTGTTTGACTGTTTGAAATTGATATTGGAAGAAGAACCTAATAACGAAGAAGCGTTATACAAAATTTGTTTTTGGACAGATTTTACCGGAAGGAATGAAGAAAGCATTAAGCTTCACCAAAAGATCATTGATGAATTTCCATATAACGACCTGGCATGGTTCAATCTCGCTGCAGCTTACCAGGGAATAAAATTGTATGAAAAGGCTCTTGATGCATACCAATATGCTATTGTAATAAATGAAAAATTTGATTACGCTTATCGTAACATGGGCGATGCATACATACGACTGAAAAAATATAAAGAAGCGATCGAAGTATTGCAAAAAGTATTGGAGCTAACAAAACCTGAAGCGTTAATTTATGAAGCACTTGGTTTTTGTTATGACAGACTTCATAATAATGGACAAGCAAGATTTTATTACAGGAAGGCATCACATATCACTCCGGAAGACAGTAAACTCTATTATAAGATCGCTTGTACTTATTTTAATGAAGGGCAATGGGAAGCTGCAGCAAAACAACTTGAGACGGCTTTGAAACTTCAGCGTCATCAATTAGAATATAATTTGCTAATGGGTGAATGTAAAATGCAACAAGGTTTTTATAAAGATGCAATTCAATACTTTTCTGCAATAGTGACAACTCGTCCAAAAAACAAAAAAGGATGGGAAGCATTGGTAAGGTGTCTTTACAAAGCGGAATATTTTGAAGAAGCAAAAGAACAGGTAACTACTGCGTTAAAAATTTCAAACGGCCAGCCTATATTTTTGTATTACCTGAGTGCAGTACTTTTTGCTTTAGGAAAAACAAAAGAAGCCACTTTGCAACTTGAGCATGCTATGACAAAGTCGCCAAAGCAAGTAAAACAATTTGTTGAGTTAAATCCTTCTATACTTCAAAACCATCATGTTGTTGATGTGATCTCAAGATTCAAAAGAAAGCGCTGAATATAATAACTATTGCATAACGAAATGCTGACAATGTTCAGATACACTCTGGCCATACTTTCCTATTTTTGCCGCCATTGCAACTTTGCCGTTTAGGTAAAATAGCTTTCAATAAAATCAACTATGAATTTTAATTTAAGTAACATTCCTGATCGTAATCAAAAGCCTCGTACATCAGGACTTACAATGGTGATGGACAAGGGACTTAGTATAAATGAGGCAAAGAATTTCTTAAGTGTTTCGCATCCACATGTTGATATAGTGAAACTTGGTTTTGGGACTTCATATGTTACTCCTAACCTGAAAGAAAAGATCGAAGTCTATCAATCTTATAACTTACCCATCTACTTTGGGGGTACTTTGTTTGAAGCATTTCTGATCCGTAATCAATTTGAGGATTATATAGCTGTTTGTAAAGAATATGGAATTAACTACATGGAAGTGAGTGATGGTTCAATAACGATCCCTCATTCAGAAAAATGCGGATATATAGAAAAGCTGACTAAATATGGTACGGTTTTAAGTGAAGTTGGTAGCAAAGATGCAGAACATATCATTCCACCTTACAAATGGATCGAATTGATGAGAGCTGAATTAAATGCGGGAGCCACTTATGTAATTGCGGAAGCAAGAGAGGCAGGTAATGTTGGAATTTATCGCGGTTCCGGTGAAGTAAGAGAAGGGTTTGGTCCAGGAAATTTTGACGCAGATACCTGCTGAAAAAATTATCTGGGAGGCTCCGCAAAAAGCACAACAACTCTATTTTATAGAACTTATTGGTTGTAATGTAAATCTTGGAAATATTGCGCCTACAGAAATGCTCCCATTGGAAGCAATGCGGGTTGGTCTTCGTGGCGATACTTTTCATTTATTTCTGAATAAAGAAGAAGCCTGATGCGATTATTTGGTTTGATCGGATTTCCTTTGTCACACTCTTTTTCAAAAAAATATTTCACAGAAAAATTTGAGAGGGAAGGGTTGAATGATTGCAAATATGAAAACTTTCCTATTGCATCAATAGATGAATTGAAAAAAATCCTTTCTATGCCCGGGATGGAAGGTTTGAATGTGACAATTCCGTATAAAGAAAAAGTGATCCCATTCCTTTATCAATCTTCCGCAGTTGTAAGAAAAATAAAAGCCTGCAATTGCATAAAAATAAAAGATGGCAAGCTATACGGGTATAATACTGACATAGCTGGGTTTGAAAGGTCTTTAAAAAAAATCTGGAACCCTTTTGTTCATTCACATGCTCTTATTCTCGGAACTGGGGGCTCAGCAAAAGCAGTAAAATATGTTTTTGATAAATTCGATATAAAATATAAAAAAGTTTCCCGCAAGCCTTCTGCTGACAGCTATTCTTATGAGCAATTGACGAAGAGTATTATTTCAAAATATAAGCTTATTGTAAATACAACTCCGCTTGGAATGTTTCCAAACATTGTAGAAGCCCCACCTATTCCATATGAATTTCTTACTCCTGAACATTTTCTTTTTGATTTGATCTATAATCCTGCAAAGACTCTTTTCCTGAAAAAGGGTGAAGAGCAAGGTGCTTTAATTCAAAATGGATTTGATATGCTTGAATTGCAGGCAGAGGAAAACTGGAAGATATGGAACACTGAGGAAGAGCCTACAGGTCTGTAATTTTTTTAATTGCTACCTCAGGAATTGCGGCTAGTCTTTTCTTATCGTAATCATAACAGGCCATCCATGTTTTTGCAAATGCTACATTAGATCGTTTGCCATCGGCAGATATTTTCTCAAGTTTATAAAAAAGATCAAATGCAAATTTTGAGATCTCACCCACAGCTATCGAAGCAAAGACCTCATCGCCATAATAGATTTGATTTTTATATTCGATCGCAACATCAGTCATGATCGTTCCAACACCGCCAAAATCTAATTCAGTACAACCACAATAAGTAAAGAATTTTGCTCTTGCTTCATGAATGATCGAAAGAATAGTGTCGTTGCCAACATGGCCTCCAAAGTTTATATCAGTAATTCTTATTGGGATATTTGTAGAAAATGAAAATTTGGCTGGCACATCAATTTTTATTCTTGCCATTTGAATTGTTTACTCTAAAAGTAAGGAAACAGTTTATTTATCCTGCACTGTTTTAAGTAATTCTATAAAACTTGTAAATGCATCACCTGATGAAATCGGAAGAGAGGCAACTTTCTTTCGCCATTCATTTAATGTTTCTTTCCAGTATTCGCCTTCGCCAAACATCACCTCATAATAATCCTCAGATACTGGTTTGTTCTGAAGATGAGGAGCAAGACTTGCAAATTCGGCGGGGATCTTAACCAATCTTCCGTTTGCATTTACCATCGTAAGATAATTTTGATCTGATGTAACCAAAGAAAGGTCGTCAATAGATTGACCAAAACTATTTCCGCCGGGAGTTTCACTATTCAGCGCTGCATATTGAACATTCGATGTTTGAGATGCCGCATAAATTCTATTGTTCCTGGTGTCATCAGATCTATTTCGCTTATTCTTATTAATTGTTTCTGGATTTGTGATTGCAATGGATGCTCCTGGTGAAATATCCGGTTGTTGTATGTTCTCAATTTTCTTTTCGTTATTAGAATTCGTATCAGTTGCAGTTTTTGTCTCTTTCTCAATTTGAACTCCCGCTAATGTATCATTTCCATTATTATTTCTAAACACGATCCAGGCTGTTACTATTACACCGATAAATATTGCAGCAGCAGCAAGTCTTTTGAAATTGATTACAACTCCTTTTTTAGCAGGTTCTTTTTTTTCTTCTGTACCAATTGCTATACTTATATTTTCCCAGGCAGATAGCAGGCGGAGTAAGTGTTGCATCAAATACTTTTTTTGCTATAGGATTATCCGCATTGATCTCATCAATAGTTATAGAAAGTTTTTCCCATACCACTGCAGGCGGCATTACTTCCATTTCATACAGTCTTTTTTGTAAGTCGGAGTTCATTCTACTTTTTTCTGTTTTCTATCTCTCTCGTCAAGGTGATTGATCACCATATCCTGCAGTATCATTCTAGCCCTGGCTAATTGCGATTTACTTGTACCTTCACTGATCCCTAATATATCACCGATCTCTTTGTGTGTGTATCCTTCCACCACATACATGTTGAATACTGTTCGATAACCTGGTGATAATTCTCTTATCAAATTCAAAATGTCTTTTTCGCCTAACCTGTCAAGAGCCGTCTTTTCTTTATACGCTATTGTGTTCTCTTCTTTTTCTGCTATTGGTTTGAGGTAAGTTTTGCGACGCAGATGCTCAATTGCTGTATTTACAAAAATTCGTCGGATCCAACCTTCAAATGAACCTTCACCGCGGAAGCGGCTTAAGTTCTTATATATTTTTACAAAACCATCCTGAAGTACATCCTGTGCATCATCACCATTTCCGGCGTACCGGAGACAAACTGCATACATTTTCGAACTAAACCTGTTATACAGTTCTTCCTGCATTCTCCTCTCACCATTTATACATCCCTGGATTAAGTCGATTTCGGTGATATTATGGTTGCTTGCCGTGCTCAATTTGTGGAGTTTGTTTTCATGTTTTGCAAAAATGCGACCAATTTAGCCGCAGCCTTTGTCCTATGGTTAAATCGGTTCTTTTCTTCTATCGACATTTCTGCAAAACTTCGATTGCTGCCATCGGGAATAAAGATCGGATCATAACCGAACCCTTCTGTTCCCTGCGGAGTGTCAATTATTTTACCATTACAAATGCCCTCAAACTGAGTTTCATTGCCGCCAATTATCAGTGAAATAACGGCTCTGAAGCGGGCATTTCTATTTGTTTCAGCAGATAATTTATTTAAAACCTTTTCAATATTGTCTTTAAATGATCTTGCTTCGCCGGCATATCGGGCACTTTTTACACCTGGTTCACCATTTAATGCTTCTATTTCCAAACCTGTGTCTTCACTAAAACAATCATTGCCTGTAAGTTTATAGATCGTCCATGATTTTTCAGAAGCATTTTCTTCAAGTGTATCATGCGGCTCTGGAATATCAATATCGATACCTGCATCTTTTAATGAAACGATCTCTATTTCTTTTCCTGCAAATGCTTTCAATTCTTCGATCTTATGTTGGTTATTACTGGCAAAAATTAATCTCATAGGTTAAATATCTTTTTAAGACAAACCCACAATTTTCCTTTCAATGTTTTATCGGGTTCAATAACATCTAATGATGGCGATGAAACAAACATGGCATCCTTAAAACCTTGCACCTGGAATTGCGGAAATATCATTGGCAAACCAAACTCACCAGGTTCTACATCAAATAATAAAACAACTTTTGGCTTAAAGAAATTTATTATCTCATTAAACTCGGATGAATTGTGATCTTGAAAATTGAATATGGCTACATCAGCAAGATTCAGATTACATGCTGCCAACAATTTTGTGAGAAAAGTTAATTGTTTGTCCGGTATATGAACGGCGTCGGCAGTGCGAACTACAACCAGGGTTTTCTTTTTATTTTCTCCAAGATATTTCAACCCGGTAGTGATCTGTTCAGTTTCGATCTTTGTTTGCGATAAGACTTGCGGCTCCGCATTGATCTCTACCAATGAATTTTTAAAAAGAAAGGCAATATCAGTTGGTTCAAACTTAATGGAATTCAGGCTCATGAAAAGTCTATTACAAATACCTGCCTGCCGGCAGGCAGGGGTGATATTTTTTTTGTTTCTTTGTGCTTCAAATGTAAACATTTATGATTGCAAGTATGGATATAAACATTACCAAAGCAGGAAGAAGTAAGCTACAGGATATAAATCTTGATAATCTCCCATTTGGTCATTTTTTTACCGACCATATGCTTGAAGCAGATTTTGAAGGAGGTGAATGGAAAAACATTGAGATAAAACCTTATCAACCATTTTTATTAAGTCCATCCGCTGCAGTCTTTCATTATGGGCAAGCGATCTTTGAAGGAATTAAAGCTTACAGGGATCAAAATGGCGAAGCATTTATTTTCAGACCTTATGATAATTTTAAACGTTTTAATATTTCAGCAGAAAGAATGCAAATGCCGACTGTACCTGAAGAGTTGTTTATTGAGGGTATGAGGAAATTAATTGATATTGATAAAAACTGGATACCTCAAAAACATGATCATTCACTTTATATAAGACCAGTAATGTTTTCATCGGATGAAATTATTGGAGTAAGGCCTTCTGATAACTATAAGTTTTTTATTATCCTTAGTCCAACTGGCCCATATTACGCTGCTCCTATGCGAATCTATGTTGAAGAAAAATATGTAAGAGCAGTGGAAGGTGGAGTAGGTTATGCAAAAACTTCTGGCAATTATGCCGCCGCTATGTATGCAACTGCACAAGCTAAAAAACAAGGATATGACCAGGTATTATGGATGGATGCAATTGAGCATAAATATGTTCAGGAATGCGGAACCATGAATGTTTTTTTTGTGATTGGCGACAAAGCATTGACCCCGGATTTGAAAGGCGGAACAATATTAGATGGTGTGACAAGAGCAAGTGTAATTACCCTGCTAAAAGAAATGGGTTATAAAGTTGAGGAAAGGCCCATTAGCATTCATGAGATCATTGATACTTATAAATCAGGTGTACAAGTTGAGGCATTTGGAGCAGGTACTGCCGCCACAATTTCTCCTATCAAAGAGCTCAAGTACAAAGATTTTGTAATGAATTTTGATTTGGAAAAATGGAAAGCTGCTCCTGTGATCAAAACCACAATGTCGGAGATCAGGGAAGGACTTCGGGAGGATAAGTATAATTGGATGTGGAAGATTTGATCTTCAACGAAAAATAAAAAATTACAGATTCCAATTGACTGAAAAAGTGATTGGGATCTATCATTTTCCCCAGGGCTTTAAAAACTTTAGAATTTGATATTTGTTTTTTGGTTTTTACCCTGTTGGCCATTACCTTTGCCCCCCTTCGGGAAATAAACCCCGGAGCAATTTAAAAGGTTCCAGAATGCCTACAATTCAACAGTTAGTTCGCAAAGGAAGAGAAATCATCAAAGCCAAAAGTAAATCTAGGGCTTTGGATAGCTGCCCGCAACGTCGTGGCGTTTGTACAAGGGTTTACACAACTACTCCTAAAAAACCGAACTCGGCTCTTAGAAAAGTTGCCAAAGTTCGTTTGACAAATAAAGTTGAGGTTATCGCTTACATTCCAGGTGAAGGACATAATCTCCAGGAACACTCTATTGTGTTGATCCGTGGCGGTCGTGTTAAAGATTTACCAGGTGTTCGTTATCATATCGTTCGTGGTTCATTGGACACTGCTGGTGTAAAGGACCGCAAAAAGAGCCGCTCTAAATACGGTACGAAAAGAGAAAAAGTAAAAAAATAAGCACGGATTCCGTGGATAAAATAAATGGATTTCACGGATAAATATATCAGCGAAATCCTAAAAATCAAATTAATCAGCGATGCGTAAAGCCCAAGCAAAAAAATTACCCTTAGCTCCGGATCCAAAATTCAATGATAAATTGGTTACTCGTTTTGTAAACAATATCATGTGGAGCGGAAAGAAAAGTACTTCATTCAACACTTTTTATGATGCGCTTGCTAAAGTAGCTAAGCAAACAGGTGAAGAAGGTTATGATGTATGGAAAAAAGCGTTGGCAAACATTACACCATCTGTTGAGGTTCGCAGCCGTCGTATTGGTGGTGCTACTTTCCAGATACCAACAGAAGTTCGTACTGACAGAAAGATCTCATTAAGCATGAAATGGTTGATTCGCTATAGCCGTGAAAGAAACGGTCGCAGCATGTCAGATAAACTCGCGGCTGAGATCGTAGCAGCAGCAAAAGGTGAAGGATCGGCTTTTAAAAAGAAAGAAGATACGCACCGTATGGCAGAGGCTAACAAGGCATTTGCCCACTTTAAAGTATAAGTGAGAAAATTGACTGATATAAGAGCCATCCAATCGGGTGGCTTTTCTTTTTTTAAAGATGTTCACAAATTGAATTTAAGTAGCTGATTCTAAGGAAAACAATCTGGAAAACTTCCCGGTTCTCATTGCTTGAATGATTGGTTTTTATCCATACCTTTGCGCCTCCAAATTATAAAGGAAAAAATCACATGGCAGACTTAAAATTTCAAAGAAACTTCGGTATTGCCGCACATATTGATGCTGGTAAAACCACTACTACAGAACGTATCCTATATTATACCGGAATGATCCATAAAATTGGTGAAGTACATGATGGTGCTGCTACTATGGACTGGATGGTGCAGGAACAGGAAAGAGGTATTACCATTACTTCAGCAGCGATTAGCTGTCATTGGAATTTTCCAACCGTAAAGGGAACGGTAGATGCGAATACTAAAAAATATTTTCAATATTATTGATACTCCGGGTCACGTTGATTTTACCGTAGAAGTAGAACGTTCTCTGCGTGTACTAGATGGTTTGATCGCTTTGTTTTGTGCAGTTGATGGTGTTGAACCTCAATCAGAAACTGTATGGCGCCAGGCAAACAGTTACAATGTTCCGCGTATTGGTTTTGTAAATAAAATGGATCGTGCAGGTGCTGATTTTTTGAATGTTGTAAAGCAAGTTAGTGAGATGCTCGGTTCTAAAGCTGTTCCTCTGCAATTGCCAATTGGTGCTGAAGATGATTTTAAAGGTGTTGTTGACCTGATTAAAATGAAAGGCATTGTCTGGCATATGGAAACTGAAGGAATGACTTTTGATGAAATTCCTATGCCTGCTGATATGTTGGAAGAAGTAAAAGAATGGAGAGCACACCTAGTTGAAGCTGTTGCTGAATATGATGATAAATTATTGGAGAAATTTTTTGATAATCCTGATTCAATCACTGAGGATGAAATACATGAAGCTATTCGCAAGGCAACGATTGACATGAACATAGTGCCCATGATGTGCGGTTCTTCATTTAAAAATAAAGGAGTACAGACTGTGCTGGATGCAGTTTGCAGATATTTACCTGGCCCGATGGATATTGAAGCTGTTAGAGGAATAAATCCTGATACTGGTGAAGAAGAAACCCGTAAGCCGGATGTAAAAGAACCATTTGCTGCTCTTGCATTTAAGATCATGACTGATCCATTTGTTGGTCGTCTTGCTTTCTTCCGTGTTTATTCTGGTCATTTAGATGCAGGTTCTTATGTACTTAATGCAAGAACTGGAAAAAAGAACGTATCAGCCGTATCATGAAAATGCATGCCAACAAACAAAACCCGATTGATTTTATTGAAGCAGGTGATATTGGTGCTGCAGTTGGATTTAAAGAAATAAAAACAGGAGATACACTGTGTGATGAAGATCATCCGATCATTTTGGAAAATATGTTTATTCCCCGAGCCGGTTATTTCTGTGGCGATTGAACCAAAAACACAGGCAGATGTAGATAAAATGGGTATGGCAATTGCAAAATTGGTGAAGAAGATCCAACACTTCGGGTAAAGACAGATGAAGAAACTGGTCAAACCATTATTCGCGGAATGGGTGAATTGCATCTTGAAATTATTGTTGACCGTATGCGCAGAGAATTTAAAGTAGAAGTAACCAGGGTGCACCACAGGTTGCTTATAAAGAAGCATTCCAGTCTACTGTTGAACATCGTGAGACTTTAAAAAAACAAACTGGTGGTCGTGGTAAATTTGCTGATATAGTATTTGAATTAGGTCCTGTTGATGCGGAATGGAAAACTGAGAATCCTGATAAGCATTACCAGTTTGTAAATGAAATTTTTGGTGGATCAATTCCCCGTGAATTTATTCCTGCTATTCAAAAAGGTTTTGAGCAGGCAATGACAACTGGTGTTTTAGCAGGTTATCCTGTTGATAATATGAAGATCCGTGTATTTGACGGATGCTTCCATGCTGTTGACTCTGATGCTATGTCATTTGAAATTTGTGCGAAAGCAGGTTTCCGTGAAGCAGCAAGAAAAGCAAAACCAGTTTTGCTTGAGCCGATCATGAAAATAGAAGTAGTAACTCCTGATCAATACATGGGTGATGTAATGGGTGATTTGAATAGAAGAAGAGGAATGTTGGAAGGAATGGATAACCGTGCAGGTGCACAGGTTATTAAAGCCAAAGTTCCATTAAGCGAAATGTTTGGTTATGTAACTCAACTTCGTACATTCACTTCTGGCCGTGCATCTTCAACAATGGAATTCAGTCATTATTCACCAGCTCCATCTGGAATTGCTGAAGAAGTAATTGCAAAAGTGAAAGGCAAAGTGAATGCATAATTCATTTAAATGATAATAAAGTAAACCCGTCTCGCCTTAGGCCAGACGGGTTTTTTGTTTCGTAGAAATACTTATTAATAAATAGTTTGTCGATTGTTATCAAGCACAAAACAGATAGAGTAGCCGTGTCTTTTTTATCTGGCATCAATCTTGATTTATTCGTATTGCTAAAAAATAAAATATGAGATCGAAATTGGTCATTTCCACACTGATTCTATCCCTTGTTTCGCTATTCATGTTTAATTCATGTAATAAAAGTGATACCACCTCTAATGGCAAAGCAAGACTCCAGGTTTATTTAACTGATGACCCCGGTGATTATGAAGCCGTTTATATCGATGTAAAGGATGTACAAATAAATGTGACAGGTGATAGTTCAAACGGATGGCAAAGCCTACAAACCGTGAATGCGGCCGTTTATGATCTATTGAAACTGGTAAATGATGATGATACATTGCTTGCTGATGCAAACATTCCTTCAGGAAGATTACATCAAATGAGATTGATCCTCGGTACTGAAAACTATGTGAAGATCCAGGGGACCTCACAATTAATAAAGCTTGAAACCCCCAGTGCACAACAAAGCGGACTAAAACTAAATATACAACAGGATGTTTTGGATGGAATTCTTTACACCATTACACTCGATTTTGATGTGGCAAAATCTATTGTGAAGACAGGAAATGGTAAATACATTCTTAAACCAACGATCAGAACTATTCTGAATGCAGCCGGAGGAAGTATTAAAGGTGTGGTGATGCCGAAAGATTTTAAATCTGCAGTTTACGCGGTACAGGGTGTTGACACCGTTGCCAGCACATTTACTGATTCAGATGGTGGTTACCTGCTTCGTGGATTAACAGCAGGTACTTACGGTGTATTTTATAAACCTGGTGATGTTACCTACAAGGATTCATTAAGAACAAATATTTCGGTTTCAACTAATGCTATAACAAAGATCGATACTACTTTCCTTCATCAATAAATTGATCTATGAAAATCTGAAAAGCCATTCCGATATAGGGATGGCTTTTAGTTTAATTAATAGCTTTCCTGATTCGTATTAATTTTTCGAGGAGTGGGGCAAGCAGATCTAATTTGAGCATATTTGCGCCATCGCTTTTTGCCAATGCGGGGTTTGGATGTGTTTCAATAAATAACCCATCGGCGCCTGTGGCAATAGCAGCTTTTGCAATTGTTTCTATCATTTGAGGATTGCCACCAGTGACACCGGCGGATTGATTTGGTTGTTGAAGACTATGCGTGCAATCCATCACAACCGGAACGCCGTGTGATCGCATAATAGGAATGCTTCGGTAATCAACAACAAGATCCTGGTAACCGAATGTAGTACCTCTTTCAGTCAAAATGATCTTATCATTTCCTGCTTTTCTAATTTTATCAACAGCAAACTTCATGGCTTCTCCGCTTACAAATTGACCCTTCTTTACATTAACGATCTTTCCTGTTTTTGCTGCTGCTTCTAAGAGATCTGTTTGACGGCATAAAAAAGCAGGGATCTGTAAAATGTCAACATGTTGTGCCGCTAATACCGCTTCTTCTTTTGTATGTATATCAGTAGTCGCAGGTAAAAGAAATTTTTTCTTTACGTGATTGATCATTCCCAAAGCAAGATCATCTCCAAGGCCTGTAAATGAAGAACCACTTGTACGGTTTGCTTTTCTGTATGATGCTTTGAATATATACGGAATACCAAGATTTTTACAAATAGAATAGACTTTATCAGCCACTTCCATTATCAACTCTTCACTTTCCACTACGCAAGGGCCAGCTATTAAAAAGAAATTCTTTTCATTATAAGATTGATTCGTAAACAGATCCTTCAAAAATTTTTCCATAGCGGCAAAGGTAGGAGTGAGAGGAAATTTGGGATTTGGAATTTGGGAGTTTGGAATTTGACATTTGTTTCATAATACTGTTTATGGTAAAAGAAAAGATACTTGTCATCGGCGCATCCGGACAAATAGGAGTAGAGCTAACACTTGGCTCTAAGAAAAATATATGGCAATGCCAATGTGGTTGCCTCCGATCTGCGTGAGGAGAATCCTTTGCTTGAAGGTACAGGTCCCTATGTTAGCCTTGGATGTAATGAATAAGGAAATGCTGCATGTGCAGGTGATCCGGCAAAACATTACACAGATCTATTTACTGGCCGCTATTCTTTCTGCCACCGGTGAAAAAAATCCCAAATCTTGCCTGGCATTTGAATATGCAGAGCCTGCTGAATGTGCTGGATATTGCAAGAGAAGAAAAACTTCATAAAGTTTACTGGCCTTCTTCTATTGCTGTATTTGGCCCTACATCTCCGAAGAAAAATTGTCCGCAGCAAACCATTATTGAACCCACCACTGTGTATGGTATCAGTAAATATGCCGGAGAATTCTGGTGCAATTATTTTCATCAGCGGTTTGGTGTTGATGTAAGAAGCTTACGTTACCCGGGTTTGATCTCTTATAAATCTGCTCCCGGTGGTGGCACTACCGATTATGCGGTTGAGATCTTTCATGAAGCATTGGAAGAAAAAAAGTATAAATGTTTTTTAAATGAAGATACTTACCTGCCCATGATGTATATGCCTGATGCGATTCGGGCCACCATTGAACTGATGGAAGCTCCGGCCGAAAAAATTTCAATACGAACTTCTTATAATATTTCAGGTATGAGTTTTTCGCCGAAAGAAATTGCAGCTGAAGATAAAAAAACATATTCCTGATTTTAAGATTTCCTATAAACCCGATTACCGCCAGGCAATTGCTGATAGCTGGCCGCAAAGTATTGATGATACTGTTGCAAGAAAGGATTGGGGTTGGAAAGAAGAGTACGATCTTTCAGCTATGACAAAAGATATGTTCGATAATCTTTAAAAAGGAGCTTTTTTCTTTAATGAGTTGTAAGCAGATTGTATAAAAAATACTTTATCAAAGCCTGTTTTAAACTCTTTAGTTGGATCTGAACTTATGATTTGATCCACCGTTTTGCCGGCTTTGATCCCGTCAGCAATGCTGTTCTTTATAGTTTGCAACTTGTTTTTATAATCCTCCAGATCTTTTTTACTGCTGATCTGTCCATGACCGGGAATGATCTTTGTCTCATCATTGATCATTTTCAACATCTGCTCAGCCCCGTTTATCATACCATCTATCGTTCCTCCTCCATCGTCATCAATAAATGGTAAGCCATATCTTACAAATGCATCTCCTGCATGGAGCACATTTGATTCTTTGAAATAAATAGCGGCATCACCATCGGTATGTGCATTTTTAATATGGATCACCTGTACCGTTTCTCCATTCATATTGAATGTAAGTGATTCAGCAAAGGTTATTTTTGGTAATCCCTCATAACTCATCGCCTTTTGTTCCTGCTTAAACGAAGTAAAAAAATGATCTGCACTCAATCTTTTCCGAGCATTTTCGTGGGCAACAATGATAGAACCTTCGCCACCAAATACTTTATTTCCGCCAGAGTGATCCCCATGAAAATGTGTATTGATGATAAACTTGATCGGTTTGTCGCTAATTGCCGCTATTGCCTTTTTTATTTTTTCCGATAAGGGAGCAAATTGATCATCTATGAGTATGACACCGTCATTCCCAATCAATACGCCAATGTTTCCACCTGAGCCTTCTAGCATATATACTGAACCAGCTACTTTTGTTGTTTTTATGTTTACTGTATCGAAATTTTGTGCAGTAACAGCTAAACAAGAAGTAAAAAGTAGAACTACGATAATGAAGTTTCTCATAACAGTTTTTTAGAGATAATATTAAAGCTAAGGTTTTTTAGTAATTTGTATCCGGCAAAATGAGAAAGAAGTTATCAGCTATATTAATTCTTGCAGTTTTTTTTAGTCTGCAATACGGAAAGATCGCTACTTATCTCTATTGTAAATGGCAGGCTGAAATAGTACAAAACAAACCTGATTGCGGTTGCGAAGATCATCTTACCTCTATGTTTGATCATAATGATGATGACTCTTCCGGGAACTCATTATCAAAAAATACATTGACAGAAAAATTGAATGAGTTTACTCCAAAAACAATAATCGAAGTTCCGCAGATCATTCTTTCATCTTCTGATGGCTTTACAGAATACAATTCTGATTTGAGTAAAAGCTTTATAGGCACTCCCTTTCATCCGCCTATTGTTTAAGCAAAATTTCCAGTCCACAGTCAACGGCAATAGACCACGGACGACGGTCAACAGACTACGTAACACTTTCTGGTTTTTATAATCAAAAAATCTAATTGTGTATCCGATCATCTCCTGTGGTCCGTCGTCTGTGGTCCATTGACCTCCTTTACATTATTTCATTTTAAACTTTCAATCATGAAAACATATTTCATTATAATCATCATTTCATTATTTACAATTTCATCCTGTTCGGTTACAAAAAATTCTTCATCGCCGGTTTTACTAAATCAAATAAGTAAAGACTCCCGCGGTAATGATATGCTATTAGGTAAATGCACAAGAACTGCATTATTGCAATCACCATTTGCCGATTGGTTCAGGCCAAACTATGATTCTTATGTGGTAGATTCTTTTACATGCAACTTCATAAGGCCGCTGCTTGCAGGTAAATCAATGACGATTTTTATGGGTACATGGTGTGGCGATAGCAGGAGAGAAGTGCCACGAGTATTGAAGATGCTTGATTGCTGCGGATTCCCGATGAATGATCTTTCACTTGTAATGGTAGGCAATAGTGATAGTCTTTATAAAAAAAGCCCTCAGCATGAAGAGGCAGGTAAAAATCTTGTCAGGGTGCCAACAATAATTGTTGAACAAAAAGGTGCTGAGATCGGTCGGATCATTGAGTTTCCCATAACCAGTTTAGAGAAGGACTTACTTGCCATACTTCGAAATGAAAAATATCAGCCTAATTATCATCAATTAAAGACTGATACGAGGTAAAGAATTACTATTCTGTAAAGTATTTAACAGGCCTGCCAACTTTTTGGCAGGCTTTTTTGTCTTTTACCGATATTGCATCTTGAAAAATATTTAAATGAAAGCACTTGTTCTGATAGCCAGTTTAGGGCTTAGTTTTTTATCGGCGGTTGGACAAAAAGAATTAGCCCCTAATTACAGGGCTTTTGTTGTAAGGCCTGACAGTAATACCGTGGTTTTTAATATGCAGGTGAGTAAAGAAAAGACCGGAACTTATTTTTATATAATCAATGCAGATGAAAAAATAAAAGTTGGTCCTGTTGCTGTAACAAATGATTCAGTGAATTTCGAGATGCCTGTTTTTGAATCCACTTTCAGGACAAAGAGAAATGCCGACGGAACTTTCCAGGGTATTTGGAACAAAGGAACAACCGGTGAATTTCAGAACTGGCCCTTTTATGCATATCCCAACCAGATCTACCGGTTTGTAAAAAATCAGGGAAGCGCTATATATAATATCAGCGGGAAATGGGATGTTACTATTACAAGAGCCAATGGAACTCCAAGAAAAGCAGTAGCCGAATTTGAACAATCGGGTGATAAACTTACCGGTAGTTTTATAACGCCATCTGGTGATTATCGTTTTTTGGAAGGGATCGTTACCGGCGATTCATTGAAGCTTTCAACTTTTGATGGGTCGCATGCTTATACTTTTTATGCAAAGATCGCAAGTGCTGAAAAGATCACTGGTGGTGTTTATTTAGCTGGCTATAGCGGTAAGGAAACATGGTCTGCTGTGAAAGATAAAAATGTAAAGCAACCGGAGCAGGAGCAGCCAACCAAATTAAAGCCAGGAGAAAGCAAACTGAATTTTACTTTCAATGATCTTGAAGGAAAGCCGGTTTCAATAAATGATGAAAGATTCAAAAACAAAGTTGTGGTAGTGCAATTGATGGGCAGTTGGTGCCCCAACTGCATGGATGAAACAAAATTTCTGAGTGATTTTTATAATAAATACCGAAGCAAAGGAGTAGAAATGGTTTCGCTTGCTTATGAATACTCAACAGATATTGAACGTTCGAAAAAAAGCCTTGGTAAATTTCAAAAATTATTTAAAGTTCAATACCCGATGCTGATAACCGGTGTTACTTCAACCGATGAACAAAAGACAGAGAAGACCTTGCCTCAACTTACTCCAATACGTTCATTCCCTACCAGTATTTTTCTTGACCGGAAAGGGAATGTAAGGGAAGTTCATAGTGTATTCTATGGTCCGGGCACCAAACAATATTTTGAAGAGTATAAAAAGATCTTCACAAGTATTGTGGAAGGGCTGCTGAAGGAAAAGAATTGAGTCAATAGTGAATGGTCAATATTTCTCACAGATGACACGGATGTTCACAGATTGTTTCTGTGGAAATATCGTGAGTTCTGTGAGAACAAAAAAATGTGAATAGAATTGTTGCAGTACAAGAGTGCCATTCGATTAGATCGGAGCGTGCAACAAAAGCTTAATAGAACTACTGCAGTTGGACTAATAATACTTAAATAGAACATCGCGGAGATTGCTTCGTCCCGATAAATCGGGACTCGCAAGTGTATTACAACTCCCTTATCCAGATATTCCTAAAACTGGTAAGATGAGAATGATCCTGTAACATGAGCGGTTCTTTTGCACCATGCTTTTCATAAAAAGGTGATCCAATATATTCGGTATTGCCCCAGATGGTTGTGTTGTTTTGAACCAACACCCCATTTTGTATT
This sequence comes from uncultured Bacteroidota bacterium, assembly GCA_963746915.1. GTDB lineage: Bacteria > Bacteroidota > Bacteroidia > Chitinophagales > Chitinophagaceae > VBAS01. The sequence continues at coordinate 579,521 of CAVVDD010000007.1, read as the reverse complement.
ACAGTGATGTGGGCGGGTATGATCACCGAACCATTATCGCTGAAACGGGGAGCAGTAAAGACAATATCATAGGTCTGCCATTCACCGGGAGCTTTACACACATTTACCAGCGGTGGAGATTGTTTATACATACTGCCTGCCTGTCCATTTACATAGGTTTTATTTATGTTGTTGTAGTTGTCGAGCACCTGCAATTCATACCGGCCCATCAGGAAAATGCCGCTATTGCCACGATCCTGTCCTTCGCCTTTTACATCTTTATCAATGCGCCATTCGATATGCAACTGGCAGTCGCCAAATTTTTGTTTTGTCTGTATAGCACCAGTTTTGGGTTTTACCGTCAGCGCATTATCAGCTACTGTCCATTTTGCTTCATCACCATTTTCATGCTGCCAACTGCTGGCGGATGAGCCACTAAAAAGTATAACGGCATCGGACGGCGCATCCACATTGGTTTTGCCGGGAGTAACCACTTTCACTTCAGGCTTCCATATTTCGGTTGTTGGCGGGTCTTTTTGTGCAAAAAGATTGGTGTTTGCAATGATGGCTGCGCAAATAATAACTGATCGTTGTAGCTGCATAAAATAATTTTAGAACGGGAAGGTAAATAATTTAATAGTTCAAACTGTTTGAATTTTTAAAAAAGGGATCTCTAATTCGATTCATTTATATGTTTGGTAAAACTTATTTTGAAATACTTCCGTTGGATCATATTTCTTCTTTAAAAGAAAGAACTCTTTGGCCTGCGGATATGCCCTATTCATTTGCTCTTTGGTTGCATGTAAACGATAAGGTAAATAGTAAGTTCCTTTAAGAGAGATCGCTGCATCTATCATTCTTTGAGTGGCTGCTTTCATTTGCATTTCTGCTTCATTTGTTTTAGCCTGGTTAAATAACATTACAAAACCAAAAACTTCTTCATTTGCATAGCGCAAAAATGCATCTTCATCTTTTTTTACATTGCGAACAGTAATATTTAAGAGATCAACTTTATAAGCAGGTATTATCTTTTTAAGGGAATCGATAAAATTTGCTACTCTGTTCTTAGGAATAAAATATTCATGTAAGATATCTGTATAAGCTGTGTCCCTGTTTTGAAAAACTTCTACACTCTCATTGAGTAATTGATTGCGGGAGAATTTTTTTCCATAGATCTGCGAGGCGCCAAACTTTTCAGCTTTCCATCTTAAATTTTTTCCATAGGCATTGTTTGCTGAACCTCTGAATACGGTCCGCCTGAGGGAAGTGAGAGTGCCTTCTTGTAATGGCTCCATGATCGCATTGCTATCAATGGTAAAAGTTGAGAGTATGGCTTCCTGCATAAAATTGTCAGGATTGATATTGATGCGGCCATATACCAATCCAATATCTGCATCTTCAGCAAGGTGATCATACTCTTTTATATAATCAGCACTCTTTATTACATATTGATGAGCTGAGTACATTCTATTGGGCACGACTTTTAATTTTACATCAAGTATAACCCCAAACAAACCATAGCCGCCTAAAACAAGAGAAAACAATTCAGTGTTTTCAGTACGGCTGCAATTAAGAATTTTTCCATCGGCATTAATTAACCGAAATGATTCAACGGTGGAAGCGATAGGAGGAGAGTTGGGTTGCCATCCATGACAATTAACACTGATAGAGCCACCAACCGAGAATGAATTATTGGATTGCATTACTGAAACTGATCTGCCACGCCCATCCAGGTAAGGAATTATATCAGACCATAATGCCCCTGAACCAACCAATAAATACTCACCCATACTATCAAGCTCCATATAACGAAAACCTTTCATGTCAAGTATGATGCCATCGGGATAGATCGTATGTCCGCCCATGGAATGTTGCGCTCCTGCAATTGATATTTTCTTTCCTTGCTCTTTGGCTTGCCTTATTAATTGAGAGATCTGCGCTATTGCTTTATCAATGTCTGCAAAGGCTTTTACAACTGAATCTACTTTTGTTTCATTCAAATGACTTGCATCGTTTGTATAGCCGGGTTTTTCAACCTTTGCGACCGACTTATCATTTATATATGTACAGATAAGAAAGCCTGTTGGTCGACCAATAAGAAGGAACAGGATAATAAAAATGAAAAGAAAAATTTTACGACGGGGAAAACTTTTAGTTTGGTCCATATAAGCCGGTTGCTGTTCAATATTTAAGTGTCAGAATTTATTTTCTCATCGAATTTACTGATCATTTATCCCCTTTCCATTAAGAATATGTTTGATATATTTTTCAACTCTTGCTTCACGGGTTTTAGATTGTTTGGGTTGAGAAAAATAAAATATGTATTGTCTTTGCCGCCCTGGTGTTAGTTCATTAAAAGCTTTTTTCAACGCAGCGTTTTTATTTAATCTTTTTTGAAACTCTTCAGGGAGCTTGAATTCTGATGTCTTTTTTAATTTCACTTTTAAACCAGCTCTTTCAACTTCAATGGCTTCATAAACATAAGCCTTCAAAATTTTTTCCAGCTTCACTATTTCCCGAACATTCGTGAACCGGATCTGTCGGGCTGATTGAACGTTCTTCGTTTGCTGGATCAAAATACCATTGGGATCATTCAACAAAGCACCTTTGAAAAACAAGAGAGCACAGTATTCTTTGAATCCGTGTATTAATACAATGTTTGTGCTCTCAAACGTGTAGCAAGGACAGCCCCATTTTAATTCTTCGATCAATCCGCAATCGAGAATGATCTTTCTTAATTTCTCATATTCTTTCTGCCACTTTGTGTCTTCACTAAAAAACCAATCAACCTTAGGATTCATTTCACTCATTGTCATAGTATGTTATTTTGTTACACTTTTAGTGAGCCGCGGAAACCTCTTGCAGCGTAGTAAGAATCTGCACCATTGTGGTATAAGAAAACAGTATCGTAGCGACGATCACAAAAAACGGCGCCGCCGAGTTTTCTGATCGAAGAAGGTGTTTTTATCCAGCTCGATGTTTTCGTATCGAAATTTCCAAGTTTCTGTAAGGCTCTATATTCTTCTTCCGATAAAATTTCAATGCCCATGTCATCTGCCATATTAATAGCGCTGTCTTTTGGTTTATGTTCTTTTCTTTTTTCCAACGCTTCATGATCGTAACAAATACTTCTGCGATCTTTTGGACTTTCCGCCGAACAATCATAAAAAATGTATTCACCGGTTTTTTTATCATAAGCAACGACATCCGGTTCGCCACCGGTTTCTTCCATTGCATTGAGCGACCAAAGCTTTTCAGTATTAGCCTGCAGCTTTGCATACACTTTGGCCCATTCAAGATCTTTATGACGGTTCATATTTTTTTCAAAACGGGCTTTTAATGTTTTGAGTAGTTCTTCACGCTGTTTTGCTGACAATTCCTTTTTCATTCTATTCGTTTATTAAAATTAACTGAAATGATTTTTCTATCCGTAAAAAATTGCACTAAAAGAAAAGCCATTATATACCCGTATCATTCAGGAAGATTTTATCTTTAGCGTCTCCATGAATTTATTTACTGACAAAGCGGTTATTATCATTACCTGTCCCAAACGGCTTTCTCCCTACCTGGAACAGGAAGTAAAAGAACTGGGATTTGATATCGAAGAAACATTTGTAACAGGTGTACGGCTTTCCGGCACTATCAACGATTGTATAAAATTAAACCTGAATCTTCGTTGTGCCAGCCAGGTACTGTATAGCCTGAAAAAATTTGAAGCAGAAAATGCGGATGATATTTATAATAACCTTGTTGATTATCCCTGGGAAAATATTTTACCCGATCCCGGTTATTTTTCCATCACCAGCAATGTAAATAATCCTACTATTAATAACAGCATGTTTGCCAACCTGCGGGTAAAAGATGCCATAGTGGACAGGTTGCGTGAAAAAAGAGGCACACGACCATCAACAGGTTCGGCACTTACAGGAGCTGTTATCAATCTGTTCTGGAAAAATGAAAATGCAGAAATATTTATTGATACATCCGGCGATTCGCTGGGCAGGCATGGTTACCGGAAAATACCGGGCCAGGCTCCTATGCTGGAAGCATTGGCTGCAGCAACTATTTATGCTACACAGTGGGACAGGAAATCACCATTTGTAAATCCTATGTGTGGTTCGGGTACTGTTGCTATTGAAGCAGCCATGATCGCTACCAACAGGCGACCGGGATTATTCAGAACCAATTATGCTTTTATGCACCTGCAGGGATATGATGAAACAGTTTATTTGCAGGAAGATGCTTTGCTGGAAAAACAGATTATTGATGTGCCCGGTCTTCGTATCATTGCTACTGATTATAGTGCAAGGGCAATTGAAAATGCAAAGAAGAATGCAATAGCAGCAGGTGTAGCCAACCTGATTGATTTTTCTGTTTGTGATTTTGCTGATACAGAAATACCACCGGATGTTCCCGGTATTTTTTATGTAAACCCTGAATATGGTGAACGACTGGGTGATGTTAAACAACTGGAAGAAACCTATAGCCGTATTGGTGATTTTATGAAACAGAAATGCGGTGGATATTTTGGTTATGTATTTACCGGTAACCTTGACCTTGCAAAAAAAATAGGATTGAAAGCCAAACGCCGGATAGAATTTTATACCAGCACGATTGATTGCCGCTTGCTGGAATATGAATTGTATAGCGGAAGCAGGGAGACAGGTTTAAGGTTTAAAGGTTTAAGGTTTCATAGTTATACAGCATATGTCACTATACAGTTTGAAGTTTGAAATAATTCAGACTTTAAACCTTAAACTACTTAAACGTTAATTCAAATGGAAATTTCAGCACTGCAAAAAATTGTAAGAGACAGGTATTTTAAAACAGATAATGAACGGGGCATCTATCACACTGCTTTATGGTTTCATGAAGAAGTGGGAGAACTTTCGGCTGCCATAGCCAGCGGTGATAAGCAAAATGCAAAAGAAGAATTTGGAGATGTGTCTGATGTGGTTATTAACCTTAGCCAATCTGCTGGAATAGTAGATATGGAAGATGTTGATACTTAAATGATCCCTGATAAACTTCAATGAAATAGGAAATGTAGCTGGTTTTTAATAAAATCCATATACATTGTTTGTGTCAATTCCTAAGCGATTTCCTGACCCGGCAGATGGGAAGTGCGGCAGAATCTTATATAGCACTACTTATGCCTGACAGAACTTAAGAATTTAAACTTGTCAGCTACAATTTTGAAGCAGTCATCTGTCGCCGTGTGTACAGTCTAAAGATTTTGAATTTTCGCTAAAGCCTGTTAGACTTTACCACCTATTTCGCTACCGCCATCTTTACTTTCTTATTCTTTATTTTCTGGTCTTTGATCAGTTGCAGGGTGTGGCTGACTTTTATTTTCTTCACTGCTACAAAAGAAAAAAAATCTTTTACTTCGATCAAACCAATATCTTCTTTTTTTAACTGGCCTTTATTGGATAGAAATCCGACAATATCAATTTTATTCACCTTATCTTTTTTACCTGCAGCAATAAACAAAGTTGACCATTGTGGTTTTTCCGGCAGGGTAATAGTTTCCGGCAATTCTATCTTCTCCGCTCCTGCATCAATATATTCCGGTAATCTTTCTTCGGGTGATAAAATAAGAATGGCGGTGCCACTGGCATCCATCCGGGCCGTTCTTCCATTGCGGTGTGTAAAAATATCTTCGCTGCCCGGCAAATGATAATGAATGATGTAACGGATATTGGCAATATCAAGTCCTCTTGATGCAAGGTCGGTTGTCACTAATACATTGGCCGTTCCATTTCTGAATTTACACAAGGCAGCATCTCTTTCCTGTTGCTCCAATGCGCCATGATAAAATACATTGACAATATCTTTTTCTTTCAGCCAGTTGCTGGTTCGTTCTACTGACTCGCGGTGATTGCAAAAAATAATTGTTGACCGGTTGCCCAGCATACAGATCAACCGGAAAAGTGTTTCTAATTTATCTTTTCCATCACTCAATAATGTTTTAACCGTAAGTCCTGTGTCTTCATCTTTATCATTTAGAAAATCAAGCTTAACCAGGATCGTCCATACCGATAAAGCCGGGAATTTCCACAGCTTCAGTAGCCGAGGTCAGTATTCTTTTTGTTAATGATTTTAAAGAACCAATGATAAAAGACATTTCATCCTGGAAACCCAGTTCCAATGATTTGTCAAATTCATCCAGCACCAATGTTTCAATGGTATCAGTAGTGATATTTCCTCTTCGGATATGATCAGCTAACCGGCCGGGTGTACCAATCAGTAATGCAGGAGGTTGCTTCAGATTATTTTCTTCTGTTTCTCTTAAATGACCGCCATAGCAACAGGTAACTTTAAAATTAGTTCCCATGCTTTTAAATACAGATTCGATCTGTAAAGCCAGTTCACGGGATGGCACAATGATAATGGCTTGTGTTTTTGTATTTGCCGGGTTTAATAATTTAATCAGCGGTAACAGATAGGCCAATGTTTTACCAGATCCGGTAGCTGATAAGAGCAGTACATTATTATGCTTATCAATGGCTTCTATGGAAGCCAGTTGCATTTCATTAAGCGACTTGATCTTTAATTTTGATAATATGCTATCAGTAGAAATATTTTGTTGTGGGCATAAAGGCAAAAGTAAGCTAGTTGTGTTTGCCATTAGGAAGTGATTCTTTACAAGAAAATAAAACACTTTAAGATCAAATGCGCCTGTTGCCTGTAGTTTTGTATCTCATTCTTCTTCAGCAAAGATTACAAGCTCATTTATTTTTAATGCTTGATACTGTTTCGGTGTTAGAAATATGATGATTCCGCCCTGTCCGCCTTCATATAATTGATAAAACTTTCCACCGAGATTATTTTCTATCACTACCTGTTTAATAAAATCAAAAAAGTCTGTGTCAACCCAATCATCTTGAAGTTGTAATATTTTAGAATAGTCCTTATTATTTATCGAAAGCCTAAGTGTGACTTTCCCATTATCAGGCTTACTGAAGTTGTCTGAAATATTTGTTGGTTTGAATACTCCATGAGATATGGTTGAAAATCTAAGCAATAGCTCTGCGTAGGGATCATTTAGGTTTTCAAGTTCTGTGTCAAACCAATGAACTACGTTCGGAAAATTTAGTATTACGTCATTTAGATTTTCATTACTTGATGCAAGAGATTTTTTCTTTGCTTCTGAGATTTGTTTCTCCGTTAAATGATTTAAGATACCGGCTTTTTGCCAACCAGAAATTGCATCTTCGATTTGCTGCGTTCTCAGAAATTTTTTCTCCGAAGGAAAAAAACTGCTTAGATAAATATATTTATTGATCTCAACCAACTCATCAGTATAGCTGCCAAAGACTGGAATCGCGACGCTGCCTTTTCGTTCATAGTATTTTGCCGGGTACCAATGGTCTATTTCCTGTTGGCTTAGACCCGTTAGATCAATGTTAGGCGAATCCTTAAACTGCAAACGTCTTGGTTTAATTGATGTTTGAATATCTGGTCCATAATTCCACGATTTGGCCCCATTTGCCCAACGTCCATCGAGTGTTCGATAAACTTCATATACTGGGTCGGCCATTTTGTAAAAGGTACCCCCATCTTGAAGGAGAAATAAAAGACAATTTTTGTATCGGGTAAATTTTAATTTGTCAACATCATAGTAAGCGAAGAAATCGATGGTGTCCTCGTCATAATTGCCATAAGTTTTTTCAAGAATTTTGTACTTCAGTTTAACGTAACCGTCTGAGTTCTTGCTAATGGAATATGAAGAAATCATGTTGCCCACAAATACAAGTAACTTATCGCTTTTATTTTGAGAGGATGAATTCATCGAAAAGAAAATAAGTATATTTAAGATGAAGGTCAATCGCATTTTAAAAATTACAGCCAACACATAAATATATAAATAAATCGAAATTGTAAAAATTCAAGCTATTGAAATCCTTCATCACTTATCAAATAAAACATTTCCGCTATCAAGGTCGTAATAGGCACCGATGATTTTTATTTCATTCTTTTCAACAAGAGGTTTTAAAACAGGAGTGGATGATTTCAATAAATTAACACCATGTGCAATATTGGCTTTAACTAAAATGTCAATATTTGATCTTAAGCTATCCGGAATAATTTTTTCTTCTTCTTCAGCAGCTATATAGTCTACTAATGTTTGAATATGGTCATCATGCTTTTCGTTTCCGGATGTTGCATATGCCTGGATAGCGCCACAGTTTTCATGACCTAATACAACGATCAGTTTGCAATGAAGATGTTCAACAGCATACTCAATACTTCCTAATTCATAGTCTCCAATTACGTTGCCGGCTGTACGTATTGAAAAAACATCACCCAATCCCTGGTCAAATATTAATTCCGGCGGTAGCCGTGAGTCAGAACAACTAACAACAACAACAAAAGGATCTTGTCCCTTTTTTAACTCCCTGATCCTGTCAAGTGTTTCATCAGGATGTACAGGATGCCCACTTACAAATCTTTCATTTCCCGCTTTCAGTTTGTCAAGTGGTGCCAGTGTACTGTCTTGATCTTTTTCCTGTTTTTGGCTGCAAGAAAAAAACAAGCTTATGAATAATATTGGTGCTAAAAATTTCATTTTGTCATTTATGAAGAACCTGATCTTACAATCCTAAGACCTCTTTCATGCTGTAAATTCCTTTCTTTCCTTTTAAAAATTCTGCAGCCAGCACGGCGCCAAGTGCAAAACCTTTTCTTGTATGTGCTGTATGGATGATCTCGATATCATCAATGCCGGATGAGTATTTTACTTTATGTGTGCCGGGAGCGGGGTCAATGCGTTCACTCAGTATTTCCAATTCTTCGGGGTTATCACTTATATGATTTGCCCATTTCGTTTTACGGGGAATATTTTCAAGCACTTGTTCTGCAAGTGTAATAGCCGTACCACTTGGAGCATCTTTTTTTGCGGTGTGATGTATCTCTGTCAATTGTATCTCGTAATCTTGATGATCTTTCATCAAAGAGGCAAGCCTTTTATTTACTTCAAAAAAAATATTTACACCCACACTAAAATTGCTGGCGTATAAAAATGCGGTGTTATTTTTTTTACAATCATTTTCTATTTCATTTAATTTCTCCAGCCAACCTGTAGAACCGCAAACTGTAGCAGTGCCAAACTGCATCAGCTTTTTTACATTATCAAATGCGCTATGCGGGCCTGTAAATTCAATTGCAACATCAGCCTTTGCCAGGTTTTCTTTTGTAAACTGATCAGCATTATCAACATCGATCTTTAAAACAATAGTATGTCCACGCTGCAAAGCAATTTCTTCGATCGCTTTTCCCATTTTGCCGTAACCTATCAGAGCAATGTTCATGTTCGTTCAGAGTTTTGAGTTTGGAGTCAGGAGTTCGGAGTCCAGCGGCTCAAAGGTATAAGATAAGCTTCAAGTTTAGGAGTTTGACTCCGAACTCCTGACTCCAAACTATAAAATTATTTTCCAATCTTTAGAACGAGACTCACCCCATTCGTTTGTGCAAGCTCACTATAACCGGGTCTTAGTTGAAGAGAAAGATCGGGGCTAATATCAAAGTTTTTTAAGTGAGCATCAACGGCAGCGTCAACAACATTTAGACCCCAGAGTACTATAAATACTAATGCAGAATAATCTACATATCTTCTGAATTCATCCCTGGCCGAGCGAATAGAATTCGGACTAAGAACTTTATAGATGTCATCTAATTCATGATAATCTGTGGAATCTAAAGTAGGAGGTTGTGCCTTGATCCTTGCAGAGTATGCAAACTTATATTCTTTATAAATTTTTATGTTATTAACGAATATGTAGCCGGTAACTCCAAGCCCTCCATATATAATTGGCATCTTCCAATATTTTTTATTGTAGCCTGTCCCCAGCCGGGTATTATGGCAGAACGCCTTGCTGCAACTTTTGGGTCATAAATTTTTTTCTTTGTTGTATCCGTCGTTGATTTTTTTGATGCTGATGAATCTTTTATGGTAACAGTCTTTTCGGCAGGAACATTCTGCGAGTAAGCATTGCTTAAAAAAAATAAGGATATGAGTAGGTAAAAGAATTTCATCTGTTAGTTCTGATTTGCTGAATGATTATAGACTGCTTCGGCCTTTCAGAACTAAGTATGATGATGTTCTTAACTAGCGGCCTCGCAATGACGAAGACTCCAGGGATTCGTAATATACTTCGTGCCAACGGGGTCTTCGTCATTGCGAGGCCCCGATTTAATTATCGGGGCCGAAGCAAACTAAAAATAACTTAACTTTTAGTGCATGGTCGTTTTTAAGCTGAATAGTGATCCTGCAGTACAAGTGAGTGACACAACAGAAGCTTAATAGTAGTACAGCAGCTAAGTACATAGAATTAAAACTCTCCAAAGGAGTCCTTTCGGACAAAAATAAGTATTGAATTGTTAATAATAGGTTGTTACTATCTAAGTACTCCCTTTAGGGAGACAGAGGGCTTTTAATCCAATGGAACATTCAATTGCCCGAGGATCTTATTCAGCTCATCCATCGAATAATATTCAAAAGTGATGGAGCCACTGTTGTCTTTGCTGTGCTTCATCTTTACACGGGTACTGAAATGCGATGCTAATTTATCTTCAATTCGCTGAAAGCCGTCGGGTAAGCTACTTTTTGTATGTTTTTTAACGACGCCGCTATCTTTATAAAGATTACGCACCAATGCTTCGGTCTGGCGAACCGATAATCCTTTTTCTTTTATCTGATCAAAAATGAAAAGTTGTTTATCAATAGAATCAACATTAATAAGTGCACGGGCATGACCCATGCTGATCTCTCCGATACGAACGGCAACCTGTATATCTGGCGGTAATTTTAATAAGCGAATAAAATTTGCAATAGTGCTTCGGTCTTTGCCCATTCGTTCTGCAACCTGTTCCTGCGTCAGATCCAATTCTTCCATCATTCGTTTAAAACTGAGTGCTACTTCCATTGCATTCAGATCTTCACGCTGCAAATTTTCAAGCAAAGCCAGTTCCAGTAATTGCTGATCGTTGGTCTGACGGATGTAAGCAGGAATATCTTTTAAGCCGGCCAACTTTGATGCTCTCAAACGTCTTTCACCTGAAACTAAACGATATTTTCCGGATGGCATTTTGGAAACAGTGACGGGCTGAATAATATCATGCGATTTGATAGAAGAGGCCAGTTCATTTAATGCCTGCTTCATCAAAATAGCGACGAGGTTGCTTTGGATTGATTTCAATCTCATCAACCGGAATTCGGAATGAGCCAGTAGCAGTTTCCACAACAGTGGGTTTCAATTGTCCGCTACCTGGTTTTCAGATCTGCATCAATACTTTGCAAGTAAGGAACGAATTCCTTTTCCGAGGGCTTCTTTATTTTGTTTGGGATTGGTCATGGGTCATGTTGATTTTAAGATTTCGGATGTCGGATTTTAGATTGACTGAACATAAATCATGCAATCTAAAATCTGCATATCTACAATTCAAGTATTCTTTCTTCCTGTTTGATCTTCGTCATATTATTTTTCTGCAGAACTTCTTTAGCGAGGTTAAGATAATTGACAGAGCCCTTGCTATTGGCATCATATAAAATAACAGGTTTTCCAACACTCGGAGCTTCACTTAGTCTTGTATTCCGGTGAATGATGGTATTGAAAACAATATCTTCAAAATGTTTTCTTACTTCACTTACTACCTGGTTACAAAGACGCAAGACGGCCATCATACATTGTCATCAAAATTCCTTCGATCTCAAGATTCGTATTTAGCCTGCTTTGAACAATTTTAATTGTGTTTAGCAATTTGCCCAAGCCTTCCAATGCAAAAAATTCACATTGCACTGGTACGATAACGGAATCAGAAGCAGTCAATGCATTTACAGTTATTAATCCAAGAGAAGGGGAACAATCAATAACTATAAAATCATAATCATCTTTGATCGGATCAAGAATATTTTTCAAAACCATTTCCCGGTTAGGATAATTGATCATTTCAATTTCAGCACCAACCAGATCAATATGCGAAGGGATAAGATCAAGATTAGGGATCTCTGTTTTTAATAAAACATCTTTTGCAGATGGCTTCATTTACCATACAATCATATAAACTTTGGGTAACATTATGCAGATCAAATCCAACACCGGTTGTACTGTTGGCCTGCGGGTCGGCATCAACCAGCAATGTTCTGAATTCAAGTACGGCAAGACTGGCAGCCAGGTTAATGGCTGTGGTTGTTTTTCCTACTCCACCTTTTTGATTTGCTACTCCAATTATTCTTCCCATGCTTAATTAAATTGTAATTGTTTCTCCAATATTGATCAATAACAACTCGGCTCCTTTATCTGCAAATGTTTTTTTAGCTTTTTCATGATCGATTTTAATGAAACCAAAAGTGTCATAATGCACACCAACGATTGTTTTGCAATTGATCATTTCTGCACATTCAGCAGCATCCGCAGCGTCCATGGTAAAATTGTCGCCGATCGGTAAAACGGCAAAATTTAGTTTTGCCCATTTTGGAATCAATTGCATATCCGCTGTAAGGGCCGTATCGCCACTATAATAAAAACTTCCTTCATTACTTGTCACGATGAAACCCATCGGGTTTCCGCCATAACTGCCATCCGGCAATCCACTTGAATGTTGGGCCGCCGTACATTTTACAGTAAACTCACCAAAATTCCACTTGCCCCCTGTATTCATCGGGTGTGTATTGTTTAATACCACGATGATTGAGCCATTCATGAATTTCCCAATTGCAAACAACTTTGGCGCCGGAATTTTCAGCAATGGCAATACAATCTGCAATATGATCACTATGGCCATGTGACAAAAGAATAAAATCTGGTTTGATCGAGTAAATGTCAATTCCCTTCGCCAGGTCATTATAAGTAATGAATGGATCGAACAAGATCTTTTTTCCCGATGTTTCTACCATGAAGCAGGAATGTCCGTAATAAGTAAATTTCATTTTTGTTGTTTGATGTTCGAGGTTTGAAGTTTGATGTCAAGTTGAGAGGTTTAAAGAATCTCGAACATCAAACCTCAAACTTCAAACGAGTTGGGCAAATGTAAGTTTTGTGAGTGAAGAACGGATTGCAACGACTTATGTAATTATACTAATTTTGAGAACTATGAGAAACTCAGTTTTTTGGTGGGTACTTATTGCATTCATGGTTTTGCTTGATCTTTATTTTTTCCAGGCTTTGAAAACTATCACTCAAACTGCAAGTTCAAAAGCAAGACTTATCATTTTTATTTGTTATTGGACTATTTCTATCAGCGCTATTGTACTGTTATTATTATTACCCTATCTGAATTTTGAGAACAAATTTTTCAGAAACACTTTATTTGCCCTGATCGCCGGTTTATTTTTTGCAAAGCTGGTAGCTTCAGCAATTTTTCTTGTTGATGATATTCGTCGCGGAGTACAGTGGCTTGCCGGTAAAGTTTTCTTTTCAAATACTGAAGGAGAAGGTTACCAGGCAGGTGAAAAGATCTCCCGTTCACTTTTTCTTACCTGGACAGGGATGCTGGTAGGAGGCGGTTTATTTGGATCGCTTATTTATGGGTTTGGGAATAAATACCGTTACCAGCTTCGGCGAATGCAACTTGCTTTTGAAAAATTACCTGCATCATTTAAAGGATTAAAAGTTGTACATATATCAGACATTCATTCGGGAAGTTTTACTGATAAACTTGCGGTGAAAAAAGGAGTGGAGAAAATTTTAAAAGAGAAGCCGGATCTTATTCTTTTTACCGGCGATCTTGTAAATAATCGCAGCGATGAAATGGATGATTACATAGAACTTTTTAAAGAAGTAAAAGCGCCAATGGGTGTCTATTCAATTTTGGGAAATCACGATTATGGCGACTATACAAAATGGAATTCCCAGGATGAAAAGATCGCAAACCTTGAGCGGCTAAAACAGATCCATAAGGAATTGGGCTGGCAGTTGATGCTTGATGAAAATACGCAGCTTGAAAGAAACGGCGAGAAAGATCTCCCTGATCGGGGTTCAGAATATCAGTGGCAAAAGAGGGTTTCATAGTTATGGTGACCTGGCAAAAGCCTACCAGGGGGTTGAAGAGTCACATTTCAAAATACTGATGAGCCATGATCCTTCACATTGGGATGCCGAGGTTACAAAGAAATACTCGGATATTGACCTTATGCTTTCCGGCCATACCCATGGTTTTCAATTTGGCATAGAAATACCCGGTTTTAAATGGAGCCCGGTCCAATACATTTATAAACAATGGGCAGGTCATTATAAGGAGGGCAATCAACAATTATACATAAACAGGGGGTTTGGTTTCCTAGCTTACCCGGGCAGGGTGGGTATTTTACCCGAAATCACTGTGATCGAGCTGGTTTGATGAATAAATAATTGAAAAAACTAAATAAAGCAGCCATAGCCGGCGTTTTTAAGTCTGATAAATAGATTTTAAACTATCTAAGTATTTATAAGTCACAGCTTTTGAATTTATTTGGCCAAATAATAATACCCGGACACCACTGCCGTATGTTGAAAAAGAGCATCATCATACTTCCCTTATTCTTTTTAGGAGTCTCTGTGTTTTCGCAGGTCTCGTCATCAGATACTACAAAGAAGAAAGAAAAAGTTGAGGACTGGGCTATTGATTCAACTATTGATTATGATCTTTTGCTGCAAGACATGGATTCTTTTCTTGATTCAATTTTAATGCCGCATAGTTATCTGCTGGGAAGCTTTGCAATGGGATCTGGATATTTCAACTATACCAGCAAATCAACAACATTGCTTGAAACAAGAAGAAGTTTTACCTACATACCAACTCTTGGTTACTATCATAAATCAGGATTAAGCTTAGTTACCACCGGGAATATAATTACTGAAAACAACAAACCAAATCTTTATCAAATAGCTGTAAGCCCCGGTTATGATTATCTTGAAAACAGGGACCTGGCGACAGGAATTACTTATACAAGATTTTTTACAAAAGATACACTGTCGTTTTATACAACACCTTTACAAAATGAATTGTTTGCTTACTTTACTTATCGTAAATGGTGGATCAGGCCAACAATTGCACTTAGCTATGGATGGGGTAGTCGCACAGATTATGTGGAAAGAGAAGAGCAGATACAGGATCTGCGTTTACGCCGAAGAGGTGTTACCAGGATCAATTCAAAAGAATCGATCACCGATTTTTCTGTTATCGCTTCGTTGAGACATGATTTTTATTGGCTCAATATTTTTTCTTATAAAGATCATTTCCGCATCACACCGCAACTTGCTTTTATCAGCGGTACACAAAAATTTGGTTTCAATCAATCAGCAAATACATACGCTACCATTGTTCGTACCGGCGCCAATGTTTTATATAATTCTGAAAGTGTTTATTTAGATGATCAATTGAAATTTCAACCGCTTTCACTTACCATGTTTTTTAGAGCGGAATATTCTATTGGCAAATTCTTTATTCAGCCGCAGCTTGTGTTTGATTATTATTTCCCGACTGAACAAGATAATTTCAGCACCCTGTTCTCCATTAATCTTGGAATGATATTCTGAGACTTTTACATTTTGTTACCAAATCGAAAGCAATAAAGATTTAGAGAAAGAGTTAAAGCATTGTATTTTAAAGATTATTAACAGCATAAAACTCCCGGTGGCATTATAGTTGAAGTTTTACACACCAAACAAAAATTTCTTACATGAAAACAAAACTTGCTATCATGGCCATTGCATTGTTTACAGTGCAAGCAGCATCAGCCCAATTTCGCCTGGGCGTTAAAGCCGGCGCTAACCTTGTAAAGGTTGAGGGAAAATCTTTCTCAGACGAGTTTAGATATAACTATCACGTCGGTGGGTTTGCTGAGATCGGTCTTACAAGAGACAGAAAGCTTACTCTTCAACCTGAAGTTTTATTTAACCAGTATTCTACAACTCTTGACAGTAGCTTTAAATCTGTTTATGAAAATGTACTCAGTTCAGAGCAGGCTCATGTAAAGCTCAATTATCTTACGATCCCGATCTTACTTAATTATAGATTGATCGGACCTCTTTATTTACAAGCCGGCCCTGCGTTCAGCATCTTAATGGATCAGAGCAGAAATTTTTTGCAAAATGGTGGTGATGCATTTAAGAAAGGAGATTTTTCAATGATCGGAGGTGCACAAGTTAGAATAGCGAAAATTTATTTATCGGGTCGTTATGTTGTTGGTCTTGCCAATATCAATGACATCGATAACCAGGAAAAATGGAAAAGCCAGGCAATTCAATTATCCGTAGGATTATCTCTCTAAGATCATATATCTTTTGAAGCTATCCTCCCGATACAATCGGGAGGATTTTTTTTATCACGGATTCCACGGATTCGATGAGGGATTTCGCGGATTATTATTGGATTGAACAGATTTAAAAAGAATATTCGGCCAAAAATTCCGTGAAATCCTAATCAATCTGATCAATCCGTGATTAATCCGTGGTATAATACTTGACAACTATAGATTCGCTCTGTATTTTTAACCCCTTGGCCAATTTTGTGTCAGGATGTCAAAACGAAGATCAATTAATGAAAGATTCTAATTTTTTTCTGCGACCGGAAGATGAAATGGATTTTATACCAATAATTCCCTTGAATGAGAGTGATGGTGAAACCGGCGATGGGACTGATATTCCGGATGAATTACCTGTAATTCCGCTTCGAAATACTGTACTTTTTCCAGGTGTGGTACTTCCAATAACTGTTGGTCGGGATAAGAGTATTAAGGCTGTAAATGACGCTTATAAGGCTGACAAATTGATCGGCGTGGTTGCGCAAAAAGACAGTAATGTAGAAGATCCCGGAATTCCTGATATAGAAAATATTGGAACCGTAGCAAGGATCGTAAAGCTTATAAAAATGCCCGATGGCGGTACTACCGTTATTATACAGGGCAGGAATCGTTTCAAGATAAAAAGCATTCTTACTGATGATCCTTACTTCAAAGCGAGTATTGAAATTATTAAAGAAGAAGAGCCGCCGAAGGATGAAGACTTTGCGGCTTACGTTTCAAATATAAAAGAAACAGCATCTGAAATTATCCAGCTTTCACCGAATATTCCTGCAGAAGCTTCTATCATTTTACGAAATATTGAAAACCCGGCTTTTCTTATCCATTTTGTTTCAAGCAATCTTAATGCTGAGCTAAAAGAAAAGCAACAGCTTCTTGAAACAAATAATATACGTGAAAGAGCAGATACACTAATGAAGATGCTGCAACGTGAATTGCAATTTGCCGAATTAAAAAATAAGGTAACTACAAAAACAAAAACAGAACTGGAGAAACAGCAAAGGGATTATTTTTTGCAGCAGCAGATGAAGAGCATTAAAGAAGAGCTGGGTGGCGATTCGAATGACAGGGAAATAAAAGAGATGCAGAAAAAGGCTGATGCTAAAAAATGGTCGGCAGCAGCAAAAGAAATGTTTCAGAAAGGAATTGAGAAGTTAGAAAGAATGCATCCGACAACGCCTGATTATTCTGTGGTGTATAATCATCTTGACCTTATGCTTGATCTTCCCTGGGAAGAATACACAGCCGACAAATATGATCTGCGAAAAGCAAAGAAGGTGCTCGACCATGATCATTACGGTATGGAAAAGATCAAAGAAAGAATTCTTGAATACCTAGCCGTACTGAAATTAAAAGGCGATATGAAGAGCCCGATACTTTGTTTTGTTGGCCCTCCGGGTATTGGTAAGACTTCATTGGGAAAAAGTATTGCAAATGCGATCGGAAGAAAATATGTAAGACAAAGTCTTGGCGGTTTACATGATGAAAGTGAAATAAGAGGACATCGCAAAACATATATTGGCGCAATGCCCGGACGTATTTTACAATCTATTCGCAAAGCGAAGACCTCAAACCCGGTAATGATACTTGATGAGATAGATAAAGTGGGAAATGATTTTCGCGGCGACCCTTCTTCTGCATTATTGGAGGTGCTTGACCCTGAGCAGAACAATACTTTTTATGATAATTATCTTGAGCTGGAGTATGATCTGAGTAAAGTACTTTTCATTGCAACAGCTAATAATCTTCAAAATATTCAACCTGCATTGCGTGACAGGCTAGAGATCATTGATCTTGGTGGTTATGCTGTTGAGGAGAAATTGGAAATTGCGAAGCGTCATTTAATTCCAAAGCAAAAAGAAGCTCATGGATTAAAAACAACCAATTTTACTATCAATGATAAGATCATCGAAAAAATGATCCAGGAATATACAAGAGAAAGTGGTGTTCGTGAATTGGACAGGCATATTGCCTCTATAATGCGTAACCAGGCAAAAGAACTTGCATTGAATGAAAAAGTAAGAGCAAATATTTCAACCAATGATGTTGAAAGAATTCTTGGCAAACCAAAATATAGTAACGATCTGTATAAGTCAGTAAATATTCCCGGAGTAGCAATTGGGCTTGCATGGACCTATGTGGGAGGCGATATTTTATTTATTGAAACAAGTCTTAGCGAGGGAAAGGGTGAATTAAAGATCACCGGGAATCTTGGAAATGTGATGAAAGAAAGTGCAAGCACGGCGCTGAGTTATTTGCAGGCAAATGCAAAAAAGTACGGCATCGATCAAAAGCTTTTCGACAAAAGAAATATTCATATACATGTGCCTGAAGGAGCTGTACCAAAAGATGGTCCAAGTGCCGGTATTACAATGATGACCTCAATCGCTTCTGCTTTTACAAGTAAAAAAGTAAAACCATATCTTGCAATGACCGGCGAGATCACACTTCGCGGACAAGTGTTACCGGTTGGTGGGATCAAAGAAAAAATTTTGGCAGCAAAACGTGCCGGCATCAAAGAAGTGATCCTTTGTTCACAAAATGAAAAAGATGTTGAGGAGATCGACCCTGATTTTATAAAAGGTCTGAAATTTCGTTATGTAAAAAATATGAGCCAGGTCCTTGATCTTGCCTTAGATTAAAAATATTTTCAGTTACAGGCAACCTTTGCTGGTGTTTTTTGTTATTAGAGTATATACAAATTTCTCCATGTTGGTTGTTTTAAGGGTTTCAAAAAGAAATTCCCCCTGTCTCTCCGGGGGAATTTCTTTTGTACATGGTTTTAAACTCTGCATAAGTTTCCTCAACTTAGCTCTTTGCGCCTTTCAATAATAATATTATCTATTCTAGTTTCTTCGTCCCTGTTTGCACAAACTATTGGGGGCAGCTCCGTATTTAATTTTTTAAAACTTCCACATACGCCACAACTTACTGCTTTGGGTGGAATAAATATTTCAGTACCATCGAATGATGTCGGTCTTGCATTTAATAATCCTTCGCTTCTTAAAAAGGAAATGCATACACAAATGAATGCAGTGTTCAATAACTTTTATGCAGGAATAAACACTTATCATTTATCATTTGGATACAGGCATGAAAAATTGAAAACAAATTTTGGATGGGGGCTTTCGTATTTTGATTATGGAAAAATTTCCGAAACGGATGCTTCAGGTAATATTCTTGGTGCACTAAAGCCAACTGATTGGGTAATGCAAGTGTCAGCATCCCGCAGCTATTTGCAAAAATGGAATTATGGAGCCAGTTTCAAATTCATTTCCTCGAACTATGGTATTTACAGGTCGAATGGCATTGCGATTGATTTTGGCGTTTTATATACCGATACTGCGAATCTTCTTGTCAATTTCATTCGTTGCAAAGAATATGGGTTATCAATTAAAAAAATATGCAGGCACTGAAGCGGAAGAGCTACCATTTGATCTGCAAGTTGGAATTACAAAGAAGTTAAAGAATGCTCCATTAGCTTTTTCATTTACGGCACATCATTTACATCAATTTGATATTCGTTATAACGACACGGTATTTAACAATGAGAATACCGGTGTAAATAAGGATGGCAATTTTACCTTGGATAAAATTTTCAGGCATTTTGTTTTTGCTGCGCAAATTTTCCCGGTACCGCAAATTGAGATAACAGTTGGGTATAACCATCTCCTGCGACAAGAATTGAATATTGCTAATACCACAAACGGATTAAATGGCTTTTCAGTAGGAGTGGGGCTGGTTGTAAAAAAGATACAGGTTAGGTACGCAAGAACGCATTACCAGAATAATACCGCTTACGATCAATTAGGGTTGAGCCTTCAGTTAAACGAACATTTTGGCCTGGGAAAATTTGGCGAAAAAATAGGATGGTGATTCTGTAAAGAATAGATAAATTTACGTTTCCTCCCTTTGAAATCCCTCGCCGTACTTTTTAATAATAATTTATAATGCGTTTATTCATCATATTATTTGTATCTCTTTTTATTTTTCAGCCGGATGTTATTGGGCAGAAATCAAAAAGCAAAAAATCTAAGACAGAAGAGAAAGGCCCAAAAATCTTTGAAGTAGTGGGAGATAGTCTTCGCAGGGATTCTGTTGTTTATTACGAAACTGAAATTGGTTATATCATGCCGGACCTTAGCCCCAAATTCAAAGGTAAATGGATGATCAATGTAATGAGGAGGCAAGCAAGGGCTGTTCCTGATTCTTTAACTGAAGCTTACCTGGAGTTTTATGGGGATACGCTTTTCTCGGCTGTTGTTGGTTGCAACAAACTTTCAGGTAAGTATATTATTAAAGGACCTACAATTAAATTTACAATTACCGATACTGCCTTAGCTGATACAACATTATCCGATACTACTTCAACCGCTTGTCCGCAAACAGAAGTTGAAAGCTGGTTTATTAAACTTATACAGGAAAGAGTCAGCTATTTTGGTATCGATGAAAAAATTTTATACCTCAAAGATGTGGCGTACAATATAGTTTTTGATTGTGCTAAGAAGCCAGGAATGATCCCAGGAAAGATTTTCTATTTCAAATATCAACTATTGCCATAAATGGTAGTATCTGTCTGGTAATAATGTGCGATTTTGCTCAAAGAAAGTGTTGAATACGATACTGAAGGTATTTACATTGGTGATGGAATCTGTTAATAGACGATAATCCTTATTTGAAAAATATATTGCATTGAAATTAGAAAATCTTATCTGGTATGTGAACAGGTTCTTTAAACGTGATACCATGATCTCCCTGTAGAATAATAACAGTTGGTCTGTTTGGAGATTGCAATTATACTATCTGTAATTTGTTTTATTAACCTGTTCGAATAAGCAACCTGGTGAATATAAGCTTCTTCGCTTGTACCGGGTGTATTTGGCAAACTGTTTTCCGGTTGAATCAAAGAAATAAGGTGGATGTGGCACCTAGAAAATGAGCATAAACAAACTTGGGTTGGTCGCTCCTCATTTTTATTGACTGCATACAAATGATCAAAAACAGTATCAGAAAAACCTTTTCTTACTTCGGGGTTGTTAACGAAATACTTATTATTAAATATTTTGTTGATCTGTGATGGAAGGTGGTATCCTACATCATAGTATAATTTGAAAAATAAGTTGTACTGATCAAATAATTCTCGAATTCCCCAGAAATCAACATGTTTTATGGTTGTAGGGTATGAATCGATATCAAATAAAGAGTGATTAAATATTTGGTAACCTTCATTTTGAAGAAATGTAACAAAATTCATTTTTATAAACTAGCTTTAATGCCTGTAGATATGCTCTGTCAGATGTTTTGTTGATGGTGTCTACGTTCTTGATATAATTCATATTTAAAGTACTGCCAATAGAAAAGGCGGTATAGTTATAATTGCTCTTCGAATCTTTTGCAATATAAAAACCCTTGTTGTGCAGGAAATCTTCAATCGCCTGGTTTGAATATCCGTATTCATCCTTTAATTGTTTTGAAGAAGCGTAGGCATCGAAAATTATGTAATAGATATCAGGTTTGTTACAGGAATCACATGCATGGTAACTCAGTTCGTTTTTGTCGACTATTGTGTATTTATTTTTAGTGCCTGTAAAAAAAATAGTAACCACATCAGCTGTTATAAATAAAAGAATGGCTGTATTTATAAAAAGAAAAAGCTTTCCCTGAACAGTTCGTTTTATTTCTTAAAATAAAGAAAAGAGCCAGCAGCATAACAACAAATACAGACAGGAGAAAAGAATAGCTTTGTAAAAATGAGTGAGGAAATTTGTCTGAAAGCCAGTTTTTAAGATCACCGGTAAAATAAAAAGGCAAAAGGCAACTTACTGACATTAATTGATGCCTTGGAAACAGACCTTAAAAATAAATACCATATCCCAAGTATAATAAAAGGAACGACAAACAAAATAATGATCCTGTCATAAACAAACTCATAATTGATCAACTTGATGCAATTCTTTTTCCAGGTGTATTACAACAAACGCCGGTAACAGGAAAGAAACAATGGATATTTTTCAAGAAATTTTCTCATGTTTTGAGATTACGCAGAAAAAATCATGTCTGTTAATTATTAATTCAATGCTTTTCATCAGGTAAATTATACGATCACTATCCGGCACCTGCACTTTTTCAGTAATTGTAAATTTTTGCCGGAAAACATTTTCAAAATGTTCTTGGGAATATTCGGGATAAATATCTTTTTTATTCTGAAGAAGCAACTGCACTTTTTCATCTTCTTTCGGAACAAATTCAATGATCAGCTGATGGGAAAATCCATGGAGGTATTCTGCTATTTTGCCCAATGGTAAATTATATCCTATTGCCAGGTGGTGAACCAACGCCAGCGCCATCACTGCATCTGTATGAATTCTTTCTCCAAACGAGGCCCTTTCATTATTAGCAAAACCTGAAGCAGGAGAGGGGTTCATTAGATCCATGCAGAGAGGAAGAATGTTTGTGATTTTTTCTTTCTTTATTTTTTTATATAAAGCATTAATGCATTGTTCATCTTTATCAATTGCTATTACCTCAAAATTTTTTGCGGCTGCAATACGGGAGAAAAAGCCTTCATTAGCTCCAAGATCAAGTAATTTCCTGCCATTCAGTTTTTGGAGCAGGTTGTTGATGATGGCTTCTTTTTTTCCAAGATATTCCGGGCTTGATATTGATTCAGAATAATAATTGCTCCATTCTGTTTTATCAATGTTGTTAAGATTCCTGATAATTCCATCAAGATGAGAAATAAGATTAAACAGTTTGTTTTTACTGAATGAATTCGTTGACTCTGTGTTTTTAGTTTTTTTACTCAGTTTGTTTTGCAGAAAGACATGCAGCCATACGCCAGCATTAATCCTGCTTTTCCATGGTAAAAGTTTTGCAGTAATATTTACAGGCATTCCATTTGGATAACTATTCAGGTATGGTTGAATACTTGTTTTATGATAATGAGAAAGCAGGAGTGGGAATAAAAAAGATTCACAAAATTGCCGGTATGCTATCCACGGAAGTGATGGATCATATTTCTCAAAAGATAAGGTGTCAATAAAAACAGGTTTCCCATTTAAGAACTGCACGTTATAAGGAGTCGCGTCTTTTAAGATCATTCCTTTGTCAATGGAAAGTTTTACGATTTCCAATGTCAAAAGCGCCGCATCTTTCAATTGCTCAAAACACCATTCATAAGGATAACTCGTAAATGGAACTTGTTCTGGCAACAGCGTAAGATACCAATCGTCGGAATGCAAAATATTTTCAGTCACTTCTTCATGGCGGAGCAATAGTTTTTTTTCCTGGAGAAATGAGGAAAGTCCTGACCTGGTTAACAGGTCATAATGACCGGCATATATTTTATTTACCTGCCTGTAAAATTTTCCTGAGGCTTGAAAAATAAAACCTGATGGATCTTTGTAAGAAGCTGGATGTCTTGTATGATCGGCCATTAGCTTTCTTTTGGAGGAACTTCATCTTTGCTTTTTCTTGAAAAGAAGGATTTGATCTTCATCCTGATATTTTTGAAATAAACAGCCACTCCCAGCACAGCTGCAATAATAACCTGTACAAGATAACTTCCACTGCCGGGATCAATATATAAGATGTAAAAATGCATGCTTAGAAATAATTCAGGTTTGTTTTAGGCGTAAGACCAAGCAATGTTTCATACATCAGTTTGATCGTGTTCTCTATATCATCCCGATGGATCATTTCAACGGTTGTATGCATATATCTCAACGGGATCGATATTAATACAGAAGGGCAACCATCATTTGAATATGCAAAAGAATCTGTATCAGTGCCTGTACTTCTGCTTAATGCTCTCCATTGCACCGGTATCTTTTTCTTTGTTGCAATATTCTTCAACAAATCTTAAAAGTTTGTTATGTACCGCAGGAGCATAAGCCAATGATGGCCCTTTGCGGCAGGCAATTTCCCCTTCTACAAGTTTACTGATCATTGGTGTAGTTGTATCATGGGTTACATCGGTTACAATTGCAATGTCAGGTTTAATTCTGCGTGCAATCATTTCAGCGCCACGTAAACCGATCTCTTCCTGTACAGCATTCACAACATATAAACCGTATGGTAATTTCTTATTGTTTTGTTTTAAAAGTCTTGCTACTTCTGCGATCATAAAACCACCAACACGATTATCAAAAGCTCGGCCGATATAATAATCGTTAGCAATTTCATCAAAGCCGTCCTGGTAAGTTACTACTGCGCCAATATGAATGCCAAGTTGTTCCACTTCCTTTTTATTTCTTGCACCGCAATCAAGAAAGACATTATCAAGTTTCGGTTGTGGTTCTTTATGATCCGGATTACTTAATCTTGTATGGATCGCCGGCCATCCGAAAACCGCTTTTACCGGTCCTTTTTTTCCATGGATAATTACACGTTGCGCCGGGGCGATCTGTACATCAACACCGCCATTACGTTTTAAATATAAAAGACCTTCAGGATTTACATAATTTACAAACCAGCTGATCTCATCTGCATGTGCTTCTATGACAACCTTAAAAGGAGCTTTAGGATTAATAACACCTACCGCAGATCCGTATGGATCTGAAAAATGTGAATCAACATAGGGTTTTAAATATTCAAGCCACAATTTTTGCCCGCTTGTCTCAAAACCGACAGGTGACGCATTATTAATATAATTTTTTAAAAAAGAAAACGAAGAATCAGTAAGTATTGATTTTGATTTGCGGGAAGATTTTGCCATAGTTTGATTTATTGTATTCAAAAATAACTAAAACCTGTTCATTAACCATAATAAGAGCCCTGTCAGCATCATCAATCCATCCAACACAAAATAATAGAGGTAATCAGAAAAATTTCTTTTGGCATATTTATACAAGCTGATCAGTATAAATGCAGGGAGTATTAGCAGTATAATTTTGCTCCATTCCACATCTTGCATTTTCAGTACGAGTGCAAGAATTATAAATATAGTAACAGAAATAATAAACAGAATGTTGATGCCACGTTCGTTAAAATAAGTTATCATACTGCGAATGCCATCTGCCTTGTCATCTTCCCGGTCACGAAAATCGAACAAGATGCAGATAGCATAAATAAAGAAGAACTGACCGATGCAAAATAAAAGGGCCTTTTCGGACATGGAACCTCCTTCAATCAAAATTGGTAAAGCAGCCGTTACATATGCCCAGATCATCGCAAGGAAAATGGTTTTTCCGATCGCCACTTTTTTTAATAGTTGAAAAAAAGAAATTTTCGGCGCTGAATATAGAAATGTGAGTATTGCTGAAGGTGCTATATAGAGCCATTTATCTTTAAAATAAAAAAAGAAGACTATTGCGCCAATGGCACCCATTACTGATAAGAGCAGATGATAGTTTTTATGATTTTTATCCCACTGTAATCGTTGTGATGGAGCCAGAGAATGTGGCGTTAATGCCCAGTGGAAATTATAACTGCAAACTGTAGAGAAGAAAATGAAGAAGGCCAGGTAAATGTTGATCGGTTTGCCAATGATTATTGTATAGGTTGCATAAACCATTACCACAGCACAGCATGAAACAAACAAGCTGGTAAATAAAAAGAAATCAAAGATTTTTTTGAAGGAACTATTCAACCTGTCAACGAATTACATATACATTATCGACAACGAGGGTATCACTTTTATTTCCGGCTTTGTCCTTTGCAACGATCTTCAACCTCAAAGTATCAATTTCGTTTCTTGCAGGATTGCTGCCGGGAATACGAAGTGGGGGTAAGCCAAAAATAAGACCAACCTGGTATGCGAGTGATATTTCAAATTCACCTTTATCAGTATGAGGGAAATCGGGAACATCATAGGGGCTTGGTTGAGAAGTTGTACCGGTCCCCGCACATTCAATCTTTGTCTCACAATAAAAAGCGAATCACTCACATCACCTTCTTTATCGGTGTATTCAATATTTAACCGTAAGGTGCCATTTACAGGCACTACATCAGGTGTCTTTGATATCAATCTTAATTGAGGTATGGTTTGAAACTTATCTTTGCCACAGGCGATCATTCCGGCAACAATGATCAGAGCAAGCCAAATCCTGGTTTTCATATTGTGAGTTTAATTGTAAACAAATTTAAGATTTAACCTGATACCAGCCTATAATGAATGGTGAATGGCATGATAAAATATTTTCGGTAACAGAAAGTGGCTTCAGGCAGCTTGCTTTGGATATCTTTCATTTTCAATATAAGGCCAATTCAGTTTACAACTCCTATGTAAATGCACTTGGAAAAACTCCTTCTGGTGTAGATGAAATTGAAAAAATACCTTTTCTACCGATAAGCTTTTTTAAGACAGACGAGATAAAAACCGGAAAGTTTAACGCCGAAGTAATATTTAAAAGCAGCGGAACCACGCAAGCAATAAACAGCCATCATCATGTAAAAGATGTTTCTATCTATACCCAAAGTTTTACTACAGCGTTTAAAAAAATGTACGGTGATCTGCAAGAATGGTGTGTTCTTGGATTATTGCCTTCTTATCTGGAAAAAGGAAATTCATCGTTGGTTTATATGGTTGATGATCTTATAAAACAAAGCCAGCATCCTCAAAGTGGTTTTTATTTGTATGATCTTGAAAAATTAAAAGAAACTTTATTTGAACTCGAAAGAGCAAATCAAAAAACTTTGCTGATCGGGGTGACCTATGCATTACTTGATTTTGCAGAAAAATTCCCTATGCAACTAAAGAATACGATCATAATGGAAACAGGAGGTATGAAAGGAAGGAGAGAAGAATTAACCAGGATGGAAGTGCATGATCAGTTAAAGAAAGCATTTGGAAAAACAGAAATTCATTCTGAATACGGAATGACAGAATTGTTATCGCAAGCATATGCAAAAAAAGAAGGAAGATTTCAGTGCCCGCCTTGGATGAAGGTATTGATAAGAGATGATGAAGATCCGTTGACAGTCTGGAGTTCTGAGTCGGGAGTCGGGAATCGGGAGTCGATAGTCGTTAGTCAAAGACTTCAAACTCCGAACTCCGAACTCCGAACTATAACTGGTGCCATTAACATAATCGATCTCGCTAACGTCTATAGCTGTTCTTTTATAGCAACCGATGATATAGGTAAACTATATGGTGATAAAAGTTTTGAAGTATTAGGGCGAATGGATGGAAGTGATCTTCGTGGTTGCAGTCTGCTTACGGTTTAAATGTTAACCATCTCCAGTAATGTTTTTTCTTTTTCAATGATCTTCTTGAGTAAACAAACCTGGTTATTGGCTCTTATAAAATTCTGACCTTCGTATTTTGAGCCGTAATAAATATCATTGTTAAGGTGATCGGTTAAAAAGCGAAGGGCCTGCATATAGACCATGAATTTTCCCGCATATACCAAATAATTTTTTTCAACTGTTGTCAGCTCCTTTTTCATTTCACTCAAATAACCTTCCGCAATTGCTTTGAAATATTCTTCTCTTATTTCAATTTTTGAAAGATCTTTTTCTTCTTCGCTGACCGGCGAAAGATAAGTTCGCATCATATCGCCAAAATCGCTGATAAAATAACCGGGCATTACAGTGTCAAGATCGACCACGCAAAGTCCTTTATTGTTATCATCAAAAAGTACATTGTTTATTTTGGAATCATGATGTGTAACTCTTTTTTTGAAGTCAGGATTATTGCCGATCTGTTCGCTTATTGATACGATCTCCTGTTGATCTTCCAGGAAACTGATCATTGCTGCAGACTGTTTAATTCTTTCTTTATTACCTTCCTTTATTGCTTTTTCAAATTGAGAATATCTTAATGGTAAATTGTGAAAGTCGGGCAATGTTATTTTTAACTTATCAACTGGAAATCCTGAAAGTAAATTAGTGAACCGCCCAAATTGTTTGGCTGCTTCATAAGCCTGCGATGGAGAACTAACAACATCAACGGTATGGGAGTTTTTTATGAAGGGGAATATCCGAAAATACCCTTCGTTCTCAATAAAAGCCATGTTATCACCGGTGATCGTTTTTTGGGGGCAAGGAAATAAATAGCCGGGATGTTGGTTTTTTAAATAATTACAAAGCAGGTGAATGTTTGTTGCAATAGCAAATGGATCTTTAAAAACATTCTGATTGATGCGCTGAAGTATGAACTCGTTTCCGTTCTCGCTGATAAGCCATGTATTATTAATTAAGCCACTGCCAAATGGTTTGACAGAAGCAGTGGGTTCAATACCAAATTCGTTAAGTATCGTTCTAAACATTATAATCACGGCGTATTCAGTCATGAAATTATACAATGAAATCTATTAAAGTTCATGCAAGCGATTGCGGAAAAACTAAGAGGTAAATAAAAAAGCATTATCGGAGATAAAGCTTGTGGTGACAGTTGTTTAAATGATTCAATTAAGAGTAAATATCTCTGAACCAATAACTTTGTTGATATTTCATAAACTGCTTCTTTGTCAAAAGAGTTGTATTATCTTATAAGATGTTCGAATCGGAAATGCCGTAACTTTATTTTATACGTGTCATACAAATTAGCTGGCCGATAATTACCTGATCATTTAAATCTAAAAACTATAAATCATGATATCTGGATACAACTTCATTGGATTTGAAAAGAAAGCTACAGGTGAAAAGAAATTGTATGCTTTCAGCACTTTGTTGAAAAATAATTTGCAAGGTGAATTTATTGCAGCTACTGAAAATGAAATCCAGGAGGCGATTTCAAAAGCTACAGTTGCTTTTGAAATTTACAGGCAAACTTCTTTTGCGCAAAGAGCAATGTTTTTGGAAGCCATTTCAGATGAGATCATGCAGTTAGGTGATGCACTGATCGAAAGAGCTCATTTGGAAACAGGTTTGCCGGAAGCTCGTATAACAGGTGAACGTGGAAGAACTGTAGGACAATTAAAATTGTTTGCATCTCTTTTGCGTGAAGGTTCTTTTGTAGAAGCAATCATTGACACTGCATTGCCTGAACGCAAACCTTTGCCCCGCTCAGATCTGAGAAGGATGATGATTCCTATCGGACCTGTGGCTGTTTTTGCAGCCAGTAATTTTCCATTGGCGTTTTCAACTGCCGGCGGAGATACTGCTTCTGCTTTAGCAGCAGGTTGCCCGGTAGTAGTGAAAGCACATAGCTCTCACCTTGGAACAAATGAATTGATTGCGACGGCCATCATCAATGCTGCGAAAAAATGTGACATGCCTGATGGTGTGTTCTCTTCATTGATTGGTGAAGGAGCTTTGCTTGGACAGCAATTGGTGAAGCATCCGCAAATAAAGGCAGTTGGGTTTACTGGTTCTTTTCGTGGAGGTATGGCATTGCTTAAAGCAACTGTGAACGAAAGAGAGGAACCGATTCCTGTATATGCAGAAATGAGCAGCATTAATCCCGTTTTAGTTCTTCCAAATAAGATAGCACATGACGTTGATGCTTTAGCTTCACAACTCAGTGCTTCTATCACTCTTGGCGTTGGGCAGTTTTGCACCAATCCCGGGTTGTTGTTTGTTTTAAAAGATCAAAATACAGATGTCTTCATTCAAAAATTGGCACAGGCATTACAACAAGTGCTTCCAGCAACTATGTTGAACCAAACGATATGTGCTGCTTATTATAAAGAACGTCAGCAATTGCTTTCAATGAAAGGTGTTGATGCTGTTTTGACAGGCGATGAGGGAAAGGAAGAATACAAAGGCAGCCCTACTCTTGCAAAAACAACTGCAAAGAAATTTAATTGAAAGCAGCGCCATGCAAAATGAAGTGTTCGGCCCTTCATCTCTTGTTGTAGTATGTGAAGATGAAAACGATTTAAGATCTGCATTGCGGTCATTGCATGGACAGTTAACTGCAACTATTATCGGAACGCCAGATGATCTAAAACGTTTTCAAAGCTGTGTTGATCTGCTGATAGCAAGAGTGGGAAGAATAATTTACAATGGTGTTCCTACAGGTGTTGAAGTTTCTCACTCCATGATGCATGGGGGACCTTTCCCTGCAACAACCTTTGCACATTTTACATCGGTAGGTACCGAAGCCATCAAACGCTTTTTGCGTCCCGTATGCTACCAGGATTGCCCGCAGGAATTTTTGCCAGAGACATTGAAGGATGAAAATCCACTTCACATCATGAGGAAACTGAACGGAGTGTATACCAAAGATGAAGTGCAGCAGTTGGAAGCGGTGGCTCAATAAAATAAGTAGTCAATTTGAAAAAGTAAGAAAGGCATTCCCGATGAAGAGAATGCCTTTTAAAATTTGATCTATCGATATTTAAGAAAAGAATGGCACGTTTGGCGTCGCGTATTTTTTCAAACCTTCTTCGTTTATGTCCACTCCAATTCCCGGTTTGTTCGATACAGTCAAAAATCCTTTATCGATAAAAGGCTTATCGTACTTAACAATCTCTTTCCACCTGGGTACTGTATCGAATTGGCTTTGCCATTCGAGAATATGGAAATTAGGGACTGCTGCGCAAACATGCGCAGAGGCCATGCAACCAAGGAATGAACCAACCATGTGCGGTGAAAAAGGTGTGTAATAAGCATTCGCAAGGCTTGCTATACGCTGTCCTTCGCCAAGTCCTCCGCATTTCTGAAGGTCGGGCATGATCAAATCGACTGCTCCTTCTGACAATAAACGGGTAAATCCATATGTCAGGTAAAAATTTTCTCCACCACAAATTGGTGTACTTGTTTCTTGTGTAATTGTTTTATAGACATCAACGTTGTCGGCAGGAACAGGTTCTTCCAGCCACATCAGATTTAAAGGTTCCATCACCTTTGCTACCTTTCTTCCGGTTGGTGCATCATACCGTCCATGCATGTCGCAACAAATATCAATATGCGGACCTATTTCTTTCCGAACAGCGGCCATGGAATTATACATTCTTTCTACTTCAGCAAGGCTGGCAGTCCAGTTCCACCTATCATATTTATTGGGATCACCTGCTTCGTCAAGATCAAATTTAACGGCAGTATATCCTTTGTCAACTGCCTCTCTGGCTACTTTCGCATATTCTTCAGGTTTGGGATTGCGAACGGAGTATAATTGGGTATCGCAATACACTCTTACTTTATCACGAAACTTTCCACCTAATAATTGATGGATAGGTAAGCCTAATGCTTTTCCGGTTAAATCCCACAACGCACAATCAAAAGCGCTTAACACAGCTACATACATACCTGATTGTGCACCACCAAAAAAAGCACCTTTGCGAAATTGCTCAAAAATAAGGTTAGGAGTTAAAGGACTTCTCCCGACTAATATTGTCTTCCCAAGCCGTTGAACTAAATGATACGTTCCGCCAACAGCATCTACTCCTTCGCCCCAGCCAACGATATCCTGGTTGGTAGAAATTTTTACAAATAATCCGCCTCCAGAATAAGCACATTTAACATCAGTAATTTTTAAATCGGATGGTGAAGAAGACTTTAGGTGTTTTTTCCATTGCATCTGTAAGTCCCTGTCCAAAAGTATTGGACAAAGATGCAAATGGAGTCATTGCTGCAGCTAGTGCAGCTTTTGTTATAAATGATCTTCTTGAATTTGTCATTGTTATTAGTTTTAGATTTCAAAAGTTCAATACATAACAGGTCTGAAAATTATTCAAAGTTTTAAATGCTTCAACCTTTCAGATTTATAATTGTTTTATCGTGATTTTTCTCTTTCCTTAATATATTCCTGTACCTGTTCTTTACCAACAGGCAATTTATCAATATTATCATTGAGCCATTGGGTAAAATCTTTTTCAATTTCATCAGCCCACCTTGTATCAATTTGGCCGGCAGTATATTTTCCTTCCCGCAATCGTTGATGACCGAACATATCCTGCAAACGAACGTGCTCCGAACTTTTTACTACCCTTTCAGCTAATTGTGGAGGGATAAAAACAACAACCCCCATTTTACCCAATACAACATCACCGGGCATAACTGTTACTGTTCGTATGCGGGTAGGGTGGTTAATTCCTACGATCATAGTAGTCAAATCCCTGTTCTGTCCTCCTCCCGGATTATGAAAAGATGGATCATAGCTGGTATAGTAAGAAGTGAATCCGCCGATTTCTTTCAACCCTTCCAAATCTCTTAATGCACCGTCATACACAATCCCGTTTCCTGTTCTTGCATAAATAGCATTGCCTACATTGTCGCCGATAGTGGGCCCGTTTCTTTTCGCTCCAAACTGATCAGCTACATATACATCGCCCTTTCACGAGCATTTCAACCGCCCAGACATTTTGTGCCCTTCTTCCTTGTTTTTTCCCAAGTGAATCAATCGCTTTCCATACATCGGGACGTCCGGGCATAAACGTTGCAGTCACCGCACGGCCCACCAATACACTATCGGGATTAATGACTTGCCAGCCATCAGCTATCTGGTATCTGTAGCCTGCACCGCTCATAGTGGCCCATGCCTCTTCTACACTTACTTCTTTCATTCTTTTAATAATGCCATCGGGTACTTTCGGCCGCCCGTCTTCAAACCGTTCCCCTTTCCATTCAGGTGTTAATGCAATAAGTTCTTCTTTTGTTATTTGTACCTGTTGGCTATGCAATTGCTTAACAGATGCAATAGCTATTAATAAAATCAATATGAACTTTAATCTTGACATAGTATAAAATATTTATGATGATGAAATTTGTATTTCAACTTTTGATTTCTTTTTTTCTTCTTCAATATCTTCTTTTGGTATCCGGTTATGCCACCAGCTTGCTAATGTTGATCCGGTAACATTCATTACGGGTCCGAATATGGCGGGAGCTAATCCGGCAGTAGCTAATTTTCCCATTGATAAAGCGAGACCAGATGCAAGACCTGCATTCTGCATTCCAACTTCCAATGCGATCGTTCTTGAATCTTTTTCTGTGAATTTTAAAATCCTTGCTGACCAGTAACCAAAAAAATAACCCGCAAGATTATGTATGAGAGTCGCCACGATCAATAATCCACCGACCTTTATAAGATTGTCTCTTCCTGCTGCAGTAATAATGGTTAAGATAAATGCAATACCACCCATTGAAAGAAACGGCATGGCTTTATCAAGCCATTTGAATTTTCCGTGAACGAGATAGTGAAAAGCAAGGCCAGCTGTAACAGGAAGTATCACGATCTTTGTGATATCCCAAACCATACTCCAGAAATTGATCTCAACGAAACTTCCTCCCAGCCATCGCATTAATAATGGTGTAAGAAAAGGAGCAAGTATTGTTGATATGGTGGTTACAGAGACTGATAAGGCAAGATTTGCTCTTGCGAGATACGACATGACATTTGAGGCAAGGCCACTTGGACAACAACCAACGAGAATAATTCCTGCAGCGATCTCATTAGGAAAATTAAAAAGATTAGCGACTGCAAATCCAACAAGTGGCATAATGACATAGTGACCTACGACACCAATGATAATTCCTTTTGGCATTCTTATTACATTGGCAAAATCTTTTAAACTTAATTCAGTGCCCATACCAAACATGATGATCTGCAGTAAAGGAATGATCAATGCAGATAACTTGTAATCACCGATCGTTTTAAAATATTGCGGATGATACATGGCAATGCTAACCGCTGCCATGATCATCATAGTGTATGAAAGCCCTTTCAATGTCTTGCTTCCTCTGAATGCAAAAGCAATGCTGAGAAAAAATAACATTAATAGCCAACCACCCCAATTATGTAATTGTTTAATACTAATAAAAATCCACGCCGTTAAAAGAGCTGCTGCAAGAAAGTAAAAAAGATTGTAAAAAGATTCTCTTTTCATAACAAGCAAAGAAGGTGAGTAAAAAAAATGGTCGGCTTTTGTTTGTCTTGTTGGAGATCAGCAATTTCTTCAAACATTCCCTTTTTATAAAAAGTATTGGCCCATGCAATCGCTGGTTTCCGGGTTTCTGATTTTTTCTTGAACGATATTACTAATAAAAGATGACGAACTTGTACAATATTCTTCACTGTGTTTTATTGGAAGTTTTTTATTGAAAAGTTGCGATACCTTGTATAACTTTAAATAGGACTTATATTTTTAAGTCCTGATTATTTACAACCAAACTTGCTAATATGAGAAAAAGAAAAAGGCATACGTCTGTCTCTCACGAACAAATTATTATTATTATTATTTTCCCTCTTACTTTTTTCCGCTGCTGCATTTGCGCAAACCATTTCGGGCACTGTTACTGACGAAGAAAAAAAACCCGTTAACGGAGCCACTGTAACAGTAAAAGGCACTACTACATCTGTTGCAACCGATGCTGCTGGTAAATTCAGTATTAATGCCCCGGGTACAGCTACGTTGATAATAACCTATGTCGGCTTTACACCCAGGAAATACCACTCAACGGGAGAAGCACTCTTTCAGTAAGCTTGGGTCGTGGTGAAGCGACAGCTCTTACTGAAGTAGTAGTAACGACACTTGGTATCAAGAAAGAGTCTAAAAAGCTAGGCTATTCCGCAACATCTGTTAATCCGGATGAACTTGTTAAAAACAGAACTACTCAACGTAGGCGAATCCCTTGAAGGCAAGGTAGCAGGCTCTGAATATAACACCTCCGGCTGCCGGTGCCGGCTCCAGTAACCAGATACGTTTACGTGGACAGGTTGGTTTTGCAGGAGCTACTAATTCGCCTCTTATTGTAATTAATGGCCTTCCAATAGATCAGGGAGCCAGGAATGCCGAAGGAAATGGTCAACAACGTGACCGGGGAGATAATTTGAATAACATTAACCCGGATGATATTGAAAGCATGACCGTATTAAAAGGAGCTACTGCTGCTGCGCTTTATGGTTCAAGGGCTGCTCGCGGTGCGATAATCATTACCACTAAGTCCGGTCAAAAAAATCAGGGTATCGGAGTTGATTTCACTTCCAGCTATACTACGTGGAGGCTTTGAATTTTATGGACGAAATCACCCAGACTGAATACGGCCAGGGACAAGGAGGTGTAAAATTTACAACTGCGGGAGCTATTCAGGGTAATGGCCAGTTTGGCTGGGGTGCTAAATTAGATGGTCAACCCACCATTAATTTTGATGGAGTAATGAGGCCCTACTCTGCTTATCCTAACCAGCTTTTTGACTTTTTGCAAACCGGAACAAATTTTACCAACACACTTGGCTTATCAGGCGGTGGTGCAAACGGAAGTTTCAGGGCATCCATCTCAACCACAGATGCCAAAGGTATTGTACCAAGCAATGAATATAAGAGGACGATCTTCAATGTAGGGATCAATCATAATATCACTAAAAAACTCAAGTTGCAGTTGAATGTTAACTACGCAGATGAGGATTATATTAATCCTCCGCAAATAGGTACACAGGGTGATGGCGCTGTAAATTTCTTTAACAGGATGCCTATTTCCACACCCCTTGAGGCCTACAGGGATCATGCAATTAATGCTGCCGGAGCAGAATGGAAGACAAATGGATTCCTGGGTACAGTTAATAACCCATACTACCCATTGCAAAAAGGCCTAAAATACAAGGAAGACAGAAATCGTCTTCTCGGAACAGCTACCTTACGTTATGATATTACAAACTGGCTCTATGCGCAGGGCAGGTTCAACTATGACCGTGGTACTAATTTCCAGGAGAATTATACGCTGAATGGTACAGGAGCCGAGGTGCTTACCAATAGTGATGGAACATACAGAGGTAGTTATAATATTAAGCCAAACTACTACAACCGATATAAATGCAGACTTCCTGGTTGGTGGCAGCAAAGAGTTTGGAAAATTTTCTGTTGACGCCAGTTTTGGTGGAAATACATTGAGATCAGAGTTCAGAAATCTGAATCAAAGCTCCACCAATTTTACAGTCGCAGATCTTTATTCTATTCCGAACGGTACGGTTAAAACCCAGGGCTGATGGGTTATAGCCAAAGCCGTATCAATTCACTCTATGGTTGGGCGGAGTTTGGATGGAATGGAATGTTATACCTGAACGTTACTGGTAGAAATGACTGGTTCTCCGTTTTAAATCCTGAAAATAACAATAAGTTCTATCCTTCCGTATCCGGTAGCTTTATCTTTCTCGGAATTATTGCCGAATCTGAACTGGCTTTCTTATGGTAAACTGAGAGCTTCATGGGCAGAGGTCGGTAGTATAGCTGGTGTGAATCCTTATGATGGTGTACTAACTTATGGTATCAATCAAAATCAATTTAATGGCCAGACTTTGGCCAGTGTTAGTGGCACCAGTGCTCCTAATCCATTGTTGGCAGCCATTTACTGTAACGGAAAAAGAAATAGGTCTTGAACTGAGGTTGTTTAAGAACAAGTTGCTTCTGGATATTGCAGCATTTGATAAAGTAACAACCGATCAGATATTAGATGTTCATATTTCCACTGCATCAGGATATAATACTTCAAAACAAAACGAAGCTTCATTAAAGAACAGTGGTTTGGAAACCCTGATTGAATATAAAGCAATACAAACCAAAAATTTTAGCTGGACAACTTCCTGGAACAACTCCTATCTTAAAACAGAAGTCCTTGATGTTGGTAATCCAAGCGGAACCATCTGCTGTTTACTTTAATGGTACCGGTAACGAGTTTCTCGGAGAATTAAGATACACCGAAGGGCTTGGCGATGAACCAATT
This sequence comes from uncultured Bacteroidota bacterium, assembly GCA_963746915.1. Lineage (GTDB taxonomy): Bacteria > Bacteroidota > Bacteroidia > Chitinophagales > Chitinophagaceae > VBAS01. The sequence goes on along the minus strand of CAVVDD010000007.1, from coordinate 542,717 downwards.
ATATACAAGAACCTACAGAAGAAATGCAAAGGGTGAAATTGTTGTAGGTGCTAATGGCCGTTTGGTCGAATGACATAACAAGTGGGCCCGTAGGCAACGGATTTCATCCTGTGGGTAGTTCAATCCCCAAGTTTACCGGTGGCTGGAATAACAACTTTACCTATAAAAACCTTAGTCTTGGAGTATTTATTGACTATAAGTTTGGAGGTACTGTATTATCATCTACGCTTTTGAATATGACAAGACAAGGACATTCTAAATTGTCATTGGAGGGTCGTGAAGCCGGATTAATATTCCCGGCGGTTTATGAAAGTTCAGGGATTGCCCAACACCACTGTAATTACTGTTGCAGGTAATGGTCTGCAGACATTACTATACGGATTACAGAAACCTATCAAATTGGAGATCCTTTTACGTTTAAGTCTGATTTCGTCAAGCTTAGAAATATTTCCCTATCATATAATTTTACAAACCTTATAAAAAAGGTAGCTTTTCTGAAATTCGTCAAAGGATTATCATTGTCAGCCTCCTGCCGGAATGTGGCGATAATTTATAAGGACTTGCCGGGTCTTGATCCGGAAGCAATCCAGTCATCCGGTGATATCAGGGCTGGTTATGAGAATTCATCATTGCCAACCACACGTAATTACAATCTTACTTTAAATGTTAAATTCTAACGATATGATAAAAATATATTAAACGACTAATCCTTATAAGCACCGTCTTCGTTTTTGCAGGGTGCGATAAAGATTTTGTAGAAATAAACACAAATCCTTATGCGATAAACTCAGTTGATCCGGCTCTTTTGTTTGCCGGAGCACAACGAACCCATATAGGAACCTGGACTGCAGAACATACCATTGTTCAGCAATTTGTGGTCCCTTACAACACAGGAGCTAATCTGGGCTTTAATTTCAATGAGGATATTGATGGTAATAGTACTCCCAAATGGGGAGAATCATATGCAGGGCTCGAACCTATCAAAAATTTGATTCAGGCTTTAACGGTTTTAGGTCCGACTACAACCCGTGTTAATTTGAAGAGCATGATCCGGATATGGAAAGCCCAGGTATTTATGGGAATGGTGGATGCGTATGGAGATGTTCCTTACTCCGAAGCAGGAAAGGCGTTTCAGCGATGTTATTTTTTATCCGAAATATGACGATGATGCAGTCATTTATGATGACCTGTACAAAGAGATCAAAGAAGCATTAGCTGCATTCAATCCTTCTGGTGACTTTGTTTCCGCAGATCTTTTTTATGGAACAAATGCTCAACCCTCAACCAAAACTGCAAACGCAACAGACCAGGTAGCCAAGTGGAAAAAATTGGGCAACTCATTGCTGTTAAGATTGGGAATGCGCTATTCTAAACTTAACGCTGCAAAAGCGCAGACTATCGTAGCTGAGGCATTTGCAGGCGGAGTGATGACTTCCAATGCTGATAATGCTTACGTTAAATATGATGGAACACTTTATACTCAAGGTGACAACGCTGCATTGCGAAACTTCTCCCAGTTTAACTATGCTGCCGAGCCATTTGTAAATCAACTGAAATCAACAATAGATCCCCGCGGTAAGTTCATTTTGGCAAATTTTCCAAATCCGGGTAATGTTGCAGCTCAGCCTAATCCTGATACCGTTTTAGCCAATCAATTTGGAGTTCCTATAGGCGTAACTGATGCACAGATCACTGCTCGGTAGCCCTACAGAGGTACGAGGGGAGGCGGGACTAAACTATTCACAGATGAATGTATGGACAGTGGCCTCTCCGAATGTTCCTGAATTTCTGGGTAACATATGCCCAAACTTCCTTATTGTTGGCAGAAGCAGCTAAGAGAGGTTGGGTTGCCGGTGGTGATGCTGCAGCCAAGACATATTATGAAAATGGAATTACCGCAGACATGGATACGTATGCACTCTATCCGGGAACCTCTCCTATTTCTGCTTCAGAATAAACAGCATACATGGATAACCCTGCAGTAGTCTACAACGCAACAGATGCACTTAAGTTGATCAATACTCAATACTGGATCGTAAATCTTAGAAACGGAACTGAAGCATTTGCCAACTTTAGAAGAAGCGGATTTCCCGCTTTAAGTCCTAATCTTTTCAATAACAATCTTGGACGGTGGGTTTGTCAGAAGGTTGTCTTATCCTGATGTTGAAGCGTCTGCAAATACAGCGAACTACAATGCTGCTACGACAGCTATTGGTGGTGATAAATTAACTATCAAGGGTATTTTGGGATAAAAAATAATAAAGCATAAATATTTAAAACAAATAAAGTCTCTCGCACTATAAAAGACCCTATGTTTTACATAGGGTCTTTTTAAACACTTTACTATTAGATTAACTGAGGCTTTGTGTAAAAGACAACTTTGATTGGATAGTATTTAAAATCAAAAAAATATTGCAAAGTGGGAAGGCAGATTGAACATAATAGACTTACTCAATGAAAAAAACTACAATTCATTCTTCTTCGACAGACAAACTAAGAAGCCGTGACTGGTTTGCGCAAAGATGACAAAATGGGATTTGTTCATCGATCATGGTTGCGTAACCAGGGTTATCCTGATGATTATTTTCAGTGGCAAGCCGGTCATAGGAATTTGCAATACATGGAGTGAATTAACCCCCTGCAATGGTCATCTAAGAGATTTTGCAGAAGTAGTGAAACGAGGCGTTGCTGAAGCCGGAGGATTTCCGCTTGAGTTTCCGGTTACATCACTCGGCGAAACCATCATGCGGCCAACCTCAATGCTGTTTCGCAACCTTGCCAGCATGGATACTGAAGAAACTATTCGTGCCAATCCGATTGACGGGGTAGTGTTACTTACTGGTTGTGACAAAACAACTCCCTCCACACTGATGGGTGCTTGCAGCGTTGATCTGCCAACAATTGTTGTTCCAGGTGGGCCAATGCTAAACGGAAGATTTAAAGGAGAATGTTTGGGATCAGGTTCGTTCAACTGGATGGTGAAAGAAAAAATGTTGGTTGAAAATTATACCGCGGAAGATATCCTGGAAGCTGAAATAGGAGTTGCACGAAGTGCGGGTCACTGCATGACGATGGGAACGGCATCAACAATGGCCTGTATGGTAGAGGCACTGGGATTGACGTTGCCGGGTGCTGCTGCTATTCCTGCAGTTGATTCACGAAAAAAAGTAATGGCCCAGCTTTCAGGAAGAAGAATTGTTGAAATGGTGAAAGAAGACATGAAGCTTTCAAAAATTCTTACAAGAAAAGCATTTGAAAATTCAATTGTAGTGAATGCAGCTATTGGCGGCTCAACAAATTTCATTATTCATCTTTTAGCCATTGCGGGAAGAATTGGCGTTGAGCTAAAACTTGAAGACTTTGACAGCATCGGAAGTAAAATTCCGTTGCTGGTCAATCTAAAGCCTTCCGGTAAATATTTAATGGAAGACTTCTATTATGCCGGGGGTCTACCTGTTGTAATTAAAGAACTTAAAAAATATTTACACAGCGATGCCTTAACAGTTAATGGTAAAACCATTGAAGAAAACAATACAAGTCCGGTTTGCTACAACCAGGATGTGATTGCAACAACTGATAAACCATTACAGGAAAATGCAGGCATTGCAGTGCTTAAAGGAAACCTTTGTGAGCAAGGTGCCGTTATTAAACCATCTGCTGCTTCAAAAGAATTGATTGAAACATCGTGGCCCTGCCGTAGTATTTGAAACCATGGAAGATTATCACGCAAGAATTGATGATTGCAACCTGGATATTCATGAAAATTCAATCATTGTTTTAAAAAATGTGGGGCCTGTTGGTTATCCCGGGATGCCTGAAGTCGGCAATGTAGATCTGCCTGAAAAATTATTGCGTAAAGGAGTTAAAGACATGATACGTATTTCCGACGGCAGAATGAGTGGCACAGCGGCAGGAACTGTAGTATTGCATGTTTCTCCAGAATCTGCAATTGGTGGTGTGCTGGCCCTGGTCAAAGACGGCGATATTATAGAACTCGATGTTGATAAAAGAAGACTGCATTTAGATATAGGTGATGAAGAATTGAAAAAGCGAAAAGCTGAATGGATCGCTCCAATGCAAACAACAAAAAGAGGATATGTAAAGTTATACGTGAATCATGTTCAGCAAGCGCATCTTGGGGCTGATTGGGATATTCTGCACGGTGGGTCGGGCGAAGAAGTGACGAGAGATTTACATTGAATTGACTCAGCTTTAGAACGAGAAATTCGTAAAGATGAAACTATACAAAACAAAGCAAGGTATTATAGTTGAAAACCAAAATGATTTTTTCCTGTTAAGGAACGAAGCCTCTGATTTTTTCTTTCATTACAATTTAATTGTAAATATTTTACCTTCTGATGGAAGCAGGCAGAAATTAATTATGGGCTTGCGTGTTGAAGACAGGGGAAAGCGAATATGTTGGCGATGATGATTTTTATGATTGATTAAGGTATTTGAAAAAACTCAACCAAAAATTCATTGTATATTATTGTAAAATATATTATTCCCTTTTTTGCTGTAGCACAACCAGCCACTAATAATCCTAAGCAACGATGGAAATTTTTCTTGACAGGTGTGGGTAAAGACGATGGTTTACATCTCTTAAAATCAGATTATCTGAAAGTTTTGGATGAAAAGAAAATAAAACATAAGACTTTTATCTCCGATAGGAGGCATAACTGCATGACTTGTAAACTTTGACTTGTTACTATTACCTGGAACTATTAAATGAATTTTATTTCACAATCAACTGATCTCAATGAATAAAAAAACATTTTCCCGGTTATTGGTCATTTGGATAATGCTTTGTGTTTCCTTCATTGCCATTAGCCAGCCGCCAAGAGGTCCTTTTGTTATTTCCCCACAAGTATATGCCGATAAGAAAGTAACCTTCCGCTATTTATCTCCTTCCGCAAAACAAGTGTTGCTGGGTGGTGGACAGTTTGGTGCATCACAAGTTCCGATGGTTAAAGATTCAGTGGGCATCTGGAGTGTAACCGTTGGGCCGTTAAAACCTGATATCTATCCTTATAGTTTTAATGTAGACGGCGTTACGGTAATGGACCCTGCGAACGTAGCATTATTTTCCCAATGAACGATTTAAAGCAAGCCTGGTTGATGTACCCGGCGATACTTCACTGATTCATGCCATGAGAGATGTACCTCATGGCACTGTCAGCTATGAGTATTATCCATCAGTTGAAGGTACAACAGGCTCGCTTGTTGTCTACACACCGCCGGGCTATGATAAAAGTGTTTCAAAAAAATACCCGGTTTTTTATCTCATCAGTGGCACTACTGACACAGAAGAAACATTTTTTAAAGTAGGTAAAACAAATCTGATATTGGATAACCTAATTGCTGAAGGGAAAGCAACACCTATGATCGTCGTTATGCCTTACGGTAATCCTATGGCGAGAATTGCAGAGCAAACCGGAAAGCCTAAACCGGCAGATATCATTTCAAGAGATGGCGAAGATGCAGTAAAGCGAGCCAAATTGTTTGAGACGGACCTTGTAACAAAAGTAATTCCATACGTGGAAAAAAATTACCGCACTATTAATAATCGCGACAACCGTGCAATTGGTGGATTCTCCAGGGGTGGCGGCCAGACATTGCGTACAGGCTTTGGTAACATGGATAAATTTTCATGGATATGTTGCTATAGTGCTTACCTGTCGACCCCTGAAATGGAAAGCAGCTATAAAAACGTTTATGAAAACCCGGAAAAAACTAATAAAGAATTGAAGCTGCTTTGGGTGAGTGTGGGCAACGAAGATTTTTTGTACAAACCTGCTGTTGAGTTCATGGATTTCTTAAAATCAAAAAATGTAAACTATAAAAATTTAATTACTCCCGGTGGTCACACCTGGATGAATGTGAAAAATTATGTAGCCACAACAGCTCAACTACTTTTTAAATAAGCAATCATGAAATTATCAATATATATAACTGCAACTTTTCTTTTAACCTGCAGTGTTATGATTGCACAGCGGCCGCCAGCTATCAGTTCGCCGGATGTGAATCCTGATCACAGTATAACATTCCGATATTATTCAAAGACCGCACAAAGTGTTACACGTAAAAGGTGAGTTTCTCAAATCTCCTCTTCCTTTTAAAGGTGATACTTCTGGTATATGGACGGTTACTGTGCCTCCTGTAAAACCGGATATTTATCCTTACAGTTTTTGAGTTGACAGTGTTGAAACTAGCAGACCCTAACAATACCTATATTTTCGCCAATGAACGATTTAAAAGAAGTATTGTTGACATACCAGGCGATGCGCCATTAGTGCATTCGTTGCAAAATGTACCTCACGGAAAAATCAGTTACCGGTATTACAATTCAACAACTTTAGGCACAACCCGCCAACTGTTAGTTTATACACCACCCGGTTTCAATCCAAATGGAAAAATAAAATATCCTGTGCTTTATCTTATTCATGGAGGTTCAGACACCGAAGAAACATGGACCAAGGTTGGACATGCTAATCTAATTGCAGATAATCTTATAGCACAAAAAAAAGCAGTGCCCATGATTATTGTAATGCCTTATGGCAATGTTCGGCCAAAGCCAATGGCTGATTTTACAAAAGATGTTATCAATGATATTATTCCTTTCATTGAATCAAATTATCCTGTACTAATGGATAGTAAGAATCGTGCAGTAGCAGGTTTTTCTGTTGGCGGCGGTCAGACATTGAATATTGGCTTAACCAATACTGATAAGTTTGCCTAGATGTGCTCATATGCACCTTACACAGCAACTGAGGAGTTTCAAAAAAATTTTACGAACTGGTCACCTGATGCCGGCAAGATCAATAATCAAGTAAAACTCTTTACCATCAGTGTGGGTACTGAAGATTTTCTTGTACGAAAGTGTAAAAAAGAATATCGCCATGTTTGAAGAGAAGAAAATAAATCTGAAACCATATTTCGTATCAGGTGGTCATACGTGGATGAATTGCAAATTGTATCTTAGCGACCACGCTTCAGGAAGTCTTTCGTTAACATAAATAAATTAATTAAACACTGGAAAATATGAAAATAAAAACTTTAGTTGTTGTTGTGGCAACTGCATTAACGAGCATGATCTCTTTTGCTCAAAACACCCAACCTGCGATTATAGAAGACTTTAAACCTTCTGTTTTTAACCAGCCGTTTCAGCAATATCCACAGGTAAATTCCCAGGGGTATGCGAGGTTTAGAATTCTTGCGCCAAATGCTGATAGTGTTCGGGTAAGTCTTGGCCTTGGTGGCCAGGGAGGAACAAAACTAACCAAAGCGGATAGTGGTTATTTTATTGGCACTACCGCAGGGCCAATGGATGAAGGATTTCACTATTATCGGGTTAATATAGATGGTGCAACTGTCAATGATCCCGGAACAGGATTTTTCTATGGATCACAACGTTGGGAAAGCGGAATAGAGATTCCTGCTAAGGATCAGGATTTTTATGCACTGAAAAATGTCCCTCATGGAAATATGCAGCAGATCATATTCCCTTCAAAAAGCACAAACCTACAAAAGGTGGCAGTTGTTTACACGCCTCCCGGTTATGAAAAAGGCAAGAAGAAATATCCTGTATTATACCTGCAACATGGCTGGGGTGAAAATGAAACTTCATGGGGTGTTCAGGGCAAGACTAACCTGATCATGGATAATATGATTGCAGAAGGCAGAATAAAACCTTTTATTGTTGTAATGACTTATGGTATGACTAATACCGGTATGCCAATAGGACGTCGTCCTGCTGGTCCTCCTCCGGGTGGTGCTAGTCCAGATAGTGCAAATCGTCGTACTCCTCCTCCTGGTGGCGGTATGGGTGCAGCCGGAGTGGTAACTTTTGGTGTCACTGCAGGCGAACCTACAGGTGTCGGAGCTTTTCAAACTGTTTTGCTTGATGAGTTAATACCTTATGTTGATGCACATTTCCGGACGATTGCTAAAAGAGATGGACGTGCTATGGCAGGACTTTCAATGGGTGGATTTGAAACACACACTATAACATTAGCTAAACCTGATGTATTTGGTTACTGGGGATTATTAAGTGGTGGCAATTATAACCCAACTGAATTACAAGGAAAAACTAAGCCAAAACACATCTTTATTAGCTATGGTAGTAAGGAAGCAAACGGTGCTAATGGTTTGCCTAAGGTTGAAGCTGATTTAAAAGCAGCCGGCTTCAAAGTTGCTACTTACGTTTCTCCGGGTACCGCACATGAGTTTCAAACATGGCGCCGCAGTTTGTATGAACTCGCTCCTTTATTATTTAAAGATTAAAAATTACAATGAAAACAAAATAGGTTAGAAATGATACGTTCGGTGTACAGAGTTGGTGGGATAAGTGAACCGTTGTTTTTTGAATTCTAATTGATAAATCACGCCACATGATTGTAATTAGTAAAAAGTGTATTCCGTTTTTCTTTTCTCTTCTTATCGTTGCTTCCTCAATCGGCCAGGTAAAACTGCCACAGATAATCAGGGACAGCATGATCCTTCAACGGGATGCCAAAATAAAAATTTGGGGATGGGCCGCTAAGGATGAAAAAGTGAATATCAGTTTTAACGGGAAAAAATATAATACAAAGGCAGGCGCAGATGGTAAGTGGGTGACATGGTTACCTGCCATGAAAGCAGGCGGTCCATTATACGATGGATATTACCGCCAGTAATAAAATAACTTTAAAAGAATTATTGATTGGCGATGTATGGCTTTGTTCCGGTCAATCAAATATGGAGTACCAATTAGGCTACGATGATGCCACGTATGCAAAGGAAATGGCAGAAGTAAATTATCCGCAGATACGTCAGTTCAAAGTTCCCAACCGTGCCCTTCTTGATGGCCCGAAATGATGATCTTACCGGAGGTTCGTGGAAATGGGCTAATCCAAAAGATATAAGGCCTTTTTCTGCAGTGGCTTATTTCTTTGCCAAAAAATTATATGAAAAATATCATGTGCCGATAGGCATCATCAATTCAAGCGTTGGCGGTACTCCTCTTGAAGCATGGACAAGTGAAGATGGCTTAAAGGATTTTGCATCTATTATTGCAACTGTACAAAAGAATAAGGACACAGCGTATATCAATAGTCTTAGAAGAACAACAGGCGGTGGTTTTCCAAGGCAACAACAACAGTCAACACTGGATAAAGGAATGAATGGCGCCATACCCTGGTATGATATGAACTATGTTCCGCCAGTTGGCGGATGGAAGACAATTACAGTTCCTGCTTTTTGGGAAGACCAGGGTGTAAAAGATCTCAATGGTGTAGTATGGTACAGAAAAGAAATTGATGTGCCTGCTTCCATGGTGGGTAAATCTGCAAGAGTTTATCTGGGAAGAATCATTGATGCAGATGTTTTATACATTAACGGAAAACAAGTGGGCAGAACAGGTTCACTATATACAGAACGCAGATATAATATTCCCGCCGATCTGTTAAAAGCAGGTAAAAATCTTTTTGTTGTTAGAATTACCAACAACAATGGTAAAGGCGGATTTGTTCCGGATAAACCTTATTATTTATTTGCAGGCAGCGACACCATTAGTCTTGTTGGAAACTGGCAATATAAAGTTGGCGAAGTATATGTTCCCCGTTTAGCACAAGCTGGCGGGTTTTGTTTCTGCACAAAATTCACCCACCGCATTATATAATGGTATGATTGCTCCTGTTACTAATTATACCATTAAAGGATTTCTTTGGTACCAGGGTGAAAGCAATGTGACCCGTGCACCAGGAGTATGCACAATTACAACCCGCCCAGATAAAAGATTGGCGCAAGCAATGGAATACCGGCGACCTTCCTTTTCTTTTAGTGCAGTTACCCAACTACCAGGATTATACTTATCTCCCTGTTGAAAGTAATTGGGCATTATTCCGTGAATCACAGTTTAAGGCATTGTCGCTTCCTAATACCGGCATGGCAGTAACAATTGATATTGGAGAATGGAATGATATACATCCATGGAACAAACATGATGTTGGTTATCGGCTGGCTATAATTGCTGAAAAAATAGTGTACGGTGAAAATATAGTTCACTCAGGGCCATTGTATCAATCTGCAACCGTGGAAGGAAATAAGATCGTCATCTCTTTTACCAGTACAGGAAGTGGTTTGACAACCAGCAATGGCGAAGAATTAAGTGAATTTGCAATCGCTGGTGCTGATAAAAAATTTGTTTGGTGCAAAGCAAAGATCGAGGGAGATAAAGTAGTGGTGTGGAGTGATGAAATAGCAAGTCCAATGTATGTGCGATATGCATGGGCCGATAGTCCGCCATTCCCTAACCTGTGCAATATGGAAGGATTGCCGGCATCACCATTCAGAACAGATGGGCAATAGATAAAAAAATACCGACACGTATTCTACAATACCTATAACAGGAAAAGCCAACACTATAATTATGAAACACACACTAAAATGTTTTGCTACTGCTTTATTCATTTTCGCATGTCTTCAAAAAGTCAATGCTGCAATTGTTGATACTGTTGACACTTACAGTCCCTCAATGAAAAAAACAATAAAAGCTGTTGTGATCACACCGGACAATTATGCAATTGCGCAGGCATTGCCGGTTGTATATCTCCTGAATGGATATAGTGGTAACTACAGGAGCTGGATCGCTGGGGCAAAAGGTATCGGAACCGCAGTTGATCTATACCAGGTAATCATTGTTTGTCCTGATGGTAATAACAGTTGGTATTGGGACAGCCCCGTCGATTCTAACTATAAATATGAAACTTATGTTTCAACAGAACTGGTTAACTGGATTGACAGCAAGTACAAAACTATCAAAGACAAAAAAGGAAGAGGCATCACCGGTTTGAGCATGGGAGGACACGGCGGTTTGTATTTAGCAATAAAACATCCGGATGTTTTTGGTGCCGGTGGCAGTATGAGTGGCGGTGTTGACATAAGACCTTTCCCAAACAACTGGGACATGAGTTTAAGGTTGGGCAAATTGGATGAGCATCCTGAAAATTGGGAAAAGTATGCGGTCATTAATTTATTACACCTCATCAAACCCAATTCACTTGCACTGATCATTGATTGCGGTACGGAAGATTTCTTTTTATAAAGTAAACGAGAACCTGCATCAGCAAATGCTGTATCGAAATATTGCCCACGACTATATTATCCGTCCCGGCGCACACAATTGGAATTACTGGGTCAATGCGGTTCAATATCAATTGTTGTTTATGAGTAATTTTTTTAAAAGCCAGGCTAAGTAAATAACAGTGTTGAAGTGTCATGAAAAAACTATGCATTATATTTTTATTTGCAACCATAGTTTCTCCACTTGGTTTCATTTTATATGCACAGGAAAGATTATATCCGAATGAATTTTCGCTGAGCGATGTAAAACTATTGGACGGGCCTTTCAAACATGCCCGTGATCTTAATATTACGGTTTTATTGAAATATGATATTGACCGCTTATTACAGCCGTATTTAAAAGAAGCAGGTTTGCCGGAGAAAGGAACCCGCTATCCAAACTGGGCAGGACTTGATGGTCATGTCGGGGGACATTACTTATCGGCAATGGCAATGAATTATGCTGCAACAAAAGATGCTGAATGTAAAAGACGAATGGAATACATGATCGCAGAACTCAAAGCCTGCCAGGAAGCGAATACAAAAAATCATTCAGGTTGGGGCGTAGGATATGTTGGTGGAGTACCAAACAGTGAAAAAATATGGAGTGATTTGCAAAAAGGTGAGTTCACTACTTTCAGGGCAGCATGGGTACCGTGGTATAACGTACATAAAATGTATGCAGGCTTGAGAGATGCATGGGTATATACCGGCAATGAAGATGCAAAAACTATCTTTTTAAAATTTTGTGACTGGGCCATCAACATTACCGCTTCTCTTTCCGATGCACAAATGCAATCACTATTGGATATAGAACATGGAGGGATGAATGAAACTTTTGCCGATGCCTATCAAATAACCGGCGATAAAAAATATTTAACTGCTGCAAAAAGATTTTCGCATAAGATGTTGCTGGATGCCATGGCGGCTGGCAATGATAACCTGGATAACATGCATGCCAACACACAAGTACCAAAAGCAATTGGTTTTGCAAGAATAGGTGAACTAAGTAATGATGAAAAATTTGAGAAAGGAGGCAGCTTTTTCTGGGAAACAGTTACTACAAATCGCTCACTGGCATTCGGCGGCAACAGCCGGAGAGAATTTTTTCCCAGCGTAGCCGCATCCACTGATTTTGTTAATGAAGTAGAAGGCCCGGAGTCATGCAACTCTTACAACATGCTCAGGCTAACCGAAGATTTATTCAGAGCAGATCCATCTGCTAAATATGCAGATTACTACGAAAGAACTTTATACAATCACATTTTATCAACGCAGCATCCGGAGCATGGTGGCTATGTATATTTCACTCCTGCTCGTCCACGTCATTACAGGGTTTACTCTGCTCCCAACCAGGGAATGTGGTGTTGTGTAGGCAGCGGCATGGAAAATCATGGTAAATACAACCAGTTCATTTATACGCACAAAAAAGATTCATTGTTCTTAAACCTTTTTATCGCATCTGAACTCAACTGGAAAGAAAAAGGAATAACAATAAAACAAGAAACTCAATTCCCTTATGAAGAGCAAACCAAACTATTTATAACAAAAGGCAATTCAAATTTTAAATTAATGATCCGATACCCTTCATGGGTAAAAGATGGCGCTTTAAAGATCATGGTTAACGGCAAGACTGTTTCCTTTACTGCACATCCTTCCGCATATGTCGCCGTTAATAGAACATGGAAGAAAGGTGATGTTATACAGGTAATGTTGCCAATGCATAATTCAATTGAACATATGCCCAATGTACCCAACTATATTGCTATAATGCATGGCCCGGTTTTACTTGGCGCCAAAACAGGAACTGAGGATCTAAGAGGTTTGGTTGCCGATGACAGTCGTTGGGGACATATTGCCAGCGGTAAAAGATTACCAATAGATGAGGCGCCAATAATTATTGAAGATAATATTGCATCACTTACAAATAAATTAAAACAAATAGCTGGCAAACCATTAACCTTTACTTCTACACAAGTGAAAATGGAAAACTCTATTAACGTTGTATTCGAACCATTCTTTAAAATTCACGATGCTAGGTATATGATGTATTGGATGGCTTTAAGTAATAATCAATATCGCTCCTATCTTGATTCATTAGCGATAATAGAAAAAGAAAAACTGGCATTGCAACAACGCACCATTGATTTTGTAGCGCCGGGTGAGCAACAACCAGAAGCGGATCATGTCATGCAAAGACAAAATTCAAACACAGGCAATAACCTTGATGAATTCTGGCGAGATGCACGGAATGAAGGTTTTTTCAGCTACAATCTTGCTACTAATAAGGAAACAGATTTAAGCCTTGCTGTACGCTATTGGGGAAATGAAAGAGGCAACAGGAAGTTTGATATTTATATTGATGATGTAAAGTTGGCAACCGAAGATATCATCCGGCAAATGGGATCAGCAGAAGTTTCAGTATGTAGAATATTCAATTCCTGATTCGATGGTGAAAGGAAAAGAAAATATCAGGGTAAAATTCCAGGCCTTACCAGGGAATACTGCCGGTGCTGTTTATTATATAAGATTAACAAGAAAAAAACATGAATAACAAGAGAGTTATAATTATGAGTAAAAAAAATACTCATACCAATTTTGTTTGCGCCGATGCCGCTAACTCATTTGAAAATCCGCAGGCAGTGTTTCCGGTTAAATCATCCATTAAAGTGAACAAGATTTTTGAACATATCCTTTCTCCCATTTCATTAAACGTAATACGAATTAAAACAAAATAACAAAATGAAACAGTTACTTATCGCATTTCCATTTCTTTTCTTTAGCTACACCGGTTCCAATAACATCAGCAACCGGGCGATAGATGACCGGCTACTGAAAGATGTTTATAAAGATGCTTTTCTTATTGGTGCTGCCGTCAATCCAGGAATAACATCAGGAAGAGATAAAGCATCACAGGATATTGTGGTCAAGCATTTCAACTCGATAACAGTTGAAAATGTAATGAAGGCTGCATTGATCAATCCAGAACCAGGTGTTTATAATTATGGACCTGCAGATGATTATGTTGCTTTTGGTGAAAAAAATAAAATGTTCATTATCGGCCATACGCTGGTTTGGCATAATCAATGCCCTGCCTGGTTTTTTACCAATGCTTCCGGAAAACCAAATACAAAAGAAGAACAAATTGAAAGATTAAGAAGTCATATCGAAGCAGTCGCCGGCAGGTATGCCGGCCGTGTACATGCATGGGATGTGGTGAATGAAGTGATCGGTGAAGATGGTAACTATCGTCCCACTACCTGGGTAAATGCTTTTGGTAATGGCGATACACTTGTAAAGTATGCATTCATGTTTGCTGCTAAATATGCGCCCAACACAGAACTATACTATAATGATTTTAATGAATGGCGGCCTGCAAAAAGAGATGGTATCGTACGCATGGTAAAAATGTTGCAAAAAGAAGGAATACGAATTGATGGCATTGGCATGCAGTGCCATTGGGGATTAAATTATCCAAAGAACAAAATACATTGAAGATGCTATTGATGCTTATGCTGCATGCGGTGTAAAAGTAATGATCACAGAACTGGATGTTGATGTTCTTCCTTTGACCAAAGAAGGACAGATCATAGGCCAGGGCATGGCGGACAGACAATTTCAGTTAGAAGAATTCAAAACATTTTTTGATCCTTATCCGAAAGGATTGCCGGATAGTATGCAAACCGTTTTGGCAAACAGATATGCCGAATTGTTTTCTATTTTTTACAAAAGAAGAGAAAAGATTGACAGGGTGACTCTCTGGGGCATACATGATGGAATGAGTTGGAAGAATGATTATCCCATACCTAACAGAACAAACTATCCTTTATTATGGGACAGGCAGAAGCAGGCTAAACCGGCATTTAATGCAGTATTGAATATCCCTTTAAAGCAATAATATATTAATGAACAATGATTAACTAAGCAAAATAATATCAATAAAATTAGATGTTAAAGAATTTTTTATCGGCTTTGTATTATTTGCATATCAAAGCTCAATGGCGCAGGCACATAACCCGGTAATTTTTGCCGATGTTCCCGACATGTCAATGATCCGTGTGGGTGATACGTATTATATGAGCAGCACCACCATGCACATGAGTCCGGGTGTACCCATCATGAAATCAAAAGATCTTAGTAAACTGGCAACTGGTGAATTATGCTTACGATACATTGGTTAGCTAATGATGAGATGAATCTTGACAATGGAAAAAGCACTTATGGCAGAGGTTCATGGGCAAGCTGCATTCGTTATCATAACGGCACTTATTATGTAACCACATTTGCTGCAACAACCGGCAAAACGCATATTTATACAACAAAAAATATTGAGAAAGGGCCCATGGAAAGCAATTTCTTTTCATCCATCCTATCATGATCATTCTTTGTTTTTTGATGATGATGGAAATGTGTATATGATTTATGGCGTACGGTAAACTCAAGCTTACTTGAATTGAATGCAGATCTCTCCGGCATAAAACCAGGAACTACTGAACAAGTGGTGATTGAAAATGCAAGTGCGCCTACGCAGGTACCAATATTAATCTTCAGGCAGAAGGTTCGCAATTTTTAAAATAAATGGCAAATATTATCTTTTCAATATTACCTGGCCAAGAGGTGGTATGCGTACTGTTGTTATTCATCGTGCAGATAAAATTACCGGGCCTTATGAAGGAAAAGTTGGGTTGCAGGATCTAGGTGTGGCACAAGGTGGATTAATTGATATGCCTGATGGCAACTGGTATGCTTATCTGTTCCGTGATTTTGGTGCTGTTGGCCGCATTCCTTATCTCGTTCCGGTAAAGTGGGAAGATGGCTGGCCTGTATTGGGAGTAGATGGAAAAGTGCCTCGAAACATTAAATCTTCCTGCAAACAAAAGTTTGATTCCCGGCATTGTAGACTCTGATGAATTTACCCGCAAGAAAAAGCGAACCGGCATTACCATTGGTTTGGCAATGGAATCATAATCCTGATAACAGCTTATGGTCTGTCACTGAAAGAAAAGGTTATCTGCGTCTTACCACCGGAAGATTAGATACTTCCTTTTTATTAGCAAGAAATACATTGACACAACGAACCATTGGCCCTGTATGTACAGGCAGCACATCGCTGGATGTATCTAATATGAAAGATGGTGATTTTGCAGGCTTATGTCTTCTGCAAAAAAATTATGGATTGGTTGGTGTTAAAGTAGATGGAAGCAGTAAGATCTATTGTGATGATCAATGCAGGTACAGGAAAGCCGGTAGAAGTGCAATCTGTTCCGCTCAATCAAAACATAGTTTACTTTAAAGCTGAATGTGATTTTACAGATAAAAAAGATATTGCTAATTTCTTTTACAGTCTTGATGGTAAATACATGGACACCAATAGGCACACAACTTGAAAATGGCTTATACATTACCGCATTTTATGGGTTATCGTTTTGGTTTGTTTAATTATGCAACGAAAAAGACAGGCGGATTTGCTGATTTTGATTTTTTCCATATAGAAGATAAGATCACTAATAAATGAATAACATAAAGAATAGAAAAATATGAAACTCTCTTTTACGCTTTTGCTTTTCACGGTTTTGTCAATAACTGTTATGCGCAAACATCATATACCATCAGCAGTCCTGATAAAAATATTCTTGTTACCTGTGATGCCGGGAAAGCTGTTTATACTGATTTCTTATAAAGGTCAGCCAGTAATGAAAGAATCAAAATTGGGTGTAATAAGGGAGGATGAAGATTTTTCGAAAGACCTGAAAGTGATCAAAGCATCTGCGCCATCAGTAGTAAGAGATAGTTACACAATGGTCAATGCCAAAAAGAAAAATATCACCTATGTTGCCACGCAAAGGATCATTGAAACACAAACCGCTTCAGGAAAAAAGATGAATATCGTTTTCCGTGTTTCCAATGATGGCGTTGCTTTTCGTTATGAGTTTCCTGAAAAATCAACTGATGTAAAAAAGATAAGCGCTGAAGCTACCAGTTTTCATTTTTATGATGGAACAAGGGCATGGCTGCAACCAAAAACGGAAGCACAAACCGGATTCGAACATACCAATCCATCTTACGAAGCCCATTATCAGATGGACATTGCAACAGGCACACCATCTCCCGGGAAAAATGGATGGATATACCCGGCTTTATTTAAGTATAACGATGCCTGGATGCTGATCACCGAAGCAGCATTGGGAAGAACTTATTGTGGTACAGCATTACAACAAAACTCACCCGACAATGAATACAAAATAAATTTCCCGCAGGAGCCGGAAGTATTTAAAGATGGTAAGGCTACGCTTAATCCTGAATCAACTTTACCGTGGAAAACACCGTGGAGGATCATTGTTGTAGGAAGCATGAAAACAATTGTGGAATCAACATTAGGAACTGATCTTGCTTTGCCTGCAAAAAAAATGGATGTTCATTTATTAAACCCGGTAAATCATCCTGGAGCTGGATCATAAAAAAAGATGATTCTACTATTTACAGTGTTTCAAAAAGGTATATTGATTTTGCCGCCGATATGAAATGGCAATACTGCTCTCCTGGATGCATGGTGGGATAAACTGATCGGGTATGACTCAGTGAAAATATTAGCCGATTATGCAAAGACAAAAAATGTAGGTATTTTATTGTGGTATAATTCTGCCGGAAGCTGGAATACCGTAAAGTTTACACCGAAAGATAAATTGCTGACACATGAAAGCCGTGTGAAAGAATTTACAAGATTGAAAGCAATGGGCATTAAAGGACTTGAAAATAGATTTCTTTGCCGGTGATGGACAATCTATGATAAACTATTACCAGGATCTTCTGGATGATGCTGCGCAGTTTGGTTTGTTGCTCAATTTTCATGGCGCTACTTTACCCCGAGGCTTGCAAAGAACTTATCCCAATTTTATGACTGCCGAAGCTGTGTTTGGTTATGAGATGATCACTTTTGGTCAGCAGTCAGCCAACCGTGCACCTGCACATTCGGTGATGAGCGCCATGCTTCGCAATGCTTTTGACCCGATGGATTTTACTCCAATGAATCTTTATAAAATACCCCGGATAAAACGTGTGACCACTTCAGCATTTGAACTGGCAACATCTGTTGTGTTCCTGTCAGGCATACAGCATTATGCCGAAACTCCTGAGGGCATGTCGCATGTACCTGAATATGTAAAAGACTTTTTAAGAAAACTACCGAATAGCTGGGATGATGTAAAATTCATAGATGGTTATCCCGGTAAATTATATGTAGTGGCAAGAAAGGCAGGCAATAAATGGTATGTGGCTGGCATCAATGGTGAAGATGTGGAAAAAATCCTCACATTGGATTTGTCATTTTTGAAAAATAAAAAAGCTACACTTATTGCATCATCCAATAACCCAACCGGTGATGAGCCATCCTTTGATCAAAAGAGTATTACTGTTCCTGCTACCGGAAAGTTGGAGATCACTTTAAAAAAGAATGATGGTTTTGTAGCAGTGTTTGAATGATTATCATTACAACAATTTTTGAGAAATAATATCAGAAAATATGAAACAATACAGCACGGCAATCATTAATTGCAGCAACGCTGTTCTTTCTTTCGGTTAACTACCTGTTTGGTCAAAATCCTATAGTCCGTAACCAGTACAGTGCCGATCCTTCTGCAAGAGTTTTTGGAGACAGGGTTTATGTATTTCCTTCTCATGATATTCTTGCCACGGAAGGCAAAGGCCGTGTAGGTTGGTTTTGCATGGAAGATTATCATGTGTTCTCATCAGCCAATCTTACTGACTGGACAGATCATGGCATGATAGTGCAGCAAAACAATGTACCATGGGTAAGACCCAACAGTTACAGCATGTGGGCGCCGGATTGTATTTATAGAAATGGGAAATACTATTTCTATTTTCCAACTTCTCCAAAAGATACTGTTACCTATGGCAGAGGTTTTACAATAGGCGTAGCTATTGCCGATAAACCGGAAGGTCCTTATACTCCTGAAGCAACACCCATTAAAGGAGTTCGTGGTATTGATCCCAATGTTTTTATTGATAAAGACGGACAGGCCTATCTCTATTGGTCGGCAGGAAATATTTATGGAGCAAAGCTGAAAGAAAACATGCTTGAACTTGGCTTCAGAAGTAAAAACACTTGGTGAACTTCCAACCAAAGGATTAAAAGAAGGACCTTATTTATTTGAGCGAAACGGGATTTATTATTTAACCTATCCGCATGTAGAAAATAAAATTGAAAGATTGGAATATGCAATTGGCGATAATCCATTGGGGCCATTCAAAGTTACCGGTGTGATCATGGATGAATCACCAACCGGTTGCTGGACCAATCATCATTCCTTATTCAATTCAAAAATCAATGGTATCTGTTTTATCATGACAGGGACTATTCGCCAAGATTTGATAAAGCCAGATCTATACAGGGCTGATAGTTTATTCTTTAATGCTGATGGTACAATTAAAAAAGTCATCCCAACATTAAGGGGTGTTGGTTTAACCGATGCCACCAAAGAAATACAGATTGACCGTTACAGCGATAAAAGTGCTGAAGGTGTTTCTATTGATTTTATTGATACTACTAACAGGTTCCTGGGCTGGAAAACGATTTTTAATAAAACAAACGGATGGATTCAATATAACAGTGTTGATTTTGGAAAGAAAAAATTAAAATCAGTAAATGTAAAAGCTGTGTCCAAAACCGGTGGTGTTTTGCAGATACAGTTGAATAATTCTGATGGGCCCGTTATCGCAGAACTGAAAATTCCTGCGAGCGATGATTGGCGCAATGTGAAAGCGTCTTTGTCCGGTTTAAAACAAGGTATCCACAACCTTGTGATATCATTAAAAGGCGTTGATCCTGTTGAAGTGGATTGGATACGTTTTGAATGATTCTTTTAATAAGGGAATAAAACAGTTCTTTTTAGGAAATAGCTAGCCATAATCAATAATTTTATTTGGTGGCTGGCACAGAGAAACGCTGAAGTTAATTTGACATAGTAAAGCCTTATTGTATTCTAAACTCCATAATACTTTTTAAATGAAATATTTCTTCAGAAAGAAATCAATTATCAAGAGGATTATTATTTATATATCGTCACAATTAAATAGAAAAATTTTCTTCATTTCACCATATCGCCGATCATATTACTATTCAAACATTTTTGCTAAATGAAATTAACAGCCAAAATTACCGGAGTTATTATTGTGATGTTCTGCTTTGTCTATGCAACTATTAATGATTTTTTGCCAGACAATGAACATAACACATGGAAACACTATGGAGGCAGCCCTGATCAATCAAAGTTTTTTAATGCCTCCCAGATCACAAAAGAAAATGTAAACCAGATGCAGGTGGCCTGGGTATATCCAACTATGGATTCTGTTTTTAATTTTTTCAGCCCCATTGTTGTGGATACAATTATGTATGTGATGGCGAAAAACTATTCTCTTGTTGCTGTCAATGCTCAAACAGGTAAAGAAATCTGGATTCATGCCAACTTGCAGGGATTAACCCGCAGAGGTATTAACTATTGGGAAAGCAAAGACCGAAAGAACAGGCGCCTGCTGTTTACACTCAATAATACTTTGCAGGCAATAGATGCACTGACAGGTAAATCAATTATGACCTTTGGCAAAAACGGGTACGTTGATATGAGAGAAGGGCTTGACCGACCTGTTTCATCTATCCGGAGAATGCAATCCATGATGCCGGGAGTAATATTTGAAGATCTAATAATCATGGGATCCGCTCCCGGTGAAGGATATTTTTCTCCTCCCGGACATATCAGAGCTTATAACGTTGTAACCGGGAAACGGGTATGGACATTTCATACTATTCCTCACCCGGGTGAATACGGTTATAATACATGGCCAAAAGATGCTTATAAATATGTAGGAGGCACGAATGTATGGAGTGAAATATCGGTTGATACCAAAAGAGGCATTGCCTATTTACCCATTGGCTCGCCTACCTTCGATTTTTATGGTGCGGACCGAATCGGAAGCAACCTCTTTGGTAATTCTCTCGTGGCATTGAATGCAAGAACTGGCAAGCGTCTCTGGCATTTTCAAACCGTGCACCATGATCTCTGGGATTATGATCTTGCTTCTGCTCCGCAATTAATTACTGTAAACCGTGATGGTAAACAAATTGATGCTGTGGCTATAGCTACCAAGCATGGTTTTGTGTTTGTATTCGATCGTGTGACCGGGAAACCGATTTTCCCAATAGAAGAAAAACCTTTCCCGGCTAGTAAGATGCCCGGAGAAAAAGCATGGCCAACACAACCTATTCCAACAGTAGTACCAAGCTTTACAAGACATGAAGTGACAAAAGAAATGATCAATCCTAATTATTCTGAAGAAGAAAAGAAAAAATGGTATAAAAGGATCGACTCCGCCAGATCAGGATTATTCGTTCCTCCATCTGATAAATATGAAACGATCATGTTGCCAGGTGCGTTAGGTGGAGTAAACTTTGGCAATACTGCGTCTGATCCAGGTAAAGGAATGTTATATATACTGACGCAGGAGTATCCTTCGGTTTATAAACTTGAAAGAATTAAATCTCCCCGGGAATTAATGTCAGCAGACGATAAACAAAAAGCGCAGACACTATATTCCACTACATGTAAGTCCTGTCATGGTGATAACATGACAGGCAGAGGTATAGCTCCATCAATAGTTAACGCCGGTCAACGTATCACGTTTGATGATTTTAAAACTTTGATTACTGTAGGCCGCGGGCAAATGCCAGGTCTTGTACATGTTGAAGAACAAAAAATAACAGCTTTATATACTTATTTAGGTGGTACTATTTCAAGATTTGGTTTTGGCGCCAGGAGAAATACAGAAACGAAAATGCCTGAAGGTCCCGTGGTGGCTTCGGGTGGTGCACCGGTTAAACCCGATGCGAAAACTCTTCCGCCAATGTCTGCCTATCCGGTAGGTGTTGCACGACCTAAAAATCGTTATTCAACAGATTATGGTACGGCATGGCCTGATCTCTTAGGTCCGACCTGGGCATGGGTTATGGCATATGATCTTAACACCGGAACCGTAAAATGGAAACAACCGCTCGGCGAAGATCTTAAAGCATCGCAAGCAGGTGATAAAACTACCGGCGCAGTAAATGGTTCACAGAGAAAAGGAATCGTTGTTACTTCCACCGGAATATTGTTCTGCAATGGCAAAGGAGGAAAACTATATGCATATGATGCGGACAATGGTACACTTTTATGGGAGACAAACATGAACCATGAATCGAATGCTCAGCCAGTGATGTATGAATTAAATGGTAAACAATACCTGGTAGTCAATGCAACGAATAATTTCACAAAAGATAGTTATGATCATTCCAAAGACCCAGGAGCATTGCCAAGGGGCTATGTAGTATATGCGCTTCCAGTCAATAAATGATGAAAGTATTTTATATCAGGACATCTTAAAAAATTTTGTACTTGTTTTTATAATTAACCAAAACTGAAAATCATGAACCGGTTGCTTTTATCATTGACAGTTATTATTACAATATCTGCGTCAGCTCAATCCTTAAATAAACGTGTCGTACATAACGATCCTTCAAAATACAGGGAGTTAGCAGCAGTGCATGCAGGGGCCGGAAAAATGGGATTCACACAACTGATCGGACGCACTGAATTATCTACCAACTTTCTTTACCTGCACACCGGCTCTATCAATTCCAAATCAGGTATTGGACATCATTTTCACCATACTATTGAAGAGATGTTTGTAATACTTGATGGCGAAGCAGAGTTTACCATCAATGGTCGTTCTGCCAAAATAAAAGGACCAGCCTTAGTGCCTTGTAAAATGGGTAATTCTCACGGGATCTATAATTCGGGCAATTCACCAATTCGCTGGATGAATTTTGCTGTAAGTAACACTAAAGGACGAGGAGACGCTTTCGACCTTGGCGATACCCGTGTTGGTGCTGCATTGGACCCTGTTCCGCAATTTGTTTCTGGCCTCTTGAAAAAAGACTTGCTAAAACCCAATAATAATATTTACCCAGGCACTGGTATTTTATATCGCCGCATCCTGGGACCTGATGTTTTTTCAACCAGTTGGGATCATGTTGATCATGTTGTAATTCCTGCTGGCAGCACAGCAGGGCCAAGACAGCTTGAAGGAATTGAAGAAGTATATTATGTTATTAAAGGCTCGGGGACAATTAATGTTGGTTCAGAAACCACAGCTATAACTGCCGACGATGCCTTCTATGGATTGTTAGGCGAGAAACTAAGTTTTACAAATAGCGGAAAGGATGATCTGGAGTTGCTGGTGATCGGTATTGCTACATCCAAACAACAAAAAGATCCTAATAATTTGAAACCTTTCACTAAGCCTAAGGCCACCGCATTGCAGATGGACTTTGTTGTTGCGAAAGAAAATGCGGAAGCCTTTGAAAAAATGTACACTTCTATCTATGTACCTGCAATGACAGTACAGCCCGGTTACCTGGAGTCAAAACTGCTTCGCTTATATCCTGATAGTATTGCCAGGCAAATTCAGGCTGAGCCAACAACCTATAATTACCAGATCCAGATTTCATTTGCGACGGAAGAAGCCCGGCGAAAATGGGTAGCAAGTGCACAACACCAGATCGCATGGCCAGCCGCAGCGGCACTTGCAAAAGAATTCAAATGGCGTGGGTATGATGTAATGGGTGATGATTACCAGCGACAGTAGTCAAAAGGAAGTTTATAAGATCAAAATTTATTGCTCATGATTAAATGTTAACTCATTAGCTAAAACCACCAATAAAAAACAGTGAAGGATTTTGAACAAGTTTATGAATTTGTATTGGTAGTTTCGAAAAGACTGGGCATGAAACAAGAAAAAAACATTCATTACTTTTTCCTAGAGGCAATTAATGGCTTGCAAGATAATTAAAAAGTTCAGAACTAACGATTAATAAAAAAAGAAAATGTTATGAAAAGCGTTGCCATATTGTTAGTCATATTGTTTGCTGCAACATCTGTTATAGCACAACAAGCCGACACCGGTAAAAGTAGAAGAAGGATTAGTACAGGGAACATCAGAAGATGGATTAACAGTTTATAAAGGAATACCGTTTGCAACTCCGCCAATTGGCGACTTACGTTGGAAAGCACCCCAACCTGCTGCAAAATGGGAAGGAGTAAAACAAGCCGATAAATTTGCTCCAGGTCCTATACAAGGCGGCAACCCTCCTTCAGGAAAAAGTGAAGATTGTTTATATCTGAATATATGGACACCGGCAAAATCTTCAAAAGATCGTATTCCTGTACTTGTATGGATCTATGGCGGCGGCTTTAATGCAGGATCAACATCTGAAACAAATTATAGCGGAGAAAAATTAGCAAAGAAAGGAGTCGTACTGGTGAGTATTGCTTATCGTGTAGGCCAGTTTGGATTTATGGCACATCCTGAATTAAGTGCAGAAAGTCCAAATCATGTTTCTGGTAATTATGGTCTGCTCGATATGATTGCTGGTCTGAAATGGATTCAAAAAAATATTGCTGCATTTGGTGGCGATCCGAAGAAGGTAACCATCTTCGGTGAATCGGCAGGTGGCATTGCTGTTAGCATGTTATGTGCTTCACCATTGGCAAAGGGATTATTTCATGGTGCAATTTCACAAAGCGGCGGATCATTCGGCCCACCGCGGCCCACAACTTTTCCCGGAGAAAATTTAAAACGACTTCCTGATGCAGAAAATGCCGGAGCAGCTTATGTTAAGAATGCAGGCTTTTCATCCATTGCAGAAATGCGTAAAGTAAGCGCTGATAAACTTCCGGCTATCCGTGGGCTTGCATGGCCTATCATTGATGGTTATGTAATTCCGGATGATCAGTATAAATTATACGAAGCAAAAAAATATAATGATGTGCCCATTCTTGTTGGCTACAACTCTGATGAAGGCGCAAGCTTTTCACCACCGAAAACCCCGGAAGATTATATTAATGGTGTAAAGAATCGTTATGGAAAATTTGCTGATGATCTGATCAAAGCTTATCCCGTTGGCACTAACTACTGTTCCGAAAACTGCAAGAGATCTTGCCCGTGATGCAGCTTTCGGATGGCAAACATGGATATGGGCACGTCTTCACTCAAAGATGGGAAAAACAAAAGCGTATTATTATTACTTTGATCAGCATCCTGATTTTCCTAAAGATTCATCACGCTATGGTTATGGTTCACCACATGGGCAGGATGTAGGTTTTGTTTTTCAGCATCTCAATCCCAAAAGTCAAAATGCTACAAGTCACAGACCAGCAGATATCAGAAGCGATGGCAACCTATTGGACAAACTTTGCAAAGTATGGTCATCCCAATGGTAATGGAGTTCCGGATTGGCCTGCGTTCAGCGATGCTAATCCTGTAGTAATG
Organism: uncultured Bacteroidota bacterium; assembly: GCA_963746915.1. Lineage (GTDB taxonomy): Bacteria > Bacteroidota > Bacteroidia > Chitinophagales > Chitinophagaceae > VBAS01. The sequence continues at coordinate 517,238 of CAVVDD010000007.1, read as the reverse complement.
CATTTCAATCAAACAGCGCATACAGGGCCGGTACCAAGTGCAGAATCACTCAAAGTATTGGATGAATATTTTAAATGGAGAAGAACACCGGAAGGTGATGCATGGGCTAAATAATTTAAGAATTGCATTTAAAAAACCTGAACTAAATATTTATTACTCTTTTTTTAAACCTGCTAAATATTAATTATGAAAAAGATGTCTTTAATCTGATCAGTTCTTAATTATTATAAATTAAAAGTCCAGGTATGAGAATTAAATCTATTCGATTACTGTATGTTTTGCATAACATTTATAAGCAATGCGCAGGACATACCACCAACTACATCGCTGGTATATCCGGGTATTGATGGTAAACTGGTTTATGTTGCCGATAGTCTCGGCAATAAGATCCCTGACTTTTCAAATGCAGGATATAAAGGCGGTGGCATCACTATTCCTTATGTACCGGTAAAAGCAACCGTATGGCCGTTAGCAGGAGACAATTCAGAGAAAATTCAAAAGAGCAATAGATAGTGTATCTGCTTTATCCTCCTGATGCATATGGGTTCAGAGGTGCAGTATTGCTGAAAATGGGTTTTTACCAATTAGATAAACCACTTTATATAAAAGCTTCGGGTGTGGTGCTGCGTGGTGAAGGCATGAGTGATATTGGTACAATATTATTTGGTAAAACACCTAAACAACAACCAGCACAAGGTCCCGGTCGCGGCGGAAGACCAGCATTGATAAATATTGTTGGTGATTCGGCTGTTATGGTGCAGGAAGAAACAAAACAAACTAATTACCGATAAGTATGTGCCGGTAGGTGCAAGCAGTTTCAATGTAGCATCGGCTAAAGCATTTAAAAAAGGTGATAAGATTTTAGTTCGCCGCCAGGGCAATGAAGATTGGATAAAAGAAATCGGCGAAGACAGCGCAACCGTTGGAAGAAACAGGTGGAGAGCCTTTTGATATCAACTTATGACAGGATCATTACAGACATAAAAGGAAATACAATAACGATTGATGCCCCATCTTCTCCGCTATTGAAACACGTTGGGGAGGTGGATTTATTGTTCAAATACAATGATAAACGGATAGAGACAGGTTGGTATTGAAAATCTTCGTGGCGTATCAGAATATGATCCTTCTGTTCGTACAACAGAATATGGCAATATGGATCGTCGACAAGCTGGATGACCCAAATACCGGTATGAGGGTGAAGAATATTTTTCCGACGAAAATCATTATTCCAACTTTATCAATATTACCAATACAAAAAATGCATGGGTAAGAAATATGTCTGCTCTTCATTTTGTGAGCAGTGTGGTACAGGTCAATGCAGGTTCAAAATGGATCACCGTGCAGGATTGTGAATCAAGAGAACCTGTTTCTGTAGAGAGCAGGTGGAAGAAGATTCACCTTCCAGATGAATGGACAGTTTTGTTTGGTGCAAAGATGTGTGTCGCAAAAAGGAAGACACTCATTTGTACTGCAAGGTTCCGAAGCAAGCGGCAATGTTTATCTCGATTGTACGGCCATAAATCCTTATTCAAGCAGCGAGCCACATAACCATTGGGTAAATGGAAGTCTTTATGATAATGTAAAAGCGCCGCTTACTGCAAGATTCTGGAAAGATTTTATCATTGGATGGGCCGGTGCCAATATTGTTTTCTGGAATTGTGAAGGCGAATTTCGAATTCAGAAACCACCTACAGCACAAAATTATTCTTTTGGTCATATAGGAACTGCAGCTGTTATATTTAATACGACTTTACAGGATCTATGTCAAACCAAGTGGACATATTGAATCTTTGGATAAACATGTTGCCCCACAGAAGTTTTACCTTACACAATTGAAAGAAAGACTGGGAGAAAATGCTGTAAAGAATATAGCAAAAGGCGCAGGAGGATTAGAATAATTCATTCACTGCATGATAATCATCTTAAATTGATCAATACATGAAACTAAATAGTGCTATTCTGTTACTCTTATTAAGTAGTGTTTCTTTTAAGAGCTTCCTTATTTGCGCAAACTATTTCAAAAGAAGAATTGATCTTTCTTACTTCGGAATGGAAGGGAGAACGATTTGCGGATGGAAGACCAAAAATTTCCGATAGCCTGCTGCAAAGGGCAAAGCATATCATGATTGACGATGCATGGACCGTATTGAAAAATGAAGGCTACTTAAACCAGTTTGAAGGCGGATGGAAAACAGTTAACGATACTCCAATGACAGGTCGTGCACTGACTGCTATGTATATGCCCAGCCGGCCGGATGTAGAAAAAAATATCAAAGAAAGAGGAGCCAAACAGGGAAGAAAAGGCAATACCAATTCATGGCCAATAGATATTCTAACTAAAGGTGATCTGTATGTGGCGGATGCTTTTGGAAAGATCAGCGGCGGACCTATCATGGGCGCTACGTTAGCTAATTCCATTTACAGTAAATCAGGCAATGGAGTTGTTTTTGATGGAGCAGCAAGGGATCTGCAGGAAATAAAAAACATAAAAGGCTTTAATGCTTTTGTTCGTGATTTTCATCCCTCCTTTACAGAAGAAATGGTATTGATGGGACTCAATACAGCTATTCGCATTGGAAATGTCATGGTTCTTCCCGGTGACCTGGTCATTGCAACAAGAGAAGGAGTTCTTTTTGTACCGGCTCACATGGCCGAGCAAGTAGTCAGTACATCAGAATTTGTTATCCGAAAAGATCAATTTGGTTTTGAAATGGTACGTAACGGTAAATACAGCACCGGCGAAATTGACAGCCAGTGGAATGATGAAATAAAAACCGAATTTTTAAAATGGCTGGAAAAACATCCTGAATTGGGTAAAATGACCCGTGCAGAATTTGATAAGATGATGAGTAAAAGAACATGGTAAGCTGAATATTTTTCTTTCAAATATTTTTAATAAAAAGAAATCATGAAAAAGAACACCTTCAAAAAAGTTTTTTAAAAGCTAGGTCTTTGTGTATTGGTATTAGCTGGTTTTATAATATACCAATATAAATGCACAAACAACCAAATTGACATTAGACTTAACCAAGCCCGGCGCTAACGTCAGCCCGATGTTGTATGGACTGATGACAGAGGAGATCAATCATTCCTATGATGGTGGTCTGTATGCAGAATTGATACGTAACCGCATATTTAAAGACAATCCAACCAAACCTGAAGGATGGAGCCTTGTACAGGAAGACAGCAACAGTTCAAAAGCAACCATGAAGATCATTGCAGCAACACAAGACAATGTTCCTTTTGATGAACGCCGTCATGCCATCAATGGTGCGCTGCAAAGTTGTTTACGGCTTACCGTTGAAAAAGCAGGCAGCAGAGTGGGCATTGCAAATGAAGGCTATTGGGGAATACCTGTAAAACCGAACACTACTTATAAAGCATCATTCTATATAAAAGGCACAGCAAGTATTCAACCTTTCCGTCGTCCGGGTTCACAACAACCTGCACAACCAACTGGCGCCTGTCATTGAAGACAATACCGCTGGCCCGATTACAGTAACGATTGAAAGTAACGATGGCAAAACAGTGTATGCTTCCGGCACAATTGACCTTGCAAAAAGCACATTCTGGAAAAAATATGAACTGACATTAACTACCGCTGCTAATGTAAAACCAACTACCGATGCAAGGTTTGTAATCTCCACCAACCGAACAGGTCTTTATTATTTTAATCTTGTTTCATTATTTCCGCCAACTTATAAAAACGAACCAAATGGTTTCAGACCAGACATTATGCAAATGATGGTTGATATGAAACCTAAATTCTTACGCTTTCCAGGTGGTAACTACCTGGAAGGACCATTGATCACAGATGCTTTTCCATGGAAAGAAACCTTAGGTCCAATCGAAAACAGAGCGGGCCATAAAGGGTCGTGGGGTTATCGTGCATCTGATGGTTTGGGATATCTCGAGTTTTTAAAATGGTGTGAAGATATTGGAGGGGAAGCCGTGTTAGGAGTATATGCGGGTTATTCTTTGAATGGCGATCATATAGATGCTGGCCCGCTTTTAAAACCTTATGTAGATGATGCATTAGATGAAATTGAGTACGCAATAGGAGATGTAAAAACTTATTGGGGAGCTAAACGTGCAGCAGATGGTCACCCAAAACCATTTAAGCTAACCTATGTAGAGATCGGCAATGAAGATTGGTTTGACAGATCAGGCAGCTATGATGGCAGGTTCACACAGTTCAGGGAAGCTATAGAAAAAAAATATCCTCAATTGATTTGCATCTCTACAATTGCCGATGCACAATATCCCGATCTGAAAGTAAAGACAGGTAAAAAACCTGCTGTACTCGATGAACATTATTATCGCAACTCATGGGCCATGTGGGAAAACGCTTCGCAATATGATAAGTATGACCGCAAGGGTCCAAAGATTTTTGTTGGAGAATGGGCCACCCGTGAAGGTGCACCAACTACTAATTTGAATGCTGCATTAGGTGATGCCGCATGGATGACAGGTATGGAACGTAATTCAGACCATATCATCATGTCATGCTATGCTCCATTGTTTGTGAATGTAAACACCGCCACCGCCACAGCTCCCAAAGCATGGCAGTGGGATTCGGATCTGATTGGCTACAATGCTTTGACCAGTTATGGATCACCTGCTTATTACGTACAAAAATTATTCGGTAATTATTTAGGAAATAAAATCGTGCCGGTGACAGCAGAGAATATACCGACACAACCACGACCTCTTACCCGGAGAGACAGTACAGATGGCATAACAACAGCTCCGCTTGTTCCTACTGTATTCTATTCTGCTACAAAGGATGCAAAGACAGGAGTTATTTATCTTAAGATTGTAAATACAATCGGGAAACAGCAACCTGTTGAAATAAGTTTAAAAGGTATTGGCAAAGTATCACCTGACGCAACATTAATTGTTATCAAAGGTGATAAACCGGAAGACACCAATACTATTACTGATCCCGAAAAGATCATACCGGTTACTTCGAAAATAAATGGTGTTGCCAACTTTTACCAGGATACTTGATCCCTACTCTGTAAGCATATTACAATTACAAACCGGCAAATAAATTGGATATCTGAATTTTTATACGTCATCGTCTTTATAGTTTAATGTTATAAAAACAACCTGGCATGAAGAAGCTTCTTCTCTTTTCTTGCTTTCTGACGATTCTTTCCGGTACTTCAAAGTTATTTGCCATTGTCCGGCTGCCTCCTATCATGAGCAGCAATATGGTTCTGCAGCAAAACTCGCAGGCTACTCTTTGGGGATGGGCAGACCCCAGCGAACGCTTTACCATTACCTGCTCATGGAAAACAACAGTTGATTCCGTAACTGCATTCAACAGCGGAAAATGGAAAGCAAAGATCAGCACACCTGTAGCAGGCGGGCCTTATACTATTACAATCAAAGGCAGAATTAATACTATTGTTTTGGAAAATATATTGATCGGTGAAGTGTGGATTTGCTCGGGACAATCCAATATGGAAATGAGCAATACCAAACAGATACAGGATGAATTGCCCAACAGTAAAAATGATAACATCCGCTTTTTTACCGTTGCAAAAAAAACTTCCAGTTACCCGCAAGACCATGCCGATGGTCAATGGGTATCATGTAATGAAGAAACATTAAGACGTTTCAGCGCTGCGGGTTATTTCTTCGGAAAAAAATTGAATACGGATCTCAATGTTCCTATCGGTCTTATTCAATCAGCATGGAGCGGAACACCAGTGGAATTATGGGAACCAACCGAAGTTATCGAAAGCGACCCCGTGATGAAAGAAGCGGCTACTAAAATAAAAGACGTTACTTATCGTCCCAACAAACCTGGTCTTATTTACAACGCCATGATCTACCCGATCTCTAATTATACTATTGCAGGTGTTATTTGGTACCAGGGTGAAGGAAATACACCAAGAGCCTATGCTTATGAAAAAATGTTTACCGGAATGATCGGCGCATGGCGCAAACAATTTGAACAGGATTTTCCTTTCTATTATGTGCAGATCGCTCCCTATGCTTCTTATGAAACGCCTTACGAAGCAGCGCTGCTGATGGAGCAACAGACACGATCTTTATCTTATCCTAAAACGGGCATGGTAGTCATTACAGATCTTGTTGACAATATCAAAAGCCAGCACCCGCTTAATAAATTAGATGTTGGTTTACGGTTAGCAAATATTGCATTGGCGGAAACATATAAAAAAAACATTCCTGCACCTGCTTACTTAAATCCCGAAATACAAAAGCATGGAAGCAAGCAAAGGAAAGATCAATTTATATTTTGATAATGCGCCAAATGGTTTTATGGTAAAGGGCGATGAAAAGCAGCCTACTGAATTTTTAATTGCGGGAAGCGATCAAAACTTTTTAACTGCTGATGTTGAAATTAAAAAAGACAGGATCGTGGTTTCCAATAAACAGATCCCAAATCCGGTGGCCGTAAGATTTTCATTCAGCAATATAAGCATGTCGAATGTATTTAATAAAGAAGGATTACCCATTGTACCGTTCAGAACGGATAATTGGGAAGTGAGTTCTTTGGTAAAGAAATAAAATAATAAAGCGACAAGGCATGTCTGAAGCAATATGCGTTATCGGGTGCCAATAATAAAATTGTTTTACCTTAACGATACTATCATGAAAAAAATTTACCTGATTGCAAGCCTGCTTTTATTTGTAACCACAGTTCATCTTTCGGCTCAAACTTCAAAGAATGATTGGACGGAGAAGAAAGCTAAAAAATGGTTTAAGAAAAAAGAATACTTAAATGGTTTGTCTGCCACACCCTATTCAGCTATTGACAAAGTACAATTTGCCCAACAATATCATTTGAATAAAGCTCTTTGGGATAAAGCTTTTGCTTATTTAAAACAAACCAATCTTCAAACGGTGGCAAATGGACGGTATGCAATTGATGGTGATAATGTGTATGCAATAGTAACCGAAGCTCCTACGAAGGATTATGATAAAACTGCTTTTGAATCGCACCGCAAATACATCGATCTCCAATATGTAATAACAGGAAATGAAAATATGGGCAGGGCATCATTGGCTTCCGTTACAGTTAGCAAGCCTTATAATGAAAGCACTGATCTGGCCAACTACACCGGCGAAGGAAAAATTTATACAATACCCCAGGGCAGTTTTATGCTTTTCTTTCCTTCTGATGCTCACCGTCCCAACATTACACCTGGTGGAAACAAAGTGGTAAAAAAGATCGTGATAAAAATAAAAGTGGCAGAATAACAATTAAAAAAAATCTGGTTGCTCGTAAGTTGCTTTTTCGTGAAGAAAATTATTTTGCCGATCTTCATAAATGAATTACGCTTGTATTCTATACAATTATTGATTATTTAATCATTCCTGAATCATGAAACTGTCTTGCTTGCTCATTTTTGTTTTTACAACATTTGCTTTCTCTGCATCTGCACAAAAACTTGCTGATCCTATTCTTCTATGGCCTGATGGTGCACCCGGTGCTACCGGTGTAAGCGATGAAGATAAACCGGCTGTAATTCCTTTTGTTCCTGAAGCATCCAAAACGTAATGGCGCTGCTATATTAGTAGTACCTGGCGGAGGTTTTACCATTCGTGCAGTGGATCATGAAGGTGTGCTTGTTGCTCAATGGTTGAAAGATCATGGCATTACTGCATTTTTACTTCGTTACAGGTTAAGACCTATTTATAATCGTACTGATTGGGTAAAAGATGGGCAACGGGCTATGCAATACATCAGGAGTCATGCAGCTGAGTATCATCTTTCCACTGATCGTGTTGGCGCCATTGGTTTTTCTGCCGGTGCTAACCTGATTGCTGATATGGCGTTGAATGCTGTAGCGGCACAAAGCAATGCAACAGATCCATTGGATCGATTTTCATCTAAACCTGATTTTATGATCTTGGCTTATGGCTCTATGCGAATCCCAGATAATGTTGATTCAACCGCAGTGGCTGGTTTACCTCCGACATTTATGTATGGCACTGTCGAAGACAGGAGCAGCAACGGTGGTATGCAGGAAATGTTCAGCCGCTTATATCGTGCCGGTGTTCCGGTAGAAGCGCATTTCTTTCAAAATGGAATACATGGAACCGGTTTTGCTCTTGGTGATCCGGTATTGGGACAATGGACAAACCTGTTGCATAATTGGCTGGCGGTTGGCGGATTTCTTACCAGCAAACAACAAGTGGCTCTATCGGGTGTTGTAAAATTGGATGGCTCGCCATTGGTAAAAGGCATGGTAATATTAACGCCGGTGAATAATGCTGAAGCGCCTCCTGTAATTGTATATATCAACAATACCGGTACAGGTGAATTAGGAAGATTTTTGGTACCAAAAAGCCAGGGCCCTGTAGAAGGAAAATATAAAGTAGAAGTAAGACAGGATGCTACACGCTGGGTAAGTAATTCCCGTGAACCTTTTATGATCAAGATGATGGATAAACAAAGCAAAGGCACTCTTACTGATGCTGATAAAAAAGAGTGGAGTGAATACCTCCGCAACCGTGATCTTTCACCAAGTATTTATAAACAACGCATCTATGCCCGTAAACATCCGAATGATAAAGGAGACTATATAGTTGATATCAAAGAAAACAGCGAAGTATTGATTGAAGTGTTTAGTAAATAAATAGAAGATAATATAATCTTATTCGATCAAACCTGATATAAAATGAATGATATGAAAACAATGATTTGTAAACAACCAGGTGGAGCATAAGACTTGCTTGTTTTCCACGCCTTCATCACTGCTTTCATTGATCGTTGGTTATTTTTTTTACCGCATCTTCACTCTTAATAAATATTGATTAGCCGTTATAAAAAGAGTTTTATTATCCGGCGTTAAGGCGCAGTTGGAAGGGGTCACGCCATTGATATTTATTTTCCCGATAAGTTTGCCGGCTTTGGTAAATATCCAGATACCACCGGGACCAGCAGCAAATACATTACCCTTTTTGTCAATCTTAAAACCATCACAAAGCCCAGCAGCTTTTTCGCTGCTAACATCATAAAAGACTTTTGCATTCTGCAATGAACCATCCGATGAAATATCATAAGTGTACCACATTTTCTTCCTGTTGTCTGAATTAGACACAAGCAATGTTTTTCCACCTGGAAAAATACCGATGCCATTTGGCTGGGCAATCGAGTCTATCAATAATGTTATTTGTCCTGCCTTGTTCATTTTATATACACCCTGGTAAGCAATTTCCTTTTTAGGATCTCTTGCACCTCTTTCTAAACCGTAAGATGGATCGGTAAAATAAAGATCGCCGCCGGCAGTTAGAAATAGATCGTTGGGACTGTTTAATCTTTTACCATTGTAGGTGCCAGCTACTGTAATAAATTTTGATTGTGGAGCATTAAGAGGAGCATCCATCATGGCAATTCTTCTGTCGCCATGCTGGCAAACCAATAATTTTCCATCATGTGAAAGAGTAAGTCCGTTAGGACCCATAAATCCACCCCGCTTTGCGGTATCTGTATAACCTCCAGGTCTCACATACACTTCTTTGCCGTTGGCCTCTGTCCATTTATAAATAGTGTTGCCCGGAACATCGGACAATAAAAGCATTTTCTCTTTTTCCAACCACAGTGGCCCTTCTGTAAATTGAAAACCCTCTGCTATTATTTCAACCTTTGCATCTTTGTTGATGAGTTTGGATAGTTCTTTTGAAATAACTTCAATAGTTCCCGTAGGAGGTTTGATCTCTTGTGCAGATCCTGAAAAAAAAAGTGTAATTAAAAACAAGGGAAAAGTAATTTTCTTCATATAGATCTGTTTATAACATTTAATATAATCGGGTTTATCCAAATAAATTCTACATATATATCAACTATGAAGAATGACCAGTTTACAAATAATTCACAAACCCTTCCATTTTAGTTCTGATCTTATACACCCTGCTATAGCTTACTATATAAAGTGTTTTCATATCTGCATCTCCGAAGCAAAGACTAACAGGAAAAGAAGGCAAGTTGATCATTCCGACAAACTCACCTTTAGCATTAAATATCTGAACACCATAATATGTGCTAACATAAATGTTACCGTTCTTTATCAATTGCCATTCCATCAGCACTGGAAGATTTGCCTTTTCTGTCCAAGCACATTTCCGGTCAGAAATAATTTCGCAAACTTGCGGCCATTGCTGATCGTTCCATCCGGGTTTACATCGTAAGCCCATATAAAATTATCTTTTGCACTATTTACCGGGAACCACGATTCATCATCATAGCAATTATTGATATAAAGCGTCTTGCCATCAGGTGAAAGCACAATACCATTCGGCATAGCAAACTCATTCGGCTCTGTTAGTCTTGTTACTTTGCCTTCAGGTGAAACATAATAAACTGCACGACCTGGTTGGAATTTTTTTGGTTCCATGGTAAACTGAGGATCGGTAAAATAGAAACCACCTTTAGCATCTGTCACAACATCGTTGGGACCATCAATCAGTTTTCCATCATATTTGTCAGCAAGCACTTTTACCACTTCTCCTTTTGTTGTCATCTCCACAACCCGGTGTCCCATCATATCGCAAACAATCAGGTTGCCGTTTTTATAAGGATACAATCCGTTTGTCTGCATTTTACCTTCCGTGATATTTTTGTAGCTGCCATTAGGATCAAGTTCTACAGTTGAACTTTTCTTTGGGCTAGCATTGAAATTCTGATCGAAATACATATTTGAAAAATAAATTTTGCCATTCATCCATTTGGGGCCTTCACTGAAATTCAGTTCCGGTTTTGTTTTCTTACCATCAACAACCAGTTCCAGTTTTGCATCTTCAGGAATAATGGCACGATAAGCTGTCATTCTTGCTTTTTCTTTTTCCAGATAATCAGGACGTGCAGGCCAGAAAATATCTAATGCATCGCAACCCAGATCCCCAATTTCAGCACCATGAACCATATTCCCCGGAATACGCACTACATCATTTACTTTCATGGCTTGTTTACCATCAAGAAGAATTTCATCACAACCACCGCGTAATCACAAACATCATTTGTTCTTCCGGGTGTATATGATGCGGGAAAGTTGAATTTGGATCCATTGAAATAAAACTCAACTGCATATTCTTTCCGGAAACCAATCTTGAGAAGGCACCTGTGGCCAATTCTGTCAGCTGGATATCGTAGAGATCGTAAACCTTATTCTGGTTCTACATTCGGTTCCCGCATAGTTTTTACATCAGCTATTTCGGAAGGAATATCTTTTACACCTGCTTTTTGTAAATAGTCGGAACGCAAAGGGCTGTATAATTCAAGCAATTTTGCACCCGATGCACCAGCAGTCACAGCATTTTTGCTTCCTTTTTCAAGATATACAAAATCAGTTCTTGGAGTAGCGCTATGTATTCCATCCGGCGCTTCTCTTTTTTGCCCGGTCATTGTAACGGAGGATCCATTGATCAATTGTTCGATAGATCCTTCCAGCACAAATACAAATCTGTCGGCCGGTAATACTTCTTCGGGAATTTTTGCATTAGGTTCAAGCTGAAGTGTAGCAACCATAATACCACTTCCCCAGAAAAGTTTTGCGTTGACACCGGCATGAAGTGATGCGCTTGCTAAACTGTCAACACCTGTCACTTTTGCTGGTTCAAGATTCGACGCAACTTTCGATTCGGGAAGTCCTGGGAGTTCTCTTTCCGTAAGATTATATTGCTTGATTAGTTCCTTGTTTTTCTTTGCCCATTCCGGTTCAGGTCCAGATGCAGAAGTGCAATTGGTAAGCACAATTACAATTGTAGCAAGCAGGCCACTAAAAATGGCTTTGGTCGTTCGAGTGGAGTTCATAACCAGTTGGGATTTTGCATTATTGATTGGAAAAATAATGATTTCATTTCAAGTCTCAAATTTACATTTGTTCCCCCGGCATTTGTGCTCTGGGATCAGTCTTGAGTAGAATGTATACTTTTTATACAGCTTTCAAATTCATTTCATAAATTTGGTTTTACCTAAATTATTTTTTATGAAATACATCTTCACACTGTTATTCCTCATTGGAGGTTTTACCGCTTTTGCTCAGAACACTATTGATGGCAACTGGAAAGGTACCCGTGAAACACCGAATGGTACTTTTGAAGTCAATTACACTTTTAAAGTGGAAGGAAGCGAACTTAAAGGCACCTGGAAAACTCAATTTGGCGAAGCTCCGCTAGAGAAAGGAAAAATTGATGGTAAAAAAATTTCGTTCAGTATTTCTTTTAATGACACAACAATCAATAGTACCGGGGAAATAATCAATGAGAATGAAATTTTGATTAAAAATGAAAGAGGTGAAATGAAACTAACCAGGGTCAAACAATAGGTTTATAATTGGCCATGAGTCAACGCACATAAAACGATGAAGAGCCTCAACCAGGCTCGTTAAAAAATGTTCATACTACTTTTTTAGGATAGACAATCCGCCCATTCATCGCTGATTGTCATCATCTTCCCCTTGACAGTTCCCTAAATAACAAAACCCCTTCCAAATTATCCACTGGAAAGGGTTTCAAATTTTACTAGTGCCCGAGACTGGATTCGAACCAGCACACCCTTTCGGGCGCTACCACCTCAAAGTAGTGCGTCTACCAATTTCGCCACCCGGGCAGTTTAGTTTGAAGTTTATGGTTTGTAGTTAGATGTTCATTTCAAGATAACTTCATAACTTCAAACCCGAACTTCTGACCATTGAGGACTGCAAATGTAAGTGGTTTATTTTTTCAAACAATCCTGAAAGTAGTTCCTTTTCCCGGCTCAGAATTTTTTACAAATATTTCTCCCTTATGATATTGTTCAATGATTCGTTCTGGATAAGACTAAGCCCAAGTCCCCATCCTCTTTTCTTGGTGGTAAAGCCGGGTTTAAAAACCTTGGTGATATTTTGCTTAGCTGATGCCTTTGCCTGTATCTGTCAATATCAATATGAACTTACAGGCTCTTTTTCATTGTTGATATCAATGTTATGTTCCCTTTCCTTCCATTGCATCCAATGCATTTTTTAAAAGATTTTCAATCACCCAATCAAACAAGTGGCGCGTGAAATCTTTGCAATAATTTCTGTCTGACCATGCGTATTCACTGAAAAATTCACTTTTCCCGGTGGCTCTTTTCCGCATATAATCCACCATAGTGCTGATCTGGCTTTACCAGATCATGTTTCTTCCAGTTGAGGTGTGCTGCCGATCTTTCCAAAACGATCAGATACCAATCGCAACCGGTCTACATCTTTTTCCAGTTCCTGAACGATCTTTTCATTATCCGGTTTTTCTTTCAGCATTTCCACCCAACCTTCCAAGTGATGAAACAGGTGTACCCAACTGATGTGCCGTTTCTTTTGCCATACCTGCCCATACCTGGTTTTGTACAGATCGGTAACTGCTTCGCAATGAAAACAGAGTGATAATAATAAAAAGCCCAACAATAATAAGTTGGACGATGGGATAATACCGTACTTCATTCAGCAATCTTGATTCGCCATAATAATACTGTTATGTTTGGTGGATCATCGGATCTTGTACATCAATAGGTGTCATTCATGACCGTTAAATTGTCTTAACTTCTTTCGCAAATAGCTGGTATCTTTTACTGCTTGTCAAAGAATCAAGATTTACATAGATGCCAGTGATGCTGTCATTTTCATCTGTTTCAATGATAGGAATATCCTCATTTTCTACAGTGATCTGATTGGTAAAAGCGAGAATATCCGGATCATCAGGGCTTATGCAATGATTTTCCGTGCTTCGACCCATTGCTTCACACTTTCTTGCTTTCTTCCTTTGCAATCTTTCTGGCCAGGTATCTGGAATAAAAAATAGTACCGGTAACAATCAGGATTGCTACGATGCCAGTAGTCGCCAGTTAATAGTTGCCGAAACATACACGAATTTAATTGATTTGCTTGAAAACATGTTGTCCGTAATTTAATAAGTGATCAGCAACCGGCATTCCCTTATTTTTGAGCAAATTATTTTACAACACGATTGAACAGTTTACCCAAAGTTGCCATTGTTATACTGAACTGGAATGGTCAGAAATACCTGGAACAGTTTCTGCCTTCTGTATTGGCAACCGCTTATGCAAATATGGAGATCATTGTTGCTGATAATGGCTCCACAGATGATTCCGTTGTCTTTTTTGAGAAACAATTATCCGCATATCAAATTGATCCGTTTCAATGAAAACTATGGATTTGCCAAAGGATATAATGATGGCATTGAAACAGGTCGAATGCGATTATTATGTTTATTGAATTCAGATGTTGAAGTTACAACCTGGTTGGTTAGCAACCCATGGTTAATTTATTGGAAAATGATACAATCGATTGCTGCCTGTCAACCCAAATTACTTTCTTATAACAATAAAAAATTATTTGAATATGCCGGTGCTGCCGGTGGCTGGCTGGATAAATATGGTTATCCTTTTGCAAAAGGAAGAATATTTGATATCTGTGAAGAAGATAATGGACAATATGATCAAGCAGAACCGATTTTTTGGGCAAGTGGTGCTGCATTGTTTATACGTGCAGATGTTTTTCATGAAATGAAAGGATTTGATGAATACTTTTTTGCACACCAGGAAGAGATTGATCTTTGCTGGCGGATGCAATTGGCAGGGTATAAAATCTATTCCTGTCCTGCATCAGTTGTTTATCATGTAGGTGGTGGCACATTACCAAGAGGAAATTCACTAAAAACTTATCTCAACTTCCGGAATAACCAGGATCATGCTGTCAAAGAATCTTCCGTTGTCAGCAAAAATTATGGATAATGCCGTGTACGAATTTTCTTGGATGCTATTTCTGCCTGGAAAGGATTATTGACGGGTGATGGTGGTTATTTTATTGCCATTCTAAGAGCACATCTTGCTTTTATAAAATGGTGGTTATTCAGTAAAAAGAAAAGTGTTTTTCCAGTAACAAAAAACGGGAAACTTGCTGGGTATTTACAAAGGAATCATTGTCTGGCAGCATTTTGTAAAAAGAAAAAAATATTTTCAGAAATTGTGGGTAAAACAAAGTAATTTATTTGCACTGAACCCTTATTTTTGCACCACAAAATACCGGATATGAATAATCAGCAGGAATACAAGAAGAACTACAGAAAGATTCAGGATAAGGATTTTGCCCACAACTGGGTTTCTTCTTCTGCTTTTCTTTTTTACCTGCAGGTTGCTTGTATTGTTGCTTTTGTTTTAGGCGGTTGTTATATGCTTTATACCAAGCGTTTTGACAAGCCTGAAGTAAAAGTGCCAGGAAAGCACCTTGTACACTCCCAAGTACAAATAAGTGGTTCAAAATTTTTTTAAAAAGGGCTCATTGCCTTATTTTTGCAGCCCGTACAAAGTTCATTTTAAGTTCGGTTATAGATTCAAACATATGCGGAAGTAGCTCATTTGGTAGAGCACGACCTTGCCAAGGTCGGGGTGGCCGGTTCGAGCCCGGTCTTCCGCTCAGAAGTCCTCTCGCTTTAGCTGAGAGGATTTTTTTTCTTTGATCGGATTGGCCCCGGTGGTGGAACTGGTAGACACGCAGGACTTAAAATCCTGTGACCCGCAACGGTCGTAACGGTTCAACTCCGTTCCGGGGCACTAAACCGAAGCAATTGCTTCGGTTTTTTTATTGGGATAATGAACAGCTTTTTTGTTTTTTATTTCTTCCCACTTTTTAACTGCTCTATCCAATATTTCTTTTTGTGTGAGCACCAATTTCTTTTCAAGAATTTTCAGCATTGCTTTCTCTTCATTTCTTTTCGGTAGATCTTTTATGTATTGTTTTATCTTTTTTTTGAGAATAAAATGATCTTGAAACCTGCCCAAATAATTCAGCGTCAGGTCAAGAGCTTTCATATTAATAAAGCTTTCAGCCATAACTTTTGGACAAATTTTTAACCAGTAATAAACATCTTTAAGTTGCTTTCTTATTTCATGTGCATTTTTATGAAAATGCTTAGCCAGCGTTTTTACTTTTTTTATTTTCAATGCAGATAATTGAATGATCTTATCACAAATTTCTTCTTTACTACCCGGCAGAAAATCAAATTGCTGGTTAAAAACATCCGGTTCCTGATCATTAAATTTTAAGGCATCCTGTTTCGCCCATTTTCGTGCAAGTGATCTGTTGATAGATAAGTATTCTTTAAAGAAAATAAAAGACAATAATTCCTTTCGCTCCCATTTTCTTATAAGAGTAAGCGACATATCATAGTCCCTCAGTCTTCCGAATGATTTGAATAATGCAGATATTTTTGAGAACGATTCTTTCCATTTGTCTTCTGTTATTTCTTCTTTTAAACGTAAATAACTTCTCATCTTTTTAACTGCAACACGCAGATCATGCACCGGGATCTTTGCGGGCCTTTTGCGGCTGATTATAAGATTGTCATTGAAAACTTTTTCTTGTTGAAGCCAGCTTTTTAATATCGGGTTGTTTTCTTTCATTACTGTATCAGTGATTTCTCCCAATTTTCAACAACCCATTTTTTCCCTTTCTGCACAATGTGATGCCCCTCACTTTCGAGCAATACAACTTGCCTTTCTATGCCACCGGGATATTTCTCGTTAATAATGCCACCTTCTTTTACAGTACGCCAGAAAGGAGTAAAATTTTTCACTCCCGTATTTATATCCTCATCAGCTGCATGTGCGGCTATCCATGAAAATATACCAGTGGTGATCGGGCAGGCAATATCAGTATAATGTTTCTTCGCAATCTTTTCCCTGATACGATTTATAGATACGAGTTTACCTGGCCCCACTTTTTTCATTATTGTGTCTACTTCTTTTGGTGAAGGAATTACCATTGTGCCTTTGCCGAATTTCTTTTGCATTCGCAATGGGATCTTTTCAACTTTCGGAAGGTCTTTACTATCGGCCAGTTTTTCTTTCCAGGTTTTCTTTTTTGCAACCATGGTCTCTTTTTTATAAAGAAATATAAATTATCCCAAATTTACATTGAGACAGGTCAGGTTGCAAAATGATACTATGAACGCTATTTAGTTGTAAGAATAGTCTATCCGGCCCTGGAGTTGTTTGTCTTTGTTAAACAAAGCCTCTTTTGTTTTTAAACCTTTTTCATCAAATAAATATCGCCATGTAAGATAGCCAAGATTGTTGCCTGAAGTTGTTGTTATTTTCTGGATCACCCTGTCATTATCGTCATATTCAAACAGGTAATCAGGTAAGAGCCGGTTGGCTTTATAATTAAAGCGAACAATATCAGAAAGGCGGTTCCTGTCATCATAATAATAATAAATGGGATCTGCTAAAACACCACGTTTGAAATTTCTTTCTTCAATTACATTCCCATTTTCATCTGTTACAAATCTTACTTCAAGACTATCTTTCTTATTGATGATACGCCACATTTTATCAAGCTTGCCATCTTTATAAACGTATTGATGAACTTCAGTTTGTGAAAAATCGCCGCTGCTATCTGCATCAGTTGCAGAATTACTGATAGAAATTATTTTTCCATTTGGATCATAAGTATATGTACTGGTGCTTTTAACATTTATTGCTGAATCAACCGAACTGATCAATTGACCAAGATCATTAAAAGTATATTTTAATGTGGCAATAGCTTTATTGTTATTCGTTGTGACCTTCAAAGTCGGTCCATTTATTTCACCCACTTCTCTAAAGTCGGAACTGGCTCCGCCTTCTGGTGTGATGCCTTTGGCTGTAATTTTTTTGATGTTGTTAGCGGTATATGTTTTCATTAGCCGGGTAATATCGGCTGCTGCAACAAGATCTTTATAATAATATTGGGAATTGGCTGCAAAATAAAATAGCAGCAAGAACAAAAACGGCAGTTTCTTCATTGGAATGAATTTCAGTTCAAAAGTACTTCAAACTGTCTATAACGAAAAAGAAATGCTGTTAAGTGTTTCTTGTTTATTTTTAAGAAAAATTAAAGGTGAGTCATACCCCATTGAGGAAAGAAACTAATTGCCTTAATTGTAATGCTACGGTGTTGGGGCGTTATTGCCAGGCTTGTGGACAAGAGAATACGGAGCCAAAGGAAACCTTCTGGCACATGTTCACACATTTTTTTTACGATATCACCCATTTCGATGGAAGTTTTTTTGTCACCTTGAAGGATCTTTTATTCAAACCTGGTTTTTTATCGAGGGAATATATGCTTGGTCGCAGGAAAAAATACCTGCATCCGGTGCGGATGTATGTTTTTACTTCAGCCGTTTTCTTTCTTGTATTTTTTTCCATGTTTCATGTTTCTGAAAATGATGTTTCAATTGCCGATCAAAAAGCCAAAGTAGAAAAAGGGTTTAGTACGATCAAAGAAGAAGCTTTTAAGAATGCAAAAACAAAAGAAGACTCAGCGGGAATAATAAAAGGACTTGAACTTTTAGGATATGATGAAGTGGATGAAAACAAAAAACCTGATTCAGTAGTAAAGCCGAAAAATAACAAAGGAGGGTTTAATTTTACTATGGGAGGTGATGTAAGCAATTATCAAACTTTAAAAGAATACGACTCAGTTCAGAAAGCATTACCAGAAAGTAAACGGGATGCAGGCTTAACAAAGATGTTCACAAGAAGATCAGTCGCTCTAAATGAAAAGTATAAAGGTGACCAGCAAAAAATAGCGATCGAGCTGATCAATAAATTTATTCATTCGATTCCCTACCTTTTGTTTGTTTCATTGCCACTTTATGCTTTATTCCTGAAACTGCTTTATATACGGCACAGAAAACAATACTACTTTGCCGATCATGGTGTATTTCTTATTCACCTCTACGTTTTTACATTCCTGTTCCTGCTTTTTTATTTTGGATTGGATAAACTGGAAGAACAAACTCATTGGAAAGGAATAGGATTTGCGCAGACTATTTTGATATTAACAGGACTTTTTTATACGTTAAAAGCAATTAAAAATTTTTATAAACAAGGGTGGGGAAAAACGATCATAAAATTTATAATTTTTAATGTCCTTTGCTTTGTTTCACTTGCATTATTGTTTGCTTTGTTTTTAGCAATTACTATTTACCAGATCTAAAATTTCAATATGTCAAATTTATCCGGATCATTCTTAAAACTTGTTTCCATAATGGATGACCTGCGGGAAAAATGTCCCTGGGACCGAAAACAAACGATCCAAACTTTGCGGCACATGACGATAGAAGAAACATACGAATTGGCGGATGCTATTACAGAGGAAGATTGGAAAGGCATTAAAGAAGAACTTGGCGACCTGTTATTGCATATTGTTTTCTATTCAAAGATCGGAAGTTGAGCAAAATACAATTTACACTGGAAGAAGTGATCAATGGTATTAGTGAAAAACTGATCGCAAGACATCCGCATATCTATGGTGATGTAAAAGTTAATGATGAAGAAGATGTAAAAAGAAATTGGGAGAAACTTAAACTTAAAGAAGGTAAAAAATCTATTCTCAGTGGCGTACCAAAATCATTGCCGGCAACGGTAAAAGCAATGCGACTGCAGGAAAAAGCAAAGCAAGTTGGTTTTGAATGGGAGAATAAAGACCAGGTTTGGGAAAAGGTGGAAGAAGAAATGGGTGAGCTAAAGTCTGCAATTGGCGATTGGCAATCAGCAGGTCAGGATGATTTTACGATACAGCATAAAAAAGTGGAAGAGGAATTTGGCGACCTTATATTTTCTTTGATCAATTATGCACGGTTTTTGCGTGTTGATGCCGAAAATGCGCTGGAAGTGACCAATAAAAAATTCATCCGGCGTTTTACCCAAATGGAAGAAGAGGCCACACAGAGCGGAAAAGACCTGGCTGATATGACCCTTACAGAAATGGATTCCATCTGGAACAGTATAAAAAAACGGACCTGAGCACTTGAAAAAATTAAGTCATATTCTTCCCAAACCACATAGTTGGTTATTGGGTGCAGTTAGTTTATACCTGCTGTCTTTTTTATTTGCACCAAAGATCTCGCCAATCAATTCACTAAAAGCTGAGATCAAAAGTTTGGAGAACTATATACATGAAAGAGAAAAAGAATTTGATGAGTTTTCCAGCGATACTTCTTTATTAAATAAATTGGTAAAAAGAAATGAATCGGCAGATGAATTAAAGCAATTGGCCAATAAAACGACTGGCTTATTTATCTTCAAGAGATTGAGCTTAGCCACGGGTCCATTATTCTGGAGTAATCAACGAACTTACCCACCTGACCAGCTATTTACACTGACCGACACCACATATTTCAAGCAGCTTGAAAAAGGCAACGGATTTTATATATGCATTAAAAAAACTTTGCCCGATGAAAATGGCGATTCCATCATTGCTATTGGAATGATACCGATCATGTATCACTATTTTTCCGATTTGCCTGATAAATTTGAGCATGATGCCAGCGCAAATATTTCGATTTCCGGGCTTACAACAGACTATCCGATCAAAGGTATTTCGGGTACAACACTTTTTTATATTTCTCCTAAAAGTCGCATTGATAAGCCTACTGAAAATATTTCTGTTTACCTGAGATTGGCAGCGATCGTATTGTTGTTCATCTATATTCATTTGCTTGCCGAAAGGACTGCAGGGCGATTTGGATTTTGGAAAGGTTTGATCTTTTTGTTTGTAGTATTGATTTCCCTGCGTTTGATAAGTTACTTTTTCCCATTCCCGGTTAACTTGCGCCAATTTGAATTGTTTGATCCTTCGAATTATGCTTCGAGTGAAATTCATAAATCTTTAGGTGATCTTCTTATTAATGCATGTGTTTTCAGTTGGCTGATATTATTTTCATTGCATAAGCTACAGCGGACGGGTTTTTACAATGTGCCTTCAGGCAGAATAGGTAAGCTGATCGGAGGTTTTGCAAGTTTGTCTGTAGTCGTACTAACTTTTATTATTGCTTTTACTATCAGGAGCATTGCAGCTCATTCTACTATTTCATTTGATGTGATCAATTTTTTCAGTCTTTCCCCTTTTACAGTTTTTGGTTTTATTGCGTTGGCAATTTTGGCAGTAGGATATTATTACTTTATGCGGATCATGACTCCGTTGTTTTCGGTTGTTTTCAATAATAATTTTTATCCGGTTTATTTTATAATTGCAATTGCAGGTCTCACATTTCTCACATTTCAGGTAAATGATCCACTGCTTCCGTTTTATATTCATGTACTTGGTTGGCTGATCGTTTATATATGGTTATCGAGGCTCAATAAATTTGGGATAAGTAATCAACGCCAGACAATGGCCGGTGCTTTATTCTGGATATTCATTTTTTCAGTTTCTATCACAGCGATTATCATTGATGCAAACCGTGAAAAGGAATGGCAGAGTAGAATTAATATAGCCAGTAAGATAGATGAGAGAACAGATCCTACAAGTGCAAAAGAATTAAATGTTGCATTTGTATGGCTTGATAATGATTTTTTATCCTCTAACTTTTATCGTTTTAAAGACCCTGACCAGGCTGCTATATTGAGAGATAGTATTATGCACAAAAGCGATTTCCCTATAAATTATAAATCCCATTTGTATTTGTTTGATGCAGACAAAAAATCGCTTTTCAATGAGGATCCCGAAAGTTACAATACAATTGAGACAGTTTTGACAATGCAAGCCAAGCCTTCGGAAGGCGTACTTTATTATGTTGAAAAAGGGTTTGATAAATACACTTATATTTTTGAACGAACGATAAAGGATGATAGTCAAAAAATACTTGGTTACTTATTTATAGTATCTGAGCTTGAGCAATATGACAAGGAAGTACTTGTTGCAAAACTTTTCAGGGGATCAGAAAATACCGATTTTGAAAAAGGTGGCATTTATTCATGGGCCACATATTTTGACGGCAAGTTATCGGTTGACGCAAGAAATCAATATCCATTTCCTACTACGCTTGTTTCAAATGACATACCCGAGGAAACTATTGCAAAAATTGCAAAACCTAACTATACTGAACTTTGGTACAAAGCCAAAAGCAGTAAAATAATAGTAGTTGCAAGAAAAAAAGCGGACGCACTGGAAGCCATTACTTTGTTCTCTTATATTTTCTGTGTGTTCCTTTTCCTTGTAGCTTTTTTCAACCTCTTTCTTTTATTGTTACGCATGGGGGGAAATGTAAGAGAAGTTCGACGGATATTAGAATGGAATATCCGTACACAAATTCACAGTACAATAATTTTTATCAGCATACTTTCTTTTTTGATCATTGGTGTATCAACCATCTCTTTTTTTATTCTTCGTTACAAGCAGGGCAACAGGGAGAAATTAAGCAGAACAATGGAAGTAATGATGAATGAAATGGAAAAAAGACTTGTTGATCGACTGCAATTGGATGATAAATTGCAATTTATGATTCTGTTTCAAACGAAGACATTCAAAACCTGGTGAATGATGTTGCCGAAATACATGGGGTAGATGTGAATGTGTATGATACGAGTGGATCACTACATGTTACTTCACAACCTGTGGTATACAGGGAAGAGTTTTTGAGTAAAAAAATGCATCCTGGGCGTTTTATTACCTTAACAGGAACATCATGTTCAGCATGTGCAGCAGGAAAAACTGGACAATATTAGTTATATGAGTATTTATGCCCCGTTAAGAGGAAAATGACGGGATCGCTTATGCCTATATTAATATCCCTTATTTTTTATCTCAACAGGAATTGAAACAAGAGATATCCAACTTCCTTGTCACCATTATTAACCTGAATGCATTTATTTTTCTTGATTGCAGGTGTTATCGCATTATTTATTACAAATCGTGTTACACGATCATTCTCTACTTATCAGTGATAAAATGCAGAGAAGTAAACCTTGGGCAAACAAATGAAGAAATAGTCTGGAAAAGAAATGACGAGATCGGGGGGCTTGTAAGAGAATACAATAAAATGGTGAAGAAACTGGAAGGAAGTGCTGAAGCTTTGGCGAAAAGTGAAAGGGAAGGAGCGTGGCGTGAAATGGCAAGACAGGTGGCGCATGAAATTAAAAATCCACTGACGCCAATGAAACTAAGCATACAATTTTTGCAAAAATCAATAGATAATAATTCGGATAATGTAAAAGAGCTGACGGGAAAAGTAGCAAAGACATTGGTTGAACAGATCGACCACTTATCAAAAATTGCATTTGACTTTTCACAGTTTGCAAATATCGGCAATACCAATATTGAAACATTTGATATTAATGAAGTGATCCACTCATTGGATAATCTTTATAAAACAAGTCATGATGGAGAAGTGAGATTGAATACTGTACCCGGTAAAATAATGGTAAGGGCTGACAAAACACAAATGAACCGACTGTTTACCAATCTTATTCAAAATGCCATTGAAGCATGCGATAGTAATGGTAATTGCAAGATAGAATTGAATGAAGTACAGGTTGATGGAGTAGTTCAAATAAGTGTAAAGGATAATGGCGCAGGTATTCCTAAAGAAATGCAGTCAAAGATATTTATCCCAAATTTTACAACTAAATCATCTGGTACAGGGCTTGGTCTTGCAATGTGTAAGGGGATAGCTGAACAAGCTGGCGGCAGGATATGGTTTGAAACAAAAACGGGAGAGGGCAGTACTTTTTATGTTGAGCTGCCGGTTGCCAATTAGATCTTTTTCTTCTTCTTTCTATCGGCAAGAAATTTCTCAAATTCTTTTAATGAAAAGCTGCTAAGGTTTTGTTCTTTGGTCAAGCCCCGCTTTTTGGGCCGCAAGTACACCGTATCTTATATCATTGTAACCATCAAGTGAGTGGGCATCCGGATCAATAGAGATCAAAACACCTTTATCAATTGCATATTCAATATATCTCCAGTCAATATCAAGACGACGCGGATGTGCATTTAATTCGATCACAACATGATTGGCTGCACAGGCATCAATTATCTTTTTATGATCAACAGGATAACCATTTCGGCTTAGTAATAAGCGACCTGTCATATGTCCCAAGATCGTTGTGTAAGGATTTTCAATAGCCCTCATTAATCGCATCATTGCTTTCTCTTCCGACATCTTTAGGTTGCTGTGTACGGATGCGATCACAAGGTCAAAAGTTGAAAGAATATTATTGCTGTAATCCATCGAACCATCGCCAAGGATATCACATTCTATGCTTTTGAAAATTTTAAATGGTTTGTATTGTTCATTTAATTGATCCACCTGCCTGTGTTGTTCTCTTATTCTTTCCTCTGTAAGTCCATTTGCATAGGCAGCCGCTTTTGAGTGATCAGAAATAACTAAATATTCAAGTCCTTTCTTTATGCATTCTTCTGCCATTTGTTCCAACGTATTGTCTCCATCACTCCATTTGCTATGACTATGAATGATCGCTTTTACATCTTCGGGTTGGATCAGATCCGGCCAATTTTTTTCCTGCCTGCCGGCAGGCAGGTTTTTGGCTTTTTCGATCACAGCAGCTGTTTCTCTCATGAATGCAGGGATCACGGGAATTTTTGCCTGTGTAAATACTGAATCGTCGCCAATTTCTTTACCTGAGTATTTTACAGAAGGAAAAGAACTTTGAAAGGCTTTAAGAAAATCTTCTGAACAAGAAGTTGTGAATAATCTTTCGTCCATCTTTCCCTGGCCAGTATGCAATCGAAGTTTTAAACCATTTTTTAGCTTATATAAAATAGTATTTTCTTTTTCTTCTAATAGATCAGGCGGTTGTGCTGTTTGAAATTTTGGTTTTATTGTCTCGTTGTTTTCAAGAACAACAAACTCCATTTCTTCAATAGTAAGAGCCTGCCTGCGATAAGCTCCTGTAACATGAACTTTCTCAGGCGAAAAAAGTTTTTGCAGGTAAGAATTTATTTGAGGGTAAATGACTTCTGCTTCAGCATATAAAAAATGTCCCTGCTGACTTTGATAAAATTCTATTGACTCCTGCACATTCGCTTGTGTTTTTTCACCAAAGCCTTTGTAAAGTGTTAAACGATTTTCATTACATGCATACAACAATTCACCAATTGATTCAATTCCCATTTCTTTCCAAATGGTTTGGATTTTTTTTGGACCAATTCCTTTTATGTTCAGCATTTCAATAACACCTGGCGGTGTTTTTTCTATGTATTCGCTTAAAACTCCAAGTTTGCCGGTTTCAAGCATTTCAGCAATTTTCTTTGCTGTACTATCTCCAATTCCTTTAATTGAAGCAATTTTCTCAGCCGGAGTGTCGGCAAGCTGGTTGGGAAGTTTTTCTATATTGAATGCAGCAGCGCCATAGATCCTTGCTTTAAAAGAATTATCACCATGAATATCCATGAGCTTGGAAAGAAGGGAAAAATTTTCTGCAATGGCATAATTATCCATAAATACCCCCAACCCCTAAAGGGGAGTTTTTGAGATTCTTATTTGAAAATGTGTACCAAGTTATTAAATGTATAAGCTCAAACCCAAACAAATTTACCAATGGAAGAGACAATATAATTTCAAAACTGGTAGGGGTTGCTTCATCATATTTTCATTTCCTTATTCCCCTTTAGGGGATAGGGGTTGCAAAAAAAAGTCCCCCGCATTGCGAGGGACTTTTATGAGAAAGGTTAAGTTACTTTTTCTTCTTAGCTGCTTTCTTTTTAGGAGCTGCTTTTTTCTTAGCTGCTTTTTTCTTTGTTGCCATGTGTTTAGAATTTAAATGGTTAGAAATAATTAACAATAGTAAAAATAGAATTATTATTCAAACTATCAAAAATTTTTTCCACAAAGTTAAATCCGCGATGTTGATTACTTTTTTCAACATCACTCAACTTGCAAAGCGTTTGAGATTTTTTTCAGTGATGATGATCACTGATTCAAAGAAAAAAACTTTATGCTTCAACAGGAGCTACTGAAACAAATGTTCTGTCGTTCTTTCCTTTTTTAAATTCAACCATGCCATCAGTCAATGCAAACAAAGAATAATCTTTACCAACGCCAACATTTTTTCCTGGATGATAAACAGTGCCACGTTGACGAACGATGATGTTGCCAGCAATAGCAGGTTGACCACCAAAAATTTTTACACCAAGGCGTTTGCTTTGTGAGTCACGACCATTCTTTACACTGCCTTCACCTTTTTTATGTGCCATAGTTTGAGAATTTTGGAATTGAGAAATTTTGGAATTGGGAAATTAAATTTCAAAATCTCCCAATTGCACTTTTCAAAATTTATTTAATGCTATTGATCTTAATTTGGGTGTACAACGTACGATGTCCTTTCTTTTTACGAAATCCTTTTCTTCTTTTTTGCTTGTACGCAATTACTTTATCGCCTTTTACATGCTCAAGTATTTCAGCTTTTACTTTTGCTTTTATATCAGCTCCTAAAGAAACTGTACCATCAGCGTCAGCCATCAACACTTCGAGATCAACTTTATCACCGGCATTGCCTTCAATATGTGGCACATACAAAGTTTGGTCTTTTTCCACTTTATATTGCTGTCCGGCTATTTTTACAACTGCTATCATAGCTTTAAAATTAAGGATGGCAAAGGTAAGGGGAAATGCCTTTCCGGCAAACAGATTATCAAAGATTTATATTCACACTCTGTTGATTTGAAATGCCTTCTTTTATATTTGCAAATTCATCTTAGCTTACGTTTTACTTAGGGTATGAAAATCAAGTCGTTTTTAGCAAAACCGTTCGCTTCATATATATATAAAGGTATCCGGAAAGGCATGGCAACCGCCGTGTCCGACCAGGAAAATATTCTCAACCAGCTTATAAAAGTTGGAAAGGGCACAGAATATGGCAAGTCCGTGGGGCTGGATAAAGTGACTAATTATGAAGAGTTTAAACAGGCCATCCCCATCCAGGATTATGAGCAAATGCGCCCCTGGATCAATAAAATAAAGGAGGGTAAGCATAATGTTTTATGGAAAGGCAAACCGATCTATTTAGCCAAAACCTCCGGCACTACAAGCGGTACCAAATACATCCCGATCACAAAAGACTCTATTCCAAATCATATCAATACTGCCCGCAATGCATTGCTTTGTTATATGGCAGAAACAGGCAATAGCCGGTTTGCAGATGGTAAGCTGATCTTTTTATCCGGCTCACCTGAATTAGAAAGAGTCGGTGATATTCCAACCGGAAGATTAAGTGGAATAGTAAATCATCATGTGCCGAAATATTTGCGATCGAACCAAATGCCTTCTTACGAAACAAATTGTATTGAAGATTGGGAAACTAAATTGAATAAGATAGTAGATGAAACGATCAAGCAGGATATGACACTCATCAGCGGCATACCACCATGGATGCAGATGTATTTTGATGAATTGATAAAACGCAGTGGTAAAAAAGTTGGCGAACTGTTTCCTAATTTCAGTGTGATGGTGCAGGGTGGTGTGAATTTTGAACCATACAAAGCAAAGTTGTTTGAAAGCATTGGAAGAAAAATTGATTGCATAGAATTGTTCCCGGCCAGTGAAGGATTTTTTGCTTTCCAGGATTCTCAAAATGCAGAAGGACTTTTGTTGAATACCAATAGCGGCATATTTTTTGAATTTATTCCAGCTGCAGAAATTTATAATGATAATCCAACAAGGCTCTCAGTTAAAAGATGTGAAAGTGGGAGAGAACTATGCAATGATCATTAATAGCAATGCAGGTCTTTGGGGTTATAATCTTGGCGATACAGTTAAATTTGTTTCTACCGATCCTTATAGATTAGTGGTAACAGGAAGAACAAAACATTTTATTTCAGCATTTGGAGAACATGTGATCGGTGAAGAAGTAGAATACAGTATTTTGAAAGCGGCGGAAGAAGAACATGTTCAAATTACAGAATTCACGGTGGCTCCATTTGTAAGTAAAAATGAAGGCAAGTCATATCATGAATGGTTCATTGAATTTGAGAACAGGCCGGGAGATATTAATTCATTTGCAAATAAAGTGGAGTTCAATCTCAGGAAAAAGAATGTGTATTATGACGACCTGATCAGCGGGAATATCCTTTCGCCATTAAAAATTACAGCGGTCAGGAAAAATGGTTTTATTGATTACATGAAATCAATCGGTAAATTGGGTGGACAAAATAAAGTGCCGAGGCTAAGCAATGATCGTAAAATTGCAGATGAGTTGGAAAAATGGAGCGATAATAATTAATCAAAGTAAATTAGCTGATAATAAATGAAAGTCTTTTTTGAAGATACACCGTCTGAATCCCCGGCGAAAAAAGCGCAGGGAAATGTAGGTGGTATAAAAAGAATTGCCTTGTTTGGCTCTACCGGTTCTATCGGTACACAGGCTTTGGAAGTAATTGCAGCTAATCCCGACAAATTTTCTGCTGAGGTACTCACTGCACAAACAAATGATGAATTGCTTATTCAACAGGCTTTGCAATTCAATCCCAATATTGTTGTTATTGGTGATGAAACCAGGTATCAGAAAGTAAAAGATGCATTGTCCTCTACTGATGTGAAAGTTTTTTGCTGGTGAAAAAGCATTGGAAGAAGTTGCGGCAATGGATTGTTATGACCTGATGTTGGCAGCTATTGTTGGCTTTGCAGGATTAAGACCAACATTGAAAGCAATTGAAAATAGTAAAAGCGATTGCACTGGCAAATAAAGAAACGTTGGTAGTTGCCGGTGATATTATAATGCAACGGGCAATGGAAAACAGGGCGCCTGTTATTCCTGTTGATTCAGAACACTCGGCTATTTTTCAATGCCTGGTCGGTGAAACAAGAAATCGTATTGAAAAAATTATTCTCACTGCATCAGGCGGTCCTTTTCTTGGAAGAAAACCAAATTTTTTGGTGAATGTAAAAAGAGAACATGCATTGCAGCATCCTAACTGGAACATGGGTGCCAAGATCAGCTATTGATTCTGCCACGCTGATGAATAAAGGACTTGGAGATGATCGAAGCAAAATATTTGTTCAATCTTCGGCCCGATCAGATACAAGTGATCATTCATCCGCAAAGTGTAATTCATAGCATGGTGCAGTTTGAAGATGGGAGTATAAAAGCGCAGATGGGAATGCCGGATATGAAATTGCCTATTCAATATGCATTGGCATTTCCCCAACGTATTCATAATAATTTCCCGCGGTTTGATTTCAAAAAGATGAATACGCTGACATTTGAGGAACCTGATATCCGGACATTCCGAAATCTTGCTTTATCAATAGAAGCATTGAACAAAGGCGGCAACCTGCCCTGTGTAATGAATGCCGCTAATGAAATTGCCGTCTATGCTTTTTTGAAAAACAGGATCGGGTTTCTTGAAATGACCGACCTGATCGAAAAAACAATGCAGCATGTGCCTTTCATAGATAAACCCTCAATGGATGATTACTTTGAAAGTGACGGCGAAGCAAGAAGTTTTGCCGCTGATATAATTAAGTTATAAAACCTCTTAACCCCCGAAAGGGGAATTAGTAAAATTTTCTGTTTCACTAACATTTTTTAAAAGATATTTGCCAACATTTTAAATTTAAAAGTCTGCCTTACGGCGGAATAAGTATAAATTATGACGTTATTAGCTATAGACTGGAGTTCAGTGCCTATGCAAGCTGCACAATTCATCCTTTCTTTTTCGATCCTGATCTTATTGCATGAGTTCGGACATTTTATTACAGCAAAATGGTTTGGTTGCCGTGTAGAAAAATTCTATCTCTTTTTTAATCCATGGTTCTCACTTTGGAAAAAGAAAAAAGGAGAGACAGAATATGGCTTAGGATGGATACCATTAGGAGGCTATGTAAAAATATCCGGCATGATCGATGAAAGCATGGATAAGGAACAAATGAAGCTTCCTCCTCAGCCATATGAATTCAGAAGTAAACCGGCATGGCAACGATTGATCATTATGCTTGGTGGTATTATTATCAATATCATTCTTGCGATCATAATCTTCGTATTTATTCTTTGGATATGGGGAAAGGAATATTTGCCACCACAAAATGCGATATATGGATTAGCAACTGATAGTCTTGCAAAAACAGTTGGATTAAAAGATGGTGATATTGTTTTAAAAGTGGACACTACTGATCTAAAAAACATAAATACATTAAAGGGTCAAATAATTCTGGAAGAGGCAAAGAGTCTTACTGTAAAACGTGGTGATAGTATTATTGTCTTAAAACTTGACGAAGGATTAACCAGGAAATTAAATACAAGAAGTTCGGGAAGTTTTACTGCTCCCAGGGTTCCTTTTATTGTTAAAGAGTTTGATGCAAAAGGATCCAGTGCAGAAAAAGCAGGTTTAATGCCGGGTGACAGGGTTATTGCTATCAACGACACAGACGCATCTTTTTATCACCAGGTCGCAAAAGCTATTAAGGATAAAAAAGATCAGGATGTTAAGGTTAAGCTACTAAGGGGAAACGATACGTTAACAAAGACAGTTCGCCTGGATAAGAACGGTAAGTTTGGAATAAAACTGAAAACAGAAAAAGATCTTGGTATCCATTATGAGACTGAAAAGTATAGCTTTTTACAAGCCGTGCCTGCTGGTTTTATGGAATGCTGGTCAACATTAGGAAGATATGTTACAGGACTTCGGCAATTATTCACTGGTAAAGCAAAAGCAAGTGAATCTTTAGGAAGTGTATTAAGTATTGGCGGTATCTATCCTCCATTTTGGGATCCACAAATCTTTTGGACTTTGACTGCGATATTCAGTATCATTCTTGCATTCATGAATATATTACCAATACCGGGTTTAGATGGCGGTCATGCATTATTTACATTGGCTGAAATGATAACAGGTCGCAAACCAAGCGATAAGTTTTTAGAATATGCGCAAATGGTGGGCATGGTGTTATTGATGGGATTGATGGCCTATGCGCTTGGTCTTGATGTATGGCGATTGTTTAAATAATATTCTCTTTAGTAGAGACAGGCATCCCCTGTCTCTATTATTACAATTCAATTCCGATCTTCTTCATTAATAAAGAGGCGTTCATGCTCGTACAGACGCCTTTTTTTAATTTATAATCGAAATAAAGTTCATCTCCGGCAACCTGCACATCGAAATGGTAGTTGTGAAGTTTTAAAGGAAACTCATCAGCGAGTTTTGCCAATTCGAGATCATGTGTGGCGATCAGGCCAGCGGCATTATGATGTATCAATTGTTTTATCAATGCTTTTGATCCTGTGTGCCTGTCAGCGGAGTTAGTACCTCTTAAAATTTCATCAAGTAAAAGAAAAACCTTTTCATTCCTGTAAACTGCTTCGATAACTTCTTTCAACTTTTTTAGTTCTGCATAAAATGTAGACGTGTTTTCTTCCAGGTTATCATTTACTCTCATACTGCTGATCACTTTCATATTTGAAACAGTAAATGATCCTGCACAAACAGGCGAACCCATCATGGCTAAAACAATATTCACTCCAACACTTCTTAAGAAAGTGCTTTTGCCAGCCATGTTTGAACCGGTTATTAAGTTCAATCCTTCGTTCCCTTCGGTAGAAAAAGAATTGGTCACCAATTTTTCTTTAGGAATTAACGGGTGACCCAATGAATCTGCGACAACTGTTCCGTGTTCTTTTGAAATTGTTGGGAAGCACCAATCGGGATGATTGAAAGAAAGATTAGCAAGTGATGAAAGCGATTCTATTTCAGCTAAAGAATGAAACCAGTCACCGATATGTTCTTTGTTTTCTTTTTTCCAGTTTTCTAATATCATTACCTGTTGCAGGTCCCAAAACAAAAAAGTATTTAGTGGAATAAATACAAGAGGATTCAAACGTATATCTGTATTGTCTAATATCTTTTTTAGTTTTTTAATTGTCTGTGATGAGAGAACTGATCCATCTATGTATTTAGATCTTAATTCAACAAGCATCCTGCTTTTAACATCTCCTTTTTCTATCCATGATACACTATCTGAAAGTGTTTCGAGTTGCGGCGCTACTTTATTCAGTTTTGTAAATGAAGGTGTGACCAATTTGGAAATGCCAAATGAGATCACAAGCATCAAAAATATTGATGGATAAAATATGGCAGAAGGAATAATATCTATGAGATGCAGAGTTAATAATACAAAGCTGATAGCAGGTAAAATGAATCGCAGCAGTTTCCAATGTGGTTTATTCATGAACTGAAAATCTTCCAGCAACCAGTTCTCAATTTTTCTTTCTGTATCAATATTGATCGAATGAGCAAAGCCATAAGATTGTAATTGCTGTCTCCATTCAAATTTCTGCGACAATTCTTTTATTGCTTCCTGTCGGTCTGTAATTATTTCAGAAGAAGGGGGGGCTAATAACCAGCCTGCAAATAATTTCTTTCCTTGTTGGGATGTACAGCGATTGACATATTGAAACAATGATGCCCTGCCGAAAATATCAAGATCATTTGCGTATTCATGATGTTCGAGTTTGTATTCTGAACCGTCAGGCAAATGTGTAATATGATGACCGAGCACCTGTATCTCTGTTTCATTTATTCCGATCAGTCGTTGAAGATTTTCAATGGCGGCATTATTAGCAAGGTGTTTTGCAAGGATGAATAGGAATAATGCAATGAATAAAACGGTTACAGGAAGCAGGATGTATGATCCGTTTTTCCAGATCCACCATATACTTACAAATGCAAGAGCTATACTTAAAAATCGTAGCCAGCCAAACATTACTCCTCTTTTCTCCAACTTTTTTAATTCGGTCTTATGTTTTGCAATTTGCTGCTGATAGATATTCAACGGGTTTGTCATTGGGTAAAAATAATTTATTTAAGGAGAGTAAGAACAATCTAGTAGAAACAGCTTGATGAATTTTGTGGAAGGAAACTGGGGTGAACTTTACGAAGACATAGATTGTTAGATCTATTTTGTGTATTAGTCCCCGCTCTCCATCCACGGTTGCCAAGGCCCATTTAGAATAGTAAGTCCTTAAAGACTAATTAAAGGTCTTAGGCTAGGCAACTTTTTTGTAAGTCTTAAAAACAAAGTTATGAAACTTCAGCACATCATCGGAGCCGACCTCTCCAAAAAAAGTATTGACCTGGTTTGCCATTTGCTTCAAAACTCACGTTCAAATCGAAAACTCAGTTGCAGGGTTTAAAGATTTACTGCAATGGCTACAGCATCAAAAAATCAATGCTTCTGAAACAATGATCGTGATGGAACACACAGGACTTTACAGTTATTGTTTTGAAAGCTTTTTGCACGAGCATCAAATTGCTTTTTCCAAAGTAAATGCACTGGCCATTAAACGATCGATCGGGCTTGTGCGTGGCAAAACTGATAAGATTGATGCTGCAAGAATTGCTGCCTATGGCTTCGAAAAAAAAGACAAGCTTGACAATTGATGTACCTGCCAGTGATGCCTTGAAACGCTTGCAGATGCTGCATTCTACCCGTGACAGGTTAGTAAAGCAACGAGCTTCATTAACCTGTGCTATCAAAGAATACAGGCATATCGGCATCTCTGAAAAAGACATCATCATGCAAACACAATTGCGGCTGATTAAAAACTTTGATAAGCAAATTGAAAAACTGATGGCTGAAATAGAATGCTATCATCGATGAACAAGAGCCATTAAAACAAAATTTCCATTTACTGCAAAGCATTAAAGGTGTTGGCAAAGTTGTAGCATTGACAGCTATTATTAAAACACACAACTTTACACGTTTTGCTAATGCAAGAAAGTTTGCTTGCTTTTGCGGTACAGCTCCTTTTGAACACAGTTCAGGAACCAGTATCAAAACGAAACGCCAGGGTTAGCCACCTGGCTGATAAACAAATGAAAACACTGCTTGATCTGTCGGCTAAATCTGCTATCCAATATGACAAAGAACTACGTGAATATTATTTGAAAAGAACTGAAGGTGGTAAATCAAAAATGAAAGCTTTAAGTAAACGTTGAGAATAATACTCGCAAAACATTGTTATTTTTGCAGACTGATCTTAAAATTGATGATTAGCGATTTGGAAGATGAAAGGATTGCGACGCAACAGGAGCTCAATCGGAGTTACTAAAGCTGGTATCTATAAATCTTAAATCTCAAATCGTAAATCTAAAATATCACCTGGGGGTGTATGGTTTTGACAGCATAGATCTTTGAAAGTGTAAGCATGTTCTGCGTTGCGTAATTAGCAGGCTAATCTGAATACGCAAAAACTCAAATGGCAATACTCAGTATGCCATGGCCGCTTAATCAGTGATTAGGTAGTCATTAGGGCCGCCGGGCCGGTTCGCTTGTTTCCATGCCCCGCCGCCGACTCAAAACAAAACAAGATGCTGCAACAAAAGGCTGTGACTGTTGCTTAAGACCATGCAGCTAAGGAAGTAATCGGTTGTTTGTTCCCAGTTGCTTTCCGAAAAACCTCAAAACAAAATAAGCATGTAGAAAGCTTTTGAAGAATATGTTTGGACACCGGTTCGAATCCGGTCACCTCCACCTCACTGCGCTAAAGCTTCGTGAGGCAGGCCTTCACAAGGCATGCTTTCACGAAGTTTTTGTATTTTAATACAAATTGGTTTATGTGGTATGTTTATGTTTTAAAGAGTAAGACTTCAGATTTTATCTACATTGGTTCAACGAATGATCTAAAAAGAAGATTTGTTGAACATAATGAAGGATTATCTACTGCCACAAAACCATATAAGCCATATGAACTGCTTTCATATGTTGCAGTTCAATCAGAATCCCAAGCTAGAAATTTGGAAAAATATTTTAAGACTGGTTCGGGGAAAGCTATTTTGTATAAAAGAATTTTAAATCGAAAGTCTGACAATTCACCTGACGAAGCTTTAGCGTAATCGGGCTTCCACTTCACTACGCCAAGGCTTCGTGAGGCAAGCCTGACGAAGCTTTAGCGTAATCGGGCTTCCACTTCACTACGCCAAGGCTTCGTGAGGCAAGCCTGACGAAGCTTTAGCGTAATCGGGCTTCCACTTCACTACGCCAAGGCTTCGTGAGGCAAGCCTGACGAAGCTTTAGCGTAATCGGGCTTCCACTTCACTACGCCAAGGCTTCGTGAGGCAAGCCTGACGAAGCTTTAGCGTAGTCAGGCTTTCATTGTTCTGTTTTAGGTCCATCCAATAATTCATTCGCCTTTTCTTTTATCACATCTTTAATTTTTCCCTTGAATAAAGAAACAGCGAGTGGAAGCTTACCATGTATCTCAACAGTTCCGGGATGAAGATTGACAGTGCCTGAAAGACCTAACCCATGAAAAGTAAAACTAAATTTACCGGTTCTTGCATGCCATTCCTCATTCACATTGGCTAATTTATCTCCATGATCATGTTTCAATTGGGTAATAAGATTTTTTATCCGTGACATTGCTTCGTGTTCGGTAAGTTTATGATGAACTGTCACCTGTATTGAGGGCATTAGCTTTGTTTTATTGAAATACTATTTACAAATATAGATGGCATAACTCTTAACCGGCTTGATTTGAACATAAAATTTGTTTTTGAATATATTATCTTCGAAAATATTTATGAAAGACAAACAACTAACCTTCGAAAAAGTAGCAGCATTGCTGCATCGATCTAATTTTACTATTGTTGATAAAGACGATTCTCGTCCATGGGGTGGGTTCTATGTTATTGACGAAGCACAGGCGGCGCGGTTTGCACAACATTATTTTGCAGAAGAGAATTTGAATGAATTAAAGATCACCAACAAGCTCAGTCCAAAAATTTTAATAGTTGGCCCGCATCAGCGCTTAAGCTGGCAATACCATCATCGCCGTGCGGAGATTTGGAAATGTATTGATGGAACAGTGGGAGTGATGACGAGTAAGACTGACGTAGAAGATATTCGTCATACACTACAGGTTGGCGATATTATAAAACTCAAACAAGGTGAACGTCATCGGTTGATCGGTCTTGATGATTGGGGAATAGTTGCGGAGATCTGGCAGCACACGGATGAATCAAACCCAAGTGATGAAGATGATATTGTAAGACTGCAGGATGATTATAGCAGGAAGTAAAATCTCTTATATATAAACTTCCAAAAACCATTAGCAGGTTATCTGCGGCAACAGTAAAATTTTAAAAATTGAAGTTTCTATTCTCTAACTTACATTTGGTATAACTTTTCAAATAATAAATAATGTAATTTTAATAAGACCAGTCCTTACATTTTATACAATTAAATTAAAATCATATGTCACATTCACGCAGAGAGTTCATCAAAAAGACAGCGATCACTTCCGCAGGTCTTTATATGGGTGCAAATGCTTTTAGTGCTAAAAGCTACCGTAAT
Organism: uncultured Bacteroidota bacterium; assembly: GCA_963746915.1. Classification (GTDB taxonomy): domain Bacteria; phylum Bacteroidota; class Bacteroidia; order Chitinophagales; family Chitinophagaceae; genus VBAS01. The sequence continues at coordinate 481,151 of CAVVDD010000007.1, read as the reverse complement.
ATCATTGGCGCCAACGATCGTGTAAGAGTTGGTGTAGTTGGTTTTTCTGACCGCCATCGCGGTTCTCATATTCCCTGTTTTATGAATCATTACAAGGAATTGAATTTTGATCTGGTTGCTGTATCTGATATCTGGAAAAAAAGAAGAGAGGAAGGCGCTGCAATATGGAAAGAAAAAATGGGACATGATATTGTTGCCTGCCGGAATAATGAAGAGATTGTATGATAAAAAATTAGTGGATGCAGTATTCATCAGTACTGCAGATTTTCAACATGCATTGCATGCGATAGAAGCAGTGAAAGCCGGTTGTGATGTATATTGTGAAAAACCTTTTGCAGAAACAATGGAAGATAATCGTGCAGCGTTGAAAGCCATAAAAGCATCCGACAGGATCGTTCAGATAGGGTCACAAAGAAGAAGCGGTGCCAACTATCATGCAGCAAATGATTTTATACAGGTCAGGAAAATTTGGTGCCTATCACAATGGTTGAATTAACATGGAATGTAAATCAACCCGGCCGCTGGCGCAGACCTGCGTTGCTTCCTCAATTAAAAGAAGAAGACACTGACTGGAAAAGATTTTTAATGAACCGGCCCGTTGATAAGTTTGATCCAAGAAAATATCTGGAGTTTCGTTTGTTCTGGCCTTATTCATCAGGCTTGCCGGGACAATGGATGAGTCACCAGATAGATACGGTGCATTGGTTTAGCGGATTGCAGCATCCACGAAGTGTGGTGGCCAATGGTGGTATTTATATGTGGAAAGACGGAAGAAAAAATTGGGATACAATTACTGCAGTATTTGATTATGGTCCTACAGATGATCTGTCGAAAGGTTTCCAGGTTACGTTTGGATCACGTATGCACAATGGTGATGAGAATCCTGCAGAGATATATTATTCGAATGGCGGAGAATTAAATCTTAATACCAATAAAGTTTCACCAACTGGTGGATTGACAAAAAGATTTGCTGACGAAATGAAGATGCAGCCTAATCTATTACCTGAAATGAGTTTGTCTGAGGTGGAGAAAGTGGTAGCTTCTGCGAATACAGGTGGTGATAAACTTACATCGAATCATATTCGTAACTGGATGGAATGTGTACGCAGCCGTAAGACAACCCAATGCTCCTGTGGAAGCAGGGTACAGTCATTCTATTGCAACTATTATGACCAATGCCGCGGCACATACAGGTGCTAAAGTGACTTTTGATGAAAAGACACAGGAAGTAATGGCCAATGGCAAAGTATTTAAATATAATCTCCAGGCATGATAAAATTATTTTCTGTTTTCATCCTGCTGTCATTAAGTGCTATAACTATTGCGCAAAAGTCAACTGGGTTTTCATTGGTTGAAAAAGATAAGAAACAGGTTGATGTTTTATTTAATAATAAGTTGCTCACTGCTTATTGCAATTTTGATTCAAGCAGGAAACCGGTTCTTTTCCCGGTAAATACGATTGATGGAATAACGGTTACACGCAGTTATCCTTTTAAGCTTATTGCCGGTGAAAGAACAGATCATCCTCACCATACAGGTATCTGGCTTAATTATGAATCGGTGAACGGTCTTGATTTCTGGAATAACTCTACCGCTATACCTGTTGAGAAAAGAGATCATTATGGCACTATCATTCATCAGCAGATCGTAAGTAAGAAAGCAAATGGTGATAAAGCTACACTTGTTACTAAATCTATTTGGGTAAATCCTGGTAACAAAACATTGCTTGATGAACTGACTACTTTCAACTTCAGTGCAGATACGAAAGCGAATAATTTTATCATTGACCGCATTACTACTTTAACAGCTAAAGACTCGACTGTAATTTTTAAAGATGTCAAAGACGGGATGTTTGCAATAAGAGTAGCCCGGGAATTAGAGTTGCCATCAAAAGAGAAAACCAGTTTTGTTGATGATAAAGGAAATGTAACAACAGTTGCGCCATCGGGTGCTGATGCTACCGGAATGTATTATAGCAGCAATGGTACGAAAGGAGATTCTGTCTGGAGTACAAAAGGAGAGTGGGTAATGCTTACAGGAAAAAAAGATGGAAAAGATATTACGATAGGCATCTTTGATCATCCATCAAATGTTGGTTATCCTGCTTACTGGCATGCAAGAGGCTATGGATTGTTTGCTGTAAACCCATTGGGAAGAAAAGTATTCAGCAATGGAAAAGAAGAATTGAATTTTTCTTTAAAACCCGGCGAGTCTGTTACATTCAGATACAGGGTCGTCGTTCATTCTGGAGAGTTTCTTACAAATGACGATATGAATAAACTGTTTGCGGATTTTAAAGGAACTAAATAAAGTGGAGCCGTCTGTATGAAAAAACTGCTATTAAGATTGCCTTTATTTTAAAATGGTCTTCTGGAGCGATTTCTAAGTCTTTACTTTCGTATTGTGAAATTTTATCGTGCCGGCCATACCTTCAATGATCTCTTATGAAGTTTTTGTTTATTCCTGTGCTTTTAATATCATACTTCAGTTGTATAGCGCAGGATACACATTATTGGGCACTGCAATTCGGAACCCGTTCTTCATTAATGGGTGGCGCTGTAGTTGGTCGTGTAAAGGATAATTCAGCAATTTTCTATAACCCTGCCTGTCTCGCATTTATTGATACGGGATCGGTCTCTATCAATGCAGATCTTTACCAGTTGGAAAAAACCAGGATAGAAAATGCATTGGGCTATCAAAAAGATTTTAATAACGATAATTTCAAAAATCTTCCTTTATTGATCTCTGGTTTGATACCAACCAATAACCCGAATATAAAAATGGGTTACGGGTTTGCCACATCTGTAGATTATGGGTTTAACGGTTTTGTACGTATCGATGGCAACTACCCGGTGGTGGATGATGCCGAGAGCCCCGGTGATGAAGCCGCTATCGGTCAGCTATCATTGAATTCAAGAATAACGGAAACCACTTTTGGTTATGGTATAGGAAAAAAGTTTAATGATCGTTGGTCATTGGGTGCAACGATCTTATTTCTCTGGCGAAATCAGGCATATGAAAGAAACTTATTTACCCGGATGTTTTTAAATACAGCAGGCAGTCCTCTTGTAAGCGGTGATTACATGCAAAATTTTTCTTATGATAATTTGCGATCACAATTAAAGCTCGGCATTTATTACACCGGCGATCATTTTGATATCGGGCTGGCGCTAAATAGTCCTTCGTTAAAAATATTTGGTAAGGGTACTGTGGCCGCCGATATTACTGCAAACAATATTCTTTACCATGGTCAAAGAATAGATGTGCTGGCTAATGACAGGCAGGAAAAATTGCCTTCAGTTTACAAAACGCCATGGTCAGCAGCAACAGGTATTAATATTGATACGAAACGTGGACAATTGGGAATTGCAGTTCAATATTATGCCAGCCAGAAAATATATGACATACTAAAGGCGGAACCTGCAGCTTTTGTAAGGCCGCAACAGGCATACCCGGATATTGGAAGTGATGATTTTTTAAGAGTGAAAACAGGTAATAAAAGTGTAGTGAACTGGGCGGTTGCTTATGAATATATTATCAACCACAAATTTACTTTGGATCTGAGTTTTCGCAGCGATAATAGTTTTTATGACAGAGCCGTTCATGATGTGAGAGGAATTAAACCGGATATTTCTTCCTGGGATATTTATCATGCAGTAGTCGGTGGCAATGTATCCGGAAAACGATTATCAGTAAGCACAGGTATTCTGTTTGGATTTGGCAGTAATGATAAATATGAACAGGATGGTAACTTAGAAGAACCATCAGAGAAAAACTTTCTCCAGGGTAAAACGACTATTACAAAAGCAAGTTATTACTCGATCGGTGTACTGTTTGGCATTACTATCAATTTTAATAAAAAATCATAGGATTAAAATTAAACCACCCTTCCTTCATCAGGGCAGGCTGTGGCAGAGAGACACGGGGAAACACAGATTGTCTCCGTGTCTCTCTGTGAATCCAGTGTCTCTGTGGTTAAAAAGCAAATTGAAGAACTCTTTACAAATTAGACTATGCAATTTCTTTAATACGATTTATCAATAACGTTATACCAAGACCTAATACTGCGATCACTGCAAATGAATATTGTAGCCCTGCCAGTTGAGCAATATAACCGATAAGCGGAGGTCCTATCAAAAATCCAAAGAACCCAATACCGGAAACAGTTGCAATCGCAATACCACTGGCTACTTCTTTTATTTTTCCGGCAGTGCTGAACATAAGCGGGATGATACTGCTTACTCCAAATCCTATAATTAAAAAACCAATTGTAGCTGGTACTATTGTAGGAAATAATACAGCGATCATCATACCGATGAAAATTAATACGCCACTTAACTGAACCATTTTTTTACGACCAAATTTCAATGCAAGCCGGTCACCGGTAAACCTCCCGGTTGCCATCATGATCATAAAAGAGGCGTAGCCCAATGATACAAGCGAGCCTTCTGCCTTCACTACTTGTTTAAAATAAACGCCACTCCAGTCGAACATACATCCTTCGGCACTCATACAACAAAAAGCAATAACACCTAACAACATTAACGAACCGTGCGGCATTTTAAATTTTGTAAATGATGAAGCAGACTTGCTGGTAGGTGTAAGTAAAAGATATTTATTAAAGATCAGCATCATGGTGATTGCAAACAATGCAATTATCCAAAAATGATAATAAGGTTTTATATCAAGTTTCATCATCAATGAACCGATGAGAGCCCCGGTAAAACCTGCGGTGCTCCATATACCATGAAAGGAAGCCATGATCGGCCTGTTATAAAGCGCTTCTGCATGAACGGCCTGTGTGTTAACAGAAATGTTGCACATATTACCAAATATTCCAAATGCACATAAAGCCAATGCCAATTGCCATGGCTTTTCCACCAATCCAATATTTGTAAGCGAAAGCACATAACCAACAACGGCAACTCTTAATACATACTTGCTGCCGAATCTTGTAACCAGTCTTCCGCTAAATGGCATCGTTACTAACTGCCCGACAGGTAATGCAAGTAAAATACTTCCAAGTCCTGCTTCGCTTAAGTGAAGGGATGTTTTGATATCAGGTATCCGGCTAGCCCAGTTTGCAAATGCTAATCCCTGGCAAAAGAAAAAAACTGACACAGCAATCCGAACCTGCAGTTTACTTATCGGGGCTATTATCGTTGAACCAATGGTCAAGTTTAGGTATTATGGTAAAAATAATTTAATTCGTACGAGTCATTAATGGCCGATAATATTTTTTATCATTTATCAATTGCAGTGCCCATCTAATTCACATATTTTGATTCAATAACTGCTAACTTTATTTATATTGGGAATCTTATTTCGGCAATTTCAAAATCACACAAAGCTTGCGCCATGCGAAAAAATAATTTTCTACTCCTCGGCTTATTTTTTTTAACGACAACAATTTCGGCACAGGTGAAAGTTGTAAACCTGTTAACAGAGAATCAAACAAATCCAATTGGTCTTGATGTGCAACAGCCCCGTTTTAGCTGGCAATTGGTGAGTGAACAAAGAAATATTTCTCAAACTGCTTATGAAATAACAGTAAGTGACTCGAAAAGGATCAGCATGGAAGAGTGGAAAGATCATCGTCAGATCAATCGGTACAGGTGCCTTATGCCGGTACTGCATTGCAATCCGGAAAAAAATATACCTGGCAGGTAAGAGTTTGGGATAATAATGGCAAAGCATCAGCATGGAGTGAGCCTGCATTTTTTCAAATTGCAATGATGAGTCCCACTGATTGGAAAGCAAAATGGATCGAAGCCGGTTTTGTTGAAGATTCAATTAACCGGCCGGCACAATATTTCAGGAAACAATTTTCAGCCACAAAAAAAATTGCAACGGCAACCGTTTATATCACCGCACATGGCATGTATGAAGCGCAGATAAATGGAAAACGAGTTGGCGATGCTTATTTAACTCCGGGTTGGACGAGTTATAATAAACGATTGCAATACCAGGTTTATGATGTAAAAGATCTGCTTACCAGTGGAAACAATGCGATTGGTGTTGTTGCCGGCAATGGATGGTACAGGGGTTTTCTTGCATGGTCTGGTAATAAAAATAGTTATGGTAAGAAGACAGGTCTTTTATTTCAGCTTGATATTACTTATTCAGATGGAAGCAATTCAACTATTATTTCTGATGAATCATGGAAATCATCAACCGGATCTATTCGTTATTCAGAAATTTATAATGGTGAAACGATTGATGCAAGAGAAGAAAAAACAGGTTGGTCAACAGCAAGCTATAATGATGGAAATTGGACGGGAGTAAAGACTCAAAATTATTCAAATGACATTTTACTGCCACTTATAATGAGCCGATAAAAAAACATGAAACATTTAAGCCAGTAAAAATTTTTACAACACCAAAAGGAGAGAAGGTGATTGATTTTGGACAGAACCTTGTTGGCTGGGTAATAGTAAAAGCAAATGGTAATGCTGGAGATAAAATAACTATTCGCCATGCCGAGGTGCTGGATAAAGATGGAAATTTTTATACTGAAAATCTTCGGGCCGCCAAAGCAACACGCTACTTATATATTTATCAGGTGAAGGTGAAGAATTATTTGAACCTCATTTTACTTTTTATGGATTTCGGTATATAAAAATTGAAGGTTTCCCGGTGAATATAAAACCTGAAAATTTTACAGCCGTTGCATTGTATTCTGATATGAAACCAACCGGAACATTTACTTCATCAAATCCATTGATCAATCAATTGCAGCATAATATTCAATGGGGACAAAGAGGAAATTTTTTAGATGTGCCCACTGATTGTCCGCAACGAGATGAACGTCTGGGCTGGACAGGTGATGCACAGGCATTTTCAAGAACAGCTTCATTCAATTTTGGCGTCAATAATTTTTTTGCCAAATGGTTGAAGGATGTTGAAGCAGATCAATTGCCTTCCGGAAGTGTTCCATTTGTTGTTCCAAATGTACTTGGCCCCGGTGCAGGTGGCTGCAACCGGTTGGGCCGATGTGGCTACGATCATTCCATGGAATATGTATCTGGCTTATGGCGATAAAAAGATCTTGGAGAATCAATATAACAGTATGAAAGCATGGGTTGGTTATATGGAAAAGGCAAGTAAAAATTATTTATGGAACACAGGTTTTCATTTTGGCGATTGGTTATTCTATCGTCCGTTTGATGATAATGATGGAAGATCGGCAGTGACAGATAAATATCTGATTGCACAATGTTTTTTTGCCAACTCAGTACAAATAATGATCAATACTGCAAAAGTGTTGGGTAAAAAAGAAGATGCAGATAAATACACTTCACTTGTTGAAAAATGTAAAAGATGCATTTTTAAAAGAATATGTAACTCCAAATGGAAGATTGGTATCAGGAACACAAACAGCTTATGTACTGGCATTGAATTTTGATATGCTTCCGGAAAATTTGCGTGAACAAGCAGCAGAATAAATTAGTGGAGAATATAAAAAGTTATAGCAATCATCTTACCACCGGTTTTTTGGGAACACCTTATTTATGTCATGTATTAAACCGGTTTGGTATATACTGATGTTGCTTATAAATTGTTGATGCAGGAAACTTATCCTTCATGGTTATATCCTGTAAAAATGGGAGCCACTACGATTTGGGAAAGATGGGATGGAATAAAACCTGACAGCACATTTGAACCTGCATCCATGAATTCATTTAATCACTATGCTTATGGTGCTATTGGCGATTGGATGTATCGTGTTGTTGCTGGTTTAGATACCTATGAAGATGGGCCGGGATATAAGCATATAAAAATACAACCGCATATCGGTGGTGGATTAACGAATGCATCTGCAAGTTTGCAGACTTACTATGGTAAAGCCAGCAGCGGATGGAAGATCGAAGGAAATAAAATTATTTTGGATATAGAGATCCCGCCCAATACAAGGGCGACAGTGCTTATACCCGTTTCAAATGCAGATGTGGTAAAAGAGAATGGGATGACATTATCAAAAGATGTACAAGTAATCAATCGTGAAGATGGGAACATTGGATTAAAGATAGGATCGGGCAAGTATCATTTTGAAATACCAAAGTAATTGATGAAGTAGAAATTTTATCTATGAAAAGGATCTTTATTTTATTCCTTGGTTTATTAGTTTGTTATAATTGCGTTTTATCACAAACGATCAATCCATCTTTATTAAAGGATACATGGTCAGCCAACTGGATCACTGCTCCTGATGCACCGGCAAAAACTTACGGAGTATATTATTTCAGAAAAAAAATTTCGTTAACAGAAAAACCTGATTCCTTTATTGTTCATGTTTCAGCAGATAATCGTTATGTGCTGATCATTAACGAAAGATTTGTTTCACTTGGTCCTGCAAGAAATGATCTGTCTCACTGGAATTTTGAAACAGTTGATATTGCTCCTTATTTGATCAATGGAAATAATATTATTTCAGCCACAGTTTGGAATGAAGGTGAATACAGACCCGAAGGACAGATATCAAACAGAACAGGATTTTTAATGCAGGGCAATACAAAGAAAGAAGAGGTAATAAATACAAATACTTCCTGGAAATGTTTTAAGAATAATGCATACACTCCATTAACCGGTATTGGTTATAATACTTATTATGTTGCTGGTCCGGGTGAGTTAGTTGATATGAATAAAATGCCGGACGGTTGGACAAAAAATGATTTTAATGATGATGCATGGCCCAATGCTGTAAGAGTTGGCTGGCGTGGTGGTACTCCAAAAGGTGCTGTTGATATTGCTGACTGGATGTTGGTTCCTTCCACATTACCACAAATGGAATTAAGAGATGCAACGATTTGCTTCAGTAAGAAGAACAGAAGGCATTACGATTCCTGATGGATTTCCGGCAACACAAAAATCAATTACAATCCCGGCAAATACCAAAGCAACATTTCTGCTTGATCAATCTTTTTATACAAATGCATATCCTGAATTGGATTTCAGTAAAGGAAAAAATGCTGGCATCTTACTTACTTATGCCGAAGCATTGTTTAATGAAAAACCTGATGGCCCTGGTAAAACATTTAAAAAAGGAAATCGCAATGAAGTGGAGGGAAAAATTATTGCAGGCAGAAAAGACAGTATCATATCGAATGGAAAAGATGATCAGAATTTCAGCACACTTAACTGGAGAACGTTTCGGTATGTTGAAATTAAAGTAACGACAAAAGATGAGCCGCTGATCATTAATGATATTTATAGTTTGTTCACCGGTTATCCATTTCAAGTTGAATGCAACATTTGATGCGAATGATAAAACACTCGACAAAATATTTGAAGTGGGTTGGCGAACTGCAAGATCATGTGCATGGGAAACCTATATGGATTGTCCTTATTATGAGCAATTGCAATACATCGGCGATACTCGCATACAGGCATTGGTTTCTTTATATAACAGTGGCGATGATCGGTTGGTAAGAAATGCGATCACACAAATGGATCATTCAAGAATGGCAGAAGGTATTACATTAAGCCGTCATCCGTCTTTTTCTCCGCAGCAGATTCCCACTTTTTCTCTTTGGTATATTGGAATGGTAAATGATTACTGGATGTATCGTGGTGATGCTGCTTTTGTAAAAGATAAACTGCAGGGAACAAGAGATGTGCTATGGTTCTTTAGTAAATATCAAAATGCCGAAGGATCATTAAGAAATGTTCCTTACTGGATGTATACTGATTGGGTGGAAGGAAAAACAGGATGGCCGGGTGGAGTTGGTCCAATTGGAAAAGATGGCAGTTCATCTTTATTGGACTTTCAATTACTATGGGCATTGCAGGTAGCAGCAAATCTTGAAACAGAACTTGGATTGCCGGCTATAGCAAATGAATATCAAAAGAAAGCTTTGCAGCTTCAGCAAACAATTCAACGAAAATACTGGAATGCTGATAAAAAACTTTATGCTGACACAAAAGAAAAGATCGTTATTCGCAACATGCAAATACATTGGCAATACTTACCAATACAATTAAAGGAACTGCTGCAACTGAGCTTGCAAAAAAATTAATTTCAGACAGATCATTAGCTCCTGCTTCTATTTATTTTAAATATTATCTGCACATGGCATTGATAAAAGCAGGATTGGGAAATGATTATTTAAAATGGCTGGATAAATGGAAAGAGAATATTGAAATGGGATTGACAACATGGGCTGAAATTTCTGAGATCGATAATGCCCGTTCCGATTGCCATGCATGGGGCTCCAGTCCGAATATTGAATTTTTCAGAACTGTGTTGGGCATTGATTCGGATGCACCGGGTTTTAAAAAAGTAAAGATCGAACCGCATTTAGGCGATCTGAAAAATGTGAATGGAAAGATGCCGCATCCGGATGGATCTATTTTAGCGAATTATAAATTGGTGAATGGAAAATGGAACATAGAACTCACATTGCCGGAAAAAATTTCAGGAAGATTTATCTGGAAAGGAAAAACATATCCATTGAAACCCGGAACAAATAATTTTAATTTATAAAACAACTTTTATGATCTTAATATTTAAACGTCACTCACTTGTTTTGCTTTTATGTGCAGGGTTATTTATAATCGCATGTAATGATAATGACAAAACAAACAAAGGATCTGATTCTACAGTATCAACTGTTGATCCTGCCAAAGACTGGAAATTTGGAGTTGCATTATGGACATTTCATGATGTAAATTTTCCTGAAGCATTGAACAGAGTTGACAGTGTGGGTTTAAAATATATTGAGCCAAATACATTCCATAGTGCAGGACCGGAATTAAAAGATTCCATGATAATGCGGTTATCTCCCGCCGGGATCGAAAAACTAAAAGCATTAATAGCGCAGAAGGGGCTGATCTGTGAATCGATGTATATTGTTGGTGATAGCACTTTAAGTTCGTGGGTTAAGCAATTTGATATTGCAAAACAATTTGGTGCTAAATATGTAACTACCGAACCACCATTGAATATGTGGGATGCTATTGATAGTCTTGCCGGCGCTTACGGAATGAAGGTTGCCATTCATGAACATTGGAAAGAGTTCAGTCATTACTGGAATCCTGACACCACATTGCTGGCTCTGCAGAACCATCCGAATTTCAGAGTATGTGCCGATCTTGGGCATTGGCCAAAAAGTGGAATAGATCCATTGGATGCAGTAAAAAAATTAGCGGGTCATATTCTTGGTGTTCATCTGAAAGATATTGCTGCATACAATGATATTACATTGAAAGATGTGGTGGTTGGAACAGGAGTTGTAAAATTTCCTGAGATATTTGCAGAATTAAAGAAACAAAACTTTAATGGTTATATCTACATTGAAAGAGATTCCATAGAGCATGGAGGTAATGTGCTATCTGTAAAGCAGGAAGTAAATTATTATAATGAACAGATCAAAAAACTAAAATAATTTTTACGTTCTCTACAACGATTTTCTCAATGTTACTTTAAATGGAACGGCCAGGTGGCTTCTTTGATTGTTCAGGATCATTTCAGCAGTCATTGTTCCCATCTTTTCAAAATCGGTAGAGATCGTTGTTATTCCATCAAGGATAAATTGTTTCCAGGGTGTTTCATTATAAGAAATGATGCCAACATCCTTTCCAACTTTTAGTTTTGTTGCCTTGATCTTTTCAAGCAATGTCAGCATATCGTCTTCCATTAAGTTGATGTACGCCTCCCCATCTTTTATCGGTTCATTGGCAATATCATTTACTATTTTACTGGTGAAGGCATATTGATGACAAAATCTCTTGAAGCCTTTTATGATTTCTTTTGGATGATATGTATATCCGGGAAAGATCATTTTTATAGTATGATACTTACTTAGCTGTTCTCTTAATTGATCAAGTGCATCGTAAATATCTTTTTCAAAATCTTCATAAACAGCCGCATAATTTCCGTTAATGCCCGGTATCAATTTATCCATCATCAGCAATTTGTCAGCGGGTAGCTGGTTGATGATCTCATGAGCATCTTCGCCGCCATCAAGGAAATGTGGCACGATCACATAATGAGTAAACTCGTTCTTATTGTTTTGTATAAGCCTTTTGAATAAGGTATAATCATTATTGTAAATGTAGAAGTCAATTGATGCCAGCTCGCCCAGCGTTTTTACAAAAGCATCGTACATTATTTTTTTGTGTACACTGAGCTTATTGAACAGGAGGAATACTTTTAGCGGTTGATTTACCTCAGTTGATTTTACAAAATAACCTTTGCCCGGCACGGAACCCAGGATCCCAATTTGTTTCAGGTATTTATAACCCTTCTCCGCAGTATCTCTTGATATTTCAAATTCAAAGCTGAGTTCATTGATGGAGGGCAACAGATCATCTTTCCCTATCTTTTCTTCATTAATAGCATTGATCACTGAATTTGCCAGCTGCATATATTTAGGAGTGGCTGATAAATAATCAATATTTATATACTGGAAAAGGGTATTTTTTTTCATATATAGCAGCAGAAATTTCTACATCCGAAAGGTAATTACTTTCAATTTATTAGAGAATTTTTGAAGACTGAATTAAATTCGTTTGAAATAAATGAATAGTATATGCAAAGAGTAGCATTCAAAATGAAATTATTCAAAGGAAAGGAGATCGAATACAAAAAAAGACATGATGAAATTTGGCCCGAGCTTTCTGCGCTATTGAAAGAAAAAGGCGTGCAGGAGTATTCTATCTTTTTAGATGAAGCATCTGGTTTTTTATTTGGTTCTTTGAAAATTCCCGATGCAAAAAAGCTGGATGAGTTACCCTCACTTCCTGTTATGAAAAAATGGTGGGCATATATGAAAGATATCATGGAATCGAATCCTGATAACTCGCCGGTTTCAATTCCTCTTGTTGAGGTGTTTTACCTGCAATAGAAAACCATGTTTAAAACGTTTTTCAACAGACAGTACATGATAGGGGTTATAGACAGGGATATTATTTTTATCACCCGGTTTTTGCCATTTTAAAACAATCTACGAATGCAAGTCATATTAGGAGTTATTTTCCACTTTATCGGCGGTTTTGCGTCAGGCAGTTTTTATATCCCTTATAAAAAAGTAAAAGGATGGCATTGGGAAAGCTATTGGATCGTTGGCGGATTATTTTCCTGGCTCATAGTTCCCCCGCTTGCTGCATGGCTCACCATTCCCGATTTTACTGATATAATAAGTTCCACTGGTCTTTCTACTCTTTTAATTACATTCTTCTTTGGTTTGTTATGGGGAATAGGAGGCCTGACCTATGGTTTAGGAGTTCGCTATCTCGGTGTGTCGTTAGGTAGCAGCATCATTCTTGGTTTATGTATGGTATTCGGTGCATTGATACCTTCAATCTATTATGATTTTTCACCCGTAGCAGGCAAAGATACTTTTAGTATGATGTGTGGATCCGGATGGGGGCTGACAGTTTTAGCTGGTTTAGTTGTTTGCATTCTCGGCATTATTATTTGCGGTAAAGCAGGTACCATGAAAGAAAAGCAATTAAGATCTTCAAGCGATCCGCATGGTGTGGAAGTGAAAACAGAATACAAGTTTGCGCTGGGTATGTTTGTTTCAATTGTATCTGGTGTTCTTGAGTGCTTGTTTTAATTTTGGATTAGAAGCCGGTCAATCTATGGGTGCAGTAGCAAATGAAGCATGGAAAGCTAGCTAATCCCGGTGAAGGAGAATTTCTATATCGTAACAATGTTATTTATGTTGTTTTATTATGGGGAGGTCTTACCACCAATTTTATATGGTGTATGATCCTAAATGCCCGTAATAAAACCTTTGGTGATTATACGAATAAGAAAACACCATTACTTTCTAATTACATGTTTTCTGCATTGGCAGGTACTACATGGTTTCTCCAATTCTTTTTCTATGGAATGGGCGAAAGTAAACTAGGAAATGGTGCGAGTTCATGGATACTTCACATGGCATTTATCATTCTTGTTGCAAATATGTGGGGCATCATTTTAAAGGAATGGAAGGGTGTATCAGTAAAAAAACATCACGAACAATTGCAGTGGGAATCATTACGATTATTCTTTCAGTGTTAATTGTGGGTATGGAAATAACCGCCATGAAAAATTGAAAAATCAAAAAGAATTATCATATGTCAACAGCAACAGCAAATTTAAACACGTAAGCTACTTGTGGGACGAAGCTAAAGCTGCAGCTTTAGCTGGTGATGAAGTAGCATTCTTGGTTTATCGTTCCAATTTATTAGGAGCCGATCTGCGCTTGACAAATTATGGTGGTGGCAATACTTCATGCAAAGCAATGGCGAAAGATCCATTGACCGGAAAAGAAACAGAAGTGATGTGGGTGAAAGGAAGTGGTGGCGATCTGGGCACGATGAAGAGAAGCGGACTTGCTGCATTGTATGTTGACCGTTTGCGCAGTTTGAAAAATGTGTATCGTGGCATTGAACATGAAGATGAAATGGTAGAACTTTTTAATCATTGCATTTATGATCTGGCTTCAAAAGCTCCATCGATTGATACACCATTGCATGGATTTCTTCCATTTAAACATATTGATCATTTACATCCGGATGCAGCAATTGCAATTGCTGCTGCAAAAGATGGAAAGAAGATCACGAAAGAATTATTTAATGGAACAATTGGTTGGGTAGAATGGCAAAGACCGGGTTTTGATCTTGGATTAAAACTTAAAACAATGTCTGGATGAAAATCCGGGTATCCGTGGTATCATGCTGGGTTCACATGGATTGTTTACCTGGGGTGATACTGCTTATGAAAGTTATATCAACACACTGGAAGTAATTGAACGCTGTGCACAATATCTCGAAGATAATTATGGAAAGAAAGAGACCAGTATTTGGTGGAGCAAAAAATCAAATCATTACCAAAAGAAGAAAGACTAGCAAAAGCAGCAGCAGCTTGGCGCCGGTATTAAGAGGTTTCTGTTCTTCAGTCAATACACAGATGATCGGTCATTTTACCGATGATGACCGTGTATTGGAATTTATCAATTCAAATGATCTGGAAAAATTGGCACCAATGGGTACAAGTTGTCCTGATCATTTTCTGCGCACAAAAATTTCTCCGTTGGTACTTGAACCTTAACGCCAGATGAAGAGTATCAGCGATGTTAAAGCAATAAAAGAAAAATTGCAACCGCTATTTGAAGCATACCGAAAAATGTATGCGGAATATTACAATACCTGCAAACATCCCAACAGTCCGGCGATGCGTGATGCAAATCCTGTAGTGATTCTTTATCCCGGGTGTTGGCATGTTCACTTTTGCAAAAGACAAACAAACGGCAAGAGTAGCAGCAGAATTTTATATCAATGCCATCAATGTAATGAAAGGTGCTGAAGCAATTTCAGAATATACATCATTGCCACGACAGGAAGCATTTAACATTGAATACTGGTTGCTGGAAGAAGCGAAACTTCAACGAATGCCAAAACCAAAAGCGTTGAGTGGAAGAATTGCATTGATAACCGGAAGTGCAGGTGGTATTGGAAAAGCAATCGCAAAAAAATTTGCAGAAGAAGGTGCATGTGTTGTCATCAATGATATGAATGAAGAAAGGCTTAGTGAAACGCAATAGAGGAATTCAAAAGTCATTTGGAAAAGATGTTATCAGCAGCTACGCTGCTGGATGTAACAAATGATTGATACCATTGCAGCAGCTTTTGATGACAGCTGCATTGCATTTGGTGGAGTTGATATTGTAGTTAATAATGCAGGTATCAGTATTTCAAAATCAATTACAGATCATACCGATCGAAGATTGGGATAAGCTATATGATATTTTGGTGAAAGGTCAATTCCTTGTTTCAAAAGCAGGAATTGAGATGATGCGTAAACAAGGATTTGGTGGTGATATTGTAAATATTGTTTCCAAAAATGCAGTGGTGGCCGGTCCGAATAATGCCGGGTTATGGTTCTGCAAAAGCAGCGCAGGCACATCTTACACGATTGATGGCTGCAGAACTTGGCGCTGATAAAATAAGAGTGAATACAGTTAATCCCGATGCAGTAATTGCTGATTCAAATATCTGGGCAGGTGGCTGGGCCGAAGGTCGTGCAAAAGCATATGGCATCACTGTTGAAGAATTGCCGGCTTATTATGCAAAACGAACTTTGTTGAATGAAATAATTTTACCGGAAGATATTGCCAATGCATGTTTTGCTTTTGTAGGTGGATTGCTGAATAAATCAACTGGTAATGCATTGAATGTAGATGGTGGTGTTGCTGGTGGATTTTTGAGATAATGTCCACTGTCTCCCGAAGCAGGGAACTTAGGTAGAGCATGTACAATTCTTTTATGAATGATGTTCTTTGCATCAGTAGTTATAATTATGTTACATAACTAAGTTTCCTTGATTCAACTTCAGTTGCGTCGCACTCTTGTACGATCTGTATGCAATTCAGACATACAATTGACAACCACTGAATGTTTTCATATAAAGATCAGTGAAACGTTGAATTTCTGGACACGATCCCACTCCTATTCGGAGGGGCGAATTGGAGAAATGTAGAAAGTTACTTAAACCGACCGGGGTGGGTAATTGAATGAACCGAAAAAAGAAACATTAACTTAGAATATCTGAAAATATAATTTATAGAAAGCTATATGAGAATTGACAAAAAACAGATTGCAAACCATAACGACAAACACATTTCAAAACATCAGCAACGATTTTCATATATAAGAAGTGAAGTTGACAATGTTGAAGCAATAATAAAAAAGCTTATTGAATTCCAGGTGGCAATTCCATCCTGGGCATTGGGAACCGGCGGTACTCGTTTCGGTCGTTTTCCCGGTCCGCGGCGAACCCGGGAATCTTGAACAAAAAATGGAAGATGTAGGATTGCTTCATGCACTGAATCGATCAAGCGGTGCTATCTCACTTCATATTCCCTGGGATATTCCGAAAGATTCATTCAGCAATAAAAACAGTTAGCAGCTGATCTGGATCTAAAATTTGATGCTGTTAACTCCAATACATTCCAGGATCAACCTGGCCAGGCACTAACTTATAAATTCGGTTCATTACAACATGTAAATAAGGCAATACGTAAACAAGCTATTGATCATAATATTGAAGTGATCAAACATGGAGTTGAACTTGGTTCAGAATCACTCACAGTTTGGTTAAGTGATGGCAGTTGTTTTCCCGGGTCAGTTGAATTTTAGAAAAGCATTTCAGAATACACTCGAAAGCCTACAGGAAATATATGCTGCTTTGCCTGTCCAATTGGAAAGTGTTTGTAGAATACAAAGCGTATGAACCTAATTTTTATTCAATGACAGTAGGAGATTGGGGTCAATCATTACTTGTATGCAAACAAACTCGGCCCGAAAGCTTATACACTGGTTGATCTTGGTCATCATTTACCTAATGCAAATATTGAACAGATCGTTTCTTTATTATTAATGGAAGGAAAGCTGGCAGGTTTTCATTTCAATGATCAGTAAATATGGCGATGATGATCTTACTGTTGGAAGTATTAAACCGTATCAACTGTTTTTAATTTTTAATGAACTGGTGGAAGGTATGGATGCAAGAGGCATGAACCATTCAACAGACCTGGGATGGATGATCGATGCTTCACACAATGTAAAAGATCCGCTGGAAGATCTGCTGCAGTCTGTTGATGCCATCATGCTGGCTTATACACATGCATTACTTGTTGACAGAAAAAAATTGAATGCAGCGCAGGATGCAAATGATGTAGTAGCAGCGCAACAAATTTTGCAAGATACATTCCGTACTGATGTAAGAGCTATTGCTGCCGAAGCAAGAGTAAGAAGTGGTGGTGCATTAGATCCTTTACAGTTTTATCGTGATGAAAAGATCCGTAAGCAATTAACAAAAGAAAGAGGAACAAAAAATATTGCAACAGGTTTATAATTAAAGCAAAATAGAATTACTGAAGGAGATGGGTTCAACAAGAAGTCAAACAGAAGAGCAAAAGCCCGACCTCCCCTCTCTGAAGGAGAGGGGAACGAGGGGTGAGGCCGTTATATTGATCTTTGATGTTGGTAAAACAAATAAAAAAGTTTTACTTTTTAATGAGCAATACCGATTGGTTTTTGAAGAAAGTAAAAAATTTGAAGAGATAAAAGATGAAGATGGTTTTCCCTGTGAAGATGTTTCGGCGCTTACCGAATGGGTAAAAGATTCATTTGATCGTTTAATCCAAAATAAAGATTTCGATATCAAAGCAGTTAACTTCTCCGGTTATGGAGCCAGCTTTGTTTATCTTGATAAAGATCTCAATGTTATTCCTCCGCTATACAATTACCTGAAACCATATACTCCTTCTTTACAAAAAAAATTTTATAAAGATTATGGTGGTGAAAGTTTGGTTTCAAAGCAAACAGCATCACCTGTTCTTGGTAACCTGAATTCGGGAATGCAACTATACAGGTTGAAATATGAGAAGCCTGCAATTTTTGAAAAAATAAAATATGCTTTGCACCTGCCGCAATATCTCAGTTATATTCTTACTTCAAAATTATATTCCGATATAACAAGCATTGGTGTCATACCAATCTTTGGAATTTTCAGGATAAAAAATATCATGAATGGGTGAATAAAGAAGGCATTGCAGAAAAACTTCCTTCCATATTATCGTATGATAAAGTTGCTGATAAAATAAATGGTCAAATTCCGGCAGGTGGAGGATTGCATGACAGTTCATCTGCATTGATCCCTTACTTTATTTCATTTCATGAACCATTTGTTCTTTTGTCAACAGGCACCTGGTGCATAACGATCAATCCTTTTAATAATACAATGTTGTCTGATTATGAACTGGACGAGGATTGTCTTTGTTATCTTTCTTACGAAGGCAAACCAGTTAAAGCATCAAGACTTTTTGCAGGGTATGAACATGAGCAACAGGTAAAGCGGCTTGCTGATTTTTTTAAAAAACCAATGGATCATTATTCGTCAGTTAAATGTGATCTGCAGATCCTGGCTGGATTAAACAAAAAGAAACCTGTTAAAACAAAAACAAACGACAATCGTCAATCTGATTTTCAATTCAGAAAACTTGATGAGTTTTCATCGTACGAAGAAGCTTATCACCAGTTGATAGCTGATATAATGAAACAACAGGTAAGAAGTACAAATCTTGTGTTGAAGGGTGCTCATGTAAAAAGGATCTTTGTGGATGGTGGGTTTAGCAAAAATCCAATTTACATGTATCTGCTGGCTGAAGCATTTCCAAAGATTGAAGTTTATGCTGCTTCGGTGCCACAAGCTTCCGCATTAGGAGCTGCTTTAGCCATGCATCAGCACTGGAATACAAAAAAACTTCCTTCTGACATTATTGACTTAAAACTTTATTCAGTTACACAGGGTACAAAAGTGTAACAGCATCTTTCAACTGTTAATAGTATTAATTTTGTAAAATGAAATGGAAGTATAATACAAGTTATCCTTCAATCGATGATCTGATAAAAAAAGCAAAAAGGAAAATTCCAAAATTTGCTTTTGAATATCTCGATGGCGGATGTAATGAAGATGTAAATCTTTATAAGAACACGGCTGAATTACGGGAAGTTGAGTTGCAACCTTTCTATCTTGCTAAGCATACTTCTATCAGACATGAAAACAGAATTGTTTGGTCATGTATATGATGCACCATTTGGTGTAGCTCCCGTTGGTTTGCAGGGATTGATGTGGCCGAATGCTCCCGAAATATTAGCAAAGGCGGCATTTGCACATAACATTCCATTTATATTAAGCACTGTAACTACATCAAGTATTGAAAGAGTAAGTGAATTGACAGAAGGAAGAGCATGGTATCAGCTATATCATCCTGTTGAAGATGAGATCCGCGAACAGTCTTATTAAAAGAGCAGAAGCTGCACATTGTCCTGTGTTGGTTATTCTTTGTGATGTGCCAACTTTTGGTTACCGCCCAAGAGATATTCGTAATGGTTTAGCCATGCCGCCGAGGATGACACTTAGAAATATTTTACAAATAATGGGCAGACCTGATTGGGCCATCAGAACTTTAATTCATGGACAGCCAGCATTTGCAAATATGAAACCATATATGCCGAAAGGGTTGGACATGAAGCAACTTGGTGCGTATATGAATAAAACTTTTTCAGGAAGATTGAATGAAGAAAAGATTAAACCTATTCGGGATATGTGGAAAGGAAAATTGGTTTTGAAAGGAGTTGCTTCACCAGAAGACACAGAAATGGCAATACGATTAGGATTAGATGGTATCATTATTTCAAATCATGGAGGAAGACAGATCGATGCTGGTCAATCAACGATCAGATCATTAATTCCTATCGTTAAAAATTATAAAGACAAGATAAAGATCATGATGGATAGTGGTATTCGTACTGGTCCTGATGTTGCGAGAGCTTTGGCATCCGGTGCAGAGTTTGCATTTCTCGGCAGAACATTTATGTACGGAGTATCAGCATTAGGAAACAAAGGAGGAGAGCATACTATTTCTATCTTAAAAACACAATTGCAACAAGTAATGGACCAGGTTGGTTGTGAGAGAACGACTGATTTTTGTAAGCATCTTATTTAAATAATGCACTCCTAAGATTTCATTGCAACTCCTCTCTTTGATTTTTTCCGGCAACGATTGCGTAAATACTCTGTTTGCAGCAGGATAGGTCAGGATGAGAAGTGAATATCACAGTTTTAACTTGTGGTTCATTTAAAACTAAAATGCTTGCTGTATGAAAAGAAAAACTGCTTTGGCAAGAGCTTCAATATTGCTATTATTATTCTTCTCCATTTCTTTCTTCTCATTTTCTCAAAACAATTTTAGAGTAACAGGAAAAGTAATTGATGAAACCGGTAAACCAGTATCAGGCGCCACAGTTACGGTAAAAGGAACTTCAATAGCTACTGCCACTACAACAGATGGATCGTTTGTTCTGAACATTCCATCTGGTAATGCTGTTCTAGTAGTTACTTCTATTGGTATTGTAGAAATGGAAGTAGGCGTTAATAACAGGACAGAAATTGCTATATCAACGACAAGCAATACTACTTCACTCCAGGATGTAGTAGTGATTGGTTATGGTACGCAAAAGAGAAAGAAATGTAACAGGTGCTGTTAGCTCATTTGATGCAAGGAATCTTCAGGAACGGCCTGTTCTGAGAGTTGACCAGGCACTGGTTGGACAGTTGGCTGGTGTTAGGGTAAAACAAACTACCGGTACACCCGGTAAAGGATTTAGTATCCAGGTACGTGGTTCCGGATCTATCAGCGGGGGTAATGAGCCTTTATATGTTATTAGATGGTTTCCCTTTAACCGTTAATTCCAGCAATACGTCTAATGGTACTTTTTCAACAGGCAATCCTTTGGATAATATTAATCCAAACGATATAGAAAGCATTGAAGTGTTGAAAGATGCCGCTGCAGCGGCTATTTATGGATCAAGGGCATCAAATGGTGTTGTAATGATCACGACAAAACATGGACAATCCGGTAAAGCAAAAATTAGTTTTAATATTTATGGAGGTTATAACCAGACAGCAAAAAAATTGGAGATGATGAATGGTCAGCAATGGATTGACCAGGCTACTGAAGTAATTAATGCAACTTATGTTACAGCAATTTGGATCTGTAGGTGCACTGCCAATGATGACTATGGCCACCCGGCTGGCAAGAACTGGGTGGGCAATAACCCAAATTACATTCTTGATCCACGGTGGTCACATGCCGGGGCATCCGGGTTTATGATTTATAGACTGGCAGGACGAAATAGAAAGAAAAGGGCAGAATACAGAACTATGAAATTTCGGCAAGTGGAGGTAACGATGTAGTAAAATATTTTATTTCGGGAAACTATGGATATCAGCAGGGCTTTGTTATAAACACAGATTATAAAGCATATTCTACTGAGGGCAAATGTAGAGGTCAATGCTTCTAAAAAATTAAAATTTGGTATAAACATTGCCCCAACCTATTCCATTTCCCAGGATCCTGGTGTAGAAGGAAAAGACCAGATTTTTCACCAGGCTTTAAGTTTGGCACCTGTTCAGGAAGACACAATGGGTGTCTATCCTAATACCGGAAAAAATTATCAATATTTATGGAGCAGTTCTACTAATTCACCTTATGGTAAATTGACATACAATAAAGGTACAAATAAAAGATACCGTACGTTAGGTACTATTTTTGGAGAATACCAGATCATTAAGGGATTAAGTTTCAGAACTTCAGTCAATTTTGATAATACTGATAACATTGCAACTACTTATGTGCCTTATACCACAGTCGGAACCGGCTACAGCCACGATGAGTCAACAGGAGCTATTGTTAACCGGCAAATCCAAGAATTTTTACCGGAGCAAATAATCTGCTTTCTGCTACTTCTGGAACATATAGAAGTTACCGCAGACAAACTTTTGTAAATGAAAACACGCTTACATTACAATACTGTATTTAAAAAAGATCACAGTATAAATGTACTGGCAGGATATGCATATAACTGGGATCGTTTTGACCAGAGCGCAATAAGTTCAAGTGGTGGATTTACCAGTGCATCGATACAAACATTAAATGCGGCTGCAGCCGTTACCGGTAATACTACTTCAACTCAAAGTGTACTGATCTCTTATTTTGGCACGTCTGCAATATGGCTATCAAGGACAAATATTTTTTATCAGCAAGTATCCGCAGAGATGGTTCTTCCAGGTTTGGTGTCAATAATCAATTTGGAATATTTCCTTCTGTTTCTTTGAAATGGATAGTCAGCGAAGAGAATTTTATGAAAGCAATATCTTTAATCAGTGATCTTAAGTTAAGAGCATCTTATGGTGTAAACGGAAATGATAATTTACCTAATGATTATGCCAGCATTGCAACCATTGGTTCTGCGGGTTATGTTTTTGGTACAACACCGGCAGTGGTAATTGGCCAGGCACCAAATGTTTTGGCTAACCCGGATTTGAAATGGGAAAAATCGCAAACTTATGATTTCGGACTTGACTTTCGGTATTTTAAAAAACCGTATTACCGGATCATTCGATTATTATAATAAATTAAATACAGACCTTTTATTAAATGTTCAGGTTCCGGCAGCAACAGGATTTACAATCTTATCTTACTAATATTGGTTCAGTAAGAAATATTGGTCAGGAATTGGAATTAACCTCACGTAATATGGTCGGTAAATTCCAGTGGACCACTTCTGTCAATTTAACTCATAATACAAATAAGATAGAGGCTTTGGCACCCGGTCAAACCCAGATCATCATACCTAACGGATTTACTGTATCCGATGCAATACTGCGTGTTGGTGCGCCGATAAACAGTATATATGTTTTGAAAGTGCTTGGATTTTTAACTGCAAAAGATATTACCGACAATGTGCCCCGTTATAATGGCACTACTGAACAGCCTGGTGATTTTAAATTCGAGGATCTGAACAAGATGGTGTAATAACAGAAGCCGATAAGCAAATTGTAGGGCATCCCAATCCCGATTATGACGTATGGTATTACCAATACATTTCGGTATAAAGGTTTTGATCTGAATATTTTGATCCAGGGTCAATGGGGAGGTTCAATATACTCACAATTTGGGCGGTCTATTATCACGTGCCTGGGCAGGGAAGATCGGATAATCATCCTGCATCTTTTGTAAACGGTGGTATTCGGAAACTAACCAGGGAGAAGGCAGGTTTAGTAAGGCTTATTCAACTTATAATAGTCCGATTACGGCCGCTACGGATTGGTTGTATTCATCAGATTATATACGTGTACGGAATATAACATTGGGTTATAATTTGAAAAGACTGTATTAAAAAGAATTTATCTACAGGATGCAAGGGTGTATTTTACTTTAGAAAACTTTTTTGGTCATGATAAATATATCAATGGTTTAAATCCTGAGGCAACCAATACCGCTATAAGTACCAATGGTGCATACCCTGAAGCAGGAGATTATGGCGCTATGCCACTGTCAAAATCATTGATATTCGGATTAAATATTACATTTTAATTACCCTAATTTATATAAAATGAAAAAGACATCATTTTATTTTAATTATAGCGGTTGCTATCTTTATTTCATCATGTGAAAAGAAATTAGACCAGATACCCATTTCAACGGCAACAACGGCAACTTTCTATCAACAACCCAGCGATTTTATACAGGCTATTAATGCAACTTACAATTCCCTGAGAGGTTATCCTGACAGATTACTGTTCCTTTCTGAAGTAAGGTCAGATAATATATATCCTTCCAATAATGATGTTGGTCGTGACCATGATCCTATTAATAATTTTGCACCGGGAATTGCTTCGAATGTTTATGTTGAAGAAGCATGGAGAGCAGATTTTAGTGGTATATTCAAAGCCAACACTGTACTTGAGCAAATTAACAAAAAATGGCAGCTATATCGGCAATGCAGCATTGGCAACAAGATTAACTGCTGAAGCAAGATTCCTGCGTGCATTTTTTTATTTCGACCTGGTTAAATATTATGGTAAAGTGCCTACTTATTGATCATACGGTATCTGCAGCTGAAGCTAATACTATTCGCCGCAGCCCGGTTAGCTGATGTATATGCATTGATCATTTCTGATCTTCAATTTGCAATTGCAAATTTGCCAGCTAATTTCGGCGGCACTTATCCTGCATATGGCGCAACCGATATAGGCAGGGCTACCAAATATGCTGCCGAAGCAATACTTGCAAAGGTTTACATGACACGTTCCGGACCAAATTATGGTATTGAAGGAGCTGGCATGGGATTAAATGAATGGAACCTTGGCCTTGCCTTTATTACAGGATATTATCAGCAGCGGGGTTTTTGTTTTTAATCCTGCTCCATATGCCTTTCCTGTACCGGCTACCGGCATTTTTTCATATAGCAATCAAAATCCCGGATATACAACTGGTAACAGGGAAGCCATATTTGATGTAATGTATCTTACACAGGCCAAAACCCGGTTTTAGGAGCTACATATCCATGGCATTCTTGTTCCTCAGGACTATTTCAATTCATTATCGGGAATACCTCAGCTAAGCGGAGCTCTTGGGTGCACCTTCTGTATCAAATAATCTGGTGAATAGTTATTCTGCACACTGATACACGTAAATCACCAACTATTCATACTACAACATATATCGGTACAGTGATGCACATCCATTCTTCAGAAAATATTTAGATACAACAAAAATCCCTACAACAAGCCGTTTTGACTGGGCTATCAATTTTATAGCTGTTAGATATACAGATATATTGATGCTTAAAGCAGAATGTATTTTACATGGAGCTCCCGGTACACAGGGTGATGTTGATGCAATAGTTAACCAGGTCAGGGCAAGGGCCGGTCTACCTGCAATATCAAATGTTACATTGGCCCAATTGTTTGATGAACGCAGAAGAGAATTTGCCGGCGAGGGTTCACGGTGGTTTGACCTGCAAAGAAGCGGCAACCTGATAACCATTATGAATGCATGGAGAGCTGTTGAAGATGCCGCACTACACAAGATGAACCAGGTAACAGCAAATGATATTATTTATCCTGTGCCACAATCACAATTGGATGCTGCACCGGGTTTATACCAGTGATTAGCAAAAATGCAAGGATTAAGAAAATCACTATCGGGCAAACTATAGGTTTATGTTTTTAAAATCCAATTATTAAATTGTCTTTTCACAAGCAGTCGTGAATAAAAAATGGCGAGTTCAATTACAGGACCGCCATTTTATTTTAGATTAAAGTGTAAAATAAAATCAACGTTTTTAATAGAAATGATTATTTAACTGAGAAAGAACTGAAGAAAATATTTATTTGCTTGTTGATAGGTAATATTTGTTTACAACTATTCTCTCAAAAAAAGCTAACAGTTATTGCTGATTAGCCATTTCCGGTAACGATTGCGTAGATTTCTTGTTTTTAGATTGATTTTCATGATGCATCAGGATGGTTTTTGCCCGGTAGTGACTATTTTTAATTTGAGAAATAAAATAGGATCGTTTCAAACTATTTTAATTCTTGATTTTTCAAACATAAAACTGCTGCTATATGTTAAAACTAACTGCTATTTGCAGAAGTGTTTTCATGTTCACACTTCTGTTTTTTCTTTCACTTTCTTCATTTTCTCAAACTTCTTTTAAAGTATCCGGTAAAGTATTTGATGAAAACGGCAAGCCCGTAGAAGGAGCCACGGTACAGGTAAAAGGTACCACCATTGCTACTTCAACTATTGCTGATGGCTCTTATACATTGATGGCCCCATCAGGAACTGCAACGCTGGTTATCACATCAGTTGGATATACTCAAATGGAAGTTGCTATAAATAACAAAGAGGAAGTGATCGTACACACTACAAGCATTGCTTCATCATTACAGGATGTTGTAGTTATTGGTTACACAACAGTTAAAAGAAAGGATGTAACCGGCGCAATTGGGGGTATCAATCAGAAGGATATCAAGTCCCGTCCGGTTGACAATGCATTGCAGGCCATGCAGGGTAAAGTTGCAGGTGTTGATATAGGTTCAAATGAACGCCCCGGTACTATTCCCTCTATTAACATTCGCGGTGTACGTTCTTTGACTGCATCAAATACACCATTATTTGTTGTTGATGGAATTCCATTAATAACTGGCAGCATTGATAATATCAATCCCCAGGATATTGAATCAATTGATGTCCTGAAAGATGCTTCTGCCACTGCTATTTACGGTTCTCGTGGCGCCAACGGAGTTGTTATCATTACTACAAAACAGGCGAAAGCAGGGAAAGTGACATTAAGCTTCAATAGTTCTTTTACGCTTGATGAATTAGTTGATAATACAGAAATGTTTAATGCCAGTGAATTTATTACTTTCCGTCGTTGGGCATATTATTATGCAGGGTTAAATCCGACAACTGGTATCAGCACTTATCCCCGGGGAGACCAACCGGATATAAACAGAGACAAAGTTTATTTTAGCCAACTGCTGATACATATGCATGGGCTAATATAGCCCAGGGATGGGCTTCTGGAACCTGGGATGGATCTAAAGTGGCGACCACAGATTGGAGAGGTATGGTTACACAACAATCCATAACTACTGATAATATACTCAGTGTAAGTGGTGGAACAGATAAAATTAAAGCGTATGGTTCTTTCGGTTATTTGAATAATAAAGGAACCATAAAAGGACAGTCATTTGAAAGATATACTGCAAGGTCTAACATAGATATTGCTGCTACTAAATGGCTTTCTTTTGGAGCTAATTTAAACTTTAGTTATGGTACGCAACAATATGGGCAATCCGACATCGGGGTATCGACTGTCGGCAATCCGCAGGGCGGATTATATGAATCCGCAAGAGCGAATTTCCCTTTTGCGGTACCTTTTGATTCTGCCGGTAACAGGATCTCATTTCCGGGAGGTGACAATGCTATAAAGACCATTGTTGATGAATGGAAATATAATATTGATGAAAGAGTAACACTGAGAGCTTTTGGAAGTTTATATGCCCAGGTAGATTTTGGTTCAATTGCCCCTGTATTAAAAGGATTGAAGTATCGGCTGAACTTTGGTCCGGACCTGTCTTATTATCGTGATGGAGTTTATATTGATAAGAACTCAGTGGCTAATGGTGGTAGCAGTAGCTATGCTTCACTCACCAAAACCAGTACCTATTCCTACACATTAGATAATTTGCTTTATTACGACAGGACCGTCGGTCAACATACTTTTGGAGTTAACTTTATTACAAAGCGCAACAGGTTATACACAGGAAACAAGTAATTCAACTGGTCTTGGTGTTCCCTTATCTTCTCAATTATGGAATGCATTAACCAGTGGTACTGTAACCGGCTCACTAAGTACATCTTCTAATATCATCGAACAACAGCTCATGTCATACATGGCAAGACTTAACTACAGCTTTAAGGATAAATATTTATTAACTGTTTCAGCCCGCCAGGATGGTTCTTCTGTTCTTGCAGAAGGACATAAATATTCATGGTTTCCTTCAGCTGCAGTAGCCTGGAGAATTAGCAAAGAAGGATTCATGAATGGTTTGGGTTGGATCAATGATTTAAAATTAAGAATTGGTGCCGGTGTAACAGGTAACTCAGCTATTGCACCTTATGCAACACAAGGTCCAATAACATCTCTTTTTTATCCTTTTTATACATCCAGTGCTGCAGGTTCAATACCAAATTCAGTTTTGGCAAACCAGGAACTGGGATGGGAAAAAACGACTCAATATAACGTCGGAGTTGATTTCAGCTTATTCAAAAACAGAATTTCCGGAAGTGTGGATGTGTATACTTCAAACACAACAGATCTATTACTGCAGAGATCTATTCCAACTGTTACAGGTTTCAACTACCACTTTTGCTAATATTGGTGAAACAGCAAACAATGGAGTTGATATTACGCTAACAACAGTGAATATTAAGCAGAAAGATCTAACATGGACTACTACAACGACTGCTGCTTGGCAAAAAGAACATATTGTAACATTATCCAACGGGAAACAAAATGATATAAGCAATACCTGGTTTATTGATCAGCCAATTGGTGTAATTTATGGTTACAAGGCCCTGGGATTATGGCAATCGAAAGATGCAGGTGAAATGCAGGCATTTAATGCCAATGGTAATGCGTTTTCTCCTGGTAATGTAAGGGTTGAAGACGTTAACGGGGATCATAAAATTGATGGAAATAATGATCGTCAGATAATTGGATGGACCAGGCCTCGTTGGATAGTTGGTATGACAAATACTGTTAACTATAAACAATTCGACTTTTCTATCTTTTTATACGGACGATTGAACTATATGTATAATTACGGAGGTGAAACAGAACCAGCACGATATGTTACAAGGAAGGTTAACTATTATACTGAAAATAATACAAAATGCTGAATTTCAAAAGCCCATCTTCAATGCGGGTGGTGCGCCACTCGATCCTTATTATGCGTCATTAGGTTATTTGAATGCTTCATTTATTAAAATCCGAAACATATCATTGGGATATAATTTTAAAAGTAATGCTAAATTGGGGATTAACTAACTTAAGAATTTATGCCCAGGTGCAAAACCCCGGGATGCTCTACTCCCAGATTAAATTCCGTGATATGGATGTTGTTGGCCCAACCTGGAACAGAGGCTATACACTTGGAATCAATGCATCATTTTAATAATAATAATCAATTTGAATTATATGAATAAGTATAATAATTTTTAAAAAACTAATAATTGTTGCGGCAGTACTTTTTATTACTCCGTCTTGCAAAAAAGATTTTTTGAAAGAAGAACTTACAACGGCACAAGGTAATGACTTTTATAAAACTGATGCTGGCATACAACAATTAGCCGTAGGTACATATTACCAGGTTTTTGAGGTTCCGACAAACGGGGAATGGTATTATTGTGCTACGAATTATGGAACGGATGAATTTCATATCGGTGGAGATCCGTCCAATTCACCCTGGAACAATTATGATGCAACTTTTAATCCCGGACTTGCTACCAATGGTAATTTGCAGGGAGTCAATAATCAATGGGATGCCTTATATATAGGGATCGGAGATGCTAATTTGTTAATTCAAAACGCTACAAATAGTACTTCCACAGCCGATGCTGTTAAGAAGACAGCTTTAGGGGAAGGATATTTTATGCGGGCATACTGCTATTTAAGATTGGTAAGTCAATTTGGCGCTGTACCGCTTAAGTTATCACCATCAACAACAGTTGAATTGGAATTTACAAGACAGATCCAAAAGATGTATACGATCAAATAATTAAGGATTTGCAACAGGCATCTAATCTGTTACCAACTTCAGGAGGCCCTTATCGTATTACAAAAGATGCTGCTTCACATTACTTGGCAAAAGCATATTTATACAGGTCAAGTGAAATAAACAGTTCATGGAACGCTTCTACTGTAGCTGCAGACTTAGCAGCTGCTGTTACTCTTTGTGATGGGATAATCTCAAGACACCCATTAGCTGCGGATTTTAAAAGTATATGGAATTTTACGGGTATCAATTCAGCAAATGAAACGTTACCGGAAGTTATCCTTTCTGCTCAATTAACCAATGATGTAACTACCAATCTTGGTACGGGAAATACCCAGCATTTGTATTTTGTTTCCAGATATGATATCCAGGACCAAATGGCCCGTGATCTGACCGGCGACAGACCTTTTAGCCGGTTAGCGACCACTTACTACGACTACCGTTTATATGATATGGTTAATGATTCAAGATTTTGGAAATCCTTTAGAACTAAAAGCGCTGTAAATGGTACAACTACTGCTCCAAATATTAAAGGTGACCTGGGAATTATGTTTGTAATTGATCAGCCAGGTGATACACGATTTCCGTTATCAAAAATTAGTAAAGGCACAATTGGCACGACATATTCTCTTGTTACTGATGTTAATGGCACCGGGAGACCAATACCAACCACTTATGTAGCATATCCTAATGGCAGAACAACAGATGGTGCATTGAATACTGATTTAACAACGGCTTATCAAGCTTTTCCATCTTTAAGTAAACACCTGGATGGTTCAAGAAATGCTTTAAATGATGTTCAGGGTCACAGAGATTTTATTTTAGCCCGTTCAGCAGAGACTTATTTAATTGCTGCTGAAGCAAAGATCAGGCTGGCTAAAGCTGGAACAGGTACTTATGCAGATGCATTGCCTTATATTAATGCAGTTCGTACAAGGGGACAATTTGTTAATGGAGAAAACAGGGCTGCTTACAATGATGGAGGTAATACTTTACTGTCTGCCGTCTCTTCAACCAGCAGGTGTTTCGAATTCATTTTATCCTGGAAATTCATATTACGAATCAAATAATATTCCAGCAACTACAGCAGCCTCCGCAAGTTTGGCTATTACTGATGTTAATAATTTACCTGCACAAGATCAATTTGTTATTAATACTTTAGGATTGTCTAGTCAATATGATAAAATGTTATGTCTTGTGTTAGATGAACGTTCCCGTGAATTAATGGGAGAATATCACCGTTGGGCAGATTTGTCCAGAACGAAAACATTAGTTTCAAGAACTAAGGCATTTAATGTTGAAGGCGCAACTAATGTTGCAGATAAGCATCTTTTACGTCCGATTCCACAAACATTCCTTGATGGAATACAAGCGGGGGGAGCTGCGTTAACTCCGGCACAAAAAACAGCGATGCAAAATCCAGGATACTAGTATCTCATATAAGCAGTAGTAAATGAAAAGGCCCCGAAATGATACGGGGTCTTTTCATTTTTAAAATTCTCCCATCTTATTGTGCAGGATAGCGCAGGATGAAAACGAATTTGTTTTCGATAATTTTAAAAATTGCTATTGCCATCTACATTTAATTTGCTTGCATTATGAAAAAAATTATTATCCCTGTAGTTATTTCCGTTCTTTTTCTCTTTAAAGCAAACGGTCAGCAAACCCCTTCAGCTAAAAATGATGTAACGACTCCGCTTCATGCTATGAAGCTCGATTATCCCTGTGCCATATGGTGCACCATCGAAAGAAAATGTAAAAGCCGTTCTTGATAAAGTATTTAATTACCTCGATGCTGTTACACCTGCACAAATGATCAATAAACAAACAGGCGAAGTTGTAAATGATATCAACAGGTTAGATACGAATACAGATTGTCAAGACAAGGTGATTTCCGGCTGACAAGTTATGAATGGGGAGTCACTTATTCTGCCATGCAAAGAGCAACGGAAACTACCGGAGATAAAAAATACGCTGATTATGTAAAATCAAGATTTGATTTTTTAAGCAAATGGGTTCCGGCAGTAAAACAAAAATTTTCTCTTGAGTATATTCAAAGTAAAAAGTTGTTCAATCAACCCATAGATCCTCATGCGCTGGATGATGCCGGTGCTGTTTGTGCTTCAATGATAAAAGCACAACGAAGTGGCTTAAATAATGATCTTCGACCGCTGATTGATAACTACATCAATTATGTTTTTACAAAAGAATACCGGTTAAAAGACGGTACTATTGGTCGAAATCGTCCGCAGAAAAACACTTTATGGTTGGATGACTTGTATATGTATATACCTGCAGTGGCGCAAATGGGTAAGCTAACTGGTGATAAAAAATATTTTGATGATGCAGTGAAACAGGTATTGAATTACAGTAAAAGAATGTTTAACAAAGAAAAAGGATTGTACATGCATGGCTGGGTCGAAAGTATGGAAGTGCATCCGCAGTTTCATTGGGGCAGGGCCAATGGTTGGGCACTGTTGGCGATGAGTGAACTTTTAGATGTGTTACCGCAAGATCATCCGGGTAGAAATGCAGTGCTTCAGCAATTTAAAGATCTTGTAAAGGGGTTGGCAACTTATCAAAGTGGTTCAGGTTTCTGGCATCAATTATTAGATAGAAATGATAGCTATTTGGAAACATCCGCAACGGCCATTTATGCTTATTGCATTGCACATGCTTGTAATAAAGGCTGGATAGATGCAATGACCTATGGACCGATGAGCATACTTGCATGGAATGCCGTATCAACGAAGATCAATGATAATGGACAGGTAGAAGGAACATGCGTAGGCACAGGGATGGCATTTGATCCTGCGTTTTATTATTATCGCCCGGTAAACGTTTTTGCTGCACATGGCTACGGCCCGGTGCTACTTGCCGGCGCTGAAATAATTCAATTACTTACTAATTTCAGTTTCTATATCAATGACAGCTCCCTTCAATTAAAAGAAAGGGAATGAGGGCAATTAATATATGTATAAGATCAAGTTTCATATTTACCTTAACTTATTACTTGTAATTCTGTTTTATTTTACTGCGGCATCGCAACAGCCCGTCATTAATATTGATTTTAAAAAAGAGACTCGGTGAAATGAAACCCATCTGGGCATGGTTTGGTTATGATGAACCAAACTATACCTACATGAAAGATGGAAAAAAATTATTATCAGAAATCGCAGCATTAAGTCCGGTTCCGGTTTTTGTACGGACACATAATTTGTTGACAACAGGTGATGGCACACCGGCATTGAAATGGGGATCGACCAATGCTTATACAGAAGATGCAAATGGCAATCCAATTTATACACTGGAAAATTGTTGACAGCATTTTTGATACATACATACAAAGAGGAATGAAACCACTGGCACAAATTGGTTTTATGCCCGAGGCACTTTCATCAAATCCTCAACCATACAAACATAACTGGAGACCGGGTGCTTCTTATAAAGAAGTTTTTACCGGCTGGGCTTATCCACCTAAAGATTATAATAAATGGAGAGAACTTATTTATCAATGGGTAAAACATTGTGTGGATCGTTATGGAAAAAAAGAAGTGGAAAGCTGGTGGTGGGAAGTTTGGAATGAACCTAATATTCCTTACTGGCAAGGAACAGTTGAAGAGTATTGTAAAATGTATGATTATGCCGCTGATGGTTTAAAGAAAGCATTGCCAACTGCAAAGATCGGAGGATGTAATATAACAGGGGGAGGTTCAAAATTTTTATCAGCTTTTATTAAGCATTGTCTTGAGCGAGACGAATTATGCAACAGGAAAAATGGGTCTCCGCTTGATATGGTTTTGTTTCATGCAAAAGGTCAACCAAGAGTTGTTGATGGCACGGGTAATAATGAATGTGGGTACACAGATGCGTAATATCCGTGATGCTTTAATTACTGTGAATAGTTTTCCCTCAATAAAAAATATTCCATTGGTGATTGGTGAAAGTGATCCCGAAGGTTGTGCCGCATGCGGTATGAGTACCAATCCGGAAAATGCTTATCGCAACGGAACCATGTATTCCAGTTATACCGCCGCATCTTTTGCAAGAAAATATTTACTGGCAGATGAATATAAAGTAAATCTTATCGGTGCTGTTTCCTGGGCTTTTGAATTTGAAAACCAACCCTGGTTTTCTGGTTTCAGGGATCTGGCAACAAATGGAGTTGATAAACCTGTGCTGAATGTATTCCGCATGTTTGGAATGATGAAAGGAAAACGTGTTGAAGTAAATGGTAATCGAATGTATGATCTGAAAACTTTTGTAGACTCCAGTGTACGAAGACAAACGGATATTGGTGCAATGGCAGCAAAAGATAAAAACTCAGCTACTATTATGATATGGAATTATCATGATGAAGATAAACAGGAAGCAGCGGAAGAAATAAATATAACCATTGAGGGATTGGCTGCTAAAGCAGTAACTGTTACTGAATACAGGATAGATAATGAGCATAGCAATTCTTATGAAGTATGGAAAAAAATGGGTTCGCCACAAAACCCAACCGCGGAACAAATAGCAGTATTGGAAAAAGCAGGACAATTGCAGATGATGAATAAACCGGTAAAGATGAAAGCAAGTAATACAATGACATTAAAGATTCAATTACCAGTACAGGGAGTTTCATTACTGAAACTGGATTGGTAATGATCATTGCCTTGCCACAATTACAAAATATCAGGACTGTACAGGATACAAACAAGTTCTGAATGTCCTTACTTTATAAGCTAAAGATTGCTCGATATGAAAGCCCTGATTAGTATTATCAAACTAGTATTATCCTCATTAATTTTCATTTGCATCGCTCTTCCAATTTTTGCTCAGCCTTTAATGGAAACTGGTGGCCAAAAAATGCCTGCTGAATGGATCGATAAAGACACCCATCATAAAGTAGTAAAATTATCTTCAGGGCTCGAAGGCAACAGCCTGAGCTTTTATTTTCATAATAATCCTTTTATTGGTAACGAGATGATATTTTATAACAGCAGCAGACAGGACCCGGCTGAAGTTACCGATATGAAGAAGGAAGAAACTAAAAATGAAAACGTAAACAACAAGCAGGTCTATAGCATTGACCTGGCAACAAGAAAGACAAAACAGCTTACTATTCAGAAATTCGCCAATGAATGGAGAAGTAGTTTGTGAAAAGACAAAAACCGTTTTTTATCAAATAAAGGACAGTGTTTATTCACTTAATATAAAAACAGGAAAAGAAAAACTGGTATTTGTTTTTCCGAAAGATTTTAAATCCTCAATTTCAGCGGTAAATGTAGATGGTACCTTGCTTGCAGGTTCAAGAGCTACTGATGCTGAAAAAGAGATCTTAAAAAACAATCCAAACAAAAGTGATTTCTTCAATTTGATCTATGACGCTCATTTGCCAAAAACTTTATTTACCATTGATGTACAAACCGGGAAGCTGAATAAAATTTTTACTGATAGTGCATGGCTTAATCATGTACAATTCTCTTCTGTCAATCCATCGTTATTGATGTTTTGTCATGAAGGCCCCTGGCATAAAGTGAACAGGATATGGACGATCGATGTGAATACAAAAAAGATCACACAGGTTCATCACCGAACAATTGAAAATGAAATTTGGGGACATGAATGGTTTGGTAAAAGTGGAAAAACGATCTGGTTTGATCTGCAACAACCCAAAGGACAAACTTTTTTTGTTGGTGGTTATGATGTAGCAACAGGCAAAGAAATAAAATACAGCGTGGAACGAAATGACTGGAGTGTGCATTATAATTCAAATGCTGACGAAACCTTGTTTGCAGGCGATGGTGGACATCCGGGAGCAGTAGCGAAAGCACCGAATGGCCAATGGATAAATTTGTTTACACCCAACGGTGATAAATTTGATACAGAGAAATTAGTGAATATGAAACACCATCAATATAAACTTGAACCCAATGTTCATTTTAGTCCTGATGGAAAATGGATCATCTTTAGAGCGAATTTTGAGGGCGAAGCAAACGTGTATGCGGTTGAAATAAAAAAATCCTGACTGGCCAAATGAGAATAAAAATTGTTTTAGTGATCGCAGTAAGCTGCTTTCTTCAAAATTCTTTTGCACAAATAAAATGGCCTGCGATAACGCAGCAAACCAAACCATGGACACGTTGGTGGTGGCAGGGTAGTGCGGTTGATAAAAAAAATTTAACTGCGGCGATGCAACAGTACCAGCAAGCGGGATTGGGTGGTTTGGAAATAACACCGATCTATGGTGTGAAAGGTGCGGAAGATAAGTTCATTGATTTTTTATCGCCGAAGTGGATGGAGATGTTTGAATATACTTTATCAGAAGCAAAGCGATTGAATCTGGGAATTGATATGGCGACAGGAACTGGCTGGCCATTTGGCGGACCATGGGTTGAAGATAAAGATGCAAGCAAATACATTGCATTTAAAACTTATTCATTGAATGGCGGAGAGATGTTGAAAGATACAATTCAATATCGCCAGGAAAGTTTTGTAAGAACTGCGAATGGAAAGCCATTGAAAGTTGAACAGGTGCTTTCTCCGATTTATGCGAATAAGAATTTGCAGGAAATGGCATTGGACCAGGTTCGGTTTGATGTGATGCTGCCTTTAAAATTATTAATGGCTTATGATGAAAATGGAAAAGCGATTGATAAAACGATTAATGTTGTCAATGGAAAATTAAATTGGAATGCGCCGCACGGAAAATGGAAACTGATAGCACTCTTTGAAGGATTGCATGGTAAAATGGTGGAAAGAGCAGCGCCGGGTGGAGAAGGAAGAGCGATCGATCATTTTAGTGACCAGGCATTAAAAAATTATTTAGCAAAATTTGATAAAGCATTTGCAGGAAAAAATATTTCAGGGCTTCGTAGTTTTTTTAATGACAGTTATGAAGTGGATGATGCAAGAGGACAAAGTAACTGGACGCCAAATTTCTTTAATGAATTTAAAAAGAAAAGGGGCTATGATCTGAAGAATGAATTGCCTGCTTTATTTGCCAATGATAGTTCCGACCGTTATAAAAGAGTATTATATGATTACAGGGAAACGATCTCTGAGCTTTTATTGGAAAAGTTTACACAACCATGGCATCAATGGGCAAAAGCAAAAGGAAAGCTAATACGTAATCAAAGTCATGGATCGCCGGCAAATATTCTTGACTTGTATGCAACGATCGATATACCCGAAACAGAAGGAACAAACTTAACACGGTTTAAGTTTGCAACATCATCTGCACATGTAATGGGCAAGCCACTTGCATCTGCAGAAGCTGCAACATGGCTCAATGAACATTTTCTTTCTTCGCTTGGTGATGTAAAACTTATACTTGATAAATATTTTCTCGGCGGTGTGAATCATATTTTTTATCATGGAACAAATTATTCGCCACAAAATGAACCATGGCCGGGTTGGTTATTTTATGCAGCCGTTCATTTTACTCCGGCCAATCCTTTCTGGAAAGATTTCAATGCATTGAATGCTTATGCAGCAAGATGCCAGAGTTTTTTACAGGCAGGTAAACCTGATAATGATGTGTTGTTATATTTTCCATTTGCTGACAGGAACAATCAGCCATCACGTGGCGGCATGCTTCATCACTATGATGGCATGGAAGGTTTTGATGAAACTCCGTTTAAAAAGGCAGCCGAAGAAATGCTTGAGTTAGGTTATAGTTGGGACCTTGTCAGTGATAAACAAATTCAACTTTTAAAATTTGCTAATGGAAAAATAAAAGCACCGGGTGGTGATTATGAAACTATCGTTTTGAGTGGTGTAAAATATTTGCCATTAACAACATTACAGAAATTAGTTTCTCTTGCTAACCAGGGAGCTACAATAATTTTTCAGGATGGTATTCCTTCAATGGTTCCGGGGTTAAGTGATATTGAAAACAAGCAAAAGCAATTTGATGCATTAATAAGACAATTGCAATTTATAATAACAAATGCTGCTGGTATTCGTAATTCAACAAGTGGTAAAGGAATGTTTTGGGAAGGCAGGGAGATAAAATATCTTTTAGCAAATGCAGATGTAAGACATGAAATGTATTTGGCTGACCATGATCTTAAATGTATTCGCAGGAAAATTAATGGAGGCGAATATTATTTTATTACCAATGATGGAAAAGAAACTTTTAATGATTGGGTTTTGTTGAACACAAGACTTGCAGCATGCTGTTTTATTCGATCCAATGATGCAAAGAAGTGGTGTGGCGAAAACAAAGCAAGGGGATAATTATACACTTGATATTTTTCTGCAACTAAAACCAGGTGAATCCTGTATTGTACAAACGAGCACAACAAAAATTTCAGGCAACCAATTTCCTTACGCTGAAGTATGTGGTGATGAAATTGTAATTGGTGATAAATGGGATCTGAAGTTTTTATCTGGTGGGCCTTCATTACCCGTATCAACACAGGTAAAAGAATTAGGATCATGGACAAAGCTTGATATAGCAGGTGTAAAAGAGTTTGCTGGTACAGCAGAATATAGTACACATTTTAAAATGCCAGTGACAAAAGCAGATCTGTGGTTATTAAACTTAGGTGATGTGAAAGAGTCGGCAACAATTTTATTAAACGGGAAAAAGATAGCAACGGTGATCGGTCCGTCTTATTCAATTACGATACCATCTTCAGAACTCAAGGCAGATAATTTTTTACAGGTGATCGTTACCAATGGCATGGCCAACCGGATAATCGACCTGGACAAACGTGGAGTGCAATGGAAAAAATTTTATAATATAAATATGCCGGCACGACTTCCTGAAAATCGTGGAGCAGATGGTTTGTTCACTGCGGCTAAATGGGAACCCAGAGCATCCGGTTTATTGGGTCCTGTAACTATTACTCCTTTGAAGTATATTCAATAGAATGAAAAGATCATTATTTCAATATCTCAACATCTTAATATTATTTGCAGCGTTATTACATTGTAATTATTCTTATTCACAATCGATCAACCGCCAGGCAGTAGTGCAAAGTCATAATGTGCATGTGAATAAGATCGATTCCCTTTCTTCTTTATCGGTTGGCAATGGCAATTTTGCTTTTACGGTTGATGCTACAGGTATGCAATCCTTTCCCGATGTATATGCAAACGGAGTTCCATTGGGCACACAATCAGTTTGGGGTTGGCATAGCTTTCCCAATACTGAAAATCTGAAAATTGAAGAAGCACAAAAAGTTTATGAACTTGAAGGAAGAAAGATATCTTATACAGTGCAACCAAAAGAACCGGAAAGAGCAAAGAAAGCAGTTGAATACTTTCGTGTTAATCCGCATCGTTTACAATTGGGAAATATTGGGTTGGAAATAAAAATGAAAGACGGCTCACTCGCTACTATTAATGATATAGAAAATATAAACCAGCAATTGGATCTATGGACAGGTATCATTACAAGCTCTTTTACTGTAGAAAATGTTCCAGTTAAAGTAACTACAGTTTGTCACCAAACTCAGGATGCGGT
Organism: uncultured Bacteroidota bacterium; assembly: GCA_963746915.1. Lineage (GTDB taxonomy): Bacteria > Bacteroidota > Bacteroidia > Chitinophagales > Chitinophagaceae > VBAS01. The sequence goes on along the minus strand of CAVVDD010000007.1, from coordinate 441,998 downwards.
TTCATTTAGAATTGAATCAGCATTAATAAAGGCCAATAAGATCCAGATACGATTTAGGATCCCTTTTCCCAATGGGCAATGGAAAGATGTTGGAAATAACTGGAAAGATGATTCGTCATTTACATCTTCTGTTCAGTTTACTCCAAGCAATGGCATAATTGCATGTAGCATTGACACTATTGATTACATGCTTAATTTAAGATGGAATATTCCGGCAAAGCTGGAAAGATCAACCTCTCAATTATTATGTAGTTGTTCCGCAACCCACATCAACGAGTTTTGAAATTACATGTCTGTTTAATCAGCATAGATTAAATGAACCTGTTCCATTATTTCCGCAGGCATTAAATAATAGCCGTACTGCGTATAAAAAATTCTGGCAAAGCGGTGGCGCAGTTGATTTTTCAGCAGTAAAAGATCCAAGAGCATTTGAAATAGAGAGAAGAGTTGTGTTATCACAATATCTTACAAAAATTCAATGCTCATCAAACTATCCTCCGCAGGAAACAGGATTGACCTATAACAGTTGGTATGGCAAACCACATTTAGAAATGCATTGGTGGCATGCGGTTCATTTTGCACAATGGGGGAGAACTGAATTGATGGAAAAAAGTTTGGACTGGTATTTTACTGTTGCAGAGAAAGCAAAGCTCATTGCAAAGCGCCAGGGCTTTGATGGTTTGCGCTGGCAAAAGATGACCGATAACGAAGGAGATGAATCACCATCATCAGTTGGTGCATTTCTTATCTGGCAGCAACCGCATTTTATTTATATGGCTGAAATGCTTTATCGCAGCAAACCAACAAAAGAAGTTTTGAATAAATACAAAGACTTATTGTTTGCCACTGCTGATTTCATGGCATCATTTCCATCTTATGATGCAAAAACAAAAAAATACAATCTTGGGAAAGGATTGATACCTGCACAGGAATGTTTTGATGCAGTAACTACATTCAATCCAACGTATGAACTGGCATATTGGAGTTGGGCTTTGCAAAAAGCACAGGAGTGGAAGACAACGTTTAGGTTTGCCACGAGATAAAAAATGGGATGAGATCATTAATAACCTTGCACCGTTACCACAATTAAATAATGTTTATCTCGCTACTGAAAGTACACCTGATTGTTATGAACCCGGTTCAAAATATCTGACTGATCATCCCGCTGTTCTTGGTGCATACAGTAGTTTACCTGCAGTGCATGGATTAAATACTGTTGTCATGAAAAACACATTGGATACTGTTTGGAAAATTTGGAAATGGAATGATACATGGGGCTGGGATTTTCCATTGACCGCCATGACCGCTGCAAGATTGCATCTTGGTGAAAAAGCAGTTGATGCATTGCTTATGCCGATCAAAACAAATACCTATTTGATCAATGGACATAATTACCAGGATGAACGTCTTACAATTTATCTGCCGGGAAACGGTGGCGTATTAAATGCGGTTGCACTAATGTGTACAGGTGCTGATGCAGATAAAGAAATTAATATCGGATTCCCGAAAGATTGGAAAGTGAAATGGGAAGGATTGAAAAAAATGTTTTGAACCCCCTTTCTCTGCTGTGGCGGAGGAACCTAGGTCAATCCATCCTTATAAGTCAGCAACAATTCTTGATCTGCCATTGAATAGAAATAAAGAGTTGAAAGCCTTGTTATAAGATCGATCGCTAATGATGTTGTGATAGGATTAATGAGTTTAAAACTAGAAAGATAATGTTCGTTTCTTTTAACATATAAATACGGTAACGACAGTTATGAAAAGATTTGAAAAAATAATCACTGTGGTAGTTTTATTAAACATTGTTATTTACACAGATGCGCAAACAACTGCAACTTTAGTAACAAAAGAATTTATTTTCTCTGCCATCAAAGGCGCCAGCAGCAAAGCTGATTCCATCTTGTTACCAGCAATAGCCAGATCAGTTAAACTGACTGAAGGAGACACTGCATTTTTTAAGATCGTTTCTTTTAAAAAAGAAAAACTAAAGTTGGTGTTTACGCCTCCACCAGATTTCACAGGTATAGCAAGGTCAAAATTGCAGGTGAATAACTCGTTAGGTAAGCGCATATCAGAAATAAAACTTACCGGTCTTTGCACAAGAGGCCTCGAAGGTGAAAATGAGGCACCGCTTTCAGAAATTGTTAATGCATTGGGTTACAATGTAGATCTTGGATGGACAAGTTTGGCAAATCACTGCCTGCCTGAATTGCAAGGTGATGAATTATCTTCTTCTCTTTTTCAGAAAACGGGAAATGGTAAAGTTGAAATTATTCCTGTTGCGAGGTATTCTCCTGATTTCAATCTTTCTTTCGGCTATTATGTTATTAAGGAATCGAAGCCTGGTATGCACCAGGTAGGCTCATTGGCAAAAGCTGCTGCATTTCCTGAACACCAAACACTGTTTCCTGCATTGGAAACCGGGAGCAATTTTTTTGATCCGGGAAAAAACAGTTTTGGATTTTATGCCACCGGTCCCACACACAGTGCTTATTCTGAAGATGCCTGGAATATGCTATATTTTCCTGCTAATGCTGTACATGCAACAAGAATTTATCCAGTAAAAAACAAATCAGGGAAAGCAGTCATCAATACTTATCTTCTCTGTTTTGAAGAAGCTAAGAATGGTGATTACAACGATTATGTTTTTATCGTTAGGAATATAACTCCTGTAACAAAAGATCCCTTTGTCAAATTGTTTAATGGAAAAAACCTGGAGGGATGGAATATGTTTCTTCGGGGCATCGGATCCAACACTGATCCCAATAAAAATTTTAAGATCGATAATAATGAGTTGCATGTTTTAGGAAAAGATCTTGGTTATGTTATTACACAAAAAGGATATAAAAACTTTCATTTTAAAGTTGATTTTAAATGGGGAGAGAAAAGATGGCCACCCCGTGAAAATGAAAAACGTGATGCCGGTATCTGTTATAATATTCCGGTAAATGAGCCCGATTCCATTTGGCCACAGTCAATCGAATGCCAGGTACAGGAAGGAGATGTGGGTGACTTCTGGTTATTGGGTTTTAGCACCATTAAAGTAAATGGAATTCAGAATGAGCCAGCGAATCATACGAGAATGATAAAGCAAAGAGATGCAGAAAAATCTTATGGTGAATGGAATACAGTTGAAATTATTTCTTACAATGGGAAATGTGTGCATATTGTAAATGGTGTGATCGTAAATGTGGGGGAAGAAGCAAGCATTAAAGAAGGCAGGATATTATTGCAATCCGAATATGCAGAGATCTATTATCGGGATCCGAGGATCAGGGAATTGTAAAGGGGAAATTATTTTGCAAATTGAATAACCTGGAAATGATGACTGAAGAAATGTAAACCGTTTTACAGTCTGTTTTAATAAAGAATGTATTTCAGGATGCATCAGGATGCCCTGCTACTGCTTTAGGTTTATTTTACACAACTAAAATTGCTCGCCATTGAAAAAGATCTGCATTACGGCTTTGTTATTCGTTTGTCTTTCTGCAACAGCACAGGTTACTGCTCCGGCTTGGGTAAAGAATGTTGGAGCAAAAACTTTTCCATCTTCTAAGAATGTCTTTATTGTAAATGACTTCGGCGCAAAAAGCGATACAACATTTATAAGCACAAAAGCAATTCAGGCCGCTATTGATAAATGTGCTTCTTCAGGCGGTGGTGTTGTAAAATTTCTTCCCGGAGTTTATGTAACGGGAAGTCTTTTTATTAAATCGAATGTTGAATTACGGATTGATAATAAAGTTTTGATCCTCGGCTCGCAGAATTTTGATGATTATCCCGAAATACAAACACGTATTGCCGGTATCGAAACCACCTGGCCAGCTGCTTTGATAAATTTGATCGGTGTGAAAAATACAGCGTTGACCGGGAAAGGAATTATTAATGCAAGAGGGAAATTTTGTTGGGATAAATATTGGAACATGCGAAAAGAGTATGATAAGAAAGGATTGCGTTGGGTGGTGGATTATGATGCAAAGAGAGTAAGAACTGTGTTGGTTCAAAACTCAGAACAAGTAACGATAAAAGATCTCACTTTCAAGAATGCCGGTTTCTGGACGATACAATTATTATACTCAGCTTATTTAACAGTAAATGGTGTGGTGATAAAAAACAATGAAGATGGCAGCGGCCCGAGTACAGATGGCATTGATGTAGATTCTTCTACATGGACACTGATCGAAAATTGCGATATAGATTGCAATGATGATAATTTTTGTTTGAAGGCCGGAAGAGACTGGGACGGACTTCGTGTAAATAAGCCAACTGAATATGTGGTGATCCGTAAATGCATTGCCCGTCGCGGCGCAGGACTTGTTACATTAGGCAGTGAAACCAGCGGTAGCATTCGTCATATTTATTGCACTGATCTTTTTGCAAAACATACTGATAACGGATTACGGATCAAATCAGCAACTACAAGAGGAGGAACGGTTGAAGATGTTTATTTTGTAAACTCAACTTTAGATTCAATTCGTACTGCGTACCAGTTCAATTTGAATTGGTATCCTGCATACAGCTATAGTGAATTACCAAAAGGATATAACATAGATTCGGTGCCGCAGCACTGGCGGGCTTTGGTAACGAAAGTAACGCCGGCTGAAAAAGGAACTCCTTATGCAAAAAATTTTTATATCAATAATGTAAAGATCACGAATGCGCAAAAGGCATTTGAAGTAAACGGGCTTGAAAATTCACAAATTGAAAAATTTAATTTTACCAATTCATCGGTAACAGCGGCGGTATTGGGTGAAATGCAGTTTGCAAAGGATTGGTCGTATAAGAATTTCCAGGTATCGATATCACAAAAAGCAGAAGAGAAAAAGAAAACAGAAGGTATCGAGGTGCAGGAACGTCTTAAACAATAAATTCTTAGAAAAACATTTTAATGAATAAGCTAATTACAATTTTTTCAATTTTCATCATCAGCGTTTCTTTTTTGGTTTATAAAAAAGAAAAACCGGTCTTTTATATTATCGGCGACAGCACGGTAAAGAACGGTGATGGAACTGGAAAAAATAACCAGATGGGATGGGGGACTGTTATTACACCTTTCTTTGATACGACAAAGATCGATGTTCGCAATCATGCAATAGGCGGCCGAAGCAGCCGCACATTCATAACTGATGGAAGATGGGATAAAATTTTAGAAACACTAAAGAAAGGTGATTATGTCATCATGCAATTTGGACATAACGATGCAAGTCCGCTGGATGATACAGCAAGGGCAAGAGGAACTATAAAAGGAATAGGAGATGACAGTACAGAAATTTATAATCCTATCCGGAAAATAAAAGAAGTTGTGCATTCTTATGGATGGTATATGCGCAGGTATGTAAGAGAAACAAAAGCAAAAGGTGCCATTCCAATTGTGTGTTCATTAATACCAAGAGATAACTGGAAAGATGGAAAAGTTGTTCGTTCTGCAGATTCTTATGCATTATGGGCAAAACAAATTGCTGAACAGGAAGGAGCATATTTTATAGATCTGAATGAACTTATTGCAGTGAAATATGAAGAAATGGGAGAAGAAGGAAGCACATAAATTTTTCCAGGTCGATCATACGCATACAAACCTTGACGGTGCAAAGTTGAATGCAGAGATCGTAGCGAAGGCATTGAAAAAGATCAACCCGGGAAAGATCAAAAAATATATGACCAAATAAAATTTATGAAGAAGACTTTATTTCTTTTTGTTTCATTTTTTATTTTATCAGTAGCAAATTCACAAAAGCTGCCTGCTAAAAAAAAGATACTTGCTACACTGCAGCTCACTAACAAATATTTTATGGATAAATGGCCCGATGCCGGGAAAACCATTTTTACCAATATTGAAAGACCAAGTAATATCTGGACAAGAGCTGTTTATTATGAAGGCCTGATGGCTTTGTATAAAATTGACAAGCAGCAAACATATTATGATTATGCATTGCAGTGGGGTGAAAAACATAAATGGGGTTTGCGGGGTGGTGTGAAAACAAGAAATGCAGATAATCAATGTTGCGGACAGACTTATATTGATATGTATTTGCTGGATAACAAGCAGCATCCTGAAAGGGTAAGAGATATTAAAGCATCGGTTGATTCAATGATGCAGACCTCAAAGATCGATGACTGGAACTGGGTCGATGCTATACAAATGGCCATGCCGGTGTTTGTGAAGTTGGGTAATCTTTATAATGAGACAAAGTATTTTGATCGTATGTATGAAATGTATGCATTCACAAAAAACAAGCATGGTGATAATGGATTGTATAATCCGCAGAACATTTGTGGTGGCGTGATAAAGATTTTGATCCTCCTTATAAAGAGCCAAACGGAAAAAATTGTTATTGGGCCGTGGAAATGGTTGGGTGGTGGCTGCTTTGTCAAGAGTATTGAACGAATTACCAAAGACCGATCCGCATTACCAGGAATACCTGCAGGATTATAAAGACATGTGTGCTGCTCTATTGCCATTACAAAGGAGTGATGGATATTGGAATGTAAGTTTGAATGATCCGGATAATTTTGGTGGCAAAGAAGTATCCGGCACTTCCTTATTCATTTATGGTTTTGCATGGGGTATCAATAATAAAATACTCGATAAGAAGATCTATTTACCGGCGATCACGAAAGCATGGAATGCGATGAGTAAAGAAGCTGTTCATCCCGATGGTAAATTGGGTTATGTGCAGGGAACAGGAAAAGAACCCAAAGATGGTCAACCTGTAAACTATGATCACACACCTGATTTTGAAGATTATGGATTAGGATGTTTTTTATTGGCAGGATCAGAGATCTATAAATTGAAATGATCGATAGTTGGTTGTGCTTGGTTATTTATTTTTGATACCAGCGGTAGTATTTCATGGCATCACCTGTTGCGACGCTCCGTTCATCTTTAGTAATTCTATGAAGCAAAAGCGTCGCAGTTTACCCAGACACTGAGCAAAGCGAAGTGGAAGGGTCGCAATCACTTCCTCGTTCCGTTTTCATGGCGACAGTAAACACTATATTATATTTTTTACGCTAGTGTTGGTATGCCACACAAGCTATTCGACATACCGGCAACGGCATGAATGACTTCAGAAAGTTGCATATATTTATGTGTTATCATATGCGAAAATTAAAACTTCTTTTTTTAGCAACAGTTTTTATGACAACAGATTGTATTGGACAAATATCACAACCAAATGAACTTGCTGACAAAATCATTGCTGCATTTCAAACAAAGGACTTTGTAAGCTACAGAAAACTATTACTTACAACGGCAGACTATAAAGAATTTTTGAATGATTATTTTAAGGCAAATCATATACCCGAGTCAGGACAGAAAGAATTTGCAGATGTAGAAAAAAAATTTGCAGATTCGGCAGACATTAAATTCCAAATGGAATTTAACCGGTTATTAAACAAAGGGGTAAAACTTGGTATTGACTGGACACAAATTAAGAGGGCAAAGTTTGTTTTCCAAGAAGATAAGCCAGTTAACTCAGACAAAAAATCTTTAAGTGGGCATCTAAACTTTATCTATAAAGACACTATGTATGTGATCTTTGGGATTGAAGCGATAGAACTATCATCAGGATATAAAATTTCCAGCATACGAACAATATTAAAAGGTGGGGTTGGTCAATACATTGACCCTGATTTGTTAGATGATGAAGATTTGTAGTTTGCCAGCATGTTGGTATGCACACACAATATTTGAGTTAAGATGAAATACCTTATCGCGATCATACTCTTACTGTCTGTTATTTCCGTTAATGCACAAAAGACTAAAAAACCAAATATCATTTTCATTTTTGCTGACGACCTGGGTTATGGAGATATCGGGTGTTATGGTCAGCAAAAGATCGAGACTCCCAATATTGATAAGCTTGCGCAAAAAGGAATGAAGTTTACGCAGTTCTATTCTGGTTCTACTGTTTGTGCACCATCAAGATCAAGTTTTCTTACCGGCTTGCATACAGGTCATACAGCTATACGGGGAAATGTGTCTTATCCACCAGAAGGGCAAACACCAATACCAGATTCAGTAATAACATTTGCGAACCTGCTTCAGCAAAATGGTTATGCCACTGCTGCATTTGGTAAATGGGGTCTTGGCTATATTACTACAAGTGGCGATCCGAATAAAAAAGGCTTCGATCTTTTTTATGGTTACAATTGTCAAACCCTTGCTCATAATTATTATCCCGATCATTTATGGAGCAATCATGATCGGATTGATTTTGCTGCAAAAGACAGCGTTTATTCAGCCGACATTATTCATCAGCAGGCAATACAATACATTAAAAACTCAGGGGAAAAACCTTTCTTTATTTATTTGCCTTATACCATTCCTCATGGTGAAGTAATAGTTCCCCATGACAGCACCTATTATTATTACATTAAAAAATTTAATGAACAACCTGTTTCTGCAAAGAGAATGTATGATGGTCGTCCGCTTGGTGAGTATCCGCATGCAAGTTTTGCAGCAATGGTGGCAAGACTTGATAAATATGTTGGCGAGATCGTGAAACTGGTAGAAGAAAAAGGGATTGCCGATAATACATTGATCATTTTTACAAGTGATAACGGGCCGCATAAAGAAGGTGGCGGCGACCCTGACTACTTTAAAAGCAATGGAATTTATAAAGGAATAAAAAGAGACTTGTATGAAGGAGGGATAAGAGTTCCTTTCATTGCTTACTGGCCAGTGAAAATAAGACCATCAGTGATCGACAAACCTGCAGCCCTTTGGGATATGTATCCTACATTTCTTCAAATGGCAGGAGTATCTGCAAAGAAAAAAATAGATGGCATTTCATTGGTGCCCACTTTATTTCAAACAGGCAAACAAAAGCAACATGAATATTTTTATTGGGAGTTTCATGAGAACGATGGCCGCCAGGCAGTACGTTGGAGAAAATGGAAGGCAATAAAATTAGCCGTTACTAAAATTTCCGATCCGGCAATTGAATTATATGATCTGGATAAAGACCCACAGGAGGTAAATAATATAGCTGCACAAAATCCGGATATCGTTAAGAAAATGGCAGAATTGTTTTCAAAAGAACATCGCTATGATCCTGATTGGCCTTTATTGTTTAAAGAGATTAAAAAGTAACAGCAAGAAAGTCATTTATGTCTTTACGCCGTCGTTGGTATGAGGCGATGACTTTGTGTTTAGCCTACCAACGAATTATGGGAAAGTGTACCTTTATATTATGGCATTTGTAATAAAAACTAAAAACAAACAACAGGAAAAAGTTGTTAAGGCTTTTCTCGATGAAAACGATATTGACTATTCAAAAGTTGAGGAAGATGCTGCCGCATATACTAGCCGTACAAAAAAGCCACATGGCAAGAAAGAGAAGGCAATCCTGAAGGATCTGGAACTATCTGTCGAATTTGTAAATAAGCATAAAAAAGGGAAAGTAAAGGCTAAATCTCTCAAACAACTATTGGATGAGCTTTAGAATTATCCCAACTCCTCTTTTTGAAAAGGAATTAAAACATCTTTTAAAGAAATATCCTTCTATTAAAAAAGATTTAGCAGCCCTGGCGGATAAACTTCAACAAGAACCAAGAATGGGGACTCGTTGGGAAAAAGTAATAAATTCCTAAAGTGACTTATCTTTGACTCACATTGTTTCAAATGACAACGAAAGAAAATATATTAGCAATCTTAAAATCTCACAAGGCTGAGTTGGAAAAGTATGGAGTGTCAAATATTGGCCTGTTTGGCTCTTATTTGCGAAACGAGCAATCAGCCAAAAGCGATATTGATTTGTTAATAGATTTTGAACCTGAAAAAGAAAACTTCGATAACTACATGGCTGTTTATGATATTTTCGAGAATCTTTTTAAGAATGAAAAAATAGAAATTGTAACTAAAAATGGTTTGAGCAAGTATATCGGTCCTAAAATATTAAATAATGTAATGTATGTCTAAGGAACCGATTGAATTTTTAAAACATATTTCTGACGAATGCGCCTATCTTCTCTCTGTTAGTAAAGACTTATCAAAAGATAGTTTTTTGAATGATGAAACATTAAAACGTGCAGTTGTTAGAAGTTTAGAAATCATCGGTGAGGCAACAAAGAAAATCCCCGCAGACTTTAAAGTTAAATGGAGTTCAATTCAATGGAAAAATATGGCAGGAATGAGAGACAGGCTTATTCATGACTATATCGGAGTAAACTATTCAATTGTTTGGGATGTTTTTAAAAACAAAATTCCAGAGCTGTTTGACCAAATCCAGGAAGTACTAAATAAGGAATAAAACTTAAGATTTCAGTCCGCCAGATGGTCTTGCCCGGTAAATATACTTTTGTTATTGGCCAAAACAGAATGCCAACAGGGGAAGACGATCATTTATGTCTTTGAGCTAAAACATTTATAACATCCTGCAGTTTATAATTCTTTGCCTGTAATAAGACAAGATAATGGTAAAGCAGATCAGCAGCTTCACCTAAAAACTTTTCTTTATTATCGTCTTTACTTTCGATCACAAGTTCAACAGCTTCTTCACCCACTTTCTGTGCAATCTTATTTATTCCCTTTGCAAAAAGCGACGAAGTATATGATGAAGCGGAAGGATTATTTTTTCTATCAGCAATTATCCCTTCCAGTTTCTCCAATGAGAAAGACGAGTTGTTTTCATTAAAACAAGTATCAGCGCCGGTATGGCAAACGGGCCCGGTGGGGGAGGCTTTGATCAGCAAGGTATCATTATCACAATCAACAATAATTTCTTTCACCAATAAAAAATTATTACTTGTTTCACCTTTAGTCCAAAGACGTTGCTTGCTGCGACTGAAAAAAGTCACTTTGCCATCAGCATTTGTTTTGGCAAATGACTCTTCATTCATAAAACCAAGCATCAGTACTTTATTACTTATACTGTCTTGTATAATAACTGGCATTAAGCCATCTGCATATTTTGAAAAATCAGGATTAATACCCCCAACCCCTAAAGGGGAGTTTTGAGAATTCATAATTTATTTTTTTTGTTTATCGGGATCATCGTTCTTATCGCTATCCGGCTTTTGCAACTGGTTCATCAATCTTTCAAATCTTTCTTCCCGGCGTTCATGCTCATTTTCTCTTCTTCTGGCTTCTCTCCTCGATATATATGAGTTGAGAATAATGCTAACAACTAATATTACCAGGATGATGTATATCATAAACGGACAGGTATATTTTGTCGGTGCAAAAATTGTTTTAGATCGGTAATTCCAATTTCTTTAAAATGAAAAATGCTTGCTGCTAAAGCAGCATCCGCCGATGCTTTTTCAAACACTTCAACAAAATGCGCCATATTTCCTGCACCACCACTTGCAATGATCGGAACCGGTAATGTTTCCGAAAGCAATTTTGTTATTTCAATTGCAAAACCATTCTTTGTTCCATCATGATTCATGGAGGTGAGTAAAATTTCTCCGGCACCTCTGTCAACCGCTTCTTTGGCCCAGTCAAAACATTTCTTTTCTGTTTTTGTTCTTCCACCATTCAGATAAACATACCACTCACCATCCTCTTCTTTTTTTGTATCAATGGCAAGCACCACACATTGACTACCGAATTCTTTTGAAAGCTCATTGATCAATTGCGGGTTTTTAAATGCAGATGTATTGACTGAAATTTTATCTGCCCCATTTTGCAATAATATATTTACATCTTCAACACTGCTGATACCACCACCGACGGTAAAAGGGATATTTACATGATGAGCGATTTTATTTACAAGTTCACTCAATGTTTTTCTTTTTTCTATGGTTGCAGTTATATCAAGAAAAACCAATTCATCGGCGCCTTCTTTTGCATACAATGCACCCAACTCAACCGGATCACCAGCATCACGAAGGTTAATAAAGTTGGTGCCCTTGACAGTTCTGCCATCTTTAATATCCAAACAAGGTATGATGCGTTTTGTCAGCATAATTATTTTCTTGAGCTTAATGCAACTTTAATTCCTAATCCAACTAATAATAATCCAGTGATCTTATTCTGCCATTTTATAAACGCCTGTTTATCGGCTAACCAGTTTCCTAATTTACCAAACAACATCGCTACAATTATATTTACAATTGTTCCGGAAAAATTAAACCATAAACCCAGTAATAGAATTTGCAATGCAGCATTTCCTTTTTCCGGATGAATGAACTGTGGAAGAAATGCAAGAAAGAATAAAGCCACTTTTGGATTCAGTACATTGGTAAAAACTCCCTGCCAGAATAATTTGGGAAGTGATTTCTTTTCAATATTATTATTAATGCTGAATTTATTTTGTTTACTTAAAAATGATCTTATCCCAAGATAAATTAAGTAAGCAGCGCCAACATATTTTATAATATCAAATGCAATAGCAGAATTGGCGATGATAGCTGACAAACCAATTACTGCAGCCAGTAAATGAACAATGCAGCCGCCGGCGATACCTAAAGAAGAGACAATACCAGCTTTCACCCCCTGTGATGCACTTCTTGTTGCTACATACAGCATATCGTTACCCGGCGTAATGTTCAGCATCAAGGCTGGCAAATGCAAACAACAGGAAATCATCCAGGCTTATCATAAAAACAGTTTTAGATCTTTCAGCAATATTTTTTTCTCATAAATTGCTTTTCCAACAATTGCCCCACTGCATCCGGCTTCTCTAAGTTGTAACAGATCGTCAATCGATGAAACACCACCACTTGCAATTAAGTCAATAGATGGATGGCTGTTTAATATTTTTTTATAAAGATCAATTCCTGTTCCTTGCAATAACCCGTCTTTACTGATATCAGTACAAAAAAATTGTTTCACTCCTTTTGTCTTGTAATTTTCTATTAAGTCAAACACAGACAAGTCAGTTGTTTCTGTCCAGCCTTTTATAGCAAGTTTTTCTTCTTTAACATCAGCGCCGATCATAAATCTATCAACGCCAAACTCCAATAGCCATCCAGTGAATGTTATTTCATCTTTTACTGCAATGCTTCCGACAGCGGCAAAGCTGGCACCTGAATCAAAACAAATGCTTACATTTTTTTTTGTACTGATGCCGCCACTAAAATCAATTACCAGTTTAGTTTTAGAAGCAATTTGTTCCAGCACTTTCCAGTTTTTAACCTCGCCTGCCTTAGCACCATCGAGATCTACAAGATGTAATCTTTGCAATCCTGCATCTTCGAATTCTTTCGCTACTTCCAATGGATCTTCATTATAAATTTTCTTTTGTTCATAATCTCCTTTGGTAAGACGAACGCATTTGCCTTCAATAATATCTATTGCTGGTATTATAAACCCCCAACCCCCTAAAGGGGGCTTTGAAGTTTCGCTTGCCGATAAATTTTTCTTTTCATTCATAGCTTCAAAAAATTTTTAAGAATTCCTTCCCCGCCGTTGCTGATTTTTCAGGATGAAACTGCACGCCATAAAAATTATTTTTGTGTAACCCGCTGCTATAAGGTTGTACATAATTCGTTGTTGCAATTGTATGTTCACCTTTTGCTGCATAATATCCATGAACAAAATAACAATAGCTATTCTCTGTTACATTTTTAAAAAGATCAGTTTTCAGATCATAGATAGAATTCCATCCAATCTGTGGCACTTTTAAGTTCCCATTAAGAGGGTTGGGGGTAAACTTCTTCACTCTTCATCAAATACCCCCAAACACTTTGTATCATTCTCTTCAGAATATTTACACATTAACTGCATGCCGAGACAAATGCCCAGTACAGGTTGTGTCAATGAGCAAATAAGTTTATCCAGGTCTCTATTTTTTAAATAATTCATTGCAGTACTTGCTTCGCCAACCCCTGGAAATATAACTTTATCAGCGTTTCTTATTTCATCAGCGTTATCTGTAACCATAGCGGTATGGCCAATTCTTTCCAATGCATATAAAACTGAACGGATATTTCCTGCATTATATTTTATGATCGCAATTTTCAAAGTATTCCTTTTGTGTTGGAAGTTGCATATTATCCACATCTCTTTTTATAGCCATCTTAATTGATTTGGCAAATGCTTTGAAAATGGATTCGATCTTATGATGTTCATTATCGCCTTCTACTTTTATATTCAAATTGCATTTTGCTGCATCACTGAATGATTTAAAGAAATGATAGAACATTTCGGTAGGCATATCTCCAATTTTTTCTCTTGAAAATTTTGCATCCCATACCAGCCAGCTTCTTCCGCCAAAGTCAATAGCAACCTGTGCAAGGCTATCATCCATTGGTAAAAAAAACCCATAACGTTCATACCGGCTTTATTTCCCAATGCTTTTGCAAATGCTTCACCTAATGCAATAGCAGTGTCTTCAATAGTATGATGTTCGTCAATATGCAGATCACCTTTTACTGTGATCTTTAAGATCAGCATCCACTATGTCTGCCCTAATTGATCAAGCATGTGATCAAAAAAACTCAAACCTGTATTGATCTCTGTTTTACCAGTGCCATCAAGATTCAATTCAATGCTGATCTTTGTTTCATTTGTATTTCTTTCATGCTTTATATATACGGTTGCCTAATTTCAGAAATTCATAGATCTTTTTCCATTCGGTTGTTTCCAAAGCAATTGTTGATTGCAATGTTTTTAACGTATCACTGATCTCTGCGCCACCGAGATTTGGATCATTATTTATCCAGATCGCTTTGCAGCCAAGATTTTTTGCAAGTTGCACATCAGTAATTCTATCACCGATCACAAATGAATTTGCCAGGTCGTATTCAGAAGAGTTCAAATATTTTGTAAACATGCCAATACCCGGTTTGCGGGTTGGTGCATTTTCTTTTGCAAAAGTTTTATCAATCAGCACTTCGCTGAAATTTATTCCTTCATTTCTTAATTGCTTTAAAATAAAATTGTGTACTGGCAAAAAAGTTTCTTCAGGAAATGAAGATGTTCCTAATCCATCCTGGTTAGTTGGCATCACTAATTCATAATCGAATTCCTTGGCAATTCTTGAAAGCCATGTAAACATACCCGGATAAAATTCCAGTTTGTCAAATGAATCAATCTGGTAAGTGGGAGGTGCTTCTTTTATAATAGTACCATCCCTGTCAATAAATAAAACTTTTTTACCTCCTGTCTCCGCCGCGGCGGAGGAACTTAGATTTGATGAATCCATCTAATTTGATTTTAGCTTTGATAACTCTTCTATCAATTGTTTATTTTCTTCTGGTGTGCCAATTGTAATTCGCAAACTGTCTTCACATAATATACTTTGCTTCTATCCCGAACAATAATTCCTTTTTGACATAGCTGTTCATAAATATTTCTTGCATCTTTCATTTTTACCAATAAAAAATTAGCATCGGATGGATAAACTATTTTCGGTGAATGAAAGATTTAGTAATTCATTCTTTAAGTCTTTCTCTTTCAACTACCGTTGTTGCTATATGATTCATTTACCCAATCAATATTGTCCAATGCTTCCAATACCAGCAATTGAGTGGCTGTATTTATATTATAAGGATATTTTACTTTATTCATCAGATCAATGATAGGTTGTGACGCAAATGCCATTCCTAATCTTAATCCTGCCAATCCCCATGCTTTACTCAGGGTTTGCATAACAACAAGATTGGGATATTCCGTTAGCTCAGCAATAAATGATCTTTGTTTGGAATAATTAATATAGGCTTCATCTATTACAACAATACCGTCAAAATTATTTAGAATAATCTCGACATCAGCTCGGTTAATGCTATTGCCGGTTGGATTATTTGGCGAACAAATAAAAATTAATTTAGTGAAAGGATCAATTGTATTTGCAATTCCATCAATATCCAATTGATATTCTTTTGTCAGGCTGACTTTTTTTACTTTAACATCATTCATTTCGGCACATACCTCGTACATCCCATAAGTAGGAGGCAAGATGATCGAATTATCACTAGCCGGATCACAAAAGATGCGGTACAAAAGATCAATTGCTTCATCACTTCCATTTCCAAGAAAAATATTTTGAGCAGGAACTCCTTTGATGTTACTTAGTTTTTCTTTTACCTGTATTTGCAACGGATCAGGATAGCGATTGAAGTTGTCAGGCAATGGTGAACCAAAAGAATTTTCATTAGCATCAAGATAAATAGAAGCATTACCGGTAAACTCATGTCTTGCTGATGAGTAAGCGGTCATCTTTTTGATATTATCACGGACCAAACTGTCTAAATTAAATTCCATAATTGTTATTATTCTTTAAGCCTTATTGCTACTGCATTTTTATGTGCATCCAATCCTTCTGCTTCTGCCATTTGCATCACAGTGTTTCCAATATTTGTTAATCCTTCTTTTGTTAATTGCTGAAAGGTTATCTTTTTTACAAAACTATCAACTGAAACGCCACTATACATTGCCGCATAACCATTTGTTGGTAACGTATGATTGGTGCCGCTTGCATAATCACCAACTGACTCGGGTGAGTAATTCCCAATGAAAACTGAGCCTGCCGAGATTATTTTACCTGTTAACTCTTCAGCATTGCTGCAGGAAAGAATTAAATGTTCCGGAGCATACAGATTTGACAGATCAATTGCTTCATCAATAGAATTCAATAAAATAAGTTTACTATTTGCTAAAGCTTTTTCAGCAATTTCTTTTCTCGGCAATTCTTTCAACTGTTCTTTTATGCATTGTTGAACTTTCTCAACTACATTTTCATTTGTCGTTAATAAAATTACTTGCGAATCTGTTCCATGTTCAGCTTGTGATAAAAGATCTGCCGCAACAAATTCCGGAACAGCTGTTTCATCAGCGATCACTAAAACTTCTGATGGTCCTGCAGGCATATCGATCGCTACTCCATCTTTTTGTATCAATTGTTTTGCAGCTGTTACGTATTGATTGCCGGGTCCGAATATTTTAAACACTTTTTGAATGCTTTCAGTTCCATAAGCCATTGCCGCAATTGCCTGCACACCACCTGCTTTAAAAATTTTTGTTATGCCACAAAGATTCGCTGTATATAAAATAGCGGGGTTGACAGAGCCATCTTTTGAAGGAGGAGTACAAAGAATGATCTCTTTGCAACCAGCAATAGTAGCGGGAGTAGCCAACATTAAAACAGTTGAGAAGAGTGGGGCAGAACCTCCGGGAATATAAATGCCAACTTTTTCAATGCCTATAGATATTCTCCAGCAATTTATTCCCGGCATAGTTTCAACAACTTTTATTTCCTCAATTTGCGAACGATGAAATTTTTCAATATTTGATCTTGCTTGTTGGATCGCATTTTTCAATTCTTGTGATAGTAAACTTTCTGCAGTTTTAATTTCCTTTTCACTTACCGCTAACTTCTTCAATTTTACTCCGTCAAATTCATTTGTGTATTTGCGAACAGCTTTATCTCCTTTGTCTTTTACTTTATCCAGAATCTTTTTCACGATTTTTTCCAATGAAGTATTTTCAAACACAGGCCTTTTAATTATTTCCTGCCATTCTTTCCTATCTGGGTATTTTATCACATTTATCATCATAATCCTTTTAAATCTATAGATAATCATGGTTCTAAATTATCATCTTCTCAATTGGTACTATTAATATTCCCTGTGCTCCATTTGCTTTCAGACTTTCGATCACTTCCCAAAAATCATTTTCACTTATAACTGAATGTACAGAACTCCATCCTGATTCTGCTAATGGTAAAATGGTAGGACTTTTCATTCCGGGTAAGATCTTAACAATAGCATCCAGTTTATCATTTGGCGCATTTAGCAAAACATATTTATTGTTCTTTGCTTTTTTTACTGCTTTTATTCTGAATAATAATTTATCAAGCAGTGTTTGTTTTTCAGCAGAAAGATTTTTATTGCTTATTAATACCGCTTCAGATCTTAAAATTGTTTCCAGTTCTGTGAGCTCATTACTAAATAATGTACTTCCTGAACTAACGAGATCACATATAGCTTCGGCTAAACCAATTTTTGGAGCTATTTCTACAGAACCACTGATCTCCTGGATGGTGGCGTTTATATTTTTTTCTTTGAGATATTTTGAAAGGACCAATGGATAACTGGTAGCAATTTTTTTTCCATTCAGATCAGCAATAGTTTTTATAGCCCCGCTTTTCGGAATAGCGATCGATAGCCGGCATTTCCCAAAACCTAATTTTTCAACTGAAGTAACCTGTTTGTTTTTTTCAGCTATTACATTTTCTCCAACGAAGCCAATATCAGCAACTGCATCCTGTACATATTCAGGAATGTCATCATCTCTAAGAAAAAATACTTCCAAAGGGAAATTGGCAGCCTGCACTCTTAACTGGTTATTGCCATTGCTTACATCAATACCGCATTCCTTTAGCAAAGCCATCGAGCCATCATAAAGCCTTCCTTTTTTCTGCACGGCGATTTTTAAATTCTCAGTCATTGTATAAAGTTTATAAAAGAAAAAGGGCCTACTAATGTAGACCCTTAAAAAGTTTATGTAAAAAACATAATACCATCATGGCCTACCGATCGGTAAGATATGATGATGGTTATGTGAACGATTGATCATTATAAAGCAAAAATAGGGGGAAATGATTATACCTTGATTGTTTTTGTTTGTACTGATACAGTTGGACAGCCATATTTACGTGATGTGGCACACGAACAAACGCTAATTGCGAGAATTAGAAGAGCAAAACCAGTAAGTATTTTATTTTTCATAAAGGGATTTTTTCATTAACGGCTAAAAGTATTATTTATTTTATAAAGATAACCCAGTTTTTTTAAGTTCAGGCATTTGGAAGCCAACAATCTCTTAACTTTACCGCCCTGAAAAACCTGAATTAAAATATCATGCTTCAACTCACAAAACCCCTGGCTTTTATTGACTTAGAAACGACTGGTATTAATTTAGCCACCGACAGAATTATTGAAATTGCTATTATAAAGGTCCTTCCAGACGGCAAGCGCAGTGTCAAACGCAAACTCATCAATCCCGGGATGCCAATTCCAAAACAATCAAGCGATGTACACGGCATTACAGATGATATGGTAAAAGATGCGCCGGCATTCAAGGATGTGGCTCATGAACTGAAACAAATGCTGGATGGTTGCGATATAGCCGGATATAATAGTAACCGGTTTGATATACCACTGCTGGTCGAGGAATTTTTACGTGCCGATGTTGATTTTGATATGAAAGGAAGAAGATTGCTTGATGTACAAAACATATTTCATAAGATGGAGCAACGTACATTAAGCGCTGCTTATAAATTCTATTGCAATAAAAATCTTGACGGAGCACATAGCGCCGAAGTTGATGCAAGTGCTACTCATGAAATATTGATCGCTCAGCTGGAACGTTATCCTGATCTTGGAACTTCAATTGATTCTGTTCTAAAATTGATAGGCGAAGAAGCCATCGTTGACTTTGCACGACGTTTTATAATGGAAAATGGCGTTGAGGTATTTAATTTTGGTAAATACAAAGGCAAGGCTGTAGCCGATG
Organism: uncultured Bacteroidota bacterium; assembly: GCA_963746915.1. Lineage (GTDB taxonomy): Bacteria > Bacteroidota > Bacteroidia > Chitinophagales > Chitinophagaceae > VBAS01. The sequence continues at coordinate 422,590 of CAVVDD010000007.1, read as the reverse complement.
TGCTAAGAAGCGAACCGCAATATTATGACTGGATGATGAAGGGCGATTTCCCGCAATACACAAAACAAAAGCTCACCGAAATAAGAACCCGTAGCCTGCTGAAGAAGAATTAACATTCCCACTTCAATTTTTTATCTGAGGCACAATCAAATATTGTAAATTCGTTTTCCCTGAAACCAACACTTTTGGAGAAACTTGTCATTATACCTACTTACAATGAACAGGAGAATATTGCAAATATTCTCGCTGCAGTTTTTGGTTTGCAACAGGATTTTCATGTGTTGGTCATTGATGATGGTTCGCCGGATGGCACTGCACAGATCGTAAAAGATCTTCAATCAAAATATAACGGTCAATTATTCTTAGAAGTAAGAACTGGTAAGCTTGGTTTGGGTACAGCATACATTCATGGTTTCAAATGGGCATTGGCAAAAGGATATAATTTTATTTTTGAGATCGATGCCGATTTTTCTCACAATCCAAAAGATCTTTCCCGTTTGTATGATGCCTGTAAGAAAGATGGAGCTGATGTTGCAGTTGGTTCCCGCTATGTAAGTGAAGGTGGTGTTGTTAACTGGCCGTGGGACAGGATCGCTTTATCAAAAGGCGCATCGCTTTATACAAGAATGATAACATGGATGCCCATAAAAGATCCTACTGCCGGATTTGTTTGCTATAAAAGAGAGGTATTAGAAGCAATGAATCTTGATGCTATTGCTTTTGTTGGTTATGCATTCCAGATAGAAATGAAATTTGCAGCCTGGAAACTCGGATTCAAAATTGTAGAAGTACCCATCATCTTCCAGGATCGTACACATGGCACTTCAAAAATGAATAAAGGAATTGTAAAAGAAGGAATACTCGGAGTACTCAAACTCCGTTGGGATAGTTTTTTTAAAAGCTATAGAAAGAAACTGAGGAGCAGTAATGAAATTTCTGCTTTACCTGCTAATTAGCCTCTTCTTTATAATCGTTCAGATTTAGCCTCCGAACAATTATCAGCTTTACAAAATTTCCGATACTGATTTATCAATATCTTAGTGGGATGTACAGAATTCTCCTTTTTGGTGTTTTAACTTTTGGGTCAAACTTCCTGCAGTCGCAGCCATCTAATTCCGATTCTCTTACGGATTCACATACAGTGACAACGGATTATGCAAAAAATATTTACTTCCTGCAAAGAGGGAATGAAGCTGGTATTTATAGAGGCATTTTGCATTACAGATATCCTCCGGATATTGACGGCATCGCTTATTATAAGTCAGAAGACTGGCAAAGCGGTGAAGTGATTTACGAGGGCATACTCTATAGAAAAGTGTTGATGAAATATGACCTGGTAAAAGACCAGCTTATTGTTATCTCTAACGACACAAGTGGAGTATCTATTGGCCTGTTTAGTCCCCGGGTAAAACAATTTGCCTTTTCGGGTTCCACTTTTATCCGGCTTGATAATAACAACGACGAAATTATGCAAAGTGGCTTTTACCGTCAGCTAACAGTTGGGAAAGTGATAGCACTTGCCCGTGTAAAGAAAATTATTTCCGAAAAAATAATTGATAATAAGGTCGCCCGGATTATTGAAGAGTATACAAAGCATTATGTTTCTAAAGAAGGAAAGTATTTTTATATCCAAAATAAAAACGATCTGTTAAACGTACTTAAAGATCACAAAAAAGAAGTACAGGGATTTATGAAAAAAAACAAATTTAATTACCGGAAACAGCCAGAGAAAACTATTGTTTCCCTGGTGGATTTTTATAATCATTTGTGATCTAAAACTTTTATGTGTAAGTCCAGGTTATTTATTTTATCGGTCTTTATTTTACTCAGTTGTTCGGTCCGTTCGCAAGTGACTGAAGGCAAAATTCACGACTCGTTTATTAATGTCACATTAGTTGAATTTTTCGATCGGCTTGAAAAAAAAGTTCCCTATAAATTTTATTATAATAAGTCACAGTTAGATTCCTTCCTTTTGCGATTGGATGTAAAAGGGCTAAGCCTTCCCGAAGTTTTAGAAGAAGCTTTTAAAGGCACTGATATTCTTTTTGCGATCGAAGAGAACAATAAGAACATTTACATCACCAGGAAGCTTCCGGTTGTAACCCAATTACCAAAAGATATATTCAGGCGACCGGGTAATTCTGATCCGGCAAGTAAAGCTCTTTCCGATTCTGTCACTGATTTTGATATTGAGCCAGGTAAAATTATAAAAGCGGTTCCCGGAAAACTTATTGAGATCGGCAGAAAAACCAGTAATGCAGGAGGCAAAGCTATTATCACAGGTTATATTCGAAATGTAAGAACAGGTGAGCCTGTTACGAGTGCATCCGTATTTGCAGATAGTGTGCATGCAACCCTTACTGACCTTTATGGGCACTATTCATTAACTCTACCAGTAGGCAATCGTGTTTTGAATGTTCAAACTGTCGGAATGAAAGATGTAAAGCTACAGCTGTTGGTTCATTCCAATGGAAATCTGGACGTGGGGATGGAAGACCAGGTTAGAGTATTAAAGGAGGTTGTGGTATCCAGCCGGAAAACATCCAATATCAGGAACGTACAGATGGGAGTAGAAAGGATCACTATTGCCAATATTAAAAAAGTTCCCACAGTTTTTGGCGAGACGGATGTGTTACGAGTGATAACCAGTTTGCCCGGTGTGAAGACAGTAGGAGAGGCCAGCACAGGTTTTAATGTACGTGGTGGATCAACTGATCAGAACCTGATCCTTTTTAATAACGCAACTATATACAATCCATCTCATTTTTTTGGAATGTTCTCTGCCTTCAATCCGGAAGTGATCAAGGATATTGAATTGTATAAAAGCAGCATACCGACAAGCTATGGAGGGAGACTATCTTCTGTACTGGACATCAGCACTCGTGAAGGCAATAAAAAGGAATTAACCGGTTCAGCGGGGATTGGATTGATCACAAGCCGGGTGCACCTTGAAGGGCCAATAGCAAAAGATAAAACTTCTTTCATACTGGGTGCCCGATCCACCTATGCAAACTGGCTGCTGAATTTGCTACCCGATGAATATAAAACCAGCAAGGCTTCCTTTCAGGATATTGATTTTTCTGTCAGCCATATGGTAGACAGCAACAATAATCTATACTTCTCCACTTATTTCAGTAACGATAAATTTTCATTAGGTAATGATACAGTTTATAAATACAGTAATCGTAGCGCAAACATCAAATGGCGACATAATTTTAGCAATAAATTCCGCGGTGTTTTTATTGCCGGGTATGATCAGTATTTATACAATGTATCCAATGAGGGAAATAAAGTAAATGCTTTCCGGCTCGGGTTTGACATCAGCCAATTGAATCTGAAAGCAAACTTTGACTATTATATAAATACAAAACATGCATTTGATTTTGGCGTGAGCACTATCCGGTATAAACTAAATCCGGGCTTCCTCGGTCCATCGGGCGAACAATCTCTTGTGCAATCAGAAGAAGTGCAGACTGAGCAGGCATTGGAAAGCGGAATCTATTTTACCCATCGGTATTCGCCTGGTGCTAAAATATCCATCTCCACTGGTTTACGATATGCATTATATAATTATTTAGGTCCCCAGGAAGTTAACACATACATAGCCGGTCAACCAATGACCGATGTAAACCGAACCGGTACTGTACAATATGATAAGGGTCAGAATATACAAACTTATCACGGCCCTGAGGTTAGGTTTTCTATCCGCTATGCTGTAACCCCTTCGTTTTCTGTAAAAGCATCTTTCAATACTTTACAGCAGTTCATCCATTTATTATCCAATACCACCATCATGGCTCCAACGGATATTTGGAAACTCAGCGATCCGAATATCAAACCCCAAAAGGGCGGCCAGGTTTCATTGGGATTTTATAAGAATCTGAAATCAAATACCATTGAAACATCTGTGGAAGTATATTATAAAAAAATAAAAGATTACCTGGATTATAAACCCGGTGCATCGCTTTTTTTGAATCATCATATTGAAACGGATGTGATCAATACAAGAGGAAAAGCATATGGATTAGAATTACTGATCAAAAAGACCAGCGGAAAACTCAATGGTTGGATCAGTTATACTTATTCACGCATATTGTTACAGGCATACGATACGACACAGGGAGTAACTGTGAATAATGGTAATTATTATCCAGCCAATTATGATAAACCACATGATATAACACTTACTGGTAATTTCTCGGTCAATCATCGCTTCAGCGTGTCTATGAACAGTACATACAGTACCGGGCGACCGATCACACTTCCCATCGAACGTTACTATTATGCAGGCTCACTACGGGTTTTATATTCTGACAGAAACGCATATCGTATTCCGGATTATTTCCGCATTGACCTTGCTATGAACATTGAAGGAAATCATAAGGTCAACCAGAAAACTCATAATTCATGGACTATTGGTGTATATAATTTAACCGGTAGAAAAAATCCTTACTCAGTATATTTTGTGTCCGAAAATGGCGTCATCAATGGATATAAAGTATCCATTTTTGGAAGTATTATTCCATTTGTAAACTTTAATCTTCGTTTTTAATGAAACAAACAATAACTATTGGAATAATCATTTTTATTTTCACTGCAGGGTGTAAGCAAGAATATATTCCCCCGGTTGAGGAGTCACAGAAATCATTGCTTGTAGTGGAGGGCAATTTAAATCCAGGTCCCGATTCAACCGTTATCCGGTTAACACGAACCCAGGTACTGAACAGTGCATCCGGAATAAAGGTTGAAAATAATGCCCAGCTTTCAGTAGAAGGCAAGGATAATTCAATTCGTTTTTTAACCGGCAGAGGAAATGGTTATTATGTTTCACCTGATCTGAATCTCACCATCAACAACGAATACAGGCTGCGTATTAAAACAGCCAATGGCAAGGAATATTTATCCGATTATGTAAAAGCCAAAGTGGCGCCGGCAATTGATAGTATCGGTTGGCATAGAAACAACGATGGTGTCAACATATATGTAAATACAGATGATCCAACTAAAGAGACAAGATATTATCGATGGGAGTATGCTGAAACATGGGAAATACATTCAGTTTTCGGGCCCAGTGTTATTTATGTAAATGGCGTGATCCGCGACAGGATCTTCCCACAGGAAAATGTTTCTGTATGCTGGAAAAACAACCTTTCTTCCAGCGTATTAATTACAAATACCATCCATTTAGAGCAGGATATTGTAAATGAACAGCCACTTGTATCTATTCCCCTGGGAGATGAAAAATTATCATTCCGATATAGCATACTCGTAAAGCAGTATGCCCTGGATGCTGGTTCGTATGCTTTTTATGAATTGCTGAAAAAAAACACGGAAGACATCGGATCCTTCTTTGGTCCTCAGCCCAGTGAAATAAAAGGAAACCTGCACTGCGTGACCGTACCGGATGAATTTGTAGTTGGGTATGTCACCGCATCTACAGTTAGTACAAAACGGATCTTTATTACCGGGGCTGAAGTACAATGGCCTTTCCGGACCGATTGCGAAGAAATAAGAGTGCCCAATAACCGCGACAGTATTTTAAGTGCTATTTACTCCGGGCTAATGCCTGTTTATTATTTAGGCAATCCGCCAAATCAGTATACATTCTCAACTCCCCAATGCGTGGATTGTACTAAGAGAGGAGGATCAACTGTAAAACCATCATTTTGGTAAAGCAATTAAAGGAAACAATTATGAACAGGCAGCGCTATATATTTTTTTAAGTACCCGGGTATTACTAGTCTTGCTTTTTTTATGCTCTCATGTATTCTCACAGCAAACTATGCCTTCTTCAATTGTTGATCAGTTCAGGAATTATTCGGCAAAAGGCTGTTCAGGAAAAATTGTTTTTACATACCGATAAAGAGTTTTATGTAGCAGGGGAAATATTATGGTTTAAAATTTATTATACCGATGGCTCATATCACAAGCCCATGGCGTTGAGTAAGGTTGTTTACGCAGAAATTCTAAATGAGAAAAATGAAGCGGTTCTGCAAGCGACTATTGCCATGGAGCCCGGACACGGTAATGGATCATTTTATTTACCTACAACACTCGCAACCGGGAATTATTCCATACGAGCCTATACCCGATGGATGAAAAATTTTGATGAGGGATATTTCTTTGAAAAGAAAATTACAATTGTCAACACCTTAAAAAACCCGGAACCGGCAAAACCCGAAGATACCGTCGGGAGGTCAATTAATTTTTTCCCGGAAGGTGGTAACCTGGTTGCCGGTATTCAAAGCAGGATTGGTTTTGAAATAACAGACGGACATGGGGCGGCAAATACTTCGCACGGTTATATACTTGATAAAAGCGGAGACACTGTGATTGCTTTCAGTCCCCTAAAGTTTGGTATTGGGAGTTTTGATTTTACGCCGGAAGAAGGGAACACTTATAAGACTGTGATCACTTTTCCTGATGGTAAGGTTGTGAATAAAGCATTGCCGGAAATATTCAAAGCTGGCTACGTTATGAGGCTAACAGAAAAAAATAATGAGCATATTGAAATCATTATTAAAAGTAAAAAAGGTTCACCTCAACAAAATAATGAACAGGTTTTACTGATATCTCATACCCGCCAGATACAAAGTTTTGCAGAAATAAAATCAATGAATGACGGTGATAGTGTAGTTTTCCTTGTTGATAAGAAAAAGATCGGTAAAGGAATAACGCATTTCACAATATTCAACGGGAATAATAAACCCGTATGTGAACGATTGTATTTTATGAAGCCTGTCACCCGGCGTTACCCTCGATAGTAAAAACTGATCAGGAAAATTATAACAATCGTGAGCAGGTAAATCTTTCACTAAATGCTCAGTATATTTCCGGGAAGAGTTCGTCATTAAATTTATCAGCTTCAGTTTTTTCTTTCGATACATTGCAAATGACTGACCGGGCAGATATTTTTTCTTATATGTGGCTGGCATCCGATCTGCCGGGAAGCATTGAATCACCTGGATTTTATTTTTCTGATGATCCCGATGCTGCTAAAGCGGCCGATAACCTGATGCTGACTCATGGGTGGCGACGATTTAAATGGAATGATGTGTTGCAGGGACAGGATAATTTTGTAAAATACTTGCCGGAAATAAATGGTCAATTAATTGAGGGCCGTGTAAAAGACACCCGAAATCAGAGACCTGCACAAAAAATAAACACATATCTATCGGTGGCAGGGCAACCATTCGGTTTCTATACTTCCCAAAGTGATGAACATGGAAATGTTTTTTATGAAGTAAAAGATTTTTATGGTACCAGGCAGATCATCGCACAACCGGGTATGGAGGTGGATTCTTTTTACAAAGTGGAAATAATTAAACCTTATCTGGAAACGATCAGCCGAAGAAAATTTCCTCCTTACATTGTATCAGAAAATGTGAAAGACCGGCTTTTACAAAAAAGCATTGACATGCAGGTGCAGAATGTTTATTCTGCCGATAGTTTACGGTTTTTTGTCGATCCGATAATTGCAGATACCCTTCCCTTTTATGGAGCGACAGTACACAGTTATAGACTGGACGATTATAAACGTTTTACCACGATGGAAGAAGTACTCCGGGAATACGTGACGGAAATAGGAGTGGGAATACGCCGGGGAAAACTGAGCCTGAAGATCTTTGACCCGGTTACTGGTGATTTTTTTGATAGCCATTCACTTGTGTTGCTTGACGGCGTAGCATTGACTGATCCGGATAAAATTTTTTCTTATGATCCCTTGAAAGTAAAAAAACTGGACGTTATCCGCGACCGATATGTATCCGGTAAGTCTACTTTCAAAGGTATTGCCAGCTTTACAACTTACGAAGGGGTGTTCGATGGTTTCGATCTGGATCCGAAACTTGTGGCCATTGATTTTAACGGGTTACAATTGCAGCGAGAGTTCTATTCACCTGTTTATAAAACTAAGGAGCAAATAGAAAGCAGGATGCCCGATCTCAGGAATACATTACTCTGGTTACCGGATATTACCACAGACAAGGAAGGCAAGGCCCTGGTCCAGTTATACACGTCTGACAGAAAAGGAAAATATATCGTAGTGGTACAGGGTATGAATGAGAATGGTGATTTTGTTTCTGCGTTGAAAACTTTCGAAGTAAAATGACAGCTGACTTTAGTGTTTGTGCCCTTACGTACTCCGGCATTAAATATTTCATCTAAAACATACAGGAAAATACTTCTTTTTAGCCTTTGGTCAAGCGGATCCAACGTATTTCAATTTTTTTTTCCCCGCTTTGCAACATTCAGGCAAAAGCGATTACTTTATATAAAACCGGTTTACCTGGCAATTGAAACTCTTATACCAACTGCTGACGTTTTAGTGCGTCAATGCATCAATGGACAAACATCTGCCTATCGTGTATTGTATGAACGTTATTCAAAAGCAATGTTCAATACGGCATTGAGGATCGTAAACAAAACAGCGGATGCAGAAGATGTATTACAGGATTCTTTTACCGATGCATTTATGCAGCTTAGTTCTTTTGAACATAAATCAACTTTCGGCGCCTGGTTAAAACAGATCGTGGTATTTAAAAGCATAACGCTTTTGAAAAAACAACGAATGAGTTTTGTGGATATGGAAAAGGCGGAAGACCTGCCGGAAGAAAAGGAGTTGGATGAAACAGATATATGGTACACGGTAGATATGATCAAACAACGAATGCAACAATTACCCGATGGTTACAGAACAGTTTTATCGCTCTATTTATTTGAAGGGTATGATCATGAAGAAATTTCGGAGATACTGGGAGTGGCACAATCAACTGTGAGAACACAATACATAAGGGCTAAACAAAAATTATTAAAACTTTTAAAAAAAGGAGAAGTTTATGAGCAGTGATCTTGAAAAATTCATCCGTAAAAATCGCGGTGATTTTGATGGAGCCGATCCTTCAAACAAAGTTTGGAAGAATGTTGAGCGATCTCTTCCTGTAAAAAAAGAGGCAAAACTTTTTACAATAAGGGATATTTATAAATGGAGTGCTGCCGCTGCTATTTTCTTTATCGCATTAACGTCAGTATATTTTTTAGTAATAAGAAAGTCCCCCAATAGCGACCGGGATGAAATTCCAACTGTGAAAACTGATCCAGCCGACAAATCCATCACGTCTTGATAATTTTAATAGCATATCAATAGAGTATGCTACACAATTTAAGCAGGCTGAGCAAGCAGTTGAAGATCGCCAGAAGCAATTAAGAGCTGCTATTGCCAACGATCCTGCACTTTATCGCAAGTTTCAGCAAGATTTGAATACACTCGACAGTTCATATCGGCTTTTAAGAGAGCAAGCCGGTCAAAGCATTAACGGAGATGTTATTATTAAAGCCATGATCCAAAACCTGCAATTGCAATCGGAATTGCTGGGCAGGCAGTTGATGATCATCCATGAATATAAAACAACAAAAACTTCTACAAATGAAAAGAACATTTAAAAAGATCTTACCAATTGTATTACTGCTTGCAACAGTCCAGTTGTTTGCACAGGACGGAGATACCGAGAAAAAAGAAAAGAAGAGATATGAGTTTTTCAGGGAAAGAAATATCTCGAAAACGTATCCCGCTTCGGGCAACACATTGAATATTGATAACCAGTTTGGCGAAGTAAAAATCACCACCTGGGAGAAGAATGAAATAAAAGTTGACATTCATATTGAAACAAGTTCTAACCAAAAAGAAATGGCTGATAAAACTTTTGAACGCATCGATGTGACTGACAAGCAGGATGGCAAGGATATAAATTTTAAAACAATAATGAACAAGAATGGTAAAGACAACAATACCAGTTGCAATAATTGCAGTAACACGATGAATATCGATTATGATATTCATATACCTGCAAACAATGCGCTGAACATTGAGAACTCATTTGGTAGCATTGTGATACCCGACTATACCGGGCCGGTGTCGTTAGTCAATAAATACGGTTCTGTAAAGTCAGGTAAACTTTCTAATCCTGAAAAGTTGGTAGTTGAGTTTGGAAGCGCTGATCTGAAAAGCATTGGTAATATTGATCTGACATTTAAATATTCATCGGTCACTATCGGAAGCCTGACAGGAAAGTCTAAGCTAAGGTTTGAATTCTGCGGTTACAGCAAGATCAATTTAGATAATGGACTTACTGCCTTGACCGTGGATGATTCTTATAGTTCCGTTCATCTTGTGCCTGCTGCTAATCTTTCTGCTACTTATAATATTTCAACCAGCTATGGTTCAGTTATCGATAAAACCAATATAGGCATCACCCGTACCGACTCACCTGAGAAATATGGTCCTGACCTTAATAAACATTATGAAGGTAAATCAGGCGCTGGTACTATTAAGATCGATATCAGATCAAGTTTCGGGAGCATCATGATCGGTGAAGGAACAAAAGCAGATATGAAAGAAAAGAAAAAAGTGAAATCGTAGTTTTTTTATGTTTTGTGTATAGTCATGAAAATTCCTGTTGTCGAAAGGCAGCAGGAATTTTTTTTGATACCAACTTTAGTTTTCATAGCATCGTCTGTTGCGTCGCACTCTTGTACTTTCTGTTCTCTATTCATCTTACTATTCAATTGTCACCCTTTCCCCAAGCATCGGGATGGCGAAGGGCTATTCGGCTTCTTTATACTTTATGAAGATCTTCCATATACTTATAACCGCTTGCAGTATTCAGAAGCAGAATGTTGCCTTTATCTTTTATTGTTCCTTTTTGTTTTAAATAAGCCAAAGCTTTCCATGCTGCGCTGCCCTCCGGCGAAACAAATATTCCTTCTGTTCTTGCAATTTCATAAATGCCATCCGCAATTTCTTTTTCAGTGACTGTTATTACTTCTCCGTTTGATTCGGCAAGTGCTTTCTTTATCAGGTTCATACCAAAAGGAAAAGGAACAGCCAATCCATGTGCAATAGTTGGTGCAGGAACGAAATTCTTTTCCCAATTATCCGGATCTTTCAATGCCGATTTGATCGGGGCACAATTCTCTGGTTGAACTGCGATCATTTTTGGCAATGGCGTTTTGATCCATCCCAATTTCTGCATTTCATCAAATGCTTTCCAGATGCCGATCAATCCTGTTCCGCCGCCTGCAGGATAAACGATCACATCTGGTAATTGCCAGTTCAGTTGCTCCGCAATTTCATAACCCATTGTTTTTTTCCCTTCCAAACGATAGGGCTCTTTTAAAGTAGATATATTAAAGTATTCATTTTTCTCATTGATCTCGTTTGCCTTCTTCGCACAATCGTTGATCAACCCTTTTACAGTGATAAGTTTTGCTCCATACAATTCACATTCATTCTTAAAAATATCCGGTGTATGTGCCGGCATGATAACAATACATTCCATATCGGCTTTAGCACAATAAGCGGCTAAAGCTCCTCCTGCATTCCCTGCAGTAGGAATGATGAATTTTTTAATGCCAAGTTCTTTTGCTTTTGATACAGCTACGCTGATCCCTCTTGCTTTAAATGAACCCGTGGGGTTATGTGATTCATCTTTCATAAGCAAAGAAGAATAACCATATTTATCTGAAAGTTTTTTTAAAGGAAGGATAGGAGTAAACCCTTCGCCAAGAGAAATAATATTAGCCGGATCTTTTACCGGAAGCATTTCAAAATAACGCCAGAGATCATTTTCTCCTCCAACAAGCTCTTCTTTGGAAAATGTCTTTTGAAGATCGTATTCAACAAGCAAGGGTTGATCGCAACAAGGTGAAACATTGATAACTTCTGAGATAGGATAGTGTTTGTTACAATTAGAACATCTAAGAAATGTTCCAAAAGAATATGGATTTTGTTGTTTTCCCATCGACTTGTTTCATTAACGCATGTTGAAGGTAAAAAAATAGTTCAACGGGAGAGTCAAATAAGCACTCAAAAAATTTTCATTTCATCAATTGATGAGCTTGTTGCTTTTGCTTTTTTATAATCAGGTTTTGGTTTATCCGCTACCCATTTTAATGCTTCAAGTATATGGGCAAGGTAAGTGGCATTAGAATAATCTTCTTTGTTATGACCCAATGCTGTGTACAAAACTCTTCCACCATCAAATTCCTGGCACCATGCAGCCGGGTAACGATTGCCAAATACCTCAGGTATAATGTTCTTTGAACTATCTGCTTCTTTAACAGTTGATATATCGGAAACCAACAACACTTTAATTGAAGGATTGATCTCTTTAAAGAGATAGCATTCATCACTTGTTTCCCATTGCGATGACAAATTTTTTACAGCCGGGTGTTTTTTATCTAATACATGAACTGTGAAAGGCTGAAAAGGTGGATGCCTGAGAAAGGTTGCACCCAGCATTAACTTAAACCATTTCCAGTTTCTCTCAGTACCTGATGCTGAATGAATACCCATGAAACCACCACCTGCCTGTATATACCGCATAAAAGCTACCCTTTGTTCTTCGGTATCAAATACATTATTGTTGGTATTTGAAAAGATGATGACATCATATTTTTTAAGATTACCATCGGTGAATAATGCGGAGTTTGTTGTAGTGTCTGTGGTAAAGCCATTTTCAACTCCTAACTTTTGTAATGCGACAATAGAAGAAGCAATGTTTTCATGTACATAACCTTTTCCGTTTTTTGTAAAGATCAATACATGTTTGTTTTTCAGTTGGGCGGTTATGGTTAAACTGAAAAAAACAAATACCATAAAAACGAGTAATGATTTCATCTTAATGCAAAATTTATGTCGGGTTATAAAAACCGAAAATAGAATTTTTCCTCCGACTTCCTTAGTTTGCACCCAAATGAAAAAAGCCTTTCTCTATTTACATATCTCAGTTTTTCTTGCTGGCTTTACCGGTCCATTAGGTAGACTTATTGACCTGAATGAAGGCTTATTGGTTTGGTGGCGGATGTTTATTACAGCTGTTACCATGTGGATCGTGTTTTCATTAATGGGAAAGCTGCAACGCATTTCACTGAAAGACATGGTGAAACTTACAGGCATTGGTTTTTTAGCTGCTATTCACTGGCTTACATTCTATGGTTCTATTAAATACGCCAATGTATCGGTGGCACTGGTTTGTTTTTCCGCAGTTGGTTTTTTTACTGCATTGATAGAACCGATATTGTTACGTGTAAGAATCAAATGGATAGAAGTATTTCTTGGGTTAATGGTGATCGCCGGCATTTATCTCATCTTTCATTTTAATCCAAAATATAAAACAGGGATCATACTGGGCATTACCTGTGCAGTGCTTATGGCATTTGTAATGATATTTATCCGTGAATTTTTGCAGCGGATCAATCCTCAAACAGTACTTACTTACCAAATGAGTGGAGGCCTATTAACGTTATCGGTAGTGATGCCTTTTTATATGCAGCAATTTCCAACAGACTATATCTTCCCCAATTTGAAAGACTGGATGTGGCTATTGGTACTTGCGTGGTTTTGTTCTGTTTTGGCATTTCAATTTTCTACTTATGCATTAAAGAGATTAACCGCATTTACGGTGAACCTTTCATTTAACCTGGAACCTGTTTATGGAATTTTCCTCGCTATAATTTTATTTGGTGAGAGCCGCGATTTTGACCGGTCATTTTTTGCCGGCCTTTCGCTGATCGCTGCTTCATTGGTCATTCATATTGTTATGTTATTAAGAAAAGAAAGAAAAATTGTTTTGCAGGATGCAATTGACAAACTACCATAAAAACATTGTTGATTATTACGCCGAATCCGAAAACGCTTACAAAGACAGTTGGGATCTTAACAACAGTCTTGCCATCCATTATGGTTATTGGGATGACAAAGTAAAAAGCTTTCCGCAATCATTGTTGCGAATGAATGAAGTGATGGCAGAGGTTGCTAAGATCAAATCTTCAGATGTGATACTGGATGCTGGATGCGGGATAGGAGGAAGCAGTATTTTCTTAGCAGAAAAAATTGGGTGTAATGTTACAGGTATTAGTTTAAGTGAAAGGCAAGTCAATAAAGCAAGAGAATTTGCAAAACAAAAAGGTGTTGAGAGCAAAGCAAGTTTTGAAGTAATGAACTATTGTGCCACCAGTTTTCCGGATGAAAGCTTTGATATTGTCTGGGGATGTGAGAGCATTTGTTATGCCGATGATAAAGATCAATTTATTAAAGAAGCATGGCGCTTATTAAAACCCGGTGGCAGGTTAGTTGTTGCGGATGGATTTGTAACAGACTTTAAAAACAATGATCATCCAACTATAAGAAACTGGCTCGATGGCTGGCAGGTAAATTATCTTGAATCGCCGGAAAGGTTTCAACAATTCATGCAATCGGCAGGGTTTAAAAACATTTCTTTCAGGGATATTTCAAAATTCACTGTTCATTCATCAAAACGGTTATATAAATTTTATTTTCTTGCTAATCTTTATTTAGCCTGGAAAACGATCACATTTTCCAATCGTGCCACGGAAAAGCAAAAGAAAAATATTGCCGCCTGCAAACACCAGCACGATGGGATGAAAAATGGTTTATGGCAATATGGTTTGATCGTTGGAACAAAGTGAACTGGCTGTCATGTCGAGCCGGGATATAAACACATTTTCTAAATAGGAAATAGTAGGCGAGACATCTCAGGTTTTAGAGAACCTGAGACGCCTCGTTCCTCGGCGTGACAAGACTCTCTGAATCGTAAATTGCCCTTATCTTTAGCGCCTTCAAAACTTTTAATATGAGAAGGTACCTAATTATCTTTTTTTCACTTTTCACTTTTCACTTTTCGTTTGCTCAAAAAAAGCCGCTCGATCATACAGTTTACGATAGCTGGCAAAGCATCGGCGAAAGAATGATCAGTAATGACGGCAAATGGGTCGTTTACACCATTAATGTACAGGAAGGCGATAATGAACTGGTGATCCAGTCTTCCGATGCAAAATATAAAAAGACGGTGCCGCGTGGTTATAGTGCGGCGATATCTGAGGACAGCCGCTTTGCAATTTTTAAAATAAAACCTCTTTACAAAGAAACCCGTGAAGCAAGAATAAAAAAGAAAAAACCGGAAGATATGCCTAAGGATTCTTTTGCAGTTATTGAGTTAGGCAAGGATAGTGTTTACAAAGTAGCCAAGGCAAAAACCTATAAAGTTCCTGAAAAAGGTTTTGGATGGGCCGCTTATCATTTGGAGAAAAAACCCGAGCCCGAAAAACCAAAGCAACCTACGGGTGATGGAAATAAAAAAGTTATTGATAGTTTGAAACATACTATTGATTCTTTATTGGTGATCGTCAATCAGCCACCACCTGTAACAGAGAAGAAGAAAAAGAAAAACAAAAACAAGGACGATGAAGATGATATGGCTTTAGACTTTCAATCCTCAGCCTTCGTTCCCGAAGATGCCGAAGGTGACGATCCGGCAACACCGGCTGCTCCCGATGGTACTGATCTTGTTCTACGAAATCTTATTACCGGCGAGGAAAAAATCTTTCCGCTAGTAAGCGAATATTATTTTGACAAGTATGGCAAAAAGTTATTGCTGGAAACAACCAGGAATTCAAAAGATTCATTGAGCAAAGCTTCTGTCTTTTTGATCGATCTCGGAAACATGCAGAAGAAAACGATCAGTACTGGCGGAAATGATTTTAAGAATTTTTCTTTTTCTGAAGATGGTTCACAACTCGCCTTTGTTGCGGAACGAAATGCAAAACCAAAAGAACTTCAGAAATTTTACAAACTTTGGTATTATAAAGATGGGATGGATTCGGCTTCAATGATCGCTGATAAGAATTCGGTGGGCATGAAGATCGGAATGACAGTAAGTGAATTCGGAACAACCAGTTTTAGTAAAACAGGCAAGCGATTATTCTTTGGCACTGCCCCGATACAGCCGCCAAGGGATACAACATTGGTTGATTTTGAAACGGCCAAACTCGATATCTGGAATTACAAAGATGATTATTTGCAAACTGTTCAGTTGAATCGTTTGCAACGAGACCTGCAGGAGAATTTTTTAGCAGTTTATGATGTTGATGATAATACGATCAAACAACTTGGTTCAAGAGAATTACCAACGGTAATTCAAACCAATGAAGGAGACGGTGAGACATTTGTTGGTGTAACTGATTTTGGAAAAAGAGTAGAAAGCCAGTGGACAGGTAATACGCTGAAAGATGTTTATGCGATCAATGTTGCTGATGGTTCAAAGAAATTAGTGATCAAAGATCTGAATGGATTTATTTCACCGCAATACATTTCTCCGACCGGCAAATACATTATGTGGTATGACCGCAAAGCAAAAAATTATTTTGCTTATGATGGAAAAGAAATAAAAAATATCACGGCAAAAATAAAAGTGCCACTGTATGATGAAGAGAATGATACACCAGATTATCCGCCGCCTTACGGTGTGATGGGATGGCATGAAGGCGATAGTGCTGTCTATATTTATGATCGGTATGATGTGTGGAAAATACTTTTAAGCAATATTCAATCTCCACAAATATATTTTTTCAAATCAAAAATTGAGGTCTAAAAAGACGACTATAAGATATCTTAGAACTGACCCTGAAGAACGATTTATTAAGATCATATAGCAGCTATTTTTTCCGATTGTTTAGTGAAAAATATAAATCAGCAGCGATATGGGAATCAATGTTACACTTGCAGCCGATAATATCAGGTTCATGTCGATGCAGGGTTTTCAATAGGAATTCCTTTGAAGTCACGTGACTCAAAGAAAATCATTTTAACCAAAGAAAATTTAATATCCAGTCTCCTGAACTTATGATATGATGGATTATACTGTTGATATGACAAAGGAATTTACGAACTAACTTTCCTCTATCAATCCTCAACAAAAAAATTACAACTGGGGAACTGCAGAACTAATAAAATGGAAAGCATACACAGGAAAAGAAACACAAGGCATTGTTTACAAACCAGAAAACTTTGATCCAAAGAAAAAATATCCATTGATCTGCTATTTCTATGAAACATTAAGTGATGGTTTATATACTTATCATCCTCCTTCACCAACACCCAGCCGTTTGAACATTTCATTTTTTGTAAGTCGTGGTTATGTTGTGCTGGCGCCGGATATTCATTATGGCACAGGTCATCCTGCAAAAGATGCCTACAATCATATTGTAAGTGGTGCAAGATATTTAGTAAAGCAAGGATATATTGACAGCACAAGAATGGGTATACAAGGACAAAGCTGGGGCGGTATTCAAGTGGCGCAGTTAGTTACAATGACAAAACTTTTTAAAGCAGCATGGGCAGGGGCGCCGGTTGCAAATATGACGAGTGCATACGGTGGCATAAGATGGGAGAGTGGAGTGAATCGCCAGTTCCAATACGAAAAATCGCAAAGCAGGATCGGTGCCACATTGTGGGAGAAACCAAATTTATACATTGAGAATTCTCCGCTCTTTCATTTACCGAATGTAACAACGCCGCTTGTAATTATGTCAAATGATGCTGATGGTGCCGTGCCGTGGTACCAGGGAATTGAATTGTTCACTGCTATGCGCAGGTTAAATAAAAAAGTGTGGATGCTTACTTATAATGGCGAAGCGCATAATCTTGTTGAAAGAAGAAACAGGAAAGACATTCAAATAAGAGAACAGCAATACTTCGATTGGTTATTAAAAGATGAAGCTCCGCCAAAATGGATCACAGAAGGTGTGCCGGCTGTGAAGAAAGGAAAGGATTGGGGGCTGGAGTATTAATACCTATTTATTGAAAGTTTAAGGTATATAAAGTATCAATAGTAAATAGGGTTTATGGACTTTATATACTCTATTTACATAGGTACTTACTTTATGCCGCTTTCGAACTAATATATTTCACTAAACTTCTTTTTGCTACGGGTAAAAGCGTTTCTTCAACAGGAAAACCTAATTCGATCTGGATAGCATATACAGCAGGATTAGGAAGCTGGCTGCGGTATTTTATCAATTCAGATTTTATGCTTTCAAATGTGTTTACGAAATTTTTATCCCAGCTATTTACATAAGCTGTCTTCATGCTCCTGTATTTTTCATCATGTTTTTCAAAAAAGGAAAGACGATAATGATAAACCAGGGTTTGTTTTTGCGATGTTGTATTTAAAAAGAAATATCCTTCTTTTGTATCAAGAGGAATAATACCAATAGGGTTGATGATTATTTTATCTTCTACCATTTCATATATTTCAACACCATGGTTGATCGTTCCTTTCATTTCGCCGGCAGAGTAGTTAATGATATCTTCCAGTTCCTGCATCAGTTCATCGTCCTCTATCATTTGCTCATAAAGCATTTGAAGTTTTTCCATTTGGATGCCGGTGAGTTTTTTTGGAAAATGTTCCTGTAAGAATTTTTTGTTCTCCCGAAAGGCGATCAGGTTATTGAAATGAAAAATGATATCAGACAGCTGGCGGGTAGAGTTTACTTTCGTGGAAGTATTTATTTATTTCTTTCAGGTAGGCGAGAAGGGTATATTTTTTTAATTCGAAATCAATATAACCTTCGGCAAACCAGGTTTCGGATAACGATTTCATAGACGTTCTTTTGGGTTAGTTACTGTAATTTAGATAAAAGACTTTGAAAATTAAAAGTAAGTTTACCTTAAGTTTGTTAAAAGAATTATCATGCCAAGGATTTTATTGTATTTAGGGATCATTATTTTTTCTTCTTGTGGATCAGTGAAGTATTATGTCGTTCGGCATGCAGAAAAAGAAACTGTACCGGCTGGCACTACCATGAGTACGCCAAATGATCCGCCACTTTCTGCTGCCGGCAGGGTAAGGGCTATCGAATTGAAAGAGGCATTGAAAGACAAGGGCATCACTTATATTTTTTCTACAAACACTATTCGCACCATTTCAACGGCTCGTCCGCTGGATGAATTAAAAGGAGCTACAAGAATTGAACTCTACAATACAAGAGATTCACTTGATCAGTTGATCCAAAAGTTGAAAGGAATTAAAAAAGGAAATTCATTGATCGTGGGACACTCCAATACGGTTGATGATATTGTAAACAAACTTTGCGGTGAAATAAAAGTTCCAAAAGACTTACCTGACTCAGAATATGACAATCTTTATATTGTAACAAAAAAAGGAAAGAGAATGAAGTTTGAAAATAAAACGTACGGAACTCCTACAAATTAAAAATGCCCCGACTATAGCGAGGCATTCGTGTAATTCGTTTTTAATTCGAGTTAATATTCTCTTTCTCCATTAAAATTTTCTAATTCTTTTGCTACTGCAGTTAAGAAAGTAGCGCCAAGGCTTCCATCAACAATACGATGATCATAGCTCATGCTCAAATACATCATGTGACGGATAGCAATACTATCGCCGTGCAGGAGTTTCAACAACAACCGGACGTTTCTTTATAGCGCCAACAGCAAGTATCGCTACCTGTGGTTGATTAATGATCGGTGTTCCCATCAGGCTTCCAAAAGTTCCCACGTTTGTCATAGTAAATGTGCCACCAGCCGTATCATCAGCTTTTAGTTTTCCGGTTCTTGCATTATCAGCAAGCATGTTCACTTGTTTTGCAAGGCCAACAAGATTCAGTTGGTCAGCATTTTTAATAACAGGCACAATCAGATTACCCGATGGCAATGCAGTGGCCATTCCTATATTAATATCTTTCTTGATAATTATTTTATCGCCATCTAATGAACAATTGACCAAAGGGAATTTTTTAATGCATCTTACGATCGCTTCAATAAACAAAGGAGTGAAAGTGATCTTTGTCCCTTCTCTTTTTTCAAAATCTTTTTTCACTTTATCACGCCACATCACCAGGCTAGTTACATCAGCCTCTGTAAAACTTGTAACATGCGGACTGGTATGCTTGCTTCGCACCATGTGTTCAGCTATCAGTTTGCGCATACGATCCATTTCTATGATCTCAACATTGCCCGTATAATTAGTAAGAGGTAAGTTTTGAGTAGTAGCAGGAGTTTCCCTTACCACATTTTCTTGTTGTCGGCTTACCGGCTGATAGCTATGGACTGTCGACTGTTGACTATGGACTTTACCCGACCTTCTCTCACTCACATATTGCAAAATATCTTTCTTTGTCACTCTTCCTTCATTGCCAGTGCCGGGAATATTTTCAAGTTCACTCATACTCACACCTTCATTGGCAGCAATGTTCAATACAAGCGGCGAATAAAAACGATTACCCGTTCCGTTTGCTTGAGGCTTGCCTGCCGGAGCTTCAGCGTAGGCAGGTTTGTAGGTACCAAAGGACTCCTTCGGAGAAGTTTGATGTGATGAAACCACTTCGGCAACTGTTGCTTCTTGTTCCTTGTGCCTTGTCTCTTGTGCCTTTGGCGGAGGTGTATAGCTATGAGCACTTACATTTTCTTCTGCACCGGTTTTTATTCTTGCTATCACGGTACCGATCGGCACCACGTCGTTTACATTAAATAAAATTTCACTCAGTACACCGGCAGCAGTGCTTGGCACTTCGCTATCTACTTTATCAGTGGCAATTTCCAAAACAGTTTCATCCATTGCCACCGTATCACCGGGCTGTTTGTGCCACTTCAATATAGTAGCTTCCATAATACTTTCACCCAGCTTCGGCATTACAAGGTCTACAATTGCCATGATCAATTTCAGATTTTAGATTTAAGACTTGCCTGCCGGAGCTTTAGCGCAGGCAGGTTTAAGATTTATTGTTGGATATTTTTTTACCTAACTTCATTACTACTATCACCACCTCTTGCGTCGCACTCTTGTACGACAACAATTCTATTGAACATTACCAAGCCTCTTTTCCTCGTTTTCCCTGCCTGCCGGTAGGCAGGTTTTTCAGTCTCTTAGTTAATTTTCAACCGCTCAAAGGTAATGATTTGAGCATTAAAGGCAACTATATACGAGTTGAGACAAGATCAAAGAATTATTTTCTTTCGCAATGACTATTTAAAGCATTTCCATTTGCATCTTGAAAACTGAATGTGGTTATCTCACTATTTGAGCAGGTATCTAATTGTCTATTTTGGTAAGGGACGCCACCCGAAATATGGCAGGTGTAACAAAAACCACCAGTCCCATTTTTTGAACACGAAAAAAGCACTATTAAAAACAGGGCTATTATTGTTAATATTTTTTTCATTTCTTCTTTTGAACTGGCTTTTCTTATTTCTTTCCAGGTGGTGTAGGATCTACAGGCATTTTTGTAACATCCTAAAAGTTTCTATTGATAAATAATTTTCTTCTTGACGATCTGCTCTTTTCTTTTCCTTCGCTTTTGCCATACCACAAATTTAATTATTTTGAAAGAAGGAAACCCTAACTATAACCTGTGAAGACCCAATCAAGTATTAGAAAGAATAAACTTTCTTAAAAAGTTCAACGCAGTATGCGATGTCATTTCGATGTTTCTTTCCCGGTCGAAGCGGAAAGCCAGCTTTGCTGTCTCCACCTTTTCTTTATCACCTGCCGCGATCCATACTGTGCCAACAGGTTTTTCATCTGTGCCTCCATCAGGTCCCATTATACCCGAGGTCGCTACTGCAAAATCCACATTCAACTTTGCAATGGCGCCTTTCACCATTTGTATCACTGTTTCTTCACTTACAGCTCCAACTGTTCTCAATGTTTTATTCGCAACGCCCAATATGTTTTCTTTTACATCATTTGCATAACTAATGATGCTTCCTTTATAAGCGACAGAAGAACCAGGAATGGAAGTGATGAGATGAGCGATATAACCACCAGTACAACTTTCCGCAGTACCGATCGTTTTATTTTTTTCCTTCAAAATATTTAAAACTACTGTAGCAAGGTTTTCATCTTTATCGATAACCAACCATTCAGCAACCAATTCTTTCAAAATAGAAAATATTTCATCTAACTCTTTATCCATTTTTTCTTTATCATCTCCTTTTGCAGTTAACCTCAGTTTTACCATTCCATAGCCCGGCAGGTAAGCAAGCTTAATTTGCTCAGGCAAACCCGTTTCAAAATCTTTTATCTTTTCTGCTATCATACTTTCTCCTGTGCCCATTGTGAAAGCAGTGCGATGAATAATAAAAGGAAGTTGAAAAGTCTTTTCAATTCTTGGCAAAACTTCATTCAACATTAATCCCTTCATTTCATGCGGAACGCCAGGTAATGAAACAAAAACTTTCTTATTTAATGAATCTTCGGAAGTCTCCCCCTTTGGGGGAGATTTAGAGGGGGCTTCGAACCACATACCCGGCGCTGTTCCTCTTGCATTGTGCAATACTGTACACACATCAGGAACTTCAGCTTGTTTTAAATTTCTTTCCAGCATCGGTCCCGGCCGTCGATATACTTTATCAAATAAATATTTTACATGAGTTAATACATCCTCATTAACGATAAGCTTGCCACCAAAATATTTGCAGAGCAAGGGCTTTGTAATATCATCGGCAGTAGGTCCAAGTCCGCCCGTGATAATGATAATATCCGACTCTTTGCTTTCTGCATCCAATGCATTCCAGATATCATCCCACACATCACCAACTGCCACTCTTCTTTTTAGCCAAACACCGATCTTATTTAATTCCTGTCCTATCCATGCACTGTTAGTATCGATGGTTTGCCCGATCAATAGTTCATCGCCAATTGTGATAATGGAAGCATTAACTTGTTTCAAGGAGAAAAATTTTGGAGCAAATATCTGCTATTCAGTAAAACTTACATCTTCGTAAATATCTTTTAGATGAAGAGTAAAGTCGATCGTTGAAATAACAAAACTATCGGCAAGTTGTTTGAATTCAGAAAGTATCCATTTTTCATCTTTCTGTCTCATAAAGATCTCTACCGAAATTTTAGTTGAATCTATCAGTATATATTCATTTAATGTGGAAATAGCCCTGTATAAATTGAATTTTGTCCCTCTGTCATAATCTCTTGTAGCTTTTGATAGAATTTCAATTATTGCAGAAGGCTTCACTAAAGTTTCTTTTTCTTTATCGGTTGTTTCAGGTTTACCACAAATGATTGAAAAATCAGGGTAGGTATATAGAGTGTTTTCGGGAATGTGAATGCGTAGGTCACTGCCAAACATATCACATGGTTTTCCTTTTAGGAAAGGAAGAACGGCAGTATTGATATTTTTAGAAATAACATTATGATTCCATGAAGCTCCTGACATGGCATATACCTGACCTTCGTAATATTCATGTTTTTCCTCCGCAACCTTTTCCATTTCTAAATACTGCTCCGGTGAAACATAATTAAATTTCGGCGCAGGTTCCTTAACTTCATTTTCCATGGTCTAAAGTTAATTCTTTTTAGTTTTGGTTAAAAGTAGTGTTATGAAGCGAATCTTGTTAATAGTTGCTGGTTGGTGGCTTGTCCGCCGAAGCTTTAGCGTAGGCGGATTGCTGGTTATAAGTTTGCTATTATCAAATTCGAATAATGCACAATCAATTACTCAGAAAATCCAAAAGGCATTTACAGCATTTGAAAAAGATTCACAGCTCAAACATGCTATCAGTTCTTTGTATGTAATTGATGCAAATACCGGTCAGGTTGTATTTAATAAAAACTCTCAGATCGGTTTGGCTCCTGCATCTACGCAAAAGATCATCACCAGCGTTACTGCTTTTGAATTGTTGGGGAAAGATTACAGGTATAAAACAGATTTTTACCTTTCTGAAAAAGTAGGATCGAATTCTATCATTTATATCGAACCCTCAGGAGATCCAACACTTGGAAGCTGGCGCTGGGAACAAACAAAAGAAGCGAATGTATTGCACAGGATCACCGACGCTATAAGAAAACAGGATAGAAAAATTTCATGGCCGATCATTATTAATGCCGAAGGTTGGAATACAGAATCAATACCCGATGGATGGATATGGCAGGACATTGGCAATTATTATGGGGCAGGGGCCGATGTGCTTAACTGGAGAGAGAATCAATTTGACCTGGTTTTAAAATCAGGAAGCAATGTTGGTGACCCGGTTTCAATTGCAGGCACAATACCAGCAAGCCTGAATATGAATTTCGAATCCACTGCTTTGGCAGCTCCAAAACAAACCGGTGATAATGCTTACATATATTTTCAACCTTCCGGTGACAATTATGGCATTGTACGTGGAACGATACCCGTTAATGAAAATAAATTTATTATTTCAGGGTCAATGATCTCACCGGGAAGCCAGTTTCTAAGTTCGTTAATTGACTCAATCAAAGGCTGGTATGTTAAACCTGAATCGCTTGAAAAAGTTGTTCTTTTTAAGAAATATGAAAAGAATGTACTGATGATCCACTCAGAAGTTTCTCCTTCTCTTGATTCCATCATCTACTGGTTCAATAAAAAAAGTATCAATCTTTATGGCGAAGCATTGATAAAAACTCTTGCTTATAAAAAGACCGGGTTCGGTTCAACTGACAGCGGTGTAGTTGTCGTTCAAAACTTTTGGAAAGAAAAAGGGTTGGATAAAGACGAATTAGGAATTGTTGATGGCTCTGGTCTTTCACCATTGAACCGAGTTACTACACATTCACAAGTTGAGATCTTAAAATATGCAAAAAAGAAAGATTGGTTTCCTTATTTCAAAACTGCATTACCTGAATACAATGGTATGAGTATGAAAAGTGGTACCATTCGTGGCGTAAAAGGATTTTGTGGTTATCATAAAGCAAAGAATGGCAAAGAGTATATTTTTTCTTTCCTTGTTAATAATTATAATGGTTCTGCTTCGGCTTTGGTAAATAAAATGTATAAAGTGCTGGATATACTTAAATAGTCAATGTTCAGTTATAGAGCTTAACTTCAAACTCCGAACTTCAAACATCAAACAAGCTTCTTATGAAGGAACAAAATTTCAAGAACCATAGCCGTTATATCATTTTATGGACTTTTATAACTCCCTTAATATTGCTCGCAATACTTGGAGGCAGTATTGTTAATCTGATCCATGCTAATGCACATACTCATTATTCAGCGGCATTAATTCTTTTGATCGCTGTCGTTTTAATTATTATTTATTGGTATGCCCGTGTCTTTGCTTTAAAAGCACAAGACAGGGCCATTCGTGCAGAAGAAAATTTCCGTCATTTTATTTTAACTGGAAAACCATTGGATGGTCGTTTACGAATATCACAGATCATTGCTTTACGTTTTGCTCCTGATGATGAATTTCCGGAGTTGGCAAAAAAAGCTGTTGAAGAAAAATTAAGATCCAAAGAAATAAAAGCTGCTATTCAAAAATGGAAAGCGGATCATCATCGGGTTTAAAAAAAACTTCTTATCGATGATATGTCTAAAAAGAAAGGCGCTGCAAAAGATGCAACCCAAATTACCAGTATTAAAATTTTTCCACCAATTGAAAGATCCTGTGTCAAGCTTCTCTGCAAAAGTCCTTGTATAGTTGTTATTATCTGTTCTTCTTTTGATGATATTTCATAAGGAGGCGCCGGGCTTACATCTTTGAACTGGGGATAATATTTTATTACCGCATTTCTTATTCTCCAATATTCTTCAGGCGTTAATTCTTCATAGGTTTTCATGAGGTTGATGCCTTCGGCCTCTATCTTTTTTTCAATTCGTTCATGTTGCAGATCGCCGACCATTCGTGTGAGCATCATAAAAGGGAAAAATAATAACGGATAAAACGCGGAGCTAATAGCCACCCAGGTCATTAAACCAGCTGAAATAATTACAAATATTTTTCCAAGAATATTATAATCATCCAAAAACAGGCGATGTAATAATTGTCCGCCATCAAGAGGGTAGACAGGCAATAAATTGAGGATATTCAGAAATACTAATATCCAGGCAAGCTTTTCAAAAAAATAAATGTCCGTTTGTACTCCGATAAAATGAGATAACAAACCGAGAATGATCCCCGGAAGTGGGCCTGCAAGCAATATCACCGCAGATTGCTTTTGTGATACTTCTTGTTTTTTTCCGGATACATAGGCGCCCATTAATGGGATAAAAAAAATACCGAGCTCCTGGTATTTGTAAACCTTCATTGCGAAAAAATGTCCCATTTCATGAAAAACAACAACTGCTGTCAGTACGAGCACCCATGTCCAGTTATGTCTAAAGAAAAAATAGCCGACAACAAGAAAAAGTGCAAGACTGCCAAGAGATTTGAGCCAAACATTCATTTTATTTTTTGGCTCTTCTAACTCCGGTTTAGGAATTTCAGCAGGTATTTCACTTGGTATTGGAATCGGTTGGTCCATTTAAATGATTATTGAAAATAACGTTCTAATGTTTTCTTTAGTGCTTCAGGCATGCCTGTTCTTTTCATTCCTTCTTTTTCCATAAAGTATAAAATGATCTTTGCAACACAAAGCAATTCCTCTTTTTCATTATACACTTCATGATGAAACTCAATTTTATGATGCAATGGAAGCTCATGTAATGAAGTTTTGATGGTAAGCAGGTCATCATACAAAGCAGGGCGGAGATATCTTGCATGTACATCTACTACGGGCATTACCACTCCCATTTTCTCCATATCAGCATAAGTAAATCCTAACTGGCGAATTGATTCTGCCCTTGCAACTTCAAAATAGGGGAAAAAATTACTGTGGTATACCACACCCATCTGGTCAGTCTCGGCGTATCGTACTCTTATTTTTGTTTCGGAGATAAACATATTAAAGGTTACTTTCTATTTTCTCACCACCAATTTCATAGGATGGTTCATCCTTTCCAAAAAATGAAGCGATATTTTTCGAAGTGATCAGTAAACCGACACTTATAATAAAACCGATCAGTGAATTCCAAAATCTTATTTTGCTTGTTCGCCATTCAGCTGGTTCTAGATCCTTATCATATTGATTAGTGTTTATGAATTTATTGACTACGTATTGAACTATATCGGGTATTGTTTGCAAAAAGGAACTTAGGCAAATTGCAATGATGATCACATGAAGCACGGCAACTTTTGTAAGCTTGAATTCCAATAACACCTCATTTTCACGGCATATAAACCTAGCCAACGGTTTAATATTTCTTGCCAGCAGAAAAAAAGTGATCGTATAAAATGCAAAAAACAGAACAGTTGGCAAGATCGCCATCATAAGGTTCCCGCCAATTCCAGTACCAAAGCCAAATAGCAAACTGGTCATCAAAGTAAGGAGAGATGTGATCATCTTATACCCCATGATCAGCGCTGTAGCAACTATCCCTAATTCGACAAGTTGTAATTTTTTCATAAATGATTGGCTCGATCTAATAAACCTTGTAGCACGGTCGCATGGCAAAGTAGTTAAAAATGTTTACCATTTTTATTTTCACCGATCATTTTTGCAACAGGTAAAGTGTGCTGCTATTCACCAAATGATGAATTGTTTTAGAATAATTTGTTAAACATGTATCAACATTGTACTTATCCACCTGTGTTTGGAATGATGTTTGGCACAGGTAAAAATAAATTGAATATTTGCAACGTTAAGTCACCATCGGTTTAAAGGACAATTAATATGAAGAATCGCAGCATCGCATTAATAGCCACTGTTATTTCAGTTTTTTCTCTCAACGCACAGCAAACCCTTATTTTTAAAGACCCGCAGGAAAAATTCAAGGAAGCAAAGGAATACTATCAAAAAGAGCAGTATAGCATTGCGTATCCATTATTCAAGGAACTGCAACAGGCTTCCAAAGAAACAAATTTGATTAATGATGCCCTGGTTAACCCAGGAGATCAATTTTTATACAACGGTCCTTGCACTAAAGCAAAATGAAGGTCGTGCAGAAGAAACAGCGATAGATTTTATTGAGCTGGAAAAAAATAATGCCCGTGTTCAGCAGATGAATTTTCATCTTGGGGAGTTTTATTACCGTCAGCAAAATTTTCCCGATGCAGCGAAATATTATGAGGAAGCAGGTATTGCCAACTTGAGTAACCGGGAAATTTCCGACATGAAATTTCACCAGGGGTATTCTTATTTCACAATGCAAAAATTTAACCAGGCAAAACCGCTTTTTAACTCGATAAGACAGATCAAGGACGATCCCAATTATATTGATGCAAACTATTATTACGGTTTCCTGGCTTTTCGTGATCGTAATTATAATGAAGCATTGGGGAGCTTTAAAATAGTGGAGAATGAAAAGGGATATGAATCGGTTGTACCATATTATATAGCACAGATATATTATATCCAGGGAAAAAAAGAAGAAGCGATCGCCTATGCTGAAAAAAAGATCAAAGGAGGCAATGCTCAATATTATGACCGGGAGATGAAGCTCATGCTTGGCCATGGTTATTTTGAAAGAAAAGAATTTGATAAAGGACTGCCATATCTTGAAGAGTATGTTTCAAAAGCAGAAAAGGTTTCGAGAGAGAACTTGTATGAATTATCATACAGTTATTATATGGCGGGCAAATATCCAAAAGCAATCAATGGGTTTAAACAATTAAGTGGGAAGGATGATTCATTAAGCCAGCATGCGATGTATCTGCTGGGAGATTCTTATTTGAAGATTGGAGAGAAGGCTAATGCAAGAAATGCATTTTTATTTTGCGCATCGAACAGTAGCAATAAAGCTCAAAAAGAAATTTCCAGGTTCCAGTATGCAAAGCTCTCTTACGAGCTCGGCTACCAGGATGAAGCGCTGAACAGTTTAAGTTCATTTTTGGCTGATTATCCTAATTCAAATTATAATACTGAAGCAAGGGACCTGATGGTAATGGTGCTTGCTAATACAAATAATTATAAAGATGCATTGGCGCTGATGGAAGGACTTAAAAATCCATCTGAAACTTCAAAGAAAACCTATCCGCGGATACTGTTTGGAAGAGCCGCTGAATTAATCAATGATGGAAATTTGCTGCAGGCCGATGCCCTTTTGGATAAAGCGTTGAAAGATCCGAATAACGGGGCAGTTCTTCCTTTAATAAATTTCTGGAAAGGAGAAATTGCTTATCGGGCCGATAAATTAGATAATGCAATCAAGTATTACAATGCTTATTTAGATGCAGGGGCACCGGCAACAGGTGAAGCAAATGCAAATACGATCAGGTATAATCTTGGTTATTGTTATTTAAGAAAGGAAAATTATCCGGCAGCATTAAAATTCTTTGAACAAGTTGGGAAAAATCCTGCTTTGAATTCAGATGCGATCACGCAGGATGCTTATATACGCAGTGCTGATTGTTATTTTATGAACCGTGATTATACCCGTGCAAAAGCGATGTATGATAACGTGATCAAACTTTCATGGCCGGCGGAGGATTATGCAACTTTCCAGGTTGCAATGATCGCCGGAGTAAGAAGCTCAAATGAGAAGATCAGCTTGATGAACACAATGGCGAGAAAGTTTCCAACTTCATCACTTGTGGGTGATGCAAATATGGAAATTGCTAATGCTTACCTTGCTGATGAACGATTTCGTGAAGCGATCGCTCCTTTAAACAATGTATTAAAGCTTTCGACAAATAATAGTTTGAAGCCACAGGCACAATTAAAACTCGCCATTGCAAGTTATAATTTGAATAATAACCGTGAAGCGTTGGCTCAATACAAAAATTTGGTTCAAACATATCCTAACTCTCCTGAAGCAGAAGAAGCGTTGGATAATATTAAAAGTATTTATGTAGAAGATGGTAAGCCCGATGAATATGCAAACTATATGCGTCAGATGGGAAGGCCGCTTGATGTAAGTACTGAAGATTCACTTTCATGGTCGGCTGCACTAACACAGTATCAGAGCGGAAATACGAATGCTGCATTAACGGCATTTAATAATTATGTACAACGTTTCCCAGGCGGAGCATATTCTTTAGATGCAAATTTTTATCGTGGTGAAATTTATTTTGAAAAGAAAGATTGGAATAATGCCCTGAGCGGATATCAACCTGTTGCAGAAAAAGCGCCAAACCGTTTTGCAGAAAAAGCAATTCTGCAGACGGCAAGAATTTATTTCTTTGAGAAAAAGGATTATGCACAGGCAGAAAGCTATTATGCTCAATTAAAACAACTTGCTTCAGCACAGGAAAACAAATTGGAAGCAATGCGTGGTTTGCTTCGCTGCCAGTATCAATTACAAAAGTGGAGCCAGGCACTTGAGAATGCTAATGAGTTGGTGACCTTAAAAGGGAGCAGTACTGATGATAAGGCGCTTGCCAATATGGCTATTGCAAAAGCCTACCAGGTAAATGGTCAGCATGATCTTGCAATTGCAAATTTTAAATCAGTTGTATCATTAAATAAGGCAGCCCTTGCTGCAGAAGCGAGATACGAAATTGCCAATAGCTGGTTTGCATTGAACAAACTTACCGATGCGGAAAAATCAGCGTTTGAAGTAATTAATAAATCAGGATCCTACGATTTCTGGGTAACGAAATCTTATATCCTTTTGGGTGATGTTTATTTCAAGCAAAAAGATTATTTCAATGCAAAAGCAACTTATCAAAGCATTGTTGACAATTCGATAGTGCCTGAATTTAAAAAAGAAGCACAGGAGAAATTGAACAGAGTGATCGATGAAGAAGGGAAGAATAGTAAAGTCGGTAACAATTAAAAATTAATAATTACCTGCCTGCCGGTAGGCAGGTTAGTTAATA
The DNA here is from genome assembly GCA_963746915.1 of uncultured Bacteroidota bacterium. Lineage (GTDB taxonomy): Bacteria > Bacteroidota > Bacteroidia > Chitinophagales > Chitinophagaceae > VBAS01. The sequence continues at coordinate 392,160 of CAVVDD010000007.1, read as the reverse complement.
ATTATTGAACAAGAAAGTAAACACCATTATGAAGAAGCCATTTTAATATTGGGATTCGGAATTTTATAGTTTTGGAATTTCCTATTCTCAGCAAGACACCACGAAAAAGAAAGGTACTGTTGATATTACTTCAGCATTTAAACCTGTATTGAAGGAATCGGCTAAAATTAATTTTAATGCATCTCCTGCAGTAAATGATACAACGAAACCGAAATTGAATTACGATATTCCAAATCAAAATTTGTTATTTGCTTATACACCGGGAAGCCTTCGTCCACTTGCTTTGGATATTGATTCGGGTGGCTACTGGGATATGAATAGTTTTATCAAAGCTGGATTTGGAAGCTTAAAGACTCCTTTTGTACAAGCAGGGATCTCTTTTGGTGATGGTAAAACAGCCGGGCTGAATATTTTTGCAAAACATATTTCATCATCAGGTAAAGAGCTTTACCAGGATTATCGAAATACAAATGTTGACCTGAAAGGATTTTTCCAGACAAGTAAGAATTTAGAATGGAATGCGCAGCTTGGTATGAAGCAGGATCGTTATTATAAATATGGTATGGATCCGGCTTTGTCAAGTGTTCCCCCTAAAGATTCTATTGAGCAAAATTTTCAGACATGGAGAGGCGGGGTAGGGTTTCATAATATTAATAATACTCAATTTGGAATTTCTTATTCGCCGGAAATTCTTATCAATGTATTTAATGATGGAAGAAAAAATAGTGAGAGCAACACCTATATAAATCTTCCGTTGCAAAAATCGGTTACTAAAGTTTTTGCTGTTGATCTTGGCGTTACTGCTGATCTGACAAAGTATAAGCCAGATAATAAATCAGCACAGGATAATACGTTCTTTTATATAAGCCCTTCAGTTTTATTCAAAACTCCGAAAGTCAATGCGCAGGTCGGTATTCGTCCGTCATGGGATAATAAGACTTTTAAGATGTTCCCGAATATGTTGATCGAGGCAAGCACCGGGGACAAGAGATTTATTTTCCAGGCAGGAATGTCTGGATATATCAGGAGAACTTCTTATCAATACCTCGCAAATATAAATCCTTATATAGAAGCACCGGGTGAATTGAAAAACACATGGATAACAGAAAGATTTGCCGGATTTAAAGGTTCAATAGGCGATCATTTTACTTATAATGCAAAGTTTGGGTACAATACATATAAGAATCAACCACTTTTTGTAAATGATAATCCAACGCTGAATATTTATGATAACACTTACAGGGTGATCTATGAGCCGAGCATGCATGCTGTTCATTTTGGCGGTGAAATTGGATATACGGAGCAGGAGAAATTTTCAGTGCTGGCAGGAATTACTCTTAATAAATACATGGATATAGAAGAAAATGAAAAAGCATATGGATTAGTTCCGTTTGAGATGAAAGGTTCTGCCCGTGTACAGGTTATAAAAGATCTGTGGTTAAAAACTGATCTGTTCCTTTGGGATGGGGTACAGTATAGAACACCGGCCGGTGACGCAGCACAATTGGATGGCTCATTTGATCTGAATGCAGGGCTTGAATTCCGTATCACAAAAAACCTGAATCTCTGGACGCAGTTCAATAATATTTTTAATAAAGAGTATGAGCCATGGAAGTTGTACAATTCTTATGGATTTAATTTCCTCGCCGGCGTTATCTTCGCATTCGATCAGAAAACGAAATAATGCAAGATAGCTTATACGAATTCCTTTTATTAAATAAGAAAATTAGTTTACCCGGTATCGGCACTATCTCTCTTTGCCAGGCTCCGGCACAGCTTGATTTCATGAACAAGCAGTTTATTTCTCCTTCATTTTCTTTTACTATTGATCCAAGAAATGATAAACCTTCAAAAAAACTTTTTGACTGGCTTTCTTCTTCATTAGGAATTACAGAATGGGAGGCCATAAAATCAGTCAATGATTTTTCTTTTGACTTTAAAAAGAAATTATCAGAATTCGGAGAAGTGAGTTGGGAAAAAGTAGGAATGTTTCGTCGTAATAGTAATGGTGATCTGAAACTCGATCCGCAAAATGTTTTATTGCAAAGTGAATCACCTGTAGCCGCAGAAAAAGTAATTCGTGTAAAAGCTGAACATACTGTATTGGTCGGAGAGAAGGAAAAGACCTCGGTGGAAATGGAAGAATACTTTGCCGAAACTCCTGCAAAGAAAAATTATACATGGCTGATCGCTGTTATTCTTACGGTATTGGCGGTAATGTTTATCGGGTGGTATTTTTCTGAGAAAGGATTTTCAACTTCATCAGCAGGAAATCAATCGGTCATTAAATCAAACTAAGGGAAGGCTTTATTAATGAGCAATCAAATTCACTATACTTTGTGCCCGGTTTGCGGATCCGCAGGTATTTCAGAAGTTTTTAAAGTAAAAGACAATACCGTAAGCCAGGAATATTTTGAAATTTATCATTGCAGGAATTGCCAGGTCAGGTTTACACAAAACCCTCCTTCGGAAACAAGTATCGGCGCTTATTATAAGTCTGATGACTACATTTCACATACTGACAGCTCAAAAGGATTGATCAATCGCATGTATCGGTTCGTCAGAAACTTTTCATTGAATCAAAAGAAAAAACTTGTAGAAAAACAAACCGGTTTAAAAAACGGCAACCTGCTTGATGTGGGTAGTGGCACCGGTCATTTTGCTTCTGCTATGCAAAAAGCAGGTTGGAAAGTGACAGGACTTGAGCCTGATGAAGGAGCAAGAGCTGTAGCATCCAAAGAGCATTCAATAGATCTTTTGCCTTCCGGGGAACTTTTTAATTTATCGGAAAAAAGATTTGACGCCATTACTCTCTGGCATGTGCTGGAGCATGTACATGATGTAAAAAAATATATCCACACATTTAAAAAACTACTGACTGATAATGGGAAACTTTTTATAGCAGTACCGAACTATATAAGTTATGATGCTGAAGAATATAAAGAGTATTGGGCAGCTTATGATGTGCCAAGACATCTTTATCATTTTACGCCAAACACTATGCAATGGCTGATGAAAGAATGCGGGTTAAAGGTCGTTGCAGTAAAGCCAATGTGGTTTGATAGTTTTTATGTCAGCCTGCTAAGCAGTAAATATAAAAATGGAAACACAAAATGGGTTGGCGCATTTTGGACGGGGTTAATTTCCAATTTTAAGGCAATGAGCGATGTGAAGAAATGCAGTTCCGTGATATATATTATTTCCAAATGATCATTGGCCTAATTGTATCTCGTACATCTCTGGCCAGTACTTACCCGTAACATAGATCTTTTTTGTAGTTGAATCATAGGCGATACCATTCGGTACATCTACTTCGGGATCGATCCCCTGTACACGTTTCCACATATCAGTGACATCGTATTTAGCAACAACTCTTGCGGCTACCGGGTCAATTTTTAAAATATAAGGATATGTATATTGATTTGCATAAACGAAACCATCAATATATTCCAGCTCATTTAAATTAAATGCCTGGCTATTCCCTTCCATGATCGAACTTTTGCTTAACAGCCTGAATGTGGAAGGGTCATAAAAATAAAGAACGCCGCTGCCGGTACTTACGATCAATTTTTGACCATCATTTGTAATGCCCCAGCCTTCCGTGTCAATATTATATTCTTTTATCTTTTTGAAATCATTGTAGAGTGTACACAAATACTTTATGTTCCTGCCATGTAAGTTGATAAACTGTATCTCTTAAAATTGTGATGCCTTCGCCAAAAAATTTATTGGACAACGAGATTGATCTTAATGGTTTTCCTGTTTTAAGATCTACTTTCATTAATCTTGTTTTACCTATATAGCCAGGGTCTCCGGTTCCTTCATATAATTCTCCTTTATAAAAAGTAAGTCCCTGCGTATAGAAGCTGGTATCATGAGGATACACCTGTATGATCGTATGACCTAAAACCGGCGGTGGAGGTGTTTGGTCTTCGATTGGTGGATCTACTACAGGGTCCTTGGACTTGCAACAGATCAATAAAAATGTGAATGAAGAAATAAGAAAAACTACGATACGAGGAAGAAATATTTTTCTTTTCATGTAATTGTTTTCTCGTTGATAGATTAAGTTTGGTAAATGTACGATTGAAAAAATATTTTGAAAGAGAAAGTTGTGATTTAGAATGTTAATCAATTATATTTGAGAATCAATCAAGCAGAAGCCTTTTCACCTCATTATTCCATCCTAAAGATTCATTGATTCGTATCCTTCCGAATGCCATTTTAATACCCCCGTGTCCCTGAAATCCCGCATTATTTAAGATTTTCTCATTCTATCTATTATTATGGCTAAGTACCTTTTGGTATTATTTTTTGTTGTTAGCGGATTTCAACTGTTTTCACAGAAGAGATGCAGCATGGAAGAATATGTTAACAGGCAAGTAAGCGAAGACATTTCTATAAAAGATAAATTAGCACAAGTTGATGTATTTACCCGTGAAAGAACAAACTCAGCAGGCAGTGCACAAAGAATTAATGGAATACCCGAAACAATTACTATTCCTGTTGTATTTCATGTGCTTTATCACACACCGCTAGAAAATATTGATAAAGCAAGCCTGGATCGTTTACTCGCGGCTCTCAACAGGGATTTTAATAAAAAGAATTCTGATACTACAAATATCCCTTCGGTATTTAAGCCATACGCTACATCTATGGGGTTTGAGTTTAAGCTGGCAACAACAGATCCACAAGGAGGGGGTACTACCGGGATCATAAAGAAATATACGCCGATAGTTTATTGGATGTCTGATGATAAAATGAAATTCAGTGCTTCATATGGAGATGATGCATGGGATTCAAAAAGCTATTTGAATATCTGGATATGCAATATGAAGGATGTATTAGGTTACAGCACATTTCCGGGTATGGATCCTCTAATGGATGGCGTTGTTTTATCTATTGAGGATCTTCTTGGTGCTCGTGGTACAACTCCTGGAGTAAATGATCTCAGAACTGTTGTGCATGAAGTGGGGCATTGGTTAAATCTTTATCATATTTGGGGCGAGGGTTATTGTGGTGATGATAAAGTAGATGATACACCAAAACAAAGTTCATACACTCCGGGTTGCCCAAGTGGAACAAGGGTTACATGTGGCAACGGTCCGCTTGGAGATATGTATATGAACTTTATGGACTTTACTGATGATGTTTGCATGAATATGTTTACTATAGGACAAAAGAAAAGAGCAAGAGCAATATTTGAAGCTGGTGGACCAAGAAATTCTATTCTTTATTCAAAAGGATTAGATGTATCGATGGTAGAATCTGCGCCGCTGCCTGACTTTTATCCAAAATGGATGTATGCCCAGGTTTACCCAAATCCTGCTACCACTTCTATTAATATATATTTTGATTATGATGAAAGATGGATAGGTAAAAAAATGGAGATCCTTGACATGAGCGGAAGAAAGGTGTTAAGCAAGACCATTGGTTCCAAAATTGAGACGATCGATGTAAGCCGTTTACCTGCGGGAGTTTATTTTATCCGTGCAGAAAAAGATGGTGAAAAAATTCACGCAAAATTTATTAAACTATAGATCGGCAACCAACACTAACTGAGAGGTAAGGGCTATCGTAAGATAGCCCTTTTTAGAACCGCAGAACCACGATTTACATGATTATAAGGATTATGAGGAAACTTATGATCCTTTTTTATCTATAGGATAACTTCAAGGAATAACACATTCTCATTTTCCTCCAAATCCTTTTAAATCGTGGTGAATCGTGGTTCAAAGATGTATCGCTTCCCCATAAGCCACTTCAATCGCATCTTTCACACTTTCGCTGATCGTCGGGTGTGGATGAATGCTATTCAATACTTCATGATAAGTGGTTTCTAATTTTCTTGCCGTATACTGTTTCAACGATTATCTCGGTTACATTATAACCGATCATGTGTGTGCCCAGCCATTCGCCGTATTTGGCATCGAAGATCACTTTGATAAATCCTTCCGTATGACCGGCAGCAGATGCTTTACCACTTGCACTCAACGGGAACTTACCAACTTTCACTTCATAGCCGGCATCTTTTGCTTGTTTTTCAGTATAACCAACAGAAGCAATTTCAGGATAGCAATAAGTACAACCCGGTACATTATTATAATCCATTGGTTCAGGCTTGATGATTATATTTCTTTTCATTGTAACCAATATTTTCAACACAAATGATTCCTTCTTTACTTGCAACATGCGCCAAGTGCCTGGCCGGGTGAACAATCACCGATGGCATAAATACCGGGAACATTGGTCTGGTAATATTTATCAACCATGATTCTTCCCTTATCTGTTTTGATGCCCATTTCTTCCAAACCAATTCCTTCAATATTGGCAGCAACACCAACGGCACTTAATAAAACATCTGCTTCCAGTGTTATTTCTCCATCGGCTGTTTTCACTTTTGCTTTTACACCATCGCCTGAAGTATCAACAGAAGTTACTTCACTGCTGGTCATGATGTTGATGCCTTGTTTTTTAAAATTCTTTTCCAGTTCTTTTGAAATTTCTTCATCTTCTACCGGCACTACTCTTGGTAAAAATTCAACGATCGTAACTTTTGTTCCCATGCTATTATAGAAATAGCCAAACTCAACACCAATAGCGCCGCTGCCCACAACGATCATTGATTTTGGTTGCTGTGGTAATGATCATTGCTTCACGGTAACCGATGATTTTTTTACCATCCATTTTCATTGCGGCAATTCACGGCTGCGGCCACCTGTTGCGATGATGATATGTTTTGCTTCTACTGTTTGTTTTTTGCCATCTGTAGCTGTCACTTCCATTTTTCCTTTGGCTTTTAATTTTCCAAAACCCATTATCACATCGATCTTATTTTTCTTCATCAGGAACTGAACACCTTTGACTCATTTTATCAGCTACACCACGGCTTCGTTTGATCACCGCTTCAAAATTTGGAGTGCCGCTGGCTTCAATTCCAAAATCCTTTGCATGTTTGATATATTCAAATACCTGGGCGCTTTTCAATAGAGCTTTGGTGGGAATACAACCCCAGTTGAGGCAAATACCACCGAGGCTTTCTTTTTCAATAATTGCTGTTTTAAAACCTAACTGTGATGCACGGATAGCTGCCACATAACCGCCGGGACCGCTGCCGAGAACAACTACATCGTATGCCATGATGATTTCAGATTTTAGATTGTAGATTTCAGATTGGGCTGCGAAGCTACTTGAAAATGAGTAATCAACAAAAGAGGGAGGATAGGCTTTTCAGGGTTTAAGGGCTTAAAGAATTAAGGCGTTAGGGAAGAACGAATCAGGTTGATGAATAGCGATAAGAACGATGAAAGGATTGCGTCGCAACGGTTGCCAAATCAAGGCTCAATAGCTGGTATCAAAATATTAACTTTGAGCCTCTGAAAGTCAAAGCTGTAGCTTATAAACAAAAATGATCCAATTGAGGAAAAAAATCTAAAATCTGCATTCTAAAATCTAAAGTGTTTCCCCTACCTTTGCCGTCCAAAATTTTTGTATCAATCATGGCCAGAGTATGTCAGGTTACAGGTAAAGTTCCGATCGGTGGGAACAAGGTTTCTCACTCAAATATCAAGACAAAGCGTCGTTTTCTGCCCAATCTGCAGAAAAAACGTTTTTTCCTGGCCGAAGAAGATAAATGGATCACCCTGAAACTATCAACAGATGCGATCCGCACTATCAACAAAAAGGTCTTTACACTGTAGTAAAAGAATTGAGAGCAAAAGGACAACATATTTAAACCTTCGGCAAGCTCAGGGTGACATATTAACAATTTAAATTAAGAAAATGGCAAAGAAAGGAAACCGTGTACAGGTAATTCTGGAATGCACTGAGCACAAAACAAGTGGTCAAGCCCGGCACCAGCCGTTACATCACGGTAAAAAACAAAAAGAACAATCCTGAAAGACTGGAGTTGAAAAAATTCAACCCGATTCTGAAGAAGGTAACTGTTCATAAAGAAATAAAGTAAGTTTATGTTGATGTGATGATTGTGGTTTTAAACCACTCTTGTCAACGATAAACTATAAACAACAAATTATAAACAGACAATATGGCAAAAGCAGCAAAAACCGCGATCAAGACCAAAGACCAAAAGGCAGCAGCCGAAGCAAAGAACTGGACAAAAGTGATCAAAGCTGTACGCAGTCCTAAAACAGGTGCTTACACTTTTAAAGAAGCAGATCGTGCACAAGGATAAGAGTCAAAGAATTTCTGGCGCAGAAATAAATATTTCGATGGCGTTAAGAATATATTAATAAAGCTGTTCACCTGACAAATCGTGATGGCTTTTTTATTTTTGTGCATACTCACTTGGATGGTCAATTGACTTGATCATTAAAATCGAATACATTCATATGAGGTATTAAAATCACTTTAGGATGGATATGGGATTCTTCAATAAACTATTCGGCAAAAAAGAAAAGGAAAGCCTTGACCAGGGTTTGCAAAAAACCAAGGAAGGATTTCTTTGCCAAAATAACCAAAGCAATTGCCGGTAAAAGTACGGTTGATGAAGAAGTGCTGGATAATCTGGAAGAAGCATTGGTAGGCGCTGATGTGGGTATTGAAACAACTGTTAAGATCATTGAAAGGATAGAAAAAAGAGTGGCGAAAGACAAATACCTGAATACATCAGAGCTTAATAAAATGCTGCAGGAAGAAATTGAGGCAATTGCTGGTAGATGCACCTGAATCAAATAGTTATGCTTTTGATTCAGACTTGCCAACAAAGCCTTATATCATATTAGTAGTTGGGGTGAATGGTGTTGGTAAAACAACAACCATCGGTAAGCTGGCTTATAATTTTAAGAAAGCAGGAAAGAATGTTTTGCTTGGTGCTGCTGATACATTTCGTGCTGCAGCAGTTGATCAATTAACTATCTGGAGTGAAAGGGCAGGTGTGCCGATTGTAAAACAGGATATGGGCAGCGATCCTGCTGCTGTTGCTTTTGATACAGTGCAAAGTGCTGTGGCAAAACAAAGTGATGTTGTATTAATTGATACAGCAGGCCGATTGCATAACAAAGCTCACCTGATGGAAGAACTGAGTAAGATCAAAAGAGTGATTCAAAAAGTAATTCCGGATGCACCGCATGAAGTGTTGCTGGTACTGGATGGATCAACGGGACAAAATGCACTGGAACAGGCAAAACATTTTACTGCAGCAACCGATGTAACTGCATTAGCCATTACAAAATTGGATGGAACAGCAAAAGGTGGTGTGGTGCTGGCGATTGCCAATCAATTTAAAATACCGGTAAAGTTTATTGGTGTGGGAGAAAAGATGGAAGACCTGCTGGTTTTTGATAAACATGAATTTGTGGATAGTCTTTTTAATTTAGAAATAATATAACACGAATTAATAACGAATTACACGAGTGATCTACATGGATAAATTCTGAGCAATTCGTTTCAATTCATGTAATTAGTGATCATGAAAACAAAGAACACTTAAAAAAGATAAGGTCAACATCATCACCCTTGGGTGCAGCAAGAATATGGTGGACAGCGAAGTGCTGAGCGGCCAGTTGCTGGCCAATGATATTGATGTGGTGCATGAGAATAAAAAATCAGATCATAATATTGTGGTGGTGAATACCTGCGGTTTTATTGAAAAAGCAAAAGAAGAAAGTATCAATACCATTCTTGAACCAGGTAGAATTGAAAAAGAAGAGGTAAGCTGGATAAAGTATATGTGACAGGTTGCCTGAGTCGAACGGTATAAAAATAACCTTGAAAAAGAGATACCCGAAGTGGATGCCTATTTCGGTACAATGGAACTTGCCGCTGATCTTAAAACAATTTGAAGCTGATTATAAAACTGAATTACTTGGTGAACGATTATTGGCTACACCTCAGCATTATGCCTATTTAAAAATATCTGAAGGTTGTAACCGTACCTGTGCATTTTGTGCCATTCCATTAATGCGTGGTGCAGCATATAAGCAAACCAATTGAAGAATTGGTGAAAGAAGCAGAAGGCTTGGTAAAGAAAGGAGTAAAAGAAATAATGCTGATTGCACAGGAACTTACTTATTACGGTCTTGATATTTATAAAAAAAGAATGTTGCCCGATCTTTTGCATCGCTTGGCTGATGTAAAAGGATTGGAATGGATCCGTTTGCATTATGCATATCCTTCAAAATTTCCGTTGGAGATATTGGATGTGATGAGTGAAAGAGAAAATATCTGCAACTATCTTGATATGCCTTTGCAACATGCAGCCAATAATATGCTGAAAGCAATGAAGCGGCAGATCACCAGAGAAGAAATGGAAGAACTGATCGTTGCAATTCGTGAAAAAGTTCCGGGTATTTGTTTGCGTACAACATTGATTGCCGGTTTTCCCGGAGAAACAGAGGATGATGTGGAAGAATTAAAAATATTTTTACAAAAACAACGTTTTGACCGGGTTGGCATCTTTACCTATTCTCATGAAGAAGGAACCAGCGGCTTATGACCTTGACTGATGATGTGCCGGCTGAAGAAAAAGAGAGAAGGGCACAGGAAATTATGGAAGTGCAGCAGGAAATATCTTTTGAAAAGAATCAGGAAAAAGTAGGTAAGGTATTTAAAGTACTTATTGATAAAAAAGAAGCAGGTCGTTATCTGGGCCGCACAGAATTTGATTCAGTGTGGAAGTAGATAATGAAGTGGTGATTCATTCTGCATAAAAAATTACCTATTGGTGAATTTGTAAATGTGAAGATCACCAAGGCATATGATTATGATCTGGAAGGTGAAGTGATTTAAAAGAGTTTGTAAACCACACAGTAGCTGACGAGTCCCTCTTATTTTTTCTTGAGATAAAATCATCTTGCTATTCGAAGGAGACTCGTACGGGAAGAAATAGTGTCTGGTTTTATGAATAGAGAAAACGATTAGGATGCTACTGTTGGCTGCATGTGCCTTCGTCAATTTGAAATTCAACTATCAACGGGAGCTCATTAAGCTATTGCACTTTTCCATTTCTTCAACCTGAATGCAAGAATAATCCTGAACACTCCTGCAAAAATAAATGACAGTCCTGTCCATGCAATTATGTTCGCAACTCCAAAAGCGGGAACCGCCAATATCATAATAGCAAAGAAAATAATTCCTATTGCAAATAATAAAAACCAACCCCAGTTCGAATCACCGTAAGATTTCATATCGAATGAAAAACCAATAGCAGAAAAACCACGGAATAATAACCAGAAGCCAAGAACAAATGGCAATATTGCCATGGTAACAGCAGGATATGTCAACAAGTAAGCTCCGATCACTATATCAAGTAATCCACTTGCTAATGTCCAACCCCAGCCTTCCAGTGATTTACGGGCTGATATTGCAAATACTGTTTCGAAGAATCCGATGGTGAGAATACTTGCTCCAAACAGAATGCTTAGGGATAAATAAGCTGTGGCAGGTGAAGCAAAAACCCAGATCCCTACCGCTACCAGGATAAGCCCGGTCAGCAAAAGAAGCCACCAGTATTTTACCGCTTCTTTTATTTCTTTGAAAATTGTTGGTGCCATAAAAAATAGTTTTTAAGTGTTATAAATCTCTTTTCTCCAACCAGGGTGCGGAAAATTTGTCTCTTTTAAAAGATCTTTTTCAAACAACATTCTGCCAATCGGCAGAATGTTGTTATGTAATGATTCATTTGATCCGTTACTCTGCCCAATTATGCTACCGGAGCTTCTTCTTTTTTCCTGATCTCAAAAGCTTCACTGACCAATTTTGCAGCTTGTTTTAATTTAGCTGTCCTGGCATTATACTCTTCTGTTAACGAATCAATTCTTTTTTGCAGTTTTGCTTTTCTCCTGTCATTTGCATTTTTCATCTGATCTTTCATTGCGTTCACTTTTGCATCAAACTGGCTTTTCGAATCATCCATTTTCTTTTTCAGGTGATCATTTGCAGCCTTTGCTTTGTTTTTCAATTTTTCGATAGAGGCATTGATCTTTGCCTTATCGGCTTCCCTTGCTTCTTTAAATTCCTCTTTCAACTGTTTGTATTCATTTGAAATAGCTTCGGCTTCACGGTTGAGTTGCTCATCTTCCACTTCATACCGGAAACGTCTGAACACCAGTCCGTCAAGAGCCTCCAATTTTGTATCAACCGGAACGGTCCAGGTTTCATCAATCTCACAAACAACAGCAGTTTTACCTTTGCTTAAGGCTTCGGATACATCATCTGCAAATGTGGTATTAACATCGTCCACATTCACATCATAAATTAATCCTGCCATCGAACCTGTAAAAGCTCCAATGGCTAACCCTACCGGGCCACCCAGTAAACCGATCAAACTCCCTGTAAGAAGACCAACGCCGGTACCAATAGGACCCTCATCGGCGCTTTCCTTTACCCGGATCTTGCCGTTTTGGTCTTTATGGATTACAGCATGTTGCATAGAGGGTAATATCCCCGTTTGCGTGTAAGCCTTTCAAGGCGCTTAGACCTTCGTAGGCTTTTGTTTCGGTTTCGAAAACCGCAATTAACATCTTGTTCATTTTATATAGTTTTAATTGTGAAAAAATGCTTTTAATGGTAAGGATTAAATTGATTTCAGAGGGAGAGAAATAAAATTACCTGTGAGTGTTGCCCGGTTCAAATGACCATGGTCAATGTGAAAAAATAATTAAGGTCATCCTGTTCCCGGCTTCTCTTTTTGTCCGGTGTTTTCATTTTGTTTATTCATACTTAACAGTTTCAGTCCTTTCGAATTGAGAATGCCGTGTAAAAACAAATCATTTGTGTTTTCGATAACTCTTGTTTACATCTGCGGGAGGAAAGTGTCACCTTCCAATACATTTTGTATTTGCCAGCAGTAAAGCCATCCGGCATTTGTTTTATCTAATATCAGGTCTGAAAATTTCTTCTGCTATCCCACGTTGTAAACAGCGTTGAGATAAAGGGTATTATCGAATTATCTCTGAAAACAATGCAACTGGTAAATGAGTTTCGGGATAATATTTTTTCAGGTCCCTGATAAATTTCGGAGTTAATATCTCAAGAAGATCAAGGATGTAGTTCAGAGAAAGTTCTGTCATTTCCGTAATTGCATTTGGAGAAATATCTGGACATACCCGGATATATTTACTGATCTTCGAGATCAATTTGCTGTACAATTGTGTTTACCAGCATTTCCTTGCTTTGAAAATTTTCGTACAATGTTTTTTTGGAAATACCGGAATATGAAGCGATGTCATCCATTGAAACCGAGTGCAACCCATTCTGCATAAAAAGTGTTGTCGCCTTCTCAACTATATTGTTTGTCTTGTCTTTCATAATAATTTCACAGCACAAAGATGAAACGATAAAGCCCCCGGAGAAAGGTCTCTGCTTCGGTAAGATTGGTCAAATAGTCGGTTATGGATGGTTGGAAATTATTTCTTTAATGAATCCTGAAATGGTCTTAAGATGAATGACGATATTCCTTTGGCGACAGGCTGGTGTGTCTTTTAAAATATTTGCCAAAGAATGATTGATCACTGAAATGAAGCTCATCAGCTATCTCTGCAATGCTTAATGCAGGATTATCCAATAGCAGTTTTGCTTCCAGCAAAACGAAATCATCAATAATTTCGCCGGCTGTTTTGCCTGTGATCTCTTTTACTGTTTCGGTAAGATATTTAGGAGTGATGCTGAGCTGTTCTGCATAAGTGTTTACATTTCGTTGCGATCTGAATTGCTTTTGCACCAGCTGTGTAAAATTCTTAACAAGGTTTTCTTTTCTCGTTACATGATGATGGAATGGCACCGCATATTTTTTACTCAGACCATACACTTCATATAAAAAAATATAAAAAGTATGGTACAAGAGTTCTTTGCCATACACATGTTCATTCAGTGAAGAGACTCTGTCATTGAGCTGTTTTATGAGTAATTGAACAGCTGCGGCGTCTTTTTTGGCAAGCTTCCAGTGTGGCGAGAACTGTGAAGAAAAATAATCCAGCAATTCAACAGCATTTTTTGGCATCCCGATAGCAGTTAAAAAATCAATAGTAAAGTTGACGCCTGAAACAATTGTGTCTTTTGAAACTACTTCAACTTTTTTTATCGCATTGGGAGCGACAATAACCAGGCTGTTTTGTTTTGCGGTATATTCTTCCAGGTTTAATGAGAAAGTAAGCTCACCCTTTACTATAAGAAGAACAGTAAGGAAATCAGACCGGAAATGAAATTTGAACAGGTCATGTTCATAAAAAGGCTGATTGTATCTCACCGAAAAGCCGGGTACATCAGCATTCGCATTAAACTCAGGACCAGACAAAAATTCTGCATGTTTATACAAGAATGTTTTGGTGGGTCGCTTCGGCATAACCAGAAATTATTCAAATTTATGGTATTGCCGCCAACACAGAATTATTTAAAGAGTAAAGCTTTCTTTAAGTGATGATGATTTTGAAATTTCTGTGGCAAGCAATACAATCAATAAGACAGTCGATATCAGGGCTAAAGTATATTTTGCCGGTTTAACCTTTTGACGAAATAAAGTGAAGACAGCGCCGCCCATTATCGCCAGCAGGCCAACGGCTGCAAACAATTCATACCTCGTAAATAGTCCAACAGTAAATATTATTTCTGCAATAGCAGTGGCATACATTACTATCGGGCTGTAACCGGCATTTTCAAAAGTTGACTTTGTTTTGCCTGTCAGCTTGCCCACTACCGATAAAGCAAAGATTACTGCCAAAACAATTTTAATAATAGTCACTTCCATTGTTTTTTATTTTTGTGAATTACAATGCAAAGATGAAACGACAAAGCCCCCGGAGAAAGGTTTCGGCTTCGGTAAGTCTGGTCAAATTGTCGGTTGGGAAGAAATGTAAAGATCACGAAGGCTTATGATTATGATTTGGAGGGGGAGGTTGTATAAGATTGTAAACTTAGATAAGTCATAGGTCACACTTTTCGCTTCACCATCTTCTCGATCTCTACAGCTGCAAAGATCAATATGGATCCAACACCGACCAATACAAATTCATTTAGTGTTAAAGATTCGGTTTTGAAAACGGATTGTAAGAACGGAACATACGTGATAGCAGCTTGAAGCAATAGGGTGATTGTTACTGATGCGATCAGTAGTTTATTTGAAAACAAACCAATGCTAAAAAAGGATTGCTTTTCAGATCGAATTGCAAGCACATGCCCCATTTGACTTAAACATAAGAAATTAAAAACCATCGTTTGCCAGGGCATATCATTTCTTAGTGCCCAGCCTTGTAGTGATAATGCAATACCAGCCATTAATATTCCTACCCAGATCATATGCAAACCCCGACCTTCAGCAAAAACTGTTTGCTGTGTCGGACGCGGAGGTCGTTTCATTATATCCTTTTCTGCTTTTTCAAATGATAATGAAATGGCAGGCAAACCATCCGATACTAAATTTATCCAGAGTATATGTATTGGTAACAATGCAACAGGCAAACCAATTAGGGGTCCGAGCAACAACGTCAATATCTCACTCGAGTTTGTTGTCATCAGGAATTTGATAAACTTAAGTATGTTATCATAGATCCTTCTTCCTTCCCTTATTGCTTTTACGATCGTTGAAAAATTATCATCAAGCAAGATCATGTCAGCAGCTTCTTTTGATACATCAGTACCTGCGATACCCATAGCTATACCAATATTTGCTCTTTTTAATGATGGTGCATCGTTTACACCATCACCTGTCATTGCTACATAATGTCCTTTCTCCTGCAATGTTTTTACGATCTTTAATTTCTGTTCCGGCGATACACGGGCATAGACTTTTATTTTTTCAACTTTAGTTTGAAAACTTTCTTCATCTAAAGAAGCAAGTTCCTGCCCGGTTATTACAAGATCTTTTTTACTGTGTAATATGCCGATCCGCTCTGCAATATTTTTTGCAGTAAGTGGGTGATCGCCGGTTATCATTACCGGAATTATGCCCGCTGTTTTACATTGAGCAACTGCATCAACGACTTCCTCTCTCTCCGGATCGATAATACCTGCTAATCCCAAAAATTCCAAATCGGTTTCGTGAGTTTTACTTTTGGGATCCTTTGGTTTCTCATTCCAATAACGAAAAGCAAACCCTAAAACCCGTAGACCTTTTGCTGCCATTTCATCAACTTTCTTTAACAGGTCAGCGCTGTCTGCCTTTTTACAACCCTCCAACAAAACATCTGGTGCTCCTTTCGTGAATGAAATTATTTTACCGTCATGCTCATGAAATGTGGTCATCAGCTTCCTGTCTGAATCAAAAGGAATTTCTGCTATGCGTGGCCATTTTTCAGTATGAATGTCTTGTGATTTTGCTATTTCCATAATGGCAATTTCAGTACTGTCGCCTTTGATCTTTTTTTGATCATCTTCAATTGCATCATTATTTAGTGCAAAAGCATGCAACAATAAATTACCCTCTTCATCATCTTTTAGCTTATTGAACTCTTCATTAGTGTAGAACTTGTTGTTAACTAGAATTTCTTCAACATGCATTTTATTTTTAGTCAGTGTGCCGGTTTTATCTGTACAGATGAACGTGACAGATCCCAGCGTTTCCACTGCAGGTAATTTTCTGATAAGACTATTCAGTCTGATCATTCTTTTAGCAGCCAATGCAAGTGAAATAGTTATAACCGCTGGTAATGCTTCAGGAATGGCAGCTACAGCAAGTGAAATACTTGTAAGTACCATTTTCACAATGTCTTCGCCACGCAACCAACCAGCAATGAAAAAGAGGATACATAATATTAGAACGAGGACAGAAAGTTTTTTCCCAAATGAAGCCATACGTTGTTGCAAAGGAGTAAGCGAATCACTTTCCTGGAGCATCTTAGCTATTCTGCCAAGTTCTGTTTTCATACCGGTGGCGATCACGATTCCTTTACCACGACCATTGGCCACAAAAGTTCCTTTGAAAGCAAGGTTTTTCATATCACCAATAGGCAGGTCAACTTCTTCAATTACATCGCTGATCTTATCAATGGCAACAGATTCACCCGTCAAAGCTGCTTCCTCGATTTTCAGATTATTTGATTCAATAATGCGAACATCAGCAGGGACCGCATTGCCAGCTTCTAACACAACAATATCACCGGGAACCAATTCTGTTGCAGGTAATGTCGTTATATTCTTATCCCGGATCACCTGTGATTGCACAATGGACATTTGCTTCAGTGCCTCCATTGCTTTTTCTGCACGATACTCCTGGAAGAAACCGATAACTGCATTCAATACAACAATAATGAGGATAACTACGGTGTCTGTCAAGTCTCCAATGATGCCGGATATAATTGCAGCTGCGAGTAAAATAAGGATCATTACATCCGTGAACTGCATAAGCAGCATGCCACCTATAGTTTTTTTCTTTCCTTCTTTTAATTCATTGGGACCAACTTTGTGAAACCGATGCTTTGCTTCTGAAGCAGATAGTCCTGCTTCCCCGGAATCCGTTTGTTTGAATATTTCTTCTATTTTCAGTTGATACCAGTTCATAGAATAAAAATAGTTTGATTGAACTGATTTTGTTCGTTATGGTTCAATTTCAAAAGGGAAGACCTTTAGTCAATTGGTGGTCGTTCTCCTTTTTCTTAAAACGATAAAAGTTATCAAGGATATTGCGGCTGGACCGATTGTCCAAGATACATCCAGCGCAGTTCTATTTTGCCTGTAGTCTACATTCCCAGTAAGGTATAATATTATAGCCAATGTCAGAAAATATGAAACGGCCACTATCAATTTGTCGACTATTCTAAATTTTATTGATAATTGGAGAATAATAAAGATAAAAATTGAACCAAGTTGTATAAACAATGGTAATAGTACCTCATTTCCGCTAGCATGTGAATAAAAGGGAAATAAAAACATTCCGAACATTAATATTGTCCTTTGACTATTCATTAGCAAATCTTGATTGCCTTCATCCGATCTATGTAAAGGTATAGTTTAAAAGTTTTCAGGTGAGACTCGTTACTACAAATCGGTTCTTAATAATCACTGCCAATTCATATCCCACGAAACCCAATTATCCATTATCTTAGAGAGCAAGAACAAACAAAATGGCTAAGGAATATACTTTTATTAACAGGGACTTAAGCTGGCTGAGTTTTAATCATCGTGTATTGCTGGAAGCGGCTGATGAATCAGTACCGCTGTATAGCCGCATTCAATTCCTTTCTATATTCTCATCAAACCTTGATGAGTTTTTCAGAGTTCGAATGCCTTCTATTTATGCATTCACCAGTATCAATGCTAAAAAAACTCCTTTGCGTGAAGAGTATCCTGAAAATCTTTCTCAGGCAGTGATCGATTATGTACAGACGCAACTGGAAGATTTCGGGAGAATATTTAAAAAACAAATTTTACCCTCTCTCGAAGAAAATAATATTCATCTTTATTACGGCGATAATATAAGAGAGGAGCACAAGGAAACTGTATTGGACTTTTTTTTATCAAGAGTATTATCATTTCTGCAGCCGGTAATTCTTAAAAAGGAAAACAAGGGAAATATTTTCCTTGAGAACAACTACTTGTATTTTATAGTTGATATTGAGGATACGGATGTTCCGGGTGTTCATGAATATGCATTGCTTAATATCCCCTCCGATCAATTGCCCCGTTTTTCTGAATTACCAAAGATCGGAGACAAGCATTATTTACTTTTTCTTGATGATGTAATTCGTGAAAATCTTGCTGAAGTATTTCCCGGTTATAAAGTTCATGGCGCCTACAGCGTGAAACTTACCCGTGATGCGGAATTGAATATTGAAGATGAATTCACTGGGGATCTTGCAGAAAAAATTGAAAAACAATTGGGCAAAAGAGATGTTGGCTTAGCTACACGATTTTTATTTGAAAATGGTATGCCGTCCGAAATAAGAGATTTTGTAAAACAATATTTTGAAATTGTAGATGAGGAAATGGTAGAAGGCGGCCGCTATCATAATTTAAAAGACATGGGTGGCCTGGTGAATCCAACAGGAAAAAAATTGACCTACGATTCATGGCCATCAGTTCCGCATCCAGGTTTTAATACGCATCGTTCTATTTTTGAAACGATAGCAAAAAATGAACTTCTGCTTCACTTGCCCTATCATTCTTATAATTATATTCTTCGTTTTTTTAATGAAGCCGCCATTGATCCGCAGGTAAAAGAAATTTATGTAACACTTTACCGGGTTGCGGCTAATTCTCATATTGTAAATGCATTGATCAGCGCAGCAAAGAATGGAAAGAAAGTAACCGTATTTGTTGAGTTGAAAGCAAGATTTGATGAGGCTAATAATTTGAAATGGTCAAAGAAAATGAAAGCGGCAGGGGTGAAGATCATTAATAGCATTCCCGGCCTGAAAGTACATGCAAAAATTGCGCTGGTAAAAAGATTTGAAGAAGGCAATATGAATAGTTATTCTTTACTCGCTACCGGAAATTTTAATGAAACAACGAGCCGGTTTTATACCGACCATGTTTTTTTTACTTCGGCAAAAGAATTCAGTGATGAATTGCAACAATTGTTTCTATACCTGCAATCAAGATTGCAACCGGAAGAAGTTGAGAAATTAAAACTTAAACATTTGCTGGTCTCGCAGTTCAACATGGTGAAGCGTTTCAGTAAAATGATCGATCGGGAGATTGAAAATGCGAAAGCAGGATCGCCGACACATATCATCATTAAAGTAAATAACCTGCAGGAAAGAGGGATGATAGAAAAACTATATGAAGCAAGTAATGCAGGGGTAAAAGTGGAATTGATCGTTCGAAGCATTTGCTGCGTGGCGCCGGGTATTGAAGGACAAAGTGAAAATATAACTATACGCCGTCTTGTTGACCGTTATCTGGAACATGCAAGGGTATTCATGTTTTATAATAATGGCGATCCCGAATTTTATATGGGCAGCGCTGATTGGATGAGCCGCAATCTTCATAGCAGGATAGAAGTAATTTTTCCGATCTATGATCAAAAATTGAAAAAGGAGATCAGCGATATTCTGCAATTGCAATTAAATGATACAAAAAAAGCAGTGTTGTTCAGGGCAGATCTGTCGAATGAGAAGATACTTGCAGCGAATGATAAACATCATGCTTCACAGGAGGCTATCTATAATTATGTAAAGGGTCTCCAATAGCTGGAAGCTTATTCTTTTAATGATCTTTCAATATTTCTATCGGGCATTAGCCACATGATAGCGACAAGAATAATAAGTATCCCACCAATCAATGCACTAATAAATGAAAGGCCAATAGCTGCAGTATAAATTATGCAGGACAGCGTTCCTTTTCTTGATTGCTTTTTCAGCACTTCAAGTAAAGCGGTATTGTCACGGTTACAATCTTTAATTACGACCAGCAAGATATAATAAGCAATACCGCAGAGGTCTAGCAATAACGCATAAGTTGCAACTGTATTTTTTTCAAAATGATTTTCTCCCATCCATGCTGTTGCGAATGGAATAAGGGAGAGCCAGAAGAGCAAATGAAGATTTGCCCACAGAATGCCGCCTCTTACTTCTTTAATTGTATGAACAAGATGATGATGGTTGCCCCAATAGATACCTAACATAAGAAAGCTAACAGCATAACTCAGAAATACTGGCCATAATTTCATCAATGCATCGAAACTTGTATCATGTGGCACTTTTAATTCCAGTACCATGATGGTGATGATAATTGCAATGACTGCATCACTGAATGCTTCAAGGCGGGTTTTGGTCATACAGCGAATTTATGTACAACCTGTAATAATTCAAGTTTTGTTTAACCTGATGGTCTATTTAACTGGAGCTATCTTTCCTGAAAAGTCGATCGCACTCCGATTCGTCATTGTAAAATTTGCCTGTGCAGAGCCATTATCAAAAAAAGTAAAATTCATGGATTGAACTTCGGAATTTTTTGGTTTGATCGTTACAAGCCAACCGCCTTTTTTTCTAACTTCTTTTGGTAAGTCTTAAAATCTGTGGATTTAAAATCCAATGGATCTTGATTGCTGGCTCCGGCACCAGAAGTAAGTCTGCCATAATAGGGCAGTGCAACAATTAATGTATCCTTACGGCATTGCACATAGTAACTGCCGGTGATGTATCTTCTTTGCCCAGACATAGGCTGAGCATACTCTGCCGTAAAATCCCATCTGTCGTTATTGATCGCTTGTTCTATTTCATCTTGTATAAAATGTGAAGACACCTTTCTGATAAAAGAACTGGCGGTAAAAAAAATAATCATTAAAAAGCAACCTGTCAATATTATTAGCTGTTTGTTTTTTATTAGTTTCATAACATTTCTTTTTAATTTGAAGTTATTCTTTTTTAAAAAATGATTCAAACTTCATAGCTATAATTAGTATAAAAAGGTTAATCACGATATAATATTGTTATTGATTCTATGTCATTATGAAAGTGCCTGTCCAGGAAACCAAGGAATGAATGTAGAAGCTGCCAGTCATTACTTTCAGTTGATTTCTGTTTCAGCTCGAAAATTGAAATGTCTTTATTTGCTTTATAAAAATCAATAAAGCCTTTATAGGTTACATGTTTCCAGCGATTCGGTTTTATAGGATGCAAAGTTCCCCGCTTATTTCGTCTTAATTCGATCTCTTTTTTCTTAACTAAAGAAATAAGATTTTCATGATCGGGCTTTGAAACCACTTGTACTATTCTCATGGTTTTTATTTTTAATGGTGAGTAAATAAAGCCTATTGAAAAAGCTGAAGTTGAAGTTAAATTCTTTTAGTGAGATTTATTTGTTCCGTCAGAAAACCGAAGTTAATAAAGCTTCGATTGTTGGTGCGATTTACTATTCTTGACTCTCACTGTTAAGTGAACACCAATGGCGTAATAGTCAAACCAACTATGGATTCATTTTATTGAAAGTTGCACTAATAATTTCTGGATTTGCTTTTGACATTATTTCGCTAAATCCAAATGTAAGCTCTGTTTTACCTTCTTTCATTTGTTTGAATACTGCTTCTACAAAGGCGCTTACAGATGGTTGTCCGTCATGTAAGCCTTTTCCTCCCAAGTCTGTATTCAAAGCTGGCGGTATCATTTCAATTACTTCAATGTTCTTTGATTTCAACATGTATCGCAATGACATTGTAAATGAATGGAAAAATGCTTTTGTCGCACAATAAACGGGCACTTTTGAAAGCTGAACAAATGCCAAACCTGATGTTACATTAATAATCGTGTCTAATGATCTTAAGTTTGTAAATAGCGTTGTCAAATGAATTGGTGCTAAAACATTCGTTGTAATTTCATCATTTGCTTTTTGATAAAAGTTACTGTCTGAAATGCTCATCCAATTTTGAATACCTGCATTATTCACCAATACATTTAAATCATTATGATTTTCTGCAACCCATTTGTAAAGTTCAATACGGTCTGCTTCGACGGACAAATCGCATACTTTAGTGATCACAGTTGGAAACTTGCCGGCGACTTCTTTTAGCACTGCTTCACGTCTCCCACAAATAATAACTGTATTGTTTTCCTGAATAAATCTTTCGGTCAATCCTAACCCAATACCGCTTGCACCGCCTGTAATCAAGATTTTGTTATTTGTTAATTTCATTGTTTCTGTTTAAAAATTTGAACAAGTAAACTGTTAGTATTGCTGAATTGAAATACCAATGCACAAGAGTGCGACCCTTCGCTTCGCTCTGGGTAAACTGCGACGCTATTTGTTGAATAGCGAAGAGAACCCTGAACGGAGCGTCGCAACAAAAGTCTAATAGTAGTACAAAAGCTGGTTACATAATCCTTGTTTATTACCTCACCCTCTTATCCCTCTCCATTTGGAGAGGGACGGTGCTGTTGTGCAAATCCAAACTTTATATCTACCACTTCAGCTATATTATAATTCCAAACAAGGAAAATATTTCGATCTAAGTCTCCCCTTTAGGGGGACAGGGGGTGACTTACCACCCAATCCCATAATCTTCTCCATTATTAGAACTGCCACCCCAAAAACTTCCATGCTTCCAGTCAAAATAAATTGCATTGATAGGTCCGCTGGTTCTGTTGCCGGTTGTACTTTATATCCCATTTTTTTTAATTCATTTCTTACAGCTTCAGGAGTAGCATTGCTTACTAAAATTTCACCGGGATTTGGTTTGCGGTCATCAATTTTTGTGCCGCCAAGTGATAACCACAATTGATTTGAATTGATGTTGGCTGCTTCCACTGATTGCTGGATCGTCATTCCAAATTCAACAACATTTAAAAAACATTGTAAAAGATTTTGATCCTGTGTATCTCCACCCTGTACAGCCAAGCTCATAAATGGTTTACCATCTTTCATTGCCAGTGTTGGTGTTAATGTTACTCTTGGTCTTTTGCCGGGTTCGACAACATTAAAAGGATTTATATTTTTATCCAACACAAAACTTTGCAAACGCTGACTCATGCCCACACCTGTATGACCTGCAATGCAAGCAGGCAACCAACCACCGCTTGGTGTAATTGATACAACCCAACCATCTTTATCTGCTGCTTCAACTGAAGTAGTTCCCCGCCACATTCTTTCCATGTATAAAGGGTCATTGAATGAGACGGTAGTATCATGTGATGGAAGAAAATTGCGAGTGCCTTCGGCTGCTGATGCTCTCTGTTTCAACAGATCGAGATAAGGATTTGTTTTTCCTTCGAAAGGATAAGGATCGCCGGGCCCGATATTCGGATCATTCATATCCCATTTGATCTGTGCGGCTCTTTGCTTTGCATATTCTTTACTCAGCAAACCTTTCATCGGTTCTTCAGGTGCGAAATAAGGATCGCCATAATAAAAATCACGATCAGCAAAAGTAAGGTTCATTGTTTGATAGATAGTATGAATATATTTTGAACTGTTATAGCCCATTGCTTTCAGATCAAAATTTTCCAAGTATGTTCAATGATTGTAAAAGAACCGGGCCTTGTGTCCATTGCTGCAAGTTTGTATACATCAATGCCTTTATAATTTACATGCATCGGTTCTTCTTCAATTGGTTTCCATTTTGCAAGGTCTTCCATTGTTATCAATCCACCTTGTTCCTGGCAACCGCGAACAAATTCTTTTGCAATATCGCCTTTATAAAATCGATCATACGCCGCCATGATCGCATCTTTGCGTGATTTCTTTTTCTTCAATGCATTCTTGTTCGGCTTCCACCATTTTTGTCAATGTTTCCAACAGATCTTTTTGTACAAATATTTCTCCTGCTTCCGGTGCTTCTCTTTTTCCTCCAAGATGTGGAAAGAAAACAGCTTTGCTATATGGCCATTGTTTCAACCATCTTTTATTTCTTTCAGATTCCATTGAATTGGCAGTTTGCGCATCTATCGGATAACCTGCTGCTAATTGCATTGCTGGTGCCAATACTTCTTTCAAACTCATCGTTCCATATTCGGCAAGCATATAACACAAACCACCCACTGTACCGGGAGTAACAGCTGCTAATGGTCCATACTCCGGAGGGAAATCGTATCCTTTACTTTTAAAAAATTCAACAGTTGCACCAGTTGGTGCCACACCCAATGCATTTATTGCAATTACTTTTTTTGTTTTGGGATTATAAATAAGTGCCTGTGTTTCGCCACCCCAACTCAATACATCCCACATAGTACATGTAGCAGCAAGCATAGCACAAGCGGCATCAACTGCATTTCCTCCTTTTTGAAAAATAATAGCACCGGCTGTTGCCGCCAATGGTTTACCGGTAATGGCCATCCAGTTCTTTCCATGCAATGGCGGTTTTTGTGTTGGTTGTGAAAAAGTGAATAAGTGAATAGTGAATGGTGAGTATGACAAAAACAAAACGTTTCATGTGAGTGTAATTTTGAATATTAAAGTTAAGTGAAAGAAAGTCAAAATTTTTTTGTTTAAAATTGAGGTAGTATCTCAGTTTGAAATTAAAATTAAACCACGGAGACACAGTGACACTAAGTTACACAGGGATAATCTCCGTGTTTCTCTGTGAACCTAGTGCCTCCGTGGTTAAAAAAACAAACTGGGACACTACCCAAACTATAATGAGGTAATGATTTATTAAGAATAATGTTTAGATTAGTTTTTTAAAACGATTTGCATGCCATCAACACTACTGGAACAATTTTTAAAATGGGAAAAAGAAAACCCGGACAGGATATTTCTTCGACAGCCGATCAATGGAGTTTGGAAAATATGGACATGGGCACAGGCCGGCAATGACGCAAGAAGAATTGCGCAAGGTTTTCATTCATTAGGATTAAAAGAAGGTGATCATATTGCTATACTTTCAAAAAACTGTGCTGAATGGATAATCACTGATATCGCAATCATGATGGCAGGTTGTGTCTCCATTCCAATTTATCCAACATTATCTGCTTCGGCAATTGAGCCGATCTTAATACATAGCGAGGCAAAGGCAATTGTCATTGGTAAATTGGATGATTACGGATCACAGTCAAATGGAATTCCTGCAAATATGATCCGTATTAGTGTATATGCATACGGGATAAAAGAAAAACATTCCGTCGAAGGGTTGATCAGCAAAAACGAACCATTGAATAATATTTATTCATGGAAAAAAGAGGAGATACTGACCATTATTTATACATCCGGTACCACTGGAAAAAGTAAAGGAGTAATGCATGCCGCAGGTGCGTTAGTTGCAGCTCTTACAGTGGCCATTCCGAAATTAGAATTACCAATGTACCCCGAATTGATCTCTTATTTGCCACTAAGTCACATAGCAGAAAAGATAGGAGTGGAGGTAAATGCATTGCTTACTTGTGGTACAATCTCATTTGCCGAATCACTGGAAAGTTTTGCAAAAAATCTTGCTGAGATCCAACCGCATCTGTTTTTTGCGGTGCCGCGTATCTGGCAAAAAATGAGAGAAGGTGTTTTGTCAAAAGTATCTCAGCGGAAAATTGATATCATTCTTTCAATTCCTCTTGTTAATTCTTTTTTCAAAAAAGGCCTAAAGAAAAAAATGGGGTTTTCAAGAGTTTCACATTTTTATAGCGCTGCGGCGCCGATCTCGATCGAATTACAACAATGGTATGAAAGGATAGGTATCATTATTTACCAGGCTTATGGTATGACCGAAGATTGTGTGTATTCACATTTCTGCGGACCAAAGGCACATAAATTTGGAACTGTTGGAAAAGCATTGCCAGGCGTGGAGGTCAAGATAGCGGAGGATGGTGAAATTCGATTAAAGAGTGAAGGAAATATGAAAGGTTATTATAAAGAGCCGCAAATGACTGCAGATGCTTTTGACGAAGATAATTTTTTAAAGACCGGCGATATGGGCGAGTATGACAGTGATGGTTTCTTGAAAATAACAGGTCGTGTAAAAGATCAATTTAAAACTGATAAAGGAAAATATATATCACCTGCACCCATCGAAGTGAAACTCCTTTCAAACACTGATATTGAGCATGCATGTATTGTTGGCACAGGAGTACCGCAACCAATGGCACTTATTTGTCTTTCTGACTCGGGAAAAAAGAAAACAAAAGATGAATTGATAAAAAGTTTTACAGAAAGTTTGAACTTGATCAATCCTTCTTTGGAAAAATTTGAAAGAATAGAAAAGATGGTGGTCATGAAAGAAAATTGGACGATCGCCAATAATATGATCACTCCTTCTTTGAAAGTAAAAAGGAATGAGATCGAAAAAAATCAGTTGCCAAAATATCCCACATGGTATGATATGTCGGGCACTGTTGTTTGGGAATAATTACTCGTTATGTTCTTTTTTTATTTCTTCTTCCTTTGAGTCAAAATCAAGTTGTGGCATGAACATAAAGATGATCGGCATAATTATATAGATCGTTATGGGAATATAAGGGGTGATCAGGCCGCCAGCAATAGCAACTAAATATAAAAAAGGACTTGAAACGATCTGCTTGTAAACCCGCTTCTTTGATATTGCAGATACTTCAGGTAAAAAAAGTTTTGTTTTGAATGCAAGGTGATGATACATCAGGATCGCTGTTAAAGATGCAAACATTAGCACCAACCCATAGGCAGCGATCGCAACAAATGAATCGGGGTTTTGTCCTATAAATGCGGTAGTAAACGGAATAAGGCTGATAAACAAAAGAAAAAAAATGTTGAGATAGGTTGTCTTTGTATCGTATCGGATTATCACTTTATTAATAGCATCATGGTTGGTCCAGAAAACAAGGATATTTAAAAAGCTAAAACCAAAAGCGATAAGTGACGGGAACAATTCACTGACTTCATGCCACTGCTCTGCTATACTAAGACCTGGTTTAAAATGAGGGATATGAATTTCAAGTACAAGCAATGTACAGGCAATTGCAAATACTCCGTCAGATAAGGCCTCGAGTCTTTTGGAAGCCCCCGGTAAAAAAGCATGAGGATGATGGGCCATTAGTTTCGATTTAAGTCTTAAAAATGCCTCATTTTTTTGATATTAAAAAAGCCTTCAATTATTGATGATTCAGGCACGTTTTTGCGAAGGTTGACATTTAAATGAAGCGTCTAAACCCTTGAATTAAAACTTTACAATGAAAGTCAGTCTCTTATCGATCGTTTTGCTTGGCCTTTCCCTTGCATCTTTTTCCCAAACTCCCGTTCTTTCAGGTACTATTCGTGATGCTGAAAATAAGCAACCGCTTTCCGGTGCCACTGTAAAGATCATTCGGGGCAAAGATTCACTAACCGTGTGTTTCAGATAAAACCGGAACTTTTGAGTTTAAGGAACTGGCTGATACAGGCAGGTATAATCTTGTGATTAGTTTTTTGGGATATGAGTTAACAAAAAGAGTGATCGTTTGGGAGAATGCTACTAAAAAACTGGAAGATATTTCTATCAATAGAGAAGCAAAGACCTTGGGAGGTGTTACTGTAATAAGTACACCGCCATTAACAAAACAAAAAGCTGATACGACTGAGATAAGTGCAAGCCAGTTAAAAGTAAATCCGGATGCAAATTCAGAAGACCTGATAAAAAAAGCACCGGGCATTACTGTTGAAAATGGAGTGGTGAAAGTAGGAGGTGAGCAGGTTAGAAAAGTGACAGTTGACGGAAGAGATTTTTTTGGCGATGATGCAACTGCTACGCTTCGGAATTTACCGGCCGAAATAGTTGATAAGATACAAGTGTTTGATCGAATGAGTGACCAGGCTCAATTTACAGGCGTTGACGATGGAAGTGCAGCCAAGTCTATCAATATCGTTACAAAACCCAGTATGCGCAACGGCCAGTTTGGGAGATTTTTTGCAGGTTATGGTACAGATAATCATTATCTCGCCGGTGGTAATATGAGTTATTTTAAAAAGAATTCAAGAATATCAATAGTTGCTTTGACAAATGATGTGAACCAGCAAAATTTTGCAGAAGTAGATCTGTTGGGTGTAACAAGCAGCGGTGGCGGTGGTGGATTCGGCGGTGGCAATTTCAGGCCTCAAGGTGGCGGCAGACCAGGCGGCGGTGGATTTGGGGTGGTGGCAACTTTGGTGGTGGCGGCGGTGGTTTCTTAGTGGGCCAACAGTCGGGGATCAGCAAAACAAATGCAATAGGAATAAATTACAATGATAAGTGGGGAAAGAATCTTGATGTAAGTGGTAGTTATTTTTATAATAACAGGAAAACAGAAAACAGTGAAAAAATTGCAAGGGAATATTTTCCAATAGGAGATACCACACAATTTTATGATCAGGATGCAGCTTCAGGGAGTAATAATTATAATCACAGGGCCAACTTCAGGTTCGATTGGAAACTTGATTCAGCCAATTCAATTCTTATTAGTCCGTCAATTAGTATCCAGGAATATAACAGTAATAGTTTGACAAAAGGATTGATGTTCACAAATGAAGATGACACAATCAGTCAAACGTTAAATGCAAACAGGGCAGAAAGACTTGGTGTTAATTTTAATAATAATATTCTTTACAGGCATTCTTTTAAGAAAAGAGGTAGAACATTCTCCGCAAATTTCAACATGGGTATCAATAACCAGGATGGTGAATCGTACACTGATGCCTATAGCTTATATTATAAAGGTCCTTTTGTAGTAAAAGATACAACCAGACAATTTAATGATCAGATCACGAAGGGTCATCAGCTTTCCGGTAGTTTGAATTACACCGAGCCTATCGGAAAAAAAGGAGCTATACTTGAGTTCCGTTATAATCCATCTTACAACTTTAACGATTCAAAAAAGAAAGCCTATAGTTTTGAAAATGCAACCGCGAAATATTCTGAACTTGACACAAGTTTATCCAATGTTTTTGAAAATACATATTTGACACAGAAAGGTGGTATCAGTTTTCGCAAAGGTGATCGTAACAAACAAATTTCTTTCGGATTCGACATTCAGTCAGCAACTCTTAAAAGCGACCAGCAATACCCTTATGTTACTAATGTACAAAGAACATTTACCAATATATTACCCAACCTGCAGTTCAATCTGCCATTATCAAAGAAAGAAAGCATCAGACTTTTTTACAGGGCTAATACAAACCCTCCTTCTGTAAACCAGTTGCAGGACGTTATCAATAATTCCAATCCCCTGTTGATCACAACGGGTAATCCCGATCTTGATCAATCCTTTGCACATAGAATAGGTGGTCGTTATCAATTTACAGACACTAAGAAAAGCCAAAGTTTGTTCGTAAACTTTTTTGGATCGCTTACTGACAATTATGTGGCTACTGCAACTTATACAGCAACCAAAGATTCAGTACTTACACCTTCAGTCACTTTGTATAGAGGTTCTCAATTGACCAAACCAATAAACATGGATGGTCAGCGGAACTTCAACGTCTTTGTTACATATGCACAGCCATTAAAGTTCATGAAAACAAATATTAGCATTAATACAGGGTTTGTAGCAAACAGAACTCCTGGTCTTATAAATAATGAAGAGGGAGTTACTACTTCTTATAATTATAATGCCGGCGTTGTATTGGCCAGTAATATCAGCCAGTATGTTGATTATACTGTTTCTTACAATGGTAGTTTTAATAACGCTAAAAATACTTTGCAACCAGGACGCGGATAATAAATATTTCTCCCATACAACTACTGCAAAGCTTAATCTCCTGAGTAAAACAGGATGGTTGTTTAACACAGATCTTAGCAACCAAATTTATACAGGATTAAGCGATGGATATAATCAAAGCTATTGGTTATGGAATATGGCAATAGCAAAAAAGATATTGAAAGGGCAAAAAGGGGAGGTTCGTCTTTCTGTATTCGACCTCCTGGATCAGAACCAGAGCATTTCAAGAAATGTAACAGAAACTTACTTTGAAGACGTAACGACGATGGTGTTAAAGCAATATTTTATGCTTACGTTTACTTATAACCTAAAGAATTTTGGAAAGGCGCCTGCAAGACCAACATTTAACCAGAACCAGGGAGATTTTTTCAGAAGAAATTAGTTGCCTAAATTGAAATCCAAAACCAATGACCAGCCTTGATCAACGAAACGGAATTAATAGAGCAACTGAAACAGGGAGATGAGACTGCATTCAAAACTATTGTTGAGCAGTGGAAGGACATGGTTTATAATACGATCCTTGGGATCGTACAAAATGAGACCGAAGCGGAAGACCTGGCGCAGGATGTTTTTATAAAGGTGTTTGAAAAGATCAGTACGTTTAAAGGTGATTCAAAATTTTCGACATGGCTTTACCGGATAGCAACTACCACAGCGCTGGATCATTTACGGAGTAAAAAAAGAAAGAAGAGATTTGGTTTTTTGCAAACATTAGGAGGAGGAAACGATGAGAAGGATACGATCCCTGATTTTCATCACCCGGGTGTAAGCCTGGATAATAAGGAAAGGGCCGCAGTTCTTTTTAAAGCGATCGAAAGCTTGCCGGAAAACCAGAAGACCGCTTATACATTGCATAAGCTGGAGGGACTTAGTTATCGTGACGTAAGCGAAGTGTTAAATACCACAGTATCAGCAGTGGAGTCGTTGATGAGCCGTGCAAATCAGAACCTTAGAAAAGAACTTGAAGAGTATTATAATAAACATTACAGGTAGAAGGAATCAATCTTATAAATCGTCAAATTACCAGTAAAATGAACTCAAAAGAAAAAATACAAGAAGAGATCGGGCAAACGCTCCAATGCCTTGACGGCGTAAAAAGGGCCGAAGCGAATCCTTTTCTTTTTACCCGCATTCAAAGCCAGGATGGCTAAAAAAGATAGTGCCTGGGAAAGAACTTTTTCTTTTATCAGCAAACCGGCTATAGCTATGGCGATCGTATTGCTGGTAATGGCAGTAAATGGCTGGGCTCTTTTGGGATCAAATTCTAATGATAATGGTATTGGCGATAGCGCTAATGTTTCTGAATTGGCAAATGAATATAATGTGGTGGCTTCGGTAGACAATTACGATTACGAAAATCTGACTAACGAATGAGCTATATAAGAAATAATAGGGTACTCTTACTTATTACAAGTGTTTTACTGATCGCCAATATCGGGCTCTTGTATTATTTTGTTTTTAATAAACCTGCTCATCCGCCAAAGCCATCCGAAAAGGAAATGCATGACATGGCAATTCAGAAAGTAAAGACTGAAGTGGGATTGAATGATGAACAAGCTGTTGCCTATGATTCTATTCGTTCACAGCAGTTCAGGAATATGAAGCCCTTATTTAAACAACTTACAAGATCAAAAGAAGATTTTTTCTCTCTTATTTATCAGCAAGGTGTTAATGATTCTGTTTTGAATTCTTATGCTTCAAAGATCGGCGAGAAGCAAATGGAACTTGATATCAGCACATTTCATTATTTCCAATCAATAAAAGAACTATGTAAAGAAGAACAGAAACCCAAAATGGATTCGTTCTTAAAACAGATCGTAAAAAGAATTATCAACAATAACGGATCACGCAGACCATCTGATAAAAAAGAAAATAAGTAATTAGTAGCTTTCTTAATTTTTAAATAAATAAAATACATACAAATGAAAAAAACGATTATTGCTTTAGCGGTTGTAATGTTCGCAGGCATTGTTCCCTCGTTTGCACAAGGTGGAGGCAACGGTGGTTTCCAGATGCCAACTCCAGAGGAAAGAGTAAAAAGAGTTCATTTTAAAATGGATAGTGCATTTAAATTGGACCAAGCAAAGATGCAACAAACAGACGCTTTATACTTAGACTACTATAAGGCGCAGGATAAAGTTCGTGAGCAGGTAATGGCAAATGGTGGTGGCGATCGCGACGCTATGCGTGCAGCTATACAGGAATCGATGAAACCTTTGACAGAGGCTCTTGATGCAAAAGTAAAACTGATCCTTGGAGATGATAAATTCAAAATTTGGAAAGAGCAGATCGAGCCAACATTGCGCCGTGGTGGTCCTCCAAGACAGTAATTAAAAATTTGGTTATAATTGTTTAGTGATTTGTTGTCCCCCGATGCCTCGGGGGATTTTTTTATTCCCTATAGCTTATTCTTTTAGAAAAAATTCAACAACAGCATTCGAATTAAAACTACTCGATAAATTTACTTCATATCTTTTCTTCTTTGTCCTGATCAACATAAGAACAGTGCAAGGTGGTATGGAACCCAGGTTCTCAGCTACAAGTTTCAATTTACTTATAGGACTTTGTTTATCCAGGGAAATAGACAATGAAATAGGTTTACCTGAAACGAATTGTTTGTATAATAATAAAGAATCATCGAGGTAAATAGAGGCTGAATCATTGTCAACAATACCATTGTCGTATAGCTCTATCAGGATCGAATCTTTTTCTGCGCTGCCGATCTCAATAAGGCTTTGTATATCCGATCTTCTCTCCAGTCCATTGTCTTTTGGCTTAGAATTAGTTTGCTTGATATTTTTATCAATTTTTTTTTCAAGCCAAACACCGGAAGGAGGGCATTGAAAAATGCTTACTGAATTGTCTTCCCATCTTCCTGTCATTTCCAATAAATTACCTGTTGATGTTAATTTCATTGTATAATTCCCGAGACAATTCTCGTCCATCGGTCCCAGTTTTACAGCGATCGTACTGTCTTCTGAAAAATAGATGAGAGATTCTTTCTTTTTATATACACCATAAATTTTATAATGTTCGTATTGCTGGTGTTTGTAGTAAAGATGAGATGCGCCGGTTATTATTGAGTCATTATAGACAGATATTTCAACAACCAATTTTTCCGGGGTAGCAGAAAAGAAAGATGGTTTATAATTGCCAACCCACACTCCTGAAATATCCTGGGCCGATAAAAATAATTGTATAATAGAAAATAAAGTAACAAAGAAAGATCGTGATGCCATATTCACTTTCTAAATTACCGTTTTTTGAAGTTAGCTAAATAACGGTTTTATCAGAAGATCGTATCGAGAGAGATTATATAAGAAGGGGATTAGTTCTAATCAATTTCATTTTCACCCAGCTCTTTTGTAAGCTTGGTAAAGCCAATTACTTCTCCATCATCATCATGCAAAGCAGTAATAAGAATGCTGCCCCAGAAAGTTGTTCCATCTTTTCTTACTCTCCTTCCAATATGCCGGGCCCTGCCTTCTTTTATGGCGAGATCAATTAATTTTTCTGGAAGTTTTTCTTCACGGTCCCTCGGTAAATAAAAAATGCGAAAATTTTGCCCCAAAATTTCACTTTCTCTATACCCCTTAATGGCTTGTGCTCCTTTATTCCAGGTAAGAATTGTACCATCGAGATCAAGAAGAATGATGGCATAATCTATAATTTCTGCTATCATTCTCTCATGGAGCTGTTGAAGTTTCTCGGTTTTGTTCAAGATTGGGTTCTGTAGGTTGGTCATTTGATGCTAATACACCACAAAACAAGTGCCTAGATTATAAATAGTTATTCTTCTTTTTAGACACCTAAAAGTTGATTTTTCATTTGCTATATATGTCTATTTAAACCTGGCACTTACCATCAAATCCTTACTTCCTGCATTATAAACATAAAATCCTTCACCACTTTTACTGCCGAGCTTGCCAGCAGTGACCATATTTACAAGTAGTGGACATGGAGCATATTTGGGATTGCCAAAACCATCATGCAATACATTTAAAATAGAAAGACAAACATCAAGGCCAATGAAATCGGCAAGTTGCAATGGCCCCATAGGATGTGCCATTCCGAGTTTCATTACTGTATCAATTTCTTCTACACCGGCTACGCCTTCATATAAGCTATAAATTGCTTCGTTTATCATTGGCATTAAAATGCGATTGGCAATAAAACCGGGATAATCATTAACAACACAGGGTGTTTTCCCAATCTGTTTGCTTAATTCAACAATTGTGTCTGTTACTTCTTTACTTGTAGAATAGCCATTGATCACTTCAACCAGCTTCATAACCGGAACAGGATTCATAAAATGCATACCGATCACTTTATCAGCCCGGCCGGTTGCGTTTGCGATCTTAGTTATCGAGATCGATGAAGTATTACTTGCCAGTATCGTATGTTTTGGTGTAAACTTGTCAACTTCTTCGAAGATCTTTAATTTAAGTTCAATATTCTCGGTTGCTGCTTCCACCACAAGATCTGCATCTTTTACGCCATCATTTATTTTGCTGAAAATTGAAATGTTTGCCAGCGCATTTTTTTTCTGTTCTTCAGTTGCCGCTCCTTTTGCAATTTGCCTGTCAAAATTTTTACTGATATTGGCGATGGCCCTGTCCAACTGCGTAAGTGAGACATCAACAATTGAAACTTTAAAACCATTTTGTGCAAATACATGTGCAATGCCATTGCCCATTGTGCCTGCTCCGATTACAGAAATGTTTTTACCAGGATTGATCATAGTGTTGAAATTTTCTTACTCAAATGTAAGAATTGAAACCAACACCGTTAGATTGCTTCGTCCTTTTGAACTATTTAAGTAGAGTATTTTATAAGACGGACTCGCAATGACGAGACTCCGCAAGAAAGAAGAAAAAATAAATCTCACCGATTCTCGTCATTGCGAGGATTGCCAGATTAAATGCACAGATTTATTGATTGTTGTGGCAAGCCGAAGCAAACTAAACTATTATCACAACCCATCTTGTCATGTCGAGCCGCTGCTTATTGTTATCTAAAAATTTGATGAAATTTAGGCGAGACATCTCAAGATAGTTGAACTATGAGATGTCTCTCCGCCGTTGGCGGATCGACATGACAAGACCCTGAGAGTTAGAAAACACTTCTTATAATAGTAGAATAGAATTGTTGCAGTACAAGAGTCCACCTACGCTGAAGCTTCGGTGGATAAATGCGACGTTATTGCTGAATAAAGAACAGAAAGTACAAGAGTGCGACGCAAGGGACGATGATTAGAATTACAAAAGTTGGCTACATAATTCCTCAGGATCTTTATAAAACCAGGAAGATCTAGTCGTTCGTAGTATTTTTCTTCTTCTTATAATCTCCCCGTTTCCAGGCTTCGATAAATTCCATCCATGCAGCGGGGTTAAAAATATTTTGCGGTGGAACTCCTCCGGCATAATAAGCTTTTGATGCAACATTTTTCAATTGTATGTTGGAAGCTTCGCGGCCATCAGCAGGCATACCTTGCGCCAATGCTCTTCGTTTTGCAACGGATGTATTTTTTCTTGCCGTCTCGTAATCATCATCCGGAATTTTAGTATTTGCAAAATCACGGGCAAACTGGGCAGCAGTGGGTCTCGGCCGAATGATCGTTGCTGGAAGATAAACCGTATCAGCGACCATCAGTTGCACTACGCTATATTGATTGCCCTCAAGGTTTTTTGGAATAGAGACAACTTTTGGTTTATAACTGACGTGGGTAAACTCAATAACATCCCCTTTAAGCACTACAATTGAAAAAACTCCCTGGTTATTAGTGATGGTTCCGCGGTTCTGGCCTCTTATTACGATACTCACAGCGGGAATGCCAACAAGACTGTCGGCTGTCATCACTACACCGTAAAGTTGTACTACGGAATCACGAACGTTTTCAAACTGCGCTTTCGATGTTTTGGGTATGAAAAACAGCAGTAAAATGAGGTATTGTACAATTTTCTTCACCGCGCCAAAAATAACGACAAGTTGCTGATTTCGTAAAACAAATTCGGCTGTTTAATGGCTAACTTTGTGGGTTCGAAATACTTTTAACAAATACTTTTAAATGACTACTGAAAAAATTCTTGAAGCACTGAGTAATGTGCAGGAACCTGATCTTGGAAAAGACCTTGTAACGTTAAATATGGTAAAGGATATTGAGATCAGCGGAAATAATGTATCGTTTACAGTAGTACTTACTACACCGGCCTGCCCGATGAAAGATATGATCAGCAATGCTTGTGTGAATGCGATAAAGATATTGGTGAATAAAGAAGCGAACGTAAAAGTAAATTTTACATCAAATACAACAACAAAAAGAACCGACCCCGGTTCTGTATTACCTAAAGTAAAAAATATTATTGCTGTTGTAAGTGGTAAAGGTGGTGTTGGTAAATCAACTGTGGCCGCAAATCTTGCTCTTGCATTATCACAAGGCGGTGCAAAAGTTGGCTTGATGGATGCAGATATTTATGGACCCAGTGTGCCGATCATGTTTGGTGTTCGTGGTGAAAGACCAATGATGATGGATGTAGGAGGCGATAAAGGAATGATCGTACCGCTTGAACGTTTTGGAATAAAGCTGATGAGTATTGGACTTTTAGTAGATGAAAAAAATGCAGTGGTATGGCGTGGTCCAATGGTAAGCAGCGCTATTCGTCAATTCGTAACAGATGTATATTGGGGTGAATTAGATTACCTGGTTGTTGATATGCCACCGGGCACAGGAGATATTCATTTGACATTGGTACAAACAGTACCTGTAACAGGAGTGGTAATTGTTACAACGCCGCAGGATGTAGCATTAGCAGATGCAAAAAAAGGCATTGCCATGTTTGGCCAGGCACAAGTGAATGTTCCTATCATTGGGTTGGTTGAAAATATGAGTTACTTCACTCCGGCAGAATTGCCGAATAATAAATATTACATTTTTGGAAAAGAAGGCGGAAGAAGATTGGCGGAAGAATATGATCTTCCATTTCTTGGCCAGATACCATTGGTGCAAAGCATACGTGAAGGCGGTGACCAGGGTGTGCCGATCATGATGAGTGATGATGCAATTACAAAAAAAGCATTTGAGGATTTTACAGCACATGCAGTAAGAAGTATTGCCATGCGGAATGCGCAAATGCCAATCACTAAGCCACTGGAGATGCAGGCCTGATAGCACACAGGTGACACGGATATTTATTTATTATCTGCTATATTCTGTTTGATCAGTGTTATCCGTGTTCCTTTCTACTATCAATAATAATATTTCCATCCATAGGCTGCATAGATCCTTTTTGGCGAATAGATCTTTCCTTCTTTGATAGTGAGATATATTTTACGGATGTCTTTAATGTTTTTTTTCGGATCGCCATCTATTAAAATGAGGTTTGCAATTTTTCCTTCAGCAACTGTTCCATATTTATCGAGTAATCCATATTGTTTTGCAGGAAAATAAGTTGCCATTCTTAATACATCATAATTAGGAATGCCGCATTCGCTGTAAACTTCCAGTTCATGCTGTAGTATACCACCGTCAGTTCCGGAAAGTATGGTAATGCCGTTATCATACAGTGCTTTCAATAATTTTTTCATTGTCTCGTATGATCTGCCATACTGAACAGCATAGGATTCATCATCAATAAAACTTCCCGACAATGCTCTTCTTTTTGCTTCCGATGGAAGGTATTTTGCAATGGGGGAATAAGCTTTTGCCATTTTGCCCGGCATATCTGTGAACATACTTTCAAAAATGCTGATAGTAGGATCAACGGTTATATTTTTATCTTTCATTTTTTGAATGAAATCTTTTACTGCATCGCTGTTGACATCAATTGAGTTTCCTTTTTTCCCAACTAATTTGAAGCGGGTCATATTCCTGGTATCAACGGTATCGCCAAAAAAATTAAGCATTAGCATATTTAAATGTGTGATCTCATCATATCCTGCATCAATCGCCTGCGATGCCGTCATGAAGGCAGGAATGTGTCCGCAAACCCTCATTCCATAACTATGTGCTTTAGCCGCCAACGGTTTTACCCATTCAGGGTTAATTGAACTGTATAATTTTATTTGCTGGCATCCTTTTTTATGATAATCGTCTATGTACTTTAATCCTTCTTCCAATGAATTGATCAATGAGCCGGTTGGCGCAGCAAATTCACCGGCTTTATCAATAAATCCGGAAATGATATTGATCTCTGGCCCAAGAAGACTATCTGCTTCCACTCTTTTCTTCACATTCCATAACTCATCACCATTTCCCATATCTCTTAAATTAGTTACACCCTGTGCAAGCATCACTGGTCCATCGCCCATAAAAAAATGTCCATGCATTTCCCAAAGACCCGGCATTAAAAATTTATTTGTGCCATCGATCACTTTATAACCAGCGGGAATTTTGACATAAGTTGAATTGCCTACCTTTTCAATTATGTTATCTTTTATCAATACAGTGCCATTGACAAAAGTGCTTCCTTCTGCTGCATTAAAAACTGTAACATTTTTAATAGCAATACCATTGCTGTTTTTTTCGGTTACTGTTTTGGCAAGATTGGTATAAAAACCATCTTCAAATTTTTTTTGAACAGGTAAAAGAATATCGATATATTTTTCGATAGCCTGCTTGAATTATGGAATCCAATCACTAAGGCTACCAAAATAAGCCGCCATCTTTTGTAAACCAGGAATAGTTGGGTGGTCCTCCCAATCCTGAAAATCCGATTAACTGAATAGTGAGACTATTACTTTTTTCATCTTTCACTGTTTCTTCTTTTACAACGGTATAATTAAGCGTTCCCGAAGGAAGTATGTTTACTTTTTTTGAAACAGCGTTTTTCAAGATCTGTAAGCTGAGTTCAATTTCGCCAGGGTTGCCATTCATATTCGAGTATAATTCACCTTTATATAACACTGATTCATTTTCAAATTTATTTTTCCATGAAGCTTTACCGGCTTTTACTTCAAATTTTTCTTCTACTTTGGTTTTAAAATAATCCACACCAGTAATTTCCTGGAATATAATATTTCCTTTGCTGTCAGTTTTGCTGTGAGAAGTTACTGCGGGCCCCCTGCCACGATCATTGAATTCAAAATAATAGTAATAGTCATTACTGCCTTTTTTCCAGCTAAGATGTTTACCGACAATTTTGCCAAGCCTTACAACATTGTGTCGTATCGTATCTGCATTTTGTGCTGAGCTTATAAATACAGTTGCCAGTAACAGAGAAAGAAGGATCAGTTTCATTAGTAAAGTTTTGGATTCAAAAGATAGGTTTTTTTTAAATCATTTGTTAATAACAATAATGAATGGTAAATACTAAATTCGCTACATGTATAATCTTCCTTATTTTAAAGAAGGGGACCAGGCAGTGGTGCTTGAGTTTATGCGCAAGCATCCTTTTGTTTTTTTAACAGGGGTAAACGAAGAGAATAAACCAGTTGCCACACAAGTGCCTGTTTTTATTGATGAAAAGGAGGGTAAATTATTTCTTACCGGTCATATCATGAGAAACAATGATCATCACAAAGCATTTGAAAAAAATCCGAATGTGCTCGCTGTATTTACAAGTCCGCATGTTTATGTTAAGCGCCACATGGTATGATAACCCTCACCAGGCAAGCACATGGAATTATATGAGTGTGCATGCCAAAGGAACTATCAGGTTTGGAAATAAAGAAGATCTTATAGCAATACTTAAGCGATTGACACTTCATTACGAAAATAATAATACCGCCTCTACAACTGTATTCGATAACTTAACGTCTGAATACACAGAGCCATTATTGAAAGCTATTGTTGCATTTGAAGTTGAAGTGGTATCGATAGACAATGTTTTTAAATTAAGTCAGAATCGCAATGAAAAGAGCTTTCAAAACATTATGGACAAACTAAACGAACAGGGAAGTGATGGTAAATTTATTGCTGATGAAATGAAAAAAATACAACATCAATTATTTGGTAAATGAAATACTTTTCATCACTTGTTATTTTTTTCTTCTCAATGAGTTTTATGAATGAAGGAAAATTTCATAAGCCTGCCTTTGACGTGCAAGGTCATCGTGGTTGTCGTGGATTGATGCCGGAGAATACAATTCCCGCCATGCTGAAAGCATCGATATGGTGTGACTACATTGGAGATGGATGTAGTGATTACAAAAGATAAAAAAGTTTTGGTGTCGCATGAGCCATGGTTCAGCCAGAGATAACAACAAAGGCGGATGGTTCTTTTATCTCTGCCAGCGAAGAAATGAAATACAATCTTTACGGATGACGTATGAAGAAATAAAAACTTTTGATGTGGGAATGAAACCTAATCCGCGTTTTCCGAAACAACAAAAACTGAAGGCCATAAACCTTTGCTGGGTGATCTTTTAGACAGCGTTGAAGCATATATCGTAAAAAGAATTTACCAAAGGTTAAATACAATATTGAAACAAAAAGTCTACCTGCCGGTGATAACCGGTTTCATCCTGTGCCGTCAGAGTTTGCTGAATTATTATGGCCGTGATCAAAGAAAAAGAAAATAGAAGACAGGGTGATCATTCAGTCATTTGATTTCAGGTCATTAAAATATATTCATGAAAAATATCCTGCTATTAAAACATCGATGCTGATCGAAGATTCAGATGAAAATGATCTTGATGGACAATTGAATAAACTCTTGGGTATACACCGGAATATATAGTCCTAATCAAACATTGGTGGATGATAAGTTGGTAAAGCAATGTCATGATAAAGGCATGAAAATACTTCCGTGGACTGTGAATGACGTAAAGCAGTTAAAGAAACTACAAGAAGATGGGAGTGGATGGGATCATTACAGACTACCCCGATCTGCTACTGAAATAATTTCACTACGGCCTCACTGTTGATCTCCCGGTAATCCGGTATTTCCACCGGGATATTTTAGCTTAATGATCAGGTAATGATTTTTAACAAAAGACATTTTAATGAAATGTGCGAAAGTTTATTATCGATATTCTGAATATTTTTTTGGATTTTTTTTATTTAGGTCATAACTTGGTTATATCCTTCTTCAACCACCTTAGGAAAGTTTGCACCATTTGAGGAAGATTTTTGTTTACGACTTTATCCTCATCGCAGATAATGATGATATATATTTTCCTCGATCCCGGAACCGACCCCTGGCCGGGCAGTGGCTATAATTCACAAACACAAACGACCATTGATGCTGAAATTGGAAATGGGAATTATGATATAGGCCACCTGGTGGATTGCTCAATCATGGGAATAATGGTAATGCAGGGTGTATCGGATGTGTATGTGTCAATGCTTCCAAGGGAAGTGGGTTTACTTTCACTTGATGGTTCAAATTGGAGCAATGATCTTTTTGTAATTGATTATTTACCCCATGAAATGGGACACCGAGTTAGGTGGAAATCATACTTTTTCTCATGCTAGCGAAGGACCAACTATTGCACAGGTAGAACCGGGCAGCGGCACAACCATTATGGGATATGCAGGTATTACCGGCGCCACCACCGATGTGGCTTCGCATAGCCATGATAATTTTCATGCCATTAGTATAAAACAGATCACGGATTATATAAAAGCTACAAGCTGTGATGTTGAGACCGGCATCAGTAATAATGTTCCCTCGGCCGGTGCTGGGGGAGATTTTACCATTCCGATATCGACACCATTTAAATTAACAGGCAGCGGTTCCGATGCTGATGGCGGAGATGTGCTGAGTTTTGTGTGGGAGCAAATGGATGTGGCAACCACTTTTGGTGCGCAGCCCACCACAACAGCCACTTCCGGTCCTGTGTTTCGTTGTTTTCCTCCTACAACATCAACTAGTCGAACTTTTCCCGGTCTTGCCAGCATATTGGATGGCACCAATGGTAATACATGGGAACGTCTTCCTTCTGTTGGCCGAACGATGAATTTCCGAATGACGGTTAGAGATAATCATCCGGGTGGAGGTCAAAATAACTTTGATGATATGATAGTAACAGTAAGCGGCACTGCCGGACCATTTGGTGTCACTTCTCCAAACACAAATGTTACCTGGTGTCCCGGAACCCATACTGTTACCTGGAGTGTGAATGGATCAGAGACTCTTTCAGCTAATATAAATATTTTATTATCTACAGATGGTGGCAATACTTTCCCTACAGTGCTTGTAGCAAATACACCGAACGATGGTACACAGGATGTGACCATATCCTGTACGTACAGTACAATGGCGAGAATAAAAATTGAATCAGTGGGAAATATCTTTTTTGATATTTCCAATGCAAATTTCACTATCAGCGACAATACTGCTCCAATTTTTACTGCTCCTTCCAATATTATCATTTTCAAAGATGCTGATTGCAATTATGATGCATCAACCGGAATTACAGGTGATGTAACAGATGAAGCTGATAATTGTGATAATACTCTTAGACGCAACATTTGTTGATGGAACAGCTCCCGGCAGTTGTGTTGGTGAAACTATACTTACACGAACATGGACATTGACGGAAGATTGTGGCAATTCAACGGTAAAAATTCAAACGATCACGATAAAAGATAATACGCCGCCAACATTTACTGAGCCCGGTGATATTACAATTTATAAGGATAACAATTGTAATCATAATGCATCGGTAGGAGTGACTGGTGATGTAACGGATGAAGACGACAATTGTGACAATACGCTTGATGCTATATTCAGCGATGTATCAGTGCCCGGCAGTTGTATGGGTGAAGCTGATCATTACAAGGACTTGGTCGTTAACCGACGATTGTGGCAACAGCATTACCCACCACCAGGTCATTACAGTAAAAGACACTACTCGGCCTGTTATTGCAAATGTCAGTCCTGTTCCGGCATCGCTATGGCCTCCGAACCACAAAATGAAGAATGTAACGATCAATTATACAGCGACGGATAATTGCTCAGATGCAAATCACATTATCAATATGACTTAGTGTTACCAGTAATGAACCACTGAATGGGACAGGAGATGGAAACACAGAACCTGATTGGGAAATAATAGACGAGCATCATATAAAACTGCGTGCCCAGAACGTTCGGGTAATGGAAATGGAAGGATACTATACAATAAAAATAACTTCTACGGATGATTGCGGAAACGTAGCCTCCACAACTACCCAAGTGGTAGTAGCTCATGATCAAGGCACACAACGAATCACGGTAGCAGAAGTAAGCATGGAAAGTATGGAAGGTAAGGAAGGCATAACCCTGACAGCATTGCCAAACCCGA
Source organism: uncultured Bacteroidota bacterium (assembly GCA_963746915.1). Lineage (GTDB taxonomy): Bacteria > Bacteroidota > Bacteroidia > Chitinophagales > Chitinophagaceae > VBAS01. The sequence goes on along the minus strand of CAVVDD010000007.1, from coordinate 348,982 downwards.
GCAAAGGCAACTTCAATATTACAGTGAGCAGCAGCAATAGCAAGGAAAGAATAACAATGAATATTTTCGATCTTTATGGCAGAAAATTGGAAGAAAGAAATGTGAATAACGGGACAACAGTAAGAATCGGAGACCAATACAGACCGGGTGTTTATATTGTTACCATTATGCAGGGACAAAACGCAGGGAGTTAAGATTGATCAAACTTTCAGAATGATTGAGTGTTGAATAGTACTAGCACTGCCGGTTCTTTCACAGAACCGGCAGTGTTCTTTATATTATTAATTAAACGATCTAAGTGAAGCTGGAATTTTTTCAAACCAGACTACTGGCAGAGCAATATGAGTGAGACCAAATGTTTTTATCATATGCATCTCCTTATTAATAAAAGAAAATTACTGCATTTTTCTTAGGTTTGAATATATGAAATTTGAAACCAGTTTATCCTTCGCACAACAATTAGATGCTGCCGATCCATTAAAAAGTTTCAGAGACAAATTCATTATTCCTGAAACGGATGGTAAACAGAAAGATCTATTTTTTGGGAAACTCACTTGGGCTTCAACCAAAGTCTGCTAACAATTATATACAACAAATACTTTCTGACTGGGCATCATTGGGAGTTGAATCTTTTTTTCATGCAAAGGAACCGTGGATGGATTATCACGAAAAGTTAGCTCATCCTTTGTCGAAAATTGTTGGTGCCCTGCCAAATGAAGTTGTTGTGATGAACCAGCTTACCGTCAATCTTCACCTGATGCTGGTAAGTTTTTATAATCCCGATGCAAAACGATATAAAATAATCTGTGAAGCAAAAGCTTTTCCAAGCGATCAGTATGCTTTTGAAACACATGTAAGAAACAAGGGATTTGATCCGGCTATAGCAATTATTGAAGTGGCTCCGCGGAATGGTGAATATACTTTGCGAACAGAAGATATTATTTCGACAATTGAAAAACACGGCGATAGAAACGGCCTTAGTATTGTTTGGCGGAATAAATTATTACACCGGTCAATTTTTTGACCTGGAAAAAATTACCCGAGGCTGCAAAAGCTGCGGGAGCAAAGGTTGGTTTTGATCTTGCTCATGCCGCCGGCAATGTTGAATTGCATTTGCATGACTGGGATGTTGATTTTGCCTGCTGGTGTACTTACAAATATTTGAATTCAGGTCCCGGCGCCATAGGAGGAGCATTCATTCATGAAAGGCATCATAAAGAAAACCTGACAAGATTTGCGGGTTGGTGGGGATATGATAAGCCGACAAGGTTTAAAATGGAAAAAGGATTTAAGGCAATGCCCGGAGCGGAAGGCTGGCAATTAAGTACACCGGCAATGTTTTTATATGCGGCACATAGAGCAGCATTAGAAATTGTTGAAGAGGCGGGTTGGGAAAAGATTTTGGCTAAACAAAAATTGCTGACAAGTTATTTATGGTTTCTGCTGGATGAAATAAATAATTCATCTGCAAAAAAAAATATTGAATTCATCACGCCACGAAATGAGAAGGAGAGAGGCTGCCAGGTTTCAATGCTGATGCTTGAGAATGGAAAAGATATTTATAATGGATTGATGAAAGAAGGAATTTTTACGGATTGGCGGGAACCAAATGTCATTCGACTTGCACCCGTACCATTATATAATAGTTTTGAAGAAGTAAGGATGTTCGCTGACACACTAAAGAAATTAATTGGTTGATCGTGTCTCCAAATTTTCCTGATAATCTTTTTAAATCAAGTAAATCGTGGTTCTTATCTTCGCTGCATGACCCGTCAGCAACTCGTCGAACAAATCTTCAAAAAGCGATCTTATCTCTGTGTTGGGTTGGATACTGACATCACGAAGATCCCCAAACATCTTTTAGCTGAACCCGATCCTGTTTATAGTTTTAATAAAGCCATTATTGATGCAACAAAAGATCTGTGTGTTGCCTATAAGATCAACACCGCTTTTTATGAGGCATTAGGAGTGAAAGGGTGGGAGGCAATGGAAAGAACAGTTCGCTACATAGGAGATGAACATTTTAAGATCGCTGATGCAAAACGTGGTGATATTGGAAATACATCGGATCAGTATGCAAAAGCTTTTTTCGAAACCTTGCCTTTTGATTCAATAACAGTTGCTCCTTATATGGGTGAAGACAGTGTAAAACCATTTTTAGAATATAATGGTAAATGGGCAATTGTACTTGGGCTTACATCAAATAGCGGGGCAAAGGATTTTGAAATGCAATCGATGGCAGGTAATTTTTTTGCTGATTATATAACAGAACCTTCTATGAAGTATAAAGAATACAGAACGATGGATCGTCCTGATTATTTATACGAACAAGTTTTACAAACTGTATCAAAATGGGGCAGCACCAATAATTTAATGTTTGTAATAGGTGCTACAAAAGCAGAAGAGTTCGTTAATATCAGGCAACTAACTCCACATCATTTTTATCTTGTTCCGGGTGTTGGTGCACAAGGCGGAAGTTTAAAAGAGATATCTGAGAAAGCAATGATCAAAGACTGCGGCATACTGGTGAATGCAAGCCGTGCTATCATTTATGCAGGAGAAAAAGAAGATTTTGCTAAGGAGGCCAGGGCTATTGCTCAGCAGTACCAGTTCGAGATGAAGGAATATCTTAAAGCGGTCATTTAAAAATATACTTCCCCATCTCGCACCACCAGGGATAATATTTCATTACAAGTCTGCCGGTAATAACTGCAGTATCCGTTTTTACAAAATTTTCTACTTCGGTTGAATCTTTGCAGTTCATAAGGAAAATACCTTGTAATTCGTTTTCAACACCGATTGGCCCGGCCATAACGATCTTTCCTTCTTTTGCAAGTCGTACGATGTTAGCAATATGAGCTGCCTGTATCTTTACTCGTGATGTGCTGTCCTGGTTCCTGTTTGGCCCTTTCATCAAATGCACCAGCCAAAACCTTTTCATTTCACCCGAATATACTGATGTGTCTTTCGATAGATCATATTTTTCCGGTTGTGTTGTTGAAACTAAAGTTGATTGATGGTCATTGCCGCATCCTGTTGCGATGCATCCAATAATTAAAATGAAAAATAAAATCTTCATGTAAATATTTTTCTCAAGATAAGATTTTATGATTTCACAATTTATTTCTCGCAGCGAACGCAAAGAAAGATCGCAGCGTCGCTGCCCCTTTGCGTTCGCTGCGAGAAATTGTTGAATAGCGATAACAAAGTACAAGAGTCCACCTTCGTTAAAACTTCGGTGGATAAATGCGACGCAAGAGAAGCTTAATAGTAGAGAGAAAGTTGGGAACATACTCATTCTTCAATCCCTTAACTTTGCGCCAATCTGAAACCTGCCTGCGCTAAAGCTCCGGCAGGCAAGTCTTAAATCTAAAATCTTCAACGAATGTCTGCCCGTACTGATGTTTTTCAAAGCCCGGATTATTTTTTGGTGGATGAATTGCTTACTGAAGAACAAAAATTAATTCGTGAGTCGGTGAGAAATTATGTGAAGAAAGAAATTTCTCCCATCATTGAAGATTATGCACAGCGGGCGGAGTTTCCGCAGCAAATTGTAAAACAGTTAGGTGATCTTGGATGTTTCGGTCCCACAATTCCGGTTGAATATGGCGGTGGTGGCCTTGATTATATTTCTTATGGGTTGATGATGCAGGAACTGGAACGTGGTGATAGTGGTGTTCGTTCTACTGCATCGGTGCAAGGTTCGCTGGTGATGTTTCCTATCTATGCTTATGGAAGTGAAGCGCAACGAAAAAAGTTTTTACCAAAGCTGGCCAGTGGAGAATGGCTCGGTTGCTTTGGATTAACGGAACCAAATCATGGAAGTGATCCGAGCAGCATGCTTACAAATTTTAAAGATGCCGGTGATCATGTAATATTAAATGGTGCAAAAATGTGGATCAGTAATGCGCCATTTTCACAAGTGGCAGTTGTGTGGGCAAAAAATGAAGCAGGTGAGATACAGGGATTGATCGTTGAAAGAGGGATGGATGGATTTACGACTCCAACCACTCATGGCAAATGGAGTTTGCGGGCATCCTCAACAGGTGAACTTGTTTTTGATAATGTAAAAGTGCCAAAAGAAAATATTTTTCCAAATGTAAAAGGATTGAAAGGGCCGTTGGGTTGTTTGACAAAAGCGAGATATGGAATTGCATGGGGAACGATCGGCGCTGCAATGGATTGTTATGATACTGCTTTGCGTTACTCAAAAGAAAGAGAACAATTTGGAAAACCGATCGGCGGGTTTCAATTACAGCAGAAGAAACTGGCGGAGATGATAACTGAGATCACAAAAGCACAATTACTGAATTGGAGATTGGGTGTATTAATGAGTGAAGGTCGTGCAACACCGCAGCAAGTAAGTATGGCAAAAAGAAATTCATGTGAGATAGCAACAAATATTTGCCGCGATGCAAGACAGATGCTTGGCGGCATGGGTATCACCGGCGAATATCCTGTAATGCGTCACATGATGAATTTAGAAAGTGTGATCACTTATGAAGGCACACACGATATTCATTTATTGATAACAGGAATGGATGTGACGGGGTTGAATGCGTTTAAATAAAACCCCCTGTCCCCCTAAAGGGGTGACTTAGATTGATACATTCTTTTTTATTAGATAGTTCTTTAATGTTGTAAGATGAATGATTGTGTTACCTGCATAAGTAATTCTATTTAGCTTTTGTTGCGTCGCACACTTGTACATTCAGTAATTCTAATTGAGCATATTGAAGTACGATCAATATTTTTATTTAAAATTTCATCAATTAGAGTTTCTCAAATACTCCCCTTTAGGGGCAAAGGGAAACTTCAACAATAAAACTAATACTGGGGGTTTGTATGAAAATTTTCCTAATAGGCTTTATGGGCTCCGGCAAAAGTTACTGGGGCAGAAAACTGAGTGAAAAGCTCAGGCTTCCTTTTTTTGACCTTGATGAACAGATCGAATCGAGTGAAGGAAAAAAGATCAGCGAAATATTTGCAGAAGAAGGAGAAGAGTATTTTCGGCTGATTGAAAAAGATACACTGCATATTATCTCAGAAAGTCACGATTCATTTATAATGGCAACCGGTGGAGGCACACCTTGCTATTTTAATAATATTGATTTCATGAATAAAAGCGGCACCGCCGTTTGGATAAATACACCGATCGATCTTCTTCATGAAAGATTATTAAAAGAAAAAGCCCAACGGCCGTTGATAAAAAACCTGGATGATGCACAATTGAAAGGGTTTATCATTAAAAAATTCTCCGATAGGAAAATATATTATGAGCAGGCAGAAATGGTAGTGGAAGAAGATGAGAAGAGCCTTGAAAAGATCGTAGAAAAATTATTTCATGCATAAAAGTTTTATTACTACCGGTGCATTGCTTGGAGCTATAGCTGTGGCGCTTGGCGCTTTTGGTGCTCATGGCTTAAAAAAAATTGTTCCGGCAGAAACAGTACTAACATTTCAAACAGGAGTTCAATATCAAATGTATCATGCTCTTGCCTTATTGCTAACCGGGTTGCTTTATGAAAAATGTTCTCAAAAATTTGCAAGTATAGCGGGAGTATTATTTATAACTGGAATCATTCTTTTTTCAGGTTCCTTGTATTTGCTGACAGCAGGTCGAGCTGCGGAAACCGCTTCTCTTGATAAGGCAGGCATCATTACACCATTTGGCGGAGTTGCTTTTATAGCCGGCTGGTTATTTTTATTTATTGCGGCAATGAAAAAAAGTGAGAGATCATAATGGCAATTCAAGTTTTGTTTCAGTGCCATTGTTATTAGAGATAATATAGCTTCCTCCAATTCCTTTCATTCGTCTTTCAATATTTTTAAGACCGTTCCCAAACCGGCGAATTTTTTCCTGCTCAATTCCTGCGCCATTATCGGCAATTTTTATTTTGAAATTATGATTTACCTCAATATCAATTTTTACCCGGCTGGCATTAGAATGTTTTAAAGCATTGTTCAAAGATTCTTTTACACATAAGAAAATATTCCTTCTTTTGTCGCCGCTTATTTCATGAAAGGGAATTTCTTCCGGCATATTCACTTTGCATTCTATTGAAGTGCCGTCAAAAAACTCAATGGAATAAGCCCGGATATAGGAAATAAGGCTATCAAGGGTATCATTACTGCTGTTCATGCTCCAAACGATCGCATTCATCTTATTCAGTACTTCATTGGCTGAGTTGGATATTTTTTCAATTTCAACAGGAATATTTTCTTTCATTTTATTTTTTGCGATCTCACTCATCAGGCGGATAGTTGTCATACCTGAGCCAAGCTCATCATGAATGTCAGCAGAGATTCTTTCTCTTTCTTCCTGGTGAGCCTGCATCACCGCTACTTGTTTTTCAAGTTCCTTTCTTTGGTTTTCCATTTTCAACCTTTCTCTTTCTGTTGTTTGTTCTATCAATTGAGTTCTGTTCTTATAGGTAAGTCCCATCAGGAAAAAAATAAGCTCGATCAGGAGTCCGACTTCATAAAGGATCAAAGAACTATTCAATATCCCTGGTAAATGTAATTTGTGATTCCCTAATATTGATAGCAGTGATAAAAGAGAAAAAACTAAATAAAGGAGATTGCCCCAAAACAAATAACGCAAGAGTTTATGTCGCCAGTTCTTTACTGCATAAACCAGGAACACGATGATCATTATTACCAGTATATTTTTGGTAATAATATTTTCGAGGAAATTTTCCCAGTAATAATCAATAGAACTATAATGAATGTATGAATACAACAGGATGACTGCCGCTAAAAAAATGATTCCACCAATATAAAGCTTGTGAAGAAATGGAAAATTTCTTTTTGTTTCAAGGAACCGGATCATAAAAGCCATATAAAAACTGATCCCGAGGATCTGGAGGATGAAATCCATGTACGATTCAAAGAAAAAATTACTCTCAATGGAGCGATTGTAATAAAATTGTTTAGTAAAAAGCATGAGCCCAAGAAAAAATGCAAAGCCAGCATAATAGAGAAATTCCTTGTTTCGTCCCTGTAAAAAGTTAGCAAGCGAAAAAAGTATCATCATTAAAAACAAACCGCAAAATACATAAGTAAAAAGCCTGATATCTGTGTGCTCCGTTTGTAATTTTGCTTCAAACGGTTCTATATAATTTTGCCTGAATATATAGGGATAAAATGAACTTGTATATGTTCTTAATGGATAACATTCTGCAACAATAGTAAGTGTATCATGCGGTAAAACACTGAATAATCGAAAAGAGATACTATCCCGGGTAACAGGGGCGATCACAGGCAAGGCTGTGGCTTTAGTGTTCTCTATTTTATAAAGAATTACATTATCAAAAAACAGGTCAGGGAAAAAATAAAGACTGTCTGGCTCATCTGAATTGTTTGCAATTGAAAAACGGGCAAGAATTTTTTTTGAAGCATTGGGAGCTTTAACATGTGTGATCTTAAAAGGTTCCCGCGATAAAACATTTGCATTGTAGCCGGCTTCAACGCTAAAAGATCTTGGAACAAAACCTGCCGGAATTCCTTTTAAGGAATATATATCCGAATTCTTGTTGAGGGTTATTAGTGTATCAGGAGACTGGCAGAATGCAGTGTTGGCGGTAATTAATAAAACAAAAGCAAAGAGAAAAGTCTTTGATAAATGGTTGGTTTTGGTGGCTCGGTTTTGGTGAGATTTCATTCTGTTTCCAGATACATATCAAATATAATCAATGCCCTTTTCAGATGCCAGTTTTTTTCATATTGATTTAGCCTTTAACGGAGGTGATTTTACAATAAAATTGTGGAGATGTTGAAAACATGGACCTTCCATAGTAGAGGGCTTATTATTATCTTTGTTCATATGGCCAATAAGCTGAAAGGCAATTCCACTAAAAATCCTGTGGAGAAACCGGGAAAAACCAAGTCTGAAAAACTGAAACCGGAAAAAGAAGAAAAAATAAATCTGAAAGAGCTTGCCAGGGATGAAAGAACCTGGAAGATCGTAGGGTTTGTATTTCTTTTCTTTGCTTTTTTTCTTTTCATATCGTTCATCTCCTACTTTTTTACATGGCGAAATGATCAAAGCGAAATAAAAAACGGGCTTTCTCTATTTGATCAGAAAGCAAATATTCAGAACCTGCTTGGTGTATTAGGAGCATTTATCTCTTATTTTTTTATTGACAATGGATTTGGCGTTGCATCATTGCTGATCTGTACCTTTTTCTTTGTTGTTGGTGTTAATCTTCTTTTCCGAAGAAAGGTTTGGTCCGTTTGGAAAAATCTTCGATATGTTACCATTGGCATGCTGGTGTTATCCGTTTGTATGGCTTTTATGTTTGGAGCATTCAATGGCAGCCAATTTCCATTTGGCGGGGCAGTAGGCAATATGATCTCTGATTGGCTGAAAAAAATTCTTGGTAATGTTGGAACTGCAGCGCTGCTGCTTGTTGTTGCAGTATCATATGTTATCTGGCAATTTAATCCTGCATTTAATGTACCGGGCATACCAAAACGCAAGATCGTTGAAGAAGAGAAACCGGAAACTGATATTACAGAAGAAAAGCTTGTTCCAGCTATTGGCAAAACGATCAATGATATTTATGCTGAAAATGGAACAAAGGGAAATAGTTTAAAAACAAATGGAGAGACGCTGGTACTTTCGCCATCTATCACCAATAATGATCAGCCTGAATTTAAGCTGATAGAAAAAGATGAACCTGTCGTTGAAATAGTGAAGGAAAAACCATTATCAATAACTCCGTATGAAGAACCAATACAAGCTATTTTACCAAAAGAAGAAATAAAGCCTGCAAGGAAAACATCAAAAGAAAACAGGGAGGCAGATCTTGCACTTGAAATAAAAGAATTACCGAATGAGCCAGTTGAAGAACAAGAAGATGGAAAAGAAAAGGGATATGAAGATCTTCCGCCTTATGAACCTACACTTGATCTGAGGGATTATCGTTATCCTACATTAGATCTTTTAGAAACTCATGGCAGCGAAAAAATTGTGCAGGATGCAAATGAATTGGAAAATAACAAGAACCAGATCATTGCTACTCTTCGCAATTATGATATCGAGATACAAAAGATTATGGCGACTGTCGGACCAACGGTTACTTTATATGAAATAGTTCCTGCAGCAGGTATTCGTATTTCAAGAATAAAAAACCTGGAAGATGATATTGCATTAAGTCTTGCGGCATTGGGTATCCGTATCATTGCGCCAATTCCGGGTAAAGGAACGATCGGTATTGAAGTACCCAATGTGAGAAAGAGTATTGTGAGTATGAAAACTTTATTAGGCTCCGATAAATTTCAACATAATAATTATAGTCTGCCGATCGCTTTGGGTAAAAAGATCGACAATGATAATTTCATTGTTGATCTTACCAGTATGCCCCACTTGTTGATGGCCGGTGCTACGGGCCAGGGTAAATCAGTTGGGGTAAATGCTATCCTTGTTTCTTTATTGTATAAAAAACATCCATCACAATTAAAATTTGTATTGATCGATCCGAAAAAGGTGGAGTTAAGTCTTTATCGTGTTATTGAAAATCATTTCCTGGCAAAACTCCCCGGCGAAGAAGAAGCGATCATCACCGATACAAAAAAAGTAGTGCATACGCTGAATGCACTTTGTATCGAAATGGATAATCGTTATGACCTGTTGAAAGAAGCTGGCGCCAGGAACATTAAAGAGTACAATGAAAAATTTGTAAAAAGAAGACTTAATCCATTAAAAGGACATCAATTCCTTCCTTTTATTGTTTTGGTAATTGACGAGTTTGCCGATCTTATTATGACAGCGGGAAAAGAAATAGAAATGCCTATTGCAAGGTTGGCCCAGTTGGCTCGTGCTGTTGGTATTCATTTGATCATTGCAACGCAACGTCCTTCTGTAAATATTATCACAGGTACTATCAAAGCAAACTTTCCTTCACGTATAGCATTTAAGGTTTCTTCAAAAATTGACTCACGAACCATTCTTGATACTGGTGGAGCCGAACAATTAATTGGAAAAGGAGATATGCTGGTCTCTCATCATGGAGAAGTTACAAGATTGCAATGTGCATTTGTTGATACTCCTGAAGTAGATAAAGTGGTTAGTCATATTGAAAAACAAAGAGGATATCCGCAAGCCTTTCTTTTGCCAGAATATGTTGATGAAAAAGAGCTCGAGTCAAGAGATTTTGATGCAACGGATAAAGACCCTCTTTTTGAGGATGCTGCCCGACTCATTGTTCAAAATCAAGTTGGTTCCACTTCACTTTTGCAGCGAAGGATGAAACTGGGCTATAATCGTGCCGGTAGGTTAATGGATCAGTTGGAGGCAACAGGGGTAGTAGGCCCTAACCAGGGAAGTAAAGCCCGTGATGTATTGATCAAAACGGAGGCTGATCTTAATCAACATCTTGCTAATTTAATTTAAGCTGTTAAAAAATTTGTGTAAAGCAACCACATGATGTGGGCTGGCATCCTCTAAAAGGTAATTGCCCTATATTTGAGGCCTGTCTTAAATGGCATACTATTAGTCAAACAAACAAGGAATTATGAAAAGATTTTATACAATATTGGTTTTATTAATTGGAGTTATCACAATTAAAACAAATGCACAGGCGACAAATGATCCTGATGCAAAAAAAATTCTTGATGGTGTAAGCGCTAAGTTTAAAACTTATAAGACCGTTAAATCAACTTTTACTTTTAAAACAGAGAGTGCAGCAGGCAAAACACTTTCATCAAAAAATGGTACTGTTTGGATCAAAGGCAATAAATACAAAGTAACTATTGTAGGGCAGGAAATATTTTGTGATGGAATAAATGTGTGGAATTATGATAAATCATCAAACGAAGTAACTATCACAAAGTTTGATAATAGCAGCAATGGATTAACGCCACAAAAAATGTTTACAAACTTTTATGACAAAGATTTTTTGTATAAACTGAATGGTGAAAAAAAGCAGGGTGCAAAAACGATCCAGGAAATTGAACTGACCCCTACCGACAAGACGAAATCCTATCATAAAGTGTATTTATATATTGATAAAGCAAATAAAACGATCAACACTACTAAAGTGATTGAAAAAGATCAGACCAAACATTCGATCATTGTAAATACATTTACTCCCAATGGTGCAATAGATGACAACCAGTTTGTTTTTGATGCAAAAAAATATCCGGGAGTTGAGATCTTAGATAATCGTTGATTCCTTGCGAGGCCCAACGGGCCGAAGCAATCTCATCAAATTATACCTGCTACTTTATTGCGGAGTTTACTTCGCCCCTCCGGGGCTCGTAAGACCTCCCCAGCGAAAAGTTTTAATATCAAAACCTGCCAGGTCTAATACACGATCAACCACAGTGGCCGCTACTTCATCAATTGTTTTTGGCAAGCTATAAAAAGAAGGGGTGGCGGGACAAATAATTCCTCCGGCAAGTGTAACCGTTTCCATATTCCGGATATGAATTAAACTATAAGGGGTATCACGAACAACACATATTAGTTTTCTTCTTTCTTTTAAAATAACATCTGCTGCTCTTGTTATAAGATCATTTGATACACCGCTGGCAATGCGTCCAAGTGTTCCCATTGAACAAGGCACAACGATCATGGTATTAAATTTACCGGAGCCCGATGCAAATGGTGCAGTAAAATCTGTAGTTGAATAATTTTTTATAGGTATTTTTTTATGATCGTCGCTCCCTGTCTCTGTTTCCCAAACCTGTCTCGCATTATCGGTCATTACTATTGCAAGGTCATCCCATTGATCCTTCATAGCAAGCATTTTTTCTAATAGCATCCTTGCATATATTGATCCGCTGGCACCAGTAATAGCAACAACTACTTTGTTCATCGTTTTAAAATAGGTATTTAGTTTTATTTAGCACAAATGGTTGAGACATAGATTAATTCAACAGATTTTTTCAGCGCAATTGACGAAGGTCAAGATTTCACGTTTCAACTCCAAAAAAGGCAAAATTCAGAATTAAAACTTGCATTATTAATTTTTTATTACCGAGATTAGCCTAGAATTTTCATAGGATAAGGTTTAATGGTTAATGGTTTTTGATTAGGGGCCCCCGATTTCCATCGGGGGTTCTACATTTATAGATCTATAGTTTTGGCAAATAAAAAAGGTCTCGCCTTAGGCGAGACCTTTTTCAATAAATTATAAATTGATCTTATTTGTTTTTGGGCTTGTCCAGCATGTATTCAAATCTTTTACCGCTGTATTCAGTCATATCAGGCACAGAGTCAACCTTATAAGCCCCAGCGTCTAATTTTTTCTTTGTTTCTTCAAATGCTTTAAGCGTGGCTTCAATATCTGCATCGGTATGAGCTGCCGAAGGAATAAGACGGTAAATTATATGTCCTTTCGGGATGACAGGATAAACAACGATGGAGGCGAAGATCCCGTAGTTCTCACGCAGATCCATCACCATTGCGGTTGCTTCTTCTACACCACCCGTCATGTAAACAGGAGTGACAGGAGAATCAGTTTTACCAATATCAAATCCTTTTTCTTTTAAACCAGATTGCAATTTGCGGGCATTGCTCCATAGTTTTTCCTTGAATTCAGGATGTGTTCTTAAAAGCTCCAACCTTTTTAAATTACCAACTACCAGGGGCATCGGTAAGCTTTTTGCGAAGATCTGGCTACGAATATTGTAACGGATATAATCAATGATATCTCTTGGTCCGGCAATGAAAGCGCCGATGGATGCCATTGATTTTGCAAAGGTGGAGAAATAAAGATCTATCTGGTCCTGGCAATTCTGTTCTTCACCAGCGCCGGCCCCGGTTTTACCCAATGTACCAAAACCGTGAGCATCGTCTACCAACAAACGGAATTCATATTTTTCTTTTAATGCACAGATCTCTTTAAGTTTTCCCTGGTCGCCGGCCATTCCAAATACACCTTCGGTTATTACAAGTATTCCACCGGCGCCTTGTTTTTCTATCAAAGCGGTTGCACGTTGTAATTGCTTTTCGCAATCGTCTACATCATTGTGTTTAAAAACATATCGGTGACCCGGGTGAAGACGAAGTCCATCAATAATACAAGCATGGCTTTCTGCATCATAAACGATCACATCATGGCGACTGCAAAGCGAATCAATTAGGCTCACCATTCCCTGGTAACCATAATTGAGCAATGCACAATCTTCCTTCGCAACAAACTCTGCCAATTCACTTTCTAATTGTTCATGAAGGTTGCTGTTTCCGCTCATCATGCGGGCACCCATTGGAAGTGCCAATCCATATTCAGCAGCTCCATCAGCATCTGCCTTACGTACTTCAGGATGATTTGCAAGACCCAGGTAATTATTCAAACTCCAGACAATAACTTCTTTTCCTCTGAATTTCATACGGCTTCCTATTTCACCTTCCAGTTTTGGGAAAGCAAAATAACCATGTGCTTGTTTGCGATGTTGACCTATTGGGCCATAATTTTTCAATAAACGCTCAAAAATATCTGCCATATTTTGGTGGTTATAGTTGTTTAGTAAATCGCCGCAAAGGTAAGGTTTAGAAGGCTTTTTAAGGGCTGATTTTTAAACAAGAAATTCATAGTTGGACTTCGATCTTACTGCTTGCTCCTCAATTTTCTACACCGATAACTGCCTTTTATATAGTTGAATTGCATTTTCAAAACCAAGATAAATAGCATCACAAACCAATGCATGACCAATGCTTACCTCATCCATCCAGGGAATATTTTCTTTTAAAAATTTTAGATTGGTAAGATCAAGATCGTGACCGGCATTTAACCCTAGCCCAAGTTCTTTTGCTTTTTTTGCCGCAATTAAATATGGCTCTATTGCCAATTGTCTATTGCCAATTGCATATTGTTTTGCGTAACCTTCAGTATAAAGTTCGATCCTGTCTGTGCCTGTATCGGCAGCACCTTCAACCATTTTAATATCAGGATCCACAAATATGGAAACACGAATACCTGCCGCTTTAAATACTTTGATCTTTTCTACTAAATACTCTTTATACTTTACAGTATCCCATCCATGATCAGAAGTTAATTGTCCAAGTGTATCCGGAACCAAAGTGACCTGGTCGGGTTTAGTTTCTAAAACAAGGTCAACAAATTTTTGCTCTGTACAGTTGCCTTCGATATTAAATTCTGTAGTGATGATCTTTTTAATTTCTCGTACATCATCATAGCGAATATGGCGTTCATCAGGACGGGGATGAACAGTAACTCCATCGGCACCGAATCGCTGTGCATCGATCGCTGCTTTTATTACATCGGGATTATTTCCTCCCCGGGAATTTCTTAGCGTTGCAAACTTGTTGATATTGACTGATAGCTTCGTCATGCGCAAATCTACAAATTCGTACAAAAGAGACTATTATTTTAACTTCCTCTTATTGAAGTATAGAGTAAATTGCTATGATAAAGTGATACTATGAAAAATACTTTCTTACTATCTGCATTATTATTCATTTCGACAACATCAGTATTTGCACAAAAAGCTCCTTTGTCTTCAGAGGAAATAATGAAAGAAGCTTTTACTTCTGCAAAAAAACAAAACAAAAAAGTACTCGTCATGTTTCATGCATCATGGTGTGGTTGGTGTCATAAAATGGATACTTCATTGAATGATGCTTCTGTAAAAAAATTCTTTGATGATAATTTTGTTATTCGTCATCTCGTCGTTTTTGAATCGAAAGGGAAGGAGAATCTTGAAAACCCCGGCGCATTGGAAATGCTAACAAAGCATGATGGCAAGGACGAGGGCATTCCATTCTGGTTAATTTTTGATAAAGATGAAAAATTTTTATTTGATTCCAGGATGCCTGTAAATGGTACAGAGAAACTTGCAAATACCGGCTGCCCTGCATCAAAAGAAGAAGTGGAATATTTTGTTGGGGTATTAAAGAAGACAACTGATCTAAAAGAAGATCAGATTGAAAAGATCAGAACAAGATTCAGGAGGAATGAAACTAATTAAAGATCTTTCTTACTATTTCTTAGCATTTCAGGAAAACCCCATTTTTTTGAAAGAGCATTCACTGCCATTGTGATTCGTTTGATCTTAGTTGGTTCGGTTTTGGCGGAATCGATCCATTTGCTAAAATAATTCCGGTGGGAACCGGAAAGTGTATCAAAAAAATTTTTTGCCGGGGGGTCATCGTTCAGGCAAGCAATAAAATCTTCATTAAGCTTATATCCCTCGGGATCTACCTGCAATTTCACATTCAGCATTGCGCCTTTTCTTTTATGTATTCCTTTTCTTAGATCAGCATTTAATGTGAGAATAAAGTTGCCGCCGCCCATTGGGATCAGTGCAATTCCTTTAATTGAAAAATTATCAAGCTTTCCTTTGACGCGGAATCCTTTTTTGTTTCCCGGAACTAATTTCTCCGCTATATCAGAAGGCACATCTATGTAGGTCCAACCGGTTTTTTCACCTTGCTGATCAAATTGCTTTATTGTAGTTGTAAACTGAACCATCACCGGCAAAAATAATATTTACCGGTGCAGAATAATTACTGGCGGGTCATTTCATCTGTAATGGCCTCATTTAGTTGTTCCTCATATTCGCAGATCCACTTAGGAAGGAGAGTGGAACTAAGTTTCCAGGCGCCGCCTTCCTTAAACATTGTGAATATGATCCGGTTGCCGCGGTCATCCACGGTATCTACCGAGCATTTTTCTTCATTACCTGTCCCGGTTTTTCTAAAATTGAATTCTCTCAGGCGTCCTTCAGCTTTTACAAGCTTGGAGAACTGGATGTTTTTCACGAATTGTATTGGCATATCTCTATTTGTTAGAACTGTTATGAGCAAATTTTATGCTATACTTTGAAATTACAGAAACTGATTCAGTAAAAAAATATTAATGTTCAAAAATGCGAATGTTCATTTGTGTTTGAGATTTTTTTTAAAAGCTTACTTACTTCGAAACAATAATCCGTATAAAAATGAAGATCCCGGGGCCCTCACATCGGATCGACGATGAATTAAAAGCTCCGGGATCGTTTGGCTCAAAGCTTTTAAAGCAAGTTAGTGATGTTCTAATTCAGGCAGTTTGGCAGCAAGCACGTCAATTCTTTCAATTGTTGGCGGTTTAGAGAAAAGATCAGGTGCCTTTTCCTTTAAAGCTTTGGCAACCTGGCCTGTTAAATGCGCTTCCCTTCCTTTGTTGTCAGAAAAAGTATCAAAGATCGCATACGAAGTGGGGCCAAGTTTTAATGCATACCAGGTAATGGTTTCTGTTTCGTTGTTGACAATGGTAAGACCATCTCGTAAAAATCTTTCCACTTCTGCTTCTTTGCCCTTTTTGGCTTCAAGCTGAACCCATAATGCGACGTTTGTCATATAAACTTCCTTTTTGATATTAAAAAAATTGGAGAACCAGAATAGGATGCAACAACTATTCCAAAAGATTTCAATAATAAATTAGTTCTGCACAGAATCTCAGGGTAATCCTGGTAGTTATCGGGAGCCACATATTGCTGAAGAAAGAACAGAACGATGAAAGGAGCGTCGCAACGGCTGTCTAATAGTAGCATTGTTGCTGGTTACATAAATAAAAAAAGCCTCGAACAATTCGAGGCTTCAGTATCATCTATCAACTTTCAGTTATCATCTTAATACCTGTAATGTTCTGGTTTGAACGGACCATTCTTTGGTATACCAAGATAATCGGCCTGTTCAGTGCTGTCAGTTCATCCAGCTCAACACCAATTTTTGCAAGATGAAGACGTGCAACTTTTTCATCCAAGATGTTTTGGAAGCACATAAACTTTGTTCTCGTAATTCTTATGATTGGTCCACAAGTTCAATTTGAGCAAGTGTTTGGTTAGTGAATGAATTACTCATTACAAAACTTGGATGACCTGTAGCACAACCAAGATTTACCAAACGACCTTCAGCAAGTACAATGATATCTTTTCCGTCAATAGTATATATATCAACCTGTGGTTTGATAGTATCTTTTGTATGACCATAATTTTTATTCAACCATGCCATATCAATTTCAATATCAAAGTGACCGATGTTACAAACGATAGCTTTATCTTTCATGCTGCGGAAATGTTTTTCAGTAATAAGATCGCGGCAACCTGTAGCAGTAACAATGATATCAGCTTCTTTTACTGCATCATCCATTTTCTTTACTTCAAAACCATCCATTGCTGCCTGTAAAGCACAGATAGGATCGATCTCAGTAACAATAACACGGCAACCTGCACCTTTCAATGAAGCAGCAGAACCTTTACCTACATCACCATATCCACCAACAACAGCTACTTTACCGGCCATCATCACATCAGTTGCACGACGAATAGCATCAACCAAAGTTTCTTTACAACCGTATTTGTTATCAAATTTAGATTTTGTAACAGAGTCATTCACATTGATAGCAGGCATAGGTAATGTTCCTTTCTGCCATTCTTTCATACAAGACGGTGAACACCTGTAGTTGTTTCTTCGCTAATACCTTTTACATGCTGGATCAGTTCAGGATATTTATCAAAAACCATATTGGTAAAATCACCACCATCATCAAGAATCATATTCAATGGACGTATCTGCACTGCCAAAGAATAAGGTTTGTTCAATACACCAGTCAGCTTCTTCAAGTGTTTGTCCTTTCCAGGCAAATACACCAATACCTGCAGCAGCAATAGCAGCAGCAGCATGATCCTGTGTAGAGAAAATATTACATGAACTCCATTTAACTTCAGCACCCAGTGCAATCAAGTGTTTCAATCAACACTGCAGTTTGAATGGTCATGTGAAGACAACCTGCAATACGAGCACCTTTAAGTGGTTGTTTCGCCCCGTATTCTGCACGGATCGCCATCAAACCTGGCATTTCAGCTTCAGCAAGTCGAATTTCTTTTCGTCCCCATTCAGCAAGTGAAATGTCTTTTACTTTATTGGAAAGCTTAAAATCGATGTGTGAGATTGTTGTTGACATGGTTTTTAATTAAGAATGATGAGTTAAAAAATTTTAATTTTTCTTCGTGTCTACATGTTTTCCATCAAGCGAATTTGAAGAACCAACAACACGAAGAATTAACTGGAAGCAAAGGTAGAGAAATAGGTAAAACGGCTGACTTCTTATAAAAATTTGGAATAAAATGCCTGAAAATTCGTTTCTTGTAGAATAAACAGCTTTTTTACTATGGCTAAAGCAATCAAAAAAGAGGAATCTACTACGCATGCTTCACTGGATCAGAAAGACCTTGCGATCCTGAGGCTATTGCAACATAACGCAAGAATTACTGTAAAAGAAATTTCTGACAAGGTGAATTTGAGTACAACACCCGTTTATGAACGTATCAAGTGGATGGAAGAAACGGGAGTGATCAGGCAATATGCAACACTTGTTGATCCGGCAAAACTTAATAAGCGTTTGATGGTGATCGTGTATGTTTCACTTATGCAGCACAATAAAACGGCCGGATCACGATTTGTAAAAGCGATCAGGGAGATGAACGAGGTACTGGAATGCTATAGCATTTCCGGTCAGTTTGATTTTATGCTAAAGATCGTGGTAGAGGATATGGATGCGTATTATAATTTTCATGTGAATCGTCTGTCTGAAATGGAAAATATTGGGAATGTGCAAAGTGTTTTTGTGATGGGCGCCGTGAAGGAGACACATGTGATAATTTAGATAATATGCTTTCCAGAAGTCTTTTGCGGAGCAAAAAATTATAATTATAAGCTCTAAATCTGTAATTTGTTTCCCTTTAATTGAAGTAACTTGTAAATAATTAAGCAAACGACCAACTATTACAATTAAGTTGCCGTCTCTAATCCTAATAATCAAGAAATAAATTATGAATAAGAAGATTTTATTGATTGCTGGGCTGACATTAATTATCGGTTCAGTTTTTGGACAAAAAGATAAAAGCAAGGGCGAACAAAAGTTTGATAAAAAGCTTTTATGCCCTTTTGAACATGGAATGGGACGTGAACCAAAAGAGGCATTTACCTGGGACCCGCCCGATAAGAAGGTGATAATGATCAGCAAAACCGACACGGCGATCCGCAGTTGTATTGATGCAAAAGTGTTGAGCATTAACCCGACAGAAGATGGCCGTTTTGAAATTGTGATCTACTATAAAGAATGGTATTTCTGGTATTATGGAATTTCGAAGGCATTGGTAAACATAAACCAGCAAATAAAAGCAGGGCAGGTATTAGGCCTTTATACTTTTGGACAAGAAATGGAATTCAGAATGTTTAAAGATGAAGAACCGATGGATTCCCGCGACTTTCTAGAGTGCAAAGCTGCTGAAGAGAAAAAAGAATAACCCTTAAAAATTTAATAACATGCCGGCGTATGATACAGTGTCACAAGCTGTGAACGAATTAAAACAAAGAGGATATACATTGGATTTTAATCTTAAAGGCAATCGTGTTGAATGCCAGGGACAAAATATCAATCCAAAAGATTTTGAAATAACAGAATTTTATCGTTTTGAAGGCAATAGTGATCCGGGTGATGAAGCAGTTGTATATGCAATAGAATCCAGGTCTGGTTTGAAAGGAATATTAGTAAATGCCTTTGGCGTTTATTCAGAACCATTGAGCGATGAAATGATCAGGAAACTTAGCTTTCATAAAAATTAATAAGTATGGAATTAAAACGAACCGTCTTTTTTTTATTATTTTCTTTTATTGTTTCATTTGTATTTTCTCAAACGGATAGCCTGCAATTAATTTGCCCACTTAAAACTGGTGTACCCAAAGTGATAAGAGCCAGTGACAGGGACTACCAAAAATCATCTGAGTATGGAGTAATGATCTCAAGTAAAACTGACACCGCAGTTTACGCAGTTCATGAAGCTTCGGTGGTTATTGTGGCAAGAACAGAGGATACTAAGTATGATGTGGTGCTGCTATACAAAGGGTATTATTTTTGGTATGCGGGTGTACTGACACCGAAAGTGCGACAAGGCGCCAGGGTAAAAACAGGAGATATTATAGGTACTTACAAACCAGGAGATATGCTTGAGTTACTCATGTTTCTGCAAGAAGAACCGGTCAATCCGAGAAAGTATTTGAAATGCAATTAGTGAAAGCTTATAGCTCACAGCTAAAGGCTCATAGCTTCCTCTCCATTACATAATCATTCATAAAATAACCATTGCCGATATCAAGGTTTATAAAATCTATTTCCGTAAATCCAAGTTTTTCGTAAAAGGTTTTTGCATTATTATAGCGATTCACTTGTAAATAAAGAGAATTTGCGTTTTGCTTTTTTATTTCTTCAATGATATAATTGATCACATATTTACCTGTTCCTTTCCCTTGCTGGTTTTGCAGTACATAAATTTTATTCAGTTTCCATTTATGTGTTTCTTCTTCACTATAAGAAGCAAAGCCAACTGGATTCCCGTTTTCATAAACAATAATAAACTCGCAACCATCTTTGGTCATTTGTTTTTTTAATGAAGATTCGCTGTACATCATTTCCAGCATATAATCAATTTGCTCCTGCGAAAGGATGGATGCATAAGTTTGCGGCCATACCCGAAATGTAAGTTCACGGATCAACGGTATATCATCTGTTCCGGCTTTTTTTATTTCAAACATTTTGATTGGGATCTGGTTTAAATAATTGTTTTGATAATTGGCGATGAAGCCTGAGATGTTTCCTGCTAAGAAGGATTGCTATTATATACGAAACGATAGCCCCTACAAATAATAAACCATCAGAAACATAAGTATTGATCGCTTCATTTGCTTGTAAGAAAATAAAGAAATCAAATGTGCCATGAAAAAGAACAGCGACCAGCAATCCGGTAAACAGGTGTTTAAAGCTATTGGCGCTGTCGAATTTTGCCTTGCCAATAAAATAGCCCATGACCACACCAAAAGTGGCATGAGCCGGGACACTTAAAAACATGCGAACAAATGCAGTGCTGTATCCATGTGTAAAAACATAATTTATATTTTCAATAGTAGCGAAGCCCATACTTACCATTACACTGTAAACAATGCCGTCAAGCGGCTCATCAAATTTTTTTTGCGGGTAACAGAAATAGCGAACCACGAGAAACTTACTTAACTCCTCGCTAAGTGCCACTACACAAAATGCTAATGTTGCCAATGATGATATACTTGAATTGAAAAAATTTATTGAGTATGTCTCGATAAAATAGGGCGGAATAATAGAAAGGATCCCTAAAAAGAAACTGAACAACAACAGTCTTTTTGGTTCTTTATTATAAATGTCTTTAAGAAAAATATAAAGGCAAATAGCAAGACCCGGCGCAATAGAAAGACCCAATAAGACCATGGTGGTTAATTTTGAGGAGAAAGATAAGAAAAGAAGGCAGTAGTTAAATATAGAATCTGCCTCGCAGAATGCATTTTAAAAAATAAATTCTGCTATCTTCAATCATGATTTCCAGGAAAATAATTTGTGTGATCCTTTTACTTTTCTTTTTACAAGGGCCATCATTCTTTGCGCAAGATTCTATTCCTTCTTATATAATCACAAAGGGTAAGCTGCCACAACTTGCTTACAGCAGCGGTGAAGACAGACTAGGTAGCGCAAAAATGGGCTATATCGATACATCTGTTGTGATGAAAGTTATTGATACAGTAAAGAACTTATATAAGGTCCAGCTTTCAACGCTTCATTATGCATTCATTGAGAAAGTTTATACACAACCATTTCCTGATACGATGCTTTCAACTGCTTTATGCGAAAGCTGGCGGGTGAAAGGAGGGGATGAATTTGATTCGGTAAGTTTTTCACTCAGCGGAAGAGTTCCTTACAAAAGCTGGATGGAAATCAATCCTTCAAGAATAAAAATTGAATTGTATAGTGTACAAAGCAATATTAACTGGATAACACAATTATCATCTGCAAAAGCAGTAAAGAATGTTTGGTATGAACAAACAGAAAGTGATGTTTTGCAAATTACAATTGAGCTAGTGAAGCAACAGCATTATGGATTCAGTATCGGTTATAATGGAAACTCACTGCTGTTAAAAATAAGAAGATCACCTGCGGACATTCGCAGCATGACGATCGCTATTGATGCAGGGCATGGAGGAACTAATCTTGGGGCGAGCGGCACAACATCAGGCATTCTTGAAAAAAATTATACGCTTCTCTTTGCTAAAGAGCTTCAAAGGATCTTAAAAAAGCAAAAAATTAAAGTATTGATGGTAAGAGAAACAGACACTACTATTGATAATAAAGACCGTGTATTATGGGCGAAGCAAAACAACCCTGATATTTTTATTTCTTTTCATTTAAATTCTTCCGGACGGGACTATATAAGAGGTGTCTCGACTTATTATAAGCATATCGGGTTCCGTTCATTTTCGCAAAGTATTTTAAAAAGGATGCTGGAGATAAAAGGACTTGAAGAGTTTGGAAATGTAGGCAGTTTTAATTTTCAACCGATACAACCGACAGATTACCCAAGTTGCCTGGTGGAAATTGCTTTTCTTAGTAACAAGGAAGATGAGAAAATGATACTTGATCCAAAGTTCAGATACAAGGTCGCCAACCAGGTTTATCTTGGTATCAAAGACTGGATAAAGGATTGGAAATAATCTTTATCAATTCCCCTTCTTATCTTTCTTTCCAAAAATTTTATTGAAAATACCTTTCTTCTTTTTTTCTTCCGGTTTTGGATCGCCAATTTTTACAGCCTGAGCTTGATCATTGGTAGTATCTTTTTTGGGATTCTTTTCTTTACTATCGTCGATCACTGGTTTACTTTCCGGACCAATATATTCTTTGGTTTTTATTATTTCAAAATCCGATTCATTGCCAACCCCCTGGTCTTCACCTTCAGCAGCAGGAGGTATAACATCAATAAGGTTCAAAGGATCTGCGCTGTTCATTTCCATTTCGAGGTCTTCCGGTTTTGAGAATCGTGCATCCCTGTCAATACCTAATTTTTTATCAGCATATACTTTTTTATAAAAGGCTTCCCAAATAGGTCTTGCTGAGGTGCCACCGTATCCACGGGTATCATTCTTATTCAATCTAATGAAACGGTCATCACAACCAACCCATACACCTGCCAACAATTGGGGAGTGTAACCCATGAACCATCCATCACTGTTATCATTTGTAGTGCCTGTTTTTCCACCCATTTCTGCTGCACCCAAACGATTCCTCAATCCTGCAGCTGTGCCAATATCAACAGTCCCTTGCATCATACGAACCATTTTATAAGATGTGATCTCATTTATTGCTTCCTTGCGATTCACACTATAATCAAATCTTATTATCACATTACCGTTCCTGTCTTCAATGCGGCTGATATACCAGGGCTTTGTTGAAAATCCACGACCAGCAAAAACAGTATAGCCCCAAAGCATTTCGTATAATGAAAGATCGCAGGCGCCGAGTGCATTTGCAGGATAGGGACCAATGTCAGTAGGAATACCAATACGACTAACAAACTCTTCAAAGGCCTTAGGTGTTACTTGTTTCATTATATATGCACTTGCACAGTTTTTTGAAAAAGCTAATGCAGATGCCATTGTCATAGTACGACCTGTGCATGATTTACCTGTGGCCGGTACAAGGCGATTGTTGCCAAAATCCTGCTGCACATCTTCCACAGGTGTTTCAGGATTAAAGCCGCGTTCTTCCATTGCCTGTGCATATAAAAATGGTTTTATTGATGAACCAACCTGTCTTTTCGTTCTTATATTAACATGGTCATATTTAAATGTTTTGAAATTTACACCACCGACCCATGCTTTTATTTCTCCTGTTACCGGGTCCATTGCCATAAAAGAAGCCTGCATCACTTGTTTGTGATATTTAATAGAGTCATAAGGGCTCATTATGGTGTCCTTTTCACGTTTGGCATTCCATGCAAACACTTTCATCGGCACCTTCTTTTTAAAGGCACGTTTGATCTCATCCTCACTGAATCCATCGTCTTTCATATTGGCCCAACGATCACTGTTTTTCATTGCCGCCTGTATCACATTTTCAAAATCACCCCAAACGGTTCCGTTTTTAATATTGCCAGTTGCATTTAAATATTTTTGCATGGTTGGCATCCACTCTGCAATTGATTCTTCTGCATATTCCTGCATACGGGGATTGATCGTTGTATAAATTTTCAAACCATCATCATAGATATCATACGTGTCACCATCTGGTTTTTTTATCCCTTTCAAAATTGTTTTCAGATCCTCACGCAACACTTCACGGAAATAAGGGGCATAACCGGTGTTCTCATCCAATTTTTTAAAATTGGTTTCAATGGGTTGCGTTTTTAATTTATTAAACTCTATCTCAGTGAGCTTATTATTTTTTACCATTTGTCGTAGTACAACATTTCTCCTGTCAAACGCTGCTTTATAATTTCGCTGCGGATTATAAAGGCTATTACCTTTTAACATGCCTACTAAAACGGCAGCTTCTTCCACTTTCAACCTATCAGGTTCTTTTTGAAAAAAAGTAAGACTTGAATTACGAATACCATATACATTATTTCCGAATGGAACTGCATTTAGATAAAGTGCGATGATCTCTTCTTTGGTAAAATTTCTTTCAAGCTTAACAGCGATGATCCATTCTTTCAATTTTTGAATTACACGAATGGCTTTACTTTTCCTTTCATGATCAAGAAGTGCTTTTGCTAATTGTTGAGTAAGAGTGCTACCACCACCTTCACGACCGAGCAGCATAACTGCACGCAGCGTAGATTTAAAATCGATACCGGAGTGACTGTAAAATCTTTCGTCTTCTGTGGATACAAGGGCATCTATAACATATTTTGAAATGTCTTTATATTCTACATTACTCCTGTTACCTTTTTCCAGGTAATATTTTCCCATCAGGGTTCCATCATCGGCAAATACTTCCGTGGCCTGTAGTATGCTTGGGTTTTCCAATTTTTTTAATGATGGCATTGGGCCAAATAATCCCCAGCTTGCGAGAAATACCAATAATATAAAGGCAATAAAAGCACCGAAGAAAAGTTGCCAGAAGATTTTTACACTTCGTTTCATGATGTATGGTTTCAGTGAAAGATGAATAATGCCTCAAATAAAATACCACAATGCATTTCAAAGCTAATAAAATAGAAAGGCTTTGGTAAAAAGGAATCCTTAAAATTTACCGGGTATATTTTTTTCGATGAATTGCTTGTAAAGACCAATATCCTGCTGTGTTTTCAGTATTTCAAGATTGGCGGCAGATATAACTGTAAAACTGTATTTATCCGTTGCCAGCCATGGTACAATTTGTGAATTGCTTACTGGTTTTACCGATTGAACATACTCGGCCGCGGATTGTGCATTGTCAAAATTTCCAATTAGCAAGACTTTATATTCCGTATTGATCGGGGTTACGGTATATTCAAATTGTTTGTTGTAATATTTACCCCGGTTATAAATACTAAAGGCATTCTTTGTTTCATTTACCCAAACCATATCCACTTTAGTAAGTATTACTACCGCATAATATTTATCATCGGGTTTAAATGTGTAAGCTGAGATAATTGGTTTAGTTGCCACCGTATCAGCCGTTTTCACAACAGGTTTTATATCGGCAACTTTTACTTCTTCTTTTGGTTTTTCTTTTTGTGGTAACGGAACATATGCAACCGTATCTTTTTTTGTTGTGGTATCAACCGGGATGCGTTTTTCTTCAACCCTCGTTACATTTAATCCGTTCAATTCGTCTTCTATTTTTTGCCTGCGACTCAACACATCGATCATCGTTCCCGCCTTTACCGCCATATCCGAACCGGGATCGTGTGCAATAATTGCATTCAGGATCTCTGTAGCTTTCGCATCATTTTTTTGTTTGATATAATAGACAGCTTCGATATACATTAGTTGCGGTGTCCAATAGTTGGGGCCATAAATGCTATCCGCAACTTTTTTATCAGCTACAGCTTTTGAGAAATTTCCTTCAATGAACAGATCATAAATATCCTGGTAGGCTTTGGTTGCCGCAGTATTCAATTTGGTACCGGGGTCTTTACCGGTTGAAACAATTGTAGTCAAACGATTACCGGCAAATTTTTGTTCCATCTGTTTTTTAACCTGCTGTGCTTTTGCAGTCTCGCCAGATTTGCCATAACAATAGTAAAGTGTAAATAACACTTCTTCCATTTTATTAAATGCCGGGAAACGCTTCACTATTTCTTCGTTAGCACGAATTGAAGCAGTGCAATCTTCCAGGTCATTTGCAAAAGATTTACCAAGCTTATAAAGGGCTTCACTTAGTGAATCATTTGACACTTTCATTTGCTTTTCTGTAAGGGGGAGATTGGCATATAATGCATCAAATGTTATTTCTCCTGTCGGTGTTATTGTTTCAGGTTTTTCTGTGGTATTCCCAAACTGGTTCGAAACAGGTTTGGTGACTATAGGCTGAAAACTCATGCCGGCGGAACGTCTCCAATTATCGACATTTCCCCTGTTCCCCCATTTTGATTTGAACTCACTTACTCCTTTTGCCTTTAATGCTGCATTATAAAAATACCACTCGCCTTTTGTGCTAGTAAACAATTCCTCCTGGTCGTTTGTTTGCGCACCGATCGGTACCAAAATAGTAGAAGAGGCTGCTGCTTCTTCTTTCAAGCCTTTTTCTTTCCTGAGTTGACGAACACGATTTTTTACAAAATCCTTTCTTGCTTCCTCTGGCATGGCAGCGATCTTTTGCAAACTATCTTGTCTTTCTACAATATCCAGCTGAGCCACTAAATTGGTAAGGATAAATTTTCTTTCATTTACCTCTCTTACATTTTTTAAACCCGGATCATTTAGATCAATGCTATCATATAAACTGCGGGCCTGCCTGTATTTTTTTAGAGTAAAAGCCATCTCTGCCATTTGCAAAAAGGCTTTGTTTTTTAGCAATGGATCAACGGTATTATTCTCTGTACTTTTTTTAAGATAGATTATTGCCTGGTCCAGGTTATTTCTATCCTTCTCTATTTGCGCAATGGTGTAGTAAATTACATCACGATAATCAATATACTTATCACGTTTTGCCATTTTCAACAACTCAGCAACATTCCGGTCAATATAATTTTCACCACCAGATGTATTGATACGAATGGAATTAAGTCTCGCATAAATTTCCATTACAGGATCAATAGTATGATTGATCACTTTATCATAAAACTTTTTTGCTAATTCTGTTTTACCGCTTAGTTCATATAATTGGGCAATTAAAAATTCCCACCTGGCCCTTTCTTTTTTATTGGTTGCATTATCCAATGCTTTTTCAAGATGGACAGCAGCGCTGTCGTACACATTTGCATTATAAAACCACCATGCCTGTACTTCTTCCAGGTCGCTTTGTAAACGTTTTGGAAATGCCGGGTCATTTTTAAGAGTAATGATCAGGCTGGCAGCCTCTCCATATTCTTCCATTGCGATCAACGTTCTTATCTGCCAGATAAAAGCATCATTCCTGCTGGGTGGCTCAGAAAATACTTTTCTTGGTAAACTATTTTTTTCTTGTGTAGAAATGGAAAATGCATTGTTGCCATCCAACTTGCTTCCGATAGTTTGGTAATAACCATCTTTTTCTTTTTTTGCCCATGCATAGTTAATGAACTGAAAAGTAAGATAGGCGGAATCAAATTGCTTGCGCAGATAATAAGCGGCACCGGTTAGCAAGTACAGGTTATCGATCCAATCATTACGCAGGTCATGTAATACAATACCAGTTGTAGCCTTATAAATAATTGAGTCGAGCTGCTCTTTGTTTGCGGCAGTTTCATCGAGGCTATAATTGTAGAAGGACAGAAGCTCGGTGTATTCGTCAATATGGGCTTCTTTGGCTATATCTAAAACTTCGTTTAGCTTGTTGTTGGCGTTAAAAAAATAATTGTAATGAGTAAAAGTATTTTGGGTAAGACGCTTTGTTAGTGGAAACTTCTTGGAATCTGACTTTTCGGAGGCTAAAATCCGGTCATCGAACTGATCAGGCTTTTTTATGTCAAAAGAGAATCCCTGCTGTGAATGAGCCTGAAAAAAGGTAAAACACAGAATAAAAAATAGGAAATAAGAGTAAATCTTTCTGATCAGGTACATGCCGCGCAATCTAAAGTCTTAATAACTGAAAATCAAATTATTTATTACAAAAATACCCAAGTTTTTTATTAGGAAATCCCGCCTTTACGCAAGCTTTTCTTAATTTTATTGGCTTTTAAATTCACTGAATTGAAAATATCTCCAGAATCAACGCTAAAACGACTCCGAAACCGCTACCGGCTGGTAGTTATGAACGATGATACTTACGAAGAGGTTGTTACGTTTAAGTTATCAAGGATGAGCGTTTATGTAGTGCTTTGCACAATTTTTGTGGTATTGGTAGGGCTTACCGTCGCACTGATCGTTTTTACGCCTTTGAGGTATTATATTCCGGGTTCGGGTGCCGATTACCGGGCCGACAGGGAGCTCAGGCAAATGAAATACAGGACTGATTCATTAGAGCGGGAACTAAAGTTCCAGGAACAATACAGGGAGGGGTTACAAAAAGTGCTGAGAGGTGATGTGACGACTAATCTTGATACCACACAGATCAATGTGCCAAAAGAAGAGATCATTGGTAATTAAATTTCTAAACCTATGTTCAATACTAAGAAACCAACTACAACAGATATGATTACAGAAAAAACGAATGGTAACGGGGGCGGTACCGGTACCACATTGATCAGCGCCGGAACAACTATTAAAGGGGATATCAGCAGCAACAGCGACCTGAGAATCGACGGAACGATCATCGGCAATATCAACAGTAACGCTAAGATCGTAATTGGTAACAGCGGTGTAGTAGAAGGAGATATTTTTGGTAACAATGCAGACATTGTTGGAAAAACATCAGGCTCAATAAAAGTAAAAGAGCTGCTTCAACTGCGTGGTGAATGCGTTGTAAATGGAAATATTTATGCCGGTAAACTACAAGTGGAACCAAGTGCTACATTCAATGGCCAATGTCACATGGGTGCCAATGTAGTGGACATGGCTTCAAATGAAGCTGCTTCCCTTGCAAAATGATTTTATTTGATTCTGTCCTTTAACTTCGTACCGTCCTGATGAATCGGGACGGTTTTTTTATTTTTCAAAAATCTCATTTAGATGAACAAACAATCAACAAAAAATTTTCTTCCGGCCATTATTCTTTTTCTGGTTCTTAACTCAGGATTTCTTGCCATGATGAAAAGACTGGAAGGATGGGGCTTTGACTATACAGTGCTTGTTTTTGGAAATCTCATTGTCTTTGGTACCAGTTTTCTTTCTTACTGGATGGCGGTAAAAGGACTTACGACTAAGAATAATCATGCTTTTTTTCGGTGGGTATATGGAAGTATTATGATAAAACTTTTTTTATTGGCGGGAGTGGCATTTGTCTATATTATGGCGAACAAAAAAGATGTGAACAAGCCTGGACTTTTTTTCTGCATGGGATTATATATAGTTTATACTTTTATTGAAGTGTCAGGACTGATGAAAGTGAACAAACAAAAAACCAATGCCTAAACAGGAAGCTCCGTTAACACATCTAAATTCATTTTTACCTACCGGAACCTATCACGCAGTAGAAGAATACCTGCGGTTTTATAAAATTCATCTCACTGTTACCCAACATCGCAAAAGTATTTTAGGTGATTACAGGCATCGTACTCATTTTAGCAATCATCGTATTAGTGTAAATGGAAGTTTGAATAAATTTTCTTTCCTCATCACACTTTTACATGAGATAGCTCATTTATTGACGTTTGAAAAGCATGGCAATAGTGTAATGGCACATGGCAATGAATGGAAAACTATTTATGGTTATTTGCTGAAGCAGTTTGTTGAGAACAAGGTTTTTCCTCCCGATATTGAAAAAGAATTGTTGGCTTCACTTAAAAATCCAGCGGCAAGCAGCTGTGCCGAAGATGATCTTATACGGGTTCTTCGTAAATATGATGAAAATAAAAATGGGTTTAAATTGGTTGAAGAAATTCCTTTGAATGCATTATTCAAAATTGACGATGGAAAAATTTTTAAAAAAGGGGAGAAGCAACGGAAAAGATTCAAATGCGAAGAAGTAAGAACAGGAAAGGTTTATTTATTCAGTCCTGTGTATGAGGTTGAAGTCGTGAGTCTTAAGTCGTGAATTCAGAGTCAGAAGTATTGACTCCGGACTAATGACTATTGACTATAGACTCTTGAGCATCCACAAACTGCAACCTGTATGACCGCTGTTTCCCATAGGGCCTTTCAAATATTCAAATCCAAATTTTTCATAAACACTCAGGGCTTGTTTCAGCTCAGGCATTGTTTCCAGGTAGATCTTTTTAAAACCATTTTCTGTGGCTGCATCAATACATTTTTCAATTAATGTTCTTCCTAATCCATGACCACGGGCTTCTGGCAGCAAATACATTTTTACAAGTTCACAAGTGTCTCCTGGTAATCCATCAGTAGGGTAGATGCCACCGCCGCCAACAATTTTATCATTTAACTCTGCAAGGAAATATTTCGATCGGGGAGTTTGAAACACTTCAAATAAGGTATCGGTTGTTGGATCGTAATAAACAGTGTTGGGATGATTGGCGCCAAATTCTGCCAGCGTATCTCTTACAACTTTTGCAAGTGCAGGATTATCTTCTTTCTGAAGATCTCTGATAGTAACCATGGAACGAAAATAAAAAATATCAGGCAGCCCGGCGATTGTAGAATTTTGCTGTACGCTGTTTTAAAACACTGATGGCTTCTTCTCTTGATGAAAAACTGTTATTGATATTAACGAGGTTGTCGGCAATTTTATCATAACGCTTTGTCATCAGGAAATAAAACAGGTGCAGGTAATGTATGCCTTCAAAAACCAACGATTTTTCTTTTGCAAGCATCTCTTTTTCCTTTTCAAACAAGTTTGGCATTTCTGTGTAGTGAGCTCCCGGTCTTAAATGATGCATTAAATGATAGCCATCATTCCAGCATTTTTTATTGTAAGTAGTATTGATGCAGGTATAGCAATTGCGGTACATGTTTTCAGGCTCATTAGGATCCACAAAAGCATGTTGTGTCCAGTTGCCAAGCATCATCACCAATCTTGAAAGGAGGAAGGGAATGATCAACACCCACAAAGAAGCTTGCAGGTTGATAAAACACATTACAACACAAAGAGCAAAAAAAGCTCCTTCGCCATAAGTGAGCCGCATGTAATATTTTTTCTTCTTTTTATTGAAGAGATACATGAAGGTTTCTTTGAAACCAAGAAAAATAAAATTCAGGTAATATTTGAAGAAGTCAGTAACTGAATCTCTTTGGTAAGGCAATGTGCTGCTGGTATCATCATCCATATTATTTTCTTCATGATGCATACCAACATGGTGAACGAAATAAGTTTCTGGTGTGTGACCAAAGAAGGGACAAACAAACCAGATCACATATTTATTTAACCAGTCATATTTCTTTTTAAAAAGACGGCGATGCGTGATATTATGAAGCATTAACCCGAAAGGTCCGCGAAGCCTTATATGCCCGATAAAGAACCATACTGCATAAACAACCCACCACCATGCACCCTGCAACACAGGAAAAAATAACAATAGGCCAAGTGGAATAACTGAAATATGTATCCAGGTAAGTAAATGGATAAAAGGGAAGTCCCTTTTATCATTAATATATTTCAACCAAAATCTTTCGTAACGAGAATAGGACTCGGGTTGTTGATAAGTTGGATCTAGTAACTCGCTTAGTTGCTTCATTTAATGGGTTCGCTTTAATCAGGCCAAAAGGTGAATCTGAGAACGGGCGAAAGTACGGAAATAATGCCAGCTAAATGATAACAATTTTTGCAGCAATGTTAGTAACGGGTTAAAATATTCGTAAGCATTAAAAAGCAATTAAAAATTGATCGATTCAATGATTTGTTCGAGATAATTCTGATCAATATTATCAAATTGATCTGGCTCAATACTATCAACATCGAGTACGCCGACCACTTTATTATTACGAATAATTGGTACCACTATTTCAGATCTTGATAAACTGCTGCATGCAATATGTCCCGGAAATTTTTCTACATCCGGAACGATCAACGTTTGCGCCTTAGCCCAACTTGTGCCACAAACACCTTTTCCTTTTTTAATTCTTGTACAGGCAACCGGTCCCTGGAACGGACCTAATACTAGTTCATCATTTTCACCTTCCGAAGCCTTGGCGTAGGAAGGTTTCACTAAATAGAAACCAACCCATAACCAGTTGAATTGTTCTTTC
This sequence comes from uncultured Bacteroidota bacterium, assembly GCA_963746915.1. Classification (GTDB taxonomy): domain Bacteria; phylum Bacteroidota; class Bacteroidia; order Chitinophagales; family Chitinophagaceae; genus VBAS01. The sequence goes on along the minus strand of CAVVDD010000007.1, from coordinate 316,806 downwards.
AATGCACCAGTAATATTCGCAAGATTTGCGATAAGATCAGGCTCGCCTTCCAGCAACGCCTTTATTTGAGGAAGTAATGATTCGTATTGTTCTTCTTTAGTGCCTTTTGTTATTAATAGATCTTCTGCCATTACACAAAGATAAATATCATGTTAAGAAAAAATCCTGCATTGTTGCAGGACTCTTTATCAGTTATCATCTATCCACTATCATCTACGCAACTGCTTTTTTCACCAGGTCAGCAGCTTCACTTAATAAAATAGCCGATTGCACTTTTAATCCACTTTCATCAATCAATTTCTTTGCTTCTTCTGCATTAGTTCCCTGCAAGCGAACAATGATCGGTACTTTGATATTGCCCATATTTTTATAAGCATCAATTACACCCTGCGCCACACGATCGCAACGAACAATACCACCAAATATATTTATCAATATTGCTTTTACTGCAGGATCTTTCAAAATGATCTTAAATCCTGCTTCAACTGTTTGCGCATTTGCAGTGCCACCTACATCTAGAAAATTTGCTGGCTCACCACCACTCAATTTTATCATATCCATTGTTGCCATAGCAAGACCGGCGCCATTTACCATACAACCGACATTGCCATCAAGCTTTACAAAATTCAGATTGAATTTTCCAGCTTCCACTTCCGTAGGATCTTCTTCACTTACATCACGCAATGCAGAAAGATCAGGATGACGCATCAATGCATTTTCATCGAGGTTCATTTTACAATCAACAGCAACAATTTTATCATCAGCAGCTTTGAACAATGGATTGATCTCAAGCATTGAACAATCCAATCCTACATATGCATTGTATAAATTGGTTACAAACTTTACACAATTCTTAAATGATTCGCCGCTCAATCCTAAATTGAAAGCGATCTTTCTTGCCTGGAATGGTTGCAAGCCACCAGCCGGATGAACCCATTCCTTAAAAATTTTTTCCGGAGTATTATGCGCCACCTCTTCAATATTCATTCCGCCTTCTGTACTATACATAATAACATTCTGTCCTTTGCTTCGGTCAAGCAACACTGATAAATAAAATTCCTTTCTTTCCGTTGGCCCATCATAATACATATCCTGCGCCACTAAAATTTTATGTACCACTTTACCAGCTGGTCCTGTTTGCAAAGTCACCAACGTACCACCTAAAATTTTTTGAGCAAAATCTACTACTTCATCAAGTCCTTTTCCAACTTTTACTCCATTGATGCCGTTTTCTTTTATTTTCCCCTTGCCACGACCACCTGCATGTATCTGTGCTTTTACAACGGCAAACGGGCTTCCGTATTGAGTTTTTATTTGGCGATAAGCCTCTTCCGCTTCATGTACAGTGCCACATGCAATTCCTTCCTGCACGGGTACATTATATTTTTTCAAAAGTTCTTTAGCCTGGTATTCGTGAAGATTCATATGGAAAAAATTTTGGCGAAGATAAAGAAACTGTTTATAGTTTGTGGTTTGTAGTTTATGGTTACAAGCTCCGGCAACTCCGATTGAGCTTCCGTTGCGACGCTCCATTCATCTTTCTGTACTCTATTGAGCTTTTTATTATCTTTCATTCATGAGACGGGCTATTGCCATATTTATTTTTTTCATTGTGTCCTGCCAAACAGCAAGAAAGATCAATGCTCCCCAACGAACATCTTCACTTACTGGCAATGATTTTTATCACCAGGCTTTTGCCATGAAATGGAAGGAAAGGGATTCATTTGCTGTGAAAGAAATTCTTGCAGGTAATATCCCTTCATTTCTAAAAAAATTTGAAAGAATAAAAGTTTCGATCATTGATTCTGTAACTGGTAAAACGATCAATGCTGAATATTTTGTTTCTCCCGATTATCTCAGCATTGGCACAGATGAAGATTGGGCAAGAATAAATATCACTCCCTTAGCTGCTCAAAAGATCGCTGATAGTTTTCAATGTTTTTTACCAACAAGAAAAATAGTGGACGATATTTATAAAGCCGCTAAAATAAAATTAGAACCTGTTCCCATGTTTGCTTTTCGTGACAGTACTCCAACTATGTGGCATCATCATTTAATAATAGAAGGGCAACGCAAAGGAAGAAGAGGTTTGATCGCAGGCATTCAAAAAGATGTTGTTATCAGCGGAAAAATTTTAAGAGATCCAAAACCAGATCGTGTTGCAATTTATGGATGGCACAAACTTGATGGCAGTCCTATTCAACCATTATATACAGGTCATATTTATTGGTGGGTTGATTATAGCCAGGGTATCCGGTTGGTTTACCGGAAAATAAAAATTGGAAAAAAATGGATGGATTATATCGATGTTTTAAATGATCCCGTTCTCAAAAAACTTTTATGTGATGAAGAATGGTGTGATTTTTACAGGTATAAATATTAAAGTCATTTATGAATAGCTTTCAAAACAAACTTCATCGCCAAAAAATCTATATTTGCCGTTTTACTCACCGAAGCTTTTTACATTATAAAACTTGAATAAATCAGAGGCACAGGTGAGCCAATCATTTTCTATGAGTAAAAAAGCATTGAAACAACTGAATGAAGCTGTTGAGTATTTAAAGAAAAAATATAAGCACCAACCCGAAGTGGGAATTGTATTAGGCAGTGGCCTTGGAAATTTTACGGAAGAGATCGAGATCGAAAAAGAAATTGATTACTGCGATATACCAAATTTTCCCGTTTCAACAGTTGAAGGGCATAAAGGCAAATTGATCTTCGGAAATCTTTCGGGAAAAAAGATTGTATGCATGGGTGGCCGCTTTCATTATTATGAAGGTTACTCATCTGAAGAAGTTGTTTTCCCGATCCGTGTACTTGGATTATTAGGTATTAAAACATTATTGCTTTCAAATGCTGCGGGTGGTGTTAACCCATCATTTAATGTTGGTGATATTATGCTCATCAAAGATCATATCGGCATTGATATGCGAAATCCATTGATCGGAAAAAACATAGATGAACTTGGCCCACGTTTTCCAGATATGAGTGAGCCATATAAAAAAGAACTGATCGAAAAAGCAAAAACGGTGGCAGCCAATTTGCAAATTAAAGTAAGAGAAGGGGTGTATTTCTGTGTTACAGGGCCCACTTATGAAACTCCTGCCGAGTATAAGATGATACATATAATAGGAGGCGATGCAGTTGGTATGAGTACTGTGCAGGAATGTATCGTTGCCAATCATATGGGGATTCCCGTTTTTGCAATGAGTGTTATCACAGACCTGGGTCTTAGGGAAGATCATACTAAGATCACACATGAAGAAGTATTGCATTTCGCAAAAGCAGCCGAGCCGAAACTGGCCGCTATTTTTAAGGAATTGGTTGGTGTACTTTAACTTTTGATATTCCCTGTTTTATTTTTGTGGCTGTATTTTCACATTTTAATTATTTACACTGGCATTAAGATATACATACTTCATTTTCTTACTGTTTTTATCGGGAACAATTTTTTCTCAGCGGACAAATCCAATGGGAAGAACTCTTAATAATTTGCCCGGGCAGATGCAAGGCAGGTTTTCAGGTTCGTTTTCCGGACAAGGCTCTGACAGTCTTCAGCACCGGGACAAATACGAAGATTCAATTACTATTTATTTTCAATTACCTTTTTCTCTTCAACGCAATAAGCTTGATTCTTCCATAATGGATTTCAACAAACGTTTTCCGATCCCTGCAGAACATGCTTTTTTAGGAAATGTAGGAACCGCAACTCATTCAATTCTTTTCGATCCCAATATGCGCAGCGGCTGGGATCACGGCATGCATGCTTTTGATGCATATCACTGGAACCTGGAAACAATTCGTTTTTTTAATACAACAAGACCATACACTGAATTAGCTTACATGCTTGGTGGCAGAGCAGAACAGATAGCTGAGATCACACACACACAAAACGTGAAACCGAACTTAAATATCTTACTTCAATATCGTTTTATTAACGCCCCCGGCTTTTTCAAAAACCAAAAAACAAATCATAATAATTACCTTGTTACTTCATGGTATCAGTCAATAAATAAACGTTACAATAATTACTTTGTATTACTTGCCAATGCGCTGCAATCAGATGAAAATGGTGGTTTAAGGAACGACCAGGATTATTTAAATAACCCTATCTACAATGATCGGTTCAATATCCCAACCAAATTAGGTGGCGATGCACAATTTGGAACAAATTTTTTCAGCTCAACATTGCACACAGGAAATCGCTACGTTGATCTTCACCTGATGGTTAGGCAACAGTATGATCTTGGTCAAAAGGATTCCATAGTTGGCGACTCAGTCGTCATTCCCTTGTTTTATCCCAGGCTCAGGTTTGAACATGTATTCAGGTATAGTACTTATAAGCTGAAGTTCATGGACACACCCAATTTAGAAATAGGCTATTATCCTTCACCATTATATTACGACTCTGCTTATAATTATACATTAGTTGATAGCACATTGACCCTTTACGACAGGTGGAAAGAAATAAACAATGAGTTTTCGATCTACACCTTTCCTGACGCAAAAAATCAATTACAGTTTCTTAAGCTTGGCATGGTTATCCAAAATCTGAAAGCAATTACAGATAAGTTTACGGGTTCGTTTTATAACCTGATTGCGCAGGGTGAATACAGGAATATGACCCGGAACAAAAAATGGGATGTTGCACTCGCAGGTAAACTTTATTTTGCGGGACTTAATTCCGGCGATTATGAAGCTTTTATGAATCTGAAAAGGATCGTGTCCAGGAAAGGGGATTATATTGATCTTAGTTTTAGAAACGTAAATCGAACTCCTTCGTTTTCTTTTGATCAGCGCAGCAGTTTTTACTTTGATACACCCAAAGATCTTAACAAAGAAAATATAACACTTATCAACGCATCCTTTTATTTGGTAAAGCCCGCCCTTGAAATTTCTGGCAATTATTTTCTTGCAGCCAACTACAGTTACTATACAGATTATTACAAAGTACAGCAGGAAAATTCCCTGTTTAATGTTTTACAGATATCACTCGGAAAAGTATTTAGAATTGGTAAGCGGTGGTTATGGCACACTGATGTTTATTTTCAGCAAAAAACAGGAAATGTTGATCTCAATCTGCCAACGTTCTTTACCCGTAACCGCTTTGGTTATGAAGGAACGCTGGGATTTAAGAAACTGAATATTGCAACGGGTTTTGAAATAAAGTACCATACGCCTTACAACGCAGATGGATATTCACCAGCGATCGGAAAATTCTTTTACCAGGACAGCGTTAGTATCAGCAACCGTCCCGATATCGCCGCATATATACACTTCCGTATTCGTAATTTCAAGGCCTTCATCCGGGCGGAAAACCTGAATACTTTAACTGTTGAAAATGGGTTGGGTTTCCGTCATAATAATTTTGCCGCTCCTGACTATCCTTACCCGGGTTTGAACTTCCGGTTGAGCATTTACTGGACTTTTCTTAACTGATTAACAAAACCTTACCGAATCATAGAGATTTCTTTTTAAAGTCTTACGATTTTAATAGAAACTCATATTATCTTTGTGTGCTTCTAAATGAAAAAGTCCATTGCATCCATATTGCTCATCTTATATGTTGCTTTTAGCAGCGGTGTAGTTATTAATTTCCACTACTGCATGGACACTTTCGATTCAGTACAATTCGGCGCTAACAAATCTGAATATTGTGGTGTATGCGGTATGCATAAATCAGAAGGCAATGAATGTTGCAAAGATGAAGTGAAGATCTTTAAGATACAGGATGATCAGCAGACATCTGCTATCAATTTTAAATTCTCTTCGCCTGATGCGGTTGTTGCTGACTTAACGGTTTGGAATGAAACATCACTGGTTACATCAACTCATCAACTTTACTCACAAACACATTCCCCTCCATTAAGTAAGCAGGACACCTACTTACAAAATTGCGTTTTCAGGATTTGAGATTAATTTTATGAACCCGGCAGCAGTGCTACAATAAACTCTGGTGCACAGTTTACCCAGAGCGAAGCGAAGGGCACTCTTGTACTTTTTTACCGCTATTCAGCATTAAAATGAATAGTAAGTTCTACAAATAAAAAATTAATCGAATTATAATTCTAAATTTAAGATCATGAAAACGCTAAAAATATTTTCAACTTTTATTTTTTGTTGCACAATTGCAACAACTTCTTTTTCTCAAAAGACAAAAACAGAAACCTTCCAGGTTTCAGGAAATTGTGGCATGTGTGAAGCCAAAATCGAAAAGGCTGCAAAAGCAGCCGGCGCCACCTATGCTGATTGGAATAAGGACACAAAGGTCATTACTGTTAAATACAGTTCCACTTCATCCGATCTTGCAAAAATTCAGAAAAGCATTGCTGATGCCGGATATGATAATGTAGGTGTAAAAACTACGACTGAAGCGTACGATAAACTCCATGCTTGCTGCAAATATGATAGAACAGGAGTGGCAACAACCAGTGAAAAAATGGATTGCTGTAAAGATGGTAAATGCACTAAAGAAGGACATGATGGTAAGGATTGCTGCAAAGATGCAACAGCAAAAATGGATTGTTGTAAAGACGGCAAATGCACCAAAGAAGGGCATGATGGTAAAGACTGCTGCAAAAATGAGAAAGAGAATAAACAATAATCTTTCAAATAGTCTGATATGAAAAAGATAATTGCAGTTGTTGTAATGGCTTTTGTTACTGTTGCTTTGCAGGCACAGTTTTCCAAAGCAACACTACAGGCAAGTGGGCTTACCTGCTCAATGTGTTCAAAGGCAGTTAAAGTGGCATTGGAGAAAGTTCCGTTTGTGCAGGAAGTAAAAGTGAATATCAAAAGCCAGGAATACACGATCATCTTTAAGGAAAACAATAATGCAGATTTTGATGCGTTGAAGAAAGCGGTGGAAGATGCAGGGTTTTCTGTTGCATCCCTTAAAGTGACCGGGAATTTTTCAGATGTGAGTGTTCAAAAAGATAAACACCTGGAACTTGATGGTAAGAACTTTCACTTTGTAAGCAATAGCGATAAGGTATTGAACGGAGAACAGACTTTTACAATTGTTGACAAGGATTTCCTTTCAGCAAAGGATTTTAAAAAGTACAGCGCTGCTACAAAAATGGAATGCATCAAGACAGGTAAAACTGGCAATTGTTGTGTTAAGGATGGTATGCATTCAGAACAAAGAGTCTATCATGTTATCATTTGATCAATAGTTTCTCTCCTGCTAACAGTGGGAGAGAAACTTTCTTAATAAAAACGAAATGAAGAACCTCCGCATTCTTACCCTTAGTTTAGTTCTTGCTTTTTCTGCATCAGCATTAAAAGCACAAGGACCGATCCCCAACATCACTGATTATCGCCTTGATTTTACAGTTACTGGTATAAAAGGAGATTCGATAAAACTATCCTCTTTAAAAGGCAAAGTCTTTATACTTGATTTCTGGGCAAGCTGGTGCGGACCATGCCGGTATTCAAATAAGCATTTGGTAAAAATGTACAGTAAGTATAAGGACAAAGGATTTGAAATACTAAGTGTTTCACTGGATGAGCAAAAGAATGACTGGAAAAAAGCAGCTGCTAAGGATAAGATAACATGGATGTCAGGAATTGATCCTGGCGGATGGGATGCAAGTGCTGCAATAAAATGGCGGGTAGATGCAATACCAGCATCATTTCTTATAAATAAAAATGGAGATGTAGTAGCCATCAATCTTGAAAAAGATGAGTTGGAAAGGAAAATTAAAGAACTGCTTGGGTTATAAAATTTAAAATGAAAAGATTTTTACCTGCTTTCCTTGTATTAATAGGATTCAATACTACAGCGCAGGAACTTTTTCCATATACCGAACCGGCCTCTAACATGCCGGCAAAATCAATGAGTCTGAAGATGAGTGCTATGGTTGGCAGTGGTGTTCATGGAAGCAAATTGGTCAGCGTTATAGTCCGGAAGTCATGTTTGGGCTTAGTAAGAAATGGATGTTGCATGCAGGGTCTTACTTTTTCCAACATGTATGAGAATTTTTTTTATTACGAATCTGCAAGCATTATATGCCAAGTATCGTTTTCTTTCAAATGATGATGTGCATAAGCATTTTCGCATGGCTGCATTTGCTACTGCTGCTTACAGCAGGAATCATCTTCAGCACAATGAATTAAATTTAATGGGTGATCATAGCGGTGTGCAGGCAGGATTAATTGCTACACAACTTTGGAATAAACTCGCTGTATCAGGTACTGCAAGCATCATTGAAGTATTGGATGAAAAAAGAAATGAGAAGCCACAGCAGTATGCTTTTCAAAGTTTGAATTATTCTTTATCTGCCGGTTATCTTGTTTTACCACGGGTGTATAAAGATTACGATCAGACAAATCTTAATATTTACGCTGAGCTATTAGGCGGACAAAATCTTGATTGGGAATACGAAAAATATTACCTCGACCTTGCTCCATCAATACAACTGATCTTTAAAAGCACCAGCAAATTAAATCTTGGTTATCGCTTTCAGTTGAAGAGTGATATTTACAGGAACATGACAAACAGCTGGATGATCAGTTATGAGTATATTTTTCTGAATGCTTTGAAGAAAAAGTCTGCAAAATGAGTTTAGTCAGGAAAAACAATTTATTGGGATGATCGTAGTCATTTTAATAGAATATAAGTAGTCCTAATTTTACCACGAAATGAAAAAAATACTGGTATCCATATTAGCTGTTTTTTATCTCGCCTCTTCAGTGGGTGCCACGGTTCATTTACATTATTGTATGGATAAGTTCATTGATTGGAGTTTAGCGAAAGGTGACGGTGACAAATGCAATAAATGCGGAATGGAAAAAGATGGCGGCTGTTGTAAGGATGAACAGAAACTTGTAAAGAATAATACTGATCAAAAAGCGTCAGAATCTACAACTCAACTTTTTCCGGTTGTTACTTCTGGCAGTTTTATCAATTTATCCGAATTTTATTACTCTTCTTTAGCAGAAAAACACCCAATTAGTCACGCACCTTCTATTAGTGGCTGTGAAGTTTATCTGCGCAACTGCGTTTTCCTTATTTAATGCTCACTCTGACTTCTAAGCCAGGTAATAATTTGTTGCCGGGTTTGTCGCATTTATATTATTTCCATCAATTTAAATTTTATGAAACTTATAAAATATATTTCGATAATAGTTTTGTTACTGGTGTCATTCAATTTGTTTGGGCGAACAAATGACACGACTGTTATCTTTAAAGTGAATGGCGCATGTGAGATGTGTAAGGAGCGTATTGAAAAGACATTAAAGATAAGAGGAGTAAGATCTGCCGATTGGAATATTGACAGTAAAATGCTGACATTAGTTTATAATCCTGGTATTATCTCACTTTTAAAAGTGAATAAGCTAATTGCAGCGGCAGGACATGATACAGAACTTGAAAAAGCAAAAGATGTTGTATATAATGAATTGCCTGAATGTTGTCATTACAGAAAAAAGGAAGCTAGTGACAAGAGCCAGGAAGTGATCAATACTGTAATTACAGATAAAGAAAACAATAAAATAAAAGGAGTGGTACTCGAAGAAGATAAAAAAGGTTCATTCAAACCTTTGCAAGGTGCATCGGTTATTTGGCTTGGAACAAACAAAGGAACATTTACCGATAGTTCAGGCATTTTCTTTGTTCAGCATGACGATAGCACGGGTCGCCTTATCATAAGCTATACCGGGTATACAGCTGATACCATAACTATCTCTGATACGAAGGAACTAAAAATAATTCTTGCATCAGGAAAGCAGTTAAATGAAATAAAAGTATATGCCAAACAACGCTCTACATATTTATCTGCGTTAAGTCCAATTCGTACTCAGGTAATGACGGAAAGAGAATTATTCAAAGCAGCTTGTTGTAACCTTAGCGAAAGTTTTGAAACCAATCCTTCAGTTGATGTTTCATATAACGATGCAGTAACAGGTAGTAAACAAATTCAGTTGTTGGGCTTGAGTGGTAACTACACACAGCTAACCGTTGAGAATCTTCCTGGCCCACGAGGTATTGCAACGCCATTGGGTTTAAATTCCATTGCTGGCCCATGGGTTGAGTCTATTCAATTGAGCAAAGGCGTAGGTTCTGTTGCAAATGGTTTTGAAAGTATTGCCGGCCAGATAAATATTGAATTAAAGAAACCGGAGAAAGCTGAACGCCTTTATGCAAATGCCTATATAAATGATATGGGTAAAACTGATCTAAATCTTACCCTTACAAAGAAGCTTGGCAAAAAATGGAGTACCGCCTTATTGCTGCATGATGATTTTTTAAATAATAAATCAATTGATGTCAATAAAGATGGTTTCCGTGATCTGCCAACCGGTAACCAGTTCAGTGCAATTAATCGCTGGAAGTATGAAGATGGGAAAGGCTTTATAACACAGTTTGGATTTAAATATTTAAATGATAACAGAACAGGAGGCGAAACGGCCTATAACCCGGATGATGATAAGTTCACAACTAATCATTATGGACTTGGAATTAATACAAAAAGATTCGAGGGTTTTGCAAAGATTGGCTATGTATTCCCGGAGAAGAAGTATAAAAGTATCGGCTTGCAACTTTCTGCATTTGATCATCAACAGGATTCTTATTTCGGGCTAACATCCTATAATGCAGATCAGAATAATTTGTATGCTAACCTGATATATCAATCTATTATTGGAACTACCGCCCATAAATTCAGAACAGGTTTAAGTTTTGTTTCAGACAAATACAATGAGGATTTTAAATCCATAAATTTTAAAAGGACAGAAACTGTTCCCGGTGCATTTTTCGAGTATACATTTACACCGGTGGAAAAATTTAATATAGTGGCAGGGATGCGTACAGATCATAATAGTTTGTTTGGCTGGTTTGCAACGCCACGTTTACATTTACGATATGAACCAGTAAAAGGCACAACCATTCGTCTAAGCGCTGGTCGTGGTCAGCGAACAGCAAACATTTTTGCCGAGAACATGAGTGTGTTTGTGAGCTCAAGACAAATAAATATTTTATCAGCTTCGGCAGGCAAAGCTTATGGACTTGATCCTGAAGTTGCATGGAATAAAGGAATAAGTATTGATCAGAAATTCAAACTCTTCAAACGTGATGGATCATTCAGTGTAGATTATTTCAGAAATGATTTTGATAAACAAGTAGTGGTGGACCTTGAAGATGCAAGACAGGTTAAGTTTTATGATCTCGCTAGGAAAGTCTTTCTCAAATAGTTTCCAGGCAGAAATGAACTTTGAACCTGTTCGTAAATTGGAGATCAGATTAGCTTATCGCTTCTTTGATGTAAGAACAACTTATAGCAATGTGCTTTTACAAAAGCCATTCACTGCAAAACACAGGGCATTTGCAAATTTTGGTTATGAAATAAGTGGTTGGAAGTTTGATTATACTTTTAATTACAATGGGTCAAAGAGGATCCCAAGTACATCAGCTAATCCTGTTCAATATCAGCGCAACACGAGTTCGCCATCTTATGTGCTGATGAATGCTCAGGTTAGCAAAACTCTTGGTAAAAAACATCCGTTTGATATCTATCTGGGTGGCGAGAACTTATCCAATTATTTTCAAAAAGATCCGATTATTGCGGCTGATCAACCTTTTAGTCAATACTTCGATGCTTCATTAGTTTGGGGGCCAGTGAGTGGGCGATTGATTTATACAGGTGTCAGGTACAAATTGAAGTAATCATTTTTTCTTACTTGTATTAAACCGGAACGAGAAGCCGATGGCACTGTACCAATAATCGTCCGATAAACTAAAACCTGAAGAGATATCGATCTTTGTGTTGTCAGAAAAAAAATAAGCTAAACCTCCGTCGACAGCGTGATGTGGTTCTTCATTCTTTTTTACTGCTCCGAACATTTCAATATAACTGTACCAGTTTTTTCCAATATTAAAACCCGGAGCTATTGTGTAAACCCAGGAAGGACTGCCGCTTTCACCATCGAATTCCAAACCAAGATTATAACCCAGGCCAATATTTTCTGATAATGTATGTTGCATGGTAAACACACAGTTGGGAGCCCATTGACTGGTATAGAATTTTTTACTGCCAATATTTGAAGGAGCTATATGAAAAATGAAACCGGTCTTTGGTAATAATCCTTTTTCTTCCCATAAAGATATTTTTCCGCCGATCTTGATCGGGAGTAAACCAGTTTCTATCTCATTTCCATTAGGGACAAGCAGTGGAGTTTCTGCAGAAACAAATTCGGTGATCAATCGAAATTCAAATCGTTTGCAGGCACCGTACTTCCAAAGGATAGTAGGATGCACAAAACTACGCAGGTCTCCATTTTTTTCATAATTGAATCCTACCTCAACCTGTATATATTTTTTCTTTGTAAGATAAGGTGATTCGGTTTGATCAGGACGGTCAGTTTCCATACGGCCTTCTTCCTGCGAGAAAGAATAAAGGCTTATACTTACTAATGTAAAAATGAGCAGTGGTTTTCGCATACGCAAATATAAGCAGCAACGATTATTGTTTGTAATCTTCTCTTACCGGTGCAAATGCATCGATCAGCTTACAATCAGTAACAGCGATCGCAGAGTGTGGAGTATTGGATGGAATGACATGATACATTCCTGCAGTAAGTAAACAGGCCACACCTCCGATCATCATATCCAGTTGTCCTTCGATAATGTATGTGATCTGTTCGTTGATATGTGAATGCAGGGGAACACTGCTGCCTTTTTTCAGTTCTATATATCCAAAACTTGATTTCTCACCATGTGCATAATAACCGGTAATACCGTGAGCAAGTTCTTTTGGTTTAATATTCTTTATTAAGTCCATTTTTTATTTCCTCCTAATCTTTTTAATCAATCTTAATCCTGGTTCTCGAATAGACAGAAACTTCCACCCACCCATTCTTTGTCTTTGTTGTAACGAACCCCGATCATCTTTCCCTTACTTAATCGTGCTAGATTATTTGTAGCAACAGGTCTTGATTCTCCATCTTTCCAGAAATAAAAAATTCTTATCTCTGCTTTGGCAGGTATATCCGGAGTTTCGATCACATCGGCATATTTTACTTTGCGCTGCAGTATCCAGTTCTCAGGGTCTTTTACTTTTTCAATATCGGCCGGAGTTACATCAATCACGACACCTTGTCCGGCAAAAGAAAACAATGGTTTTAAAACATAGTTTTCAAGATCAGCAGGCATTTGTTTTATTTCATTTAAGAAATAAGTTGTCGGCACATAAGGATGATGAATAAAAGGCAGTGTGTACTTGCTTATCCTGTAAAACCAATTAGGATGCGGCACCCATTCAACATCCAGGTCTTCAAATAAAATATTTCCTTTTGCCAGTACTTCGGCTGATTGCTGCTGAAGATCATCAAAGATCACCCGGTTATAAATTCTTTTTATTTCTGTTTTCTTTCCGTCATTCATGTAATATAATTTTCTTCCTTCCTGTATCAATTCTGTAAGACAAACAGGTTTGATGCCGAGATAATCCTGCGTACAATAAAAATCAATTCTTGTTTTTTGTTTATGAGGAAAGACCTCAAGCAGTATTACATTTTCTGGCTTTTCATTTCCGACAATAATTTCTTTCAACAGTTTTAGATATGACTCTCTTTCATACTTATCCAGATAAATGCTGTAGTTGGCTGGCACAGGGAAATGTTTCTTGAAAACATCATCAAGCAAAACCTCGTAAGCAAAAAGGGTAGGGAAGCCCTGCATTTCTATTAGCTGTGGTTCATATTCGCCGGCCTCATTTATACAAATACCAAAATCAAAAGCTATAAAATGAGAATGATGATTTTCACCCTGCACCTGTAAATGGTTGGGAATGGCATTTTTCGTAAGCTCTTTGAATTTTGGATCAACGATTATATCAACAATGCTTTCACAGGCATCCAGCATTTTTTTAGTAAAATCTTTTGGAACGAACACGGGTGTTTCCGCTACTCTGAATTCAATAGCTCCTTCATGTACTGAATGAAGATCTTTTAAAAAAGCCTCATACTTTTCTTTCGTGAAATTCTTATTATAATCTCTTCTTATTGCCGGAACCATAATTCAAATTTAATTAATGGAAGTTAAGTACAAACTTACAAATGTCCTAAAGGCAACAATCAATAATACAATCTCACAGATTACACAGATGCTCACAGATTAATTTCTGTGTAAATCCCTGCCTACCGGCAGGCAGGCGTGCCATCTGTGAGAAATAAAAAGCTGAATAGCGTTACTGGAAGCACAAGTGAGTGACACAAGGGACGATGAATAGAATTACCTAAGCTGACTAAATAATTATTTCCTCATTGGTGAGATTGCTTCTCCGCCTGAGGCGGATCGCAATGACGGACCTCAAACTAATTCTGCGGTTAATTGCTCAATAGATTGATTCAAAAAATTTGGAAGTACGTGAGTGTATGTCCACATGATCTTATCAGGATCATTCAAATGTTTTAGCATGCTTGCCCATTTTTCCTCACCATGTTCCTCGATCACTGTTTTTTTCTTCTCTTCGGTTTGCAGGTACATGCTCATACCTACTGCATCAGCTTCGGGGTGAAACTGTGTGCCGATCATAAAATCATTAAATCGAATTCCCATGATGGCTCGTTCATACGGCACATGCGGACGATTCTTTTCTATGCAAAGAATCTTGGCACCCATTTCTTCTATTACTTTATGATTTGGTTGTATGACCTGGTAATCGCGGCTGTCAACACTATAAAATGGATCTTTCAAACCAGCAAACACCGGTTCATCACTGGAATTATCAAGCATGTGAACAGGAAAAACTCCAAAGGCAGTAGAGCGACGTTTGCAAACTATGCCAACATTATAATGGCGACAGGCTAATTGAAAGGAATGGCAAATAAACAACACATATTTCTTCTGCTCATTAGCGGGGTTATTATTCCAGCGTTCCACTTCACTTAGCCAGCGAAAATAGGTTTCATCCCATTCCATGTAGCGACTTTCTAATGGCGAACCTGGGCCGCCACTTGAAATAAAAATATCATAATTCATGTCCGGCACTTCATTCTTAAGCCGCACATCAAACTCATCCCAAACCAAATCCAGATCATGAACTTCGCTGTAAGTATTGAGGATCTCACGGATACAACGCATACCCTGGTTGGCTTTGCCTTCATACAGGTCGAGGATCGCTACTTTTATCTTCTTCGGGTCATTAACCATGGCCACAAACATAATAAATTTATAACATTGACATCTGTCGGTTCGTTTGCCACTTACTAACAAATGTGGATACCCCTGTCCCCTAAAGGGGAACTTAGATTTGACGCTGTGTTTATTAGTGAAGATTTACTAAATAAGAAATTTTTTTGTTATGGTGTCAGCTATATTGCTACTATTTGGCTTTTGTTGCACAGTTTACCCAGAGCGAAGCGAAGGGCACTCTTGTGCGAAGTCAATTTTTTCAGCTTTTTTTATTTCTGACTTAAGTTTTAGTTTGCTTCGGCTTGCCGTCGTCAATTTTTATTATTTCACTAGAGTCCTATCGACAAGCCTCGCAATGACGAAGAGCTCCGGGAGTTTGAAAAAACTCACTGGCCCCGCAGGGTCTTCGTCATTGCGAGGCCGTCAAAAAAAAATATTTTGCATCATAGGTCGAAGGCCGAAGCAATCTAAAAAACATCATTCTTTAAACTTCTCCGGATGCTTCTTATTATGATCCGTTTTATCCTGGAATGCCTTTGCAGCAGCAAGGATTGTTGCTTCATCATATAAATTACCGATAAGAGTTATACTTAATGGCGAACCATTTTGATTAAAGCCCATCGGCATCACCACAACAGGATGACCAGTAAGATTGGTAATAGATAATTGTCTGCCTGCAAAACTCGGAACGATCACCACATCATAATCTTTCATAAAATCATTTACTGCCTTGCAAAGATTATAGCGATAGCGGTTTGCATTTATATATTCCACAGCAGGGATCAATCTCGCAGCACGAAAACTATTTGGCCAAAAATTTTTATCCTGTCTTTCGATCAGGTCATCACGATTGGTTCTGGTTAATTCGTCAAAGGCTGCGGCACTTTCTGCATTTAAAATAATACTAATAAGATTTACAGGATAAACGGATGAATCAGGAAAATCAACTGCTTTTATATCTGCACCCAGTGATCTATAAACTTCCAATACTTTTCTTTCGGGTGCATCAGCAGCTAATCGTTTAAAATAATTTTCTGCATAAGCCACTCTTAGTTTTTTGAAGTCAACTACACCATCATAATTAAAATTTTTATCAACGGAGCCATAATCTTTGCCATCTGTTCCATGTATATAATTAAAAACAACAGCACAATCTTCGGCGCTGCGACAAATAGGTCCGGCTTTATCCAAACTCCAGCAAAGAACCATGGCGCCAGAGCGGCTGATAGAACCAAATGTTGGTCGCAAACCAGTAGCGCCACATCTTGTAGAAGGAGAAACTATGGAACCAAGCGTTTCAGTTCCGATCGTGAATGGAAGTAATCCTGCAACAACAGATGCGGCAGAGCCAGCTGATGAACCACTTGATCCTTGTTTTAAATTCCATGGATTTTTTGTTTCGCCGCCAAACCATTTATTATTGAATGCAAGTGCACCAAGAGATAATTTAGCACAAAGCACTGCGCCGGCAGCTCTTAATCTTTTATATACATAAGCATCCTCATCAACATACTGATCTTTATAAGGAGTGCTGCCCCAGGTTGTTTTATATCCTTTCACAGCAAACAGGTCTTTTAAACCGTAAGGAATGCCATGCAATAAACCACGATACTTTCCATTTTTAATTTCTTCATCGGCTCTTCTTGCCTGTGCCATTGCAGTATCCTCAGTAAGTGAGATAACACATTCCAATGTGTCACCCCATTTTTTTAACCTGTCAATAAAAAATTTAGTGAGCTCAACGGAGGTTATCTGTTTTGATCTTATTAATCCTGCTAATTCAGGTATTGAATAAAAAGCAAGATCATTTTTATTTTTTGGCATTCTTATATCTGCACGAATAGGAAGCGAAACCGTTTGATTCATTCGTTGCTTTAAAACACCATAAGGAACCGGGTTAAAAGCAAAGGGGTAGGGGATATCATTTGCCGGCAGAGTCTTGTGCATTCCTTTTATTAACTGTGTATAGTTATTCAGGTTGTCAAGTAAAGAATCTGCTTCAGCATTACTGAATTCAAGATCATAAAGACTGGCGGTTTTTTGAATTAATGTAAGCGAATCGCTTTTAGTCTGAGCAATTGTTGCGAAAGGCAATAGAAGTAATAGTGATAGTACCCTCATAGCAGTATTTTTTTGGTCAGGTAAATTACAGAAATTAAATCATTACCTTTTCGATTCAAAAACTTAACATGAGAAAGCTTTTCTTTTTTGTCACCCTGTCTGCTATTATTTTTTCCTGCGATCAGCCAACCAGCAATAAAACAAGTGCTGCCAGTCCAGGTGGGGCAGACATACATTTATATGAGTATTTCAATTATGGCGATACAGGGGTGCAAATGGCAGGGATAAAAATGATACCAATTAAAACTCCTAAGGGTGATTTTAAAGTTTGGACAAAACGTTTTGGAAATAACCCAAGAATAAAAGTTTTATTGTTACATGGTGGTCCGGCTTTTACCCACCAATACATGGAAGTATTTGAAAGCTTTTTTCCAAAAGAAGGATTTGAATTTTACGAATATGATCAACTCGGTTGTGGTAATTCTGATAAGCCAACGGATACAAGTTTATGGGTGCTTGATCGCTTTGTAGAAGAAGTAGAGCAAGTTCGCCAGGCGATAGGCGCTGATTCAACTAACTTTTACATACTTGGCAATTCATGGGGGGGTATTCTTGGAATGCAATATTCATTGAAATACCAGGATAAAATGAAAAGCCTGATCGTTGCAAATATGATGGCAAGCTGTCCTGAATATGGAAAATATGCTGAAGAAGTTTTAGCAAAACAAATGGACTCAAATGTGTTAAAAGAACTAAAGGCCCTTGAAGCAAAAAAAGATTTTAATAATCCACGATATGATGAATTGTTATTTCCGAATTTTTATTCTCAGCATATTTGTCGCTTGAAGGAATGGCCAGATCCTTTGATGCGTTCTCTTGCAGATTATAACAAGCAAATTTATACTCAAATGCAGGGGCCTTCAGAGTTTGGCATCGGTGGTAATCTTGCAAAATGGGATATAAAGAACAGGTTGAAAGAAATAAGAATTCCAACACTGATGATTGGTGCAAAACATGACACAATGGATCCAAAAGCAATGGAAGAGCAAAGCAAACTCGTACAGAAAGGACGTTATTTATATTGTCCAAATGGAAGTCATCTTGCCATGTATGACGATCAGAAAGTATTTATGAATGGTGTGATAACCTTTATAAGAGATGTCGACAGCGGGAAATTCTGAGTGATATTATTGTGATATGCTTTTCACCTGTGTCGTACTATTTTTTCTTTGCATATTTTGAATAAACCACATAATGGTAAAGCTGGGTATAAAATCAGTACCCGGTAGAATTTCTTCAATGAAATTTCCAAAACCACCTAATGCACCTTTCCATCCACCAAAACTTATCATGAAGATTATAGAAGATATTGGCGCCCATAAAATATCGGCAAATTCACCCAATCCCGGGATCGCATAAGTGGCGTAACCAACAATATCCATCAGGATACAAAAGATAAGAGAAGGTTGTTTTTTCATTTTACTTCTAATTATTTCCTTGATATGCAAATTTGTTGCCGATTTTTAAATTGCCGCGGATAGAAGAAAAAAATAACAAAACAGTTGCGTCAATAGTAATGGCTAAACCAAAATTCTTCGTTGGTGTATCTCTGTTCTTTCTTCAGTAAAGCCGGCTTTTTTATATGTTCCTAAAGCATTGGGGTGATCGAGAGTGCAGGTATTTAATTGTATCCATTCAGGTTTATAGCTCCATGCTTTCGCAATTACCCATTGTAAAAAATATTTACCATAGCCCTGGCCAATGAAAGCGGGCATTAATCCAAAGTAGAGGATCTCCACATATTTTTCTTCTTTTACAAATTCAATATATCCTGCTACTTCTTTATTTACATAGAAAAGATAAATATCAACATTGCTTGCATTTATTTTATCAAACAATTCTTCGTCAGGCATTACCATTCTATCCAACCAAAAATGTTTTTCTCCAACGCCATAATAAAACTTCCTGTATTCATTAACTGGAATTGGGTTGAGCAATAGCCCGAAATGAGTACCGGGTAAAGAAGCGGGCAACTCTTTGGGTTCATGCATTTCAAGAAAAGTGACGGTGACGGGCCGCATAATTATTTTTGAAGTATCTATAGAAAAAGACATTGGCAAAAATAAAGGCAGATGTTGGAATTAACATCTGCCTTTACAAATCGGAAGTTTTTTAAGAGAACTTACTTGTCAACATAAAAACTTATTGCGTCACCTTTTGCATAGCCGAAATTATCAATGAACAATGTTGGAATAGCATATAGCGCCGTTCTTGCAGTTTGATATTGACCGTTTACATAGCTTCCTACAGGTGTATTGAAAGCAGTATAAGGCATATAAATTTCAAAAGCCCAATTGTTAAGCCCTTCCTCAGGGATCTTGTACAATATAGTTCCAGCGGCAGCATACCCATTTACATCAGCAAAGAGTGGAGATTGTAAACTGCCTATTTGGGTTGTTGTATTTGAATAATAAAAATGTGTGCTGATCTGGAAAGTTTTTCCAGTTCCTTTTGGAATATCTGCAACACCTGTGATCCTCATACAATTTCCATAAGTTGCATGGGTTTGATTATGGGTTACCTGAATATTTTCAAAACGTACTTTTTTAAATTCTGTAGGATTATAATTGGGTATAACGATGTTTGGATCAGTAGTCGTTGTTGTTGTAGTGGTGGTTTGAGTAACTGGTGTTACTGCATCTTTTGCAACATAACCTTCCTTTACTGCTCTTGGAAAAAATGAATAATCGATCCAACAAAAACCATTATTGCCCCAATTTGTACCCCAGGAATTCATCACTTTAAAGGCATTTCGTGAATCGTCATAACCAACAACAAGCATTGCATGACCGCCAAGTGTATTTCCCGCGACAGCTTTCCATATATATTCAGCGCCGTCATTTGATCTTCCTGCTTTAAAACCTTGGTCCAAAGCAGCGCCAATAACAACAGGGTAACCGGCATTTAACTGTGCTTTCACTTCCTTAATGTCCATTACATTTACCTGGCGCCAATAATCAATACGGAATGGCTTTGCATTTTCCTTTGCAGTTTGTGTGGGCTGCGTTCTGAAATCAGATTCATTATAAGGCATGTCATCCAACTTTGCAGCTCCTTGTTGCGATAACAGGTTTAATGCATCAATAAATCTTGATCCGCCATCTTGCCCGTTATTAATTTGATTATAAATAAATGCAGGGCTAAAACGCATATCTGATCTTGTTTCAATTTTTTCCTGGAAACTCTTCAATGCATAAGCAGCAGCCCAGCCCACACATGAATTTTGTCTTCCCTGGTTTCCGACAGGCGGCAGGTCTGCAGAAAGATCTTTGCTTGATGGTAATTCCCCTGCACCATAAGGTGAAGAAGCCAGCGGAATTCCTGCAAGTTCATCTTTGCTGGCAAAAATAAGACCCGTAAGATGGTCTTGCTGTCCGCCAGATCTGTTGTTATTACATTGCAAGGAAATAAATCCCAAAAATAGAATTGCAAAAAAATGAGTGCGATAATTTTTTGCCATAATTATTGATTTAAAATTTATTTATTTTTTCTTTTCACCACTTTGTTTAATTCTTGTAGTAAAGAATGCAATAAGTATCGGTAAAAAAATAGCTGTGATGACCCATTGCCAGTAATTCGAAAAGAAGTTACCAACCTTAGCTGAAAAAGAAACTTTTTGAGCGAAAATTGTAACCGGGATATCTTTTGTCGGTAAGTTTACCTCGCCGTCATCGCCTAATAGAACTTGTATTGAAAGAATTAATTTATGCTGGCCTGCCTTTAATGGCTCTATGTTCCACTGCCAATAAGATTCTGTTGCATTGTATAAATTTTGTTCATCATTACCCAACAATTCTATACGAAAACTTTTGCCATCTTGTGGACCAAGATCTTTAAGATTTGCCCGCATCTTCTTACCTAATTGAATTATTGTATCTACAATTACATTATCATCGGTTGCATCTGAAACTTCAAGTACTTTCATTTTTAATGGACCGAGAGCCATATTCCTTGCAAGTGCAAGTGTAGCCCTATAGGTGTTGTTTACCTGCATCGTATCGTCTGCATGAAACACCAGTAGACTGTTATATTTTCTTACAAACTGCTGTTTTCTTTCGGTGTTGTTTCCCCCAATTTTTTCGTTCTGCCAGTATGGGTCACGAAACTGACTTGTATCTGGTTGCGTACGATCTCCGTCGCCTTTGGATTTATCTTTTGCACAACTATTGAGCCCAACCCACAAAAGGATAAAGAGTGAGCCAAGAAAAAAACAGGTAATTATTCCAAACTTTTTCATGCGGCGGCTTTGCAATAGGAAATTAAAGATTTTTTTTGGTTTAAAAACCGGGATTTGAGACTCTGTTTTTTTAGCAATTGGAAAAATGTAAGTCGAAACGAGGGTTGCTTTATAAATCGCATCCTTTTTTCAAGAAAAAACCACTCTTGCGAGTGGTTTCTGTAGCCGACAGAGGGGTTACACCTCTTAGCCTAATATGCAACTCTGCAATCGTCGGCGATCATGTCAAATTATATTTGGATGCCCGTTTTATCAACCTGCTTTTATAATCTGCTTCACGGTCTTGTATATATTTTACCCGTTCAGTAAAACTATTTTCATCTGCCATCCAGCTTTGCCTTTTGCCTAAGCGTGGAGGTTTGCTCACCATATCATTAAACGTTTGCCATTTATAAGGCATATAATTATTCAATGATATTAATTGCAGCATAAGTTCATGAAGCCGGTAATTAGTTGTATTTGTATTAACACCTTTTGAGTTTTCACAATCCTTGCCAAAAGCTTTTGCTAAAGTATTTATGGCACTATTGAGTGAATTGTCATTTACCCCATTTTTCAGTTTCTGAAGTGAAAGGGTTTCTAAAATATTCCCAGACTTGTTTTTGTTGAATCTTACCGGGCCTTGTAGATTGTCTTCCCAATTAACAATGTTCACCTCCTTTACATTTTTTATTTCATCATAGTAAATATAAAAAGCGGATGTTGGAAGATGGATCACATTGGTCTTTGAGTTTATAACAAGTTTCTCGACATTCCATTTTTTTCTTTTGCTATTATTGTTTGTTGTGGTCGATCGGTCCTTGGTATTTTTCTTGCCTGAGTCTTTTGATCTTGTATTACAGGATTGCTCAAGGGGAGAAAGTAAACCGGCCAGTAAAGTTAGTCTTTACGCCGTTACTGATAAACCGACGCCGGTCAAATGATCTTTTACTATGTTCAGGTGGCTGTTTCACAGTAAGCAGTTGCTTAAAGTTAACGAGAATATTTATTTGAACAATTATTTTCCTGTCCGCTACTATCCTGATCAGCGGCGGATCCTTCTGAATATATAAACAGTTCCGGGCTCTATGTTCATATACAATTTATCATTTAAAATATTATAGGTAACACCACTGTTAAATGCTTTAAGAAGTTTTTTCTCAAATCCTTTATCCTTGCAGGCTACTTTTGAAACTTCCAGGCTGTCAAAAATTAGCTTACCGCTTTCTTCCTTGAATTTACCTTTTACACCATTGCAACCTGTATGACCCGAAAGAGTTTTTTTATCAAGATTAAAATCGAAATAGGGAGTGCCATATTTAAAATAACCTGAATCTGGCGTTTTATTATTTATGCTATCGAGAACCCAAATATCCTGGATGGTAGTAGAAGAGGCAGTATTGGTGCTAATAGCTGTAGAACTTTCTGCAGTACTGGTGCTGGTTGCACTTTCAAGGTTGCCGTTATCTTCCGATTGGTTGCATGCTATAACAAACACACAAGCTAACATAACTAATAAAGGTCTTTTGATGTAAAACATATTTAATAATTAGTGGTTAAAAATATTATACTCCAGCTAAAAATTGTTGCCTGATATAATCTACAACACTCACCAGGTTTTTTGTTTCTTCAAATGTTTTTAATTGACGGTCAGCGCCGGTTCCATTTTCCAAAATTTTATGGATATGTGCAAGACGATGCCGGCTGCCCAGATGATCAATAACGGGGTCAATGAAATCAAGCAGTTCATATAAAAGTGCACGGGTATTCACTTCTTCTTCTTTTCCGAAATCGATCAGGCGGCCATCAATACCATAGCGGCTGGCTCTCCATTTATTTTCATTAAGCAATGCCCGGGAGTATTGAATAAAATTCAGGTTCTTGCTGCGCAAAAGATAGATCCTTGCACAAACTGCCTGGAAAAGTGTGGCAATAGTGATCGTTTCATCAACAGTAAGAGGAACATCGCAAATTCGAAATTCAACCGTATTAAAAAATGGATGTACACGCAGATCCCACCATATTTTTTTTGCATTGTCAATACAATTTGTTTTTACCAGCAGCTTCACATAATTTTCATACGCTTCAATGCTTTCAAATGCTTCGGGAATTCCTGTACGGGGAAATTTATCAAACACTTTTGTCCGGAAAGATTTATATCCGGTGAGTCTTCCTTCCCAAAAAGGAGAGTTGGTACTCAATGCATATATATGTGGTAAAAAATATCTTGTGCTATTGGCAATATGATTAGCCATTTCACGGTTTTCCATTCCCACATGCACATGCAATCCAAATATCAAATTACTGCGGGCCGCTTCCTGTAATTCATTTACTAATTCATTATAGCGAATATGATCAGTTATCAATTGGCTTTCCCAATGACTGAATGGATGTGTTCCGGCAGCCCCCATTGCAAAACCAAGACCGCCGGCAATTTCTGAAATTGTTTTTCTCAATGCTGCTACATCCTGCCATGCTTCATCTGCATCAGCGCAAATATCTGTTCCCACTTCCACTACGGCCTGGTGCATTTCAGCCTTTACTTTATCCTTGATCACTTTTTGGCCTTCATGCACGATCTTCTGTTCATGACTTTTCAATTCCCTTGTCTCAGGGTCAAGCACCATGTATTCTTCTTCTACACCGAGAGTGAAAGTTTTGTAGTTGAGTGTTGCCATTTTAAGGAATTAGGAATTTGTAATTAGGAATTTGGTTGTGCGGATGGTTTTTTAGTTTTTGATTTATCCAAATATGAAATGTAGCCATTTACTAATTTAAATACTAATTCACATTTCTGTTCTCCTGTTTTTAACTCTTCTTCAGTAATATATTTTTCATCATTTGCAGTTGAAAGATGTTCCATAGTTTCAGTTACTGACCCGCGGGATATAATAAAGAAATTTCTTGTATCAGTATATGTATATCTTCCATAGCCCTCAGCAATATTTCTGGTTACAGATCTTGAAGAGTCTATAATTTGTGCTGTAAGCAGGAATTTTTCATGTTGAGGAAATTTTTTTGCTAATTCAGAAATATACATTCTAAGCAACCTAGCCTGAATGTAACATTCCAATTCTTTATATCCTTTATAACTCATTAATTAAGCTATATCAGCGTTTATGTACGATGCTAATTCCCAATTACTAATTACAAATTCCTAGACTAATGAAGTTTTATTAGCGCCCCGCTTCACATACTCCCCCCATGTAAGATTATCCTGTCCGTCTTTTTGTTCAATCGCTCTTTCTATTGCATAATTAGCTGCTGTTTCCACTACCCATGCAAAATTTTCTTCACCAACACTGCTGCGTTCCGCATCGGGAGCAGGGTTGCAAAAATCTATTGCATAAGGAACGCCATCTCTTATCGCTAATTCCACGGTGTTAAAATCATAACCAAGATAATTGCAAATGCGAAGAACAATTTCTTCCATTTGTTTTAATCGCTCAGGCGATGGAGTAAAACTTGCTACATAGCGAAGATGATGCGGATTGCGTGGCTCATAAGGCATAATGCGAACATGTTTTCTGC
This sequence comes from uncultured Bacteroidota bacterium, assembly GCA_963746915.1. GTDB lineage: Bacteria > Bacteroidota > Bacteroidia > Chitinophagales > Chitinophagaceae > VBAS01. The sequence continues at coordinate 291,805 of CAVVDD010000007.1, read as the reverse complement.
CGATGCAATAGCAACGATAATATTCTGTAAAAACAATTTCTTCCTGCAACAGCATTACCAACTGGCCGGTTTCACTATGCTTATCAAAAAAATCTTCTTTACTATCTAATTTATATACATGTTTCCAGCCGCCACCTGCAAATGGTTTCATATAAGCAGGGAAGCCGACATATTTAAATATGGTTTCCCAGTGCCATTGGATAAGCAAGATTGGCGAATGATTCTTCTGTAGTGTCATCCGGATGATCACGTGAAGGAATGATCGCAGTTTTTGGGATCGGCACACCCACTTTTGTCATCAGGCAGTTATTAAAATATTTATCATCGGCGCTCCACCAAAATGGATTATTGATAACGGCCGTTCCTGTTAACGCTTCATTTTTCAGCCATGTACGGTAAAAAGGAACATCCTGCGATATGCGATCGATGATCACCGCATAACCGGTTGGCTCGCCTTGTATCGCTTTTTCAATGTGTACAGGTTCAGCAATAATGCCGGAAATATTTTTACTATTTACCCTTTCTACAAAAGCCATTGGAAAACTTCTTTCTTTTCCATGTAACACACCGATCTTCTTCATAAAAATTAATTTGATTTGATAAATTATTTTCGGGGGGCTGGTAAGTAATCAAATGTATTTTTTAAAGAGAAGATAAACAAAAAAGAAACAAGATTGTTTCAAAACAAAGCACGGTCATCTTTAGTACGCTTCCCCTAATTTTGCCCAAATGCAGCGTTTGAAGCAGGTTTCAGTCCCCGTACAAAATATAGTCCGCCACTCTACTCACCTTGACAGAGATGTCCTTATAGATATTTATCTTCCGCTTATGAGCTCGGATAGCGAGCCAGTGAGCCTGTTAATAATTAATGATGGGCAGGATCTTCTAAAATTTCATTTTGACCAGATGCTGGCGGAGCTCTATGAGCAAAAAGAAATAGAACCCATACTTTGCGTTGGCATTCATTGCAGTGCTGAAAGAAAAATGGAGTATGGAACGGCAAATGTGCTGGATTATAAAGGCCGTGGAGCAAAAGCCCGATTGCATCAGCAATTTGTTTTGAATGAATTGATACCTTATATAATCGAGAATTTCGATAATAATTTTAAAGAAAAAGCCTACGCTGGCTTTTCGCTGGGTGGTCTTTCTGCCCTCGATACTGTTTGGCATTTTCCTGAATATTTTTCGAAAGCTGCTGTATTTTCTGGTTCATTGTGGTGGAGGTCAAAAGACCTGCATCATGGTTACAATGAAGACACAGATCGCATTATGCACAAACTTATAAGAGAAGGTGATCATAAGCCTGGATTACAATTTTATTTTACTACCGGTTCTCTGGATGAAAAGATGGACAGGAATAATAATGGGATCATTGATTCAATTGATGATACGCTTGGTCTAATTGAAGAGTTAGAAAAAAAAGGATATAAAAATGAAGGGGATATTCATTATATAAATTATGATGACGGAAAACATGATGTAAAAACCTGGGGAAGGGCTATGCCGGCTTTTTTGAAATGGGGATGGGGAGTCAGGAGTTAGTGGTCAGTTATTGCGGATATTTAAGTTAGTGGTTTATTATAAAAAAAACCTCCCTGATCTGATCGGGGAGGTTTTTTTATTTGCAAGAAATTGTCAATTGTTGAAAATGTATCTTAATCCCATTTGCATATAATAAGTAGATGCAATGCTTACATTATCTCTAAATGTGTCGACAACAGGATGGCCTCTGTCGGTTTGTAACCTGTAATAAGGTTTGGTTGTTCCTCCTGGCTGATATGCTCCTAGCGATGTAGTGATACCATTAATGGTAAAATTCGAATTACTTGTAAGTGTTGAGTTTACCGGAACTAAAAGAGAACTTGCATTCACAGTTTTAACCTTACCCCAGTTTGGATCGATCAAATTTCCAAAATTGAAGATGTCAAGGGTTAGCTGAATAGTGTTTTTTGTTTTACCAACATTTATAAAGAGATCCTGGATGAGTTTAATATCAACCTGGTTTCTCCATGGTGCCTGTGCACCGTTACGTTCTGCATATTGTCCTTTATGAGCTTTCAGGTATTTGTCCTGTTCGATATACTTAAAGAACAAGGCACTTTGTTCATTAGCTGAATATGCCACGCCACTTGTGCTCGTTCCTGCAGCAAGATCAACAAAGTTAATTTCACTTGCATCCCTTGGTATATACAGCAGATCATTACCATTGAATCCATCGCGGTTGAAATCAGCACCATAAACATAAGAGAACCGGTAATCGATGGAGCCAGAATACATCATTGAAATAGTAGTTGCAAAATGTTTGAAGTATTCTTTTCTATACGTGAAAGATGCAACCAAGCGATCGGGAACTGTAAAGCCCGAATAGCTAAGTGTAGGCGTGTTAGGTGAATTATAGGTTTGTGTGCTTTGCCATGCTGATAGTGGTTGATCACCACCGCCATCAAATAAACTATTTGCAAATGTTTTGATATAGGCCAATGAAACCCCGAATCCATTTCTGAATGCTTTGTCAACCTTTGCAGTGAGTGATGCATATATACCGCGGCTATCGTTAGTTACATATATAGCATTAAAGGAACCTGTACCAGCTGAACTAGGTAAGCCTGCACTAGTTAATGGATTAATGAACTTTTGCTGATTTGGAATTGGATAAATTGACCTGTTATCATTATATCCCGCAACACCTAATGGCTGCGGAGTAACCAGGTTAACATTTTTAAAAACTGTTGCTTTCAGATCCTTATTAACGATACCCTCTAAAGTAAAGATCATATTCCATGGAAGCTTTGTGTCAATAGCCAGGCTTGATTTCCATGTTTGAGGGAATTGGAAATTTTCGTCAAATGCCGAAATTGCACTTGGGACAACTGAGCCTGCAACTGGTACAGTTGTTGGTCTGTAAGCAGCCGGATCAGGATTGAAAGGACCAGGAGTATTTGCAGTTCCATTCCATGATTGTGTAACCTGTAACATACCAGCATCCCCTACCTGGCTAACTATCCAAACAAATGGAACCTTTCCAGTGAAAATGCCGGTACCGCCACGGATCTGTAATGAACGATTACCATAGATATCATAATTAAATCCAACCCGTGGCGAAAACATCAAACTGGTTTTAGGTAAGTTCCCTGTATTTATTTTCAGACCATCCGCAAATGTGAGACCTGCAACGATCGGATGTGTTTTTACTTCACTTACATCCGGATAGGTTGGACGATCAACTCTTAATCCAAGTGTAAGCTTGAATTTTTTATTGAAGGCGATCTCATCCTGTCCATAAGCCGAAAATTGCATGAACTGGAAAGTTGGGAATGCCTGTGCAAAACCTTTTTCCAAAGAATAAGTAAGTGCATAGTCAGTTGGTTTTACACCGTTCTTAAAATCATCCCATGAGTTGAAACGAAAGTAACCCGTGCCAAAACGCTGAAAGCCATTAATGGTTTCGCTCCAGTCAACCTGTCCACCCACTGTCCAGTTGTGTATTCCTGATCTCCAGGTAAGATTATCAACAAAAGAATACATTTTTACTTTTCTTAAGTTACCAAAGCTGAACAATTCATAACCGAAAGATGTAAAAGGAGAGCCATCTTTTAAAATATCTACAAAAGGAAATTGTGAACTGGGAGTCTCACGGGAGTCATTCTGATAAGTATAAGTTGCGCGGAGTGTATTTGAAAGTTTACCAAACTTTGAATTCAGTTCGGCAGCAAATGAATAAAAATTTGCTCCCTGCAGATATTGTGAATTGCTGAACCAAAGTGCATTGATATCAGTACGGCCTACTCCTGTAGCAAAGGAATTACCAGTGCCCGATGTAGAAGTACTTGGTGCAGTTGGCTCACCACCTTCTACCTGGCTATAACGCATATTAAACTTATGCTTTGAATTAATATTCCAGTCAATACGGGCAACAATTTTTTTCCTTTCAATTGCTGTAGTATAATTGTCATAAGGACCGGTTTCATAACCATAATTTGTTTTCAAATAATTGCTGATATCATCAAGTTCTGTTGCCGTTGGCCGGGCAATATTAGAGGCGCTGCCAAAAGGAGCTGAAGAAGTAGCGGCAAATCTTGATTGAATTTGTTTTGGTTGGTTATCTGTTTCGTAGTTTACAAAGAAGAATAATTTATTCTTAATGATCGGCCCGCCAAAACGGCCGCCAAATTGTTTAAATTCAAATGTGGGTTTTTGAAAAACAGTTTTGTTTACCTGGTTACCCTGGTTATCCTCGTCCCTGAAATAATGATAAACAGATCCCTGGAATTGATTTGTTCCAGAACGGGTAACCGCATTGATAGCACTTCCAATAAAACCTGACTGACGTACATCAAAAGGAGTTATGTTCACAGAAATCTCATCAAGGGCATCAATTGAAATTGGAGAACCATTTGCGGGAAGGTTTATGCCAATTCCAAATGAGTTATTAAAATCAGCACCATCAACCGTAAAATTATTTTGCCTGTAATTACCGCCGCCGATCGAAGTACCATTTGCCTGGGGAGTAAGACGTGTAAAATCATTTACACTTCTGTTGATACTAGGCAAGTTGTTTATGGCCTGAACCCCAATATTAGTCATTGCACCAGTTCTGCTTGAATTTAATATTGGGTTTCTTTTAGTTGTGCTAACAATTACGTTTTCAAGAGTGCCAGTCTTTTTGTTCATGGTCACTTCTAACAAAAACGGCTCTGCCAGTTTTAATATCACATCGTCAAAGGTCACTGATTCAAACCCTACAAAAGATACAACGACAATGTACGGGCCGCCTACTCTCATATCATGAATAGTAAACTCACCGTTTTTGGTTGATAGGGCAGTGTATTTTGTACCCGAGGGACCGTGTGTAGCACTGATGCTGGCTCCTACAAGTGGTTCTTTTGTAGCAGCATCAATGACGTTTCCTGTAACGCCACTGGTGGTTATTTGGGCCTGTAAATAAGCGGCTGCAAAAAATACCATTGCAAGTGAAAACAAAATTCTCTTAAGCATAAGTTTAGTTTATTGTTGCAAAGAAAGGGAATTTTCCGATTAAAAATAGGCAAATATTAACAAATTATTGTTGGAATATAATCTTTTAGGATCGGCAAGGTTATGATAAACGCTGCTTTTTATACCAAAATATTTTCCACTTTCCTTCCACGAGTTTGTGTCTAATTTTGCCAAAACCTGATACAATATGTTTGATACCATTGAGAGTGCCATTGAGGATATCAAGACTGGGAAAATTGTTATCGTTGTTGATGATGAGGACCGGGAAAATGAAGGAGATTTTATTATTGCTGCCCGCCATGCCAGTCCTGAAGTCATCAATTTCATGAGCAAACATGGCCGTGGTCTTATTTGTGCAGCACTTGCTGAAGACCGTTGTGATGAACTGGGGCTAGAATTAATGGTGAATAATAATACGGCGTTGCATGAAACGGCATTTACAGTTTCTGTTGATCTGCTAGGTCATGGATGCACTACGGGTATTTCAGCACATGACCGTTCAAAAACAATTCATGCATTGATCGATCCTGAAACAAAGCCTTCTGATCTTGGGAAACCTGGTCATATATTTCCATTACGTGCAAAAAAAGGAGGGGTGTTAAGAAGAGCTGGGCATACTGAAGCTGCCATTGATCTTGCACGTCTTGCAGGTTTTGAACCAGCTGGAGTTTTAGTTGAAATAATGAATGATGATGGCACAATGGCTCGCTTGCCACAATTAATGGAAGTAGCAAAAAAATTTGAATTCAAAATTATTTCTATAAAAGAACTGATAGAGTACCGGATAAAAAGAGATTCGTTGATTGATGAAGTCGTTAGAGTTGATATGCCGACAAAATTTGGTGATTTCAAATTGGTTGCCTTCAAAGAAAAACATAACAGCAATGAACATCTTGCATTAATAAAAGGTGAGTGGCAAAAAGATGAACCGGTGATGGTAAGAGTGCATTCATCCTGTTTTACAGGCGATATTCTTGGATCTCTTCGCTGCGATTGCGGCGAACAATTGCATGCTGCTATGAAAATGGTGGAGAAAGAAGGTAAAGGTGCGATACTATATATGAACCAGGAAGGCCGCGGCATTGGGTTAGTGAATAAATTAAAAGCGTACCGGTTGCAGGAACAAGGAATGGATACCGTGGAAGCAAATCTTCATCTTGGTTTTCAGATGGATCAACGAGATTATGGCATTGGTGCACAGATCTTGCGCCATCTCGGAATTTCCAAATTGAAGTTGATCAGCAATAATCCTAAGAAAAGAGTGGGCCTTATGGGTTATGGACTTGAGATCGTTGAAAATATTCCTATTGAAATTTCATCCAATCCGCATAACGAAAAATATCTATTGACAAAAAGAGATAAACTCGGACATGAGATCATGGAAGACGACAATCAATAGATCTCAAAAAATACATTCGTATTAGTTGCCTTGCTTTGTTGGAGTATCTGCTGTCGGCGGAATTAAAGGCAATTTCTTTTTGCGTTTGAAAATATCCCCAAACCTGTTAAATTCTTTGCGGTATGTCAGGCTGGTCCCATATTTTCTTGACTTGCCGGCGCTGGTAGAATAACCGGTTAACAAGTCAACATTCTCTTTATAAAAAATTGATGCACGGATAGAACCACTTTTATTTATAAGAAATTCAGTTGTGAAATTTGTAAGCAGGTCACTGCTTACTTGTGAAGTAGTTGATGTGAATGGCACATCATAATTGCCTTCAAAACTTAGCACCACACGGTTGTTAAATAATGTTTTGCCTACTGAAAGACTAAGGTTTGTTCTATCGTAATTAAAAGTACCAGACCCGCTAGTAAAAGGTTTTGGATCATAAAGCGAGCCTGAAAAATTTACATATAAGCCCGGTATCTTAAGTTTGTTTGATAAAATATTATTCAACACCCTATTTATTTGACCTGATAGAAAATCTGAAATACTGTTTACAAAAAGATCAATACCTGAATTTAGATTTAATGATGTACCGGTCTCGGTTGGCGCAAAACTATTAAACACAACAAGAAATGCCACCTGTTTATTCAATTCATTTTCATTATCCAAAATTTGTTTCTGAATAATATAAGAAATAGTAGCATCTTTATTTGGAGGGCTTTCAGGAGGAAAATCAAGTGAGAATGAAATATCTGGCTTGAAAAGATCTCCTCTCAGTTTAGCAACTACATATACATAATCTCTGAAGCTAACGTCTTTATATTCCGGGAAATTATTGGTTATAGGAGAAAAATCAACCTTCTTCTGCGTTTTATAAACTGCTTCAATATTTACGATCGGGTGAAAAGGGTCTCCTGTCCACTCAATATAATTATTTGCATTTTTATTTAACTCAAATGGTTTTTTAAAGAAGGATTGAAAACTGAAATTATAAACGCCGTCATTGATATCAAATCGTCCACGCATGGTCATCTTCTCCGATGTACCTGAAACGATCCTCAGGTTGCCTTCGCCGCGGCCCTTGATTTCATCATTGGTTAATTCATCAATTACTACTTTCACATTTACTTTTGGATTACCTGTAATATCCACATCATAAGTAATGTTTGTTTCATTTTTGTTAATAGCTGAATCAGTTAATTCCCTACCGTATTTTCTTTCGATTAGAAAATCAGCGATGCCGCTTTCCTTTCCTGTTGTATTGGGTATAGTGATATAAGAGCTATCTTTTTCTGAAGCCTTACCAATGATCTTTATCCGCATATTTGATTGCGGACCCGTTAATGAAAAAGAACCGCTCCCTAATGCATAGCCATAAAAACTACTGTTATCTTTCCTGGTCGTATTTAATAAGAGCATTGGGTCTTCACCTGGTGTTGCCGGGTTATCATCAACTTTTGCTTTTATATTATACACCAGGTCCTGCCATCCATTGTGTTTTAGTATTCCATCACTTAAAGTTGCAGTATTAAGAGTTACTGTATCAATTAATGTAATCTGGCCAAGATCAAGTTCATTTTCTTTGAATGTAATTTCTGCATCGCTTAATTTATAATAGCATTGAGTAAAGATCACTTTAAGCCCGGCATCCTCCAGTTTCATTTTACCAATATACTTTGCGTTTGGTCCCAGGCCAATGATCTTTAATGGACCGGTTGCATAACCATCAAGGTTTGTAAACAAATTGCCAATGAAACGTTCTGCTATCTTTACAGGGTATCGTTCTGGTTTTATGTTGATCACATCTTCACCATTTGTAGCAAGGTCTTTTAGAAAAAGATTGAGGTCGAAATCAAGTTTTTGATCAGGGTTCACGGTTTTCCCATTTGCTACCAGGTTCCCGGTTTTATTATTATAAAATACATGAGCCCTTATTTGACCAATGCTGTCATTGTCAATCCTCAATTGATCAGTTTGAATGTCTGACGTGATATTAAAAGTTTTAGTGGGGTTTTCAATTATAATGTCGCCGGAAGCAAGACCATCGATCCTATTTGTTTTTACAAGAAATGAAGTGATATCGCCGAAGTTAAAATTCTTCAAGTCAATTTTGACATCATTCCAATCACCGGTAGCAGAAGGTACTGTTTTTATCCTGATCTCCTGGTTGCTTTCTTTCAATACGATCTCACCGTGTGATACGTTATTTGATCTTAATTCCAATTCTCCATTTTCTTCTATGACCCATCGCTTGCCATTCAATACAAAAATTGACGTATCAAATTTTATGGCGATGCCATCATCGAAGGTTCTTACCAGCGCATTTATCGATCCTCCCGATATATTTCTATTATTACTTTCTGTTACAAATTTTACATTGGTGGAATCATTTCTTGCTAACAGATCAATTTGGGTAAATGGGAAACTAAGGCTATCGCTAACTTTCAAATGATCGATGGTAGTGGTAAGAGCAAGATTTTGAAATGTTCCTTTACCATTAACGTTCACATTTTGAAACTCAAATTGTTTATAGGCGAAAACAGGAACATAAGTGGCCAGTTCCAGTTGATTTTGTTTTGTATCAAGTCGCCCGGTTACCTCGGCATCATTAAATCCCTGGAAGGTTGTATCAAAAAGATTCAGCAGGTCTGAAACATAATTTGTTTTTATTTTAAAAGTAAATGACTGGTCACGAATTTTTCTTGAAGGTTCTTTAATATAAGCGGGATAATATTTATTCAAAAAAAGTTTAAAAGCTTCCGGAAGATCTTTCAATGAAAAATCTCCATTGATGTTTCCCTCCACTTCCGGTGATCGGACTGACAGATGTTTAGCACCATCAATGTATTCTGAGTTTATGACAAATGAATCGATCGGGATGGATCTGCCATCTTTTGTAAGCGTAGCATTACGAATGCTTGCGTTGCCAAGAAAGTTGTCGATATTATCACCTGTGAAATTAAAATCAAGCTTACCTGCAAATGAAAAATTATCTTTTAGTATGTTCAACGGTTTTAGATTCAATGTATCTACATCAGCCAAAAAATTAAACCGGGGAACTTTGCTGCTAAGATCCACGATGCCGTGAAGGGATGCGACAACATTAGAATCTTTTATGGAAAAATCACCATTAAATATTTTTTTATCAAGTGTTCCTTTTGCTTTTATGTTTTCATAATGATAGTTGTTATAAACAAGTTGCCTGATATCACCATCCATATCTGCAGAAATAGTATTCCAGTTAAATCCCCGGCCTTTTACCTGGCCGGCAAATGAGATCGTTCCTATTTTCGGATCATTAATAAACACACCAAGTTTGAAATCCTGTGAGGCAATATTTCCTGAATAAAATGGTTGTTTGCCTTCAGGCAATTTCATATTCAGGTCGCTTGTAATAGTACCAAGATTAGTGCGAATAGTTCCGTAAGTCACAAAGTCTTTCACGAAACCCGTAAAGCTTCCATTAAAATCCAGGTAAGAAATACTTTGCAAATTAGGCATGGTAATTCTTCGGATGCTGGGAATGAAGGTTGTTACATCGCCATAAGTTGTACGAAAACTGTTTGCTTTAAAATCAATAAATGTTTTATTTATATCAGGAAGCCCGGTCAAACTTATATCACCACTCAGGTAAGTATTGTTACCGGCTTGTATGGTCATTTCATTTCCAAAAAGATCATCAACTGTACCTCTTGCAAGACCGCTTATTTTTATTTTTTTATTCCATGCTTTTGCATCCGGCGCAAAAAAAGCAATATCATCACTGTCAATTTCTGCATTTTCAAAACGGGCCTGCATTCTTATTTTAGTAATGAAGTCATTCATGTCATTGAAATCTTCATACTTCATACTGAAATAATCACGGATAACGCTATTGCTTGGTTTTGATCTCTAATTTATCAAATGACATTTCATGCGGAGTAAGTTTTGCATCTGCTGTCATTGACTTTACTTCAAAACCGCTTCTTTCCTTTGTACTTAATTCCAGTGAAGTTGTCAATGTGTCTTTATCAAAGTTCAAGTTTTTAAAACTTGCATTGATAGAGGCAAAATCAATATTTCTCCCATCAAAAAAATCATTATAGGAGCCTTCGATCTCTTTTATGCTTTTAAAATCTCCGTTATTGATATTTAATTTACCAATATGAATAGCCCAGCTTTCCGGGTTCCATTTTAATAATGAGTCTCCAAAAGGAGTCCCCTGGACAATTTTTTGTTCATCAGCAATTTCTTCATTATCGATTACAACATTTATAGAAGGAGGTTTTTTGCCCGCATAGTTTTTAATTAAAAAAAACGGGTCAGAAAAATCAAGGGAATTTATTTCGATCTTTTTTGAGTTGAGATCAATTTCATCAGCATCCAGATCCATGGATGTTAACCGGAACTGCATGTCTTCACCACGCCATTCATCTTTTTTAAGAAAGGTTACATTATTAAATTTGATCTTTTTAAAATCAAGTTCAACTCCTTTCTTATTACCGCCAGTTGAACTGCCGCCGGAAAAATAATCAACGAGATATTGATAGTTCCAAACTGAGTCAGTGCGACTCAAGTGAATAACAGCATCGCCCAATTCTATATAATGAAGTACGATCTTGTCTTTAAAAAAAAACCAGTCTGTAACACGTACCTGCATTTTGCCGGCAGAAAGTAAAGTGTCTTTTTGCTGGTCTTCGATCATTACTCCCTCCAGGTTCATTTTATCAAAAAGGGAAAAACTTACATGCTTAATGCTGATCTTGCTTTTTAGTTCTTTTGATAACCTGCTGGTGACCTCCCTGGCTATGATATTTTGACCCCAGTCTGTATTAATAAAGATCGTTCCTGCTATAATGAGAAATAACAGTGTGATAAGAACCCATTTAATTATTTTCTTGAAGGTCTTCAGGCGCAATGCTTTAGAAGTGTAAAAGTAACCAATCGTTCCCTTAAGGCAAATTAAGTACCAAAGGTCAGAAAGACCCTAAATAAATAGACTGGGATATGTGTTAAATGTAACCCACTATTGCCTGGCATGGGTCTAGAGGACTACTTTACTTTTTTTGAAATAGTAGCCAACAGAAATGCCTGCAGCCCTGTTTCCAATATAGTCGCCATTATCTACATTGCTCATAGTGCCAATGCTATAATTATAATGCCCGTACATGTACCATTTATTTTTAAATTCATAGCCAAAATGTACTATTGCTGATGCAAGATAATGTCCATATTGAGCAAAATTAAAAGGCATTGCCCGCTCCACAGAACCATTGTTTTGGGTATTATATTTTTCGTTGCCAAAAAGCGCAAAGTCAAGAGAAGGACCAAAACGAATAAAGAAATGTCCCGGTTCCATTTTAAAATCATGTTGAAATAAAAACCCAAGTTCTATTGTGTGAAAACTTGTGTTATTATCTGTTGCATCGGGATTGGGCATATCAGGAGGGGCATTATATTTTACTTTGTAACCACGAAGATTATACATAATTGATGGAGCAAAATAAAGGCGACCTTCAAGCGGTATTTTTACCTGCAAACCGGCGTTCACTCCTAACTTATATGAACTCTCCTGGGTATTATGATCTACTACATAATGTACACCCGTTGCCTGGGGGCCAGCAGAAGCAGCAAAATATATCTGGCAGTTTACAAAATATGCAGTCAAAAGGGCCATTGCAGTGAGCAATAATTTCATGGTAGTTGTTTACAGAATTAAAATAAAATGGCTTTCAGAAAGGATTTTGCCCGAAAGAATGGTGACAGGCTGGACTTAAAGGGTCGTAAAAATAGAAATTAAATCCGGCCAGTCAAATAAAATAGAAAAAAGATGTTTTGAGAAGCTAAAAAGCTGGGCGACATGTATTTGATCAATACTTCTTTGCGGGATCTTTAATTTGGTTGCCGGCATTATATTGCTGCGATCGTCCTTTTGGGATCGATAGATTTTTCCATTCTTCGTTTTTTATCATTCTGCCAATATAAATGATCTGACCAATGTGATAAGGGTAATGGGCCAATTGCCGGTTGATGGCATCAATAACGCTAAGCGGCTCTTTACGGATATAGATCATTGTCAAAAGATCATTTTCCGTTAATGATTCCAACGCATCAAAACAACATTGCCAGCCTTTGTTCCAAAGATCGATCACCTGTTGTTTTGAAAAATTGTGAACTTCAAATTCATCATCACGTTGCCGCCATTCTTTTTCTCCGTCTTCAGTTAAAAAATTAGTGAAGCGGCTAAGCATGTTTCCTGTTAAATGCTGAACAATAACAGCAATACTGTTCGATTCAGAAGTGGGCAAATAATGAAGATCTTTTTCTTCTAATTGTTCAAAAGTTTTTTCACCAAGATCTTTATAGTATTTAAGTCTTTTAATAACTGTTGACAGATACTCTTTCCCTAAACTCATTTTTAATTCTTAATTTTTAATTGTTAATTCAAGGATCACCATCCTTCTGCAGAATCATCACCCCGGTTATCTGCAACGGCTTCAAATTTTTTATTGGGTAAAACTTTGATAACCTCAGTTCTTCCAATACCGCTTCTTTCAACTATTTTATATCCCATTCCTTCCAATGCTTTCCTGGTATCATCGGGAAAATCCTTTTTCAAGATCCACTTTGTCTGGTAACCATTGATGATGAAATTTTGGTTTCCATACAGCATCTTCAGTGCTCATGTTAAAATCAATAATGTTGACGATGGTTTGAAAAACAGAAGTGCATATAGTTGTGCCACCAGGCGTGCCTACAACTAAATATGGCATGCCATCTTTTAATACAAGAGTCGGTGTCATTGAACTCAGCATTCGTTTTCCCGGCATAATAGCATTTGCTTCGCCTCCAACTGCACCATACATATTCGGAACTCCGGGTTTTACACTGAAATCATCCATCTCATCATTTAAAATAAATCCTGCTCCGCCAACAACAGTTTTGCTTCCATAAGAATTATTAAGCGTTGTAGTAACGGCCACTGCATTTCCATCTTTATCAATTACACTCAGGTGAGTTGTTTCTTCGCTTTCAGCTGCAGGAATATCACCAGGCTTCACTTGTTCGCTGCTGCTTGCTTTACCCGGAACAAAATCAGCCATTCGTTCTTTCAAATATTTTTCATTGGTGAGTTTTGAAACGGGTACTTTAAAAAAATCTGCATCACCCATGAACTGTGCCCTGTCAGCATAAGCTCTTCTTTCGGCTTCCACCATCAATTGCACCGCTTCAGGAGAATGAAATCCATAAGAAGCGATCGGTTTATCTTCTATCATTTTCAACATTTGATGCAATAACAAACCACCACTGCTTGGCATTGGCATTCCAACAATTTTATATCCTTTGTAATCAAAAACGTGAGGCTCCCTTGACGCAGCTTTATAATTTTTAAGATCATCGAGTGTGATGATGCCTTTTCCTCTTTTCATTTCTTCCACTATAAGTCTTGCAGTTTCCCCTTCATAAAATCCTTTTGCACCATTTTTTTTTATTCGCTTTAAAGTTTCAGCAAGATCTTTTTGAAAAAGAGTGTCACCGCCTTTCCATGAAATATTTTTTACAAAGACCGGGGTTTGTGTATTATATTTTTCAAACTGTTCTTTTAATGAATTAAAAGCCCTTGCTTCACGATCAGAAAGTATAAACCCTTTTTCTGCCAGATCAATTGCCGGTTGAATTAACTTATCAAATGAAAGCGTTGCATATTTGCTTGATTCGAATAATCCGGCAACAGTGCCGGGAACACCCGATGAAAGATGACCATTCTGACTTAATTGCAATTGCGGTTCACCGGTTGGGCTGAGATACATATCACGATGAGCATTGCCGGGAGCTTTTTCCCTGTAATCGATAGCAACAAGTTTCCCATCTTTTAATCTTGCTACCATAAAACCGCCACCGCCAATATTCCCGGCATTTGGATAAACAACGGCAAGTGCTAGTTGTGTTGCAATAGCAGCATCAACAGCATTGCCACCCATTTTTAAAACAGCTAATCCAACTTTACTTGCAAGCGGATGTGCAGAAACAACAGCGCCATTTTCACAGACGATTTTTTTCTGAGTATCGTATTTGTATTGGTCAACAAGAGTGGTTGATGTTTTTGTTGTTGAACAGGAAATTTCAAACAACACAGGAAGAAGAAATAAAAAAAATATTTTTTTCATCATGAATAGCTTTCAATACACAAGGTAAATAGTTCCGGGTTTTTTATCTTAAAATCTTTATCTTTAATTTATACTCTGCAATAATTACCTAAGCCCTTTTTTATCCAAATTTTCTTGCATATTTTAACTTTATAAATATTGCATATGGTCAACAAATTCAGGCTTGCTTTTAAAAGTGTTGGATTCTTAATGATTTGTTTTTTTATTACAAGTAATGTTATAGCACAAACATCTTCATTGCGGGGATCAGTAAGAGATGCAAATGGGTTACCAATGGCAGGAGCTTCCGTTATTTTAGATGGTATGAAAAAAGGAACAGTATCCGACGCCAGTGGCAACTATGAATTAAAAGTTTCTCCCGGGAACTATACTTTAATAGTAAGTTATGTTGGTGTAGTAACTCAGCGTAAGCAAGTGTCTGTAAGTGCAGGTGCAGTATCTGAAAATAATTTTGAAATGCAAAACTCCGGCGATCTTAACCGGGTGATCGTTGTTGGTTCACGTTCATCTATTTCAAGATCCAGGACACAAACTCCCGTACCTGTTGATGTCATTACGAACCGCGAATTAAATCTTACCGGGCAGGTAGAGCCAACTCAAATGATAAATTTTGTTGCCCCCTCTTATAATTCAAGCAGGCAAACAGTTGCTGATGGCACTGACCATATTGATCCGGCAACTATTCGTGGACTTGGTCCCGATCAAACTCTTGTTTTAGTAAATGGAAAAAGAAGATATAATACAGCACTGCTGAATGTAAATGGAACGGTTGGCCGGGGATCTGTTGGTACGGATCTTAACGCTATTCCCGCGTCTGCAATTGACCGGATAGAAGTGCTTCGTGACGGCGCATCATCTCAATATGGTTCCGATGCCATTGCAGGTGTGATAAATGTTGTTTTAAAGAAAAATGTTACCGGGACAAATTTATATACACATTGGGGTAAACAATATGAAGGTGATGGTGTTGTTCAGCAAGTGGGTATAAACAAAGGAATGAACTTAGGGAAAAAAGGCGGCTACTTTAATATTTCAGGAGACATTCGTCATCGTGATCCAACAAATCGCTCCGGCGATTATACGGGCACAGTTTATACAAATGATGTTCCGCTTGATGAACAAGTAATTGCTCAACGTGGGTTTAGCAGAAAAAATAATATGCATATCGGGAACTCTGAGATCAGTAATTATGGGGTATTGGTAAATATGGGTTATCCATTTAAAAAAGATCTGCAATTTCTTTTAACAGCGGGTTATAATTACAGAGATGGAAAAGCTGCGGGTTTTTATCGTTATCCAAAACAAAATACCCAGGTGATCACTGAACTTTATCCTGATGGTTTTCTTCCCGAGATCAATTCTATTATCAGGGATAAATATCTTACTGCAGGCTTTGAAGGGAAACTTGCCAGCAATTGGAGTTGGGATATTAGCCAGGCTGTCGGTGGCAATACATTTCGATTTGATGTGACCAATTCTAATAATGCGTCGCAATATGCTTTAAAAGAAACAGCGCCTACAGAATTTTATGCCGGTAAACTTTTATTCAGTCAATACACGACTAACTTAAATATTTCAAGAGATCTTGGAGCAAACATGGGTTTGAGATCATTCAACCTCGCTGCCGGTGCTGAGTTTCGCAGCGACAATTATTCAATTGAAAAAGGGGAAGAGGCTTCTTATCTTAACTACGATCCTTCATCCGGAAAAGTTGGTGGTGCACAGGTGTTCCCCGGTTTTCAACCAGCAAATGCTGTTGATGAAAGAAGAAATGTGTTTGGTGGTTATGTTGATATAGAAACAGATATTACCGACAAACTTCTTTTAAATGGTGCTGGTCGTTATGAACACTATTCTGATTATGGTTCAAGCTTTGCCGGCAAATTTGCTTTTCGTTACCAGTTGTTTGACAAGCTTGCGATTCGCGGCGCATTCAGTAATGGTTTCAGGGCGCCATCAATGCATCAAAGATATTTCAGTGCTATCAGCACAGTGTTTATTCAAACAAGTGCTGGATTGCAACCATTTCAACAGGGAACATTTCGCAATAATAGCACGGTGGCACAGGCATTTGGCATTCCAAGCCTCGATGCAGAGACTTCCACGAATTACAGTTTTGGCTTAACAAGCAGGCTTGCAAATAATAAATTAAGCATTACTGTTGATGGATATCTCATCGATATTGATCACAGGATCGTATTGAGTTCCTCTTTCAGAAGATTTAATGCTCCCGAAGCTGCAGCTGTAGATGCCATCTTAAGTCAATATCCGGAACTTGATGATGTGAGCTCAGTAATATTTTTTACAAATGCGATCGATACAAGAACACAAGGGATAGATGCTGTGATATCTTTTGTTGATAAACTTGGTAATGGACAATTTGCGATAACTGGTGCGGCTAATTTTAATAAAACAAATGTTCAAGGTGAGGCACGTGTAAGTACCATCTCTGACCCTACTTTACAGGCTCGATTATTTGGCCGTGATGAAGAAGGTCGTGTTGAAGAAGCACAACCAAGACATAAAATATCGATCAACTTCACTTATAAGGTTGCTAAATGGACATTCAATGTTCGCAGCACGGATTTTGGAAAAGTGGCAACAAGAGATCCCGGGAACGCTGCGTTAGACGAATTCTTCGGTTCTAAAACAGTAACCGATGCAAGCATGAGTTATAAACTAAAAAACTTTGTCAATATAACTATCGGTGCAAATAATATCGGTAATACATATCCTGATAAGCAGAAGCATTTTGCAAATACCGGCGAGGGGCGTTTTACTTATAGTCGTGCTGCCACACAGTTTGGTTTTAATGGTGGTTATTATTATACATCATTAGTTTTTGAATTACACAATCTGAAATTAAATAATAAGGAAAAAGCTGCGAAGGCGGCGCCTACAGTGCCGATGATGGAAGTGCAGCAGTAATGCGAAGATGAAAGTCGAAAGTCTTTCGTTTATGAGATGCATTTTCCCAATCGCATGATCGCTTGTCATTTTCTTTTTCAAAACTTTCAGTCACTCAAATGTATTTCCTTTCTCTTTCATAAATTGCCCCCTCAAATTATACCTAATGCATAAAAAACTACTGCTTGCAATTGCTACGTTATTTTTTATTTCTACAAATGCTCAATTAAGATCACCTGATGAGTTTTTAGGTTACAAAGTAGGTACTCGTTATACACCCCATTGGAAAATTGTCAGCTATTTTCAACATGTTGCTGCCAATTCTTCCGCAAACGTGAAGCTGGAACAGTATGGTCAAACTAATGAAGGACGACCGTTATTATTGTCTTTTATTTCTTCTTCTGAAAATATAAGTCGCCTCGAGCAAATAAGATTGAATAATCTTCGCCTGGCCAATATTGCCAAAGACAAGGCTGCACCCATAGAAGATGGAGCTCCGGCTATTGTTTGGTTAAGCTATAATGTACACGGCAATGAAACTTCTTCATCAGAAGCTGCAATGATGACAATATGGGCGTTGGTTGATCCTTCTAATACAAAAACAAAACAGTGGCTGAAAAATACAGTTGTTGTTATTGATCCATGTATCAATCCTGATGGCAGGGACAGGTATGTGAATTGGTTCAATTCAATTGTTGGAAAGAACATGAACCCATCATTGAATGCAAGAGAACATCGTGAGCCATGGCCGGGCGGCAGAACCAATCATTACAATTTTGATCTTAATCGTGACTGGGCCTGGCAAACACAAATAGAAAGCCAGCAAAGGATGAAAATGTATAATCAATGGATGCCTTATGTGCATGTTGATTTTCATGAACAGGGAATAAACAATCCATATTATTTTGCCCCTGCTGCACAACCCTTTCATGAAGTGATCACTCAATGGCAAAGAGATTTCCAGGTGATGATCGGGAAAAATCATGCAAAATATTTTGATGCGAATGGCTGGTTATATTTTACCAAAGAAGTGTTTGATCTGTTTTATCCAAGCTACGGCGATACTTATCCTGTTTACAACGGTGCAATAGGAATGACATACGAGCAAGGAGGTGGCCCTGCAGGTGGCTTGGGTGCATTAACTGATGAAGGCGATACGCTGACATTATTAGATCGTGCTACTCATCATTATACAACAGGATTGAGTACAATAGAGGTTTCATCGTTGAATGCATCAAGGTTAGTAAAAGAATTCCGAAAATTTTTTAATGATGCAGTGAGTAATGGTGTTGGCGAGTATAAAACTTATCTTATAAAAAACGGCGAGGCTGACAGGGAAAGGGTTAATGCATTAATAACTCTGCTTGATAAAAATGGAATTCAATATGAATTTGCCAGCGGAAGTTCAAAGGGTAGCGGTTATAATTATTTTACGGGTAAAGATGATGGCTTCACAATTGAAGCCGGTGATCTTATGGTTCATTCTCAACAACCAAGATCGGCAATGATAAAAGTGTTGTTTGAACCCAAGAGCAAATTGGTTGATTCAAACACCTATGATATTACGGCATGGTCTTTACCTTATGGGTATGGGTTAAATACTTTTGCTTCCAAAGCCAAACTCCAGTCATCTGCAGGGGCAAGCCCGGTAGCAGTTGCCAATAATGTAAGTGATGCTTATGGCTATGTTATTAGTTGGAAAGGATTGCAAAGTGTAAAAACTTTGACCGCTTTAATGAAACAGGGAGTGAAAGTTCGTTTTTCGGAAACTCCTTTTGAAATTAATGGACAGCAATTTGATCGAGGCTCATTGATCATTATAAAAAAAGGGAATGAAAAATTTGGTGGTACACTTGCCACCATCATTAACCAAACATGCAATGCAAATAATGTAAAAGTAAATACGATCACAACAGGATTTGTTGATAAGGGATTTGATTTCGGCAGTGGGAAGATCCATTTTATGAAAGCTCCCCGTATCGCATTACTAACGGGTGAAGGTGTTGGTTCAAACTCAGCCGGTGAAATTTGGAATTTCTTTGAGCAATCGATCGACTACCCGGTAACATTGATAAATGCAAATGATTTCGGAAGAACAAGCTGGAGTGATTATGATGTTCTCATAATGCCTTCTGGTAATTATCGTCTTCTAAATGAAAAAACTACAGCTGATCAATTGAAAGACTGGATCAGCAAAGGCGGACGAATAATTGCATTAGAAGGAGCTGTTGCACAATTGGCAAGAACTGACTGGGCCATCAAATCAAAAAAATCGGATGACGGCACCGATAAAAAAGATCCGTATGCTGTTTTGCAGGTATATGAAGAAAGAGAAAGAGAATCTCTTAGATCAAATATTCCTGGTTCAATATTTAAAGTGCAGCTTGATAATACACATCCGCTTGCATTTGGTTATCCAAATTTTTATTACACGTTAAAACAAGACGATGATTTATATGAATTCATCAAAAGCGGTGGATGGAATGTGGGAGTGCTAAAAAAAGATAGCCAGGTTTCAGGTTTTGTTGGTTCTGCATTAAAAGACAAATTGAATGATGCGTTGGTTTTTGGTGTTCAGGATATGGGTGCTGGCAAAATTGTTTATCTCGCCGACAATCTTATGTTCCGAAGTTTTTGGGAAAACGGAAAACTGATGTTTTGCAACGCAGTGTTTATGGTTGGGCAATGATCTATTTTAAGTAAAAAGTTTTAGGTAGAATTACCCAACTACTTAGTTAATAAAAAACTAATACCCGTTCTCGCCTAAGGCGAGACGGGATTTTTTAAACTATCGGCTTAGCCGCTTTGTAAAGCAAGACTTATATTCGCTTAATAAATTTGCCGGATGAAGAAAATTTACAGTCTCATTCTTAGTGCCATCTTATCTATTAGTCTATTTTCTCAAGCACCACAAACATGGACATCTGCGGACATTTACCTTGCCATCAAGAAATTGAATGTGCTTGGTTCGGTTTTGTATGTTGCTGCACATCCCGATGATGAGAACACAAGATTGATAGCTTATCTATCAAAAGACAGGTTATACCGCACAGGTTATTTATCGATGACAAGAGGTGATGGCGGACAAAACCTGATAGGTGATGAGCAGGGTATTGATCTTGGATTAATAAGAACACAAGAATTATTATCTGCAAGGCGCATGGATGGCGGCGAGCAGTTCTTTACCCGTGCATTCGATTTTGGCTATTCCAAAAATCCGGAAGAAACTTTTACAAAATGGGATAAAGAAAAAATTTTGAGTGATGTGGTGTGGGTTATTAGAAAATTCCAACCGGATGTGATCATTACAAGATTCCCAACTTCGGGTGAAGGTGGACATGGACATCACACAGCTTCAGCTATCCTGGCAAATGAAGCTTTCGCTGCTGCTGCTGATCCAACCCGTTTTGTTGATCAATTAAAATACGTGCAACCATGGCAAGTGAAGAGAGTTCTTTGGAACACTTTTAATTTTGGAGGCACAAATACTCAAAGCGATAGTCAATATAAACTGGATGTAGGTGGTTATAATCCATTACTTGGAAAAAGTTATGGTGAGATCGCAGCGGAAAGTCGCAGTCAGCATAAGAGCCAGGGTTTTGGCGTACCAGCAGGAAGGGGAGAAGCAATTGAATTTTTTACAGCAACAAAAGGTGATCAACCTAAAAATGATCTTTTAGAAGGAATTGATATTAGCTGGAAAAAAGTTAACGGTGGAGAAGCAATAGAAAAAATGGTCAATGAGATTTCCTCATCATTTGATTTTTTGCATCCTGAAAATTCAGTGAAAGGATTGGTTCAATTATACAAGGCACTTAATGCAATGCCGGCTGGCTATTGGAGAAATAAGAAATTGGATGAAACAAAGCAATTGATCGAACAATGCAGTGGTTTGTGGATCGATGTTTTTACATCAGAGCAATTTGCAGTACAGACCGATTCCATTCGTTTCAATTTTCAGTTTAATAACAGGTTAGGAGTCAATGCAACTATCAAAGGGTTTGTTGTTGATGGGTTTGATTCTTTAATGGGTCAACCGTTAGCAAGAAACAGGAATATAAATTTTGCCAAAACAGTTTTTGTTCCTTCATCAAAACCGATCACCCAGCCTTACTGGCTGGAAACTAAAATGGAGCCCGGTTATTTTAATGTAAATGACCAAACAAAGATTGGTATTCCAGACATACAACCGAGTTATGTTCTTACAGTAAAAATAAATATTGAAGGAGAAGACTTTGATTTTTCAAGAGCGGTTAAATATAAATTCACCGATCCGGTAAGAGGAGAATTGTATTGGCCACTGGTTGTTGTTCCTCCTGTTCTTATTACGCCATCAGAAGATCTAAAGATCATTATGAATGGGAATGACAAAGCAAATGGCACTGTTTCAATAAAAGGGTTAAAAAGAAATTTCTCAGGAAAAATGGTTGCTTTTTCGGAACCTGACATGAAACCACTGACCAATTTTTCTTTTTCTACAGAGAAAGTTCGTGTTAATTCGAAAGGTCAATCGTTAAGCTTTGATTTTAATGGTAACGAGATAAAAAAGTCTTTGAATATTTTAGTTGGAGTTATAGATACTTTGGGTAATAATTTGATTAAAAGTGATAAGCATGAAATAAAATACGATCACATTCCTGCTATCAATTATTTTCATGATGCAGATGTTGCCTTGAAGGTTGTGAATGTTGAAACATATGGTAAAAAGATCGGTTATATTGTTGGCGCTGGTGACAAAGTACCTGAAGCATTAGAGCAAATGGGTTTTGAAGTAAATCGTTTGAATCAAAAAGAGTTGGCAAAAAACCCTTTAGATAAATTCGATGCGATCATTGTTGGGGTCAGGGCTTATAATACACTTGACTGGCTTGGTAATTACTATGATAAGCTTATGAAGTATGTTGAAAATGGCGGCAATCTTATTGTACAATATAACACCAGCAACTTTATAAGTAATGTCAGATCAAAAATGGGTCCTTATGATTTTACAATAACAAGAAACAGGGTGACAGATGAAAATGCAACAGTAACTTTTTTGAAACCTGAACATCCGGCGCTGAATTTCCCCAATAAAATAAACCAGGATGATTTTAAAGGATGGATACAGGAAAGAAGTATTTATGATGCGATTGACACTACAGGGAAATTTGAAAAAATACTTGCAATGAATGATCCGGGAGAAAAGCCTGATGATGGAAGTTTGCTGATCGCAAAATATGGTCGCGGATATTTTACATATACAGGACTTGTATTTTTTAGAGAATTGCCTGCTGGCGTACCCGGTGCATATCGGTTACTTGCAAACCTTATTGCATTGAATAGAAAAAAAGCATTCTAAGGACATTGTTTACCCTCCGAAGCCTTGGCGTAGGAGGGCGTTAAATAGAAAGAAAGTATTTTAAAATATTGTTCACCATCCGTAGCCTTGGCGTAGGAGGGCACTAAACAGGAAAAAAGCATTTTAATGAGTAAAAAGGGAGATGACACAAGAAGAACAATGGCGGTGGTATTGACAGTTGTGATCGGACTTGTTCTTGGATTTATAATTAAAAGAGTGACTGTTGGATTATTGATCGGGCTGGCCTTGGGGCTTTTGTTATCAGGACTAATCAGGAAAAAATAAAAACATTCAATAATCAACACTCAACATTCAATTTTCAATTGATACTGTATTTGAGTATTGCTTATTGAATATTGGATTTTGAATATTTTTAATTTTACCAAATAGTTTATAGTGGAAAATAAGAATGATAAAATGCCTTTATTCAAGTCATGGAATCAATGGTATGTTTTTGTTCTTGTTTTTCTTGTGCTGGTTATCATCTTGTTTAGTCTTTTTACCAAAGCCTTTTCATGAGCCAACTTGATTGGATTATACTTGCCGCTACTTTGATCGGGATAATTGCTTATGGGTTATACAAAAGCCGTACAACCCACAATCTTGATGGTTATATACTTGCTAACAGAAGTTTGCCCTGGGGATTAGTATTGCTGAGCATTATGGGCACACAAGCAAGTGCAATTACTTTTCTTTCTGCTCCGGGCCAGGCATATACAGATGGAATGAGGTTTGTTCAATATTATTTCGGATTACCAATTGCAATGGTTGTCATCTGCATTTTTTTCGTTCCCATATTTAGCAAACTAAAAGTTTATACCGCATACGAGTTTCTTGAGAACAGGTTTGATGGAAAAACGAGAACACTCACATCATTTTTATTTTTATTGCAAAGAGGCGTATCAACCGGTATCAGTGTTTTTGCACCATCGATCATTCTTTCCTCTTTATTAGGTTGGAATATTTACTGGACGAATCTATTCATGGGCGGCTTATTAATAATTTATACGCTTAGCGGTGGCGCAAAAGCTGTTGCTTATACACAACAACTTCAACTCATCATCATTTTTGTCGGAATGTTTTTGGCTGCTTATATGGTTGTACATATGTTGCCGGAGGGTGTTGGCTTTATTGATTCTTTACAGGTGAGTGGTAAACTTGGGAGACTGAATGTTATTACAACTGGTTTTGAAAAAGGAAAAGGATTTGATTGGGGCGATAAGTATAATATATGGAGTGGTGTCATAGGTGGCTTTTTTCTTGCACTATCTTATTTTGGAACCGATCAGAGCCAGGTAGGACGCTATCTTACTGCCAAATCTCTCACTGAAAGCCGGATGGGTTTACTTATGAATGGTCTTGTAAAAGTACCTATGCAATTTGCTATCCTGTTGATCGGTGCATTGGTTTTTACCTTTTATCAATTCAACAATGCACCTTTATTTTTTAACCAGGCGCAATTAAATAAATTAGAAAATACTTCGCATAAAGATTCATTGTCGATCGCACAAAAAACTTACGATGATCTGTCGGAACAAAAAAAATCCACTGTTACTCTTTTTGCGCATGCGGAAACAAAAGAAGAAAAAAATAATAAAGCAGTTGAATTAGGTCAGTTGCAACAGCAATCAGATAGTATTCGTAAAAAAGTAAAGACATGGATGCAAACTGAAAAGATTGAAGGCGATACCAGCGATACCAATTATATTTTTCTTCGGTTTGTTGTTGATAATCTGCCAACAGGAATGGTGGGCCTATTGATCGCTATAATTTTTTTGGCATCATGGGGAAGTATAGCAGCGGCTATCAATTCTCTTGCATCAAGTACTATGGTGGATTTTCACCGGCGATTTTCTAAAAAGGACGTTACAGGCGAGGAAGAATACAGGATGTCTAAACGCTACACACTCTTATGGGGAATTTTTTGTGTGATCGTTGCTATGTATTCGTACAACCTGGGAAACAGTCTTATTGAAACAGTAAATGAACTCGGGTCAATTTTTTATGGACCGATCCTCGGAGTTTTTCTTGTAGCATTATTTTTAAAAAGGATCACAAATGGCTCGGCTGTTTTTTATGCAACTGTATTGACACAGCTATTGATCTTCGCTATTTATATCCCGGCTAAAATGAAACTGATCGGTCTTGGATTTCTTTGGTTAAATCCTATTGGTGCATTTGGCGTTGTTCTTTTTGCTCTTCTTTTGCAACCAATGATGGCAAAAAGAAAAATCCCGCTATAAGCGGGATTTATAAAATATTTTCTGAAAAGATATTACTTCATTTCTTTTTGCAACTTTTCATTCAAAGCAACATAATCATCGTTCTTTGCTTTCTTAGCGATCTCGATCGATTTGTTTGAAGTGGCAATAGCATCTGTTTTTTTGCCAAGCATTTTTTGAGCACGGGCTTTTTGATATAGTACCCAGAATGCTTCGGGGTTTTGTGCAAAAGCCTTGTCAAGCCATTCTACAGCTTTGTTCAGGTCTTTGCCATTATCAATATAATATTGTGCTGCTGCAAAATAAGGCCTGTTATCATTTTCCATTGTGCTTTTGATCTGTTCCATTACTTTACTTTCAACATCTGATGTTACATCAAAGCCTGCGAAAACATTGTCCCATACCAGGCCAACATTACAGCTATTACTTTTAATGTTGTCAATATTGATCATCATTGTTTCAATAGAAAAAGGAAGAGTTTCTGGTTTCGACTTTACTCTTACAACATCCTGGTCTTGTTTATAAGCAGCGGGGCTTGTTACATCCAATTGTTTTGTGATGATAAATGTCCATTCAGTTTCACCAGGAATTGAAAGCAAGCCATACTTTCCTGCAGGGACTTTTTTACCGCCGATCGTTACATCTTCGCCGAAAGTAATGGTAGTTGCGCCGTTAGCGCCGGTTCTCCAAACTTTTCCGTACGGAACAAGATCGCCGAAAATTTTACGACCTTTTACCCCGGGGCGTGAAAAAGAAAGTTCAATGCTAGATAAAGCAAAATTTTGCTTGACTTCAGTTGTTGGACTGGTTTGTGGTGTGTTTAACTGCTGTGCTTCAGTCGAAAAAATTATAAATGATGCAACAGCTAAGGCAAATAGTTTTTTCATGATAACAATTTGTTTTGGACGACAAAGGTAGGGGAATAGATGATAGAGGATAAATTTTTAGATGATAGTTGTAAACGTAGTTCTTAAAAGAACTATCATCTGTCATCTATCTAATTATCATCTCATTTTTGGTCTACTGCTATAGAAACTGTGGCTTTTGATTTTTTCCCTTTTCGCTTCCATTTAGGCCCTTCTTTCAAAAGCCGGATCGCTTCATCATCGCATTCTTTACATTGTGATGATCTCGTTACTTTAATATTTATAGGGACACCTGTTTTGTCAACATCAAAACTAAGTTCAACATCGCTGCGGGTGTTTTTGGGGCGGACATTTTGAGGGATTTGAATATTGTTTGCTATATACATATTATAATTCCCCCAACCCACTTCCGGCTCTTCGATCTCGGTGCTGTCTTTTCTTGAAAGACTGCTTACAACTTTTCGATTTTGTGCAAGAGTTTCTTTCCTTTCATCTTCTTTCAAAACCAGGTCGCCGGATGGAGCTTTCGATGGAACGAGTTTATAATTAGCTGCATCATATCCCAAGAGATCTTATCTGGACATTTAAAATACTATCACTTGAAACAAGATTGAAATTACCCCTGATATCAGTATAAGTGCCCACATTATCCCGTGTGTTCATCACATTGGCAAAAGGCACAGGGTTATTTTGCGCATCCACTACCCGGTAATTATATTTATTGTTTAAAGAAGCCTCGCTAAATTTATCGTTGGCATAAATTCCCCGGTTGGCTTTTGGCTCTGCAATAGTTACAGGTGAATTGAGTGTTTTCTTATTTAAATTTCTAGAAGTATCATTTAAGGTTATTACATCAGCTTCAGCTTTTGTTGCGTCATCTTTTTTTTCCGCACTTGCAATTGCTTGTGCATTGATCTCTGCTACTTTTTCAGTTTCCTTTTTTTTATACTCGTCATCTGATCGGGCAGTTTTCCTGGGTGTTTCAGGATTTGAATAAGCATGACTTTCTGAGTTTGGAGAAATTGAAGCTTTTTGATCCTGTTTGTTCGCCACTGAGCCAGATTCCGTTGCGACATCTTTATTTATAGAGTCTGGTACTATCTGATCATTGTTCTTAACACTCTCAGGACTTTTATCTTTCTTTTCTAAACTGACAATTGAATTCTTGTTACGATCACTAAAAACTAATTGCTGAACCAATAAGCCGACTCCAACGATTATAATAATTGCAGCAGCGACTCTCATCCATGTAAATCGCTTGCGTTTTAAATTTAAAATTGGTACAAATGCGCCAACCCTTTTATCAAGTCTTTCTTTTAATGCATCCAGATCTGAGTCAGCGAGACTTGTATTCTTAAAACCTTCCAATGCATCAGCAAGAAAAGGATCGTCCATGACCGCCTTTTCCATTGCATGCATTTCAGCAGGACTCAGTTTGCCCTTCCAATACTTTTCAATATCAGCTGCTGAGTAGTTTATTATATTTTTTTCTTCGGACACTTATATTAAATAAAATTTCAAATAATAAATTCCAAATTCCATCTGATCTATATTCCTGGCTTTCGTACAGACAAGGCATGCCTTGTCTCTACTGACTCCCGACTTCTGACTTCTTTTCCATACAAAGCTTCAAATTTCGCCTGCCATTTTGAATAGAGCTTCGAACATGATTCCATTCCATCCCGGTTATTTCCACGATCTCGTTATAACATTTTCCATCAAGATAAAATAGTTTTATCATCGTTCTTTGTTCGTCGGAAAGAGAGGCTATGCATTTTTCCAGTTTTTGGAAATTTTCCTCCTTTTCCATCACGCCATTCAGATGCACATCTTCTTCATTTTGCATAAGTAATGGCGGAAGTGCTACTGTTTTTAAGTTCTTCGGTGTCCTGAGTTGCATCAGGCAATGATTTTTCGACACCTGGTGCAGCCAGCCCCGGAAGTTATCCACTTCATGTTTTTTCAATTTTGATACCAGTTCTTCGAATATCTGCATGACTGCATCCTGTGCCAGTTCAGGGTCTTTCAGGTATTTCAGGCATACGCCATACACAAGCTCCATATATCGCTGGTATAATTCTCCTAACACTTTCAGATCACCGGACTCGCGGTATAATAATACCAGCTCAGTATCGCTTTGGTTAGTGGATGATATGTTCTTTAAAAAGGCCAACAATTAAAATTAACAATAAAAACTTTTGCGTTTCTTATGTAATTGTGAAAATAGTGACATCATTAAGCTATAAACTAGTTGGTACGTGGAAAAATCCAGTTAATTGACGGAGCCTTGTATTTACGGGCTCCTTATTAAACCAAAATCTATTGTTATGTCAAAGAAATTTCAGCTGCAAATCCCCGAGCCCTGCCATGAGGATTGGAATAAAATGACTCCGGGTGATAAAGGACGTTTTTGTGATTCATGTCAAAAAGCTGTTGTTGATTTTACGAGCATGAGTGATATGCAGTTAATTGCTTTTTTTAAAAAGCCATCCACCGGTTCTGTTTGTGGAAGACTTTATAATGAACAATTAGAAAGAGACTTTGAAATTCCACGAAAAAGACTTCCATGGATGAAATATTTTTTGCAGCTTATTATTCCCGCCTTTCTTTTTACATCCAAAGCAAAAGCACAAGGGAAACTAAGACTCATGGGGGATACTACTGTTTTAGTTGATTCAAATAAGACTCGAAAAAATATAAATGAAAGTTGCAATAATCAACCAGATATCAAATAAATCAAAGAAAGTAACAGGAAAATTGGTAGATGAAAAAGGCGGAGCAATTCCATACGCTACAGTTGTAATAAAAGGAACCAAGGTCTGGTGTTGTCGCAGATGCTAATGGAAATTTCAATATTGGTCCTTTTGCAAATAGACAACGACAACACTTGTTTTTTCCAGTGTTGGTTTTGAAACTAAAGAAATGACAATTGATACAAATAAAAATGAAATTCAATGTAATGTTCAGTTGAATACAATGCTGACGGGTACTTTTGGCGGTAGTAGTGGTGAGTTGAGATATATTCAAAGGAAGAAAAAAGAGCCGATGAAGTTGTTCCAAAGAATTTTTAAGGACAGCTTACTTATAAGTTCTTTAAGGTCTTATCCTAATCCTGTTTCTGCCGGAGGTTTGATGAAACTTGAATTGAATAAAGCAGAAGCAGGGAAATACCAGGCTGATCTGATAAATCAAAACGGACAAATAATTCATTCTACAACTGTAATATTTGAAAACTGAAAATAAATTTAATTCATTTAATATTCCAATGATCTACAACCGGTGTCTATTTCTTCGAATGACAAATAAAAAGTCAGGTAAAAAACATACAGAGAAAATCATCATTCAATAAACAGTAATTCTACTTCGGTAGATTTTACTTGCAAATAGCGGTTCCCTTATTTAATTTTCAGATCACAATTACTTATCACTTCGTACTCTCTTTACTTAGCCATAACACAAAAGCCCCTGCAGCGTCGGGGGTTATTTTTTTGGGCTAAGAGAATAAAAGAGAGAATGAGATAAAGAGATTTAAGCTGAATAGAATTGTTGTAGTACAAGAGTGCGACGCAAGGGACGTTGATGAGAATTACAAATGCTGGTTACATACTCCTTCGCTTAACTACGGAGTACAGGTAAAAATTAACTCACTTAAACGCCGGATGAAATTGCTCTAAGGTCTTTCTCAGGAATTCACGATCGAGATGTGTATAGATCTGGGTGGTTGTAATATTCTCATGACCGAGCATTTCCTGCACGGCACGAAGGTTGGCGCCGCCTTCTACCAAATGCGTAGCAAAACTGTGACGAAATGTATGCGGCGAAATTGTTTTTTTTATTCCTGCTTTTTTTGCCAGCTCTTTTATAATAAGAAAGATCATCACTCTTGTAAGCTTGCTTCCACGACGATTGAGAAAAACAATGTCTTCATTGCCGGGCTTTACAGGTATATGCACACGAATATTTTTAAGATAGATGTTCACATATTTAACTGCGCTGCTGCCAACCGGTACCAACCTTTCTTTATCGCCTTTGCCGATCACTCTTATAAAACCGACATCAAAATATAATTGCGATATTTTAAGATTCACTAATTCACTTACACGCAGCCCGCAACTGTAAAGTATTTCAAGTATGGCCTTATTTCGTCCGCCTTCGGGTTTGCTAAGATCTATTTGTGCAATGATGTCTTCGATCTCATCGAAGCTTAATGTATCGGGTAATGTTCTTTTAAGTTTTGGCGTTTCGAGTAGAGTAGTGGGATCGTTTTTACTGATGTGCTCGATCAGGCAATATTTATAAAAAGATTTTATACCGGAAATAATTCTTGCCTGTGAAGTGGGGGACATTCCCAACTCACTGATCCATTTAATGAAATGCTGTAGATCGGTTAGTTTAAGTTCGGATGGATTTTTTAATGTGCCTGAATGCTGAAGATAATCGGTTAGCTTTTCAATATCCCGTATATATGCTTCCACTGAATTATCTGAAAGAGATCTTTCCAGTTGCAAGTAAGCTTTGAATCCTTTTTTGTAAGGTTCCCACATGATGGTTTAAGGAATTAGTAATTAGTAATTGGTAATTTGGTGAGACATTTAAGTTTTGAAGGCCTAATTTCTAATCCCAAATTCCCAATTCCACAGATCATTCCAGCGTAATATTTTTTTCAATAGCCATCCACTCTTTACCCATCAGCACTTTTGCCCATATGCGAGTAGGAGAAATGCTTACTGAATCAATAAACTCATGCATAGCATCGTAATCAAGATCAGCGAGCATTTTACCAAATGTCATCATTGCTTTTTTACCGGTGGCCATCTCTTCTACAAAAATGTTTCCCCTGTCTGTATACACCACTAATCCATCTGCTACGGCAAACCGGGGGTCAAACTTATTAAGGGCACTTCCTTTTCTTTGAATGTTTTGACTTTTATTAAAAGGGATCTTGGCAAAATAGCCCCGGCCATTGCTGCAATCATTAAATAAGAGCCATGCATAGCTGGTATCATTGAAATAACAGCTCATGTATTTTTCGTTCAAATTGAATTTATGTCCTCCAAAATCATCGAATGAAAGCTTGCGGTTAGTACCAAGACCGCTATAGCTCCAGATAATAGAATCAGGCAGGCAATTAGCAGCGCTGATATAGATATAGGGTTTTAGTTTATGAGCTTCATTCATAAATTTAATTGTATCCTTTTGGCATGTTGTATCGCAAAACATTTTTGCTTTTCCTGAGTTGCCACAGGAAAAAATGATTACAGATATGATAAGCGGAAAAATAATTCTCATTGATGTTGATTTTATGTAACAAAAATAGCAAGGCATTCTGTTTGGCAAAGTTTTTCTTATACCTTGCATGTTTGCAAGTATAACCTTATTCAATGAAAGTTGTTACAAGAAGCACGCCGGCTAAAGCCGCTTTTTAGATTTATAACCCGCTTAAAAAGAAACTCTCCGCGGGGCCTGCAAAGTATCGCAATAAAGGCAAGCAGCAATGTATGGGAAGGAATAGATTGTTTGTCCTGTGCTAATTGCTGCAAAACAATGACACCTACTTATACGAATGCCGATATTAAAAAGATCGCTTCTTTTTTAAAAATGCGCCCAGATGAGATGAAGAAGAAATGGCTTAAAAAGGATAGGGGTACTGTGAAGTGGCTTAATAAAACAACACCTTGCCAGTTTCTTGACCTGGGAACTAATATGTGCAATGTTTACGAAGTGAGGCCGGCTGATTGTGCAGGGTTTCCGCATTTGACAAAGAAAAAGATAATGGAATACATTGATATGCATAAAGAAAATCTTGATCAATGCCCTGCGACATTTAAAATGGTAGCGAGGATGAATGAGTTGCTGGGTGAAGGAATTAGTAATTAGGAATTTGGAATTGGATTGGGATTTGTCATTTGGAGTTAAAAAAAAACATCTTCGATCAGGAAGAACTCAGGATCTTTATTTTTAAAAAGTGTAATGCTAAGTATGTTGAATCGAATGTCTTTGTATTCCGGATGCATGTAAAGAAATTCTTCCGCAGCTTTTTTCAAAAAATTAAATTTCTTTTTTGTAACACTTTCTTCAGGAAAGGCGCCGGGAAAAAAATGCCGGCTTTTCACCTCCATGATATGCAGCATGCCTTGTTTTTTAGCAATTATATCGATCTCATATCTTGAAAAACGCCAGTTGCAATGAAGGATCTCAAAATCATTTTTTCGAAGATATTCAAGAGCCAGCGCTTCGCCTTCTTTACCAAGATCATTGTGTTGGGCCATACAGTAAATTACAAAACCTGGAGAAAAATCTGTTCACAACCGTGAATAATTAAAGACGGCTATTGAAACATTTCTTTTATTTTTGCAAACTAACCTTCTTTGTATATGAAACTGAATAGATCGAATTTGCTGGTATTATTTATACTTATTCTTGCTTGTGCCCTGTACAGGGTTTGGGATAGCAGGCCGATGGGTTTTGCCCCACAGATCGCCATGGCGCTTTTTGCCGGCTCTATAAGCAAGGATAAACGTTTCGCTTTTCTATTTCCTGTTCTTTCTTTGTTCATTT
This sequence comes from uncultured Bacteroidota bacterium, assembly GCA_963746915.1. Lineage (GTDB taxonomy): Bacteria > Bacteroidota > Bacteroidia > Chitinophagales > Chitinophagaceae > VBAS01. Next base: position 259,385 of record CAVVDD010000007.1, on the reverse strand, counting down.
CTGATCTTCTTTACCAGTTTTTATATTCCCAGGGACTTAGTACCATCAAAGGATTTTATTCAGGTCAATGGCAAAATTATTTATTGATCGCTTCTATTACCATTATCGGCTTTTTTATTAATAGAAATAAGATCGGGCAAATATTCATAGGCTCACTTGCCGGTGCGGTTTACTTTTTCCTTATTTCTAATTTTATGGTTTGGATAGGCGGAGGTTGGGATATAAATAATCAACCTTACCCAAGATCATTTAGCGGACTTATGCTTTGCTATTCTGAAGCTCTGCCATTTTTTAAATGGAGCGTACTTTCAACATTACTATTCAACGGAGTTTTCTTTGGAAGTTTTTACCTTTTAGGAAAGAGTGTATTGAAAAAAGAAATGCAGACAGCGTAAAACTTAATGCAGTACAATTAAAATATTTGATCCTCTTGCCTCAGGCGAGAGGATTTTTTTATAAGAGGCTGCCCTTGCTTTCAAAACCTTCATCATCTATTAGTATTCCGGAATCAGCGGCTTCAGTTGCCAATTGATCGCAACGATTGTTATGCGGATTGTCTGCATGTCCTTTTACCCAAACAAAACGCAGGAACTGTTTTTTTGCAAGATGATAAAACCGGAGCCATAGATCTTTATTTTTTTTGCCGCCTTTGAAATCGGTAGCTATCCATGTATTCAGCCATCCTTTTTCTACCGAATCAACAACATATTTACTGTCTGAATAAACAACTACTTTCAATCCGTCTTTCTTTAATGCTTCCAAAGCGGCTATTACAGCCATTAATTCCATTCTGTTGTTTGTGGTTTTTTTATATCCTTGTGATAATTCTTTTTTATTATTTCCAGCGATCAGGATAGTACCATAGCCACCGGGTCCCGGGTTGCCACGGCTTGAGCCATCAGTATAAATTATTACGTTAGGTTTACTCAATGCTGATAATTTTCAGGTGTCGGAAATTTAGTTGGCATTTGTGGTTTGCCAAAAACGATTTTTATTACTTCTCTGCAGTGAGGATTCATGTATAAATTGTCAAGTGCTATGTATTCTCTTTGTTCCGCCACTTTTGCCGATGGGATCACTTTTTTTTCTAATAATTTTTTTAAATATTTATCTTTTAAACCAGGAGTTATCAGGCTTTTTGAAAAAGTGATCCTTTTTTCAGTTGCCTGCTCCACTGATTTAGCGATCATTTCTGCGCAATACATTTTATCATCTGTTGAAAGATCAAAGTTCATATCGAATTGCAACTTATTCATATAATGTGTATGAACAATGGCTTTTAATTTTTCAAGCTCTGTATTTGTAATGTCATACCGATATACTCCTACCGCAATATTGTGAACAGGTGTAATAAATGAATCGACAATATCCCGGCGCATTATTTCATCCGGATTGATATCACCGGCCATATTGCTATAAATATACATTGTTCCATTATCCATCATTGCAATCCCGCTATGAGAATATAGTTTTTCCTTTTGACTAAAATCGCTTAACGACTCGCTGATAAAATCATTACCGCAACGTAAAACGAGATCGCCTTCCCGAATGCTGTCAGCCACTATATTGATCACTTTCCACCGTTCTTTTAATAATGAATCAGATAAAGGCGCAGATATTTTGGCGCTTTCTTTATCTGCATTATCGGTGCATGCAAATGCAATAAAGACAGAGAATAAAATGAAAAAATATTTTTTCATAGAAAGTGATAAAATTAAAAAATCCAACCTTGAAAAACCAAAGTTGGATTTTTATAAGAGAAAATATTTTTTACTGGCTGATAAAATCAAAATCATCAATACCGATCTCATTGGATGCTGCGCCATCTGGCCCACCATCTTTTACATAATATCTGAAACCAACACGATGTTTTTGAGGTATTGTTCCATTTGGCAAACCTGAAATAACTATTTCAAACTTTGTCCATGTAGTTGGGTAACCACCAGGATATGGGTTGGCAGAAAGATTGGGATTAAGATCAAGAAGTTTAACAGTAAAGTCGCCGGTTTCTGCTGGAGTTCTGCCAACATTAGTGCTGTTGTTAGTTGGATTTAACCAAACCTGCATTCGGTCAGGAAAATCAACAGGATCAGCTGTTGTTGTCCAGAAAGAAATTATATCACCATTTTTCATGGAAAGTTCCGGTGTTAATAACCAGCAATTGATAAAGGATAATCCTGCACCGGCAGTATAAGGAACAAATGCAAGCTCGTTTGCACTTGCTTTGTAAGAATGTGCACTGATACTGGAGAAGAAAGGGCCACCTTTTACATTATCTGCAACAAAAGAACCTTGCTGCCATGAGTCACCACCTACAGGATCACTAAGGTTTACACCTTTCCAACCCATATCGATCACACGTTGCATTGAATCAAACTCTTCATGATAAGAAAGACTGGCAGGCTGTGATGATTTTGCTGTCACTTCTTCTTCACCACAGGAAGTAATAAGAACTGAAGAAAATATTGTAAGTACGAAACCAATAAGAAGTAAATTTCCTTTAGTCATTTGAGTTTTTTTGGGTTAGTACTAAATAATTTTAATTAAGAATTATTTTTTGCTGTTATAGGACACGGCGTCAATAGCAATAGAAGTACCACGTCCATTGGCTCCTGCCTCTTCAGTAAAGTATCGGAATGCAAATCTTCCTTTTGTTGGACCATCGAGGCCAATAACAGTAGCTTCAAATCTCGTCCATACATGTGGGTAAGCTTGCCTTGCCTGCATGTAAAGTGGGTTCGCCGGGTTAGTAAAAGCACTTTTAAGAAATTCGTAATAGAAAGGATTAATATCAAGAAGTGGAACAGTGAAATCACCGGGATCCGTTCCATCACCACAATTCAACGAAGTAGTTTTATTCAGTCTCACTTGCATGCGATTGACAAAATCAGTTGAATCGCCATTAAAAGAAAGTAATTGTGCACGGGTGATAAAAAACAATTTTATCGCCATTCTGCATTGTCAATTCCGGAGATACTGCCCAGTTACTGATAGTGCCTGCATCCGAAACCGTGGATTGATAATCGGCCCACAGGTAACCATTACCTGTACCCGACCATGATATAAAAGGAATGCCTGAATTTGCATCCGGGTTTTGCCAGTTGCGACGTCCAATGACTTCACTCCTGTTTATAAAACGCCATCCTCTATTATAAGCACTTTTTACAGTATCAAATTCTTCAACAAATGATTGATCAGGAACGGGGGGTGGTGCTAAAAGGTAACGGTCGTCTTTACATGATTGCAGTAGGGTAAGGATAGATAAGTGATGCTAATAAGAATCCAGAGAATGTAGATTTCTTCATAAGCGTTCAGTTAGTGTTGATTATGGGAGTGAAAGTAACTAAATTTTATTTTCAAAAAAAACATTTTTTCCTACAACTCTAACAATATTCAGACCTGGAATACACCCAATTTTATAGTTCGGAAAATCAGGATTATTATTGGAAGCAGCGATAGCTTCTGCGATCACTTTTCTTGTTTGAATCGGATCGATAATATCATCAACCCATAGTCGTGCTGCAGCGTAGTAAGGAGTTGTTTGTAATTCGTACCGGTTAATTATTTCAGATAATAACTTTTGTTCTTCTTCAGGCTTCACTTCTTGTCCTTTGGATTTCATTGCATTCACTTGAATTTGCAACAATGTTTTTGCGGCCTGGTCGCCACCCATAACAGCGATTTTTGCTGTTGGCCATGCATAAATAAACCGTGGATCATAGGCCTTACCACACATTGCATAATTACCGGCACCATAAGAGTTGCCGATGATGATCGTGATCTTTGGAACAACTGAATTAGCAACTGCATTTACCATTTTGGCGCCATCTTTAATAATTCCTGCATGTTCGCTGCGACTGCCAACCATAAAACCAGTTACATCCTGTAAAAAAACCAGTGGTATCTTTTTCTGATTGCAATTGAGAATAAATCGTGCAGCTTTATCGGCGCTATCGTTATAAATAACTCCACCTAATTGCATCTCGCCTTTTTTTGTTTTAACGATCTTTCGTTGATTGGCTACAATGCCAACTGCCCAACCATCAATTCTTCCATAGCCGCAAACAATTGTTTTACCATAATCTTCTTTGAATTGTTCGAATTCTGAATTATCAACAATTCTTTCAATAATATCAACTATATCGTATGTCTTTCCATCAAGAGGCAACAATCCATACAATTCATCAGGATCTTTTTTAGGGAGTGCTGGTTTTATTCTGTCGAAACCTGCTTTTTCTTTTTCTCCCAGCATTGAGATCATGCGTTTAATATGATCCATGCATTCCTGTTCTGTCTTAAATTTATAATCTGCAATTCCGGAAATTTCTGTATGAGTATTTGCACCACCTAATGTTTCTGTATCTATATCTTCACCAATAGCAGCTTTTACAAGATAAGGTCCTGCTAAAAAGATGGAACCATTTCCTTCTACCATTAAGGTTTCATCGCTCATGATTGGCAAATAAGCGCCACCTGCAACACAAGGGCCCATCACTGCAGCAATTTGTGTAATGCCCATTGCACTCATTCTTGCATTGTTGTGAAATATTCTTCCGAAATGTTCTTTGTCGGGAAAGATCTCATCCTGCATTGGAAGAAAAACACCGGCACTGTCAACAAGATAAATAACAGGCAAATGATTTTCCATAGCGATCTCCTGCATGCGGAGATTTTTTTTACCGGTGATCGGAAACCAGGCACCGGCTTTTACAGTTTGATCATTCGCAAGAATAACACATTGCCTGCCGCTTACATAACCGACACCGGCAACTGTACCTCCTGCAGGACAACCGCCTTGTTCATCATACATTTTGTAACCGGCAAAAGCGCCGATCTCAATAAATGGTTTGTCTTTATCCGTTAAGTATTCTATACGTTGCCGCGGAGTAAGTTTGTTTTTTTCTTTTTGCTTTTCAATTGCTTTTTTACCGCCGCCTTCATATATTTTTTGCAAACGCTGACGCATCTCGCTGAGCAGCAATTTCATTGCATCTTCATTGCGATTAAATTCAATATTCATTTTGGCGGGGTTATTTAGCAAATATAATTTAGAATCGGTTCATGATTATATTTGATTAAAATCGTCCGGCTCCTGATTTTTATCAATAGAAATTAGTTGGATAAGTATTTGTTTCGTATTGATCATGCTTGAGTCAATTGATATATGGAAAATGCTGGCGGGAGTAGCCATTTTTTTATTGGGGATAAAATTCCTCGAAGAGTCATTGCAGGAACTCGCTGGCAGAAGATTCAAACTTTTTTTAAAAAGACAGACAGAAAATAAAATAAAAGCTATTGGCGGAGGCGCTTTAGTCACCGCGGTATTGCAAAGTAGCTCTGTAGTAAGTTTAATGGTACTGGCTTTTGTAGGTGCCGGTATTATTCATATGCAAAATGCATTGGCTATTATTCTCGGTGCAAATCTTGGTACAACGATCAGCAATTGGATCGTTGCATTGGTTGGTTTCAAAGTGAATATTGAGAATATTGCATTACCAGTTACAGGGATCGCAGGGCTGGGCTATGTGATTCTAAATAAAACTTCGCCATTGTATAATTGGAGCCGCTTTTTGCTTGGCTTTAGTTTTTTGTTCGTTGGTCTTGGTAATATAAAAACAGGTATTGAAGATATAGTTCAGCAGGTAGATCTGACCCAATATGAAAATTCGCCGGTAATTGTTTTTTTTCTTATTGGATTTATTATTACTTCGATCATTCAAGCCAGTTCGGCTACAATGGCACTTACATTAAGTGCTTTATTTGCAGGCGCAATCAATTTACATGATTCAATGGCTATCACACTCGGATCAGAAGTGGGAACAACCATAAAACTTTTTTTTGCAAGTATAAAAGGCTCGGCGGTAAAAAAAAGAGTGGCACTGGGTAATTTCCTTATCAATGTGATCACAGTTACTATTGTATTGATATTTCTTTCCCCGGTAAACCGGTTAATAACAGAAATTATTGGGATAAAAGATAACCTGATAGCACTTGTTTTTTTCCAAAGCTTCATAAACATTTTTGGCATCATTCTCTTTTATCCTTTATTGAATGTGCTGGGACGCTTTCTTGATAACCGGTTTCGTTCTACAGTTGATGAAACAATGTTTATTCATAAAGTAGAAGTAAAAGAGCCTTCCACCGCATTGGATGCTCTTGCAAAAGAAACAAATCATTTTATTGAAATGGTTTGCAATTATGCATTAAGCTGTTTTGAAATTCCTGATAAAAAGCAACCGGAAACAAAACTCAATAAAAAATACCTGGATCATAATATCCTGGAAAAATATGAGTATATAAAATTCCTTTATGGAGAGATACACAGTTATTATATCCAACTGCAGAAAACCACCACTAACAAAGAAGACCTGGAAATGCTGGACAGGCTTATGTCATCAATTCGAAACGGCATGTATGCCGTTAAAAGTTTTAAAGATGCATTGCCGGATAAGGAGCAGCTTCAAAATTCAAGTAATGAAATAAAATTTGCATTTTATAAAGAAACAAGAGATGAAGTTCAAAAATTTTGCAATGCAATACAGGAATTATTAAAAGAGAATAAACAGGATAAAGCCAAAGAACTTACTGAAATATATAAGTCAGTAACCGCAGGTTATACTACTACGCTTCAACATTTATATAAAGAAGGAACTGCAGGAAATGTAAATGAAACAGAGATCACCACTATGCTCAATTTTAACAGGGAAATATTTACTGGATTCAAATCACTTGTCTTTGCTGCAAAGGATCACCTGCTTGATAAGGAACAATCAAAACTGTTTGATGATCTGCCAGGCTTTATCCGGTAATAACGATTATTTTAAAGACTGCACAGGAACCGGGTCCATATCAGTGAAAACTTTATTTTCACCGGCCATTGCCCAGATAAAGGAATAATTCGCTGTTGCCACACCACTGTGAATGCTCCATGCCGGCGACAGAATTGCCTGTTCATTATTCAAAAAAATATGCCTTGTTTCATTTGGCTCACCCATAAAGTGAATGACTCGTTGTCCTTCGGGCAGATCAAAATAAAAATAAGATTCCATTCGCCTGTCGTGCAGATGCGGTGGCATGGTGTTCCAGATGCTTCCTTTTTTAAAATTAGTAACGCCTAATACTAACTGGCAGCTTTGGATGCCATCGTTATGAATATATTTATTTATTACACGATGATTATTGTTATCAAGACTTCCCATTTCTGCAGGCAATGCTTCGGCGGGTTTCATTAACCGTGTTGGAAATTCCTGGTGAGCAGGACAGGAGAAGAAGATGAATTTTGCCGGCGAACTTTTATTAGTGCTGGTAAAAATTATTTTCTGTTTCCCTTTTCCTATATAAAGACAATCTTGTTTCTCCAACTCAAATTTTTCTCCATCAACTGTTACACTTCCATTGCCTGCAATATTAATGATGCCGATCTCACGACGGCTGAGAAAGTGATCCGCTTTTAATTGTTCGTAGGTGCCTAATTGTAAAGCCTGGTCTACCGGGTTTGCAGCGCCAATTATCATCCGGTCATAATGAGTATAGACGCATTCGAGTTTATCCGGCTGTACTAAATTCTCCAGTAAAAATTTCTCTCTTATTTTTTTAGTATCGTAGTTTGACAAAATCTTCCGGGTGTACACTGTGAATTACTTTCATCAATTCAGTTTTATTGTCTTTAATAATATTGTTTTGCAGTAAAGCTAAAGCAAAGTTCTTTACGAAAATCCTGTAACGTTCCAGGAACGGAGGATGGAAGATCAGTACTTGATTTGTTTTTTTGAACCACGGTGACACGGGGACACAGAGTATCACAAAGTTCTCTGTGTTTCATTGTGCCTTTGTGCCTCCGTGGTTCCTGGCCAGTTCTTCCATTGCCTTTAGAACCGCATCATAATATGTCTTATAAGTTCCCTTATCATATTTTTTAAGCTCAACTAATATGGCCGGTATATATACAAACTTTCTGTCCTGCTCATATTCAGAGTGTAGCCTTTTAGCTCCATCTACATCACCCAATTTTTCTGCGATCATGATCTCGCCGGCTCTTACAAAGTGTTCATAAACGCAAACCTTCCATGTGTTGTAACCCTGGTCACTCATTTTAGATTTCAGTGGTTCAAACAAAAATTCTGTTTGTGAGAATTTCTCTTTGGGTAGCTTGTCCACTTCGGGATTTACAAATGAATGCCCAAATTCATGTACACTCAATTCACGCAGCCTCTTTTCGTTGGCAAACCCCATTTTCAATTCAGTAGTATTTAAGAATTCCTGGAAGTCGAGTGATCCAAATACATTCAGTACATGAGTTTTTTTGTCAAGTGTATATTTTATTCCAAAGCCCATTCCTTTTGGTATTGTAAGGCTTGGGATCAGGATATAAGCGTCAAACTTTTTGTTATAAAACTTTTCCATGGCACCAATAAAATCCTGCTTTGGCAATACGCTGTTGATCTCATCGATCGCCTTTTTGTAAAATTTATCGGTCTCTATAAAATAGTTGTCGAGCCCGATCTCTTTGTAAAATTCATTCATGCCATCCAGGAAAATAGTTACGTTCTTCTTTGCCTCCTGCAGATCTTTGGTCTTTGAGAAATTGATATAGTAAGACTGGTCGATCGACTCTTTTAGTTTAGCATGGGGGAAATCATCAACCTGGAGCAGCAGGCTGATCAGGTAGTCAAGCCATAAATGGTCAGCCACTGCAAAACTTTTTCCAAGGTTCTCGCTTGTTCCAAATTTTTTGTATTTCTCATAAATGCCAGAACCCGTAATTATGCCAATCCTTTTTTGGTATTTTCTTTCCATTAATTTCAACCGTCTTCGTTTCTATGTCCACTCCCTCGAATCCAATAAAGTAGCCAATTCCCAGTAACTCGACATTCTTATTTATTTCGATCCGCAGCTTTTTATTGGGTTTACCATTTGATGCAAACGAGATCAGGGTTGTCAGCAAAAGGAGAATTGATAGTTTGAAAAAGGGAGTTAGTCGCATGCAGTTTTGGTTAAGGGTTCATTAGTAAATTTAAACAATCTATTGCCACAAAGAAGTGGCTGATCATTTGTGGTTTTTATTATGTAGCCGGCGAGAGGATTGAAAATAAAATTGAACCACCGAGACCTTTAGATTAAAGTAGTTCTTTGAAATAATGGATAGTAGAAACAGATGATGAATTTTGTGGAAGGAAAGTGGGGTGAACTTGACGGAGTCATAGACTGGTAGGTCTATTCCGTGTATTAGTCCCCACTCACCATCCACGGTTGCCAAGGCCCATTTAGAATAGTAAGTCCTTAAAGACTAATTAAAGGTCTTAGGCTAGGCAACTTTTTTGTAAGTCTTAATAACAAATTTATGAAACTTCAGCACATCATCGGAGCCGACCTCTCCAAACAAAGTATTGACATGGTTTGCCATTTGCTACACACTCACATTAAAATCGAAAACTCAATTGCAGGGTTTAAAAATTTATTGCAATGGCTACAGCAACAGAACGTCAATCCTTCAGAAACAATGATCGTGATGGAACACACCGGACTTTACAGTTTTTGTTTTGAAAGCTTTTTACACAAGCATCAAATTGCTTTTTGCAAAGTCAATGCCCTTGCGATTAAAAGATCAATCGGGCTGGTGCGTGGCAAAACAGATAAACTGGATGCTGCCAGAATCGCTGCCTATGGCTACGAAAAAAAAGATAAGCTTGCAATTGATGTACCTGTCAGTGATGCCTTGAAACGCTTGCAGATGCTACATTCTACCCGTGACAGGTTAGTAAAGCAACGAGCTGCATTAACCTGTGCTGTCAAAGAATACGGGCATATCGGTATCTCTGAAAAAGACATCATCATGCAAACACAATTGCGACTGATTAAAAACTTTGATAAGCAAATTGAAAAACTGATGGCTGAAATAGAATCTATCATCAATGAACAAGAGCCATTACAGGGACACTGTGAGTCACGGGTTTTTCTCTGTGTTTCTTTTTGCATTTGTGTCTCCGTGGTTTAAAAAAACAAGTAAGTGTGACCGAGCATACCTAAAAAGCTGAATAGAATTACTGAACGCACAAGTGAGTGACACAACGAAAGCCTAATAGCAGCAATACAGCTTAGTACCCACCTACGCTATCCAACTATGCTAAAGCTTCGTTGGACAAGAAGCTTCGGTGGGCAAGCATAAAAAAAGTAGAAACAAAAATCAATTACCATTCGTAGATAATCAATCGCATTCCATCGACAATGATCTGTTTTATGACAAGGATCAGCCAATCATTTTCATCTTCTTTATTATATTTGTCGGATGCAGAAAATGTTGTTTTTAATTGTGGGAGTGATCGTTTTGCAATCAGTTTGTTTTTCACAAAACAATACTGACAGTCTCCAGCCAAAGGAATTAAAAGAAGTTATCATAAAAGCCTGGCAACGCAGGGATATCACCCGTTTACCTGATGAGTACAATGGTTTTCTGAACAGTGGCAAAAAAAATGAAGTGGTGAACCTTGCCGGAACAAATGCAAATATTGCCATCAAGACCGGTCGCCAGCTTTTTTCAAAGATCCCGGGAGTATTTGTGTACGACATGGATGGCAGCGGTAACCAATTAAATATTTCTACCCGTGGACTTGATCCGCATCGCAGCTGGGAGTTTAATGTCCGTCAAAACGGAGTGATCATTAACTCCGATATGTATGGCTACCCCGCCAGCCATTATAGTGCGCCGATGGAAAGTTTTGAAAAAATAGAATTGATTAGAGGAACAGGTTCGTTGCAATATGGAGCACAGTTTGGCGGCATGATCAATTATACAACCAGGAAACCGGATTCAACTAAGGCATTTTCTTTTGAAAGTATTAATACAGTTGGTTCTTATAATTTATTAAGCAGTTTCAATGCAATAAGCGGCACTTATAAAAAGTTTTCTTATTACGCTTATTACTATGGGCGGCATTCAAATGGTTATCGCGACAACGGCGAGTCAAATGCCAATGCACAGTTTGTTCAACTGAATTACCAGTTCAATTCCAACATGTCTTTAAAAGCAGAATTGGGACGAAGCGAATATCGATACCAGATACCCGGTCCATTAAATGACAGTATGTTTTATGCGGAGCCAACAATGAGTACAAGAAGCCGCAATTATTTCAGCCCTGATATTTATGTTCCATCGCTAACATTTACCTGGAAATTATCCGAACAAACAAGGATCAACATACTTGCATCAGGAGTATTCGGTAAAAGAAACAGTGTGCAATTTGATGCGTTTGCCAATGTGCCCGATACTATCAACCGTGTAACCGGTGAATATAAAAACAGGCAGGTTGATATTGATGGCTTCAACAGCAAGACAATTGAATTGCGTTTGATCCATCGTTATGTTATTGGAAAAATGGAAAGCAAGCTGGCAACAGGCATTGCTTATATGAACAATGATCTTCATCGCCAGCAATTAGGTAAAGGAACTACAGGAACTGATTATGACCTGACTTTGGTAGAACCAGGGTTTGGCAGAGATATTCATTTTAAAACAAACAACATTGCTTTGTTTGCTGAAAATATTTTTCAGATCACTAATAAATGGACAGTGTCTCCGGGTATAAGATTTGAAAATGGCGATTCAAAGATGGACGGCATCATTAAATATTATACGGTTAATCCTTTACCAACAACGATCGATCACAGTTTTGCTTTATTGGGAGTTAGCACCCAGTATAATCTTGATAAAGAAAATACTTTGTACGGTGGAGTATCACAGGCTTATCGCCCCGTGATATTTAAAGATATTGTTCCTGCATCTACCTACGAACAAATTGACAAAGACCTTGAAGATGCATTTGGTTATAATGCGGAATTGGGTGTAAGAGGAAAAGTGTTGAAGCGTTTGCAATATGATATAAATTTTTTCAGGCTTATTTACAAAAACAGAATGGGAACGTTGGTGCTGCAGGATAATACAGGACAACCCTACACTTACAAAACAAATATCGGAGACAGCCGAACAAATGGTTTTGAATTTTTTGTTCAATATAAATTTCCTGTTGCCCGTAATTTATATGCCGGTCTGTTTACATCCACTGCTTTTATGGATGCAAAGTACACGACAGGACAAGTGGCAGACGGCATATCGAATAAATCAATTGTTGGAAACAGGGTAGAAGCTGTACCGGAATGGATAAGCAGGAATGGTCTTGATATTTTATTCAAAGGATTTAGCTGTACTATTTTATATAACTACACTTCATCAACATTTTCTGATGCATTGAATACTGTTGTGCCGCCTGCAAGCGGTGCTAAAGGATACACCCCTGCTTATTCTGTTTGGGATTTTAATGCATCACTGCGTACAAATTCATTTTTCAGCATACGTGCCGGCATCAATAATATTTTCAACAAACAATATTTTACCAAGCGGCCGACATTCTATCCCGGTCCCGGTATTTGGCCAAGCGATGGAAGAAATGTTTATCTAACAGTGGGAATTAAGATATAAGCAGACTAATCAAACATACGAGACAAAAAATAAAGCCCTCCGGTGGAAACCAGGGGGCTTTTTCTAATCAAAAACCATTAACCATTAAACCTTATCTTATGATAATTCGCGACGAATATAGAAGATAATGACTCAGGCAAATTGGGTTATTGAGATTATTGACTTTGGTTAAGTTGAAAGTAAACACAGGCTCTTAAGAAATTGAGTGTGATTAAGAATCTTTCGTCTGCTTGGGGGTCTTACCTGGAAAATTTCACGCAAAGACACAAAGGAAGGAAACACACAGAAATTAAATAACTTAACACTATGAACAGATACTTATTCATGATCGCAGGAATTGCGTTTTCAATGAACTCATATTCACAAACGATCGGGTTTGATAAAAGCAATCTTGAAGCAAATGGGGTTTATATGTCAATCGAAAAAATGAATGACAAAAAAGTTGTAAAAGTTGTCAAGGATTCCACACTAATAGGTGCAGACCTGCCAACTTTTGTGAAAGTAAAAGGCATTGACCTCAAAGACGGAACTATTGAAGTAAAAGTATTAAGCCGGTTATTAAAAAACGCATCAGCATCCGCCAGGGGTTTTATTGGAGTCGCCTTTCACATTGATTCACTGAATTCAAGATTTGAAGGAATTTATCTGCGTCCAACCAATGGCCGGGCTGAAGATCAATTGAGACGAAATCATTCCATTCAATATTTTTCTCACCCCGACTATGCTTTTGACAGGTTAAGAAAAGAAGCTGAAGGTGTTTACGAATCGTATGCTGACATGGGTCTCAATGAATGGATAACTATGCGAATTGAAGTGAAAGGAAAACAAGCCAAACTATTTTTAAATGATAACAAACAGCCTTCTTTAATTGTGAACGATCTAAAACTTGGCGACAATGTTTCAGGTGCGATCGGATTATGGGTTGATGGTGGGACAGAAGGTTATTTTAAAGATCTGAAGATCACAAAGCATTGAGTTTTTTCCTCATAACTCTTGTGTCAATTTTTTTAAATAACTTAAACACTCAAATTATTCTTGTATGAAAAAGATAAACTCAATTGTAATAGGGTCATTATTGCTGCTTTTAGCAATTAGCACAAATGCACAAACTAAAACAGGTGCAGATTTTTTTGCAGGCAAATGGAAAGTATTGGTGACTGGTACTCCTTATGGGGACCTGAAAAGAATTTATGTATTGGAGAAAAGCGGCAATGAGCTAACAGGAGTAGTACAGGATTCTACCGGTAAAGAAATAACCAAATGTTCTAAGGTAGAAGTAAAAGATAACGAAGTGACGCTTTACTACCAGGCCATGGGAAACGATGTTAGCATAACACTGATCAAAAAGGACGACGATCATGTAACGGGATCTGTGCTTGGTCAGTTTGACGCTAAGGGTGAACGTATAAAATAAAAAATTTTAAACCATGGAGTCACAAAGAAACACAAAGAAACTTTCGTGACAACACCGTGTCCGTATGTCTCCATGGTTCAAAAATAAATTAAGTAATGACCAGCTTTACCTTTCATACAATCGTTTTAAAAAGATTCTCCTTTTGAAGTAACTTTAAGAGTAAAGTGCAGGAGACATTGAAGAATCCAGGTTTTATACTCATTATTCTTTCCTTCGCCTTCTCATCGAAAGCGCAACAGACCAATTGTACCTTTCTGCCACCCCAATTCACGATTCATTTTGGTGCTGGTAATATAAGTGACGTTAATACTGATGATGTTTACAGTTACCAGCGGGTTTCCCACTACTGTCCTTCCGATGGATATTATTCATTTGCTTCTTATACCAGTGCCTGCTTTAATGACGATTGGCATACTCTTTATCAGGATCATACGGCCGGAGATGCCAATGGAAATATGTTGCTGGTAAATGCAGGAAGAGCGGAAGCTGTATTTCTAAAAATGCCTGTTACCGGGTTGAAGAGTAACACCATCTATGAACTCGGTCTGTGGCTAATGAATCTTTGCAGACCCACAAAAAAATGTGGATATACATTATTGCCTGATCTGAATATCCGGTTGGAAACACCGGAAGGAAAGGTTATTGCAAGTATCGTTACAGGCGAAATACCAAGATTAGAAGATGCGAGATGGACACTACATCGTGCCCTTTTTACCACGCCTGCTGCAACATCAACATTGATGTTAGTAATGATGGATAAAAATCCAAGTGGTTGTGGAAATGATTTTGCATTAGATGATATCACATTCCGCGAATGTGTGAAACAAATTACCCAGGTGGCTCCCAAAACAACTTCAACAACAAAACCTTTAACTGCATCCAAGAAACCTGCTACTTCAAAGCCGGCCCCCAAAAAAGCAACAACTTCACCCCAGAAGAAAGAACAGGTGGCCGTGGTGATCAAGCCGAAAACTGATACGATATCGAAAGCAAGTTCAACTTTAAAAACAAATCAAAAAATAGTTACTTCAACTCCATTGGTCCTAAAGACCAGGGAAAATGCATTGGTCAGGAGAATTGAAACGGAAGCCAGTGAAATAAAAATTGAACTTTATGATAATGGCGAGATCGATGGCGATACGATCAGCATCTATCACAACAATGAATTAATAAGATCGCATTTGCGTCTTTCTCACAAACCGATCACGGTCACCATCGGTGTGAATCCGGATCAACCTCACCATGAAATTGTTATGGTTGCTGAAAATTTAGGTTCTATACCGCCAAATACTTCCGTCATGATCATCACCACAGCAAGCAACCGTTATGAAGTTCTTATCTCATCCAGCGAGCAAAAGAATGCAAAGGTTGTTTTTGATCTAAAAAAATGAGAGATTGTCTAAACCAATTCCCAATTAACTTTGACGATAGCAAAAATAAAAGCAAAGAAATTTAAAATGAAGATCATTAAGACACCCGTTTTATTTGCAGGATTGTTGGGAATGGTTGTACTAAATACAAGTGGCTTATTTTTTTTAGATGGATCAAAAACTGAAAAGGAAAAGGGCTCAGCCGATATTGCGATAACCATTGTTAAAAAATGGAACATGCCCAAAGATCTGACAGAGATATCAGGGCTTTCATACATGGACGAACTGCGTTTTGCATGTGTCCAGGATGAATTGGGAAAAATATTTATTTATAATGCTGCATCATCATCGGTTGAAAAGGAAATTTCATTTGGCCCTGCAGGCGATTACGAGGAACTGGCATTGGTTGGTGAAACTGTTTGGGTGTTACGTACCGATGGAAAATTGTTTGAAGTGGACAATATAAATGCAGCAAAACCATCAGTAAAAGAATATAGCACTCACTTAACCATAAAACAAGATCCCGAAGGACTTTGCTATGATAAAAAAAATAACAGGTTATTAATAGCCATCAAAGGTGGAGGGCCCGGTACAGAAAATTATAAGGGCATCTATGCATTTGACCTGGATTCAAAAAAAATGGATCAACAACCTGTATTTAAAATAGACCTGCAGAATAAAGTGTTTGGAAATGGTTCTGATAAAAAAAAGAGAAGCACGATTAATCCTTCAGGCATTTCAATTCATCCTGTCAGTGGCGATATGTATATTATCGATGGACGCAATCCGGCAGTTGCTGATCACAGATGCAGACGGAAACATTAAGAAATTATACGGGTTAAATAGCAATGAATTTGCTCAACCGGAGGGGATCACATTCAATTCTGCCGGCGACCTGTTTATTGCAAATGAAGGGGCAAGACAACCGGGCAATATAGTACAGGTAAAGATCGATCCCTGATCAGTGAGTTTCCATCTCACGCATGGTCTTTTCTATTGTATCTGGGTTCATATACCGCTCGTACTTTCCATTCCCGTTTCCTTTATTTACATAGTCGCTGCCGCGCCAATTATGAACATGCATTGTTTCTCTTACATGTTTACTGTACGCAAGAAGATATTTGCCAAGACCATGTTGAATACATATCCGGTCAGTATTAAATTCCATTTTATCCAGGTATCGTTTTGAAATATGACCGATACCAACACCAATTGTTTGAGGGAAATTATTGCTGTTGAAATCAACCACATGACTTAGCTCATGCCCGATAACGCCGACCTGTTGTTCGAATGTGAGGTTCTGAAGAAGAAGAGGTTTCAATGTATCAATTGTCTCGTTGCTGATCGTAATAATATAGGTACGATGGTCCTTTCTTTTAAATACGCCGGCAAAATTTGGCTTTGTGGTAAGGCCTGAGTATGCTTTTTTAATTTTAAAAACAATATGTACATTTTTCAATTCAGGAAAATAAGATAAAGCGGTGAGGATGGGCTTTTCATATTGCTGAGGTATTTCTTTTTTGTATCCAAATTTCTGTAAAGAGTCAATATACAGTTCCTGATTTGCCGCTTCAGAAACAAAAGTGAAAATGATGATCAACAGAGAAAAAATGGTTTTATATGATCGTCGTATAACTAACATCCCTTATTGTAAGGCCAAAAATAGGTCAGCGGTTCTTGTTATTTGTTAATTGTTAGTAAATGAGGCAAGCTTAGGTTTGTCCAATAGTTTTGTTCTTTTCTTTATGAAGGAATTCAATTTAGTCAACTAAAAGGTGGATATATTTTTTATAAGTGGTTTAAAATATGAACAGGTGTTCATGGAATTATGTATGAAATTTGGGAAGAAAAATTAAAAAACTGCCATTATGAAAAATATAAATACAGTTAAGGTCAATTTCAAAGGAGGCATTATTTCTCCCGGTGACCTTTACAATATTTTACTTGCTGCCGAAAGATCGGGATTGCTTTATGTACGATTTGGGCTACGACAACAATTGTTACTTGATGTAGCCATTGTAGAGATGAAAAAAATAACAAATGATCTTGATATGCTCGGCATCAGCTACGAAATAAATAAAGATGAATTCCCCAATATAGTAAGCTCTTACCCTGCGGAGGAAGTTTTTATTACCAATACATGGCTTAACGAAAGTGTGTACAAGGATATATTTGACCTGATAGATTACCAACCGCGGTTAAAAATAAATATCAGTGATAGTAACCAGAGTTTTACTCCTTTGCTTACCGGTAATATCAATTGGGTTGCATCACCATCATCTTCACATTTTTGGCATTTGTTTATTCGGTTTCCTAAAACAAATATTGTTTACGAATGGAAGGATATTGTTTATACAAATGATGTAGCAGTTTTTTCAAAGCATATCGAAGAAGTCATTTTGCAAAATCCGGGAAAATTTTATGATAATAATTCAGCGAGCGGCGATGAGTTATATGAAATGACAAGGAGAGCTGATTTTAATACAAAACCTGCAGATGGGCCACTGGCATTACCACCATTCAAACTTCCTTATTACGAAGGACTGAATAGATATAATGATAAATACTGGCTGGGCATTTACAGACGAGATGAATTGTTCAGCATAAAATTTTTAAAGGAGGTTTGTCAGCTTTGTCTTATAACCAGGATAGGACAGTTGTGCTCCACACCCTGGAAAACTATAATCATAAAGGGCATTGAAGAGAAAAACAGGAAAGACTGGAATTATCTATTAGATAAATTTCAGATAAATGTTCGACATGCTGCAAACGAGCTGAACTTCCAGGTGGATGATAATAGTTTGACTGCATTAAAACTAAAACATCATTTGGTAAAATACCTGAATGACGATGATACAAGAACATTCGGTGTATGTATCGGGATAAAAACAAAAATGAAAAGTGAAGTGTTCAGCAGCATATTGGTTAGACGAAAGCCTTTGATCAGGATCGGGAAATTCGGTTTTTTACATCTATATGATATTTTATGTGCCAAAGACTTTAATCCCAATGAACGTACTGGCTATGCTTATAGTAAAGACAATCCGAAATTTTTGTTAGCTGAGCAATTGCGGCGTGCCGTTCTTTCTTATTATAAATATCATGCCGATAGGAAAGAGGAAGAGCTACTCATTCCCGGGATAAAAAAATTAATAATGCCATTAGAAAAAGAAGGAGATATTGTTTACCAATGTAAAAATTGCCTGACAGTATATGATGAGCAGGTTGGGGAACCGGAAAATGGAATTGATCCCGGAACATTATTTAATCAATTGCCTAATACTTATTGCTGCTGCGTTTGCGATGCAACAAAAGAAAATTTTGTAGCTGTAAAAAAAGAGGCGATTGGGTTATAGATTGTTCAATTCATCATGTGTATTGAAATTGCGAAAACAATCCATTTTATCAGCGGGAAAGGTTGAGATGGAAGTTGAAATATATTCCGGCATATATTTTACTTAAGACTGGTGATGTGTTTTTGTATCTGTATGACCGAGGTTTTTCCCAGGGGCAACCACATCCCGGACTAATTGTTTTAATTCTTTAATTTCAGGGAAGCCGCCAAATTCTTTGCGATCAAATATCTTTTTACCATTAATGCTTATAAGAAAATTCCCATTTACATCACTTGGCTTAAGGGCAACTGAATCTAATTCACTTTCAAAAGTGGTGAGAAATTCCTGCGCCATGTAAGCGGCTCGCAATAACCAATGACATTTGGGACAGTATTCGATTAGTAACAGATGGTTTCATATTTATAATTTATCAGTTGTAAAATTAGAGCTAATTGCTCGGACTAGATATTAGAAATTACTTGTTGAAAAATAAAAAAGGCAATCTAATGATTGCCTTTGCTGTATTCTGTGGGACTTATTCTTTTTATGGGTCAAAGGATTTGAAAAGAGGCTTGCCCGAGACTGGAATCGAACCAGCACATCCTTGCGAACGGCAGATTTTGAGTCTGCTGCGTCTACCAACCTTATAAGAGTGCTGAAATTTATTTTGACAACAAGGGGAATATTACTGAGGCATTAAATTACCGGAGAATCCCATCACAAGAAAATCCGAATCGAAGTTGTAGATTGGAAGAAGTTTATTTACGACCTAGACGACAACCTTGTTAAAGTGATTGATGCTAAGCATCAATGTTCAAATAAAACGTACCAATACCGATTGCATAGAAGCAGAGAGTCGTGCCCTGTAACAATATCGTAAGCTTTTTCGTTAGGACTATCCGCCCCGTCAGCACTCGTACCTCCCAGGCTGTTGAATTTGCATGCAGATAGTCGGAAATGCACATTGGCATTTGTTCCCGCTACTAAAGAGTTACTGTTACCTGCAATTGTAGAGAGATTTGCACTTAGATCTGAAAGGTTGTTTACAGACAATCACCATCTGCACTTCCTAACATGATCTAATTTGTAAACTGAGTTACCTAAAGTAGCTGCATACAAGTCTCCTTGGTAAATCATCACATGAAATCCGAAATATCTGGAAATAATAAGACAGCACTGATATTTTGCCAGGATATACCTCCACCCGGCTTATGAAAAGCACAGGATTTACCACATGCTGCAAAGACATTCATCTTTGTAAACTAATATATTGATGATGCAATGGAGGACCTAGAATAGCAGTAGTTGAAGTCCCATGAATGTCCCTATATTTTTTATTGAAGGTCTACCTAAAACTAATCTTAGATGAATGAAATTTTTGAACAGTCCTTCTTGAAGTTAATTGAAAAAAAAAGAAGGAACTTGGCTAATATGAAAACGATTGCAATGAAAGATATAGGCCGCCAAGGCAGACACATTTTTCAATGCGAGGCATTCACGTACTTACAACAATCTAATAATAATGAAAAATATTTTATGTTTGAACGGTTACGTAGAATTAGAATTGACGGCATAAAAACAAATCCCAACCTCAATGAGGGAGATATTGAATATCGAATTTCGTATTATATTGTTGGCAAGAATGGGACAAAGAAAGACAAGTGGACATTCGGTCAATATTGCCCAACAATTCCATCAGAAGATTTTATCAAATTAATTGACAAAGCAAAACAGGAAAAGGTCATAAAATGAAAAAAAACATCTTTATAAAATATGAAAACATAGATACATTAATATTATTTGATAAGAAATAATAAAGTTTAAACTAAACCAACAACAATCAAAAAAGCCATCTTCAATTTCTGTCTTGCGGCAACTCCACTGCTTCATTTCCCTCTTCTTGCTTCATCGTATGGCTCAAGTATATCAATCTACAAATATTATTTCAAATGGTCTATATGGTTTAGTTGCTCTTGTTGAGGCCATTATTATGTTGTTTTACGCTTCGTTCAAGATTATTCGTCATTCCCGACATATAAGACCCCTTCCAAATCAGCTTCTTGAAAGACTTTTTAAAACATACTTGTGCCCTAGATCTGGTATCGAACCAGCACATCCTTGCGAACGGCAGATCTTGAGCCTGCCGCGTCTACCAATTCCGCCACCCGGCGTGCCCGAGACTGGAATCGAACCAGCACATCCTTGCGAACGGCAGATTTTGAGTCTGCTGCGTCTACCAATTCCGCCACCCGGGCATTTGGTTTGAAGTTTATGGTTTGATGTTCGAAGTTATTAACCTCAAACTTCGAACCTTAAACTTCAAACAATTTGGGGCTGCAATATTACGACATCCCGTTTAATTGCTGTTGAATGCGGCGAAGATATTTTTTCTTGTAATAATATTCTTTTACTTGCAGCAGTTCTTCTTCGGTAGTAACACCGTCCTGATAATGCTCCACAGTTTCTTTAACAGGCCCATAAATATCTGATTGCAAATTGTTGATCGCTGATTGCAAACTTAGTTTTAATTCAGGATCATCTTCGGCATCCATTAATTTTTCGTTTATTTCTAACACTTCCATTAAAAAATCGGGCGGTAATTGATACTTTTCTTCTTCTTCGAGCAAACCTTTTAGCTGCAATACATATTTTATGGTATCATCAGGGCTTTGGAATGTCTTGAATGCCTTATTCAGATTGGCCGTTATTTCCAATGCCCTGGTTTGTTCTGAAGGTGTAGTATTGGCATAAAAATCAGGGTGAAATTTTCTGCTGAGCTCAAAAAATTTTTTTGGTAACTCGTTTTTGTCGACTTTCAACTGAACAGGGATCCCAAATATTTCAAAGTAGTTCATAATTTGTTTGATAGAATTACAGGAACCTGAATACGTCCTTCGCTTCAGCTCTGGATAAACTTGCAAGGAACGATCAATCAAGGCGCTGTCGCTGATACAATAATAATTAAATTCGTGACCGGTTAAATAAAATTAATATTCAAGATTACAAATTTAGTTTCTTCGGTTACAAATAAAAGAATAAACATGGATAATGGCAGCGAGTTAACTGCGAAAAGGATCAATAAGGTGAGACGGATCGTTCGTTACAGTATAGCAGTAGCCGCCAGTGTGTTGCTGATCATTGTTTGCATTGTAGGATTTAATTTTTATCGTTTATCTTCTGACAGACTTTTTACGGAAAATTATTCTGCGTATGAATTAACAACTTCCCGTGGCGAAAATGATAGTATTGAATCAAAAATTGAGAAAGCGTACCGGGAAAAGAATTATGCGGAAGTAATAAGCATTAATAAGAATTCGGTGTTATCTGTAAAAGATATTTTTCTTACCGGGATGTCTTATTTAGAAACAAATGATCTTTCAAGGGCTATTAGTAATTTTCAGATCGTGATCGCTGATGTGAAGGACGATAAAAATTCTGCGTTGAGAGATGCGACTGAGTATTACCTGGCACTGGCTTATTTAAAGAACAATGATTATGACCAGGCGATCGAGTTAATGAATACGATACATGATAACTCTTTCCATCAATATAAAAGTAAGTTTAGCCGTAAGTATATCAACAAGGTTAAACGATTGAAGTGGAGGTGACCTCATTACAACGATAACACAAAAAAGCCCGTCACATATTGACGGACTTTTTATTTTATTGAAAAGGCGGGCATCTATTTAACGGGAGACTGAAAACTGGAAATTACAACCGGGAAATGTCTCGTGGATGCATTATTCCTTTTTAATTGTTCGTCAAGATTTTCGGCAACAGCCCTTAAATTTCTTCCATCACTTTCATCATAATCATTCATGGCAAGAGCATCCGCTTCTCGCATTGCTGCTGCAGGATCGTCGAGGTATAAATATATTTTGGCCAGGTTGTAATAACTGGCATAGCGAAGCTTTTTTGCTTCTTTATCAGAACCGGAATAGAGAGTTTTTACTTTGTCATAATATGCAATGACCGGTTGCATCTTTTCTTTCACTTTATCAAGTGGTTCATCAGGGCTCATTAATACAATGGCGTTTTTAAAATTATTCCAGGCCTTTTGTTGTTCGCTGTATTCAGGATGTTTTTTATTATTCAATACCCAGAAAATATCATTTACTTTTTGGATCGAATA
This sequence comes from uncultured Bacteroidota bacterium, assembly GCA_963746915.1. GTDB lineage: Bacteria > Bacteroidota > Bacteroidia > Chitinophagales > Chitinophagaceae > VBAS01. Next base: position 236,662 of record CAVVDD010000007.1, on the reverse strand, counting down.
ACCATAGGTAGTATTTAAATAACTATTCAGATTACTCACCGCACCATTGACTAATTGTTTGGCCAGGTTTGACCTGGTCTCTAATGCTTTATTGTTGAAATTATTGGCAGCGTCAACCGGGTTTGAAAATTCAGGCGTCTTGTACGTTCTTTTATTTTCTCTTTCAAACAAAATATAATTACTTGTCACAGTGTTTCCTTTGTAATCATAAACCGTAGCTCTTGCGCTGAATGAATAGGTCATTTCTGTTGAAAAGAATGATTTACTTATCTCAACATTATTTTTGTCTTTGGTTACCTGCACTCTTTCTTTGGCCTCTGTTTTTTCGATCACAATATCATCAAGCATGGCAATGATGGTGATATGTCCCGTACCGGTTACTTTTTTTAATCCTTCGATATTGATCATGTTTTCAAGATTGCCGGTAGAATAGCCCAATCCCAATGATGGCGATGCCTCTATACGAACATTAAATGTTTTATACTCAGTGGGCAAAGGCTCATTAGGAAAACCGCGGTATGATGCTGAAAAGTTGAATCGGTCAAGATCGACCCGTTGTGCAAAAGCTGAAGCAAAAACCAGCAAAGTGCAAAGAATAAGTATAGTTTTTTTCATGAGAATTGGATTTGGCCAATCAATTAAACGTTTTCAGGAGATAAAAATTGTTCATTTTAACCTCCCTTTAATTATAAAAACCACGGCTTTACAGCTTAAAACTTCAGCATTCTTATATAAAAAAACCGTCTCACCTTAAGCGAGACGGTTTCAAAAAAACAGAAAACAAAATATTACTGAACTACCAATTTATTTGTAACAGAAACATTATTATTCTTGCCATTTATTTTTAATAAATAATTTCCTCCGCTAACTGATCTTGGTATCCTTACTTCTTCAATATGCATATTGCTATTCACATTAATTTCTTTTGACTGGATCAATTTCCCTGTGATGTCTATTAACTCTACACTGTATTTACCAACTGGCTGATCCGCAAATGTAACTTTTACAAGTCCGTTCGTAACCGGGTTAGGATAAACTGAAATTCCACTGTTTACAATTACGTTTTGCAACGGCGATTTTTTTGTTACTTCTTCAGCCACTTGTTGATTTAGTACGTCAGTATTTTTCTTATCCTTTTTCTTTTTTGCAAAAGCCAGTCTTTCATTCGCAAGGTCAGATGCGTTGAATACAGAAGCAGTGGCGGAAACTTTTTCTGCCAGCATGGTTGTGAGGTCAAACCTATAATATCCAATTGCAGATTCTGAGCTTGCAACAATTACTTTACTTCCATCTTCAACCATGGCGCCGTTTGTTGAAAAGCCTTCCGGTAAACCTTTAATAGTTCCCAGGTAAGAGGCTACTTTGCTTTCAATAGAAATTTTAAAAACATTCCGGTTAGCTGTCAGCAGGTATAGATTTCCTGAAGCATCAGCTATCATATCACCACCATATCCTTTGCGGCTATGTACAGAATAATTTGTATTGCCTGCATCATCTGATAAAGCGCCAAGATCAGTGATCACAGGATTTTTCCCGGTTGTAAAACGAATAAGATGATTGCCGTCATTAGTTAATGCATATCCATTTCCATCTGATGCTATTACCATGCGGCATATTTGGTTAGCACCATCACCCGGGCCACTCACAGCTCCGAATGGCTCATTTTCGAAATAATAAATTTTACTTGACTTCAGATCTATATAGCGAAGTTGGTTAATGCCCATAGGAGTATAATAAAGCCGCTCATGCTTTTTGTCATACGCCATTGCCGCAGAATTAGTGGCAAAAGGTTTATCATATTGATTCCCGTTACTATTTACTGTAACTGTTTTTACTCTTACATTATTTCCGTTTGCAACGGCAAGTTCCTGGTCAAGGTTCACGATTTTTTTAACGGGTGCTTTCGCAACAGTCATATCTTTCTTTACAATTGGATTACCTGTTCTTGCATTCAAAGCTTCTGTTTCCTGTTTGCTTTGATAGACCGATCTTATTTCTTCGCCGGTGGTAATGTTTACAAGTCGCACTTCTTTCCAGCTTCTACCGCCTTTTTCAACAGAAGTGATCGCATAGCCTGTTAATGGTTGTTCTGCCTTTTTTCTTTTTTGTGCAAATGCTCCTGTAATAAGAGAGAGCATTACAAGCAAGAGTAAAGTTTTTTTCATAAACGTTAGGTTTTGTACAGTAATCTACGATATTTTTCGTTGAGCAGAAAAATTTATGGATGAACAGCATATTTATTATTTGAATGGGAAGATCCAAACCTTATCGATCTTCAGACTCACTGCAATAATTGTAAATTCACCACATGCAAGCACTCACTTTTGGAGGAATAGAAACGATCATTTACCAATCAGTTTCTGAGCCGCAGATATTAGAACCAACAGATGCAATTGTTCAGATCACTTTGTCAGGTATTTGTGGCTCTGATCTTCATGTATATCATGGTAGAGAAACAGGAATAGATGAAGGTACCGTGATGGGACATGAGTTTGTAGGAACTGTTATAGAAACAGGAAATGCTGTAAAGAAATTTTATAAAGGATCAAGAGTACTAAGCCCTTTTACTACTTCATGCGGCGAATGTTTTTATTGCCGCATAGGATTGACTTGTCGTTGTGAAAAAGGAAATCTTTTTGGTTGGGTTCAAAGCGGTCATGGTCTGCATGGTGCGCAGGCACAATATATCCGTGTGCCAATGGCCGATACTACACTTGTTTCATTGAGTAATGATCTAAGTGAGGAAAAAGGTTTGCTGCTCGGCGATATTTTTTCCACCGGTTATTTCTGTGCGGAAAATGCCGGTATAAATAATAAAGGAACTTATGCGATCATAGGTTGCGGCCCGGTTGGCTTAATGACGATCCTTGCCGCGAAAGACCTCGGCGCTGAACATTTATTTGCTCTTGATCATTCAAATGAACGATTGCAAATGGCAAAAGAGTTTGGAGCAACACCATTAAATCCATTAGTAGTCGATGCGAGATCAACGATCAAGAGTGCTACTAATGATCGCGGTGCAGATGCTGTAATGGAAGTGGTAGGCAGTCCTGATGCACTCCGCCTTGCGATTGACTTATTAAGACCGGGTGGAACTATTTCATCAGTTGGTGTTCATACAGCCAAAAATTTTTCTTTTTCGCCGGGTGAAGCATATGATAAAAATTTGGTGTATAAGATCGGTCGCTGTCCCGCACATTATTATGCTGAGAAATTATTGAGAGAACAAGTAATTCAGCGGTATCCTGTTGAAAAGATCATCACACATCATTTTAGTTTAACTGACGGCGCAAGGGCCTATGAGGTATTTGACAAAAAAATGGATAACTGCATTAAAGCAGTGTTGCATCCATAGTTAATTTGTTTTCAGCTATCAATCTTTGTTTTTATAAATGTGTTAATTTCACGGGTTCAAATTTGAACTGTAGACCTGCTTTAATGATGATACGTTATACGCTGATCATTGTATTCTTATTTATTTCTTTTGCTGTTTCCGCACAGCAAAAGATCACCGGGTTCGTTGAGGATGATGAAACTGGCTCACCCGTTTCATATGCATCAGTAACTTCAGAAAGGGGCGAAGGAATTATGACCGATTCAGCTGGAAATTTTTCTTTTGTCATTCGTAAACAAGCAAGACTCAAAGATTCGATACTAGTAACTGCAATTGGATACTCATCCAAAAGAGTTGCTATAAAAGATCTTGTGAAAAATAATAAAATAAAGCTTACCCAAAATGATGTTATGCTTGAACAGGTAAAGGTATTCGCATCATTAAAAGGTGATTACAGGAAGTTTGGTTATTACAGGGAGTGGAAAGTAAAAAATGAGGGTGGGGAGATCGGGTACATTTTTGATCTGCCAAAAAATAAAATACAGCTTGGCAAGATTCAGGTTAAGATCAATCATAACTATGATACCTGCTGGCTTAAGCTGCATTTACGTGATGCTGCTGTAAGCGGTTTAAGTTTGCCAGAAAATGAAGTACTGGCAAAAGAAGTTATACTGCCTACCACAATAAAATATGGTCTTGTTGAATTTGATCTGAATTGGGAGACAGTCAATATCCCAACAAACAAGATGTATGTTGGTTTTGAACTTTTACGTTGCGGTTGTTCCCAATCAACGGCTCCTTCATTCTTTTTTATGGGAAATGAAGAAGGTTATAATTTTTATAAGGAATCTGAGCAATCACTTTGGAAACGGGGAGGAGAATACACCATTTATGTTCGTATGATGATGAAATAGATCAATTTTTCATCCGCCTATCTATTTCACGTTTATCAAGACATTAAAATCACTTAACTTTCGCCTCTTAAAAAATAATTCACATGAGAAAATCAATTTTATTTATCCTGTCCTTTGTTTTAAGCCTGCAACTAATAAATGCGCAGGATGAAAAAGTAGACATGGATATGATGAACAAGATCCGCAAAGAAGGTCTTGATAATTCCAAAGTAATGGAGATCGCAATGTACCTGACTGATGTAAGCGGCCCGAGACTTACTGCATCTCCAGGTTATATGCGTGCTGCTACCTGGGCAAAAAATAAATTAACTGAATGGGGACTGTCAAATGCTAATCTTGAACCATGGGGTGAATTTGGCAAAGGTTGGGAACAAACCAAATGTTATGTCGCAATGACGGCTCCTTATTATATGCCTTTGATTGCAATGCCTCGTGCATGGACCGGCAGTACACCCGGAAAAAAAGGAATGAAAGGAGAAGTGGTTTTAATAAAAGCAAAAGATTCTGTTGAACTGCTGAAATATGCAGGAACACTAAAAGGTAAAATTGTAATGACATGGTCATCTGCAAAACTTACTCCTTCTTTTACGGCTGATGGAAATCGTTTTGCTGATACTTCACTGGAAAAAATGGCCAGTGCGGAACTGCGCCAGCCACAGCAGGGCGGTGGTGGTCGCAACCAGGGAAATAATAACAATGCGAATCAATTCATGTTGCAAAGAAGAATGAACGAGATGATCAATAAAGAAAAACCTGCGTTGATCTTAACAATGACTGCAAATGGAAGTGATGGAACGATTTTCGTTAGCAGTGGCGGACAATATGCAAAAGATGCGCAAGCTGCTCCTGCAAGTGTTGTGCTTTCTTCTGATGATTATTTAAAGATCCAACGCCTGATCGAATCGGGTGTGCCGGTAACGCTTGATGCTGAAGTGAAAACAAAATTTTATGCTGATGATTTTAAAGGCTATAATGTTGTTGCTGAAATTCCAGGTACTGATCCTACATTGAAAGAAGAACTGGTAATGCTTGGTGGACATCTTGATAGCTGGCATGCTGCTACCGGAGCAACAGATAATGCTGCGGGTTGCTCAGTGATGATGGAAGCAATTAGAATTTTAAAAGCAAGTGGATTTCAGCCACGCCGTACCATCCGTATTGCATTATGGAGCGGAGAGGAGCAAGGGTTGTTTGGCAGCCGTAACTATGTAAAAAATCATTTTGCTGATACATCTGCAACATCAGCAACGAGAAACAATGCAAAAGTTTCTGCCTATTATAATTTAGATAATGGAACCGGCAAGATCCGCGGTATTTATTTGCAGGGAAATAAAGAGGCAGGTCCAATTTTTTCTAAATGGCTTGAACCATTCAAGGATCTTGGTGCTGGGACTGTTACTGTAAATAATACGGGAGGTACAGATCATCTTGCCTTTGATGCGGTGGGCATTCCTGGTTTTCAATTTATTCAAGACCAGATCGAATACAATACAAGGACACATCACACTAATATGGATACTTACGATCACCTTGTACCTGATGACCTGAAACAGGCGGCTACTATTGTTGCAGCATTTGTTTATAACACGGCTCAAAGAGATCAGAAGATACCAAGAAAAGCAATGCCGCAAGCACAGAACCGGGCATTCTAGAATTTTAATAGTTGAAGTGAGAAGTCTTCTCACTTTATTAATCAATAATTATTAATTAATAATTATTGATTATTTTTTTGTGGGCTCTCATAAATAAATCTCACCTGCGCATTCTTTTTTTCTGTTGAAGTAAGATAGAGCTGGTATCGTTTATTTCCTGCAGTAATAATAAGCAATGCGGTATTCGGAGGAATATCTCCAAGATTTTCAGCCACCATTGTGACTTCTTGTTCCCTGTTGTTCAGATCAACTTTTATTTCAAGTGTTATTGGTCTTGAAGTAAGCTTTTGGTTAGATGCAAGTGGTTGATTGTTTAATAAAACTGTTATGATATCGCCATCCACCTGCGCATTATCATAAAAATCCAAACGTATGGTGCCGGTATCAACTTTAATTTCTTTGATATGCTCAAAATCTGATTCTGCTACTCTTGCTAAGACTATCTTTCCGGGCGGACAACTTGCATAATTATTCATTGTAACACCACTCCAATCACCTGTAAGTACTTCTTTATTATCCTGCTTTTCATAAGTAAGATTGTATTGTTTAATACAAGGAATACAATCAGGCGGAACATGAAACGTCAATACCTTAAGTTCATTTATATTAAGCGATTTGTTTGCTGAGTTATAATTACCGCCAAAATCTTCTTTTACATAGTTGGTAACATCGGAATAATGATAAGAAGCACCATTGATCTTTCCATTTTCGGTTTTTATATTCAATTCAATATTATAAACCCGGAAACAGCCACCGGGGCCTTGCGTCAAAGTGCCCCGCCACACACCATTCAGGTTTTGGGCAGTTGAACTAATGGAAATAATAAAAATAATTAGCAGGAACGAGGCGGCTCTCATTGCGGGTAAACTTAGATGAAATTCTTTATTTGGTTAAATTGATTTACGGGAGCGGTATTTGAGTGCCAGGTTTTACATATTTAAATCTGACCATCGCATTCTTTTGTTCTGTTGAAGTGATCCGCACTTCATAGCGTTGATCACCGGCAGTAACCACCATCAAAGAAGTATTGGGTGGAATGCGACCAAGGTTTTCAGCCACCATTATTAATTCGTGATCCGGATTTGATTCGTCCATTTTCAGATCAATGGTTATTGCAGCGGCTGATAATCTTTTTTTAGAAAGCAATAGCTTTTTGTCAAGATAAATTGAGATAGTATCATCATCAATTTCCCCGTTGTCATATAATTTCACAAAAACATTCTCCGAATTAATAAGCAGGGTTTTCACAAGATTGTTTTCTCTTGATCTCAGCAGGTCCTGCGTTTTTGTATTTGGTTTTATAGTAAGATCTTTTTTGTCTTCTGGCTTTACCGGCTCTATTTCGACTTTTGTTACCGAATCGGTTTTTGGCTTTATCAATACCGTATTCTTATTTGTATTTGTGGAATTATTTTTGTTTGGGTTGGTGACTGGCGGCTTTGTAGTAGTCTTCGTTGTTGAATTATTTGCAGCAGGGTTCGTTTTTACCGGCGGCGGATTGTTTTTTACGTTGCTATTCTTTTTTCTTAAAAAAGGCTCAACATAAAAATCTGATGTGATCACCTTTCTTAAGATCATTTTACCACCACCGCAATCATCGCCTCTTCTTGATCCACGCAGCGAATCTGTTTTTTCGATAACGCTGCTAAATGTCCCTTCCAAAAACTCTTCTTTACCTGATTTTGCATAAGTGAGAAGACATTTTTGAATACAGGCCGAACTAGAGAGAGACATTTTTACCTCTAATGTTTTTATTTCCTGTATCAATGCGTTGCCGGAAGAATTTGAAAAATTACCGGTCATGGTACATTTTCCATAGAAACGCTTGTCCTGGTAAGAATAAGTAACACCAGATAAAGTGTTGTTTGATTGTTCCATTTGTATCTCAAAACGGTACTGCTGGCCATCATCAGTAATAAAATATCCACGCCAAATGCCGGTTATGTCCTGGGCAGATGACAAAAAAGAGAAAGCCGGTAAAAAGGTGAAAACGGTGAGTATAAATCTTTTCATAATCCTTACTGTCACAGTGTAAAGCTAACGAATAACTTTATTTGTGTAAATCTGATATACAAACGGTTTGTTAATAAAAACTCTGGTTCGACTTCGCTAAATTTGCAGCCTCTTAAAAAGAACAATTTAATGATCAATATTACATTTCCTGATGGCGCAGTGCGGCAGTATGCAGAAGGAACAACTGCAATGGACATTGCAAAATCAATTTCAGAAGGATTGGCAAGAAAAGTTCTTGCTGCCAGAGTGAATGGACAGGTCTGGGATGCACTCAAGACCGATTAATGAGGATGCTTCACTAAAATTATTATACCTGGAATGATAGCGAGGGTAAGAATACATTCTGGCATTCATCAGCTCATCTGATGGCGGAAGCGGTAGAAACATATGTTTCCCGGTGTAAAATTTTGGGTAGGGCCGCCGGTTGAAAATGGTTTTTATTATGATATGGATCTTGGCGATAAGAAAATAACTGAAGAAGACCTGGCAGCACTGGAAAAAAAGATGAATGAACTGGCGAAGAAAAATAATGCTGTATATAAGAAAAGAAATCCCGAAAGCCGAAGCCATTACAATATTTTACATGAAAAAGGGGATGAATATAAACTGGACCTGTTGCAGAATTTGAATGATGGTGAAATAACTTTTTATACGCAGGGAAATTTTACAGATCTCTGCCGCGGGCCACATATTCCGAATACAGGTTTGATAAAAGCAATAAAACTTACCAATATTGCCGGTGCTTATTGGAAAGGTGATGAAAAAAATAAACAAGCTTACAAGGATATATGGTGTTACTTTCCCATCGCAAAAAGAATTGGATGAATACCTGCATATGCTGGAAGAAGCAAAGAAAAGAGATCACCGGAAACTGGGAAAGGAATTGGGCATTTTTACCATGGATGATGATGTAGGTCCGGGTCTTGCTTTATGGATGCCGAATGGAACAATAATCATTGAAGAGTTGGAAAAACTGGCCAAAGGAAACAGAACTAGCCGGCAGGTTATAAAAGAGTGGTAACTCCGCATATTGCAAAAGAAAGTCTGTATATCACCAGCGGTCACTTGCCTTATTACCAGGATAGCATGTTTCCGCCGATGGAACTGGAAGGGCAGAAATACTATCTGAAAGCAATGAACTGTCCGCATCATCATAAAATTTTTGCAGCCGAACCGAAGAGTTATAAAGATCTGCCGTTTCGGTTGGCAGAATACGGCACCTGCTACCGTTATGAACAAAGCGGTGAATTATTTGGATTGATGAGGGTTCGCTGCCTGCACATGAATGATGCGCATATTTATTGCACCAAAGAACAATTCTATGAAGAGTTCAAGGCGGTGAATGATATGTACCTGAAATATTTTAAGATTTTTGGTATTGATAAATATGTGATGCGTTTGAGCCTGCATGATCCGGCGAAACTTGGAAAGAAATATGTGGATGAACCGGAACTTTGGAAAGAAACAGAAGAGTTGGTGAGGGATGTGCTGATAAGAACAAATACACCTTATGTTGAAGTACAGGATGAAGCAGCTTTTTACGGGCCGAAAATTGATGTACAGATCTGGAGCACCATTGGCCGGGAATTTACTCTGGCAACCAACCAGGTTGATTTTGCACAGGGACGCAGTTTCAAACTGGAGTTTACCAACCAGGATAACAAGGCAGAAACTCCATTGATTATTCACCGGGCGCCCTTGGGCACACATGAACGTTTCATTGGTTTTTTACTGGAGCATTATGCCGGTAAATTTCCCGCTGTGGCTGGCGCCGGTACAGGTAAAAATGCTGCCGATCAGTGATAAGTTCCTGGATTATGCCAAAACAGTTTCGCAGAAACTGAAAAAAGCGGATATTCGTGCAGAGGTTGATGACCGGAATGAAAAGATCGGCAAGAAAATACGGGATACTGAATTGATGAAAGTTCCTTATATGCTGGTAGTCGGTGAAAAGGAAATGAATGAAAATAAAGTGGCAGTAAGAAGACAAGGCAAAGGAGATCTTGGAGTGAAGAGTGTAGATGAGTTTATTGAAGGAGCTAGCAGAAGAGATAAAAGAAAGAAGAAGCGAGTGAGTTGAGTTAGTGGGTAACAAAAATAAATTTTCCTCGAGCTCTGGATGACGGAAGTAATAAAAGTATAGTAATAAAAATTAAAACAATTGCTCCTGTCCAGGGGATGGGGCTTAACTAAAAAAAGTAAATGGCAGTACCACAAAAACCCGGCGGCGGGTTCAACAGGCCACCGCGGCGGAGGTTTCAAACCAGGCGGTGGCGGATTTAACAAAGGTGGATTTCAGAGGAAGATTTGTTCCCCGCAAAGAAGCAGAACATCGTATCAACCATTTTATCAGAGTCGCCGCAGGTACGACTGGTAGGTGAGAATGTAGAAGTGGGAGTTTATTCACTCCAGGATGCATTGCGAATGGCACAAGATCAACAACTTGACCTGGTAGAAATTTCTCCAACAGCAGATCCACCGGTTTGCAAGATCATTGACTACAACAAATTCCTTTACGATAAGAAGAAGAAGGAAAAGGAGATGAAGGCCAAAAGCAAAGTCTCCGAAGTAAAAGAAATTCGTTTTACTCCCAATACAGATGACCATGATTTTGATTTCAAAGCAAAACATGCTGAAGAATTTTCTGAAGGATGGCAATAAAGTAAAAGCCTATGTGCAATTTAAAGGACGTGCTATTCAATTCCAGGAAAGAGGACAGTTGCTTCTTTTGAAATTTGCCGAACGCTTGGATGAATTTGGGACATTGGAAAGCATGCCAAAGATGGAAGGTCGAAGAATGCTTGCAATGTTTGCTCCAAAGGGAAAGAAAAAATCTTAGGGCAGATCGTAGCTAAGATCAACTCTTAAAAATCATTGAATGGATATTGAGATACTCCGTTCGATCTGTTTGTCATTCCCTGCAGTTACGAAGAGGTAAAATGGGGAAATGATCTTTGCTTTTGCGTTGGAGAAAAGATGTTTTGTGTTACAAGTCTTGAGCCTCCGCATACATTTTCTTTTAAAGTGACTGATGCAGAGTTTGATGAATTATCAGGTTCAGAAGGATTTAAACCAGCACCTTATCTGGCCCGTGCAAAATGGGTGTTTGTCACTGATCCTTCGAAACTTAGCAAGAAGGACCTGAAAAACTATTTGCAACAGAGCTATGACCTGATAAAGGCTAAGCTCACCAAAAAACAACGAAAAGATCTTGGTATAGACCAGGCCTAACTTTTTTTAAACTTACACTTGCCAGAACAGCATTCTGCCCTATCTTTGCGACCCGATTTCAAATCAATAGTGCTTGGCATGATTTTGGGACATGATTCCTGAAGAGGTTCAACAAGATTTCGCCTGTGGCGGAACACCTCAAGGGTTAACTTAAAAAGCATTTAAAATGCCTAAGGTAAAAACAAACTCCAGCGCCAAAAAACGCTTTAAAGTGACCGGCACTGGAAAGATCACTCACCAAAAGACTTTCAAACGTCACATCCTTACTAAAAAAATCAAAAAAACGTAAACGTAGCACTTGCGCAAGGATGGTGAAGTTGCACAAATCCAATATGAACTTTGTAAAACGTTTATTGCGATTGAAGTAAGAGGTCTGAAGTCAGACTTTCATACTTCCGAATCTGAACTTCAAATTATTAAACTTTAAAATTATTAAGATATGCCTCGTTCAGTAAATGCAGTTGCCTCAAGGGCCCGCAGAAAAAGAATATTAAAGCAAGCCAAAGGATTTTATGGCAAACGTAAAAATGTTTATACCGTTGCCAAAAACGTAGTTGAAAAAGGTTTGACCTACAGGTTTGTAGGTCGTAAGTTAAAGAAAAGAGAATACCGTCACATTGTGGATTGCCCGTATCAATGCTGCTGTTCGTGAAGAAGGACTGACTTATTCTGAGTTCATCAATAAACTGCAGAAAAAAGGTATTGAGCTTGACCGTAAAGTGCTTGCTGACCTGGCGATGAATGAGCCTGAGACTTTCAAAAACCTGGTTGCTTCAGGTAAAATAAAAGCTTGAAGACATCTAGATACAAACTGAAACCGGGTGTGAATATTCATCAGCCGGTTTTTTTATTTTATAATTGATCCAAACATTATACTTTTGTATGCCAATTAAAGTAATCTTAACCTATCTAGCAACCCATTGAGCTCATAATGAATAACACCTACACTCGACCTGGTAAACAAACTTTTAATTTTCCCCAGGAAGGATTTGAAGTAGATGATGGAAATCTTTATTTTAATGGGCTTGATATAAAAGCGCTGATTGACAAATATGGTACGCCGTTGAAACTTACCTATCTGCCCAAAATCGGGATGCAGATAAAAAAGGCAAAACAGATGTTTGCCACTGCTTTTAAAAAGCATAAGTACGAAGGAAAATATTATTATTGCTATTGTACCAAAAGTTCTCATTTTTCATTTTGTAGTAGAAGAAGCATTGAAACATGATATTCATCTGGAAACTTCTTATGCTTATGATATTGAGATCATCAAAAAACTATACGAAAAGAAAAAGATCACAAAGGATATTTATATTATTTGCAATGGGTTTAAGCAAAAGGCTTATACCAGCCGGATTGCCAATTTGCTGAATACAGGGTTTAAAAATGTAATTCCTGTACTGGATAATAAAGAAGAATTGAGAGAGTATGCTAAAATCAGTAAAGGTCCCTTTTAAACTAGGTATACGGGTAGCTGCAGAAGAAGAACCAACTTTTCCTTTTTATACTTCACGGCTTGGGATCCGGGCAAAAGATATACTGGAATTTTATGTAGACAAGATCGAAGGATATGAAAGCAAGTTCCAGCTTAAAGATGCTGCATATCTTTCTGAACAAAGGCATCAAAGATGATATCTATTACTGGAGTGAATTGAACAAGATCATCAACCTTTATTGCCAGTTAAAAAAGATTTGTCCTGAACTGGATTCAATAAATATTGGTGGTGGGTTTCCCTATTAAACATTCACTTGGGTTTGAATACGACTACCAGTTCATGATCAATGAAATTGTGGGCAATATCAAAACAGCCTGTAAAAAAGCAAAAGTGCCAATGCCGAATATTTTTACAGAGTTTGGAAGTTATACAGTAGGAGAAAGCATGGCGCATATTTACAGTGTGATTGGTGAAAAAATGCAGAATGACCGGGAAATCTGGTATATGATCGATTCATCATTTATTACCACATTACCGATACCTGGGGCATTGGTGAAAAATTTCTGATGCTGCCGATAAATAAATGGGATGAGGAATACCAGCGGGTAGTACTAGGTGGTATTACCTGCGACAGTCATGATTATTATGATTCAGAAGAACATATCAATGAAGTGTTTCTTCCAAAGATCAATGAATGGCGAACCGCTGTATGTTGGATTTTTTCATACTGGTGCTTACCAGGACCAGATCAGCGGATATGGAGGAATTAAACATTGCCTGATTCCTTCACCCAAACATGTTATTGTTGGGTATGATAAAAATGGAAAATTGGCTGACTGGGTATATGCCAAGGAACAGACTGCACAAAGCATGCTGAAGATATTAGGATATAAATAAAAGAGGCCCTTTCTTCCAAACTCACGGTTATTCCAAAGGAATTCCTTTGGGACAAAATTTCAAAGGGACATTCGTATTCATGCAATTCATGGTTAGGCATGAAAGGACCTGGTATTTTAAAAGAACTTATTGTCGAACTCTTTTATTTCTTGTTGCTCCTCGTTTCGTTGCATCTATAGGTTGACTTTTTACTACTTCCTTATTTTCAATAACAGGTGCTTCAGTTTTAATTGTCGTGTCTTTTGATAATCCTGCTTTTTCTGTTTCTTTAATTTCTTTGCTTGCAAGATCTTTCAGGTCTATACTATCTGATGCATTTTCACTATCAAACTGCATAAACTTTAATGCAGTGACAGTTGAATCAGATCCTTTTTGAGGCATTGTTGGTTTGAATACCCTGGTTGAATATTCTTTTGCAACTTCACAACTAGCTGCTGATGCTACGAGCAAAAGAATGATGACGACTTGTAAGGCACCTGCTGATTTCATGGCGTTGAGTTTTAAAATTAGAAAACCGATTGCCTTCCTGACCGTTTATAGAATTTTGGTAATTGTCTTGATCCGTAGCTTTATATTTATACACAATTCAACGACCAAAAAAATCTAAAATGATTTAACATGAAACGAATTTTGATATTATTAACAGCAACAATATTTATTTCAACAATTACAAAAGCTCAATCAGCAGAAGATTCTGTGAAGGCTGTCGTCAATCAATTATTCGCAGCAATGAAAGGAGCTAATGCTGCAATGCTAAAAGAAACTTTTGCAGACAGTGCAGTATTGCAAACAATACGCCGCAAACAAGATGGAACTTTTTTTGTGCAGGATGAAAAGGTGAGTGATTTCGTTGAGCAGATCGGCAAGGCAAAAAAAGATTCACTTGATGAAAGGATCACTTTTGAAACGATTAAGATCGATGGTCCGCTGGCTATTGCCTGGACTCCCTATAAATTTTATTTTGCCGGGAGTTTCAGTCATTGCGGAGTAAATTCATTTCAATTGGTAAGAATTAATGGTCGTTGGAAAATTCAATTTTTGATCGATACTCGCAGAAGACAAGGTTGTGAGTTAATATAAAAGAAACCCCACCGTAGAAACGGCGGGGTGTAAACCAAAACCAACTGCTTATGAGAAATATTTAATAAGATCTGTTTATTTGATCGTAATATCTTTTGCTGCCTCTCTGACTTCTGCCTTCTTAGGAAGGTTTAATCTCAACACTCCATTGACGTAAGAAGCTTCGATAGACGTTGCATCAATTTTGTCATCAATTGTGAAAGAACGTTTAAAGCATCTGATAGCTATATTCTTTGCGAATCTGCTTTTCTGTTTGACGATTTTCTTCATTCTTCCTTTTCTGCAGATATTGTCAAAATGTTGCTGTCTACATTTACTTTAAAATCAGTTTTTTCAAATCCAGGAGCTACTACATCAAGAGAATAACCGTTTTCAACTTCTTTAATGTTTACCGGTACATAACCTTGTTTTGTCAGGTAATTGTAACCATCATTAAGAACAACAGGCAAGCCGCTAAAAAGTTCATCAACCATATTGTCAAAAGAGCGGTCAATAGTTTCGATTGTGAAATTTTAATGTGTCATAGTTTTATAGTTTTATTTTTTTAAGTTTTTAGTCACTTAATTTCCTCATAGGTTCTTTCAAACCACATACCATGCCGGCGAAACCTCTTTTTTCCTGACTCTTTGTTCTAAATTCCCAATGGAGGAGGACATTATTTCCGAATTCAGAAATTTTTGCTGACAGTTTATCAAGCATCTCATTTCAATGAAATTCGGTACTCATTTTTGATTAATTTTGTAGCTTAATAAAATAAGAAAAATGTATCCCGAAGAAATAGTAGTACCAATGAAAGAAGAGCTGACAGATAATGGCTTTACTGAATTATTAACGGCAAACGAAGTGGATGATCAACTCTCCAAAGAAGGGACAACTCTTGTCATGATAAATTCTGTTTGTGGTTGTTCTGCAGGTTCCGCAAGACCCGGCGTTATCCTGGCTGTTGCTAAATAGTGATAAAAAACCTGATTATTTAACAACAACCTTTGCTGGTTTTGATATTGATGCTGTACGTAAGCTTCGTGAGCATTTATTACCTTATCCGCCATCTTCACCTGCAATTGCATTATTTAAAAATGGGCAATTGGTTCATTTTATTGAAAGACACCAGATCGAAGGAAGACCTGCTCAGATGATTGCCAACAATCTTATTAGTGCGTTTGAGCAATACTGTAATTAAGAGTTTCAAATAATTTGTTGGCTATTGGTTAATGCGAGAAAGGTTAGCCTATAGCCACAACTTCTTTTGTATATTCGCCGACACTATTTGAACCAACCAACAAGCAGCTAATGTATCCAAATCTTTATTATGCTTTTCGAGATCTTTTTGAGTGTAGAATGGCAACCTCTAAGGTTTATAAACTCATTCGGATTTTTTGTTGCCATTGCATTCATAATCGCCGCAGTTATTCTTTCTGCTGAATTAAGAAGAAAAAGCAGAGCAGGGTCTTTTACAACCTACAGAAATTCAGGTAATGGTTGGTAAGCCTGCTTCTTTTATTGACCTTCTTCTCAATTTTTTACTTGGGTTTGTTCTTGGCTATAAAATTCTTGCCCTGTTTATCATGAATAAATCAGCTAACTGATGATCCGCAGGCATTTATTTTTTCGGATAGAGGAAGCTGGCCGGCTGGCATTGGCCTGGGATTATTATTTGCCGGGTTGAAATGGTGGGAAAAGAAAAAACAAAGTTTTGGAAAAACCAGAACTGAGAAAGATCAGGATCTGGCCGCAGGACAGAGTGGAGAGATCACCATTTTGGCCCTGGTTTTTGGATTGGTAGGGGCGAAAGTTTTTGATATATTTGAGAATTGGGGATTCTTTTATAAAAGATCCATAGTTCTATTTTTTCTGCAGAAGGACTAACATTTTATGGCGGATTAATTTGTGCCGCATTAGCCATCTGGTGGTATGCAAAAAAACATAAGATCGGTTTCTGGCATTTAAATGATGCCGGAGCACCGGTGCTTATGCTGGCTTATTCACTTGGTCGTATCGGTTGCCAGGTGGCAGGTGATGGCGATTGGGGAATAGTGAATAACAGACCAAATCCTTATAGTTGGCTACCAGATTGGATGTGGTGTTACACATATCCACATAACGTGGCAAGAATGGATCAGGATAATCCAATTCCGGGTTGTACCGATAAATTTTGTTATCCAGCTTGCCGAGCCTGCATTTTCCAACTCCATTTTATGAAACTATTATTTGTTTCATTCTGTTCCTAATATTTGGTCATTTAGAAAAAAATTGAAGATACCGGGCACTTTATTTGCCTTTTATTTAATGTTAAATGGACTTGAAAGATTTTTTATTGAAAAAATAAGAGTAAATACAAAGATCCATGTATTTGGATTTCAACCTACGCAGGCAGAATTAATTTCTTCGTTGCTTTTTATATCAGGGATCGTACTTTGGTTTTATTTACGTAAGAAAAATGCGCCAGTTACGAGTTGATTTTTCAAACTATTGTCGAATTATTTCGATTACATTTAAAAATAAAAATTTGATGATTGGCGAAAGCCTTACTCAGCATTGGTTTCAGCCATGTTTGATTTTTATCAATCGTTTGCACTCAGCTTTTTATCAAACATTTTTCCCCAAAGGCTATGAGAAACGGCTGTTGTAATGTAACTTTGCAGACAGACTTGGACGGTAGTAATTAACTTACCCTTTGCAACTTTCCTTGAACAAACCAACTCTTATTTCAATTCTTTCGTTAATTAAACTTGTAATATATCAATTATGAGGCAACTTAAAATTGCTACACAGATCACCAACCGTGATTCACAGGCAGTTGAAAAGTATCTGCAGGAAATTTCTAAAATTTCGATGATCACTCCTGAAGAGGAGACCACTCTGGCCCAACGGATCAAAATGGGAACGTGATCCAGAAGGCATTGGACAAATTGGTGCAGGCCAACCTTCGTTTCGTGGTATCTGTTGCTAAGCAGTACCAGCACCAGGGACTTGTCTCTTAGTGATCTGATCAACGAGGGTAACCTCGGTTTGATCAAAGCGGCACAGCGTTTCGATGAAACAAAGGGTTTTAAATTCATTTCTTACGCTGTTTGGTGGATTCGCCAGTCCATTCTGCAGGCGTTGGCAGAGCAGGGCAGATTAGTCCGCCTGCCTCAAAACAAAATTGGCACCTACAACAAAGCCAACAAAGCCTATATGGCTTTTGAACAGGAACATGAAAGAGAACCATCAACTGAAGAATTGGCTGAATTCTGGAAATGAGTGAAACAGAGATCAACAATATTTTCCAAAGCAACACCCGTCACACTTCACTTGATGCACCTGTGCATGAAGCAGAAGATGTAGCCATGGGTGATCTGCTGGAAGGTGGTGATGATACTGATGATGATGTGATGAAAGATTCACTTGCGAAATGAGATCCGCCGGGTATTGAAATCACTTAGCTCCACGTGAAGCAGAAATCGTAAATGCTTATTTTGGTCTGGATGGTGAAAATGGTGTTACCATTGAGCAGATCGGGCAGAAATACGATCTTACAAAAGAACGTATCCGCCAGATCAAAGAAAGAGCGATCAAACGTTTGCAAAAAGCCCGTTACAGCAATGCCTTAAAAGCATATTTAGGCTAATAAATTAAATTGATGGGTTAACCTATAAACAGTCCTCGCTTCATGTCGGGACTGTTTTGTTTTAGTTAATTACCACTTTCAAAACAATTCATCATTATAGGCTGTTTATCTTTGTGATTAGTCTATGAAAATATGTTTTCTACTCTTCTTATCGCCTGTCTTATTCTTACCTCCTGTGAAAAAGGAGTAACGTTTGAACTGGATGAATCTTCCCCAAAACTGGTTGTTGAAGCTACAATTGAAAATGGACAGGCCCCAATTGTTATTCTTTCAAAAAGCCTTGACTTATTTTATCAAGATAACTCCTGATATACTTGTCGGACAGTTTTGTTCATAATGCAGAAGTATATGTTTCCAATGGAACACTTACTCATAAGCTGAAAGAATATTCAATTCCGATTGGCAGATGGTTATTATTTCTATTATTATTCTATTGATTCTTCTAATCCTTGCTACTGCATTTACTGGCGAATTAAATACGCAATATTCATTGAGGATCGTTTCAGAGGGAAAAGAATATACAGCAACAACCAAAATTCCAGATACTTACCAGGAGGATTGATTCTCTTTTTTGGAAACAAGCTCCGGGCAGTAATGATACAGAACAAAGTAGCGTTGATGGTGAGGGCAACTGACCAGCCCGGGTTATGGAGATTATATCCGGTATTTTACAAAACGAAACAGCGAACCTTTTTATCCGGGTCTTGAATTCAGTTTATGATGACCAGATCATTGATGGCACCACTTATGAAGTTGCAGGTGGAAAGAGGTGTTGACAGAAATGAGGACTTACCTGAAGACTATTCATTTTTTGATAAAGGAGATACAGTTACTTTGAAACTTTGCAATATTGATAAAGCCACTTTTGATTTCTGGCGAACGATGGAATTTAGTTATAGCAGTATTGGAAATCCTTTTTCTTCTCCCACAAAAGTGATGAGTAATATCAAGTAATGGTGCATTGGGTTATTTTGGAGGTTATGCTGCCGCAGTTCCGAACCGTTATTATTCCACGTTAGAGTTATTAAAGATTAATAACATAGTTATTAAGCAGACTGCCTGATTCATCAATTACATTTACTTTTGTAACTTATACATAATCCCTCTCCACGGAGAGGTGTTTTGTAAACAAGATAAATGAATGGACAATAGTACTAACGAGAAAGTACACTGTCTGATCATTGGATCCGGTCCTGCCGGTTATACAGCTGCTATTTATGCAGCAAGAGCTAATCTAAAACCGGTTTTATACCAGGGCATTCAACCGGGCGGACAATTAACCATTACAACAGAAGTAGAAAATTATCCCGGTTATGCGGATGGTGTTCAGGGACCGGAAATGATGGTGCATTTTGAAAAACAGGCTCACCGCATGGGTGCTGATATTCGATATGGCCTTGCAACAAAAGTTGATTTTTCATCTCATCCATTTAAAGTAGAGATCGATGAAGAAAAATGGATCGAAGCAGATTCGGTGATCATTTCTACAGGTGCATCTGCAAAATGGCTTGGATTGGAAAGTGAACAACGATTAAATGGTTTTGGTGTAAGTGCCTGTGCCGTTTGTGATGGATTTTTCTTTCGCGGAAAAGAAGTGGCAATTGTAGGAGCAGGTGATACTGCTGCAGAAGAAGCATTATACCTTCAGCAAACTTTGTACAACGGTACATATGTTTATTCGCCGTGATGAAATGAGGGCAAGTAAAGTGATGCAGGAAAGAGTGTTGAATACACCGAATATTAAAATGTACTGGAATACTGAAACCGATGAAGTGTTGGGTGATAAAAATGTAAATGGGGTAAGAATTAAAAATAATAAAACCGGAGAAACAGCAAACAATTCCTGTTAGTGGATTTTTTGTTGCCATTGGTCATCAACCCAATTCAGAAATTTTTAAAGGATGGCTGGATATGGATGAAGCAGGTTATATCAAAACCATTCCGGGTACTTCAAAAACAAATATTGAAGGCGTGTTTGCCAGTGGTGATGTGCAGGATAAAATTTACCGGCAGGCAGTAACTGCTGCAGGAAGTGGATGTATGGCGGCATTGGATGCAGAAAGATAGCTGGGAGCAAAAGGATCTTCATTAATAGTTTAATGGTTGAATGTTAAAGGTTAAACGATGGGAGAGTTCATAATAGAATTAAAAGGCTTGCAGTTCTATTCTTTTCATGGGCTATATGCCGAAGAAAAGAAAGTAGGCGGTGAATTTGTTGTTGATGTTTTGGCAAAACTCGACTCAAGCCATCATGAAGTTTCTTCCATTAAAGAAACAGTGAACTATGCTGAAGTGTTTGAGATCATAAAAAAGGAAATGGATCAGCCGAGAGAATTATTGGAAACATTAACCCAGTCGATCGCAAAAAAAATTCATGATAAATTCTCTTCCATAATCGAAATAGAAGTTCGTGTTGTGAAAAAGGTTCCTCCAATAGCTGGTTTTAATGGAACTGTGGCTGCTACTTATCGTAACACTTTTTAATTTTTCCTTTCCGACTAATTAATTTTTTTGAACCACGGAGTCACAGTGACACTGAGACTCACAGAGATCTCTGTGCTACTCTGTGGCCTTTGTGTCTCTGTGGTTTTATCTTAACTTAGCTATGATGCCAACGATAAAATTCACTTACGCATTAAAAAGATTTTTTCCTAAGCTGAAAGACACTCCGGCTGCTGGAAAAACATTGGCAGAAATTTTCAAAGAGATAGAAACTAATTATCCCGGTCTTCAGAGTTATGTGCTTGATGAAAGAGGAAGTCTTCGCAGGCATGTCAATATTTTTATTGATGGCAAAATGATAAATGATCGGAATAAATTGACTGATGCATTTTCTGCAGGCAGCGAAATATATATCATGCAGGCATTATCTGGCGGATAAAAAATATAGTTTATGAAAAAAACTCTTTTATTAGGAACCCGCAAAGGTTTTATTTCTTACCAGTTTAAAAATGGTAAATGGAAATCATGAGAATCTTTCTTTTGAAGGAGTTCCTGTTTCTATTGCTTATGCAGATGAAAGAAACGGTACCTGGTGGGCTGCTCTCGATCATGGACATTGGGGTGTAAAGCTTCATCGTTCTAATGATAGAGGGAATACATGGGAAGAAGTAACTGCTCCTGCCTATCCTGAAGGTTCAGAGATCAAAGATGGTGTTCCTGCCACTACACGATATATCTGGGCGATGGCGCATGGTGGTAAAAAATTTCCTTCACGTATTTGGCTGGGCACTGATCCCGGTGGTTTGTTTTTAAGCGAAGACAATGGAAAAAATTTTCAATTGGTAGAATCGCTGTGGAATCATCCGACACGTAAAGATGGATGGTTTGGTGGCGGCCGTGATCAACCGGGTATTCATTCTATCGTTGTTGATCCGAGAAATGAGAACAGGATCCATATCGGTATTAGTTGTGCAGGTGTTTTTGAAACGGAAGACAGCGCCAAAACATGGCATATCCGCAATAAAGGTATGTGGGCAGATTTCTTACCGAATCCTGATGCAGAGACCGGGTATGATCCGCATATTCTTGTTGCCGCTAATTCAAATCCTGATATACTGTGGCAACAAAATCATTGCAGTATTTTTCGTTCCGCAGATGCTGCGATGAATTGGGAAGATATTGGACAAAAAGAAGGCACCTGCAAGATTTGGTTTTGCGATAGCTGTTGCAGAAGATGATCCTAACCAGGCATGGGTGGCACCTGCAAATAGTGACATGACCCGTACTGCAATTAAAGGTGCTCTTTGTATTTGCAGAACAGATGATGGCGGTAAGACATGGAAAGAACAAAGAAAAGGATTGCCGCAGGAAGGATGTTTTGATATAGTATATCGTCATTGCCTTGGTAAACTCTGGTGATGCACTTGCATTTGGTACAACTACAGGTAATTTATTTTTCTCTCCCGATCGTGGTGAAAGCTGGCAAACAATTAATAATTATTTGCCGATGATCTATTCTGTGCAATTTGTGGATTGACACTTGCGAGGCCGTCATTAAAGTGATAATTCAGTTTTGAGAATGTAGGCCGAAGCAATCTGATTTTTTATTAACCCAGCAGTATTGCTACTATTTAGCTTTCGTTGCGTCGCACTCTTGTACGGTCGGTAATTCTATTCAACTATTTTGCTCTTCAGTGTCACCCTGAGATTGTCAGGACTATTCAGCATTTCAGAGTCTTGTCATGTCGAGCCGATTATTAATGACATTTACAAATATTATAAAGCGAGGCGAGACATCTCAAGGTTTTAATGATTCTGAGATGTCTCACCTTACATCACTAAAGTTGCAACCGAACTAATACACTTGGTTCGACATGACAAGTGGAAGTGTCGATTTGTTAGTTTGCTTCGGTCTTCCGGTTACATATTAAGCCATTTACTTGAAATATGTCCTAAAGCAATAAATTATTTGGGACTTCCGTCAGGGTGGAGATTTTTATTTGATAATAATTATGATGATGTTTGGTATGATGAAACCCTTTTAAAAATTTAGTTTGCTTCGGTTTGCCTTCAAAAAACATTTAATTTATTGTATTCCTATCGGCAATCTTCGCAATGACGAAGACTCCGTGGATGGAATATACCACACGAAACTGTCGAGTGTTCGTCATTGCGAGGCGTTAAACAAAAGACAAAACATATTTAGTAAAGTAAGCCGAAGCAATCTAAAAAAGTACATAGGAAATGAATGGCTTACACCAACGCATCCCACAACACTTCCACCGGGTGTAATGCTTTCTTACCTGTTCCATCTTTTACCTGGTGGCGGCAACTGGTGCCGGGTGCAGCAATAATTGCATCGTCAGCTTGCTTGCGAACAGCGGGAAATAAAACCAGTTCACCTATTTTCATAGAAAGATCATAATGTTCTTTTTCATAACCGAAAGAACCGGCCATACCGCAACAACCGGAAGGAATTGTTTCCACTGTATAATTTTCAGGAAGTGATAATAATTTTACCGAAGGCGCAACAGATGATAATGCTTTTTGCTGGCAATGTCCATGCAGTTTGATTGTTCTTTTTTCTTTGGTAAATTGTTCTTTACTGATATTTCCTTTTTCAATTTCAGTAGCAATAAACTCATCGATTATAAAAACATTTTTTGACAAGTTGCTTTGCTGCTTCAAATTTTTCATCATCAGCAAGATCAATATATTCATCCCGGAAAGTAAGAATAGCAGATGGTTCAATTCCTATTAATGGAGTTTCAGCAGTAATTAATGGATGAAGCAATTCAATATTTTTATTGGCGATCTTTTTTGCTTTTCGTAATAAGTCCTTTTGACAACCATGCTCTGCCGCTTTCTATATGTTCCGGAATAATCACTTCATAGCCCAGCTTCTCCAGCAACTGAATCGCTTTAATACCGATCTCCGTATCATTATAATTGGTAAACTCATCACAGAAAAGATATACTTTCCGGTTACTGGTTTCCGGTTTCTGGTTTTTGGCTCGTTGCAGCTTGTATTTCTTATACCAGCTTTTCAAAGTTGTTTTATACAGTGTCGGCATTGAACGTTCTGCTGCAAAACCTGAAAATTTTTTTATCAATCTTACTGATGACTCTATTGGTCATTACAAAATTGTAAATGCCCGGAGCAATAGCGCCAAGCTTTGACTGATGCACTGAAATTGGCAATCAGTTTTGACCGGAAAGGAACACCATTCGCATCATAATAATGCTGCAAAAATTCTGCTTTCAGTTTGGCCACATCCACATTGCTTGGACATTCGGATTTACAGCCTTTACAACTCAGGCACAGATCCATTACTTCATAAATCTCTTTATGATCAAAGCGGTTTAGTTTATCTGAATTGGTTAAAAATTCACGAAGAATATTTGCTCTTGCTCTTGTTGTATCTTTTTCATTTCGTGTAGCCATAAAAGAAGGACACATGGTACCGCCGCTTAAATGTGTTTTGCGGCAATCGCCGCTGCCATTGCATTGTTCTGCATGTTGCAATACATCCTGGTTATGAAAACGAAAAATAGTTTTGAAAGCAGGTGTTTTTTGTCCCGGCGCATAACGCAGCATCGTATTCATCGGAGGCGTATCAACGATCTTATTCGGATTAAAAATATTTTCGGGATCCCATGCTTGTTTTATTTCTTTCAGCAAATGATAATTTTTTTCTCCCACCATTTGTTTGATAAATTCACCACGCAATCTTCCATCGCCATGTTCACCGCTTAATGAACCATTATATTTTTTTACCAGCGTAGCTATTTCTTCTGCAATAGTTCTGAATAGCTGATTGCCTTCTTTTGTTTTTAAATTGATGATAGGTCGTAAATGTATTTCACCTGATCCTGCATGTGCATAATGCACAGAATACAAATTATATTTCTTCAGTATCTCATTGAAATCACGGATATAAGCAGGCAGATCATTTACATCAACCGCAGTATCTTCAATTACAGGAACTGCTTTTTCATCGCCGGGTAAATTGCTCAAGCAATCCAAGTCCTGCTTTGCGCAGTGTCCATATCTTTTTTGTATCATCGCCAAACAACAAAGGAAAATGATAACCCAAACCTGCAGCTCGCATTTCTGCTTCACACTTGTTTGTGCGATCTGCAATTACTTCTTCTCTTGTATCTTCTTGCAAATTCAATCACCAGTATTGCACCCGGATCACCCTGTACAAAAAAACGGTTCTTTACTCTGTTCAATATTATTCTTTGGTACATTCCAGAATATAATGATCGATCAGTTCGCTGGCACTGGGATTATATTTTAATGCAATCAGATTTGCCCGCAGTGATTCATCAATAGAATTAAAATGTACACAAAGCAATCCTGTTTCTTTTGGCGGCAGTGGAACAACATTCAATTTTATTTCTGTAATAAAAGCCAGTGTACCTTCTGAACCTGCAATCAGTTTACAAAAATTAAAATCAGGTCTCGCCGGCAGTAAATGGTGCTGATCTCCAGTAACACATCAACTGCATAACCGGTATTTCTTCTTTCAACTGATTTTTTGGGAAATTCTTTTCTTATCTCCACCTGGTTATCATAATTGCTTAATAAGCTCCGTACTGTTTTATAAATATTTGCTTCCAGCGTATTGCCTTCACATTTTGTATGAAACTCATCAATAGCTAATGATTTAAATACCGCTTCGCTGCCATCACTCAGCAATGCTTTTACTTCCAGCAAATGTTCTCGTGTACTTCTGATATACAACAGAATTAGAACCGCAAGAATTATTACCCACCATTCCACCGATCATGGCCCGGTTGGCAGTTGATGTTTCCGGGCCAAAAAACAAACCATGTGGTTTCAGAAACATATTCAGTTCATCACGGATAACACCGGGTTGTACCCGAACCCATTTTTCTTCTTTATTCAATTCAAGTATCTGTGTAAAGTTTTTTGAAACATCTACAATAATTCCATTGCCCACCACCTGCCCTGCCAGTGAAGTACCTGCTGTTCGTGGGATCAATGAAGTATGATTCGTTATTGGCAAATGCGATCAGTTTTTTAATATCATCGATCGTTTTGGGAATAGCAACAGCCAATGGCATTTCACGATAAGCTGATGCATCGGTAGCATACAGGGTACGCATCGTAGTGTCATAAAAAAGTCTCCTTCCAGTTGTTGTTCTAACTGCTGCAGTTTCTCCTTCATTAACTGTGAAATATTGATTGGTTGTAAGTGGCCAAAATTAATTCCTTTAGGCCATTCTTTGTATCATAAGTCTTTTTATTTGCTATAGGCAGTTATCTTCGGATGAGAGTCATCAATATTTTAAGATTGCTTCGGCCTTCTTTACTAAAGCTGAAACTATTTTCAAATGACGGCCTCGCAATGACGAGACTCCGCAGGAATGAAGAAAAAACAAAACTCCACAACATCTCGTCATTGCGAGGCCCCGATTTTATCGGGGCCGAAGCAAACTAAAAAACGACAACCCCGCTTGTCATGTCGAGCCGATTATATTAGTTCGGTTGCTGCTTTAGTGATGTAAGGCGAGACATCTCAGGATCGTTATAACCTGAGATGTCTCGCCTCGGTTTACAATATTTGTAAATGCCAATAATAATCGGCTCGACATGACAAGACTCTAAAATGCTGAACAGAATTACCGAATCCTTCGCTTCGCTCTGGACAGGCTACTGCAACAATTGTTGAATAGAATTGTTGCAGTACAAGTGAGTGACACAACAGAAGATGATAGTAGTAATGCAGCCGGCTATCAAATCACTTTCTTTTTCCAATGATTACCTCTTAAATAAAAGAAAGCAGGTATAAACATGCATATCCAGTAAAGCCATTCACTCATCCACCCAATTGTGATAGAAAGTTTGAGTTTTTCAAAAACGACGTATATATAGATACAATAAAAAGTGATCGTTACTGCTTCAATTAGAAAAGTAACTTTTGTATTTCCGGTGCCGGTAACGGCATGCAGCCATACAACAGAGAATGACATGAGGATCATGGCAAGTGATACAACACGGATAACCGGAATGCCTGGCATGTATAAATTCATCTCCCTGCCCATAGATGGAAAGAAATACTTGCGGAAAAAGATTGAGTAAAATGCAAAGAACGATGGCAATGCTGGTACTCAACTTTACTATTTTATTAATGACGAAAATGACCTGGTCTTTTTTGCCTTGTCCAATTATGTTACTTACCATGCTGTTGCTGGTGGATGCAAATGCCCAACTCATGCAGCCGAACATGCCAAATACATTTCGCATCACGTTTGAAATGGCTTGCGGCATATCTGACGATTGATTTCTTTCAATAAGAATAAAGAAAAACTCCCAGCTCATTATGCTGATGGCATGTTGAAATACCAGTGGCGCCGACATAGCAGTTATGAGTGATGCATTTTGTTTATCCCAACGTAGGTTTTTAAATAATGCAAAGCGCTGCGCTATTCCTTTTTGATGGATAACAATATAAATAACAAACATCCCTACAAACTCGGCAATGATAGAAGCATAGGCTGCTCCATTAAATCCCAATTCCGGTAAACCCCATTTACCAAAGATCAATGTATAATCAAAAACAACATTTGCAACTGCTTCGGCAATTGTTCCCATCACCATGTATTTACTTTGGTTGGTACCGACAAGCAAAGCATTTCGCATTTGGTAGATATATAAAAATGGCAAACCCCAGATGCGGATCTTTATAAAACTAATTGCCATTTCCGCTTTTTCAGGCTCATGTAATATTGCCCGAAGTAGAGTTGGTGTTATCGTATAAGAAAGAATAATGGCGATCGCAGAAACAAGTAGCGCATTAAATATTCCCTGGTTAAAAATTTTACCGATCTCCTCTGTTTTACCTTCTCCCGCCCGGCGACTAATAAGGGCCAGCAAGCCATTATTCATAGCAAAACCGATAGAACCAAAAATTAAATAATAAACTCCGGTGATGCTGGCGACGGCGAGTGTTGTGGACGAATAATGGCCGAGAAAAATATTATTAGTAATAAAATTCAGTTGCGGCACAAGAATAGCAATACTTATAGGCAGAGTCAGTTTAAGGATCTGCTTGTTAGTGATCTTAAATTGCAGGCTATTTTGAAGGCTATCCATTGAGTAAAGGGCTGCAAGATAAGGAAGAGCTAGATGCCAGATACTAGATGCTGGATACTGGATGCTGAATCAGATCTGGTAATCTAGTATCCAGTATCCAGTATCAGTTTTTGCCTCAGACGAATTTTGTCCTAACATTGCACGCAATTAAATCAACTATCTGAAACCTTCATTTCATATTAAGACTGAGACTGAGTATAACCCGGCGAATTCGATCTTATTAATGATCGCCAGTGCAAGGCATTGCAGCTTTGCAGTGATGAATTATTTGTCAAAGGAATTAGTTGAGTTTGGATATTATACTTCTACAGAAGATGAAAATGATTATAAAAGTTTTTTTGAAGGGGTGGAGTCGTTGAATAACAGGTATTATCAAACGGCGATCGGCTATGATTCGAATGAATCGGTTCAAATACCGTCGGTTGTTTATAAGTATGAGGATGGGCAATTGAATTTAGATGCCACTTTTGGAAAAAGTGTTCATACAACCGTTGTTTCAGAAAATGTACCGGGCTGGAATCTTTATAATGTTTATCGTCTTCCTTCAAATCTTCATTCAGCAATAAGCTGGAAATTTTTAAGTGCAAAATCCTGGAGCATTTATTCTGTGTTATTAAAAGGTCATGCTTCAAAAAATGATGAGACAATGATCATTGATTTTAAAACAGATGAATTTTCGGTGGTCATTTCGAAAAATAATAAGTTATTACTTGCAAAAACATTTTCATATACATCACCTGAAGACGTTCTGTATTATTTGTTGAAATGCTGCCAGCAATTAAACTTGTCACAACAAACTGTCAAGCTCTCATTAGCTGGCTTGATTGAGAAAGACTCTGCCGTTTACCGGGAATTATATAAATATTTTATCAATCTTGAGTTTGAATCATTATCGGCAGATGTAAAACTTGCCGAAGCATTGTCAGTACATCCCGAACATTATTTTTCATCAATCAGTAAACTGGCTGCATGCGTATTATAGGTGGAGAACATGGCCGCAGAAGAATTAGTCCTCCGGCAAATATGCCGCATACGAGACCTACCACTGATGTAGCCAAAGAAGGACTCTTTAATGTAATTTCTAATAATCTTGACATTGAAGAATTAAAAACGCTGGATCTTTTTGGCGGCACAGGCAGCATTAGTTATGAATTAGCAAGTCGCGGTGCAAATGACCTGACAATAATTGAGAAGGATCCAAAGATGTATGAGTTCATAAAAAAAACTGCCGGTGAATTAAAGCTTGAGAATTTTAAAGTGTTAAAACTCGATGTATTTAAATTTATTGAGCAATGTGCCGACAAGTTTGATTTTATTTTTGCAGGCCCGCCTTATGCTCTCGGCAATATTGATGATCTGCCTAAACTTATTTTTGAAAAACAATTATTGAACTCCAAAGGATGGTTTGTGCTGGAACATACACCGAGAAATGATTACAAGAAATTTCCTTTCTACGCCACCGAGAGAAATTATGGTACCACGATCTTTTCTATTTTTATTGAAAACCGATAGGAGATGATAATTGATAGATGATAACTGATAATAAATCTATCATCTATAAAACTCTCAGTTATCATCTATTTTCTTATCTTGATGAATGCTTAAGACAGAAGCAAGGGATTTATATAAGAAAAAAAGATTGGATCTTTCCGCTACCGAAAGAATGAAGCTGGATGATCTGTTGTTGATACAATTGCAGACTGTACAATTGCCATTTATTACATTTTTGCTTTCTTATTGGCCGATAGAACAGAATCATGAACCCAATACACATTTGTTTACCGATTATTTAGAATTTCAAAACCCAGAATTGATCATTTGCTATCCAAAAACAAATTTTGAGGATCATAGCATGCAGTCGGTACAAACAAATGACGACACCCGTTTTCGCAAGAATAAATATGATCTTTATGAACCTGAAGATGGCGTAGTTGTTAATCATGCAGGCATGGATATGATCTTTGTTCCGTTGCTTACATTTGATAAAAATGGCTACCGGGTTGGTTATGGAAAAGGTTTTTATGACCGCTATCTTTCCCAATGCAGAAGCGATTGTCTTAAGATAGGCTTTAGTTATTTTGAACCATTAGATGCAATTGATGATACCAATGAATTTGATGTACCTTTAAACCTTTGTGTAACACCGACCGCTGTTTATGTATTCTAATATTTTTCTAAAAACATTCCGCATACTTCTTTTTCCGCTGGCCATCATTTATTGGTTGATCATTTTTATCCGGAATAAATTTTACGATCTGAAAATTTTCGGTTCAGCATCATTTGGCATGCCCTTGATCTGTGTTGGCAATCTTTCCGTCGGCGGCACCGGTAAATCGCCAATGGTGGAATTCCTGGTAAGGAATTTGAAAGATGATTTTAGAGTTGCAACGCTTAGCAGGGGATATAAAAGAAAGACAAAAGGCTATGCATTGGCTAATGAAAGATCCGATGCATTGGAGATCGGTGATGAACCTATGCAATTCAAATTGAAATTTCCTGATGTACCGGTGGCAGTTGGGGAAGAAAGATTAGATGCTATTTCGCAACTCTTACATGATAAACCCGACATACAATCAATTATTCTCGATGATGCATTTCAGCATCGTGCAATAAAAGCGGGATTGAATATTTTGTTGACAGATTATAATAATCTTTTTACCCGTGATTTTTATTTGCCTACCGGCGATCTTCGTGATCTGAAATCAAGTTATAAAAGAGCCGAGATAATTGTAGTGACAAAATGTGATCCTGCTATAGAAGAGAAAGTAAAAAAAGATATCACTGCTGAGATCGGGCTATTACCAAATCAGCATATTTTTTTTACAGCCAATAGTTACGGAGATGTTTATCACATCATAAAACATGAGCAAACTATAAGGTTGACCTCTAATACAGACGTCTTACTTGTAACAGGTATTGCGAATCCACAACCGTTAAAAGACCTGTTGGAAGAGCATACTGAAACTTATTATATGTTGCATTATCCCGATCATCATATTTTTACTATTGATGACTGGAAGGAAATAAAAAAGAGATTTGATAAAATAGAGGCGGAGAAAAAGATAATACTGACAACAGAAAAAGATGCGGTAAGATTGGCAAAGTTTGGCGAACAAATATTAAATGATGTGCCGCTTTATGTGATCCCGCTGAAGCATCATTTCCTGTTCAACGAAGAAGAGAAATTTTTATCATTGATAAAAAATTATATTAAAGATTTTAAACCCGATAACAATCGGGATAAGATTAAATAAATAAAATGGGAAGAAAAAATTCAAAAAAGAGAAAAGATAAAGAAAAGGGTAAACAGAAGCATAAGCATTCGCATGATCAGTCGGTGACAGGTGTATTGGATATTAGCCGTTCAGGAATTGGTTTTGTTGTCGTACAAAATATGGCTGTCGATATTCTTATTCGTCCGGATGATCTGGGCACTGCTTTGCATGGCGATACCGTGAAGGTGAAAGTGAAAGATGCCAAAGAAAAACATAAAAGGCAGCGGGGAGTCATTACTGAAATTGTCAGTCGCAAGCAAACTGAATTTGTAGGTACACTTCAAATGAATAAAGGCTTTGCATTTTTTGTGGCCGATGGAAATAAAAAGATGCCAGATATTTTTATTCACTCCTCAAAGTTCAAAGCAGCTAAAGATCGTGATAGGGTAGTGGTAAGATTGCTGGAGTGGGAAGACCAGGATAAAAGGCCAGAAGGCGAAGTGGTGCAGATCCTTGATAAAGAAAATGAGAATGATATTGCGATGAAAGAAATTTTATTGCAATACGGATTCCCATTAGGTTTTCCTGATGATGCACTGGAAGAAGCAGCAAGAATACCTGATATCATTTCAGAGAAGGAAATAAAAAAACGAAAAGATTTTCGTGATATTCTCACATTTACAATTGATCCTGTTGATGCAAAAGATTTTGATGATGCCATTTCATTCAGAGTATTGAAAAATGGAAATTATGAAATCGGTGTTCATATTGCAGATGTAAGTCATTATGTGGAAGCAGATACAGCATTGGATAAAGAAGCTTATGAAAGAGCGACTTCGGTTTATCTGCCTGACCGGGTAAATCCGATGCTGCCGGAACATATTTCCAATGTGCTTTGTTCATTACGACCGCATGAAGATAAACTTACTTTCTCCGCTGTTTTCCAAATAACCCCGGATGGAGAAATAAAACAGTACTGGTTGGGCAAAACAATTATTCATTCCGATCATCGGTTTACTTATGAAGAAGTGCAGGAAATAATTGAAACAAAGGATGGATTGTATCGTGATGAAATTCTTATACTGAATGACCTTGCTCAGCAAATGCGAAAAGAACGGTTTAAAAATGGAGCAATTAATTTTTCATCACAGGAAGTGAGATTTAAACTGGATGAAAAAGGTAAGCCCATCGGTATAATGATAAAGGAAAGCAAAGAAGCGCATCAGTTGATCGAAGAATTTATGCTGCTTGCCAACCGTACGGTTGCTGAAAATCTTTGTAAAATAAAGATCAATAATAAGCCAATTCCTTTTCCTTATCGCATACATGATGACCCGGATGAAGAAAAACTGTTGCCCTTTATTGCATTTGCAAAAAAATTCGGTCATAAGTTTGATATCTCAATCACCCGATGCGATTGCTTCATCATTTAATCATATGCTGAAAGATGTGCATGGAAAACCTGAACAGCATGTACTGGAACAATTGGGAATACGAACAATGGCGAAGGCAAAGTATACAACTGAAAATGTTGGACATTATGGTTTGGGATTTGAACATTATTGTCATTTTACTTCTCCTATCCGTCGTTATCCGGATGTAATGGTGCATCGTATTCTTGAACAGGCATTGAATAATAATTTTATCATTGATAAAAAGATGGAAGAAAAATGTAAACATTGCAGTGAAAGGAAAGATCAGCGATGGAAGCTGAAAGAGCCGCTAATAAATACAAGCAGGTTGAGTATATGCAGAATTTTCTGGGTGAAGAGTTTGAAGGAGTGATCAGCGGTGTATCATCTTTTGGTTTTTGGGTGGAAACAGTTGAACATAAATGCGAAGGGCTTGTTAGTGTAAACAGTTTATCTGAGTATGATGATTTCAGGCATGTAGAAACTGATTATTGCCTTGGTGGTATGCGTTCAGGGCAGAACTTTCAGAATGGGTGATAAGGTTTGGATAAAAGTGATGGCGGCCAATCTTACAAAGCGGCAACTGGATTATGAATGGGTGGTGGCAAGCGGATTGAAAGAAGGAAAAACCGAGAAAGAAAAAGATAAAACTAAAAAGAAGAAAGAGTAAATTGACCTTATGCAATCATTCGAAACATTATCAAAGCAATTCGCTGAGAAATTTGATACAAGACATTTTCCGGAACAGCCGGCATCGTTGTATGAACCCAATGAATATTTTTTAAAACTCGGTGGCAAAAGGATTCGGCCTGTTTTGTGTTTGATGGGCAATGAATTATTTGATGAAATAATTCCCGATGCCTGGCATGTTGCAACAGCGATTGAACTGTTTCACAATTTTACCTTGATACATGATGATATAATGGACAAAGCTCCTTTGCGAAGAGGTATGCAAACCGTTCATACGAAATACGGCGATAGCACCGCATTGCTTGCAGGTGATGTAATGCTTGTCAGGGCTTATGAGTATTTAAATAAAATTACATCTGCTTACTTAAGTAAGGTGTTGTCATTATTTAATAAAACAGCAAGAGAAGTTTGTGAAGGGCAGCAACTGGATATGGATTTTGAAAAAACAGAACAATGTAAGCATGGATGATTATCTGCGAATGATCGAATTGAAAACATCTGTGTTGCATTGGCTGCAAGTTTGAAAGTAGGTGCCATACTTGGCGGTGGCTGGCGAAAGAAATCAAAATCTTTTGTATGAGTTTGGAAAAAAACTCGGAATTGCTTTCCAGGTACAGGATGATTACCTGGATGCATTTGGTGATCCCGAATAAAATCGGCAAACAAGTGGGTGGAGATATTTTGGCCAATAAAAAAACTTTTTTACTGATTCATGCATTGGAATCTGCTTTGCATAAAAAAGAATTAGAACAATTAATAAAAACAAATCCCGACAATAAAGTGGAAAAAGTATTAGCAGATTTTTAAAGATTGCAAAGTAGATGAATGGGCCCTACAATTAAAAAATAAATATCTTGATGAAGCACTGACCATCTGGAAGATATTGCTGTTCTATCAAAAAGAAAAGAACCACTGAAGGAGCTGGCTCATTTCCTGGTTCAAAGAGACATTGATTAGTTGATAATATCTCCTTTTATCCATAACGGTATTTTTCCCTATTTTGAACTTTCAAAACCAACACTGATGGCTAATTCATTATTCCGCACAAAAAAAATCGATTCAATTCTTACGGATGCACAGAGCAGGCGATACGATCGTACATGCAGCATGGATTAAAAAGAGTGCTGACTGTTCGTGACCTTACTTTTTTTGGTATTGCAGCCATTATTGGTGCAGGAAGTTTCAGCAGTCTGGGGGGGCAGTTTTCATGGTGGTCCGGGTGTGGTAATATTATTTGTTATTACCGGTATTGCCTGTGCATTTACTGCTTTTTGTTATTCAGAATTTGCCAGCCGTATTCCGGTTGCAGGCAGTGCTTATACTTATGCTTATGCATCCTTTGGTGAATTATTTGCCTGGATCATTGGCTGGGCATTGATCATGGAATATTCTATCGGTAATATTTATGTGGCATATAGCTGGAGTGATTATTTTACTTCTTTCTTGACAAAAGGTAAATCTTCATATTCCTGAATATCTTAGCACCAGTTATATGGAAGCAAAACATGCTGTATTGAACGATGGCAGTACAAATGCGGATGTGATTGGCTGCCTGGAACAATGCGCCAGTGGTTGGTGGATTAAGAATCATTTTTGATCTGCCTGCATTGGTCATCAATTTTCTCATTACCTATCTGGTTTATCGGGGTATAAAAGAAAGCCGCAATTTCAGCAATGTAATGGTGATATTAAAACTTAGCTATTGTCGTATTGATCATCTTAGTTGGAGGTTACCTGGTTTTTTCAAACGGACTTAACTTTTAACTGGACACCGGCAAATGATGAAGGAGTAAGATCCTTTATGCCCAATGGTTTTAGTGGTGTAATGGCAGCGGTCAGCGGTGTTTTCTTTGCCTATATTGGTTTTGATGCGGTAAGTGTGTTGGCAGAAGAAAGTAAAAATCCGCAAAGAGATCTGCCAAGAGGAATGATCTTTTCATTGGTGATTTGCACGGTCATTTATATTTTACTTACACTTGTGTTAACCGGTGCAGTTAATTACAGGAATTTTGATGGAGTAGGTGATCCGCTGGCATTTATTTTTGAAAAGCAAAATCTGAATGTTGGCTGGATGCAGATTCTTGTTTCCATTTGCTGCAGTCATTGCAATGACAAGTGTGTTGCTGGTATTTCAAATGGGACAGCCACGAATATGGATGAGCATGAGCCGCGATGGTTTGTTGCCTCCTGTTTTTCAAAAAATTCATCCAAAATTTAAAACGCCATCATTTGCAACAATTGTTACCGGATTGGTAGTTGGTGTTCCTATTTTATTTACCGATAAAACTTTTGTGCTTGACTTTACCAGTATTGCAACATTGTTTGCTTTTGTACTGGTTTGCGGTGGTGTATTGCTGATACCAGGAAAAGAAAAAGTGGCAGGGCGTTTTCATATCCCTTATATCAACGGGCAATTTATTTTTCCATTGATCGTTGCCGGTGCTACGTTACTTTGTTTACGGTCCTTATCAAAAATTATTTTCGGTAACCTTTTCAATTTTGATTTCAGCGCAAATGAAGATTATAACCAGGGAAAAATAAGTTTTATGGATGCTGGCCACACCAAATATTTCTTTGATCATTTTCTGGATAAGTGCTTTCATACTGGCTATTGCTACGTTCATAAAAAAATATTCCCTTATCCCGTTGATGGGGCTTATTACCTGTATGTACCTGCTTACCGGTATGACCAAAAGTAACTGGGCATGGTTTCTTAGCTGGTTGGGACTCGGATTGATCATTTATTTTTTTTATGGGTATAAAAAAAGCAAGCTGGCTGCTAAGCAATAAGTATGCTTGCTAGCCGAAGCCGTTTTATTTTTAATAGTGTAGGTGGGAACCCGGCTTCGGTACTACTATTAAACTTCTGTTGCGTCGCACTCTTGTACTTTAGTAACTTTGCGCAGCATTTCCGTGAAATCCATTTAACAATCCGGAAATCCGCGATATGAAATTCCAGATTGGCGATATCGTTCTCATACTACACTCCAATGAAGAAGGCTGAGGTGGTCGACATTATCAATGACAAAATGGTAATGGTAGATGTCAGGTGGCGTACAGTTCCCCGTTTATAAAGATCAGATCGACTTTCCCTACCTGAAACGCTTTATCGGAAAAAAAGAACGTGAACTGAAAAAAAGCAGAAGCAATACGTTGATGATCTAAAAAAAGAGAAAGACAGTAATGCAAAACGGGAAGAAGATGGAATGTGGTTGACTTTTTTACCTGTTGTTGATACTGATGAATTCGGAGATGATGTTGTAGACGAATTAAAAGTTCATTTGGTTAACAGAACCGAAACAGCTTATAATTTTGATTACAAGCTTGCATTTTTTGGTAAACCCGAGTTTGAACTAAAAAACACGATTCATCCTTTCGAGGATTTTTACCTTCATGATGTCCCTTTTGAAGATCTGAATGATAATCCTTTTTTTGAATTTGAGTTTTCATTGGTAAACCCGGATAAAGCAAAAGCGGAAATATGTACCGCTTCTTTAAAGCTCAAACCAAAACAACTTTTTACTAAAATAGAAGAAATAAGAAGCAAAGAATGAAGCAAGATTTTCCTACAGGTTATTTGATAAATATCCTGATAAAGTTGTTCATGAAAAATTTGATATTGGTTCTCTTGCTGCAAAATATAAAATGTATGATGCTTCAAAAGCAAAAGAACATCTTGAGCCGCCACGTTCAGTCATTGATCTGCATATTGAAAAACTAACTGATAACTGGCATCATCTCAGCAATCTCGAGATACTTAGTATACAATTAAAAACCTTTGAAAAATATTATGATCTTTCCCTTGCACATTTACAACCTTCACTGATCGTTATTCATGGTGTAGGCAGCGGTAGGTTGCGTGATGAGATTCATGAGTTGCTAAAACTTCGGAAGGAAGTAAAGACCTTTGTCAATCAATACGACCCTCGTTTTGGGTACGGTGCTACAGAAATTTTCTTTGAATACTGATGCCGATTAACAATTGGTTAATGTGCGAGGTCTAAAAAGTCAGCTAAATTTAATGTCACTAAAAATTAAATTTATGCGAACACTTCTTAGAGTCACTTTTGATGTAGTTGCATCTAATAAGGCCATTAACGACGGCTCTCTTCCAAAAATTCTGGAAGGCATAATGCAACAGGTTAAGCCTGAGTCAAGCTATTTTTATACAATCCACGGTAAACGTGGTTGTATGATGGTGTTTGATATGAAAGATCCATCGGAGATCCCATTGATAGCAGAGCCGCTTTTTTTGCAGTTGAATGCTGAAGTAGAGTTCCATCCGGTAATGAATGCAGACGATCTTCAGAAAGGATTAACCGCCTGGATGAAATCGCAACATGCAGCGCCAGCATTGAATTAACAATGCTAACGGAATTAAAGTAAATTTGCGTTCGCTGCAAACCGTGCTATCGTCCCGATGAAAATCGGGGAGGAAAGTCCGGACAGTACAGAGCAATGCACCGGTGAATAGCTGGGTATTTCAACCAATGCTGAAAAGTAAGTTGAAGTAACAGATAGTGCCACAGAAAATAACTACCCCGCTTAAGCGGGGAAAAGATGAAAATGTGGGGTAAGAGCCCACAGCTTTTGATGGTGACATCATTTGCGGGTAAACCTTGCATGCTGAAATGCCACGTATAGTATCGTTTGAGGGCTGCTCGTCCGAGATACAGGGTAGGCAGATTGATCCCGGTGAGTAACTACCGGGACAGATAAATGATGGCAGTCCCGATTTATCGGGAAACAGGATCCGGCTTACAGGTTTGCAGCGTTTTTTATCTCAACCGTGCCACGGCTTCAAGCCGTGGCACGGTTGTTTGAATCCTGTTATTATTTAAACGAGTTGCCGATATATCCGCCCAGCTCCATCAACCATGCAATACCAAGATGAACCATTAATCCGCCGATGATCGATCTTGTATTATAAACTACGATCCCAAGTATCATCCCGCCGAAATAAGAACTGATGCACTCTCCAAGAGGTTTGCCAAAATGAATAGTACAATAAAAACAAGCCATCGGTAAGATCGCATCTTTGCCAACAACTTTTACAAAGGCTAAAATGAGAAAGCCGCGAAAGAAAAGCTCTACGGAAATAAAATCACTTCCATAAGACAGCTCATGAAGCAAATTGTAGAGCCATTTATTTTTTACACCATACAAAACCGAATCGACGTCCTTTAGTTTTGGATACATGCTTAAAAAATCTGGTTGAGTGGAAGCTGCTACAATTAAAGGAACCATTATCAAAAGCATAATTAAATAAGGCTTCCAATTAAAATACTTTACCGTTAAGCCAAAAAAACTTTCTTTGAAATAAAAGAGCTTCCAGATGATAAAAAGAATAAGACTTAATACTATTAGTCTTATCGGCCAGTAAGTGACCTGGTTCCAATAATGATCCCAATAGATGTTGCTGGATAAGTGAAATTCCGTGCTCATTACCATTTTCCACGAAAAAATCGCCGGTGACAAGAAAATAAGTAAAAGGATTAACGGGCTCTTAAAATAATTTTTCCCTTCAAAAAGAAAATAAAAGAAATATGGTAGTGCAAATGCGATCAAAAAAACGAGGTAACGACAACAAAATTGAATGACAATAGGGTCGTATTCATCAATTTTCAGATCGATATCATAATGAAAATTCAGATAGATCATTAAAGCTGAAAGAAGACTGCAGGCAATGAATACTTTGCTATTTAAACTTTTGAAATAATCTGTTATGTAGCTAAAAATATCTTTCATTAAAACGG
This sequence comes from uncultured Bacteroidota bacterium, assembly GCA_963746915.1. GTDB lineage: Bacteria > Bacteroidota > Bacteroidia > Chitinophagales > Chitinophagaceae > VBAS01. Next base: position 197,854 of record CAVVDD010000007.1, on the reverse strand, counting down.
AAAATAGAAGTTTTTTTACTACCGTTTAAACTTTTTTCAAAGCCCGGCTTCTCATATTTCGTGTTTAATTTTCCACAACCCTAAAAACTATAAAAATGAAAAAGTTTTCAATTAGCCGGATCAGCATAGCCGCACTTACATTCTTAGTTGCCTCTATGCTTTTCTCTTGTCAAAAAGATGTTAGCTCAGCTAACAACAACACTGCAGTTACAGAAGAACAGGCAACAACTTATTCTGAAGAAAGCTCATTAGCCGAAGTAAGTTTTGATGATGCAGAAGATGTGGCTACAACTGCCGCAGACGAAGAAGGTAATGCCAGCGAATTTGGTATTAATGGCCGTTTATTCCGTCCGTTGTTTACTGAATTAAGAGCTGCTATTGGTGATTGTGCTGAGATCACAATTACACCAAACGATTCTACTTATCCTAAAACAATTACAATTGATTTTGGTAATGGTTGTTTAGGTCGTGACGGTAAATTCCGTGCAGGCGCCATCATCGTTCATCTTACTGCACCTTTACGCAGACCAGGTTCTGTAGTTACAATTACTTTCAGAAATTATTATGTGAATCGTGTTCATCTTGAAGGATCAAAAATTATCAGCAACCTTAGTGATCCTCCACTGCATAAATGGAGAGTAGAAGTGGTTGGTGGTAAAGTAACATTCCCTACAGGCAGAGGTTATAGTTATCAAAGCGTAAAAACTAAAACGCAAGTAGAAGGAATGGATACAAGGATCTGCCGCGATGATGTGTATGAAATTACAGGTCGTTCACAGACTGAATTCAATAGTGGCCTGACAATAACATTGAATACTGAAACACCACTCGTGAAGAAAGTAGCATGTCCCTGGATCAGCGATGGTAAATTGAAGATCAAAATTAATGACCGTGTCCTTTATCTTGATTATGGATTTCCTGCAAATGGTCAGTGTGATAACAAAGCATTACTAACCTGGAGCAATGGAAACAATCAACGGGTGATCATATTATAAGAACCTTGAGCAAGCAATAATAAAAAGACCCCCTGATTTTATCGGGAGGTCTTTTTTATTAATGAGTTTTTTAAACGGTACCTGTCACAACCAGCAATGCATAAATAACTCCCGGTAGAATAAAACAAAACCAAAGTAAGATACTTAACCAGAATCTACCATTTATTTCACCATAGTAAAGATATACGGCAAGGGGTGGAAGTAAGATTGCCAGTAAAATAAGCAACCACATTTCAACATTGGCAGATTTATTTGCTTTCTTCTCTTTCTTAAAAACTTTCACTTGTTTTTTTGCTTCTTTTATTCTTACTTTTTTTTCTTTTTTAGAAAGGCTTTTGAATTCCTTAAATGCTGCTTTAATGGTAGCCGGGTTAGGTTCATTGCTTCCGGGTAATACTACTAAGCTGAAGATTGAATTGGAATTGTCGAGATCATCACGGTAACCATTAATAAGGAGCTAAAGATCTTTTTCATAAGTATAATGTTTAGGTTACGATTAATGAACAAAAGTATAATGTACCTATTCACAAGCTAGTAATTTTTATCAACAGGTGGGTAAATGTTTTAACCCTTAATTTTATTGCATGAAATCAATTGGACTTATTGGCGGACTTTCTTATGTATCAACATTGGAATACTATCGTTATTTAAATGAACTGGCAAATGAAAAACTTGGTGGAAGCGAGACGGCTGAGATCATTATGTACTCGGTAAATTTTGGTGAAATAAAAAAACTTACCGAAGCCGGAGACTGGAAAAATATTTCAGTGATCATTTGTAAAGAAGCTCAAATAGTTGAGGCTGCCGGTGCGGCGTGCCTGCTTATTGGCGCTAATACAATGCATAAGATAGCAGATGAAGTACAAGCCGCAATAAAGATCCCTGTTATCCATATTGCTGAAGCTGTAGCAAAAGCTATTCTGAAAAAGGATTGAAAAAAGTTGGATTGTTGGGTACCCGTTATACAATGCAGCTTGGTTTTTATACTGATCATCTTGCCAAATATGGAATTGAAACTATAATTCCTGAACAGGACGATGTCGAATACATAAACTACACTATCTATAATGAGTTCAGTAAAAATATTTTTACAGTTGAAGCAAAGGCAAACTATCTCAATATAATTTCAAAACTTAAAGGGAGAGGCGCAGAAGGAATTATTGGAGGTTGTACGGAAATACCAATTTTAATTAAGCCCGGGGACTGCACTATCCCAATTTTTGATACAGCAAAAATTCATTCTGAAGCAGCAGTTGAGTATGTGATAGGATCGTGATCTTTTATGCTATTCTTCCTGTAATAAAAAATTAGACTCCGGATCATTAAAACAATAATCCACTCCATACGGGAGTGGATCAGTGGATAGTTTATAAAGAAAATTATTTAGTAGCCGTCATTCCCTGCTGGCTTTGATCAACGAAAGCGGATATCCAACCCACCTGTCCATTCTTTACAAGGTAGAATTGCTTTGTTTCATAAATAGAAGAAAATTGCCTCATTATTTTTAATAGTAAACCAGATCCCGCCATCAAAGATTTTTGATCAAATACGCCATGTACAGTTTTTGCTGCTTTCATGATCGCAGCTTTTTCAGTATTATCATCGGAGGTTTTTGCAAGATTTTCTGGTGAAAAGGTTGAAAAACTGGTATAAAGCTTATCATAAAATTTCACCACTTCTTCAAAAGTAACTGGAATGACTGCGTTGTCGACCAATTCAGGATGCATTAAAGTAGCAGACGCCCATGCAGCGCCACCGCTGAATGCGATATAGTCACTCAATGGATACGCACCACTGGCATTCACAGCATAAATGATATCAGCATTTTCAGCTTGTGATAAAGTACGGGTAAGTTGTTTTTGATAATTAACCATGCTTTTATCTTCTTCCACTCTTTTTTCAGCAGCATTCGACATACTTTTCGTTCCCCAATTCAATTGAAACAAATAAAAATCTTTTGTGTTGCCATAAGGAAAGTAACCGCCTTTGGTGTTACCACTTCCAATGTCAATAAGGAAAGTTGAATATCTTCTTGACTCAGGAACAATGCCAAGGTGTGAAAGCAGGGCTTCTTGTTTTACATCTATTACAGTTACTACTTTTGATTGGTCATTGATCCTTATCTTAAATGAATCGATCAGTTTTTTTATCAATCCTGTTTTTTCATCTTTTTCAGCCTGCATTTTTACGCCACTGCTGATCGCAGTAAAGATTCTTTTATCTGGAATTTTATAATCTTTCTGTGCGGTTGCATATAGACCACATAGAGCATTTAGGGTGGCAGAGAATGTTGACTCGTTAAATGAAATGAAATCGGTATTGACAGAAGTATCTTTTAAAATATTAAAACTTCCATTGGATTGGGCATTTTTACCAAGCTCCACCATGCTCATCTTCACACCTTTTGATCCTACTTCGATGCCAGTATAAACGGTGGAGTTATTGTATTTAAGCTTAAGACTATTCTGCGCCCATAAAAAATTTACGGAAACACAGAGACAGGCACACAGGATAATACGACGGTTAAAATGGATATGGAGCATAGGTTAGGTATTTTTGAACGCTGTAAATTACTTAATACCGGTCGGCTTTGAACGATTAGATAACTACAAATGAAAGGGTGTGAATAGAATGTGATTAACTCTGAATGTTACTGATCAGGTTCTTTCTTTATAATAGCGGCAACGGTTTGACCACCTTTTGTAATTTCTTCATCATAAACTATCCTGACCCTTGCACTCTTAACTTCTGAGGAACTTAATGTTAATGAGTGACGGTTCTTCCCGGCAGTAATAATAAGAATGGCTGTATTGGGAGGAATGCTGCCGAGATTTTCTGCAACCATTTCTATTTCATGAAAGGTATTGTTCAGATCGATCCTTACATAAGTGGTCAATGGTTTCGCACCTAATCTTTGATGCGTTAATACGACTTGTTTATCTACAAGCACAGTTATTGAGTCACCGTCAATCTGAGCATTGTCATAAAAGTCGAGACGGATGGAACCGGTATCAACTTTTATTTCAGGAATTTCTTTAAATGCCGATTCTCTTATCCGCGTTAAAAAAATAGAACCGCCATCACAACTCTGCAAAGTATTTAAAACATTTCCCGACCAATAACCCTTCAGTATTTCCTTGTTCCCTTCGCGATAGTAAGTAAGTTCGAAATTTTTGACACAGATAACACAGCGTTGTGGAATATGATAAGTTGTTACGTTGGCTTCCTGCAACATAAGTTTTTTTGATGCACGGTCAAATGATCCTCTGAAATTTTTCTTTACATAATTATCAATATCCTGGTAATGGTATGAGTCACCAGCAAGGACGTTGCCTTTTGCGTTGATCTGGAGTTCAATATTATTTTCGGGAAAACATCCTCTCATGTTAAGTGAGCCCTTCCAATAGCCGCTCACATCCTGACCGGCGCATTGAAAAATCAGCGTAGTAAACAAAAAACTAAATGCCAGAAGTATTTTCACCATCAAAAATTAAGAAAAAAAATTCGCCTGAAATGTGAAAATTATACAAAAGGTGAATATTATTTTAAACAGGTGGTGATAACCCGGCCCGTGAACAGCCGTTTACTTATTTCTCATTCCCAAAAAGGCAATTGCAATGATCATAAAGCCGATGCCAGTAATGGTTGGAGGTAAAATTTTCGCTTTTGTTCCGAGGTAGATCAAATATACCCCAAGAAGGATCAGCAGTACAGCTGCGCTGGCAAGCATATAATTCTTTCTCATCTTAAAAACTTCAGGATTTTTATTTTCTAAAGTACCTTTAAGTTCGGAAAAAATTAACTGTTATGAAAATATCTTCCCGCCGCGGTTTTCTTGGCACTATGGCATTGGTTGCTCCGTTTGCATCTCTATTGAAGTCAAACGCTATCTTCGCCCAAAAAAAAGGAATGTTTATACACCATGTTTATTTCTGGCTAAAGAATTCCGGTAATAAAGAAGATAAAGCCAAATTGATCGAGGGACTGAAAAAACTTTCAAGAGTCAGTACGATCAAAAATTTCTATATAGGGCAACCTGCTGCTACACGCCGCGAAGTGATCGATAGTTCTTATGACGTAAGCTGGTTATTATTTTTTGATAATGCCGCCGACCAGGACAGCTATCAAACAGATCCCATACATCTGAAGTTTGTTGAAGAATGTTCTGTGCTTTGGACGAAAGTAACAGTTTACGATTCTATTGATGCAAATCCCTAAATCCTCTAAGGAAACTTTATAAATTCCATGAATTATTTAACCGTTATAATTGAGCATTGATAGTTGATCATTGAACATTTTTCCCTGAATAAATTTTCGATAATTTTTTTGAGGTACCTGAAAGTTCAAAGCCCCTTTAGGGCCTGCCTGCCGGTAGGCAGGGTTGTGGTTTAATAACCCCACTTCTTCATTATCGCAAGATCTTCTTTAGCACAATCAAGCGGTGTCTTTCCCTGGTATGATTCCTGCTCAATGATGTAATGAACGTCCTTTGAATTTTTTCTTACCATGTCAATTACATCTTTCGTATTTACTATACCAGCGCCAAGAATGGTACTTTCATATTTTTCATTGCCTTCACTTGCTTTTATTTCATCTTTTACATGAATCGATAAAAAACGGCCGGGATATTTCTTTACGATCTCGGCTGCATTGGCGCCTCCATTGTACAAATTGCCAATATCCAATTGTTGAATAACCAATTTTGCATCTGTGTTTTTCATCATTATATCATATAGCATTTCACCATCTAGGCTTTCACTAAATTCAAAATCATGGTTATGATAACCGAATTTCATTCCTGATTTTTTACAAAGCTCACCGCTTTTGTTAAACACTTCCATAAACCGAAGAAGCCCGCTTTATCTTTTCTAAGCGACTGGTTAAGGGATGGGCTGATAACATATTGCTGTCCCATAGTGGCTGCATCTTCTACTGTATACTTCCACAAGTCAGTAAATTCTTCTTTTGCATCATCCCAATGCTGTGAACCCAATACCGTATGGCCACTAGGCATTTTCATTCCAAGATCATCCAATATTTTTTTGAACTCTGTTGGAGTATATCCATAGAATTTTCTGTTCACATAATTAGCATGCTCAACATGTTTATAACCCATTGCAGCCAATTGTTTCAAAGTGCCCAATGGATCTTTTCCCATATCGTCTCTTACGGAATAAAGTTGAATACCCACCAGCTCGTTATCTTTCATATTTGTGTTGGCAAAAGAAACTCGTGATAATAAAGAACTTCCTGCTAATGCAAGTGCCGATCTTTTTATAAATGTTCTGCGGGAATTACTCATGGCAAATAATTTTAAATAAGGGTTTAAGTTATGATTTTCCTTTGAATCATAACAAGCATGCTGATAAATAAAATAAAATTTGTTTAACAGGTAAAAACAACCAGATGAAGGATTTGAAGTGCTTACATATCTTATTTGAATTCCTAATTGTGTATGCTTTCAAACATTATCATTCCCACGTCAGTAAATAATGTTACATTACAGAGGCAGAAAATAATTTATTTACAATGGAAAATGAGATCATCGTTCAGTTTGTTTTTTTTGAAACTATGGGAGATAACAATGAATTTATTTCTCAATGGGATCAATATTCAAAAGAAATGAAGAAAATTCAGAAAGTAAAACTTCAACAGGAAACCGGCAATAAGAAGAAAGCAAAATATTTATCACAGCATTCTTGTTATAAGGATGAATTTAAATTTGTTTTCAAAAAAGAAAGGCGATCGGCGCATTTCCCTGAAGTTGAAATGAGAATACGTCAGTTAGGGGGATATACTCCTTTGCAGGTACAATGCAATCATAATTCAAAAACAAACGAAAGCAAAGTGTTTGTTTTTATGAATGGATATGAAACAGACATGAATTCCTGTCGTGAGCTTTCGCATTATCGCTTTCTGAATGTTTACAAGGCATATTTTGAAAGCAGTAGCTATGATTATATCCTTGAATTTTTTGTTGGCAATGATCACAGCACAGAATTCATGGATCAATTAAAGACTCAAACCGGGCATTTTGAATCAGGCATATACAAAGAATGTGTGCTGCAAGCAGTATGAACTAAGACCAGGCAAACACAGTCATTATCTTTTAATTTACTTCTAATTCATTTTTTGCAGGCAGTTTCGGAAAGCTATGATGTGGTTCTGTTTGATACCAAAATACAACTGAACTGATATCGGATTGCTGAACAAGATACCGGCCCCCGCTTCTCCAGCCAAGATCCTGTATAGTGACTTTTAAATTTTTTTCAAAACGAATAGGATCCATGATATGCCATCTATACATGCCGAAACGTTGCATAACATTGTAATGCCCATCACCATCGATCACCTGGTGTAAGCCTGCATAGGCCGTAGAAAATTCTGTGTAGTCAACGACATCAACACCGGCGGCATTTTTCTTTCTAGTATCAAAATCATAAGAGCCGCAAAAATAATCTTCAGTGCCTGTTCCATTGATCGTTGGGAACTTTGTATCACCATCCATGAAAAATTTTATTTCACCTTCGCCCCACCAACCGTTATTGTGTACACCCCATGCAAGATAAGTTCCAACATATTGTCCTTTGCCTTCAATATTATCAATGAGAGTGCAAATACCATCTTTTACCTGGTTGCTTCTCCTGTATTGCGCATGAAAGTAAGCAGCATCATCCGGCACAGTTGTCAATGTATAATCAACCTGGTAATATAATGTCATGTTATCAACATTGATATTTGTCATGGTGATCCTGCATTTTTTTCTGAATGGCATTACCCAATAGCAATTAAATGCGCTGCCGGGATTAATTGTGACAGGTAAAGAATTAAGATGAGAATAACCGCCCCAGCCTGCGCCGAAGAAATCACCGACCGGAACTTCCACTGATGGTTCGCTCTCGTCATCCCAGTAAAAGCGAAGGATAGAAAAACGCCAGTTACCGGTTGGTGTCATCCAAATATGCTGAATAGCGCCGGGGCCGGCGATCTCCGCCATTGTAAATGTTTCACCAGGCTTGATAACAATAAATGGATTTACTTTCCATCCTTGTCCAAGATCTCTTGCCGCATTTTTCGCATTGCCATTTTCCAATGTAGCCATTCCGCCTTTGCCTGGCTCACCAGTTAAGTTTTCAGGACTGATAGATCTTGTCTTTGCATCACTCAACCGGAAAAGATTTCCAAGGTTCATATTAAGCCCGTTGAATTTTTCCTGTTGTTGCGCTGATGCGAGAGTGGAAATAAAAAGCAATAAATAAAATAACTTTCTCATACCAGTTTGTTTTTGGTGATAAGAAAGTTAAGAAATAATTAGTTGAGAGCTTGTGTTAATTATTGCTTATCGTAAGCGGCTTTTGTCGTTACTTCTCCTTGTTGACTAGTTCTAACTGCTGTTACAGTAAGAGATTTACCCCCATCACCTAATGCCCATGTTTCTGTACTATTGAATGTAAAGCTTTGACCATTTCTCTCTCCTGTTGTAGTGGAACTGATCGCAAAACTTTGTTCATCAGCAGCCCATTTCAAAGTTGATTTTTTTACAGATCCCCCGAAGCCTGTGCCTTGCACTTCTTTTCCATCAAAGCCCAGCGTTTCGGTAGTGGTCACATCCTCTCCGCTCTGGAAAGAAGGTGAAGTTCTTGTTATAGTGATCGCATCACCTTTTTGTTCCACTTTTATTGCTTTAGTAGCAAATCTTGCACCTCTTTCTCCGAAATCGCTTTTGCCTTCATTCAATGCCCAACTGCCGGAAAAATTTACACGGTCTGCTTTATGGGTGAATGAAACCAGAGTGGATGAAACTATAACAGCTGCTAATAATTTTTTTGCAATAGATATATTCATAATAATTGATTTTAGGACGATAAATGTAACGAAAGATTTGAAATGAAATGATGATTAAAATATTTGATTTGTTATTCAATTGTGAATTAGCCGATCTATTTAAATATCCTTCCAAAAAATTCTTTCATATCATTCCATGATGCAGTGTCAGCAGCAGCATTATATTCTACCGGCATTTTAAATTTTTTTCCCATTTCAGTTGCATCCGGATTTGTAAAAGAATGGGTAGCTCCGGGATACGATTTGAACGTATAAGATTTACCAATTGAATCCATTTGTTTTTTAAATGGCGCCACTTCTGCATTGACAAAAGAATCGGCTTCGCCATGGCAAACAAGTATCTCGGCCTTTGTAAGATCTTTATTAGCAGGCGTACCTAAAAGGCCTCCATGAAAACTTACAACTCCATTTAAAGGTTCACCCATTCTTACAAGATTAAGAAGAACGCCACCTCCAAAACAATAACCGATACCTGCGATCTTGCTCTGATCAACATTCGGATTTTTTTTGAATTCTTCCAATGCTGCATCAAAATGTTTTTTTGCCATATCAGGATGCATATAGAAAGGCATTGCCAAAGCTTGTGCAGCGCCGGGATCGTTTCCCATACGGCCATTACCATACATATCCACCGCCATTGCGATATAACCCATTTCAGCTAGCATTCTTGCACGGCGTTTTGCATAGTCATTCAATCCCCACCACTCATGAACAATCAGGACAGCCGGACGTTTGCCCTCCATGTTTTCATCATAGAAGACGTAGCTGCTCATATTGAGTGTATCAATTTTATAACTTACTGTCTCTTCTTTTATTTTTGGCGTTTTAGTTTCTGCATTGTCACTTTCTTTGTCGTTGCTATTACATGAATTTAAAAAAATAATACAGGCAACACAGATGGCAGAGCTAAGTTTTTGAAATTTCATATCGTTGGTTATTATGTGAGGAAAGAATATAAAGTTCATAAAATATTTTTTACATGCAACAATTTATTTGCCAAGTTTATTATTTGCAGTGCTAACTTGCTGCATCAAAATCGTTTTATGGGGTATAGATTTTTATTAGTAATTATTATTTCAGGTTTTTCGATCGGTTCTTTTTCACAAACAAAACTTGGCGAAGTAGCCAGTATCTATGTTACCTCACCAGATCTTGATTCTTCAGTTGCTTTGTATGAAAAGCTAGGGTTTCCAAAAATTGCCTGGAATGTTATGCCATCTCCCTGGGCACTGGTAAGTGATGGTAGCCTGCTGATCATGATGAGAAGAGATTCCGTGAAGTATACAGGACTTACTTATTATACAAAAAATATTGAAAGCACAGTGGCACAATTGGAAAAGAATGGGATCGTGTTCACGCAAAAACCAAAAGAAGAAGACCTGATAAAAAGATATTTTTTTAAATCACTTGATGGATTAAATATCATGCTTGCTTCCAATGTCGGGTTGTTTAAACAGCCAACGGGAATAACAATGCTTAACATGAATCCCATAGCACGTCAATCAGAAGATCAATATCCTAATAAGCAATGTGGAGCATTTGGCGAATTCTGTCATCCTGTTACTGATCTCAATAGTTCAATCGAATATTGGAAAAAACTTGGCTTTGAAGTAAAATCACAAATGGCTCAACCTTATCCCTGGGCAATTCTTTCTGATGGATTAATGTTGATCGGTTTACATCAAACAAAAAATTTCAGTTATCCTGCTGTTACTTATTTTGGATTAAACACCGAGAAAAGAGTTCAGGGGCTAAAAGAAAAAGGTGTAGCTGGTTTTACGGAAATGATGGGAAAGAATAATGTTGCTCTTAAAACATGGGAAGGTCTTCATTTCTTTTTGTTTTCAATGGGTATGTAAACAGTTGATAAAAACTAAATTAGGACAAATAAAGCCGGCAGGCTTTTGTTAACTGAACATTTTGATTTGTCTCCTCTATATTTGCAAAAATTTAAAATTAATGAAGCGTTTTTTCGCCTTTTTATCCGCTGTAGCCATATTATCATCCTGTTCCAAGAAAATTGATAAGAGCTGTAATTATGATGCTTGTGCGATTGCTGCCCCGGCCTCTGAAATCACTCAATTGGAAGCTTACCTGTCATCAGCCGCAATTACTGCCACCAAACACTGCAGTGGCATGTATTATACCATAGATGTTGCCGGCTCTGGTTCTTCAGCATCTGCTTGCTCAGTCGTAGGGGTGAAATATAAGGGGCAATTAACGAATGGAACTGTTTTTGACCAAACGACTACACCAGTAACCTTTTCACTGAGTAATTTGATCGAAGCCTGGAAAAAAGGCATACCGATGATAAAACCGGGAGGCAAAATTAAATTGTATTGTCCGCCAACACTTGCTTACGGCAGCCAGGCTGTCAAAGACCCTGTAACAAACAATACTATTATTCCTGCAAACTCCATACTTATATTTGAAGTGGAACTGACTAATGTTTATTGATACTAAGGTTGACAAACTCTTGTCAACCTTTATCATTAGCAAACAATTTTCAGGTGATCAACTATGATTTTTCTTATGCCCCCCAAACCTATGGGCAACTACAAGCCGAACATTACCTGATGAGAATTTATAATTTTCTGGCGTAAGGGAACCTTGCATCGATAAGGAGGTGCCTGTCCAGTTAGCACTTATATTCCACTTTCTTCCATTATATCCAGCCGCTGCTTTAAAAACATTCGATGGATTCAAAGAAACATTTTTTTCTTTTCTTACGTCATCTTCTTCTCTTATAAAATTTACATCTAAATTAATTACCACGGAACCTGTAATAAAAAAGTGTTGCGCCATCACCAAAGTATAAGCATAGCCTGCACCCGGACCAAAACTCAGAACGTTGATATTTTTAATTCCTGCTTGCGGATATTTACTGCTATAAAAAGCTGGTATCAATGCACTATCTCCGTGCACTGTGCCGTGATGAAATTCGCCTCCATAGATAATTGACCCGGCAGATTTCTTTTGCCACTCAGTTTGTAAGAGGGCAGCACGATAAGAAAATCTTTCTTTGTTAGGGACCTGGTAAGCAGAAATGCCAAAGAAGGTTGTTTTCACATCTTCACGATAGTAATATTTGTCTGGGGGTACGCCAGCCATTCCTGTTGGTTCTAAATGATAGCCTTTTGGGGATATATATAACAGATCAATTGCCCATTTACGTGGGTATAAATGCACCTGGAAATTGAAACCTGTTGTTTTCCCTTTTTCATCGGAGTTCTTGTTTAAAAAGCTAAAGCCATTGAAAAGGTTTATCGAAATATTTTTTATAGTGATACCCGCACCAAGATTCAGTTTGGGGTTTGCTTTGTACTCAAGATCCTCTGCACTTCCGCCTGAAGGGAAATTAAGATGAACATATTTTTTTGAAAAATAAAGACGGACGGTGGTCTTATCAGGGAACTTTTCATAATAAGTAGTGTCATGTTTAAAATCCTTTTGCGCCTTCAATGATAAAGAGCATATGATGAATGTAACTGTTATCAAAAGAGCTTGCCGTTGTTTGATCATGCTGTAAATATTAATACTTAAATAATGTCTGTTTAAGTGGTTGTCGAATTGGAAAGGTATTTAAAAATAAATTTTAAAACGGAGTATCACAAAAGTTATTTTTCAATAACAATTGATTAACCAGATTTCTGATCATTTGCCTGGTTAATTGCTATAAACATTTTCAAAAAGACAAGCACCTGTCCATGGGAAGGGACGGTGTGTGCCAGGAGGCTCCGGCATATCTGCAAAAGGTTTTATTTCATCATAAAGCCTGTTCAGTTTAGCAGCAGTTTTTAGTTTTGATCTTGATTCAATATGTTTCCATCCATATTTTTCAAAAAATTCTTCTCCTTCTTCCGGTGCAAATTGAAATACAGCGCCGCTTCCTTTTAATGCAGGTTGCATTTCTTTTTTTGTCATTTCTAAAAGAGCAGGAGAAACAAGATCAAAAACCCAGCGACGAAAATGTTTTTGTGAAGAAAGATCAGTTGCAAGTTCAGCAGCTTGTTCAGCGGTAAGGTAAATGATCAAACCTTCCGTAACCACGAGAGCTTTTTTACATTCACTATTTAATTGCTGAAATAATTCAAGTCTTGCTTTTCTATCTGCAAGATCCAGCGCAATACTTCTATACTCACATTTTGGTTTTTCATGTTGAAGGATCTCGTTTTTATAGTTGATCATGCCGGGCAGGTCAACATCTATCCATTTTAAAGTTTTTGGTAATTGCATTCTGTAAGCTCTTGCATCAAGACCGGCAGCAAGATTAATGATCATATCATATCCCTGCTCAACATGCTGCTTTACGTATTCATCAAACAAATAAGTTCTTGCTACAAAGGACCAGCTGTTCTTCCGGCCGAATTCAATTGCATTGGCAATTTGCTCACCTTTTTCGCCGGCAAGCCTGCGTGCAAAAGGATCATGAAAAACTGCATCAGGTCTTTCACTTTCTTCGGCTCTGAAAATGGCAACCCATCTTGCAGTATCGGAAATATTTTCTACGAGTTGGCTCATGATTACTGAAGGTAGAATGAAAAAAAATCATTTGTAAGCATCTTTACGGTGACGGATGCGCTGGATCTCTACAATTTTTATAACATCTTCAAGGGTATAGATGATACGATAATCTCCGACCCTGATGCGGTAAGCATTATATTCTCCCTTTAGTTTCTTCACACCATCAGGTCTTGGATTTTCAGCTAACTTGTCAATGGACGTTGCGATGTTTTGATTAAAAGGCTTAGGGATATCTGCCAGTTCTTTCAGTGCAGATCTTTTGAAAGTGATACGATACATAAATTAAAGTTTGCCGTCTTCCTTCAGTTGTTTCTTTACATCTTCCCAGGGAATTGTTTCTTCGTCTTTACGAAGTTCAATGGCAATGATATCGTAGATGTCTTCCAGCAGTTCTTCATCTTTTGCCAGTTCATCAAGATCGATCTGCATCAGGCGCCTGTTATGCGTCTCATCTTTTAATATGGTAATAACCTCCATAGTAATTTGTTTGTTGTAAAGTTAGTCAAAATTAGATGGTGAAGAAGTAGTGAATTAGAACCCAAGAGAACTAAAACGATTTCACCTTTTGGTTGAAGCTTTCACATTGTTGAGAGTATAAATATCTTCTTCTTCGCTAAGAAACTCATAGCTTTTGGATTGCTTTGATAATTGAGCAATACCTTCTGTTATCTGTTTGTCCTCATTACGCTGAAGAATGAAGTCAGCAAAATCAGATACTTCAGCAACTTTATCAGCCGGAAGTTTTTTAAGTGCAGCAAGAGTTTTTTCTATTAATTCTTGTTTGCTCATGAGTTAAAATTACAAAAAATGTTGGGGAATGGAACAATGAGAAAGGAAATTAAGAACAACCCCACTAAAAATACGAGACAACCTGAATTGTTACTTGTAGAAATCGTTGTCTTGGGTTCATTAAAGTCAGGTGCAATAACCCAACTTTTTCTGTTAATGTCTGTAAGCAGAGATTGTAAATTGTCCTGAATGAATTTTACATTGTTCCTACAATCTGTAATATTTTCTTCATAAAAGTCTTGTAAAGCAACTCGAATTGTCGGCAACCTGAATTCTTTAATAAGTTTTTTTTTCTTTTCATTAATGTCATTTGTGACGACAATTTCTATTGCAAACTCCAAATTGTCTTTTGTGAAAAGTATTACATCCGGTATAATTTTTTGTAAAAGCCGAAACTCCGGTTTTGTTTTTTCTTTGTCAAGTTCTCTAGTGAAATTATTATTTAAACTGCTATGCTTTGGCAATTCATAATTGACTTGGTCATTGAACCATTTAATTGCCAATTTGTGTAGAAGTGTTTCTGGATAAATGTCATGGCTATAATTTGGGCTATGACTAAAAAAGTAGTTTCCAATACTTGACTTCTTAAGGATTAGTTTTCTTTTTGGGTCTTTGCATTCGTGGTCGGGACAGAAAAAAATTTCTGTAGCTTTTAATATGTAAGCTTCTTCTGGTGTAACTATTTTGCCTGAGTCAGGTGCACTTAGCTCTGCTATCGGATTAAGAAACTCTGGATATTTTAAGCTGTTAGTGTAAGGCATATAATTTATAAATTTAAAGAACTTCTTGTTCTGGGCTGGCTATCGAAACAATTGCCGAATAGAATTGTTGCAGCACAAGAGTGCGACGCAACAGAAGTATCATAGTAGTAATGCAGCTTGGCTTATAATTATTCCTTCTATTGATGAGATTGCTTCGGCCGACTCAATATTCATAACATATGTAGTGAACTTTGTCGGCCTCGCAAGGAGTAACTATATTTGCGCCCTATGACAATCGAAAAATTGAATGATATGCGGTCCCGCATTGCCGGGATAAGGAGGTTTCTTTGACGTCGATAACCGCCTTGATAAGATCCAAAATGATAAGCAGCTTTCACTAAGTCCCGGTTTTTGGAATGACAATGCCCGTGCGACTTCCATCATGAAGGAAATAAAAGTGAATGAATACTGGGTTGATCTGTATAACCAAACAGGATCGGCAGTGGAAGATTTTGCCGTGTTGTTTGAATTCTGGAAAGCTGGTGATGCAACAGAAGAAGAAACAAAAGCCGCTTATGATAAAGCATTAACGATGCTTGATGATGCAGAATTTAAAGCAACACTCAATGAGCCCGAAGATGAATTGCCTGCTGTATTGCAAATAAATTCCGGTGCCGGTGGTACAGAAAGCCAGGATTGGGCAGAGATACTTGCACGTATGTATCGCATGTATGGAGAAAAGCAGGGATGGAAAGTAAAAGAGTTGGATTGGCAATGGGGCGATGGTGCAGGAATTAAAACCTGTACTTACGAATTTGAGGGGCCGTTTGCTTATGGATTTTTAAAAGCAGAAAGCGGTGTGCATCGTTTGGTTCGCATTTCTCCATTTGATAGTAATGCACGTCGTCATACTTCATTTGCATCTGTATTTGTTTATCCGTTGGTTGATGATACGATCAATATTGAAATAAAACCTGCTGATGTAAAAATGGAAACATCACGCAGTGGTGGAGCCGGCGGACAGAATGTAAACAAAGTAGAAACAAAAGTTCAGCTAACACATATACCGACTGGTATCGTAGTGGTTTGTCAGCAAGACAGAACACAACTTGGTAACAGAGAATTAGCGATGCAAATGCTGAAGAGCCGTTTGTATGAAGAAGAACTACGCAAAAGACAAGCAATAAAGGATGCCACTAACTCATCAAAGAAAAAAATAGAGTGGGGCTCGCAAATACGTTCTTACGTTTTTCATCCATATAAAATGATCAAAGATCACCGCACCGATTTTGAAGTGGGTAATGTGCAACCGGTAATGGATGGTGAACTGGATGGATTTATAAAAGCGTATCTGATGAGTGAGAAAGAATCACAAAGTTAATTTCACACAGTGTACTCAATGATAAAGACTGGATGAAAGCAGGTGAATACGAAGCGGATAGGCTAAGTAAAAAAATTCAAGCAGGCATGGCAGTTTACGCAGGGTTTTCCGGCGATGGACCAAAGATGAAACCCGATATGAAAGCTGAATTCAAACAGATCAGCATAGCAACTAAATAAAAAGCCTCCTTCACTTTTGCTTAGCTTAATTGTAAGACAATTCTGTCTTAAAACATTTCAGGTAAAACTACTGGCAAAACTTACAGGGATACTCACCTGAAAATCGAGTACTAGTATGTAAAATATTTTTCTTTAAGGGTCTAATTTAGCAGAGCCACATTAAACACTTCCCCAAGGAAGCCTATGAAAAAATTTTACATAACGGGATCAAAAATTGTTGGTATAAGCATAAGGCTTGAAATAAATTATTGCACTGTCAATATTTATTCATTCCTGATCATTGGGTTTTTATTTCTAACATCTTTTTTTAATACCTCATTTTCTCAAACGCCTTCTGCAAATAATAGTAAAACTTTTAACTCTGTCGATCCTGTCCTTGAACGATCTGTCCGCAACACACTTAAACAAAGCAGTCTCAAACTGCAGTTGATCGAGAATAACGGACAGGATAATTTACCGGTAGATGTCATTGCTTATTTTTCATCAGCAAATGAAACAGTGTTCATTGAAAAAAACAGGCTGCGAATAGTCGTTGCTGAAAAAATAAATGATGGGAAAAATAAAGAAGCAAGACCAGGTAAAGAAGATTACTCCTACAATAGTTTTAATATCCTCTTCAAAGGATCTGCCGGCTTTAATAATTATCAAAAAGAAAAACCATTTGATGTTAAGCGAACTTTTATCCGGACAGGAAATAATGGAAGTGAAGTAATTAAAGCTGAGAGTTATGGAGAGATAACTTTAAAGGATATATATCCTGGCATCGACCTGAGACTTTACAGCCAGGAAAATGGTCATCTTGAATTTGATTGGATCATTTGGCCCGGTGCAGATTTTTCACAGATCAAAATGGAATTTACTGGTCAGCAAAAACTTTTTAAAAATAAAAATGGCGAGCTTATAGTCAAATTAAAAAAAGGTGATTTCACCATGCGACTGCCGGAAAGTTATTGGGTGACTCCGCAGGGAAAACAAAAGACAAATGTTCAATTCGGAATGAAGGGAAGAAATATTATTCATTTCACCGGCATTAGTGAAAAGAAAAATAAATATCCACTTGTCATTGACCCTGATCTTTTATGGGGAACTTTTTTTGATGGTGGCAATGGAAGTTTTGATGAATATCTATATGCAATAGATTATAATCCTAACAATGAACTTCTTTATTGTGCCGGCGCAGCTAACATGCAGGTGAGTTCTGTATATGCAGCGGCTTTATCTTCAGCCTGGGATGGTACATTTAATGGCATACCAGATGCATTGGTTTATGCATTGACAAAGGATGGTCAGTTTGTTAGGTATATTACTTACCTGGGCGGTAGTGATCCGGATGTTGCCATTGGATTATCAATTAGCAATTCTTTTGTTTACACCTGTGGATACACTTCGTCAAATGATTTTCCGGTGACAAAAGCTGCAAACGGAGATCATCCAGCTTTTGATTCTGTTTATCATAGCAACAATGAAGGTTTTGTAAGTGTTTTTAACCTTACACTTGATTCTCTTTTTTATTGCAGTTACCTTGGCGGGAATGGAGATGATGTAGCATTAACAATCAGAGCAGGACAGGACAGCAGTTTTTATATATCACTAAGCTCTGATTTAGATCTTCCAACAACGGGTCCAGATTATCTTACAAATTTTGCTGATAATGTATTTGGAGGAAGCAGTGAAGCATGGATCGGTAAATTTGATTCATTTAACTCCTTACGTTTCGGCACTTATATCGGTGGTAATAATGGGGATCTGGTGAATGATTTCCAGGTGTTAAGTGACGGTGATGTGATATTCACAGGTAATACATTTCAGATAGCTGAAGTGAATGCTTCTATTACCGATAATGGTTCAGGGCAAGAAGTCTTATTTGGAAGAATCAATGTACCATCATCCGGCGCAGTTAATTTTGATTTGATTGAAAAGATCGGGGGCAGCAATAATGATATGGGTTGGGGAATAATTAGTCTTGGCGACACAGTATCAGTTTTAGTTGGCCAAACAAATAGTAATAATTTTCCACTGGGTGCAGGTACAGGTTTTCAAACCACAAGAATTGGAGATTATGACGCTTTCATTTGCAAAATAAACAATGATGGAAGCGGAGGCTATAATGCTACTTATGTTGGGGGTTCAGATATTGACATACTTGTGAGTGTTCGACCCGTATTGTTATATAACGATATTGCACTCATGAGTTTTGGCAGTACAAGGTCAACAGATCTTGCCACATTTAACCTGGATGAAGGCTCGTTATTCAGCAATGCACTAACAGGAGGATATGATATGATGTTCCTGATCTGTGATCTCAGTCTTCAATCAAAATATTACTTGTCTTATATTGGTGGTACTGCAAACGACTATCTTGGTAAAACAGGTGCACCGATCGGATCCAACCATTTATATTTTAGTGATGCTGATTCAGTACTCTATCTCGGAACAACTACACACAGTTATGATGGCACTCAATCACCAAAATATGTTGGCCGGGGCACTGCTGATATTGCAAATGCCGGCGTACCCGTATTTGATGAAACAAAAGGTAATACCAGCAATGATACACATACGATCATTGCTATAACTACAAAAAGATTGTTTATAGTTTTGCCGCTAAAGTGGGTGAGTTTTGGAGTAAGATCATTAGCCGATTGCAGTGCAGGCCTTAACTGGAGAACCGTACATGAGCAAAATGTAATTCGATATATTATAGAAAGAAGTAATGACGGAAGAACATTTCATGAGATCGGAAGTCTTTTGGCAGGGCAACAAAATTATTCCTATATCGACAATACAATTTCTTCGCTTGGGGGAAATGTTTATTATCGTGTGATCGCTGAAGAAACAGGAAATAAAAAGACTTTCAGCAGCATTATAACTTTAGGTCTTTGTAACCGCCAAAGCACATCGATCAATATTTATCCAACTGTAATTAAAAATTCATTTACAGTATCAGGTTTAGCAACTGGGGTATCAAAAAACTACTTTATAGACGTGATCGATGAAAGTGGTAAAAAAATAATGAGTTATAAAGTTGCAAACGCAGGATCTGTTGAAAGCTTTTACATAAATAAAAAACCAGCCGGAGCTTTTTATATTCTTATAATAAAAGATGCAGATTCCGGAAAGATATTGAAAACACAAAAAGTTCTGATAGGAACCCTGTAAGGTCAATTCCAAACAGCGGTATGGCCATCACTATTTTAATGTGACTTTTATCGCCAAAAAGTAAATGGGAAGCGATTATCTTTGCAGCTCAAATTTTCAATATGAGTCTTGGATATTTCTCTTACCCAATGCCCGCAAATGAACCAGTATTAAGTTATGCTCCCGGTTCAGCAGAAAGAAAAAGATTAAAAGAAGTTTTAGTTGAATTAAAAAAAGAACAGATCGATGTACCCATGTATATCGGCAGTAAAGAAGTAAGAACAAATAAAAAAGGAACACTTCATCCTCCGCATGAAATTGCACATACTCTTGGAACTTATTCTGAAGGTGATGAAAGACATGTGAAGCAAGCAATAGATGCTGCTTTAGCCGCAAAAGAATTATGGGCTAATATGGATTGGGAAACAAGAGCCAATATTTTTTTGAAAGCTGCTGACCTGATGGCGACAAAGTATCGGCCTTATATGAATGGCACAACAATGCTTGGCCAAAGTAAAAATGCTTTCCAGGCAGAAATAGATGCAGCATGCGAACTAATTGACTTCTTACGTTTCAATGTTCATTTCTTAAGTGAAATATATAAGCAACAACCAATAAGTAGTCCTGGTATACATAATAGAATGGAGTATCGGCCGCTTGAAGGATTTGTTTTAGCCATCACTCCTTTCAATTTCACTGCTATTGGAGGTAATCTTCCAACAAGTGCAGCCATGTGTGGTAATGTTGTTGTTTGGAAACCGGCGCATACACAAATTTATTCTGCGCAAATGTTCATGCGCATCTTAAAAGAAGCTGGTTTACCTGATGGAGTTATTAATTTAGTTTATGTAAACGGCCCTATACTTGGAAATATTTGTTTCAATCATACTGATTTTGCCGGTGTTCATTTTACCGGTTCAACAGGTGTGTTTAATTATATGTGGGAGACTATCGGAAAGAACACTTCTATATATAAGTCATATCCAAGAATAGTTGGAGAAACAGGAGGTAAAGATTTTGTGATCGCTCATAAAACTGCCGATCCTGATGTTGTTGTTACTGCATTGCTTCGTGGCGCATTTGAATTCCAGGGGCAAAAATGTTCTGCTGCATCAAGAGCCTATATTCCTTCAAACATTGCAGAAGAAGTAAAAAAGAAATTGATCGCCGGGGTTAAAAGTTTTAAAATGGGAAGCCCGGAAGACTTTACCAATTTTATCAATGCAGTGATCGATGAAAAAAGTTTTGATAATATTAAAAAATATATTGATGACGCTAAGAAAGATAAGAAAGCAGAAATATGGGTAGGAGGTAAGTGTGATAAAAGCCAGGGTTATTTTGTTCAACCAACTATTATTGAAGCAAAAGATCCAAAATATGTAACGATGTGCGAAGAGATCTTCGGACCTGTGCTTACTATATATATATATAATGCCAACCAGTTTGAGCGGACATTGGATCTTGTTAATTCAACTTCACCTTATGCGTTGACAGGTTCTGTAATTGCAAAAGATAAATCAGCAATTGAACTTGCAACAAATAAGCTTAGAAATGCTGCTGGTAATTTTTATATAAATGATAAACCAACCGGTGCTGTTGTTGGGCAACAACCATTTGGTGGTGCAAGAGCAAGCGGCACAAATGATAAAGCCGGAAGCATCCTTAATCTTTATCGCTGGTTGAGTGCAAGAACGATCAAAGAAACATTTAATCCGCCAACAGATTACAAATATCCTTTCATGCAAAACCCCTAAATCCCCTAAAGGGGACTTTGGCAAAGTCTTTTTAAATTAAAAAACTATATGCATATTCAACAGATGAATATATTTGATAAGATAAATAGAAATACAAATGCAAAAGCCTCCCTTTAGGGAGGTTTGGAGGGTTTATGAAATCAATACTTACAGAACCGCAATTAGAAATAACAATTAAACGACTTGCTCACCAGGTACTGGAAAATCATGTTGATCTTTCAAATACTGTTGTAATAGGTCTGCAGCCAAGAGGAATTTATCTGTCAGACAGAATTGTGGATGAAATAAAAAAGGAAACTGGTTCCGATAAAATTAAGTATGGCAAACTGGACATTACATTTTATCGCGATGATATTCGAAAAGAACTTCATATTGCTAACCGTACTGATATTCCTTTTTCAATTGAAGGCAAAAATGTGATACTGATAGATGATGTATTATATACAGGAAGAACAATTCGTGCAGCATTGGATGCCTTACTCGATTTCGGCCGTCCTGAAAAAGTTGAGCTCTGTGTTTTGATCGATCGTCGCTTCAGCCGGCAATTACCAATACAACCTGATTATATCGGCAAATCAATTGATGCGATCGTTTCACAAAAAGTAAAAGTATTTTGGAAAAGAAAAGATGGTAAGGATGAAGTTTGTCTTGTGAATGATTAAATAATCAATCTACTTTTATTTTTTTTAATAATTCGTGTACTTCATACACTATCTTTTTAATTTCAGTAATACTTAGAAATAGAATTGCATTTTTTCATTGGTAAAAAACGTTTTTTTTAATTATTATTTTTATAAATATTCCAAACAACTGTTTGGTTATCAGAAAAAAAGATTGTTAAAAAATTATTGATTTGTTATTTTTTTTTCTGAAATTGCTATATCCTTCTAACCAAATTTTAAAAAACTGCTTGTATTATGAAAAGAAAAACTCCGACGCTTGTCAAATTGACAAGCTATTTCTCCCTATCTATTATTCTACTATTGTTTGCTTTTGTTGCTAATGCACAAAAGCAGGTCAATGGTACTGTCAAGAGCTCTACGGGACCAGTAGCGGGTGCAACTGTTGTTGTAAAGAATTCTACAGTTGCTACTCAAACTGATAACAGTGGAAAGTTTTCTATTAGTGTACCTGCTGATAGATCAGTTCTGATTATTTCATTTATTGGTCTTGAAACAAAAGAAGTGGACGTTTCTAAGCTATCTGAAGTGGACGTTTCATTGGCTTCAGTGGTTTCAACGTTGAATGAAGTGGTAGTAACAGGTTACACGGCGCAAAAGAAAAAAGATATTACAGGAGCCGTTTCTATTATTAAGCCAACTGAATTAACCAAGGTTGCAGCTCCATCATTCCTCCAGCAGATCGAAGGTCGGGCTGCCGGAGTTGTAGCAAATACTTCGGGTTCACCAGGTGGTGGTGTATCTCTTCGTATCAGGGGTAACTCAACCTTTAGTGAAGGCGGTGGTGATCCTTTGATTGTTATAGATGGATTACAGGTTAAAGGAGCTTTCCAAAACCAATTGAACCCAAATGATATCGAGAGCATCCAGGTATTGAAAGATGCTGCAGCCACTGCTTCTTACGGAATCGGTGCAAATGCTGGCGTAATCATCATTACAACTAAAAAAGGTAAAGCGGGCCAGGCAAAAGTTAATCTCAGTACTTATTATGGAATGCAATCTGCAGCCAAGACTTACGAAGATCAAATGCTAAAAACTTCATCAGAGTACATGCAGCTCATTTATGAATCATATAAAAACCCCGGATTATGGCCACAGCCTGCCAATACTCTTACAGCCAGAACTTATGGTGTTGGAGCTACACCAGTATTGCCTCAGTATGTGAACCCATTGCCTACAACACCGGGTGGGCCTATAAATACAACTTATAGTTATCCGGATAACCTGGTAATGAAAGCTAGTCCCGGAACTAATTGGTGGGATGCAGTATTTCAAACCAATGCACCCATATATGAAGTGAATGCCGATGTATCCGGAGGTACTGAAAACGGGAGATATTTTTTCAGTACAAATTACTTCAGCCAGGATGGGATCATGCGATATACAGATTATAAAAAATATTCTGTAAGGGCAAATACTGAATTTAAGGTAAAAGGATTTACGTTTGGTGAAAACCTGACTGTTGCTTTTGATAACTATGTGGGCCAGTCCAATGGGAACCAGGTGGAACAAAATGCGATCACCGAAGGTTTATTGAAAATGCAACCCATTATACCGGTATATGATGAAGGTGGAAACTGGGGCGGTACAAAAGCCGGTTTTGGAAATGGTAAGAATGGAAGTGCACAATTATATCGTAATAAAGATAACAGAGGCGAAGGACAGCGGTTGTTTGGTAATGTATTTGGTGAATTTAGATTCTTAAAAGATTTTACTTTCCGTATCATGTATGGAGTAGATGCAGGTTGGTACTTTAGTAAGAACTATAGTTTCACCGATGCGGAATCTAACGAAGTTACCGGGCAAATTTTCAGAAAGTCTATCAACCGATATTACAACTGGATCTTTTCCCAACAGCTTAATTATGAAAAGAAATTTGGCGAGCATGATGTAAAGGTTTCTGCCGTACATGAGGCAAAACTTAACTCATTCAGGAATTTCAACGCCAGTCTTAGCGGTTTCCAAATTGATCAACAATCACTATGGTATATAAATACTGCTTTTGGTGATCCTGCAACAAGGGCAGTTCAATCAAGTGGCGGTAAAAATAATGCAAAGGAAAGCTACCTCGGCCGTGTGGAATATGGATTTAAGGGAAAATATCCTGGTTAATGGTACTGCACGTTATGACCAGTCTTCCAATTTCCCAGTTGAGAAGGGAGAATTGTTCGGTGGTGTCGGATTTGCATGGCGGATGACAGAAGAAGGCTTTTTACAAGGTATTGATTGGTTAAATGATCTGAAATTAAGAGCATCATGGGGAGTTACTGGTAATGATGCCATCGATGGTTCAAGAGCATATTCAGCATATGGCGGCGGCCCCGGACAAACATTTTATGATATTAACGGGCAGAATACTTCAGCAGTTACCGGATATTCGCCTGTCAGTGTAGGTAATCCTGAATTATTATGGGAAAAACAACACCAGGAGAATATAGGTTTCGATGCTCTTTTATTTAAAAACAGGTTTGAGGTAAATGTTGATTTTTACCGGAGGATAAATAAGGACTTTCTCTTTGCAGCCTCAGCAACCTGGCTACATTTGGGTCGTTTGGTGGCGTAGTTGGAGTTCCTTATAGAAATATTGGAAGTATATCTAATAAAGGAGTTGAAATGAGTTTCCTTTGGAAAGGCGATATTTCAAAAGATTGGAAATACGATGTGGGTGTTAACCTGACTTTCAATAAAAACAATATTGATGAGTTGGCCCCTAAATATAGTGTAACTGAATTTTTTGCTGCTACATCTGAATCCAGGATCGGACCGTTGGTCATTCATAAGGAAGGCAACCCCATGGGTACTTTCTATGGATTAATACTTGATGGTATTTACCAAAGCACTGCTGAAGTAAATAACGGGATTGCCCAGGATGGAAAACAGGTAGGTCGCTTCCGCTGGAAGGATATAAATGGCGATAAAAAGATTGACGGAGATGATAAAGGTATCATTGGTGATCCTAATCCGGATCTTGTTTTCGGATTTAATTTTAATTTAGCTTATAAAGGGTTTGATTTTAATATGTTCTTGCAAGGGACAGTGGGGAATGAGAATTTTAATTATGTCAAGTATTTTACAGATTTCTATGGCTTCAGTGGAAACCGTTCTAACAGGATGCTCTACCAATCATGGAAACCTGATCGCACGGACGCTATTCTGCCAATGCTGGATATAAATGATAACTATAGTTTTCAACCCAGCACTTATTATGTAGAAGATGCATCATACCTCCGTGCAAAAGTTGTTCAACTGGGTTATCGTCTTCCTGCATCATTTCTATCAAAATTTAAAATTGAAAATGCAAGGATATATTTACAGGGACAAAACCTCTTTACAATTACCAGCTACCAGGGACTGGATCCAGCATTGGGAACCAGGAATAATGCAACTGAGCAGTGGACAGGTATTGATTTTGGTAACTATCCGGCTGCACGGACCATCCTTTTTGGTTTAAATCTGTCATTCTGATTTATTTAAAAGAAAAAAAATAATATATGCGAATCAACACTAATAATATCAAAAAAATTTCAGGTGCGATCCTTCTCGGCATCCTGGTATTTTCCTGTAAAAAATCTTTCCTGGAAAGACCACCTGAAGCCTCCTTCAACGAGTCTACATTAGCTAATGAAAAAGGAGTGAATGCTGTTTTGATTGGCGCCTATGCTGCCTTAGATGGCTGGGCGGATAATGGTTGGGGTAATGCTGCGGGTAATCCATGGCCTACTGCTGCAAGTGACTGGATATGGGGCAGTGTAACTTCTGATGATGCTGCACCCGGTTCGCAGCCTAATGACCAGGTAGGTGTAGAAAGGATGAACCGTTATCAATATCAGCCGGACGATCCATATTTCCGGGCTAAATACCAGGCTATTTATTGGGGCGTTGGCAGAGCAAATTCGGTTATTAAGTTGGTTGCAAAAGCCACAGATATGTCTGCAGCTGCTAAAGACCAGGTTTTAGGCGAAGCTCGTTTTCTGAGAGCATGGTACCATGCTGATGGTTACAAACTATGGAAAAACATCCCTTATATAGATGAGACCGTAACTGAGTTTCGTCAGAAAAATGATGTGGATATTTTTGATAAAATTAAAGCAGATCTGGATTTTGCAATTGCGAAACTTCCTGAAAAGACAAGTAATTCATCTGGACGTGCAACAAAAGGGGCTGCGCAGGCTTTGTTAGCCAGGCTTTATTTGCAGAGGAAAGATTATGCCGCTGCAAAACCTATACTTGCTGCAATTATTTCAGGTGGCAAATATTCTCTGGTAGATAATTTTCATGATAATTATGATGCGTCTCAGCAGAATAACAATGAAATGATATTTGTCTATAAGTCATCAGTAAATGATGGTGCAGGCGAAAGTGCCAACGGAAACTGGGGAGATCGTTTAATGGGAATTCATAATATGCCGGGTGCAAATGCTTGTTGCGGTTTCCATACTGCCACATTTAATTTGCTGAATGCAATGAAAACAGATGCAGTTACAGGGTTGCCATTACCATTGGCCACTTTTAATAATACAATTTTTAATCAGGCAACTGATAATATCGATCCTCGTTCCGACTGGACATTTGGCCGCAAAGACATACCTTTTTATGATTGGGGTCCATACCAGGAAGCCTGGATGCGTGATGTCGGTTATACCGGACCTATGGGACCCAAGAAGAGCACCTTCCATAAAGGACAGTATAAAGCACTCTCTACTGCAAGCGGCTGGAGCGATTGGCCAAATGCGATTGATGTTCCCCTGATGCGCTATGCTGATGTATTACTGATGGCAGCAGAATGTGAAATAGAAACCGGTGGCAGCCTTGTGCAAGCAAATACATGGATCAACATGGTTCGTGGAAGAGCACAGAAATATGTTCAGGGAGCCGGTACCAGTGAAGCAACAATTTCCCAGGCTTTGCCTGCACCGGTAGCTGGTATAGTAACCGCAACGGTAAATGGTACAAAATATAAAATAGGTTTATGGCCTGCTTTTGCCACCCCGGCAGCTGCAAGAGATGCTTTACGTCAGGAAAGAAGATTGGAATTAGCCATGGAAGGTGGTCGTTATTTTGACCTTGTTCGCTGGGGTATTGCAGCAGCGACTCTGAATGCTTACGTAGCCGTTGAAACAACCAGAATGGGATGTTATGCCGGATCTGAAACCTTTAGCGATACTAAACATACACTATTCCCAATACCAGCTGTCGAAATTGAGTTAAGCAAGATTGATGGAGCTGCTCAACTGAAACAGAACCCTGGATATTAATTGTAAACAATTTTATTTTAGAAGGGCGCCCATTAGCGGCGCTCTTTTTTTGAAAAGTCTTTTTTATTCAGAATAACTTTTACAATTGCATAATTATTTTATCTTGCCGCGGAACTAATCACCCTTTTGTTCATAAGAGAAATTGTCTCCTTCATGAAGCTGAAAGATTGGATGCCACTTGTTTTATTCTCTTGTTTATTCATGTTTTTTTCCTGTAAGAACGCAAAGACAGATGAGAAAAAGTACCAGCCTCCTGCCGATGCATTGTTTGTAAAACTTCCTTCAACAGAGACGGGGATAAATTTTTCCAATCCTGTAGAAGATGATAGTTCTTATAATATACTTACTTACCGGAATTTTTATAACGGAGGTGGTGTTGCAACCGGAGATATCAATAATGACGGACTGCCTGATATATTTTTGACAGCTAACCTTGCCGACAGCAAACTATACCTGAACAAAGGAAATTTTCTGTTTGAAGACATTACAACCACATCTGGAATTAAAAGAAGGAAAGGGTGGCGTACAGGCGTTACCATGGCCGATGTAAATGCCGATGGCTGGCTGGATATTTATATCTGCAATAGTGGAGATATAAAGGGAGACGATAAAGAAAATGAATTGTATATCAACCAGCATAATAATACTTTCAAAGAGGAAGCAAAAGAACGCGGCTTGAATGATGCCGGCTTTACTACGCATATCTCATTTTTTGATTACGACCTGGATGGTGATCTTGATGCCTACATCCTGAACAATAGTTTTGTGGATGTTTACAAGTTTGACCTCGATTCTGCAAGAAAGATCCGGGATCCTAACGGTCATAAGCTGATGAGAAATGATGACGGGCATTTTACTGATGTAAGCGAAAAGGCAGGTATTGCCAGTATTAAAATTGCCTATGGCCTCGGTGTATCAGTCAGTGATGTGAATGGTGATATGTACCCGGATATTTATATCAGCAATGATTTTTATGAAAAAGATTATCTGTATATCAACCAACGCAACGGCACATTTAAAGATGAATTGCCTCAGCGGATAGCACATGTTTCTTCATCGAGTATGGGTGCCGATCTGGCTGACTTGAATAATGACGGCTATATGGATCTGATCACGACAGATATGCTTCCGGAGGATGAATACCGGTTAAAAACCATGAACCGGTTTGAAGATTATCATGTAGAAAGTATGAAATATCGCTCCAGTTTTCATTACCAATATTCGCAAAACTGTTTGCAGCTGAATAATGGAAACGGGCAATTCAGTGAAATTGGCTGGTATGCCGGTGTGTCGGCAACTGACTGGAGCTGGGGTGCATTGATCTTTGATTTTAATAATGATGGTAATAAAGATATTTTTATCAGCAACGGAATTTACCGGGACATTACCGACATGGATTTTTCGGAATTTCTTGCTGATAAATCAGAAATAAAAAAAGTGGTTACAGATAAGGGGCGGTTTGATTTTCGGGATTTTCTTCCATACATCAAATCTACAAAGCTGCCCAATTATGCATACGTTAGTCAGCCAAACCTTACATTTAAAAATGAATCAGCCGCACTCGGACTGGGAGAACCTTCTTTTAGCAACGGCGTTGCTTATGCTGACCTGGATAATGATGGTGATTTTGACCTCGTGGTTAATAACATTAATGATCCGTGTTCCGTCTACAGGAATGAAACCAGTAAGATCAATGGTAACCATTTCCTGAAAATAAATTTGAAAGGAAAATCCATCAATCCGTTTGGAGTTGGCACCTGGCTTAATCTTTACACTAATGGCAAAAAACAGGTACTGCAGAATTACCCGGTTAGGAGCTTTCAGAGTTGTATGGATACGAAGTTGATCTTCGGTCTCGGTCAAAATACCAAAGTTGATTCTCTTGAAATTATCTGGCCTGATCTTTCCCGCCAGGTAATTTACGATCCTGCTGTTGACAAAGAAATTTTGGCGAACCAGGAAAATGCAGATAAAAAATTTATTCCAAAAACGGCAGCTAAAAAATTATTTACTGACATAACAAGTTCAGAACTTGGTTCATCGGTCATTTATAAAGAAAATGTTTACGTAGATTATAATGCAGAAAGACTGATACCTTATATGCTCTCTACGCAAGGTCCCAAATTATCTGCTGGTGATGTAAATGGAGATCGGCTGGAAGATTTTTATATGGGTGGCGCATCTATCGAACCGGGGAGGTTATTCATTCAATCCGGTTCTGGATTTGTAATAAGTAAGCAGGATGCATTTGAAAAGGATAAGGAAATGGAAGATGCCGGTTCCGCTTTCTTTGATGTGGATAAAGATGGCGACCTTGATTTGCTTGTTGCATCAGGAGGTTACGAGTATGACCAGGGAAGTTCATTGTTAGCAGCACGACTTTATCTTAATGATGGCAAGGGAAAATTTTCTACGGGTAAAATGCCCGGTGTTTTTACAAACGCATCTTGTGTAAGTATTGGTGATTATGACAAAGATGGCTATGCAGATGTTTTCATTGGAGGCAGGGCCGTTTCTGCTAACTATGGAAAAAGTGGCCGGAGTTATCTTTTGCATAATGAAAAGGGAATATTGACAGACCAGACTCCTGAATTTTTAACTGAAGCAGGAATGGTAACCAGCGCATCATGGACCGATCTGAA
Organism: uncultured Bacteroidota bacterium; assembly: GCA_963746915.1. Taxonomy (GTDB): domain Bacteria; phylum Bacteroidota; class Bacteroidia; order Chitinophagales; family Chitinophagaceae; genus VBAS01. The sequence continues at coordinate 167,971 of CAVVDD010000007.1, read as the reverse complement.
CGGTGATGGTTTTTCTGAATTGATCTTGGCCGGAGATTGGATGGCCATTACAATTTTTTCCAATAACAAAGGAAAACTTGAAAACAAAAAAATAATTGAAAACAGTTCCGGTTGGTGGAACTGTGTGCAACCTGCCGATGTTGACGGCGATGGTGATATGGATTTTATCCTGGGTAATTTTGGCCTCAACTCAAGATTGAAAGCTTCACCTGACAAACCGATGGAACTTTTTGTTAACGATTTTGATAAAAACGGAACTTCGGAATCTATTCTAACTTATTATTGGCCGGATGGTAAAAGTCATTTATTTAATTCAAAAACGGATGTAGTATCACAAATGCCTTTTTTAAGAAAAAAGTTTTTGTATTATAAAGATTACGCCGGTAAATCTATCGGCGATGTAACAGGTGACGAAAGTTTGAATACATCACAAAAATTACAAATTCAAACGCTGGCCTCTTCGGTTTTAATAAATGAAGGAGGGTTGCAGTTTAAACTGCTTCCATTAACAGGGATGGCACAACTTTCACCTATTTTTGGATTGGTAACCGGGGATTTTGATCACGATGGCTACCTCGATATTTTCGCTGTAGGAAATTTTTTTGATGTTAAGCCCGACCTGGGAAGAATGGATGCAAGGTCTGTATATTTTTTGAAAGGAGATGGTAAAGGCGGATTTGAATATGTATTAACGGAGAATGCAGGTTTGGAATTTCAATCGCAGTTCAGGGATATCATTCTTTTAGGAGACAAACAAAAAAAGAAACTTGTGCTCGGAAGGAACAATGATCCATTGCTTTTTCTTGAGGCCCAATAAAAAGGTTAGTAACCCATAATTGAAAATAAAAATGAAAAAATTGTTGAAAAATACCTGGTTCCAGGTGATCCTGGCGGGCGGATTGATTGGTGTAGTATTGATCGTCCTGGATAATCGGTTTCATTTCTGGAGCGATAAGAGTGAAGAAGGAGAGTACCATGGCCCAATATCTTCGGATAAAGATAAAATGTATGTCACTACCGCCTCTTATTCTGAAACCACTTTTGATTTTGGAAAAATAAAAGAAACTGATACAGCGGTTCATAAAATTTTTATTAAAAATACAGGCAAGGTTCCCCTGTTTATTTATAAGGCAATTGGCTCATGTGAATGTGTCAGGGCTTTTTGCTCAAAAGAGCCAATTAATCCTGGCGGCGAACAGGAAATTACACTCGTCTTTCTCGCCAAAGGACGTAAGGGAAAGCAGCAACGATCAGTAATGATTGACACCAATACCGACCCATCCGAAATGGTTATAAAAATAACAGGCGAGGTGGAATAATAATTCTTTAAGGAATCTTCAAACATAGTTTCTTATAAATCAATCCGGCGATTAATCGTTTACAGGAAATGCAAAACCTGAAAAAATATAGGTAAATGATGAAGCGAATCTTGCAAGTGGCTGTAGCTGGCTCGTTTTTTTTCTGTATTATTTGTTCGTGCACTCGCGGAAAAAAAACTCTATTCACATTACTTGATCCGGATTATACATCGATCAAATTTAGTAACCGCATTTTTGAAAATGATTCTGTAAACATCATAGACAACGAATATGTTTACAATGGCGGTGGCGTAGCTATCGGCGATTTTAATAACGATGGTCTGCAGGATGTTTTCTTTACAGGCAATATGGTGAGTAATCAGCTTTACATTAATAGAGGCAACATGAAGTTCAGCGATGTGACTGCCGCTAGTGGTGCTACAGGTGAAGGCCGCTGGTGTTCGGGGGTTGCATTGGTTGATATTAATAATGATAGTCTGCTGGATATTTATGTGTGTGCCACATTTAAAAAGAATCCATACGACCGGGCCAATATGCTTTATATAAACAAGGGGATGAATAAAGAAGGAATACCGGTATTTAAAGAAATGGCACAAGAGTATGGTATAGCTGATACCACACAATCAACCAATGCTGCATTTTTTGATTATGACCTTGATGGTGATCTTGATTTGTATGTATTGGTTGACCGCCTTGAACCTGATCATTATCCCAATAAATATAAATATACTGTTACTGATGGCAGTTCATCAGGTACAAGCAGACTTTACCGAAACGACTGGAATGATTCGTTGAAGCACCCGGTGTTTACTGATGTTTCAAAACAAGCAGGTATATTAACAGAGGGTTATGGTTTGGGAGTTCATATTTCGGATATCAATAAAGACGGGTGGCCGGACATTTATGTTACCAACGACTATATTTCCAATGATCTCTTATATATCAATAATAAGAATGGAACATTTACTGAAAGGGCAAAAGAATATCTTAAGCATACCAGTTTTTCAGCCATGGGAAATGATATCGCGGATATTAATAACGATGGTTTACAGGATATCATCGCAGTGGATATGCTGCCGGAGGATAACTATCGGAAAAAAATGATGCTGAACCCTAATAATTATTCTACCTACATGAATATTAAAGAGTATAATTATCAATACCAGTATGTCAGGAATACTCTGCAACTGAATCTTGGTAAACGCCCCGGACCAGATTCTGTTCAGCATCCGGAATTTGGTGATATTGCTTTTTATTCGGGTCTGTCATCTACTGATTGGAGCTGGACACCCCTGGTGGCAGATTTTGATAACGATGGATTCCGTGATGTGATTATAACCAATGGATTTCCCAGGGATGTAACCGATCATGATTTTATTGCTTACAGAACCAATACTAAAAATTATGCGCCTAAAGAAATGCTGCTGGAGCAAATTCCGGCAGTCAAGCTTCGGAATTATGCGTTCAGAAATAATGGCGATCTCACTTTTACCAATGTAACTAATGAATGGGGAATTGAGTTGCCTACATTTTCCAATGGTGCAGCCTATGCAGATCTGGACAATGATGGCGACCTGGATTATATTGTAAATAACATTAACGACTCCGCTCACGTATACAGAAACAACCTGTTGGATAAAAAAGATACCACGTCAAATTTTCTTCGCATCCGTTTAGCAAATGAAAAAGGCAATGAAGAAGGATTGGGCGCTTTAGTGGAAATACAATATGGTGATGGGAAATTGCAGGTGCATGAACAGACCCCTTACCGTGGTTATCTTTCCACAGTAGAACCCTTTATTCATTTTGGATTAGGCAAAGACACTCTGATAAAAACCATTAAAGTAACCTGGCCTGATGCAAAAACTCAAACTCTCACAAATATTAAAACAAACCAGGTATTAACCATTACTAAATCAAAAAGCCTAACATCGAACATCGCTGAGAGCAGAGCGAACACATCTCCTTTTTTGGAGGATGTTACTTCTGCATCCGGTATATCTTACATCCACCAGGATAGAGATTATATTGATTTCAGTGTACAGAAACTCTTACCTCATAAATTTAGTCAGTATGGCCCGGCTATTGCAGGTGGTGACGTGAATGGAGATGGCCTGGATGATTTTTTTGTCAGTGGTTCATATGGATATTCTGGTAAATTTTTTCTTCAAAAACCCGATGGAAAATTTATCGAGAAATATTTACAGCCGGACGCTACTATTGAAAACAAGCAACAGGAAGATGCCGGTGTATTGTTATTCGATGCGGACAATGATGGAGACCTTGATCTTTATATCGCAGGAGGTGGATATGAAAATACGAAAGGGTCTGACAACTACATTGATCGCTTTTATGTAAACGATGGTAAAGGAAATTTTAAGCAGGATTTAAATGCCATTCCGATTTCCAATATCAGCAAAAGCTGTGTAAAGGCGGCTGATTTTGATCGTGACGGAGACCTGGATCTGTTTGTAGGAGGAAGAGTGTTCCCGGAAAAATATCCTCAGCCGGTTTCGTCCTACATTTTAAGAAATGACAGCAAAAAGGAAGCAGTTCATTTTACGGATATAACAAAAGAAGTAGCTCCCGGATTGTCTGATATTGGATTGACTTGCGATATGCTTTGGACTGATTTTGACAATGATGGGCTTACTGATATAATGCTTGCTGGTGAATGGATGCCATTGACATTATTTAAAAATGAAAACGGAAAATTCAAAAATATTACAGCTTCTTCCGGGCTTGATACTTTGCAAGGATGGTGGAATAGTCTTTCTGCCGGCGATTTCGATAATGATGGAGACATAGATTATGTAGCTGGAAATATCGGTTTGAATACGTTTTATAAGGCCACTAAAAAGTTCCCGGTAAAAATTTATTCTGCAGACTTTAATAAGGATGGTGGTTATGATGCGATACCAACTCTTTTTTTACCAGATAGAAAAAATCAATTAAAGGAATTTCCGGCTTTCGGCCGGGATGATATGATCCGGCAAATGATTGCATTCAAAGCGAGGTTTACAAATTACAATACTTATGCTGTGGCGACGATTGATAAAGTGCTCACCAAAGAAGAAATGGGGCAATCTCAAAAACTGTATGCTGATTGTTTATCGAGCTGCTTTATAGAAAATGCCGGCAATGGTAAGTTTAAAATTAAACCATTGCCAGTGCAGGCTCAATTGTCTACTGTGTTTGCCACAATAGCAGATGATGTTGACGGGGATAATAATCTTGATATTATCATCAATGGTAATGACTATGGCGTCGAAATAGGCACTGGCCGCTATGATTCATTCAATGGATTGGTATTAAAGGGTGATGGCAAAGGAAATTTTATTCCTTTATCAATGCAGCAAAGTGGATTATATATACCGGGTGATGGGAAAAGTCTCGCATTTATAAAATCAGTTAATGAGAAACCTTTGCTGCTGGCCGCACAAAACCAGGGACCATTACTGGTATTTTCAAAACAATTAAATAGTAAGGTTATACCTGTTTTGCCAACAGAAGTTTATGCTGAAATTAATTTTGCCAATGGCAAAAAAAGGAAAGAGGAATTTTATTTTGGCAACTCATTTTATTCTCAATCGGTAAGGTGTATAATTGCAGAGCCCGGTGTGCAGTCTGTTATTATTACAGATAGAAATGGAGGTAAAAGAAGCATAACTCTTTAAAATGAAAGTAATTTTTTTTATCCTCGCATTAGTCCTACCTGTTTTTCTGTTTTGTTTCAGCATAGGCTGTAACAGTGCAGGGAATAAAAAGATAGCAGAAGGCAAAGAACTGGCTCATACTTATTGCGTATCCTGTCATGCATTCCCCGACCCCTCATTGCTGAGCAAGAAAACATGGGGAGATGTTTTGCCGAAAATTGCTGAGCTAATGTATGTGGATGCATACTATAATCCATATAATATAAGCGGGGCGGAAGGCGATAGGCCTGCATCAAGGGTTGCCCCCGAACAGTTATTCCCTTATGAAAAATGGGAGAAGATAGTCAGGTATTACATAGCCACGGCCCCGGAACAACAACCTGGAAGGATCAAAGAATTGCCTGCCATTGAAACAGGGTTGAAAAATTTTACAGTTCACTCTTTATACCCCAGGTCAGGAACCCCATTTACAACATTGGTACAATTCGATACAGCTGGCCAAAGGATCTTTTTTGCTGATGGCAATGAAGGAACACTTTTCGTGACAGATACGAAACTGAAAGTGATTGATTCCTTTCTTGTTTTTACAGGAGCAACTGACTTGAACCTGCAAAAGAACCCAGTGCCGGTAATAGCAATGGGGATTTTAAAACCATCTGATGAAAAACTGGGGAAACTTGCACTGGCTATTAAAGGAAAAACTCCTGTTACTATCATTGATAGCTTGCGAAGACCTGTGCAGGCTACTTATGCTGATCTCAACGGCGATCATAAGGAAGATATAGTGATCAGTGAATTTGGTTTCAGGCATGGTAGCCTTGCATGGTTTGAAAAGGAAGAAGATGATCAGTATAAAAAACATCTGCTAAGAGATCTTCCCGGTGCTACAAGGAGCGAAGTGTTTGACTTTAACAAAGATGGCAAGCCTGATATTATTGCCCTGATGGCACAGGCAGATGAAGGAATATTTATATATTATAATGAAGGAAATGGAAAATTCAGGGAAGAACGGGTATTGCAATTCCCCCCGGTATATGGCACCAATTATTTTCAGCTGTTTGATTTTAATAAGGATGGCTTTATGGACATATTGACAACGAACGGAGATAATGCGGATTATTCCATGGTATCAAAAGCGTATCATGGTATCAGGATATTTTTTAATGATGGTAAGAATCATTTTAAAGAAAAGACTTTTTTACCCGTCTACGGAATACAGAAAGCGATTCCTGCTGATATGGATAATGATGGGGATATTGATCTGGTATCTATTTCCTTTTTCCCGGACTATGAAAAGCATCCGGAAGAAAGTTTTATTTACTGGGAAAACTCAGGCAATGATAATTTCAGGAGATATACATTTGAAGGCGTAACTGAAGGAAGATGGATAACCCTCGATGTGGGGGATATGGATAAGGATGGTGATAAAGATATTATACTGGGCAATGCAGTTTTACAATTTGGCAATGTGCCCAAAAATTTGATTGAAAAATGGAATAAGCATTCACCTTCTATTGTTGTACTTGAAAATAAGTTGAACAATAAATAACTATAGAAAAAATACTTTGCAAATGAAAAAGTTCTATTGGATAATTCTTTCTTTTACGTTCTTTTTTTGTGCTTGTAATACCGACAACGAAACTAAATTGCCCGAAGCAACGGATGTGTTGCATAAAAACGAAAAGAATTTAACCGAGCTCATTATTTACGACATTTTTACTCCGCCGGTTGCGGCCAGGATATATTCTTATACTTCATTGGCTGCGCAGGAGGCTATACGGCACCTTGATAGTAATGAAATTTCTATTGTATCAAAACTGAAAGATTTTCCGGCAATGCCACAACCAGAAAAAGACAAAGAGTATAATTATGTATTGACTGCTTCTGTAGCTTTTTATACTACCATGCGGGAAATGACTTTTTCTAAGGATACTATTTCAAAGTTTGAGAAGGAAACTTATACACCGTTTCAAAAATCATTAGATGAACCAACATATAATAACTCCTTTGAATTGGGCAAAGCAATTTCAGCTGCGATAATGAAAAGGGCAAAAGCAGACAACTACAAAGAAACACGGGCCATGGAAAAATATTTCGGCAGTGAGCAGGATGGCAAATGGAAACCCACATCGCCGGATTATCTTGATGGGGTAGAACCTTACTGGAAAATGATCAAATCAATGACGCTTGACTCTTCGTCAGAGTTTGACCCGGGTCCGCCATTAGTTTACAGCGTAGACAGTACCAGCCCCTTTTATAAAATGAATAAAGAAGTTTATTCAACAGTTATAAATCTTTCACAGGAGCAAAAAGACATTGCATATTTCTGGGATGATAATCCTTTTGTAAGTCACCACAAAGGGCATTTGATGTTTAATACTAAAAAACAAACACCCGGAGGACACTGGATGGGCATCACGGCTATTGCCTGCAAAAAGACAAATGCGGATGCTGTGAAAACTGCCAGGGCTTATGCGTTGGTAGCTGTAGGATTACTGGATGCTTTTATTTCCTGCTGGGATACAAAGTATCGGTACAATTATATACGGCCTATCAGCTTCATCAATCAGCATATAAGCAAATCCTGGGAGGCGGAACTTCAAACACCGCCGTTTCCGGAATATACCAGCGGCCACAGTACCATATCTGCTTCCGCTGCCACTGTCCTGACTGCTTTATTCGGCGATAATTTTGCCTTTCATGATGATGCAGATAAAGAATACATTGGCATGGAAAGAGATTTTACTTCTTTTATACAAGCTTCACAAGAGGCATCCATCAGTCGGCTTTATGGAGGCATACATTTTCGTAAAAGTTTGGATACCGGTTTGGAAGTGGGGAAAAAAGTGGGGGCACATGTTTTAAAAACCTGCAATTGATCCCCGTTTAGTTCTGTTTATTCCTGCTAACAATCTTTTTTATCAAAAAAAACTGAATACCCTATCTTCGCTTTTTAATGAGCCTCTCTACCAGACACCTTCTTGGTATAAAAGACCTGACAGTAGACGATATTTCCCTTATTTTAACAACAGCGGAACAATTCAAAGAAGTTTTACAAAGACCTGTAAAAAAGGTTCCTTCTTTGCGGGATGTCACGATCGTCAATCTCTTTTATGAAAATTCCACGAGAACAAGATTCTCTTTTGAGCTTGCCGAAAAAAGATTAAGCGCCGATACGATCAATTTTGCTGTTTCTGGTTCTTCTGCTGCAAAAGGAGAAACGCTTCTTGATACAGTAAGAAATATTTTATCCATGAAAGTGGATATGGTGGTAATGCGCCATAGTGCAAGCGGCGCACCTCATTTTTTAGCAAAACATATTCCTGCTGCAATAATAAATGCTGGTGATGGTGATGAATGAACATCCTACACAAGGTTTGCTGGATGCATTTTCCATGAAAGAAAAATTTGGAAAGATTGAAGGATTAAAGGTTGCCATCATTGGAGATATAATGCACAGTCGTGTTGCGATGAGTAATATTTACCTGTTGAATAAAATGGGAGCTAAGGTTACCGTATGCGGCCCGCCGACATTGATACCAAAATATATTCGTGAGTCATTCGGGGTGGAAGTAAATTATGACCTTAAAGAAACATTAGAATGGTGTGATGTGGCAAATGTTTTACGAATACAATTAGAAAGACAAAACCAGGTTTTGTTTTCATCATCTGCGGGAATACAATATTGCATATGGTGTAAAAAGAAAATTACTTGACAATTTAAATAAAGAAATTGTTGTGATGCACCCCGGCCCGATAAACAGGGGAGTGGAACTGGATAGTGATGTGGCCGATAGCAAGCAATCTATAATTTTACAGCAAGTAGAGAATGGAGTGGCAGTGAGAATGGCAGTTTTATATCTACTTGTCAAACAGGAGCTAATCAATAATTAATTTATGATTTTAGATTTACGATTGCGAATTATTCAAAAATCTTAAATCTAAAATCTGAAATCTAAATTCAATGCGTATATGTCTTTTCCCCGGCACTTTTGATCCACTTACATTGGGTCATGTTGATATTATCACCCGTGCATTGCCTCTCTTTGATAAGATCATAGTGGGTATTGGTATTAATACATCAAAAGCTCCTATGTTCTCTCCTGAAAAAAGATTAAGCTGGGTAAAAGAAATTTTTAAAAATGAACCCAAGGTTGAAGGAGCAGTTTACGAAGGATTAACGGTAAATTTTTGCAGAAAGATCGGTGCCAGGTTTATTTTAAGAGGTATTCGTTATGTCAGCGATTTTGAATACGAAAAAACAATTGCTGATGCCAACCGTACTCTTGATAAATCAATTGAAACTATTTTTCTTACAGGCGAGCCTAAATATACTTCTGTAGCTTCCACCATTGTAAGGGATATAATTAAAAATGGCGGAGATGCTTCCCATTTTCTGCCTCCAGAAGTTGCAAATACATTATAAGTTCTTTTCTAAATAAATTTTATTTGAACAACGCTAACATCGCTTTTATGACAACCTGGTTTGATAAAAATGTTTCGGTTGAAGATCTAAAGCCACTTGGCAAAGGAACCATGACTGAACATTTAGGTATTGAATGGGTTGAAATAGGGAAGATTTTTTAAAAGCAAAAATGCCGGTTGATCACCGTACACAACAACCACTATGGTTTATTACATGGCGGTGCATCCTGTGTATTGGCTGAAACTATCGGCAGTGTTGCTTCACATCTTGGTTATTGATCCTTCAGAATTTTATTGTGTTGGATTGAGATCAATGCCAATCATATTCGTAGTGCAAAAGAAGGGTTTGTTTATGGCATTGGTACTCCTTTACATATCGGTGCATCCACTCATGTTTGGGATATTCGAATTACCAATGAAGAGGGGAAATTAATTTGTGTCAGCCGGCTTACTGTTGCCATAATGAAGAAAAAATTGTCAGGATGAGAATCCCGCTTCCAATACATCATTTACCGAGGGAAATGAATTCTGTAAATATTTTTTAAGATCATTTTTCCCAACCCATTCCAGCTTAGTTATTTGTTCTGCTGCTTGAGGAATAAGCTTTTGCCCGCTGCTTGCTTTCATTGTAAACCATCTTGTTTCTTTTAAAACGTACTTGCTTCCTTCATGATATGTGTGATAGGTAGTGATAAGAGGAGACATCAATTTAATTTTTTTTAAACCTGTTTCTTCTTCAGTTTCTCTTATTGCACAGTCTTCAAAACTTTCTTTTTTATCCATCTTCCCCTTTGGCAGATCCCATTTCCCCCTGCGAAACATCATTAATACTTCCTTGTTTTCATTAAGTACAAACCCCCCGGCTGCTTTTATCAAAGTAAACTTTTTAAAGAAGGCATCTTTCAATTCCTTAAGGTCCTTATGAAAAAAAACACCCGCATGGACAGAGGCGTCCTGCATTTCATGTATCATGCTTTTTACTGTATGCAGGTTTAGTTCATCAATAAATACTGCGTCATCATGATGAATATAAGGCTGAAGAGTAGCATCAACATTATCGCATAAGAATAAAGGCTTGTCGTCGAAATAGATTTTTATATACATAACAATAGCTTTTGGCTTTTAGCCTTTAGCTATTAGCAAGAAAAGAATCACACAGTGCTGGTTGTCTAATGGCCTAAAGCTAATAGCTCACAGCTTTTTTCCTACATTCGCCGCATGACAGATGCTAAAGTGGTGGCAGAAAAGCTGCTTCAAGTTAACGCAGTAAAATTAAATCCCGAAAACCCCTTTACCTGGGCCAGTGGTTGGAAAAGCCCCATCTATTGTGACAATCGCAAGGTTCTTTCCTTTCCTTTTATACGTGATTACATAAAATCAGAGCTGTGTAATGTTGTTTTTGAAAAATTTCCAGAGGCAGGGCTACTAGCTGGTGTGGCGACAGCCGGTATTGCCTGGGGTGCTATGGTTGCCGACCAATTAAAGCTTCCTTATGTATATGTACGCCCAAAACCTAAGGAACATGGCTTAGGAAACCAAATTGAAGGGTATTATGAGCCGGGACAAAAGGTGGTGGTCATAGAAGATCTTGTTTCCACAGGAAAGAGCAGTCTGCAGGTCATTGACGTCTTAAAAGAAGCCGGTCTTGAGATAGCCGGAATGGTTTCAATTTTTACTTATGGCTTCCCAGTTGCCAGCGAAATGCTTCAAAAAGCAGGGATTACTTATTATCCTCTTACTGATTATCCAACTCTCATTCAACTTGCAGCCGAAAAGCAAATTATCTCGTCTGACCAGCAGGAAATTTTGTTAAAATGGCAAACTGATCCTGCAGGGTGGAAAGGAGTTTAGTAATTTGCCTTAAATCGATATTTAATGAAGAAAATAATCCTCGGAATGCTTGTGGTTGGTGGTTTCTCTATGACCTGTTCAGCCCAGGTAAAAGCTTCGCAAACGGCAAAGATCAAAACGCCGACCGTAGGTTGTGATGATTGTAAAAATCGTATCGAAACTTATCTAAAGAGATATGACGGCGTAACCTCTGTTCAGGTAAACTGGCACCAGAAGATAACGACAGTGAAATATTTAGTAGACCGTACAAATATTGAAGAAATAAAGGCAGCTATATCAAATTGTGGCTATGATGCCGATGATGTTCCGGCTTTTGAAGATGCTTACAAACGACTTCCAAAAACTTGTAAAAAACCGGAAGATGGGGGACCAACGAAAGCCCCAAATATTCATGCTCCACCCGTAGTTAAACAATAAAAAATTTCATTTACCTCTTGCTTAGCAGGAGGTATTTTTTTGTCCCGAACTTTCGCAGAAATATTCAGTATTAGCATCGGTCTAATTTGCGTCCCTCAATTAAAATTCTGCCTCATCTGATCTTCAATATTTCAATTTATGGATTGACAGAAACTGGCTACGAAACTGCTTAGCAATCGAATCCTATTAATTTGTCTTCATCTCCAAAACCATTTTTTAATCTTCCTTTCACCTTGATTTTTTACAACCAAATATTTTAGAAAAGGGGTGGGTACTTAGCGATAAAATAGCCCCAAATTACTTGTATTTTAATTGCTAAAATGGTTACTATTCCTGATTTTTTTGAGTATCACATTTTGGCCAATAAAAAGGGCTATATAAAATGTGAACAAACTGTTGATAACAAGGAGATAAATGCTAGTTATTTAAAATTTTAAACTTAGATTTTTTTATTTATTAATAAAGACAATAGCGTTTTTTTAATATTAACTGTAAACCAAAAATATTTTTCTCTTATCTATTAATAATCAGCTTAAATCAAATAATTATTCAACTTCCATTTTAAATAAATAGAAGCATAATAATTTTCGATAATGTTTGAAGAGCTATATCAAAAGCCAGCCATTTCTTGGCTGGTACCCTTCTCATTGACTAGATGAGAATGAATGGTAGCTAATAAGAAGTAGTAAGTTTCCGATGATTGCCAGGGCTAGCCTTTTGAATACGCATTAAAAAAGATCTTGCTGATCTTAAAAAATCATTCTAAAAAGTGGGAGGATTAGTTAAATAAAGTCATCTAAATGAATGCTCCTTTGAAGAACATTTAGGAAAATACTTTAATCCTTTCCTTCTTAGCGTCTTTTTATTAACTTGTAAACCTTTTCTGGACCTTTTAGGACTATTGGATAAATGAAACTATTTAAGAAACTGCTGATCGGCGTTTTCTGCTGTGCCGTACCTGCCTTACTATTCAGCCAGGACTTTTCTAATAAAGGAAAGGAGTTCTGGATTTCGTATAGCTATCATGTTGGCATGTCTGGTGGCGGCAATCCTGTAATGACCCTCTACATTACGTCAGATGTAAATACAAATTATTCAGTTGAGATATATGGAGTATCTACTCTTCAATCTGGCACTATCACAGCCGGCCAGGTGGTTACAGCAATAATTCCTACAAGCTGTTTTATCAATAATGAAGGTTTATTTACCGGACGTACTATTCGTGTGGTCACTGATAAAAACTCTGTTGTCTATGCATACATTACCCGAAGCGCTGTAAGTGGTGCCACTGTATGCCTGCCAACCCCCGTGTTAGGTAAAGAATATTACTCAACCAACTTTACCCAAATTTCGAATGAGTTGAACTCAAATTCCTTTTTTACAATAATTGCCGTGGAGGATAATACCGCTGTTGAGATCACCCCTGCATCAAATACTAAGAATGGTTGGGTAGGTGGAACAACTTATACCGTCAATCTTAACAAAGGACAGATATACCAGGTGATGGGAACCGTAAGCGGTACGACCGGTTCTGATCTGACAGGTTCATTGATCAAATCTGTTGCTTCCGGAACTGGCGGTTGCAAACGGATTGCTGTATTTTCAGGCAGTGGTAAAATATCAATTGGCTGTGGCACTACAGGAGCCGGTACATCGGATAACTTATTTCAACAACTATATCCAACGGGTTCCTGGGGCTTAAAATATCTCACCATTCCAAGTTATAATCGTCCTACAAATTTTTTCCGTATCATCAGGAAAACAGCTTCTACCAATGTGTTTTTAAATGGAGTATTAATACCCGGGGCATCATTTACAAATAACTATTATGAATTTTCAAATACCACGCCTAATGTAATTACTGCATCTGAACCCATAAGTGTGGCTCAATATTTTACAACGCAAGGTTGCTCAGGTAACGCAGCACCCTTCGATCCTGATATGATCATGCTAAACCCGGTTGAGCAGAATATTAATAATGTAACCCTGGTAAGTTCAAATCTTGCCGCTCCTTCAAATCAGCAACATCATCTTCATGTTATCATGCACAATGGAGGCACCGGTATTTCATCATTTAAATTAGATGGAATTCCAGTTTCTGCATCGTGGGTTACCCATCCCGGCGATCCATCATATTCTTATTTATATCTTCCTAATGTTGCACAAGGATACCATAAGCTCACATGCGATTCTGGTTTTAATGCCCTGGCTTATGGTTATGCAGATGCAGAATCCTATGGTTACTCTGCCGGAGCCAATGTAAAAGACCTTTACCAGTTTGTAAGTATCATCAATCAATATGCGACTGTAAATTTTCCGGCTACTTGTAAAAACACCCCATTCTTTTTCAGAACAGTGTTTCCGTATCAGCCAACACAAATTCAATGGGTTTTTGGTTCAGCTCTAAATGCACAGGGGTTTTCTGATGTAACGATCAATAGCCCTGTATTTGATTCCTCATGGGTTGTGAATGGAAGAACACTTTATCGATATAGTTTGTCATTACCTTATTCAATAGCCACGATAGGTACTTTCCCAATTAAGATCATTGCAAATAACCCAACAAGTGATGGGTGCGGCGGAGTGCAGGAAATAGATTATGATCTGCAGGTATTCAATCCACCCACTGCAGATTTTAATTTTAACAGCAATGGTTGTGTTACCTCCCCGGTTAATTTTTCTGATATATCTAATACCGGTGGAAGACCGATCATTCAATGGAACTGGAATTTTGGAGACGCCGGTACATCTGCCACACAAAATCCATCACATGCTTATTCTGCACCTGGTTCCTATTTTTCTACACTTTCTGTAATTACTGATATTGGGTGCATTTCCGACATTGCTACAAAGAATATTATTCTAACACAATTACCAGTTGCAAATTTTAGCAACAATCTTCCTTCATGTGCGGGAAAGGCTATAACATTTAATGACCATTCTACTGTTAGTGGCGGATCAACAATTGCAAAATGGTATTGGGATTTTGGTGATGGTAGCCCTGTTGTTATTGCAACAAGCAATGCACCGCAAATACATACTTATACTACAGCGGGCACATTCAATGCAACATTGAAAGTGGAAACCACGACCGGTTGTCAAAGTTTTGTTTTTACAAAACCAATGGTGATCTATTCAAAACCGCTTGCCTCGTTTAACCTGAATGGTAATGTATGCTTGCCACAAGGCACAGCAAGTTTTGCCAATGCATCAACAATGAGTGATGGAACCGGGCCATTGCTGACTTACTTATGGAATTTTGGAGATGCCACTACATCGACTGCTACAAACCCCGTTCATAATTATACAACTGGCGGACCATTTACGGTAACACTTACTGCAACATCAAACAATGGTTGTATAGATGATACCATTCGGACAATTACAAATATTTATGCTCAACCACAAGCAGCATTTAATGCGCCTGCTGAAGTTTGTCTTGGCGCACCGGTAAATTTCACCGATCAAAGTACAGCGGCGAATAGTACAGTTACACAATGGCTATGGAATTTTGGTGATGCTAGTACTTCAACGTCACAGAACCCCGTAAAGAATTATTCGGTGGCGGGAACATATACAGTTACTCTCACAGTAACCTCAGCTGCTGGTTGCATTTCTACAACAGCAACAAGAACGGTAATTGTAAATGCATTACCAATAGCAAGCTTTAATGCATCTGTGCCTGCATGTGCTACAAGAGATATTACATTCACCGATGCATCTTCTCCAAATTCCGGCAATCTTGTAAAATGGACATGGAATTTTGGCGATGGAAATAATGCTGTATTAAACAGTGCTGCGCCATTTGTCCATAACTATGCAAACCCGGGAACTTATAATATAACCTTACAAGTAGAAACAAATAAAGCATGTGTTAGTACTGTTATTACAAACCCAATAACAATTAATGAAATTCCGAATGCTGGTTTTATTGCTCCGGAAGTTTGTTTAACAGATCCATCTGCGCCATTTATTGATACCAGTAAGATCTCTGTTGGAAATATTGCGACATGGCAATGGAATTTTGGTGACGCAAATGCAAATGCAGGTAATCCGAATACTTCGACTCTTCAAAATCCAACACATCGTTATACTGTTGTAGGGAATTATACAGCCACACTGATCGTTACATCAAACAGTGGTTGTACAGATACAATATCGCAAGCTTTTACAGTAAACGGTTCTATACCACTTGCAAACTTTACAGTGCAAAATGCAAATGCACTTTGCAGTAATAAGATAGTTACAATTACAGATGCATCAACTGTTGATTTTGGAAGCATTGTTAAAACTGAGATCTATTGGGATTGGACAAATGATCCAACGATTAAAACAACTGATGATGTTCCAGCTCCGGGAAAATTATATTCGCATACATATACCGAGTTTGGAACACCGGCAACAAAGACTTACACAATAAGAATGATCTCTTATTCAGGTATCAGTTGCTTGAACGTTTTAACGAAAACAATAACCTTATTGGCTACACCAAGTCTGCAATTCGATGTATTGAATGAAGTATGTTCAAATGCCCCTTCATTCCAAATAACCCAGGCTGGTGTTACAAATGGAATACCGGGAACTGGAGTATTTTCTGGCCCGGGAGTAAGTCCATCTGGTTTTTTCAATCCAAATACTGCCACTGCAGGTGTGCATACTATCCGTTACACATTTACCGGGGCAAATAGCTGCAGCAATTATATAGAGCAAACAATAGCAGTGAATCCTACACCTAATGCACTTGCAGGGCCTGATAAAACTGTATTGGAAGGAGGAATGGTTCAATTAACACCTGCATTGAATGCGGGATTCCCGGTTACATATACTTGGACACCGCCAACAGGACTTAATAACCCAAATGCACCAGATCCTCTTGCATCGCCTGTTGATGATATTACATATACAATGAAGGTAACATCAGATAAAGGATGCACTTCAACCGACCAGGTATTTGTGAAGGTGCTGAAGAAACCAGAGATACCAAACATCTTTAGCCCGAATGGAGATAATATCCATGATAGGTGGGTGATAAGCTTTTTAGAAACATATCCCGGTTGTACGGTTGAAGTGTTCAACAGGTATGGTCAGAAAATCTATTATTCAGTAGGCTATACAACGCCATGGGATGGCACTATAAATGGAAAACCTGTACCGGTTGGTACTTACTATTATATTGTTGATCCAAAAAACGGCCGGCAAAAACAAGCTGGCTATGTAGATATAGTTAGGTAAGGCCTCCCCAACCCCTCCAAAGGAGGGGCTTAAGATGCCTTCTTAAAAATGAAGTAAATGATTCGAAAAGTTTTCATACATATCATTTTTTTGACTGTAACAATTAATGTTTTGTCGCAGCAAAAGCCGCATTACACACAGTATGTATTGAACCAATACATAATTAATCCTGCTATTTCTGGTATAGAAAATTATACAGATGTAAAAATAAGTGCAAGGGATCAATGGGTTGGTTTAGCCGGCGCACCAAAAACAAGTTATCTAACGATCCATGCGCCTCTTGGTAAAAAAGATTACAGAACATCTGCAACATCTTATTCAATTCCAGGTGAAAACCCGAGAGGAAAATATTATTGGGAAAATTATACTGCTGCTGAACCGCATCATGGTATTGGATTCTCTGTTATAAATGATAAGACCGGAAGTTATAATCGTTTTACATCGACAGTTTCTTATGCTTATCATATTGGATTAAGTCCAACCACAAACCTTTCAGCAGGGTTTGCTGCAGGTATTTCGAAAGTGAGTATTGATAGGACAATGCATGATTTTAATGGTAGCGGTGATCCGATAGATCCTGCAACAGGCTCTGCTATAAGTGGCGAGTTATTTAAAATTCGACCAGATCTTTCTGCCGGCTTATACCTTTATTCAAGAGATTATTTTATTGGTCTTTCGGCACAACAGGTCATTCCTCAAAAATTACAGTTTGTAGATGATGCAGCATTTGAAACAACTGGAAAATTAGTTCCGCATATTTTTCTGAGTGCCGGTTATCGGTTTTTATTGACAGATGATATCAATGCGATCCCTTCTATAATGGTGAAATATATTAGTGCCTCTTCAAAAAATGATTTTCAACCTGAAGCAAATTTGAAACTTCAATACCGCGATCTGCTTTGGGTAGGAGGCAGCTTTCGTTACCAGGATGGCTATGCAGCCATGATAGGATTAAATGTCAGCAATACATTTAATATCGGCTATTCATACGATTTTACTACAACCAATTTAAATACGGTGAGTCGTGGCACACATGAACTAATGATCGGTTTTTTACTTGGGAATAAATATAGCGGGAAATGTCCTCGTTGCTGGTAACAATTACAATCTAACGATCTTCTTAACTTTTGCAGCTTTAATTATTGCTAACTGATCTTTAGCTTTCTGTTGATTCTCCAACACAAGTTGTAAAGTAATATCAGAATCAGGAATTGCAGTAACATTACTTGCTTTCAATGCTTTTTCAACATTGACCAACGTTTTCAAATTGAAATTGATCTGTTGTTGTACGCTGTCAAGTTTTATTTGAAAAAGCGAAGTATTTAGTTTTTGATTTACATCTTCCCAGTTGATCTGTGAATAGGAGAGGCGTAGCTGCTCTTCGAGTTTGTTCCAGTTAACCTTATCAGCTATCTCGGAATTATATTCTGATTTCAATTGAGTTTTTTCAGCAGCACTAAAGGCGTCAGCATAATTTTTTTCTATTGCCTTCCATTCGCTTTCCTGTAAAATTTTCTTCGTTGCATCAACGGCTTCCTTCACTTTGCATTCTTCGTCAGGTGCAAGTTCAGGTACTACCGGAGCTGAGTAACCTACATTCATAAATTGCGGAGCAGTTGATTCTTCTGCAACTAAATTCTCCTTGCTAAAAATATCTTCAATATTCTTAACTCCGGTGCTTTTCTTTAAATTATTTTTTGTTGTTGAAGCATTCGCAATAAAATTATTTGAAGCAGCCTTTTTGCCATTCAGAAAATAATAGGGGCTTAAATCGTTTGAAAGCGTATAGAAACCTTGTTTAGGTTCCTGCTTATTTACAGATACAAAAAAATTAAGTAAAGCAATACCAAGCATTGTAAGAAAAGCAATAGAAAGCTGCCTGGCAGGATTCCATCCTTTATTCCTCATACCAAGTATTGATTCAATACGATGTAACAAGTCGTGATTTTTGCCTGCTGCCGCCATCACCATTTGGCGATGTTTGTTCTGTTCTAATCTTAACAATGCAGATGCATATTCTCCCGGTTTGTATTGAAACTGTAAAACCATTTCATCGCAACTATGTTCTCTTTCTTTTTCGACACTCTTTACTAAAAGTTTTACAAATGGATTAAAATATAAAACGGTTTTAATAAAACTCAGAATAAGATTTAAGAAGTAATCATACCTGTATATGTGACTTAATTCATGAAGAATCACGGCTTCTAATTGATGGGGCGTTAAATTATTGATCGCTGCAACAGGGATCAGTATGATCGGTTTCAAATAACCGATCGTAACCGGTGATGTTACCAATTCTGATAACCAGATCTTCACATCTCTCGCAATACCCATCGCTACCGAAGTTCTCTTTACATACATTCTCCATGCAACATCCATTTTCTTAATTCCGGTCTTGCGGATCATTTGCACAAACCTGTAATTGCGGATAAATTGCCAAACAGGAGCTACTAAGACCACGAGATAAATAAGCGATGCATAAGGCAAAATTTTACTTGCAAAATATTTCCAATTGCTGTTGCTGATCAATCCTGTGTTATAGAATGATGTTATTGAATTTGTTTCTGATAAAAGCGAAGTAATAAAAGTGTAAACAAACCATGCAAATCCGGAGAAGGTCAACAACGTTGCTAAAGACGTTTTATGTGCAGGCCTGATCTTATGAAATGAAGCGGTAATAGACTGGTAGACGACCCAAAGCAAAGCCATTTGCCAGAGGCTATTGATCAATGACCATCCAAGTGATTGCAGAAAGTTTACCTGGTTCATGAATACAAATCTTATTTGCTTTTCAAACTATCGATCATTTCCTGGATCTTTTCCAGTTCTTCCGGAGTGGCTTTACTTTCACCCAATGCCTGTATCACAAGCTGAGAAGAAGAGCCTCCAAAAAGTGAATCGATCATTTTACCTAATAGATGTTTTTGTGTTTTTTCTTTACTCACTGCTGCCTGGTACACATGGGTACGCATACTGTCATCTCTTTTCACTAACCCTTTTTCATTCATTATCTGCATCAGCTTAAGAGTGGTTGTATAACCAGCATCTTTCAATGCAGCTAATTCTTCATGCACTTCACGAACTGTAGCAAGGCCTTTTTTCCATAGAACTTGTAATATCTCCAATTCGCTTTCAGTGGGTTTAATATAACGGGTAGTTGCCATGATTTTAATCTTTTATAGCCCGAATATACGACTTATTTCGTACGAGCTTAATTTCTTTACCAAATTTAATTTTATTTAACATGGGTTAACATTAGGACGGATGAGCGGTTAAAAGGTTACGATGAATGTTAGAATGACTGTATAAAAAACTAAGTCCCGCTGTAGAAACAGCAGGACTTAAGTAATGGTTCTGATTAGACTCTTTAATTATTTATACTCAACTGTATTTGCCGTGTTAGTTTTGGTTACGACTGCGACAGGTTTAATTTCATTTTTTTGAGTTACTGCTGCATCACTCTTTTTAGCATTACTAATTTGCGCAAGAGTAGGAGCAATGACCAAAGAAACAATGGACATCAGTTTAATCAAAATATTCATTGAAGGACCTGAAGTATCTTTAAAAGGATCACCAACTGTATCACCGGTTACTGATGCTTTATGCGGTTCAGATTTTTTATAGTAGCATCTCCCCATTAATTTCAACACCTTTTTCAAAACTCTTTTTAGCATTATCCCATGCACCGCCGGCATTGTTTTGAAACATTCCCATTAATACACCGCTCACTGTTGCACCTGCAAGAAAGCCACCTAATGCTTCTGGACCAAGACCAGGCATAAACCCAATAATCAAAGGAGAAATAATTGCAATTGCACCGGGCAACATCATTTTTCTAATGGAAGCATCTGTAGAAATAGCAACACATTTATCATATTCAGGTTTTCCTGTTCCTTCCATAATGCCCGGAATAGTTTTGAACTGTCTTCGCACTTCTTCCACCATTGCCATGGCTGCCTCGCCAACTGCACGAATAGCCAGTGAAGAAAAAATAAATGGAATCATTCCTCCAACAAATAACGACGCAAGTACATCTGCTTTATAAATATCAATACCGCTGATACCAGCATACTCCAACAAATGCTGCAAACAATGCAAGTGCAGTTAAGGCAGCTGATGCAATTGCAAATCCTTTTCCGGTAGCAGCAGTTGTATTTCCAACAGCATCAAGAATATCTGTTTTTTCACGAACTTCTTTTGGCAATTCACTCATTTCAGCAATACCACCTGCATTATCAGCAATTGGACCAAATGCATCAATCGCTAATTGCATAGCTGTTGTTGCCATCATACCTGCAGCAGCAATTGCATACTCCATATAAACCTGCACACTGATAAGAACCCCAGATACCAGCTGCAAGAACAAGAATAGGAAGGAAGGTAGATTCCATACCTACCGCAAGACCACCGATAACATTTGTTGCATGTCCTGTTGATGATTGACGAACGATAGATCAATACAGGTCGTTTACCCATGGCAGTATAATATTCTGTGATCATGCTCATTAATGTTCCAACAGCAAGTCCAACGGCGATGGCACCGAGCACACCCCATTTGGTAAACTCATGTCCGCGAAGCGACATTGTTTCAGGAAGTATACAATAAACAAGTCCAACTGCAGC
This sequence comes from uncultured Bacteroidota bacterium, assembly GCA_963746915.1. Lineage (GTDB taxonomy): Bacteria > Bacteroidota > Bacteroidia > Chitinophagales > Chitinophagaceae > VBAS01. The sequence goes on along the minus strand of CAVVDD010000007.1, from coordinate 146,448 downwards.
GATAGCGGTAAGAATAATAGAACCCCAGTTACCCATGTTCAATGCTTTCTGAACACTGCTTGTATTTATTCCTGCTGCATCGCTTATGCGAACAAACCAAGTACCTACAATTGAAAATAATAATTCCAACACCTGCAATCAGCATTGGAAGAAGAATAGGAGACATACCACCAATACCATCATCGCCATCAGTAATTATAGTTTGCTGGCCTAGATACAATCGTTGCAAGAACAGTTGCCACATAAGAACCGAAAAGATCGGCACCCATACCGGCTACATCACCAACATTATCACCAACGTTATCTGCAATGGTTGCAGGATTACGTGGATCATCTTCAGGAATACCTGCTTCCACTTTACCAACAAGGTCAGCGCCTACATCAGCAGCTTTTGTATAAATACCTCCACCTACACGGGCAAACAATGCAATAGATTCTGCGCCAAGTGAAAAACCTGTAAGTACTTCAATGGTTCTCAGCATTTCTTCTCCATTGACAGCGCTGCCATCGGGAACAAAATACATTTTAAGAACTATGAATAAACCACCTAATCCCAATACAGCAAGACCGGCAACACCAATTCCCATTACAGAACCACCGGTAAATGAAACCTTCAATGCTTTCTTAAACTTGTACGGGCTGCCTGTGCAGTACGAACATTGGCTTTGGTTGCAACTTTCATTCCGATATAACCTGCAGTAGCACTTAATACAGCTCCTACAATAAATGCAACGGCAATCATCCAATGGCTATGTGGATTGGTAGTTGCCATAACCGCCAACAGAATTCCCACGATAACAACAAAATATCCGAGGATTTTCCATTCGGCTTTTAGAAAAGCCATTGCACCTTCAGCAATATAAGTGCTGATCTCTTTCATCCGGTCATTTCCGGCGTCCTGTTTTGAAACCCAATTAAATTTGATAAAAGTGTAGAGTAAACCGATTACTCCCATCACCGGAACCAGGTAAATCAATTTGTCCATAAGTGTTGATTCTTAAACAGTTTAATGCTCCATCATTTTATATGGAGGTCGGCAAAGATAGGGGGAGAAAGGGGAATTTGAAATTTAGATTTCGGATTTTTGGATTAGGATTTACTAGTTGATTTCGAGTATGATTTTGAACTCAAACCTATCTTTTTTAATATCTCATTAAATCGTGGATCATCCCGGATCGAATCAAACTTGGGATCGATACCAATGCTGCATAATGACTCCTCATGCTTTTGAAAACTTTTTTCAAGCCATTCAAAAGCTTCATCTGTTTCACCAAGTGCAGCATATACTAATGCAACACCACGATAATCATTTGAACTCAGCATTTTTTCTATACCCGTGTTCTCAATAATTTTTCTTGCCTCATCTTTCTGGCCCGATACGGCATAAATATGTGCAAGGGCTACATCTGTTTTGATCTTATTGCCAGTAAGGCTTCCCCATTTATGGTTTCTTTGATCGCTTCTTCATACATTCCTTTACCCGTATAAGCAAGTGAAATAAGTCGATGAACTGGAACAAAGCCAGGATCAATTTCCAGTGTTGTCAATGCAGTTTCTATGGCTTCATCATATTGCCTCGTATAATATTGAAATATCCCTTTATCTTTTAATATTCCCTGCGATACAGGATCAAGCTCAACAGCAATATTGATCTCCTTAAATGCTTCTTTAGGTTTGCCAATAAATAAAAGAAGCTCTGCATACCAGTGATGACCTGTTGCATTTTTAGGATCAAGTTGCAAGCCCAATTTGAATTCTCTTTCGGCGCCTGCCCAATCCCAGTCATTCAGCATTAATGAAATGGCGAGTGATATATGTGCTTCTGCAAGTTGCGGATCAATTTCAAGTGCCTTATGAATTGCATCCATTTGTTTTTGATAAAGATCTCTTCTTGAAAGATTCGTGTATTCTCCCATCAGGCTAAGTGTATCGGCAATACCAGCCCAGGCCAATGCATAATCAGGATCTTTCTTCCAAAGCTCTTTCAAAATATTTTATAGCTAATTTAAGACCCTGCTCATTTCTTTTTTTCCAAAAGAACATTCCCTGCAAATACAATTGATAAGCTTCTGTATTATCTGTATATCTTTTTTGCAGTGTAACTTTTTCTTCGCTGCTCAATTGCAATCGTAATGCTTCTACAATTTTTGCTGATACGTCTTCCTGTATATCGAAGATATCATCAAGTGTGCCACGAAAACTTTGCGCCCAAAGATGAACATCACGACATGCATCAATGAACTGTGCCGTGATCCGTAAATTGTTAGATGCCTTTCTTACACTTCCTTCCAGGATAAAATCAGCACCTGTTTCTTTACCAATAGTTTTTGTATCCTTCGTTGTGTTTTTATATTTCATCGAAGTGGTACGTGAGATCACCTTGGTGTCTTTCAGCTTTGATAAGTTTGAGATAATTTCTTCTGTCAAACCATCGCTGAAATATTCCTGTTCAGGATCATTGCTCATGTTTACAAAGGGTAAAACAAGAATATGTTTTTGACGTACTGCTTCGCCTTTGCCTTCAAGAATTTCTGCATCCGGAATTTTCAAGCCCGGGATTACTGATCGCAAATATTTCCATTTGCTCTTTTACATTCTTTAAAAGATATCTTCCCATTGAAACTGCAGAAACTTCTTTTTGGTTTTTTATATCATCATAAGCTTTGCTTGAAATAAAAATACTGCCGGGTACTGCAAATGATTCCATTCTTGATGCAATGTTCACCCCATCGCCATAAATATTATTATCATCAACAAGCACATCACCGGTATGAATGCCGATACGTAAGGGAACAAGAGGCGGACTCTGCATTTCCAATTGCAAAGCAGTGGCAGCCTTCACACTTTCCAGCGTACTTGTAAAGCTGCAAAGAGCTCCGTCACCATGAAACTCCAGCAAGCGGCCGCCGTGATCATTCACTACTTCTTCCAGTTTATTTTTTAATCGTTCACGGGAACTCATTGCCAATGATTCGTCGGTCTCCATTAAGGCAGTGTAACCGACAATATCGGCGAACATAATTGCTGCTAACTGACGTGTATAAGCCATAATTTGTAGAGATGTGAAGTTACCAAAAATGAGAATGCGTTAATGTTAGGGAATTGTATTTTATGAGCCGAACTTCATTACTACTATTGACTTCCATTGCGACGCACAGCCTGCACTGAGCGAAGCGAAGTGTTCATCTTTCAGTTCATTATTGAACAAATGCGTCGCAGTTTACCCAGACACTGAGCTTGTCGAAGTGGAAGGGTCGCACTCTTGTACAGACAGAACTTCTATTCAGCTAACCTTGGAAGTACAAATGATAGTGTTTGCTGCAATTGGGGTTGAAGGCTGATCTGCAATTCGGACATTGATCATTTGAATTCATGTATTCATTAATTGTTAGTTCTGTTTTACAAACTCCACAAAGAATTCCTTTCGTATCCCACTGATCTTTATTCCAAACCTTCGCCGGATGATCAGCCGTTTCTTCATGACATTGATAACAGGGATAATATTTGTCACAGCATTTGAATTTTATAGCAATAATGTCAAGCGATGAATGATAATGCTCGCAGCGGGTTTCATCATCCACAAGCTTTCCATATACTTTGATCCCATCCATATAACTGCTAAAGTGAGGAATGATTTAAGAAAAAAGAAATTTCTTTAGATAAATTGCAACATTTCCGAAACCAACCCGTCAAATGGCAAGTGAATAATATTACCGGGCAAAATACCACAGACCGACACCTTGTGGATAGGGTATTGAGTGGCGAGACCAATGTTTTTGGTATTATTATTAAGAACACCGAAAATCTCGTGGCTAAGATCATATTTGAAATGATAGTTAATGATGGCGATAGAAAAGATATTGCACAGGATGTTTATATAAAAGCATATCAAAAACTGCCCGGGTTTAAATTTCAATCAAAGCTTTCCACCTGGATCGGGCAAATATGCTATAACACCTGTATAGATCATTTGCGCAAGAAAAAACTCGTATTGACTGACAGCATTTTTGAAACAGAAACAGATTCATCAAACGATATTCTTGACATGATGAATACAGCACAGGGAAATTTTGATGAACCCGTAGATACTTTAGTTATCGGAAAAAATATTTCTGAGATCGTAAAAAAGAAAATTGAAAAATTACCGGCGATCTATAAAACGTTGATCAGTTTGTATCACAATGAAGAGCTTAGCTATGATGAAATAGGTATGATAACCGGATTGCCAACAGGAACAGTGAAAAGTTATTTATTCAGGGCGAGAAGAGAATTAAAAAATGATCTTTTACTTCATTATAAAAAGGAGGATCTATGGTCGTAAAACATTTAACCGATGATGAAGTGCAGCAATATGTTGTAGATAAGCAACATTGCGAAGTAAAAATTGTTGAGCATATTCATTTATGTGAAGTGTGCAGGGCAAAAGTTGAAGTTTATCAATTGATGATAAAAGGGATTAAACAACAGCCACAACCTGCGTTTGATTTTGATCTTTCAAAGATGGTTTTGCAGCAATTACCTTCTCCTAAAACTACAATTGCAAATGACAAGGCACTTGCCTGGATATTCGGTTTTATGGGAATAGCTTTTCTTGGCGGAGTTATATATTTATTTCAAAGTTATTTTGATCTTTTTGAAGGTATAAAAACAATATTCATTTACCTGATCGCTATAACGGCCATTACTGTATTAGTATACTTGCTTATCGACATGTATAAAAAATACCGGAAAGAAATGAAAGTTTTGGATCTATATTAAATCAATTGCAACAATTTTTAAGAACACCCGTCTAATTCACTATAAAATTAAACTAATGAAAAAGATAATGACAGTTTTAGGAATTTGTTTACCAGCTATTGCAGTTAATGCTCAGGATACTCGCCCCGTTTATTATTTTAAGTATGACAGTGAAATGTTTTCAATCATCGCAACCATTTTTGTCGTAGGCATGTTTATGTATTTTATTATTAACATCATGAAACGAATATTTGAGCACAGGCTTAAAAATAAAATTGTTGACAAGGGAATTTCAGAAAACATCGCCCAATCCATTTTGGCGACCCAAACACCAGAAGATAATAGATACGCCAATATTAAATGGTTTGCAATATTAGCCGGTCTTGGTATTGGTTTGACAGGAGTTAATTACACCCAACCACTCGGTTTTCATTCATTGGCTATCATGGCATTCAGTATTTCACTTAGTTTTTTGGGGTATTACTTTTTTACCAGGAATAAAGAAAAATAATTTTCCATTAGGTTAGAAAGACTTTGGGGCATAGCTTTTGCTCTTTCAAAAGCACTAACTCGTAATAAAGAAACAGGTAGCGATTTGACGATTTGACAAGTCCCTTCCTTTGGCCGTTTGCTTTTTGCAGACGGCTTTTGTTTTTAATGGTTATTTTTACTAGCATATAATAACTGCGATGAGATCATTCATTACCATATTTTTTATTTCAATGTCTTTGTTTTGCACTGCGCAACTTCCTAAAGTAGAGAATGGGAAATTGGTATTGGAAAAACAAGTAACCTTTAAAACCGGAAGTGCAGAACTTACTGACGAAGGAAAAGAAGCCTTGATACCTGTGAAAGAATTTTTAGTTCAAAAAGATTATATCACGACTCTTCGTATCGAAGGACATTCGGATAACTCAATGGCTGAACCGGCTGCTCAAACACTTACCGAAAAAAGAGCGTTGACAGTTTGTAAATGGCTTGTTGAAAATGGTGTTGATTGCAAACGATTAATTGCGGTTGGTTTCGGAAGTACAAAACCAATTGCTTCTAATGATGATCCGATCGGTAAGGGACAGAACCGGAGAATGGAATTCATCCCTGCGGCTTTAAGAGGTAAAGCTATTGGCGGTATGCCATTAGATGGCGGCGGTGTTGTGGCTGGTGATCCATGCAATTAAATTTCCTTTCTTTAAAATGTCACTGGCATTTAATTCCTGAAGCATATTGCCATAAAGCTTCAATGTTCTTTTGACTGATCGAAACACGACTTTCGCTTTCTTTTGCAGCCGTTTCCACAATTCTTTTATTGATATCAGTATTGAAATTTTGAAAAAGATTATTGACGGAACCACTTGCTTTTTGGTTCATATCCCACACTTTGGCGGTAGCTGTGCAATTAAAATCAAAAGCAGAAAAACTAATTGTTTTTATTTGTTTGAACCGGTTGGTTCTAAATTGAATTGTTTTATTCGTGATATCATAAACTATACTCCATTTTGTAAAATCACCTTGCGCCACTTCTCCGAGAATGTCAAATGCATAATCAGTTAGCGGTTTCGCTATATTGTTTGTATTTAGTTTTTGTATCATTTTGCAGGCCTGGCCAAAACGCTCCAATGAATTATTGCCATTTGAAGATGAATTTTTAACTGACTTCACAGATTCATCATAAGTATTATTTGTAAGAACGGGAAAACTAAGATCGTTTCCTTTATGTACAACCATTTTACCATTTAGAAATTCAATAGTAGCTACTTTACCATTTGCGTCTGCCACCAGGTAATGAAGGGGAGTGGTGCCGGTTGGTGATATCCGAAGTTTTTTATCTGTTGCAATTATTTCTTCAATAGTTGTGCAATTGTCTAACTGGTATTGGATCCACTGCAGCACACCGATAGCAGGCCTGTTATCTGCTGCTGGGTATTTTGTTTCATCAAGCCACATCAATTCAACTACCAATCCTTTTTCATTCATGCCACCTGTTGGAAATTCTTTGCCATATTGATTAAAAGTAATGCTACCGTATTTTGATACCCAACTTATCGTTTCTCCAGTTTCTGTTTTCATGGAAGTTTTTGATAAGCCTTTCAGATTTGTGCAAACCATTCCTGCATCGGTCACCCAATCATAATTGCGGCCGAAAAGCATTTGCCCATTTTTATTTATAAAAAAAGTAGTGCAGGCATATAAAAAGGAAACATGAGAAAGGATGAATAGTAGAGCAATTATCTTTTTCATAAAAAAGATTTAGAAAACTAAATTATTCTTTCTGCCTGGTATAAAAACTTAAAAATGTATGAATGGAAATGCTTCTTTTTCTGTCGTTATTTATTTTATCTCAAGCTTCTCTTTGAGATATTGAGGCAGCGCTGCTTTGTTTATCATAAGAACAACAGTTTTTAGTTTGAAATAATTTTCAGACATAAAAACATAGCCATTGTCATTTGCCCAGGAACCCCATGAATTTTTTAAGTGATACCATTTCTGGCCATCTTCGTCTTTACCAATACCAACAAGGTGAAGCATGTGGTCCCGTTCGGTTGCTTCAGATTTATAATTCTTCAATCTTTCTTCATCATAGTTATAAGCAGAATCGTTTATTGTTGCAAAACCGCTAAATATACCAAAGCCTGGTTCAGTTACATCACCTTCCCAACCTACAGACCATCCGTTGGCCAATGCAGTATCAATAAGTATTTGCATGTCACTAAGCGGAATATTATATAAACTATCCCCGGCCCAGTTAAACTTATCATCAAGCAAACATTTTTTATATAAAGGCAGATCTGCAAAAGACATTAATTCTACATAGTCATTTTCAAAATGAATTAGTTTTTGTGCAAATGATCCTGGCGTGTATTGTTCCATTTGATACCAGAATGTTGTGGGCACTTTCCCTAAATATTTATCCAGGGTATCATTCACTTGCAGCATATCTGTTACGCTTAAATTAGTTTTTCCTGCTTTCAACAACTTGCGGCCAAGCCGGTGCATTGCCGTATCTAATTTTGTATGATCATGACTGCCCCTCGAATTTGGAATACCCCGGTAAGCATCTTCCGGAACCATTCCATAATTATTCACCACCCTTATCACATCATGAAATTGACCACCGCCTGCGTAATAGGTTTTGCCTTTCGTTGCCAGCCATGTTTTTAATTTATCAATATAGGCATAGCGGGCAATGAACATTTCCGAAAGATCAAGTCGTATCTCATATTTTTTTATCAGATCACTTTCAAACAACGAATTGGTGCCAAATACCCAGCAGGTAGGACTATGTGCCTGGTCTTTTACTTCTGTGCAAATAACCGTATCGGTTAAATGAATGAATGATTTTTGTGTTTCGGAGCCAGCTTGTGAGTATAAAAGGGTAGTGGAAATGCATAGGAATACTGTTGGAAAAAAGTATTTTATCATTGGTGGCATTTAATAATTGAAACTAACGAAGAAAGAATTCACTTCATATACGCTGAGAAGAGTATTAACGGATATTTAGATTTTCCAGGAGGAGTTTTTAGCAAAGGGATAATAATATCTTATTGCAAGGAGGGATCATTAAAAGTATCACCCTGCTTCATATCGCCGGTATCAAATCCTTTTTTAAACCAATAGATACGTTGCTTTGATGTGCCATGCGTAAATGATTCAGGAACTACATAACCCTGCGATTCTTTTTGCAATCGGTCATCTCCAATAGCATTAGCAGCATTTAACGCTTCATCAATATCACCTGCTTCTAAAATATTTTTCATTTGTTGTGCATGATGCGCCCAAACACCGGCTAAAAAATCAGCCTGCAGTTCAAGCATCACAGAATATTTATTGTATTCCTCACGACTCATTTGCTGGCGCAACCTGTCCATTTTATCAGATGTGCCTAATAGCTTTTGAATATGGTGACCAACTTCATGCGCCACTACATAAGCCATTGCAAAATCTCCCGGCGCATTGAAACGATCTTTGAGCTCCTGGTAAAAAGAAAGATCAATATATAATTCCTGGTCACCCGGACAATAGAACGGACCGGAAGCTGAACTTGCATTACCACATGCTGATTGAACGGCGTCGCGGAAAAGAACAAGTGTCGGGTGTTGATAGCGTTTTCCTTGTTCAGCAAATAAGTGGTCCCACACATCTTCTGTATATCCTAAAACAACTTTTACAAATTTTGCTCTTTCATCATCTGCTGCTTTTTCCTGAGGTGTTAGTTGTTGGGTTTGACCGGGAAGTTGGATCTGTGGTATTGATCCATCATCAGTTTCTCCGCCACCAAGCAATAAGCGAAGTACGATCACGATCACAGCTATGATACCGCCACCTGCGGCTATGCCACCCGTTGATACACCACGACGGTCATCTACGTTTGAGCTTTCTCTGCCACCTATCCAACGCATAAATAAAATTTATTGGGTGATCAGTAAAGTTAGATACAAGTAAAGAAATAAGATAAAAAACCCTGCCAGATTTTTTAAAACTTAACAGATGAAGAGAAACAATCCTGCTGACTATTGGCTTACTAAAAATATTTGACCATTTTCCTTCAGCCAGTTCAGAACTGAAATTTCACTTTTAACCTGCTCCGGCAATTTATTCACCAGCATGTCTTCTATTCTTTGAACCTGGTCTTTGGAAAACTTGTCGTCTTGGGATGCATAGAAATTAATGATAAAAAGTAACTGATTTCCGTTTTGTCGGTCAAAAAGCCGGCGGCTTGGTGTACCATCAAAAACGAATTCATCTGTCCAGTTATAATTATTTCCGGAACTTAAATGTTCTTTTGAATAAAGCATTCGCTGAAGGTAACTATTATTACCAAATTGGATGAGGGTGAGTCGTACTTTAGAATCGGCTTCTTTATGACCTAATTGATCTCCTTTATACAGGAAAAAATATCCAATTGAATTCTATAATATTTCATCAATTGTTTTATGTGATCAGGAAAGTGAATGACCCCAGGTAAGGTTATATTTTCCGTTTGTGGGTTTAACACATGTAAACAAAAAGCTTGTGACAAAGGAGGTATGGGTGGAATCATTTTTATCCGAAACATCTATACCCCCACTTGCAAGAACTTCTATAGATGAAGTTTCTATTGCTTTCCAGCCTTGCTGAACTTGTTGTAAGGAATAGCCCATATCAACATTGCATTCAGCTAATTTTTCCACTAAAATTTGAAGTAAATCGGGTTCTTCCAATGTAGCTATTATGGCGATTGCAGACCCGTTTCCGTTGTTGGATGGTTTTTTCATAAGGAGTGATTTTCAGTTTTTACAGGTACGGGTTTTTTAGAACGCAGCAATTTAGAATTTATTGGCTAAAATTAAAATTAGTTACCGATCTTTTTTTGAAGAACCCAATGATGGCCAAATGGATCAGCAAAAGTCCCCTGTCGGTAGTCGTAATCATAATCTTGTACCGGATCTATCTCCGTGCCGCCGGCTGCCACTGCTTTTGCCATCACTGCATGAGGATCATCTACAAATAAACCAATTGCGATAGAAGTGCCTTTTAAAGTTTCAGGGCTTAATTCATTATTCCTGGTAGTTTCTTCATGCATGTGAAACATTGCTCCGTTAATAGACATTTCGGCGACATGCACACTGCCATCGTCATTATTCCATTGACGTAAAACAACCGCATCAAGTGCACTCTTATAAAATTCAATTGCTGGCGCCACTTGTTTAAGATATAGCTTCGGCGCAAAGAATGTTGTATTCACTTTCATGGGCAGTTTATTACAATTTATCGGTATGTTTCCTGGCCTTGATCATGTTACTGACTCTATAGAGCTGAATGATATTTAAAATAATTATGACTACAATGACATAGCCGAGTGTATCATAATGTTGTAGTGGGCTTGTTTTTGTTTTTTGAACAACGATCATTCCTCCAACAGCCGCCGCAATACCACCGGCAATTTGTTGTAAAGATGAATTGATGCTCATGAATGCGCCACGATCCTGCATTTTTGGTAATGCAGATACCAGCGCCATCGCCGGAACTATCCGGCTCATGATCGCTGTCATCATCAAAATATTCAAGGTTATTATCAGTAAGAAGGGGACAGGAGTAAGATTCGTATAAATGACGATAATCACCATCATGCTAAGCGCTGCAACAGTAAATAGTTTTGCTTTATCTATTTTATCACTAAGCTTTCCGATCAATGGCATTATAATAAGCGCAGCAATACCGCTTGCCATAAATAAAACGGGAAGCTGTTCATACGATACATGCAGGTTATTTACTGCAAATGCGCTGCCCCAGGGCATCATCATAAAACCACCAATTGATAGTAACGCAGTTAATAAAAAACCAGTGCGGTAATCCCGGAGCCGGAGCGTATGCCATAAATGTTTAATAGCGGTCTTTTCAGTTTTTAGTTCAAGATGTTTTGTAACAGGTTGCAGTTTTAGCATTACAAATGACCAAATGATCGTAGCGAAGCCAACGATCATAAGGAATGGTGATTGCCATCCCCAATGGTTAGCAATATAAAGACTGATAGGAATACCCAATACCTGGCTGGCGCCAAAACCCATTTGTATAAACCCCATTGCTCTTCCGCGTTGCTGCAACGGAAAAAGATCAGCAACGATCGCCAATGAAATAGAACCGATCACACCGCCAAACAAGCCAGTTATTATTCTTGCAGCGATCAGCAAAACATAACTGTTAGCTAACCCGCAGAATAAAGTGCCAGCAATGAAACCGATATAAAAGAATAGCAACAATTTTTTACGATCGAACCTGTCAGCAAAGCCCGCAGTCAATAAACCAGAAATGCCTGCGCTGAATGCATATACCGATACTGCAATACCAAATTGCCTGGTGGTAAGTCCCATTGATTTCATCAGCATGTCTCCAAGCGGGGACATGACCATAAAATCAAGTACGACCGTAAACTGGGTGAGAGCAAGGAGCACAATAGCCAAAACCTGGTAACGTGTAAATTTATTTTCAATAGTTGCTGTTTTTGTATCCATTGTTTTTCAAAAATAATCAATTCGAAATGGAATAGAAATAGTTCAGGATGTTGCTAATTAGAGTTTTTTCTAATACTTCTTTATACTTAGAAACACTTAGCATCCCTGTATTGCTATCTTGTGTTAGTAGCCTCTTACTAATGAAAAATAACATAGTTTAGCGCATAAAAATCTTAATGTTGGAGATGACGGTTTTGCGCCAAATACCCTTACCCTATTTTCTAAGATCAATATTCGTTTTTTTCGTTTTGTGTACTACTCTTTTTATGAATGCACAGCTATGTACCGGCAGTTTGGGTGATCCTGTAGTAAATATAACTTTTGGATCGGGTGGAGGCAATTCCGGTTATACAGCAACCAATGCATACATATATACCAGTTCTTCCTGTCCTGATGATGGCTATTACACAATTACAAATTCCACTGCCAATTGTTTTGGAAACACATGGCACACTGTGAGTTCAGATCATGCCGGCAATGGAGCTTTTTTGCTTGTGAATGCAACATTTACACCCGGCGATTTTTTTGTTACTACGGTCAGCAACCTTTGTCCAAATACCACTTATGAATTTGCAGCCTGGATCATGAATGTGATGAATCGTTTTAATTCTATCAGGCCTAATATCACTTTCAAAATAGAAACTGCAAGCGGTACTGTATTACAACAATTTTCAACCGGTGATATTATTGAAACATCTTCACCCACATGGAAACAATACGGGTTCTACTTTACTACACCGGCAAATAACAATGGAATTGTTTTGCGAATGACAAACAATGCACCCGGCGGCATAGGTAATGATATTGCTTTAGATGATATTACTTTCAGACCCTGTGGCCCGATCATTACTTCATCAATACAGGGATATTCCGATACTGTTAATATATGCGAGGGGGTTACTGATGTGTACACTTTTACATCAAATGTTTCTTCTGCCTATGTTTCTCCTGTTTACGTATGGCAGGTAAGTACAGATGCCGGAATAAACTGGAAAGATATTTCCGGTGCCAACTCCCTTACTTATATCCGTTATCCAACAAGTGCAGGAATATACTTGTATCGGCTTGCTGTAAATGAACAAAGTTCTGCAGGAATACTTGGTTGCCGCATTGCATCCAACTATGTAGTAATAAATGTTCATGCAAAGCCAGTGGTAAATGCGGGTTCAGACAGGGTAATGTTTAATGGTGAAAATGTAACTCTTGATGGAAATGTAACAGGGGAAGATCCGGTTTTTTATTGGGGGCCACCTGATAATTTAACCGATATAAATATTCTTGATCCGGTGGCATCACCTTCATCGGAAAAAAAATATACACTTTATGCTACATCTGCCTTTGGTTGTAAAAATGAAGATGAAATGATGATAAAAGTTGTAGCGGGAATTTTTGTTCCAACTGGTTTTACTCCAAATGGGGATGGTAAAAATGATCGATGGCATATTCCTTTTCTTGATCCATCGCTCGGCGCAACAGTAAGGGTTTATAATCGTTACGGGCAAGTAGTTTATCAAGTTGAAGGTAAAATTGTTGACTGGGATGGAGCTTTTAACGGGCAACTGCAAGCGACAGGTACATTTATTTACTATATCAGTTTTAAAAATGGAAGAAAGGATATGAAAGGAACATTTACACTGATCAGGTAATTCTTTTTTCAATATAAAAAAGAAGTGTTATTGTAAGTCTTTTATAATACATGTGAAAACAACCTCGCTATTCTTTCAGGCAATTGTTTGTAGGCTGGCCGCTGACACCATGCATCCTTATCAATTTTTTCAGCATCTTCAATATCTTTAAAAAAGACTGTCCGTAATTGTTCGGAAAATTTTCGGTCATACAGCATTACATTCACTTCAAAATTTAATTCAAAACTCCTGTGATCCATATTTGCTGTTCCAATAATGGATAGAATTCCATCAGCCACCAATGTTTTTGCATGTACAAATCCTTTTTGATACATATAGATGTCAACTCCTGCACAAAGCAGGTCTTCGTAATAAGATTTAGACGCTGCATTTACCAGCCTTGAATCACCAACACCCGGCACTAACAATTTTACTGAAAGACCACTTAACGCTGCAATGCGCAATGCTTCAAGAATACTATCTCCCGGGATAAAATAGGGGGTAGTAATAAGAATTTCTTTTCTTGCGAGATAGATCGCCTGCAGTAAAGAAAATAATATCGAAGGCTGAACCGAATCAGGACCGCTGGCAGCCACCTGCAAAAAACAATCATCTTTGCAATCTACGGGAACAGAGAAATGCAATTTTTCAGGCGCCAAAATCCTACCACTGCAAAAATTCCAATCGGTTAAAAAAAGATATTGCAAATAAAAAACTCCCGGACCTTCAATACGAAGATGAGTATCACGCCAGAATAACTTTTGGGATCCGTTGTTGATATATTTATCGGAAACATTTATTCCGCCAGTAAATCCAATTTGCCCGTCTATTACGATGATCTTTCTATGGTTCCTGTAGTTAAGGCGGTTTGCCAAAAGATAGAAGTGCACTTTTTGAAAAGGATAGATCTCTATACCGGCTTTTCTCATTCTTTCCTCTGTTCTTTTCTTAATATTTGGACTTCCAAAATCATCATAAATAAAACGCACCTTCACGCCTTCATTCGCTTTTAGAATAAGGAGTTCCTCAATTTGTTCTCCGATCTCATCCTGTTCATAGATGTAATACTCAATGTGTATGTGGTGTTTTGCATTGCGAATTGCATCCAAAACTTCGGGAAATTTTTCTTCTCCGTTTAATAATAATTTTACTTTGTTTCTTCGGGTCAATGGACTGCGCAACTCTTTTACCAGCATAACCGCCAGTTCTCTATTGTTTTCAACAGACAGATCAAGTGGTGAGATGGTTTCCTTCATATAAATTTCCATTTCCTTTTTCAGGCTATTCAACATTTTTTCATCGTCAACAGATTTTCTATTGTACAATTTTGATTTCCAGAAGTTGATGCCAAATAGTATGTAGAAAATAATTCCCACAACTGGTAAGAAAAGGATCAATAAAAGATAGGCCATGGTCTTGGTAGCACTCTTTGTTTCATAAATAACCCGGAGGCAAACAGCGGCAACAAAAAAAACATAAATGGCCCCAAGAATATAAAACCAATTCATAGTCGTCGGTTGAATTTAAATTTTAATCATACCACAAAAATGATATCACAGAAAGTTACGGTTTTAAAAAATGTATAACGGGATTATCCAATCAAAAAACTGGTCTGAGTTCATTCAATTTGCTTTAACGTTTCTTGTTATTTTTCTTTGACAACCTTATCCTGTTAAGTTTTGAAGCAAATTTTGTAGGCGCTGCAAATGCTGCAAACAATATTGTATATAAAATAAGAGGAACAACGATCGACACGAAACAAAGTAAAAAAGCGATCAGTGTATAAAATATTGCGTAACGATAGATCAGTTTGTAGGAATAATAATATTCCCGGTCCTCTTCCTCTATAAGATCATGATTATAAGCATAAGTGCAGATGGCATCTGCACCAATTGAAATTAAAAAATAATTGAAGCCAAAAACCGCCAATGCCGTTCCACCTTCTTTTTCAAGGTACCCGGCTAAAACAGCTGTAGGAAACGGCGTAAGCGTAACCACGAATAATAAAAAGCCATTTATCCACATTAATTTGGTATCGACTTTCTTAATGTATTCAAAAGCAAAATGATGATTTATCCAGCAAACAAGTATTGTTATGAACCCGATCAAAAAAGCAAGAAAAGATTGCCAATGATGGAGAAACGTATTTACCAAACCATCACTTGTTTGAGAATGCAGGATCTGTATTAATTCTAATACTAAAAGAGTAATGGCGATGCCAAAAACCCCGTCGCTGAATGCATCAATTCGTGTGGTTTCTTTTGCAGTGGTTTTATTTTTTTTATGTTCCACTTATTTAAATTGATTTTGCCTGGTGTTTGCACTGTCGAACAGTGATGACACACAACATAAATATACGCCGTTTGCAAACCACTTCATTTTGCCAATTGTTACGAAACGATCCAGGATTTTTATTTTATTGAATACGATGAAGTACGAGGGGGCTTAATGATGTGTAACTTTACAGGAATTAATTTGACCTTATGCAATTCTTTGTTGAAAAAAATTCAGTTGTTAGAAAGATCTGGGGCAAGAGCGACACTGTACTATTTATTTTTGCCGGCGCCTCTGCTGAATTTGCTCTTAACAAAGCCGTGGACTGGCTTTACTTTACCGGCAAGCTTCCTGCTGATCCCTTAGGTCGACTGTTCTCCACCGTTAGCTATGCAAGAAAAATTGTTTTTTCGTCAATGGATGAAGCCAACAAAGCCATTGACATCATGCGGCAAATACATACTGCTGTTGAAAAAAACCGTGGCTCTGCAATACCCGACTGGGCTTACCGTGATGTGCTGTTTATGCTGATCCATTATTCCATTGCATCATACGAGCTGCTCGAAAAAAAATTAACGGATGAAGAAAAGGAAGAAGTATACAATGTTTTTTACCGGGTTGGTGCTAGAATGGGATTGAAAGAATTGCCACTTACTTATAATGAATGGCTACCTGTAAGAGAAGCACATTTAATAGCAGATCTGCAAAAGAGTGAGTACACTGCCGATCTTTTTAAACAATATAAAAAGCATCTTGGCGCCATGCGGTTTAAGGTATTGATCGAAGGGCAAAAATTGGTTGTTCCTGATAGAGTGAAAGAGTTGTTGCAGTTCAGTGATTTTTCTTTGCTGACACCCGTAGTGCCGCTTTATAAAATCAGCAGGCTGATGAAGATGGACTGGTTGCTTAAAAACATCCTGCTTCCTTCTGATTATAAAGATCAAATAGATGAACTGGATGTGCCCGATGATAAAAAGTGATTGCACTGATCAAGATGAACCAAAGAGGTTTGTCATTGCT
This sequence comes from uncultured Bacteroidota bacterium, assembly GCA_963746915.1. GTDB lineage: Bacteria > Bacteroidota > Bacteroidia > Chitinophagales > Chitinophagaceae > VBAS01. The sequence goes on along the minus strand of CAVVDD010000007.1, from coordinate 129,803 downwards.
TACTTCTATTGAGCAGACACTTTATAGCTATTCATCTTGCCTGCGATCCATAAAATAAGTAAGGTTTCAAATACTAATGTGAAAGGTATGACCGAAAGATTTTTAAAGAATAATAGAATTGTCCATTCTGAAGATGAGGCAACCAGCACACCATGTTCTTTTAAAGAAAGGAATAAACAAGTTTCATAAGCTAATTGATCGATCAAATAATTGAATATCCATGCAATTATCAAAAATGCTGTTAGGTTCAATAAAACTGACAGCCATTGTTTTTTTAATTTTTGAATTGAGACCCTCCAGTTTGATCTCCACATATCTTTTTTAGTAAAGAAATCCCGTATTCGCAAGATGCCTTTTTTTACATTAGCCAGTCCTAGTACAAATAGGAAGAGTAATATGCGTGATGATTCAACAATGATCTCTAAAACAATATTTGTCCAACCTGGAATCTCACCAAAACCGCCAAGTTGGATCACTCTTCCAAATGCCGAGATCAGTCCAAGTCCTAGTATAACCTGGAAATGTTTTTTAATAAAGTAAATAGCGTTGTTGAGCGTTGTCAGTTTATTTAAAAAATTAATTGCCGGCATAGGAGATGCTTTAAGTGGAGGAAACAAAGTTAGCCATTTGACGATCCGGGTGTCTGCTTTCAACGTTTTTATCTGTTACAATCTCTTCATACGGGAAAAGGGAAATCCATTGCAACCAACTTTAGGATTTTTTCTGTCAGCTATTGCTGTTGCTTTGGCTTTTTCCAATGTAGTTGCATTATAAATTGTTAAACAAAAGCCCCACCTAAAAGGTTCCATTCCCGAAAAATTCATGTAGTCAATCCTTGTAAACAATCCGCCATCTGTTTTATTTGTGTTATCATTTTGAACAAGCAGGTATTTTTCTGTTGTATCACAATTGATGATATGGTATTTTGCATTTGGTTGTTGTATCCAAAAGCTATCGTTTATAGTATATTTTATTCCATAGTCATCCTCGAATGTCCCTTTCAGAAAAGCCGGGAGACTTTCTTTTGCAGGGCGAGTAGTGTCAGTCGATTGAGTGAATGCTTGCTGCTTGCAAAGTGTAAATAGTGTTGCTCCTACGATGAAAACTTTCAGCATCATACTTTAATTTTGATGTTTGCCTGCGTTTTTAATTACGTTTGATGAGAGTCGAATGCAGAACTTTTATTTTCCAATTTTGTTTTTCTTTTATTACAATTACAGTTTCCATCCACTGCACAGAAGATTGTTTGCCATTTCTGGTCATTTCTGAACGGAGATCATAAGTTACCCAGGCTGTGTTATTTGCTACTGTTGTGTTGATGAAATCAAAAGTGTTTGTTCTTTTGAAATCCATTGACGTATTTAACGCTATTGCTTTAAGGATAAGTGTGTCTGCATTCCATATACTTCCGTTTTCAAACAGTAAAATATCAGCAGTACAATTATTTCTTAAGCTAACTGAATCCCGGTTTGATAATGCACTAAAAAAATTAATGACCGTTTGATGCACTTCCTGCTCGTCTTTTGTTAATTGCTGTTGTGCTTGCAACGATGCTGAAAAATTGATTGCAAGTATTAGAATGATTATTTTTTTCAATATTATTATTTTTTAAAATAAAATAATGTGTTGGTCAGGTGACTGCAACAGCAAGGGACTTGATCTACTCTTTATTACATTTAAAGTTGACCCAAAGTTGATGCAATCTTTTCCATACATCATCGGAATAGGGCATAGGTGATATTTCATGAAAGACGAATGTTTTGTCTTTCACTGCACAAGTCCTTATATGTATCACAACATTTAAAGTGATGGGTTGCTTACTCATATAATCCAGCATAGTAACTGAGCCTTCGAAGGTTTTCAAATCTTCTTTTTCAGTGCTTCTTGGTTTTATTGAAGACGTAACAGGAAATAATTTATCAGCAATTTTAGCAGAATCGGAATTGACCTTAATAAGACCGGTATAATAAGCTTTTAAATTATTTTCAATTGTCTTAGCATCCAATGTTACGGCACCATCTAAATACCATAAAAAAGCATAGCTCCAATATTCATTCGTTGCTTTTTTGGCCCAGCCAGGAGTAAACCTGATATCTTCAACACCTTTATACGGTATGGAGGGTGCAAATGAAATAGGAATAAGGAAACGTTCAACATCCCATCCTTTTAAAGTATCAAGTACATAAGGCGCATTCCACTTTTTGCCATCAAATTCCTCATTGGCATTTTGTCCGGAGACTTTTATATAAAGAAGGAGGACTACTACAAATAAAATATTTTTCATTTATTATAATTTGATCCACCTAAGTCGCATTTGTTTATTCTCTAATTTTTCGTGTGCCGTTAATATCAAAGTGTCATTTATAAATTCAAAACTTCGTGTCAATTTAGTTCCCCAATTTTTAGGTTCCGTTGCTGAGATCCTGGTATGCTCAATTGTCGAGTCATTAATAATTTTATAGTCCGCAAAATATACAAAGTTTGATTGATAGAATTTTGTCAACTCCTTTAGACTTTCGTGATCTATGCTGTCTATATTTTTATTAGTGTCAAAATCTTTATAATCCCCTGGATAAAGATGAACACTCATATGTCCCTTTCCATCATATTGAATAAATCCATCAGCGTCTTTCCCTCTCCATTTATCAGCTTTCCATTTTCCGGAAACCGAATCATATGATTCAAACTTATCAAGCTTATATGTTCCGTTAAACTTATCATCAATAGTCTGCGTGGAAGTACAACTAAGAACTGTTAGGAGAATTAACAGGCCGATCCCTGGTATTATTTTATGCATATTCTTGATTTATTGATCGCCAATTTGCATTACGAACAACATATAAATATACCCGTATGCAAGCCGCTATCCAAAAAAACGAGCATTGATTTGCATGTAAGTCAGCATGTTTAAAATTATTTGCAGTTCCTGTATAAATATTCAATATTTTTCACTCAAAATATTTTGAATATGAAAAGTCATCAATGGACTAAAAATTTTATAGTAGTAATGCTGTTGAGCAGTTGTTTATTTCGCTTGCAGGTTTCAGCACAGCAAAATACAAGCAGCCTTTATGCACAGACCAGCGAAATGGCCGATGCCATGATACAGTATGATGCTGATAAAGCAAGCATCATGCGTTTTTACTCCACCAGTTCACAAGGAGAATTTGCTTTTCAGACAACAAGGGCCCGGTTATAATACTCCTGAAAGAAGAAAACGTTTGCTTGAATTAATTGACGAATACCTTGAGATATTAAAAAAATCTCCATTTGAAAAATGGAATATTAATGGCAAAGTGGATTATGTTCTTTTTAAGAGAAATCTGGAAAGTGAACAATATCAATTGCTGGAAGAACAAAAAATCTACGATCAGGTAGCAAAGTATTTAACTTTTTCCGATCAGGCTATTCACTCTGCAGAAACCACGGCGTCGTGGTATTGCTGTAAATGGTGAAGAAGTGGCAAAGGAACTTAATGATATCAATAAAGAAATAGTTACGGCGATTGATAAGTTAAAAAAAGTTGATAGTATAGAACAAACGCAGGCTAACCTTGCATCAGAAGCGGCAAAAGGATTGCAAGGAGCATTAAAAGATTATTTTAATTTTTATAATGGATATGATCCTTTGTTTACCTGGTGGGTTCCCAAAACATATACTGCAACAGATAGTTTGCTAGACGTGTTTGCAAGTACCATTAAAAGAAAAGGAAAAGTAAACACATCTTCAAAAAGATGATGGCAGCGGCATTATTGGTAATCCAATTGGCAGTACAGAACTGGTTCGGCAGTTGAAACTAGAATTGATCTCTTATAGCCCTGAAGACCTGGTTGATATTGCCAATAAAGAATTTGCCTGGTGCGATGCAGAATTATTAAAAGCATCCCGTGAAATGGGTTTTGGTGATAACTGGAAAGAGGCATTGGAAAAAGTAAAGAAAACTTATGTGCCACCGGGAAAACAACCGGAAGCGATGTATGATCTGTATAAGCAGTCAGTTGATTTTTTAAAGAAGAATGATCTCTTAACATTGCCACCATTATCTGAAGAAGATTGGGGTATGTATATGATGTCAGCAGAAAGACAACGGGTAAGTCCTTTTTTCCTTGGTGGACAATCACTGATCATTTCTTATCCAACCAATACGATGACCTATGATGAAAAGATGATGAGTATGCGGGGAAACAATCCAAATTTTTCCCGTGCTACGGTACATCATGAATTATTAGCAGGTCATCATTTGCAGGGTACATGACTGACCGACATAAAGCCTACCGCAATTTTGATACGCCATTCTGGGTTGAAGGAAATGCATTGTACTGGGAATTGTTGTTATGGGATATGAAATTTCCCCGCACACCAGAAGAAAGAATTGGAATGTTGTTCTGGCGAATGCACCGTTGTGCAAGAATTATTTTTTCGCTCAATTATCATTTAGGAAAATGGACACCGCAGCAATGCATTGATTTCTTGGTTGACCGGGTTGGTCATGAAAGAGCAAATGCAGAAGGAGAAGTGCGCCGTTCATTTACCGGTGGCTATGGTCCATTATACCAGATCGCTTATATGATCGGTGGTTTGGAATTTTATGCATTAAAAAGAGAATTGGTTGATACAAAAAAAATGACTTACAAACAATATCATGATGCCATTTTGCATGAAAATAGTATGCCGATTGAAATGCTACGGGCTATTCTTACTAATCAAACATAGACAGGGATTATAAACCTAGTTGGAAATTTTATAATAAATAGAAAACTCTCTTATATAATAAACCCTTGTCAACAAAAATTTGACAAGGGTTATTTTTATTGGGGTAATGATTGAAGATCTTTATTTTTTTAGGCTTGCCCACCGAAGCTTCCAACTACACTAAAGTTTCGTAGGATGAATTAGCGTAGGTGGGTACTAAGCTGCACTGCTACTATTAAGCTTTTCTTGCGACGCTCCGTTCATCTTTCAGTTCATTAATGAGCAAGTGCGTCGCAGTTTACCCAGACACCGAGCATAGCGAGGTGGAAGGGTCGCACTCTTGTACTGCAACAATTCGATTCAGCAAATAAGAAAATTTATATCAATGAAACTGAATTGATCATTTAAGCTGATATATTTGAATATTGGTATCACTCAACTCTACTATATGTTCAGAAATTTATTCCACAATATTGTACTTACTGCTGCCTTATCATTATCAATAAATGTTAATGCACAAGTAATAAATGAGCCAAGAACAACACCAGAATGGACGGCAACCTACCAACCTTTCCGTATAGCAGGCAACCTGTATTATGTAGGCACTTACGATCTTGCCTGTTATCTCATTACTACAACAAAGGGAAATATTCTCATCAATACAGGACTTGCTGCATCTGAATCACAAATAAAAAGCAATATTGAAACCTTAGGCTTTAAATTCTCCGATACTAAAATACTCTTAACCACACAGGCACATTACGATCATACTGGTGCTATTGCTGCCATTAAACAAAGTACAGGTGCTCAACTAATGGTTGATGAAAAAGATGCTGATGTACTCGCAAGCGGTGGTAATTCAGATTATGAATTGGGACATTACGGCACTTCATTTAAACCGGTAAAGGCTGATCGTTTGCTGCATGATGGAGATACTATTCGCCTCGGTGATATGCAACTGGTCATGTTGCATCACCCCGGTCATACAAAAGGCTCCTGCAGTTTTTTGCTAACAGTAAAAGATGATCAACGATCATATATAGTGCTTATCGCCAATATGCCAACTATCGTTACTGATAAAAGATTTTCTGACATCAACGCTTATCCCGGAATAGCCAGTGATTATGCTTATACATTCAAGGCGATGAAAAAAATCAAATTTGATCTATGGCTTGCATCACATGCCGGCCAGTTTAAAATGCACGATAAACATAAACCTGGTGATGCTTACAACCCTGCTGCTTTTATTGACCAACCCGGTTATGATGCAGCATTAAACGATCTGCAAAAGAAATATGATGAGAAGGTAAAGAAGGATGCACAGCAGTAAGAGAAATAATTTACAGGGTAAAGATCCCGCAAAAAGTTCTCTGTTTTATTATTCTCGCCAATTCACAAGACCTGAGCCGGCCTTTTATTTTACGCATTACCCTATTCCTTTACCAGATCCATTCAGCAAAAGTTTGAGAAAAGATTTATTGGTATCTGATTTTGCATCACTGTTCATTCAATATTTTGTGATCGAGAGATGAGTGTATCAATACTTTCATCTATATTTTTATCGCCCATTCATTCAGCATTTTTCTTCCCAACAAAGCATTGGCTTCTGCATCACCTTTAAACTTTTCTTTTTTGGGATCCCATTTTAATGGTCGTTTTACCTGGTAGGCAATATTGCCAATGTTACAAACTGTGGCAGTGCGATGTCCTATCTCAACATCACATATTGGGTTGGTACGTTTACGCATAGCATTTAAAAAATCTTTGTAATGATTTTCACTTTTGTACACATGCTTTTGCGTATCACCAATTATTTTATTTTTTACTGATGCAGGAGTTGTTTCAAGTTTACCCCTGGCTATGCGTAACTCACCTTCGGTTCCTGTAAATATCACTGCATTGTTCCATTCCCATTTTTCATGGGTCATAATAATACCATTGTTATACTTATAAGTTAGAAATGGATGGTCTGCATCCGGTGCAAAAATTTCAGTAGGGCCGCTATTATCCATGTCCAGTGCCCATTGAGCAATATCAAACATATGTGCACCCCAATCCGTTACCTGGCCGCCACCGAATTCTTTGTATTTTCTCCAGTTAGGATAAACATCTTGTGTAATGGGTGGCGCCAGTTCAGCATTAAAGTGTTTAAATTCATTTGGGCCCAGCCACTTGTTCCAATCCAAACCATTGGGTACAGGTTGTTCAGGCAGATCATAAACAATTGGCGGCGGACCAACATTTACTTTTATGCTTTTTATTTCACCAATAAATCCATTGCGGATAATTTCAACCGCCTGGCGAAACTCCGGCCAAGAACGTTGCATACTTCCTGTTTGAAAAATACGGTTGTGTTTCCGTGCAGCATTCACCATTGCCCTTCCTTCTTTTACAGTAAGTGCTAATGGTTTTTCACAATAAATATCTTTTCCTGCTTCTGCTGCCCGAACTGCCACTGCTGCATGCCAATGATCAGGCGTTGCAATTACAACCGCATCGATATCTTTCCGTGTAAGTAATTCTCTAAAATCAGTATAAACTCCAATGTCATTAGTAACAGGTTGTTTGTTTTTTTCCTGGTTAGTTTTTATGGTCTTCAGCATCAGTTCGCTTTTGTCTTTGTACACTTCGCTTATTGCAAGGATGCGGATCTCGTTTGTAGTTAAAAAGTAATTGCTGAGTATTTTTCCTTGCTTTCCGCAACCAATAAAACCGAGGGAGATCATGTCACTTGGAGGAATGTATTTAGAACCATCATACCGGGTACCTCCAAGTACAAAACGCGGTATAATTATATATCCTGCAAGCGCCGTTGCGGAATGTTTTATGAAATTTCTTCTGCTGTTATCAACAGGTATTTTCTTTTTTTTATCAGTCATTATTAATTAATTTATTTATTGATAAAATGATCATTTTTTTAAAGCCCATTGGATGGCTCCGGCAAGATGCTGAAGAAATAAAGGTTCGGTAAAAGCTTCGGGGTGATGACCCCACTCCGTATAGAAGGCTCTGCCACCATCGTATTTATGGTACCATGCTATCGGATGATAGTCGGGCATTTTACCTCCTGTATAAGTCTTCTCATCGATGGTAATTAATACAGTTACTGATTCTTTTTTAAAAGATTTAAAGTTGTAGATCTCTTCCAGCCTGCGCAGTGTGTCGGGCATAAAACTAACTGCCGGGTGATCTTTATTTACAACATTATATAAAGCAACCTGTGGTTTTGGATGGCTCTCAAAATAAGCACCTACTAAATTGTTATACCAGGGCCAGTCATATTCTGTATCTGTGGCAGCATGAATGCCTACAAAACCGCCACCGTTATTTATGTATTTCTGAAAAGCAATTTGCTGCTCATCATTTAAAATATTACCGGTTGTACTTAAAAATACAACTGCACCATATTGTTTCAGATTTGCTTCAGTAAACACCGTTGCGTCTTCAGTTGTATCCACAGTCCAGTTTTTTTCAGAACCCATTTTTAATAGCGCTGTTTTACCGGCGTCTATCGATTTATGACGAAAGCCTTTGGTAGAACTGAATACCAATATTTTTTCGGGCTGCGTTATTTTCTTTGTTGAAGAACAGCCGAAAAAAATAACAATAAGAAAAATTAGTTTAAATGAATTGCTCATAACATAGATGATTGCGTAACAATTGGTGATTACTTGTTTTCTTTATGAAGTTAAGAACTTTTGACTGGCTTTACTCATCATGGAAATCAAAGTGGCTAATAGACGTCGGAAGAATTTAATTGTTGGATATTTGCCTGCTAAAAGAACCAATAAATTATTATTATGAAAAAAATAGTTTTACTCCTTTTATCAAATCTTACCTGTATTTTGGTTTTATATGCCCAGGATACACCAGTAAACGACAAACTGCAAAAAGCGATCACTTCATTAATTGATCAATATTCACAGGCAAGAGAAAAAAGAGATACAGCATTATTAAAAACAATTCTAACACCCGATGTGAGTCAGTTGGTTTCTACCGGTGAGTGGAGGGTAGGAATGAATGCAGCTGTAGAAGGCATGATGAAAAGCTCTGCTAATAGCCCCGGAACAAGAACACTTCATATTGAAAAAATTCAAACTATTACTCCTTCATCTGCCATTGTAGATTGCCGGTATGAAATACAAAATACAGATGGTACTGCACGAAAAATGTGGAGCACTTTTATTGTTATTGCTGATAAAAAATCATGGAAGATCATGGCAATAAGAAATATGCTGCCGGCACCGAATAATTAGATGTTTATTGAATTGCTTTTCAGTTTTGAATAAATCAACTACAAAATGGCTCACATCCTTGATAATATGATCTGGAATGCTATTACCACAGGTAATAATGATATTGCTATTATAAACGGCGATGTTGGTTTTTATTTGCCAGATATTGCTCCATTTGCCGGGATGAAAATCTTCAATGATGCTAATCTTACAAAATTGTATGAATTTATTCCAGCCAATAGGAATGTGGCCATTTCCTCGTTAAATAAAATGGATCATGACGAAAGTAGGTGGAAGCTTCTGCAGCCTATGGATGTAACTCAAATGGTATATGAACACTCCGTGAAAACATTCACTACTAAGAATAGTTCATTAATTGTCCCTCTGTCAGAAGAACATGTTCCGCAAATGATGGAATTAACTGCACTCACAAGACCCGGTCCCTTTTTACAACAAACCATCAGGTTCAAAAATTATTTCGGCATTTTTATCGAAGGCCGGCTGGCGGCAATGACAGGACAACGTATGCATCCCAAACCATATATGGAAGTAAGCGCTGTATGCACACATCCCGATTTTCGCGGCATGGGTTATGCAAAAGCATTGATGCTGCATGTAATGAAAATAATACTGGACAATTCATTTACTCCTTTTCTTCATGTGTTATCAAATAATACTAATGCCATTGAGCTTTATAAAACGATCGGCTTTCGGACACGCAAACAAATTTTTGTTGATGTGATACGAAGGTTATGATTTATCATGTAGCTTAGTCCTCATGGATATTACAGCTATCAAACAAGCCCAACAACGAATTAAACCTTACGTCAAACGAACAACGCTTGAACATTCTGAAACGCTCAGCAAATATTTAGGGACAAATGTTTTTGTCAAATATGAACTCTTTCAAAAAACAGGTTCGTTCAAAGTTCGCGGCGCTTTTAATAAACTGCTAAGCCTGTCGGCAGAAGAAAGAAAAAGGGGAGTGGTTGCTATCAGCGGTGGCAATCATGCACAGGCTGTCGCTTATGCCTCGAGTGTTTTGGATGTTGATGCAGTTGTATTAATGCCACAAACAACTCCGCAAAATTATTTAGAGGCTACACGTAACTACGGCGCAACGGTTGATCTGCAACCAACGATCCAGGATGCTTTTAAGAAAATAAAAAATTATGAATCGCAAGGAAGAATATTCATTCATCCATTTGATGATCCATTGGTGATGGCAGGACAAGGAACTCTTGGGCTCGAGATCATGGAAGACCTGCCTGCAACAACTGATATTATTATTAGTATTGGAGGAGGAGGCTTTGAAGGCGGAGTAAGTACAGCTGTTAAAGCGATCAAACCCGGAGTAAGAATCTGGGGCGTTGAAACTATTGGTGCAGATGCGATGTCGCAAGCACTCAAAGCCGGGCACCCGGTTGAACTTCCTGCCATTACTTCCATTGCAAAAACATTGGGTGCTCCTTCTGTTTCTGATCGAACTTTAGCATTGGCACAGAAAAATTTGGAAGAAGTGATCGTTGTTACTGATGACGAAGCGGTGCAGGCATTAAAATTTATTCTTGAGCGGTTGAAAGTTTTAACTGAGCCGGCAGCTTCCTGTACATTGGCTGCTGCTTTGCGGTTAAAAGATCAATTCAGAATGGATAACAATTTAGTGTTGATCTTTTGTGGAGGTAATCTTTCGGTGGAGGACCTGTGTAAGTATAGTGGCCAGTTTTGATTTTTAATTTACTCGTAGGTTGCCGGCTGTTATTTATTCATCTTTAGGTCGATCAGTTTTTTGAACCGTCACATTCACTCGTTTATTTACTATTAAATTCAGAACGGTCAGCACTCCATTTAATGCTTTGGTTTTTTGTTCATCGCTATATTTGGTTGTGTGAACCTTAATTCCTGAATGATAATATAACTTACCTCCGTATTCATAATGATAGGTGATACCGTATGAGCTTAATCGGGGCACCAATTCATTTTTGTCACCATCTGGGAATACATTAGCATATTTACTCTCGTACCTGTTATCTATTACCGATTTGTGAAAAATAAAATAGTAGTCGTTACAATTTATCTTTTTACTGTTTTCAGTGCCCCAGTCTTTTATTAATAACAGCTTATCAATATTTTTATGATCGATCAGGAAAGTATCTTTTGCTGTTTGAGTAAAATTGGTATCTCTTTTTTCTGATATCCCTATAAAAATTAAAGTGTCAGGTCTAATATCGATCAATCTTAATGTCTTTTTTGTTTTATCTCTAAATTCCAGATCGTAGAAACAATTCCGATATAAGTAAAATCCTGTCTGGCTAAATACTGCCATATTATCTTTGATCTCTGGTTGATTCCCTTTCTTTAAGATCATTACATTCCATATACTGTCTGACTGACCAAATAAATCAGTCTGAAGAAGGATCAAAAAAAATATCATTATTCGGGGGGGCATATTTTCTATATCGACAACGCTTTAATCTATTTTGATTATTGTTGCTTGTCGTGCTATGATACTCCAATAATTGTTTTTATACATCCAAACATGAGTGAAACGCCGGCTAACTGTTTTGCCGGCATTAGGCTGTTGTCCCTGGGGCTTAATGATCTCACCACCCATAACAATAGCGACATTGTCATTAAAAGTAATTTTTTCAATTGCTCTTTCAAAAGATAGATAGCTTAAACCTCCGGCTCTAAAAATTGCTTTCGTGCCTTCAACTGTTCCTACTATATTGGCAGGCGTATTTACGATCATATTGGGAGACCAAATTTTGTCAAACAGTGCTGTCGAATCGCCTTTTAATACGGACTCTCTTTCAAGAGTTTCTAATCGCCTGATCTCAGATTCTCTTGGGTCTTGAGCTAACACAAAGTTTGTAATCCCTGTCAAAGACATTAAAATTATTAAAAGATGAAAATTCTTTTTCATGGTTTTTATTTTGGTTAACGTTCCGCCAAATCACCACTTACTGCAAGTTCTTGTTCCAAATTTAATTCAGTCACTGATGCTGCTCTCACGACAAGCCGGGATGAAATCATTTTATACACTACGAAGGACAAGAGATATGTGATCATAATTTTGGAATCGGAGGTCGGTTTTTGCGGTAAGAATTCTTAATATAAATTTTTCCATTACTGAAAGTGAAAAGATCACAGCCCGCTACTTCTATCTTGCTACCATCTGGTTTTGTTCCTGTGAATATCCATTCGGATACGGCCCTGTCCCCGGAGATAAAATGGTTTGGCTTGATCCATTTGGCATCCGGGTAATTTTTAAAAACATCTTCAAAAGCTTTCTTCACAGCCTCTTTGCCAACAAATTTTTCTCCGTTTACATCAGGACCCGCTGATGCTTCGAATATACAATCATCAGTCATGTACGAGATGATCTTATCTGCATCATGTGCATTGAAAGCGTTGACAAAGCTATCAAGGATGGCAATTGCAGATCTATTTTCTTCTGCAGATTTTATCGTTGTCTGTGACATAAGTTTACCATGAATGATTGAGGAAATTAAAAAATATAGTATCAGTTTTTTCATCTTGTAAAATTGTTCTCAGAAGTTAGGATAATTTTTCAGTCCTGCAAATTGGAACAAGCAACTTTTTCAAAACTGTTCCTGAATAACCCCGATAGCTATCGGGACAGGATAACGATTGAAGTTTTTTTATTGAACAGTACAGACAACGGAGAAACAACAACATGGAAATCTATGTTCGTTTTCTTTCGTAATAACTTCTTACAAGACCATTAGAGCCTGTTTCAGTTCGGTTATGTCTGAATTGAAGATCAGTGTCAAGATGACCAAACAATGGAATGCCGCTTCCAATAAGAACCGGTACTTTTGAAATGATCAATTCATCAATGAGATCTTCTTTTAAAAAATCTTGTATCACTTTTCCTCCGTCAACATATATACTTGAAAACCCTTTGCCGGATAAATAGTTCAGCAGCTCTGCTGGTTTCATTGAAAGAATTGTTACTTTCTCTTTTAGGGCAGTTGGTGCTTCCTTGATACTAGTGCTTAATACGAATACTTTTTTTTCGTAAGGCCATGAAGGAAAGCTGAGCACTTTTTCAAAAGTGCCTCTTCCTATTACAATTGCGTCAATTCTGCTCATGAACTTTTCGTAGGCCTGCACCGCCTCATTGTTTGCATATTGCACCAGCCAATCAATATCCCCGTTTTTCCTGGCAATAAAGCCATCGAGACTTGTTCCTATAAAAACTATTGATCTCATAATACAAGTTACAGCTTTTGCAAAGCCCGTCCTGAGTTATCCCAATTGCTATCCGGAAATGATAACAGTTGAAGATTTTTATTTTAAATTTATCCATGTGTTATTGGCAAGGCTGCAAAGTTACCCGGGGCAGAATATATCCGGTTATTAGCTATTCAAAAGGAAGTAAAAAACCTGCGATTGAATCGTCCTGTTCAAAAAGGATTTGATTACAGGGATTGGCCGATCATTAAACCTATCGCAGGCAAAAAAGATTTTGAGATCAAAGAAGTGCATTGGGAATATATACCACAAAATATTTTCAATATTCAGCAGTTGCAGGAAGCAAGGCAATACAGAACCTGGTTAAATGCAAGAAGCGAAAATCTTTTTGTGAATGAAAAAGGTCAAGATGTCCATGTACCGGGAAGGAGCGGAGCATGGAAGATGTCTTGTTATTTCTTCCTATTTTTTTGAAAGACGACACCTGGTTAAAGATTGGTAAAAAAGGACAGCCATTAAAAGCAACCGAACCGATACCTTATTGCATTTCAGTAAAAGATCAGGAATATTATTTTATGGCTGGTGTATTAAGGGAATGGGAGAATGTGGAAAGGCAACAATCTGCTGATACATTTGCTATCGTTACTACAAAGGCAAATGAACTGATGCAAAAGATCCATAACAAAAAAGTGCTGACAAACCCTTTGGAAGATCCCGATCCAAGAATGCCAACCATATTGCCTGAAGAGCTGGCTTATGAATGGCTTTTTGGTGACCTTAATAAAGAAAGAATTATGGAAATTAGCATCTTATCAATATCCATCTGACCAGATGATAGCATGGCCGGTAGATAAATATTTTGACCGCATCACCCGATCCGACAAAAAAAGTTGAATACGAAAACCTGCCGCCGTTATGATAGTAGTGGGAGAGAAGTTTGAAATAATTATGAGCCGTTGGAAAGATTCCCGGAAGTTTAAGATGAATGTTGAATGCATCTATGTTTCTGAGCAGGTGCTGCGGTTTAAGATAACAGGTGGCCAAGAAAGAAATGTTCATGGAAAAACTTTTGATAGAAAAAGACCAATCAATGGAAGATAACAAAAATGAATTTTAAATTTGAAGGTGATGATAAAACGATTGCAATGGCTATTATGAATATTCAGGATAGAATTGAATATTATATTGACCCTCCAACGAAACCGAATTGGTACAAGCCATGAATGAATCCGTTTGTGCAGGCGTCAACGGGTGCTGAGTCTAATTTTTTTTTAATCTAACATTAAGTTTCTTAACGATCAATTTATAAAAGCTATGCTTATGTAGATTGAAAATTAAAACGAACAGGCCTTGACCATTTGACATGATGATTTTTTGTCGTTTCCATGTGATGAGGTTTTCGTAACTTAACGAGACATACTAAAACCTTTCATCATGGCTTCCTATACGCTGAGTATTAACAAAAAAAAATATGAGATAGAAGCTGACCCGGCAATGCCTCTGCTTTGGGCAATTCGTGATCTCGCAAAACTTACCGGGACAAAATTCGGCTGCGGCATTGCTCAATGTGGAGCATGTACTGTTCATTTTAATGGTAACCCGGTACGATCATGTGCTATTCCTGTTTCTGCAGCTGTCAACCAGGATATCACAACTATTGAAGGGCTTTCTGCTGACAATAGTCACCCTGTTCAAAAAGCATGGATAGATGAACAGGTACCGCAATGCGGGTATTGTCAGAGCGGACAGATCATGACTGCAGCAGCTTTGCTTAAAAAAATTAATGATCCTTCCGATAAGGATATTGATACAGCCATGCAGGGAATTCTTTGCAGATGTGGCACCTATCCCCGGGTAAGGAAAGCTATTAAAACAGCAGCTAAGATGATGAAAGCTTAAAAACATTTTACTTAAATTTTTCTGAGTGTTATGAAAACAACAAATAAAATACATCGCAGAAAATTTATCCAGCTCGCAGCTATGTCGGCAGGAGCCGCTCTTGCAGTAGGATATCTGCCTGGAATTGGTAATAGATCCAGGATCATTAATCTTTCACAGAACGGGGAGCCCGGACTGGGATTGAATCAATATATTTTTATTGACTCTTCCGGAAAGATCACACTGTTCAATCATCGTCCTGAAATGGGACAGGGGACCTTCCAGGCAATTCCCATGATCATTGCTGAAGAACTGGAAGTGGATATTGATAAAGTAAAGATCATGCAATCTCCTGCTGATCGTTCGAAATACGGCGACCAGATGGTGGTCGGTAGCAGAAGTATCCAGGGTCAGTTCGCCGCCATGCGAAAGATAGGAGCAGCCGCAAAAGAGATGCTCATCAAAGCAGCAGCAAATAAATGGAAAGTTCCGGAGCAGGAGTGTTATGCTAAAGATGCAAACGTCATTCATCGTCCTTCAGGAAATAAGTTCAGCTATGGTGAATTGGTGGAGGATGCTTCAAAACTTTCAGCACCGCAAAATCCTGTACTAAAGGATCCTAAAGATTTTACAATAATCGGTCGTTCATTTCCAAGAAGAGACATTTCTGAAAAAACAAATGGCTCTGCAAAATTCGGGATCGATTTTTCTGTTCCGGGTATGTTGTATGCTTCTATTGAGAGGTCACCGGTATTTTTAGGAAAAATAATTAGTTACGACGATTCGAAAGCGAAGGCTGTACCAGGTGTTAAACATGTATTCAAAACCAAGCGTGATGTAATGGGATTTACGAGAGAAGGGGTAGCAGTTCTGGCTGATACTTACTGGGCCGCTGTCCAGGGAAGAAAGGCTTTGGTGATCAAATGGGATAATGGCGATCTTGAGTCATGGTCAACTAAAAAAATTAAAGACAACTATAAAAAAGCAGCAGAACAAGCTGGTGTGGTATTTCTGGAGAAAGGAAATTTCAAAGAAACATTTGCCGGTGGCAAAATAAAAGTAGAAGCTTCCTATGAGACACCTTATCAATCGCATGCCTGCATGGAACCCATGAACGCTATGGTTTATGTTCAAAAAGATAAATGTGAATTCTGGGGTTCGACACAAAACCCCAATGGGATCCGTTCACAGTTGGCAAAACAATCCGGTCTGGCGGAAGATAAGGTAATAGTGAACTATACTTATATGGGCGGTGGTTTTGGCCGAAGGAGTATGACCGATGTTTCAGAAGAAGCGACAGACTTATCAATGCAATCCGGCGCCCCGGTTAAATTAATATGGACAAGAGAGGATGATATAACACAAGGTCCTTTCCGTGCATGTTCATTGAATGTCTGTAAAGGGACCGTTGATGAAAGCGGTAATGCCATTGCGCTTGAGCATAAAGTAATTTGCCAGGATATACGTAACCAAAGTGGTGATGGCGATAAACCAACCGGCGCAATTGCCGGCGGGATCAATACAGCATATGAAATTCCAAATTTTTCTATGTGTGGTGTGTTGCAGAAATTTTATATACCGATTACTTACTGGCGTTCCGTATATCATTCCACCAATTGCTTTGCACATGAATCATTCATTGATGAATTGGCATATGCAGGCAAGAAAGATCCAATTGAATTTCGTTTGGCCATTTTAAAAGATCACAGGCGATACACGCAGGTATTGAAAATGGTTGCAGAGAAGACCAACTGGTATCAACCCCGTAAGAAAGATACCGGGAAAGGTGTTTCTATTGTGGAGAGATCGGGAGCATTCACAGCGATGGTTATCGATGTTGCCAGGGTAAATGGTAAAGTAAAGATCGAAAAAATCACAGCCGTTATTGACTGCGGAATTTATGTAAACCCCGATACAGTAATAGCCCAGTGTGAAGGCTCCATTGTTATGGGACTCACCGCAACATATAAAAGCGGACTCACCATTGCCAATGGAAAAGTAGCGGAGAAAAATTTCGACAATTACAGAATGCTTCAGATCAATGAGTGTCCTGAAATAGATGTAACCGTTGTAAAAAGTACTGATCCGCCGGAAGGTGCCGGTGAATCGGGATTGGCAAATGTTGCGCCTTCATTAGCGAATGCTATATTTAATATGACCGGAAAACGAATCAGGACATTACCTTTTAAGCTTGAGGATATCTGACTTTTTTAAAGGTCATCAGTTTCCATTTCTTTTGATTGTTACTCCTGGCGCGGATCCGATAGTAATCTCGACAGCAGGCAACGGTGCTGAGTCAGCTCTTGCAAAACTTGTCTCAATTATTTCGGAAAACTCAGGATAATGATTGAAGATCTTTTATTTTAGTAAGCATTGCTAACAGGGAGAGAAGTAGTTTGTTTAAGCCATTTGAGTACAGATATCTCACTTTTAGCATCAACCGGCAATTGATTCATGAGCCTGTCTTCAATTTTGAGTCCCATATTTATTGTAAATCCTTCTATCAACGAAGCATAGAGATTAAGGACAAACAATAGTTGATTACCGTTGTACCGGTTAAAAAGACGGCGGCTGGCTTCGCCTGTAAAGGTTGCTTCATTTATCCAGCTATAATTATAGGCACTGAGATGTTCTTTTAATAATTGCATTCTTTCAAGGTAAGCTTTAATTGCAGTACTATGCCGGAATAGTTTTCTATGTTACTGAAATTAACTTTTTCGAATGTAGTCAGGCTTTGCTGGTTTTTCATTAAGCTGGAAAAGCTCACTGAATTCTTCTTCCAATGAATATAAAAGCCGGGGCAACCGCTCAACAGTTATTTTCCAGTCTCCTGCTTTGTTATAATGCATCTTGTATTTAATATCCACATTATCCAGGTTAACTGAAATATGATACCAGGGGTCAAAACTTGTTGCAAGCACTCTTGTAAATTCAAACTGACGGCCCCTGAATGTTTTAATAAAAAAGTCTTTCATAATAAGGAGTTTAATTGAATTGATCACAGAACAACCGGTAAATGTAGACTAATAAAACGGGTAACGCAGAAATATAAAAACAACTCAATTACCCGGCTTTCGCAATATCTGTCTTCAGCATTTTTTATTTTATTAAACACTACTGACAACCGGCGAAGAATTACGACGAAAAGAATTTATCTTCTTTCCAATTAGCAGGATTATTGATGATATAATTTCTGATGAGATGAAATTCATCTTTATCTCTTATGATATGATCATGAAATCGTGATTGCCAGCCGAACGGTAATTTATTTTCATTACAATATTTGGTGACAGATGATTTAAAAGAACCGATGATTGATGATATGGTGTTTTTTCCCGGATTTCGAAAACGGGGATGCGGTTGTTTGGATTCTTCAGTTTTTTCTGGTTTGGATTGTCCTGTATCCGTTTTGCGTAGAGACAAGGCATGCCTTGTCTCTACAACATTAAATCCTTTCCCGTTATCGATATAAGGTTTTTCGATCAGCACAATGCCATGTATATGATTTGGCATTATTATAAATTCATCCAGATAAAAATGAGGGAAATGATTTGGTATATTATGCCAGCATTCATAAACGTTTTTCCCGATTTGAGACAAATGCATTTCACTGTTTATTATATCTCCAAAGAAATGCTGACGATTAGTCGTACAAATGGTAATAAAATAGGCGCCATTGCTGCTATAATCCCAGGTTGATAAACGGGCAGATGGAATTCGGTATTTATTTTGAAATTTATCTGGCATGAGTTTAATGGTGTATTAAAGGTACAGACTGCAAATTATTTTTGGGTTTGCGTTCCTTTTATAGAGACAGGGCATATAATGTTTGTTTTGATTGGTTGTCGTAGAGACAGGGCATGTAATGTTTGTTTTGATTGGTTGTCGTAGAGACAGGGCATATAATGTTTGTTTTGATTGGTTGTCGTAGAGACAGGGCATGCCCTGTCTCTACAAAGAATAACAATCTGCCATCAATGTTTTTATTCATGTGGTTTTCTTCGGGCAAGGCCCCAAGTGGACAGGAATGATTTTCCTGAGTCACAACTTGTCTCGCTATATGCGGGAGACTCAGTACAGCCTTTATTGTATTTTTTATTTATGGAAAACAAAATGAGAACACTCCCGACAGCAGAGGATCAATTACAACAGTAGATCTTTGATCTCACATCAGGAAGCCTTGAGATTCTTTGCAATGTTGCTTTGTGATTCAGATGCAGCTTTCATCACATTTGAGATCATTGATTCAAGCTGCGATTTTTTCTCCATTAATTGCTGTAGCATCAGCATATCCTGCTGGTTCAATTCTGAAATAGCATCTTTCTGGCTCTTTATCTTTCCCATAAGCGTCTTTGCATCTTTTAAAGTCAATTCAAGCTTTTGTATGTTTGATTGCAGTTGCGTCAATTTTTGGTTCAGCTGGTCAGTGTCTGTTTTTTTAACGGAAGTTTCCTTTTGTGCATTCACTACAGCAAAAGAAAAAAGAAGGCAAAGGCAAATGGATAGCTGTTTCATGTATTTTTCTTTTAAAGTTAAAAAATTCTGTGTTACTACCATTCATACATCTTCAATAAAGGCTGGCCTTATTTTATAACTAAGGCGAAGACAAAATAAATGACTGTCCTGAGTCACAACTTGTCCCGCCGCATGCGGGAGACTCAGGACAGTCATTTATTGTATTTTTTTATTTATGAAAAACAAATGAGAACACCACTGCAAGCAGGGGAACAGAAATTAAGCAGTGATCCAGAGTCCAAATATTATAATGAACGTTATTAGAAAGAGACCATAGATCGTTGCAGACTTCTTCCTGGTTCGTTCATGTTTGTACCAAAATAAACTTGTTTTTGGTGAAATGAAACCGATAACCATTAATACTAAACAAGCTAAAATTAATAGAAACAATATATTTTCCAATTGTTCAGATTATTTGTTTTGTAGATAATTGTAAAAGTAAATGAATGTTCTGAGTCACAACTTGTCCCGCCTCATGCGGGAGACTCAGGACAGCTTTTATTGTATTTTTTTATTTATGGAAAACAAATGAGAACACTACCGACAGCAGGGGCTAGCTATACATTAATGTCCTCCAAACTAAATGTAATCATATCCTCTTCAGTTGGCTGCGTAAGATTTATTATTCTATTTGAATGTCGTTCAACAATTTTTTCGAAGATATTTCTTACATATCTTCCGTTGCCAAAATTCTTTTCCGAAGATGATACAATCATATCAAAATGACTCCTTAATTGCTTCGAAGCATCACCCGAAAGCTTGTACTCATTTTCTTTACACAGCAAATCAAAAATTCCATACAATTCATTTGTATCGTAATCATCAAATTTGATATATCTCGAAAACCTGCTTTTAAGGCCAGGATTCGAATCAATGAATTTTTCCATCTCAGTGGTATATCCAGCAAGAATAACAACTAATCTTTCTCGATTGTCCTCCATCCTTTTCAATAAAATATCAATGGCTTCTTCACCATAGGAATCTGATTGAGAGTTTGCAAGGCTATACGCCTCATCGATGAACAATATTCCATCTAATGCTCTGTTAATTACCTCATCTACCTTTATCGCTGTTTGTCCTAGATATCCTGCAACTAATCCGCTTCTATCTACTTCGATCAATTGTCCCTTTTTTAAAACTCCCAATTGTTTTAAGATACCTCCATAAAGTCTTGCAACAGTGGTTTTGCCTGTTCCAGGTGATCCAGTGAAAACCGTATGTAAAGTTATATTAGTGGTTTTTAGATCTTTTTGACTTCTTAGCTTCTGGAATTTTATGAAATTAATTAATGAAGCAATTTGGCTCTTTACTTCTTCTATGCCTATTAACTTGTTAAGTTCAGAAACATAATCCTCATCTTTAATATTAGGTTGAACTTCTATCTTTTTAGTGTCTTCCTTTTCAGTTGCTTTTTCAGAAAACACATCTTGAGATTTGGTATCCAACCCACTCTTCTTTAAGCTAGCAATACTTTTATTCCTTTGAACTGCTTTTATGCACTCCTTAATTAATGTATATTGAACTTCATCTGCCAGGCCTGCAATTGCATGAGGATTTCTATCACCCTTTTTTTGAATTGAAAGATATTTCTCTCCAGTATTTAAAAAATTTCTGTCTCCAAAATCTTTAATCTCTGAAAGATTAAAACTATCCACCTGTCCGTTAAATGAATCTAGAAAACTATACTTATATGCTACTAATAATGCACCGCCATAGTTATAAACTCTTGCAGGATTTTGTTCAAAAGTATTTTGGCCACTAACTTTTTTCATTTTTGAGACCATTCCATCATATGCACCGTATAATGGGAAATTTATCATAGATGGAAATCCAACATCTACCTTTAATCCAATTAGCTCAAGGTTATTTTTATATCTATAACAATTATAATTATTCAAAAAGTATATTGGAATATTTACATCATACTTTAATGACTTACCATTTAGAAATTCGTAATAATTTTTGATCTTTTCTAAATCTGTTGCACTAATTTCTCCATAGCTTTTTGAGGTAATAAATTTAGAAATGATTTTGGCTGATTTATTTTGTAGAACACTGACAAATTCTGATCGAGAAATTGATAATATATCACATAAATTATCTGCCAGGAAAATTTCGTCTTGAGTTATTTCTAGATCTTCCATAATTTGTTCTGCTAGGATATCAAAAAGATTGTAATTCAAATCTTTTTGTTTTAATTCAATTTCATTGCAATAAGCAAGAGTGTTTTTAAATTTGAAAGGGTATCGATTTTTTCTTTATCAATTTGTCTTGCATCAACTATAAGAACCTTATAATTCTAAAATAGCTTCTTTAGTTAATAATCCTCGTTTTTCATCAGAATCAAACATATATATTTATGTTTTCCAAGTGGAGATTTTCATCTTACATGTTTGTGGAATCAAGGTGTTCCGCAGTTCAACATTAGTGGCTAGTAGTCTTCTTGGGAAATTTATCAATGATATAAGTATCTTCGTCTAAGTAACGAAGAAATGGGCTATCAATTGTTCCAACATAGTAAGTTATTTAATGTTTATGACGTTAAAAATATTTAAGCATTGTTTGTTATCTTGGCTGATGCACAATGGTAGAACTTTGAAGTCAACAAGTTTCACTAATGCTCAATAGAATTCCCGACGTACAAGAGTGCGACTTCATCGCCATGCTCTGTGTCTGGGTTAACTGCGACGCACTTGCTCATTAATATCCTGAAAGATGAACGGAGCGACGCAAGAAAAGCTTAATAGTAGCAAATGCTTAGCACATTCCTTCGCTTCGTTCAGGATGAACAAAAGCCACAATCGTTATCTTTGCAATCTTCAAATAATTAATTCAAATGAAAGAAGTTTATATCATCTCCGCAGTTCGTACTCCGATAGGAAGTTTTGGTGGTTCATTAAAAGATCTTTCGGCTACACAACTTGGGCGCTATTGCTATTAAAGGTGCATTGCAAAAAGCAGGTGTAAAACCTGAACAGGTACAGGATGTATTGATGGGTTGTGTGCTGCAGGCTAATCTTGGACAGGCGCCTGCAAGACAGGCAGCAAAATTTGCCGGTCTGCCCAATGAAGTGAATTGTACCACCATAAATAAAGTTTGCGCCAGTGGTATGAAAGCAATTGCACAGGCAGCACAAAGTATTTTATTGGGCGATGCAGATATTGTTGTTGCCGGTGGCATGGAGAGTATGAGCAATGTTCCTTTTTATGATCCCAAACTTGCGCTGGGGAAATAAATATGGTGATGTAATCGCTGATGGATGGTCTTGGCCAAAGATGGATTGACAGATGTATATGATGGCAAAGCAATGGGCAATGCTGCTGAATTATGTGCAAGAGAATGTGGTATCAGCCGCGAGGAGCAGGATGCATTTGCAATTGAAAGTTATAAACGCAGCCAGGCAGCATGGGAGAATGGTAAGTTTGACAATGAAATTGTACCGGTGGAAATTCCGCAACGCAAAGGTGATCCTGTTGTGTTTGCAAAAGATGAAGAACCTTATAATGTAAAGTTTGATAAGATACCTTCTTTGAATCCTGCATTTCAAAAAGACGGAACAGTTACGGCTGCTAATGCAAGCACGATGAATGATGGCGCTGCTGCATTGGTATTGATGAGTAAAGAAAAAGCAGATGAATTGGGATTAAAACCTATTGCAAAAATTCTTTCTTATGCAGATGCTGAACAGGCGCCGGAATGGTTTACAACAACACCTTCGCTTGCTGTTCCAAAAGCAGTTGCTAAAGCAGGATTAAAAATGGAAGATATTTCTTACTGGGAATTGAATGAAGCATTTGCTGTTGTGGGTATTGAAAATACAAAACGTATGAAACTTGATCCATCAAAAGTGAATGTGCATGGCGGCGCAGTTTCTATTGGTCATCCGCTTGGTTGCAGTGGTGCAAGGATCATTGTTACATTAATAAATGTATTGAAAGCAAATAATGCGAAGTATGGTGCGGCGGGAATTTGTAATGGAGGAGGTGGGGCGAGTGCGATGGTGATAGAGAATGTAGTTTGAGGTTTAAAGTTTGTGGTTTGTAGTTGGCGTAAATTGTTTTGAGCTTCCTTTTTTGGGAAGCTTTTTTGTTTCACGCAAAGACGCGGAGATTAATACAAAAGTCGCAAAGATAACTTTGCGACTTTTGAATTTCTTTTCTTTGCTTCTTAGCGTGAAATATTTTTTATTTCGAACTCAGATCAGCCCGGAAAAAAAGTAATTCACTCCAGCTTTCATTAAGATATTCGCGAAGTACTTCGAGATAATGATCAAATGAATCTTCTCCATTTGCTTTTTCATATCTTTCTTTGAAAGGTGGTTTTATGAAACCAGGATTTCTTTCTTTTAAGCCCTGCTTATATCTTGTTACTAATGTAAACTGTACAGGACCAGATGAACTTGCTGAATAAACAGCAACCGACTGGCCGCCGGCTTGTGCAGCCTTTCTCATTTCTCCCAGAACCGTTCTTACTTTAGGACCCCAGCCAAGTTTAGGAAACCAATGTGTGATATTGATCTTATCAGAATAGTCGGTCAAGGCTACAGTGCTAAGTGAGTCTTCATAAACAGAATAGCTTGCTGAGCCGCGATCGGTAAGATAGATAGTGACATTCTTGTTCCAGTCAGTATTATGTTCAGCGCTTAATTCTCCCCGGGTATCAATAAGATCCCAACTAAGCGGGCCTTCAGTAATGTGATAGCCATTTGCATCCGGACCTGTTTGGATGGTGAATACCCTCCATTTCCAATCGCCGGTGTGATACTTTTGCGCATGAGCAGCCAATGCTTTTTCAAATTCAAGTACTTTGTCAGCTTTTGGAAATGCTCTGAATGAACTCATAATGTTTTTTGGCTGGCTTATTCCAAATAATGGAACAAGCAGCATGAGAAAAAAGAACTTTTTCATGTTTTGTGTTTTAGGTGAAAAAATAGACGAAGCTGTCTGGATAGGGGTGGAAGAATGGAAAAGGTAGTTATAATAAAACGATTCCCGGAAATTTTAATTAGTACATAAAAGTTAGGAAGATATGATATGATGATCGGGATATGAATTACGAATTGCTTTCTGGCCGGGATTTTTTTGTTTTCTCGCAGCGGTCGCTGCGGATAAATGGGACGCGGCGAATTGCGTGATTGTTCCGTTGGTTCGTTCGTGAAATTCTCTTTACAGATCTTCGTATCTTTTCACTAAATAAAGTTTATGAAACTATTCTTTACAACAGCGATCGCTGCAACAGGATTGATCGTTGCAGTTGGTTTTACATCTTTTCATACACAAACAAGTTTAACAGGAGCATGGAATGCAAAAAATGGCGGCATTGATCATACACTTGTTTTCCAGGATGGTTATTTTTCTTATAGCATTTATGATAAGGCGAATAAAAAATTCATTCGTACATGGGGTGGCACTTTTTCAGAAGCAGGCGGACAAGTACACGCCAATATAGAATTTGATACTGAATCAAAAGATAATATTGGCGGACATAAACATTTTGCTGCTGCTGTAAGTGGCAATACTTTAAAGTTGGATGCGGGAGCAGGAGTGAATAGCTGGACAAAAGTTGATGACGGTAATACAAACCTGGCCGGCAATTGGAGAATATCAGGAAGAATGAGAGATGGATCGATACAGCCGATAGAAAAATCTGCAAGAAAAACTTTAAAGATACTTTCATCCACAAGGTTTCAATGGATGGCAATTAACCCTGAGACAAAAGAATTCTTTGGAACCGGCGGCGGCACATATACTTTCACTAATGGCAAGTACACTGAGAATATCGAATTCTTTTCAAGAGACAGTAGCCGGGTTGGCGCATCTTTATCTTTTGATGGTAGTGTAAATAATAAAGTATGGACTCATAAAGGTCTTAGCTCAAGAGGTGAACCGATACATGAAGAGTGGACGAGAGAGAAATGAAACTTTGAATTAAAAATTAATAATTAAGAATTAATAATTGGCTTCCTGTTTCGGGAAGCCTTTTTTGTTTTCTCGCAGCGATCGCAGCGTATAGATGCGACGCGGCGAATTGCAGTCGGTGCTCCGTTGCGTTCGTTGCGAGAAATTTTCCTGATAATGATTTTGAATCACGGAGACACGAGGGCACAAAGAAACATAAAGCAACCTTCGTGTATCTTCTGCATTCACTTTGTGTTTTTGCGGTTAAAGATTTATCTGTTTTTGAGTAATAACGTACATGATTTTTTGATAAGTACGATACCCGAATAGTAACTATACATAGGATATGTACTGAACAATGCGGATATTATAATAAACACCAAGTAATCACGTTTCAAGTGATTGGTATTATTACATAAGATCATGTAGTGATCCATAATCCAAAATCCACCCGATCCAATCCATATTGTTATGAAAAAGCCACTAGCTCTATTACTTTGTTTTGCATGTTTTAATTTGTTTTCTACTGTTGCCAGGAGTCAATCCTTTGGAAGTAATAACCCCGTTACGTGTAACGGAAATGATGGATATATTACTATTGGGGGGTTGGTTGCAGGAGCTACTTACTCCGTAAACTACACTGATGATGGTGCGGCTGTCGGTCCATTATCATTAACAGCAAACGTTTCAGGTCAGGTTATTATATCTGGTCTAAATGCAGGACTGTATTCAAATTTCTCATTGGTGTACAACGGCTCTACCACAAATCTTTCTATCGGTATTGTTTTATCGAACCCGATATTTATTCCAACATTCACTTCCATTCCGCCAATATGTGCTGGTACTACGCCACCAACATTACCAACTACATCAAATAATGGCATGACCGGTACATGGAACCCGTCTGTAATTAATAATACTACTTCGGCTTCTTACACATTTACACCTGCTGGTGGTCAATGCGGGATCCCGATAACAATATCCGTTTCGATCATTCCACGTACTACGCCAACATTCAGTTTCGGTACATCACTTAATATTTGTGGAGGCGGTACAGTTCCAGCTTTGCCTAATACTTCAACAAACGGAATTAGTGGTACATGGAACCCTGCAGTAGTTGATGATCAAAATTCCGGAACATATACATTTACACCTAATGCAGGTCAATGCGCTAACCCAGCAACATTTTCTGTAACGGTAACTCCGAATATTACACCATCTTTCAGTTTTGGTACGTCACTTACTGTTTGTGCAGGTGGTACAGTTCCAACTTTACCAACAACATCAACAAATTCAATTACGGGTACATGGAGTCCTGCGGTAGTTGATGATCAAAATTCCGGTGTATATACATTTACACCAACAGCGGGTCAATGTGCACTTCCTGCAACATTCACTGTTACTGTAAATCCAAACCTTACACCAACATTTAGTTTTGGCACATCTATTAATCTTTGTGCAGGTGGTACGGTTCCAACTTTACCTAATACATCAACAAATGCAATTACCGGTACTTGGAATCCGGCTGTTGTTAATGATCAAAACTCCGGAACATATACATTTACACCAACAGCTGGTCAGTGTGCACTTCCTGCAACATTAACGGTAACGGTTACACCTAACATAACACCGGCATTCACATTCGGAACGTCACTTAACATATGTGCAGGCGGTACAGTTCCAACTTTACCAACAACATCAACAAATGCAATTACCGGTACATGGAATCCAGCGGTAGTTGATGATCAAAATTCAGGTGTATATACATTTACACCAACAGCGGGTCAATGTGCACTTCCTGCAACATTCACTGTTACTGTAAATCCAAACCTTACACCAACATTTAGTTTTGGCTCATCAATTGATCTTTGTGCAGGTGGTACAGTTCCAACTTTACCAACAACATCAACAAATGGAATTACTGGTGTATGGAGTCCGTCTACAGTCGATAATCAAAATTCAGGTACCTATACATTTACACCAGGTGCGGGTCAGTGTGCAGTTCCAACAACAGTTGAAGTAACTGTGACACCAAACATAACACCTACATTCACTTTCGGAACATCACTTAATATATGTGCAGGTGGTACAGTTCCAACTTTACCAACAACATCAACAAATGGAGTTACAGGAACGTGGAGCCCTGCTGTAGTTAGTAATACAAATTCCGGTGTGTATACATTTACACCAACAGCAGGTCAATGTGCACTTCCTGCATCATTTACTGTAACGGTAACACCAAACATAACTCCGGCATTCACGTTCGGAACATCGCTTATAATTTGTGATGGAGGCATTGTTCCAACTTTGCCAACTACATCAACAAATGGAATTACCGGTACATGGAGCCCAACTGTAGTTAGTAATACAAGTTCCGATGTGTACACATTTACACCAGATGCAGGTCAATGTGCACTTCCTGCAACATTTACTGTAACCGTTAACCCGATCCTTACACCAACATTTAGTTTCGGTACTTCTCTTACAATTTGTTCGGGCAATACCGTACCAGCTTTACCAACTACTTCAACAAATGGAATTACTGGTACATGGAGTCCTTCTATAGTCGATAATCAAAATTCAGGCACTTATACTTTTACACCTAATGCAGGTCAGTGTGCAATACCTGCAACATTTACAGTAACAGTAGATCCGATCATTACGCCAACATTTAGTATTGGTAGTACGCTTTCAATCTGTACTGGCGGAACTGTTCCATCGTTACCAACTGTTTCAGATAATGGAATAAATGGAACATGGAGCCCTGCGGTTGTTAGTGACCAGGCATCAGGTGCCTATACATTTACTCCTACTGCAGGTCAAGGCGCTTGTATTGCAACCGTAGTATTTACAGTAACAGTTAACCCTATACTTACGCCAGCATTTAATTTTGGAAATTTATCTATATGTATTGGCGCATCAGTACCAGCTTTACCTGCCACTTCGCAAAATGGTATAAGCGGAACATGGAGCCCTGCTGCGATAGATAATCAAAATTCAGGCAGTTATACATTTACACCTAATGCAGGTGAGTGTGCAACTCCATTGACAATAACAGTAACTGTAAATACAATTCCAACTGTTGTTGTAAGAGCGGATACCACACTGAACGATGGCGACTTTATGCCATCGACTTTCTTTACAGGTACACCTTCAGGGATAAGTTTTAAATGGACAAATTCAAATCCGAACATTGGCTTGTCAGAATTTGGAGTCAATAATGTTCCTTCTTTCACGGCAGTTAATAAAGGTAATGATCCGATCATTGCGAATATTTCAGTTGTACCAGTTAACGGTGGTTGTGAAGGCACAGCCCGTATGTATAAAATAACAGTCAAGCCGCTTGATAAGGATGTATTTGTTCCGAATGTTTTCTCACCGAATGGTGATGGCAAGAACGATAAATTATTTGCTTACGGCAACTATGTTGACAAATTGGAGATGCGGGTATTCAATCAATGGGGTGAGCAGATAATATTGATCAATAGCCTCAACCAGGGTTGGGATGGTACACACCGTGGCAAACCGCAACCTGTTGGCGTCTATGTGTACGTGTTAAAAGCGACAATGACCGATGGAAGAATAATTCAAAAGAAGGGATCAATAACCCTCTTACGTTAATGAAAAACCGAAAAAATAAAGCGATGAAACTTTTAAAATGTCTTGCTTTCTGTTTTACGATAGTAACCGCTAACCAGGTGTCGGCGCAAACAGATCCGCATTTTACGCAGAACTACACTTACCCAATGTATATAAACCCTGCAATGACGGGTAGTAGTGATGGTGATTACAGAGCTTCTGCGATCTACCGTGGGCAATGGGGTGGTATAACCAATCCATACCGTACAGCCGGTTTTTCTTTTGATACAAGAACCAATAAAAATCTTGCATTAGGGGGAAGTGTGCTTAATCAATCTGCAGGCGATGCCGGGTTTAATTATTTTAATGCAGCCGCTTCAATTGCATATACCGGTGTTAAGTTGGGTGTCAATGATGAACATAGAATGGTATTTGCAATGCAGTTTGGAGTTTTGAATCGCACGGTTGATCAAACAAAATTTAAATGGGGAGAACAATGGAACCCGATCACAGGTTATAATTCAAACAACCCAACATCAGAAAATTTTGCAGCTACTTCATCAACCATACTGGATATTGGTGCAGGTATGTTGTATTATGATGCCAGCCCGGAAAAAAAGGCGAATGTGTTTGGTGGTTTTTCTGTCTATCATATAAATAAACCCAAAGACCCGATCATAACAAACCAAAGCACTGAGCTTAATACCATCCCAATGCGTTATGTGGTACATGGTGGAGTAAGCTTCAATATTTCAGATCGTGCAAGAATAGTTCCTCATGCTTTATACATGCGCCAGGGCACAGCGACTGAAACAATGTTTGGGACCTATGTTCAGCTCAACGTGAATGAAGAAACTGACCTGATGCTTGGCGCCTATTACAGGTTTAATGATGCAATAGCTCCTTATGTTGGGTTTGATTATAAAAATTTTGTAGTGGGAGTAAGCTATGATGTGAATGCTTCGAAATTGGGTGCAATGCAAAGAAATGTGAACAGTTTTGAGATCAGTTTTTCCTACATAAAAAGAAGTAAGAATAAAACTGTTGTTGATTTCATTCCTTGTCCCCGTTTATAAATTATAATTACAGCATTGAAAAGCCACATTTATATGAAAACTAATTTGTCAATACACCGGTCATTATTTTTAATGGTCATTTTTATTATCAGTTTGCAAGCTACCAGCCAGGTCGATCAGCGTATAGCAATGGCTGATAAATATTATGATGCTGGTGACTATTTTACTGCTGCCGGCTTGTACGAGCAATTTTTAAATCCACCGAAGAAGGAAATACCAAAAGCAAATTTTCCATTGAACACAAGAAGATATGGGCAGGGTGGTGGAGCCAGTGTAAATAAATACGATATTATTTATAAGCAAGCCGAAAGTTACAGGTTGGCTAATTATTGGCAGGAAGCAGCAGAAAAATATAAAGAATGTTTTGAAAAAGATTTTTCGAAATACACAGATGCCTTTTATTGGTATGCAGTGTGTCAACGCAGCCTTGGAAAGTATGCCGCTGCCGAAGAGTATTTGAATCGCTTTCTAAAAACAACTGCAGCAAACGATCTGCGTAAGCAAGATGCAGAAAAGGAACTGCAAACAATTCAATTTATAAAAAAGCAATTGGCAAGACCGGATTCAGTATTGTTCAAGGTTAAAAAGAACAACACTTCATTTGGCAAGGAGAAAGGCATCTTTGCGCTTACCGCTGTAAATGGTGACCAGTTCATGTTTACCAGCACAGTAACTGATGCGTCAATTAACAAAGAAGAAAGTTTCAATCATAGCCGTTTGTTTTCTGCTGAACTCAGGAATGGCATTTTAGATAATATGGTGCTGGTGACAATACAGGGACTTGATTATTCACTTAACCAGGGCGCAGCAGTTATCAGTGCAGATAAAAAAATTCTTTATTTAACGCAATGGAAAAAAGAGAATGGTAAAAATGTATCATCCATTTATTATTCAACAAAAGAAGGAGAAGACTGGAGCAAACCTGTGTTGCTTACTTCTATAAATAAAAAAGGATCCAGCAGTAAACAACCTTTTTGTTCTGCTGATGGAAAAACTTTATTCTTTGCTTCTGATATGGAAGGTGGATCAGGGGGTTTTGATATTTGGTATGCAAACATTCAAGCTGATGGCACAACGGGTGATCCAGTTAATGCCGGAACAATAAATACTAAAGAAGATGAGCAGGCGCCATTCTATCAAAGTGCAAGCGGCAATCTTGTTTTTTCTTCAAATGGAATGCAAGGAATGGGTGGGTTTGATCTGTTCACAGCAAAGATGAATGGATCTGCTTTTGAAAAGCCGGAGAATATGGGACATCCTGTTAATTCTTCAAGAGATGATATTTACTTCTTTACTTCTGAAAAAAATGAATTGCTTAAAAATGCGATCATAGGATCTGACCGTGGTTCAGAATGTTGCCTGGAAACTTACACTATTGTTAAAGCACCGAAGAAAAAAATGATAACAGGTATTGTCAGGGATTGTAAAACCAATGAGCCTTTAGCAGATGCCGTAGTAACTATAAAAAATAAAGAAGCTAAGACGGGAGCAGACGGTAAATTTCAATTTGAAGTGGATACAGATGTAGAGAAGTTTAGCATTGTTAAAGAAGGCTACAACAGCAAAACTGAAAATGCAAATGTAGAAAGTATCAATAATGCAGACCTGTTGATCGATATTTATAATAATGCTCCCATTTGCATTGAGAAGATCGTTGTTGAAGAAAAGAAACTGGTGATAAAAGTTGAAAATGTCGTCACACTTTATTTTGACTTTGATAAAAGCATTTTGAAGGATAGAGAAAAGCAAATACTTGACTCTATTTATAATGTGCTGTTGGAAACAAAAACAACGACGATACAGATCTCTGGTTATACAGACGGTCTTGGAACGGTAGAATATAATAATAAGCTTTCAGACAGGCGTGCCAAGGCCTGTGCTGATTATCTAATTCAAAAAGGTATTGACAAAGCAAGGATCAGCTTTGTATCATTTGGCAAATGCTGTCCTGTAGAAATGGAATTAATTAATGGGAGAGACAACCCGGATGGAAGAACAAAGAACAGGAGAGCTTTAATAAATATTTCTAAAGAGGAATAGAATATATTAGCTGATTCAAAATTTTAAATAAACGAGAATATTGACAATATAAAAGGTGGCCATTGGCCACCTTGCTTTTTATCTTATCGCATTGCTGCAATTCATTTCTACGGACATACCGATTTCTTCTAAGGTCAAACTTCATTTAGTTTTCAACATTCTTTTTAAACGGCATTATTATTGTTTTTCTTTTTCACAAAAGGATCAACCGTGAGAACCTGATCATTTGCAATCACTCTGGGGCGGGAGAAATTTTTTTATACTGACCCAGTAGTTCTTCATATATATTCCATGATGAAAATTGTCTCGCCCCAGGCGGGACAATTTTTTTATTTCTATTGTTTCCTTAGTTTGCATCATGCAGGAATTTCTTATACGTTTTGCAACTACCGATGATGCAGAACTAATAGCAGATCTGAGTCGCAGAACATTTCATGAAACCTTTGGGTATGTAAATACCAGGGAGAATATGGACAAATTCATGAATGAACAATTTACCCGTGATAACTTGATAAAGGAAGTAACAGAACCAGGCAATACTTTTTTGCTGGCATTTGATGAGGATATACCGGTTGGCTATGTACGGATGCGGGAAGGGAAAAAATTCCCTGAGTTTGAAAACAAAGATTCAATTGAGATCGCAAGAATTTATTCAGTGAATAGTTATTTAGGTACAGGCGTTGGGCAGCAACTGATGCGGCAATGTGTTTTTATCGCCAAAGAATTGAAGAAAGAAATCATTTGGCTGGGTGTATGGGAGAAAAACCCCCGTGCTATTGCGTTTTATACAAAATGGGGATTTGAAAAATTTAGCGACCAGGATTTTCTTCTTGGCGATGATCTGCAAAAAGATTGGCTGATGATGAAAAAGCTTTAAGATTTTCGATCCTATTTAATTTTAATGGTTTTACTTTTATAATAGTTATGCGTACACGGATCAAGATTTGTTGTATTAGCAGCGTCAACGAGGCCAAACTTGCCATCGGTCATGGCGCTGATGCAATTGGTCTTGTTGGAAAAATGCCAAGCGGCCCCGGCCCAATTCCTGATTGGCTGATAGCAGAGATCGTAAAATCAATACATCCACCGGTCGCCTCATTTCTATTGACAAGTGAACAATCATCTGAGGAAATAATTTATCATGTAAAAAGAGTAGATACGAACACTGTTCAGATAGTTGATGAATTAACAACAGGAGCTTACTCTGATATAAAGACCGCATTACCTCATTTAAAGATTGTACAGGTCATTCATGTTACCGGGGAAGAAAGTATTGATGAGGCTATTCGCATTTCTCCAAATGTAGATGCATTATTGCTTGATAGTGGTAATCCCAAAGCCAGGGTAAAAACCTTAGGCGGCACAGGCAATGTTCATAATTGGGATCTCAGCAGGGAGATCGTAAAAGCGGTTAGTATTCCTGTATTTCTTGCTGGCGGATTGCATGCAAACAATGTTCGGCAAGCAATCGAGACCGTCAGACCTTTTGCTGTTGATATTTGCAG
The DNA here is from genome assembly GCA_963746915.1 of uncultured Bacteroidota bacterium. Taxonomy (GTDB): domain Bacteria; phylum Bacteroidota; class Bacteroidia; order Chitinophagales; family Chitinophagaceae; genus VBAS01. The sequence goes on along the minus strand of CAVVDD010000007.1, from coordinate 96,164 downwards.
TGGCGTTAGAACGGAGGGGAAGCTTGATCCCGGCAAGCTTGAAGCTTTTATTAAAGCGGTACATTCCCTTTAGGTTATATTGACAGGCTCACTTATTTTTGCCCTTCAAAAATTTTTAAGGTTAATGGCAAGATCAATCGCATATCGTGAAGCACTCCGTGAAGCAATGACCGAGGAAATGAGGCGTGATGATAGGGTATTCCTGATGGGAGAAGAAGTTGCTGAATATAATGGCGCTTATAAAGTTAGCCAGGGCATGCTGGCAGAGTTTGGTCCTAAAAGGGTTATTGATACCCCAATTTCTGAATTAGGTTTTACTGCAGTAGGGGTTGGAGCTGCGCAAAATGGTTTAAGACCCATTGTTGAATACATGACATGGAATTTCGCCGTTCTGGCTTTGGATCAAATATTAAATACGGCTTCCAAAATGCTGGCGATGAGTGGGGGACAGGTTAATTGCCCAATCGTTTTTAGGGGGGGTGGTGGTTCAGCCGGTCAGTTAGGAGCTCAGCATTCAACAGCTTTTGAAGCATTATATGCAAATATTCCCGGAATCAAGGTTGTGTCGCCCAGCAATGGTTACGATGCAAAGGGACTGTTGAAACAGGCGATACGCTATGAAGAGGATCCGGTAATGTTCATGGAAAGTGAGGTGATGTATGGTGATAAGAGTGAAGTGCCTGAAGAAGAGTATTATATTGAATTAGGCAAGGCTGATGTTAAAAAGCCGGGACGTGATGTTACAATTGTTTCTTTCAATAAAATGATGAAAGTAGCACTTGGCGCTGCAGATGAGCTTGAAAAAGAAGGTATCAGCGCAGAAGTGATAGATCTTCGTACTATTCGTCCGTTAGATTGGATGACCATACTTGAATCAGTGAAGAAAACAAATCGCCTCGTGATCGTTGAAGAGCAATGGCCGTTTGCTTCTATCTCATCTGAAATAACATATACTATTCAAAAAGAGGGGTTCGATTACCTGGATGCGCCAATTCGACGCATAACAGCTGCAGATGCTCCTTTACATTATGCTCCTAATCTTGTTGCGGCAGCTTTGCCAGATGTTTCCCGTACAGTGAAGCTGGTAAAAGATGTGATGTACATGAAAAAATAATGTTCCCGATCAATAATTTATCCTGCATTCTTCATAAGAGTGCAGGATTTTTTTTATTTAAAAGTTATCACGATAATGTTTATAAAAAATAGTTCCGTTGTTATGCAACCGTTTGGCTTTTTTAACGCATCTTCGCCACGGTTTTTCATAGGATATTGGATTTTACAACGAGGTTGGGTTTCTACCCGACCTCTATTTTTTTACCCCAACCCCTAAAGGGGCTATTAAAGAATTTTATTTTCAATTTTACCATCGTTTTAAACTCCCACTATCAAATTGCCATTGCGGTGTGTATAATGGATAAACATCTGAGAGATCATACCACGGACTCAAGTCAGGATCATTATAATTTTTTAAGATATGAATATCCTGCGCAGGCATATAGCCCTGCGATAAAAGAAATATTTTTTTACCCGTCTCATTTTTTGCTACAGCCATTACTGTAACTGCATGTCCCGGAAACCCACCATAAACAAATACATCACCTGGTTGGAGTGACTTGCTATCATTTACAGCCTTCAATTGTTTTGATAAAGAATAAGTGCCACAATAAGAAAATACAAACTCCATGAATGAATTATATTCTTGTTGAATATTAGGGTTCTCTATATATATTTTATAAGGGATAAGTTTTGCGCCCTGTTCTTTCCATCGCATGCCTTTCAGCCAGTTTTCAAATGATATCTCGTTTCCTGAGGTCGTTAAAAATTTTATCTGATCATATAAATGCTTTTCAAAAAGATGATCGGCTCTCAACTTCATCGCTGCATCTGCACATTGAATAAGATCTTTTTTTCCAATATCAATATTCAATACCCCATATTGAACATCCTGGTTTGATTTTAATTTCCCATTGTAGAGATAGATGGTTTTATTTTTTTTAAACTTCAGATCCAGTAACCAGTTTGAATAAACCGGATCACCATCCTCTGCATAAGTGAATCCCTGTGGTAAAGAAATTCCCCTTATGTCTTCTATATTGATACCGGTTATTTTAATAATTGGTATCATTTCTACATTATTTTCTGATTCTGTGCAGGAGCTAAATGCAAACAAAAGAGCTGTAAACAACTGAAAGTATATTGGCATGGTTGTGATTTTGAGATAAGAAACACCAACCATTTAATTCCATATCCCATACATGTTAATGATTTTTTAAGATGTTCCTGATTTGAACTATTTTCACGCCAATTGAACGACCTTATACTATGGCTGATATACTAATTATTGATGATGAGAAAGCGATCCGAAAAGCACTTACTGAAATTCTTTCTGCAGAAGGATATAAAACCGACGAGGCCGGTGATGGCGAAGAGGGATTAAAAAAATTCAAAGAAAGAACTTACGACGTTGTGCTTTGTGATATCAAGATGCCAAAGCTTGATGGGATAGAATTTTTACAAAAAGCCACTGAATCAAATGCTGATGTTCCTGTGATCATGATCTCTGGTCATGGTAATATTGAAACTGCTGTGGATGCAGTTAAAAAAGGAGCTTTTGATTATATATCAAAACCACCTGATCTCAACAGAATGCTTATCACGATCCGCAATGCAATGGACAGAAGTTCTTTGGTAACCGAAACAAAAGTGCTCAAACGCAAAGTGAATCGTGTGCAGGATATGATCGGCGAATCAAATCCCATAAAAAAAATAAAAGAGACGATCGAAAAAGTGGCGCCTACAGATGCACGAATACTTATTACCGGCGATAATGGATCGGGAAAAGAATTAGTAGCAAGATGGGTACATGAAAAAAGCAGCCGTGCTTCCGGCCAGTTAGTGGAAGTAAACTGCGCGGCTATTCCAAGTGAATTGATCGAAAGCGAATTGTTTGGTCATGAAAAAGGTTCTTTTACTTCTGCTATCAAGCAACGTATTGGAAAATTTGAGCAGGCAAATGGCGGCACTTTATTTCTTGATGAAATTGGCGATATGAGTTTGAATGCGCAGGCAAAAGTTTTGCGGGCATTGCAGGAAGGAAAGATAACCCGTGTAGGAGCAGATAAAGATATCAATGTCGATGTAAGAGTTATTGCAGCCACAAATAAGGACCTGCTGAAAGAAGTGGAAGAGAAACGTTTTCGTCTTGATCTGTATCATCGCTTAAGCGTTATTCTTATTCATGTGCCTTCACTTAATGAAAGAAAAGATGATATTCCTTTATTGGTTGATAGATTTCTTTCTGATATATGCACTGAATATGGTGTTGCTAAAAAAAATATTGACGATGAAGCATTAAAATTATTACAGGACTATAACTGGACAGGTAATATCCGTGAGCTGAGAAACGTGGTGGAAAGACTTATTATTCTTTCCGGCAAAACGATATCGACAGAAGATGTGAAGTCTTATGTTGTTCCAAAATAGATCTTTTGAATCATTAACATTTCCTTTGTGAGGTTTATAAACCCTGATAGCCGCCTATCATTACAGCTTCTGACTGAAATAGACCGTAACCATTATCTTTGTCCGCATTAAAAAACACTGAATGCCTTTACAGCACCTATTCATTATCTACCTTATCGGTACCCTTATTGTTTTTCTTCCTGCTTTTGGTTTTTATAAATTATTTCAAAAGGCCGGCGCACCAACGTGGAAGGCCTTTGTTCCTTTTTATAACACATGGGTTATGCAGGAACTTGCACAGCGGCCAAAGCATTGGGTTTTCTGGCAATTAATTCCTGTTGGCGGTTGGTTCATCAGCATGGGTATATTTATCGAGTTTGCCAAGGTCTTTGGAAAGTTCTCTTTTTTTCATCATGCCGGCGCCTCTTTACTTGCGCCATTATACTTTCCTTACATAGCTAACACTAAGGATACAAAATTCATTGGAGCAGAGGCAGCAAGGAAACATAAAAAATCAGGAGCAAGGGAGTGGATCGATGCGGCAGTATTTGCAATAGTAGCAGCAACGCTTATTCGTCTTTTTATTTTTGAAGCATATACCATTCCAACTGGCTCGATGGAAAAATCATTGCTTGTAAACGATTTTCTTTTTGTAAGTAAAATAAGCTATGGCCCAAGAGTTCCGAATACACCTTTGTCAATTCCATTTATACATAATTACATTCCCGGTATAGGAAGTAAATCATATAGCCAGGCGATCAAATTGCCTTATATACGCTGGTGGCAAAGTCCAGTTAAAAGAGGAGATGCTGTGGTGTTTAATTTCCCTGCTGGAGATACAGTGATACATGCAGACGGTTTTGAATCTGCCGTTCCTTATTATGAGATCAAACGCAAGGATCAGGCCGGTGAGCCAACTTATTATATGGCAGGTGGAAGATCAATGAAAGCTGACCCGGGAGAAATTTTGAATGATCCACAAAACTTTCCAATTGTCGTTCATCCGGCTGATAAAACAGATAATTATGTTAAACGTTGTGTTGCAATTGCAGGAGATACTATCAAGATAATTAAGAGTGATGTTTATGTAAATGGAATAAAACAGGTAGCTCCGCCGAATTCTCCATTTAAATATGTTGTTGAAGTAAAAGAAAATGTAAGTCTTGATGAAGCAGGGTTAGAAGATATCGGCATTAAACTGAATGATGGAGATTTTTACCAGGACGATCCTCAAAACAGGTACCGGTATATTATTAACCTGACAACTGCGGAGAAAGCCATTTTGGAAAAATCATCTTTGATAAAAAGAATCGACCCGGATCTTGATGAAGAGCCACATCCACTGATGATATTTCCCTATGACACGCTGCACAAATGGTCGGTAGATAATTATGGAGGTGATGGATTATGGATACCAAAGAAAGGAGTATCGTTGACCTTAACTGCTGAGAATTACTCACTGTATGAAAGGACAATTCGTGTATATGAGCACAATGATTTCTATATGAAGGATGGCAAGTTCTTTTTAAATGGTAAAGAGGTGGGCAGCTATACTTTTAAAATGGATTACTATTGGATGATGGGAGATAACAGGCATAACTCGCAGGATAGTCGTTTCTGGGGTTTTGTTCCGGAAGACAGGATCGTTGGTAAAGCATCGCTTATCTGGTTCAGTTGGGATAAAGGACCGAGATGGAGCCGGCTATTCAGATTCGTAAAATAATTTTCAACGATCCCGCCTCTGGCGGGATTTGTTGTTTTAAGAAAATGAACTAACTTATCGACATGAAGGAAAATAAAATTGAGATCAGTTATAAGGTTTTTGATGACCTCAACGAATTAACGAAGGAAGATGCATGGCTGCTGAATGAAGCCCGTGAAGTAACAAAACAGGCTTATGCGCCGTATTCAAACTTTTATGTTGGCGCTGCAGCAAAATTGGTGAATGGAGAAATTGTTGCAGGCACTAACCAGGAAAATGCATCTTATCCTGTTGGCTTATGTGCGGAAAGAGTTTTGCTTGCATCAGCATCTACTTTATATCCTGAGGTGGCGATTGAAACAATGGCCATCAGTTATCATAGCGGAAATGGAAACAGTAATCAACCAATTGCTCCATGTGGCATGTGCCGTCAATCATTACAGGAATATGAGATGCGTGTAAAAAGACCAATTCGATTGATACTTGCCGGGCTTGAAGGAAAAATATTTGTTTTTGAAAAGGCAAGTCAATTATTACCGCTGGGATTTACAAGTGATGATATGAGCAGGGAGTAGTTTTTCGTTTGACGTTTTGTGGTCACTATTTTTAACGATAAACAAAAAACCATAAACTATAAACTAAAAAAGTGTTTGTACTCCATGCGCCACTTTTGCTTCAAGTTCAAGCAACCATTTCTTTCTCCATAAACCTCCGCCATAACCAACCAATTCACGATTAGAACCTATAACCCGATGACAAGGGACAATGATAGCAACATTATTTCTCCCATTCGCATTTGCAACAGCTCTTGTCGCTTTATTATCACCTGTTTTTCTTGCTAATTCAAGATAGCTGATCGTTTTTCCATAGGGAATTGTCATTAGTTCATTCCAAACTTCTTGTTGAAACGGAGTGCCCGGTTGATGAATTGGTAATTCAAAAACCCGTCTTTCTCCCTGGAAATATTGTATCAATTGTTCAAGACATTGTATCATTAATGGAGGCAGGCTTTTCTTTTTGCCTTCCGGTTTTTGGGCTTTATCAAAAAAAGAAACTTCACTTATATAATTTTCCGTACCTGAAATTTTAAGCAAACCAACAGGGGAGTGATAATAAGTTGTGTAAGAAACTATGTTAGGTATGTTAGCCGATCCGTTGTCCATTTTTAACCGCCCTTTCGGGTTGCAATAAAATTACATGATTGTTTTCATCATAAACACCCAGGACAAGACATTCGCTGAAGAAGTCGGCAATTTGCTTGGGAGGGAAGTTAACGACTGCAATTACTTGCTTATTGACCAGGTCTTCTTTTTTGTAATAATCAGTAACCTGTGCCGAAGATTTTTTGATGCCTAGCACAGCCCCGAAATCGATCCAGATCTGGTAAGATGGTTTTCTAGCTTTAGGAAAATCTTTTACATCAATGACTGTACCACAGCGGATCTCAACTTTTTCAAAATCACTCCAGGAAATAACGGACATAATTTTTATTTAGTCCAGTAAGTTAGCCAAATCCTGTAATTCTTTTTGTTTATGCAGATCTTTTTCGCCTGTAAAACACTTACTGCATTCTTCCAGTAAATATTTTATAACAGAACGATTGTTTTGCGGTTTGAAAAATGCCGGGGAAGGTTCAACGGAAATTCTTTTAAAATAACTGGCTACATCTTTATGAGTAAATACTTGTCCGCTTGTAGGATCTATGTAAAATTCAATTTTCTCCTGTGGATTTTCAAGGGTCTCATCACTATATCCGTGTTTGAAATAAGCCAGCACAAATTGTTTCGGAATTGAAACTGCTTTTACAGGAATATCAAGTAACTCGGAAAGTACAAGATATAAAATGCCATTGCTAAGCTGGTTGCCTCTTTTTGCTTCCAGTGTTTTATGAATTAAAAATTCATTTGTTTCCTGGTAATTTATTTCTCCGCCTTTCAGGCCGTAGTAACTATAAAGAATACTGGTGACAATATTTATTTGCTCCAACGGAGTGAGATAGTTATTTAATTCAAGCCAGATGTTACGACGAATTTTTTCTATTTCCTGTAATACGGGTGCTGTAGCAAGATCAGGGTATTGAAATTTAGAAACGAGCAATGCACCAAGCATCAGGTCGTGATGACCGGAAACATTCCATTGTCTGAAATCTTCACTAAGGTCACGATAATGCAAACGATGAATGAGCAATTCAATACGATGCTGCACATTTTCATCAGGGATCGTTTCCCATAAATGTTCAAGACTTGGAATAATGTTTTTGCCGTAGTCAATTATTTTTTCTGATACGGCGCCAAAGACCTCTTCATCTGGATCGTCGATGAGGGTAAAAAGTGCGGATAGTTCTTTTGTGGTTTCCATTGGCGGCATTGGGTTTTGTAAATGTCTGTTTTAATAACGATGCAAAACAGTTAAAATTTTCCACAGGTGGGGAGAAAGCGGCAAATTCAAGGGGGGGGTAATTACAATTTTAGATTTTAGATTGCGGATTTTAGAATTATAAATCCGAAATCGTCAATCTAAAATCTAAAATACATATTACATATGGGTCACATTTTTTTAGCCAGCACCATCCAATCCCATGGTTTTGGCTCTGTTAACCATTTTGGAGGTTTTAGAAACTCCGTGTTCCACTCGTATTCTATTTTTTGAAAATCTTCCGCAATAAATCCTTCATTGCTGAGGAGCAACTGTAATTCTTCTTTGAGATAATGCTTGGTAGGAACACTATCGATCTCTGCATTGCCTTGTAAAATATTTTTTAATTGAACACCGCTGTTTTTTTTGTTGATCACTCCATTGGCATCTCTATCAGGATTCCATCTTTGGCGGATGATGGAGGTGAGCATAGAAGATTCAAGAGAAGGGATGACAAGGATCAAATGACCATTTTTCTTTATACACTTCTTAATGTTTGAGAAAAAAGTATTTCTCTTTTTCAATGAATCAGTAAGAATAGCATTGATGCAAATGCCAACATCACATAATGGCATTTTTGCTTTTGGGTTTGACATATCAATGCGACCGTATTCGACATTTATAAATTCAGGGTAAAGTCTTTTGGCTATTTCAAGATTCTCTGCTGATATGTCAACGGCATGAACTTTTTTAAAAGCAGGAGAGAGGACGGGCAGCCATTTACCAATAGCACAACCAATATCAATAGCTGTTTTATTTTTTGCAGCAACTTTTTTTATAGCAGAGACAATGATTCCTTTACTGTCATTTTTTAAAACATCAAAAATTTCTTCGTTGTATTCAGGTGCAATTTTCTCCCAGTAAGTACGATCCATTTTTTAAAATTTATATGGCGAACTCCAAATTAGTAAAATATTTTTCAAGCTGTAAAGTTAGATATCCAGGAGTGGATATAGATTGGAGTTGTGATCATATTGCTAAAATGCTAAATGGTTAAATTGTTTTAGACTCATAACAATTTAACCATTTAACAATACAACAATTAAATATCTTAATACTTAAGCAACTTTGTTCCTGTTATTTCAAAAGGTTTATCATCCTTAATTGTAACTTTTACTTTGGCTCCGCCACCGTTTAGTAACTCGAATTTTGCTTTGACATAATCAATAGCACCTGCAAAACTATTGTCGCCTTTATAATCCATGGCTTCCATTATCTGTCCGTTTATTTTTGCAAAAAGCTGGTCGCCATCTTTATAAAATTCGATCATTGATTTGTCACTCATTTCATACAATCCTTCAATTTTTTTGAAAGCGGTTGCTTCCAACACATATTCTTCTTTTAGATAAACATCAAACTTCACTACTATTTCATTCTTTGTATTCTTTGACATGTCAAGAATCACGATTCAATGCACTTGGGTCTTTTGCACTTATGTCCCCGGCAATATATTTATCGCCTTTAAAATAGATCTGTGTTACGAGATCCTGGATACCATTAGCGGAAATACGCATATGAATATGTGCTGGCCTTACCAGAGTTTGTCCTGCTGCATATGGCACCGGCATGATCGTTTTGAAATTATATTTTCCATCGGCAGAAGTTTTGGCAGAAGCACGATAAACATAATTATCTGAAGTATTATCATACACACCATCTTCATTGCAATGCCATATTTCTACCAATGCACCTTTTAATGCTTTTTTATCTTTTCCAAAAACAATTCCGCTGAAATGAAGTGTTTCTCCTTTTGTTCCAGATTGTATCAAATCTGTTTTAAAAGGAGCACCGGGACGATAGAATGGTCCGAGTATATCTGTTGTTGTTGGATCTGTTCCTACATATTTTTCTCCATCCCATTTTATTTTTCCAAATACGCCGATAGTTAAAGCAAGCATTGATGAGTTCTGGATAAATTTTCTACGTTTCATTGTTGGTGTTTTTTTTTAAAAATAAATGTGGAAGTATCCAGAGGGTAAAATTTGAAAGGTTATGAAAGGTAGGAAATAAAATAATAACCCTGTCTGAACAAATCTAAAGGTTGGTATGTCGCCCAGATTTTGTGTGTAGCATACCAACAATCGAAGCTACAGAAGATCGGTTGTTGGTGTGATTTACTATTCTTGAGTTATGCTTTAAACTTAAACACCAACAAGGCGTAATTGCGCTCAGCCTTACTGTTGTATGCATTACACACTTTTAGAGAAAAGAACATTATGTTTTTTCGTTCACCTGCCATCACATTTAAGTACAATTGATCCCAAATGCCCTACACGTTCGGCTGGAACGATGGAATTCTGTCGACTTTCATATTTGAAGTAAACGCCTTTGGAAATAGTCTTTGGTATGACTTGAGGTTATATAACCAGGAACCTCCAATGGCTACCTTTGCTTCCGGATGATTTTCACTGATAAAGTCAAACATTCTCTTTAGATCCTGAAGCCTTGCTGATTGTTCATTTCTTGCCAAATAGGGCCTTCACTAGAATTATCCCGATTTTTGAAATAGAATTTTAATGTACCTTATCGTCATCATCAACCTGGGATTGATTTAAGATCATACCTGAAACAACCAAAATATTGTTTTCCGGCTTCGGTGCTATTATCATTTCTGAGATATAACTCGTACGCAACAATATCAGCATGTTCTTTGTAATTTATTCTATCGCATAGTTCTCGCCACGGTGGAGTTTTAGGATCGAAAGACCATTCCATCTTATTTATTTTTAGCAGCCGGAGGTTATGTATTCTTCTCCAAAATGATGTAAATTCCATCAGTGCCTGCTCTAATGAAATTTTTGAGGTTTGGGCAACTCTTTTAGCGTATTCGAGTTGCAAAGAAAAATATTTCAGGGGAAGTTCCGGTTCGAGTCTCAATTCCATCATCAGGGAAGGTTTTTACGCCATTGTTGGTATGTCGCCTGGATTTGTGTGAAGTCATACCAACGATCGAAGTTACAGAAGATCGGTTGTTAGGTGTGATTTACTATTCTTAAGTTATGCTTTAAACTTAAACACCAACAACGGCGTAAAAATCTAAATTAATGGGGCTATGACACAATACACAATTACAAGTCCTAATACTGAAGCTGAAACTGCATATAGGATTAAATTCCTAATCACGAACGGCATTGCTCTTTTTCCAAACTTATTGTGCCATCTTCCAGGGCATAATAATTAATAATGCAGATGTTGCATCAATACCCATCCAAAAACTCCAAACAAATCAGGGAGTAGCATATTGTCAGAGTAAGTCTAGTATTCCTAAGCCTGCAATAAGCCTTAACAGTTGGTCGATATAATGCGCATTTTGCAGAACTTGCGAATGAACTTAAAAAAGTTGTGGCAAATTTTTATGTTTAGCAATGTCACTATCAGCAATGTAATTAAGGATAAGCCAAACAAAAGTGTTATTATTCCGGCTACTATTTTCATAATCCGGTTTTAGGTTCAATACTTATTCCTGCTCAATTCCAATTTTTACCATAGTCAATGGTATAACTGTCGATTCGAACGATTACACCCAACTCAAAAATAGGAGAAAGTTTCAGCAGTTAAGCCGTTCACAATCAGCAAAAATAATTTCGCTTTTGAAATTGTTGACCGTCAGTTTTTATTTCTTCTTCTTCGCCGCAGCCTTCTTCTTTGCAGGTGCTTTCACCGCAGTTTTTGCCGGAGCTTTCTTCGCCGCTTTCTTTTTACCAAATGCATTTGGAATATCTGCTACGATCATTTTCTTTACTTCTTCCAATGGAATTTCTTTCAGATCTTCGGCAGTATATTTTGTATCATCTGCTTTCTTCGGAAGTCTGACGATCTTTTTACCAAACTTAATTACTGGACCCCAGCGGGCATTTTCAACAGAGATTTTTTCTTCCGGCCAATGTTGTATATAACGGTTCGCTTCTTTTTTTATTTTTGCTTCTACCAGTTCATCAATATCTGCTTGTGCTTAAGTGCATCATGATTATATCGCTTCGGTACATTAATGAACATATCGTTCCATTTAATATAAGGACCAAAACGTCCTTTGCCTTTTGTTACTGGTTTACCATCATACATGGCGATAGGTGCATCAGCTTTTTGTTTTTCTTTTATCAGTTCAATTGCCCTTTCCATATCAATCTCCAACGGATCTTCACCTCTTGGGATAGAAATAAATTGCTTCACCAAATTTTACATAAGGTCCAAAACGACCGGCATTCACATATACTTCTTCTCCTTCATATTCACCCAAGGTGAGTGGCAGTTTAAAAAGATCAAGTGCTTCTTCCAGTGTAATGGTTTCAATACTCTGGTCATGTTTTCAACGCGGCAAAATGTGGTTTCTCTTCTTCATCTGATATCACCGATCTGCACCATCGGTCCATATCGTCCCATTCTTGCAATAATCTGTTTTACCGCTAATAGGATCAATACCCAATTCTCTTTCGCCACTTGCTCTTTCGGCGGTTTCAATTGTTTTTTCTACATCTTTTTTAAAAGGACAGATAAAAATCATCGATCATCTTGTTCCACTTCATTTTTCCTTCAGCCACTTCATCAAACTCTTCTTCAATCCGTGCCGTAAAACTATAATCCATGATATCATCAAAATACTGTTTCAGGAAATCCGTCACCACCAATCCAAGATCGGTAGGAAATAGTTTTGATTTTTCAGCACCGGTATTTTCCTGTTCAGTTACCTTTGCTTACATTATCTTTTTTCAATACCAAAACACGGTAATCTCTTTTCACACCTTCCTTATCTCTTTTTTCTACATAACCTCTTTTTAGAATCGTAGAGATAGTAGGAGCATAAGTAGAAGGACGACCAATACCCAAGCTCTTCCAGTTTCTTTACCAATGAAGCTTCTGTATATCTTGGAGCAGCGGGCGACTGAATCGTTCTGTCGCTTTCATTTCTTTCAATGGTAATTTCTGTCCAACAGTTAATGGTGGCAGCATTCCTTCCTGTTCTTCTTCTGCCAGATCATCATCATCACGGTCTTCACGATATACTTTTAAAAATCCATCAAACTTCAAAACTTCACCCTGTGCAGTCAATTCATCATTATTGGTAGAGATATTGATTTTCGCAGTTGTTTTTTCCAATTCTGCATCAGCCATCTGGCAGGCCATTGTTCTTTTCCAGATCAGTTCATACAATCTTTTCACATTCCGCATCTTCAACAGTTGTATTACTCATATAGGTAGGGCGGATGGCTTCGTGGGCTTCCTGTGCACTTTCATTTTTATTCTTGAATTTTCGGAACTGGTGATATTGCTCTCCATACATTTCCTTTATTGTATTCGTAAGATCACCCAGTGCAGTATTACTCAAACTCACACTATCAGTACGCATATAAGTTATCTTACCACTTTCATAAAGCTTTTGTGCAAGTATCATGGTTCGGCTTACACCATAACCAAGTTTTCTGGATGCTTCCTGTTGCAATGTGGAAGTAGTAAATGGGGGAGCAGGTGATTTTTTTCCGGGTCTTACCTGTATATCAGCTAACTGTATAATTAGCGCCGATACAACTTTTCAAAAATGCTTCAGCATCTTCAGCGCTGCTTTGTTTTTTACCTTCTGCTGAAAATGTTACTGGCTTATCCGACCAACATCCTTTGCAGTAAATAAACCTTCAATCTTAAATGTGCTGATCGAATTAAATGCATTGATCTCTCTTTCTCTTTCAGCGATCAATTTTACCGCCACACTTTGCACACGACCGGCACTCAGGTTATTCCTCATACTGATCTTGCGCCAAAGAACCGGGCTCAATTCAAATCCAACAATTCTATCCAATATCCGGCGAGCCTGTTGCGCCATCACCAGATTCATATCAACTGTCCGTGGATTTTCAACCGCGGCTTTTATTGCAGGTTTAGTGATCTCATGAAAAACGATCCGCTTGGTTTTTCGCGGATCAAGTCCCAGTACTTCACATAAATGCCAGCTGATAGCTTCACCTTCACGGTCCTCATCCGTTGCCAGCCATACTTCATCTGATTTTTTCGCTAAACTCTTTAAGTCCTTGACAACCTTCTCTTTTTCTGGCGGAATAATATAGGTGGGTTCGTAATTTTTATCCATATCAATACCCATCCCGGCCTTTTGCAAGTCGCGGATATGGCCAAAACAACTCTTTACCTGGAAATCTGTTCCGAGTATTTTTTCAATTGTTTTTGCTTTTGCAGGGCTCTCAACTATCAATAGGTTTTTCGCCATATTCAGTTTTCAAATAATTATTTAGTCATCTTTATTGCTACTATTGAGCTTTGGTTGCGACGCTCCGTTCATCTTCCATATCGCTATTCAGCAATGATTTCGAAATTTTGAATTGGGAAATTTCGAAATTTCCCAATTGTACTTTTCCCAATCTACCTTATATATATGGTACAAATTGAATGGCGACGAGTGCAATAATAGCGCAGAAATTTCAATTTCCTGAAATTACAATGTTAACTAACTGCATATCAGACGTAAAATTGTTGTTGCAACCTTCTGGAAATGAGGGAAAATATTTTGTGGAATAAATCTTTATAACTGTTGCTTGATAAGTTTTCATGTTTTACATGAGGTTAAGATCGGAGTTTCCGGAATCAAATAGCCCCGCCTTCGCCATTGAACTATCTCTTTAGCTAATAGGATGTTAACGCCATTCACTGCCCATCTTGCATATTCTTAAGATGATGCAGGCATCAGATTGGTCATGCTTCTCTTGTCCACTGGAGTAATATCCATATAATGCACCTTATAATTTTCTGAAATATTTTTATTCGCTGCATTATAATCATCGATCTCTTTTGCAATCTGTGCCCTGTCTCTTCCATTAGCAAAAGGAGTTACACCCCAATCAGGAATAGATAATACAATAACACGATTGGCATTGCCACCTGCAAATTGTATTGCCTGTTTTAATAGACTTTCGAATTCTGGTTTATAATTCTCAACTGAACGACCACGATATTGATTGTTTACACCGATCAATAAAGAAACAAAATCATATGGAGGAGTGAATGCATGATTATTGATATTGTTTTGAAGTTCATCAGTTGTCCAGCCGGTTGTCGCCAGAATTTCCGGTGATTTGAAATTGTAATTCTGCTGATTCAGTAATTGAACAGTTTGATTGGGAAAATTTTCAGAAGACAAAACACTTTGACCTATTGTATAAGAATCTCCGAGAGCAAGGTATGAGTATGCTTTCTTTGGCTCAGTCATTTGAAAAGGGTATTTATTTTTTTGCACAACTGAAAATAAGCAATGCAATGAAACTGCAAAAAGTTATATTGATATTTTTCCTTTTCATCCCAATAAAATAAACGACTGAAAAAAACTTTCAGATTTAAATTTTCTTGAAAGAGCTTCCCTTTTTCCTCATAATCCTGAAAAATCACTAGAATCCTGGTTCATAGAAATTCTATGATCGCTTTGCTTACGTTACTATCCCTGTAAATTCTTCTATGTCCCAAGCCTTTTGTAACAATGAATTCAATATTGTAATGCTTTTCGTCCATTACTTTTTTTGCATCAGGCCATGGAGTCATTGTATCATCTTCATCATGACACCAAAGAATTTTTGCTTTTAAGTTTTTTACCGCCCTGCTTACTGAATACCATTCAGAAGGTTTGTTTTTTAATCTATAGATATATTCATCGAATTCTTTTCTTACATCCTCATTTAATTTCATAAACGAAAAGAAAATATCGATCGCAGTTTTAGATTCTGTAGCCGGAGCGATCAATACGACATGGCAATCATCCGTATGTTCTATTTCTTCCAATGCAAGGCAAATAGCAAGCCCGCCAAATGAATGACCCATATATGATCTTATCGGCCCGTATTCTTTATGTATGTATTGCACCATTTCTTTAAAAATAACTGCATTCAAAGTTTTACCAGTGCTATAACCATGTGCAGGTGCATCAAAAGCCAATATTTCGTATCCTTTTTTCATCAGTGGCTTAATATAACGATCAAACTTTGCAACGGAAGAGTTGAAGCCATGAACGATCAATACTTTTCTATGCCCGCCACGATTCCAGCGATAACCGGTTACCGTTTCTCCATGTAGTTTGAATTGCAGCTTTTCAGATTCATTGAACACTTCTGGTAATGGCTTTTTATACCTTAATTGTGGAGTTGAAAAGAGATCCAATGCCAGTTCCGCTGCTTTTTTATTCGATAAAGCAGAAAGAACCTTAAATTTTGTACGATAATAGCCGATAGCTATCTGTTGCCCTAACTTTGTCATTATACAAATGTACTTATGGATATTGTAATTCTTGGATCGGGAAATGTTGCAGCAGTTTTAGGAAGAAAATTTAAAGCAGCCGGGCATCGCATTTTGCAAGTAATAAGCCGCAATGCTTCTGCAGCAAGCAAGCTTGCTTATGAATGGGATACCGAAAGCTCCAATTACCCAAGCATCGCTAAACCCAATGCAGATATTTATATTATTGCTGTTAGTGATGATGCAATTCATGATGTGATCGCTAACATACAACTGCCCAAAAAAGTGGTTGTCCATACTGCGGCATCTGTATCAAAGGATATTTTAAAGCCGGTGACAGATCATTATGGAGTTTTTTATCCACTACAAAGCTTGCATAAAGAAGATTCGGCCCTGCCTGAAACTCCGATCTTTTTTGATGGCAGTGATGAAATGACAAGAAAAAAGCTGGAAGCATTGGCAAATTCAATTTCTCCGCAACATGTAACTCAGGCCAATGATGATGCAAGATCAAAACTGCATGTAGCCGCAGTGTTTGTAAATAATTTTACGAATCACTTATATGCTCTTGCTGAAAATTATTGTAACAAAGAAGGTATAGATTTTCATGAAATGCTGCCGCTGATTGAAGAGACGGCATCACGCATAAAGGATATTTCTCCGTCAAGATCACAAACTGGTCCTGCCATAAGAAATGATGAAGAAACCATACAGAAACATCTTGCTTTACTTAGCTCACATCCCGAACAAAAAAGGGTCTATGAGTTTTTAACTTCAAGCATAAAAGGTTTCAAAGGATAATGGTTGTTGATTTGAAACTGCGACTTTTCCCAAACAAGTAAATGCAGGTTTTCTTTTTACAGTTACATTTGCAGCCCAAACGAGAATCGATGTATAATCTGAAGATTAATTTTGAAGAGAAAGGAGTTGCGCCGATCACTATAGAAAACCTGGAGCCAAACCAGACCTTGCTGGAGATCTGCCTTAAAAATGATATTGAACTTCATCATAATTGCGGCGGAGTTTGTGCCTGCACAACCTGTCATTTATATATTGATAAAGGGATGGATTCAATAGATGAACTAACTGATAGGGAAGAAGATTTTATTGACAGGGCCATGAATCCAAGATTGAATTCAAGATTAGGTTGTCAATCGCTTTTGCTTGATGGTGATGGAGAAATAGAAGTAACTTTACCTGATCAAACACAATTTTTAGGAGAATAAGAAAATTTGCAAATGAGCCAATGTGCAAATTTGCAAATGAAGGAGTTCGTTAATAAAAATAATTAGCACATTTGCAAATTTGCATATTAGCACATTAATACTATGACTCATTTTGAACCCCCAATACACTGGAACGATCATGAAGATATCGCTCAAAAATTATATGAACGTTTTGGCGATGAATTTAATGAAGGAAAAATTTATCGTATTCGTTTCACCGATCTTCTTGAATGGATATTACAGATCCCAAATTTCGAAGGCAAGAAGGAAGAAAGCACAGAAGGTCACCTCGAAATGATACAAAGTGCATGGGTGTATGAATGGAGGGATAATCAGAAATAGATTTTGGAAAGTACAATTGCGGAAATTTTGGAATTGTTTTTCCTATCTCAAATTTCAAAATTTCCCAATCTAAAATTTCAAAATGATGCAACGTTCTCGCCGAATTTAAAAAAATTACCACCTTTATTTTTGATATAGATGGTGTGCTCACTGACGGTACATTACTTGTTTTGAGTGATGGTTTGCAGGCGAGGCAAATGCATGTAAAGGATGGTTTTGGTATGCAGATGGCGATGAAGTATGGTTATCGTGTACTCATAGTATCAGGCGGCGTATCAGAAGAATCAAGAAGGAGATTGGAATACCTTGGCATAAAGGATATTCATCTTGGGGTATCTGATAAGATAAACTTTGTTGCTGATCTTCTCAAAAGCAATAAAATAAAATGGGAAGAAGTTCTTTATATGGGGGACGATCTGCCGGATATACCGATAATGTCAAAAGTTGGTTTATCTGCTTGCCCGGCTGATGCTGTAAGTGAAGTGAAGAGTATTGTGAAATATATTTCACCGGTCAATGGAGGCTGGGGCTGTGTAAGGGACGTGATTGAGAAGGTTCTTAAAGTAAATGGCCATTGGAAATATGAGACGGATGTTACTTCGAGATGATAACTGATAGTTGATAGATTATAGTTTTTTAAGATTGAAGACTCATCTTCTGGAATAACTATCATCTTCTCTCACTATCTTTCCTGAAAATTACTAACTCATGAACCTGGTTGGGGCTTTTATAAAAATGATCCGCTTGCCCAACCTTTTTTTTATTGCGCTTACCCAGATCCTTTTTCATACTGCTGTTCTTGATACCATTCTTCTGCCGCTTGGAACCAGGCCTTCAATAGATGGCTGGAATTTTATTTTGCTTGTTGTTTCCTCTGTACTCATTGCGGCAGCTGGCTATATTATCAACGACTATTTTGATATTAATATTGATCAAATAAATAAACCATCGGTAAATGTGGTTGACAAGATCGTTTCACGCCGCTGGGCCATGGCATGGCATTTTGTTCTTAGTGGCGTTGGCATCTTATTAAGTGCATGGGTTGCCTGGCGAACAGGTTTCTGGTATATTCTTTTGGGAAATTTCATGTGTGTTCTTTTGTTATTTGGTTATTCAGTTTCATTAAAAAGAAAACTACTCTCAGGAAACATTCTTATTTCTTTACTTACAGCATGGGTGATTTTAGTGATTGGCCTGGCGGAATTTACTTCTCCTGTTTTCACAAATAGTAAGATCGTTGAAGCAAGCGGAAAGATCATCCGTATCAGTCTACTTTATGCAGGTTTTGCATTTATCAGTTCATTGATCCGCGAAGCAATTAAAGATATAGAAGATATGCAGGGAGATGAAAAGTATGGATGCCGCACAATGCCGATCGTTTGGGGCGTGAATTCCGCAAAGGTTTATATCGCTGTCTGGCTTGTCGTGATACTTGCATTGCTTATTATTTTGCAGGTGTATATCGCAAGATTTGAATGGTGGTTGGCTATGACATACTCAATTGTATTTATAATAGTACCCTTTGTTTTGATATTTCTTCAATTATTCAGAGCGAAAGTACATAAGGATTATCATCGTTTAAGTAATTGGACTAAACTTGTAATGCTTACCGGGATCTTATCAATGATATTTTTTTACTTCTATTTATGAACAAGATAATTCTTGCATCACAATCACCACGCAGAAAGCAATTGTTGGAATGGGCAGAGATCCCTTTTGAAATTATTGTAAAAGAAACCTCTGAAGATTATCCTCCTGGTTTAGAACCTGAGGAGATCGCAATTTATATTGCTCAACAAAAGGCTGCTGAGGTACAGAAATTGATCTCAACAAACCAAACAATACTTGCCGCTGATACGATCGTTGTTCTTGGAGAAAATATTATTGGCAAACCGGTACATCGTGAAGAAGCAGTTAGCATCCTGTTTGCTTTATCAGGAGAAAAACATAAAGTGATCACTGGTGTTGTTATCAGGAAAGGAGAGGAAGAAATATCATTTGCTGATGTTACGGAAGTTGAATTCCATAAGCTCACATTGGAGCAAATAGAATTTTATGTTGATAAATACAAACCTTACGATAAAGCCGGAGCTTATGCTATACAGGAATGGATCGGTGTGGTAGGAATTAAATCCATCAATGGAGATTTTTATAATGTGATGGGATTACCGGTCAGCAGGGTAGTAAGAGAATTGGAGAAAATAAATGTTCAGTGATCAATTTCAATACTCAATGCTCAGTGAGGGAAATCGCTTAACTTGAAAATTGAACATTGATTGTTGAGCATTGAACATTAAATCTTTTTCGCCATGACCGAACGCCTTCTCCAATTCATCTGGCAATTCCAATACTTCAATAAAGGTGAGCTACAATCTACTTCAGGAGAAACAATACAAGTCATTTTCCCCGGTACACTATAATACAAACCAGGGCCCTGATTTTAACGATGCAAAAATTAAAATTGGCAAAACAACATGGGCAGGAAATGTGGAGCTCCATTTACGTTCTTCTGATTGGAACAGGCACAATCATCAAAATGATAAGAATTATAATAATGTAATTCTTCATGTTGTTTGGGAAGATGATTTTCCTGATTATAGCATGCCGGTATTGAAATTAAATAACAGGGTTGCAAAAATTTTTCTGCAGCGATATGAAGACCTGATGAATGCACAGGGTTTTATTCCCTGTGAAAAAGCTATTTCATCAGTAAAGCCAATTGTATTGCAAAGCTGGAAAGAAAGGTTGCTGGCGGAAAGGCTTATAAGGAAATCTGCTATTGTTGAAACATATCTTGAGCAAAACAATTATCATTGGGAAGAAACATTCTGGTGGTTGCTGGCAAGAAACTTTGGAATAAAAATAAATGCAGATGCTTTTGAAGCAATGGCGAGGAGTATCCCGGTAAATATTTTGGCTAAACATAAAAATCAAATTCACCAGTTAGAAGCATTGTTGATGGGGCAGTCAAATTTGCTCAATGAAAAATTCAAAGAAGATTACCCGGTCATGTTGCAAAAAGAATATGGATTCTATAAAAGCAAATACAAGCTCAAACAAAATACCTATACACCCTTCTTTCTTCGGATGCGACCCGGAAATTTTCCTACCATCCGGCTGGCGCAGTTGGCTATGCTCATCCATCATTCAGAACATTTGTTCTCTAAGATCAGAGAAACGAATTCTGTAAAGGATGTTAAGAAATGGCTTGATGTGACCGCCAATGATTACTGGCATTATCATTATCGTTTTGATGAGACGTCTTCCTTTAAAAAGAAAAATCTTGGTGCAGGGATGGTAGACAATATTCTTATTAATACAGTATGCGCCGTACTGTTTGCTTATGGGCATTTTAATAAAGAACAAAAATTCAAGGATAAAGCACTGCAATGGCTGGAAGAAATAACGGCGGAATCAAATTCAATAACCAAAGGGTTTGAACATACAGGCTTAAAAAATAAAAATGCCCATGATTCACAGGCATTGATCGAATTAAAGAACGAATACTGCAGTAAAAAAAGATGTCTGGATTGTGCCGTAGGAAATGCACTTCTCAAAAGCAGCTGATCACCTCATTGGGTGGCATTTCTTATAACTTCCATTAGCAGCCTGGTCTGGAGTAAGTGCTCTTAAGCATGATGAAAAAGCACCATAACCATCAATACAAAAAGAATTATCCTTGTCTTCATAGGTTTTAATTTGACCTTAAAAGTAGATGCCGGAGTTTATACTTCAAAAGAGAATCCACCTGTTATATTTCAGGATTTATACCTTAATTGATATCAATTTAAAGCCACCGCATTCCTAAGAAATACTACGAGAAAAAAAAACAATGGTTTCCAGCTAACTCCAGCCTCCCCAATTCACTTTTTGCTCAATATCCGGATGAACACTCAATGCAACAGGACAGGTCATCCCTGTATTTTTCAAGATCGTTTTTGTTTTTTCATCTGTATTAAGCAAGCTATCGGGAATATGAAAAGTCAATTCGATGGCACCCACACGACGCGGATCAGCTTTCATGATCTTTAATACATCTATCTTAACACCAGTCAGATCAAAACCCATTGTTCTTGCTTTTATACTCATTACGGTTATCATACAAGTTGCCAGTGATGTCGCCATCAGGTCGGTAGGTGAAAATCTTTCGCCTTTACCATTGTTATCAACCGGGGCATCTGTTTCAAAACTATTGGCACTGCGCAAATGGGTACAGGTGGTTCTTAACTCGCCATTATAAACTACTGTTGAGGTCATTATGTTTTTTTGCCCTAAATTTACGTTATAAACAATACTAAGAGTAAAGGAGTCCAAAGAGAAATTAATTACATACCCCCTTAGTTAAAAATATTTTTCCCTTGAAAAAACTATTCATCATTGCATTCTTGTTTTCCCTGGGTTCATCTTTATTAGCCCAGGAGGTTCCAAAAAAGCAAACAAAAAAGCAGATAAAAAAGCAGGAGAAGCAAAAGAAGGCAACTGAAATGACCCGCCAGGAAGAAGAAGGCGTTCTCGTTTATTCATCACAAAGTATTTGGGGTATACAGTTACGGACAAATGGCTATGGAGCCTTTTATGAAAGGGGCAAAAAGAAATCGCCCAGGAATGGATTTTGTATATGGCATTGAGTTTAACGAGATAAAAAATCCTAAAGAAGATAAACTGCCAAATGGTACCGGGGGTTTTTCATTTGGCAATCCTTATGTGTATGGCAAGATCAATAATTTTTATTCACTGCAACTCGGCTTTGGCGGCCATCGCTTTCTTGGGCAAAAAGGAAATAAGAACGGTGTAGCCGTCAGTGTAGTTTATAAAGGCGGCTTGTCATTGGGTTTACTGCGTCCTTATTATATCCAGGTTGAAGATAATGGCGCTAACAAAACAATTAAATATTCTCCCGAAACTGATTCCCTGTTCAAATTTGGTTTTATAATCGGCAGTGGAGGCTTTGGTATGGGTTGGGGTGAAATGAAAGTTAAAACCCGGGGCATTTGTAAAAACTGGTCTTCGTTTTGATTTGGCCGCTACAATGAAGTTGTTTCCGGTATCGAAGTCGGCGTAAGTGCCGAATTCTATTCTGGCAACATTCCTATCATGCTTTACCAGAAAGATAAGCAATTCTTTTACCAGGGACATATCGCTTTCATGTTTGGTCGCCGCAAGTAATAGCTTTATTTTTGCGGCGGCTGTATTCCGAAGCTTTAGCGAAGTTGAACGGCAATAGGATAATTGTGTTACCAGCCGATAAGTTGCTATTCAACATCTGTTGTGTGCACTACTTGTACTTCGGTAATCCTATTCAACTATATTAACACTCAATGTTCAACACTCAACAATCAATTTTCAAGTGATGTCATTATTTGAACATTGCTTATTGAATATTGAGTGTTGAATATTTAAAACAATGACAGAACTTCCAATAATATCAGAGCCTGTTGAGCCAAGAAGTAAAAAACCTCGATGGCTTCGGGTAAAACTTCCCATCGGCGAAGAACTATAAGCATGTCCGCAGCCTTGTTGATACACATAAACTTCATACCATTTGTGAAAGCGGCAACTGTCCCAATATGGGCGAATGCTGGGGAGCAGGCACTGCCACATTCATGATACTTGGGAATATCTGTACAAGAAGCTGCGGCTTCTGTGCAGTAGCCACAGGCCGGCCCGAACCGGTTGATTGGGATGAACCGCAACGAGTGGCTGAAGCCATTCACCTGATGAAAGTAAAACATGCCGTCATTACTTCTGTTGATCGGGATGAATTGAAAGATGGCGGTTCTATTATCTGGTACAATACCATCAAAGCAGTAAAAGCATTGAATCCCGATACAACCCTTGAAACACTGATACCTGATTTTAAAGGAGAGAAAGAAAATATTCAACGCATCATTGATGCAGCACCGGAAGTAGTGATCGCATAATATTGAAACAGTAGAACGATTGACAAGACAGGTACGCATACAAGCCAAGTACTGGCGCAGCATGGAAGTGATAAGGATATTAAAGCAAGGTGGCATGAGAACCAAGAGCGGTATCATGCTCGGTCTTGGTGAAGCAAAAGAAGAAGTGATACAAACAATGAAAGATCTGCGGGACAATGGATGTGATGTGATAACGATTGGTCAATATCTGCAGCCAACAAAAAAACATTTACCTGTTCATCGCTTTGTACATCCTGATGAGTTTGCTGAATACCGTGAGATCGGTTATCAAGCTTGGATTGGATTATGTAGAAAGCGGCCCGCTGGTTCGTTCATCTTATCATAGCGAAAGACATGTGTTTGCAGGATTGGGAAGGAAAGAGTGGGAGAGTAGTAGATGATAATTGATAGATGAAAGATGATAGCTTGCCAACCGAAGCTTTAGCGTAGGTTGGTTTATCCTGCTTCGGCGGGATTTTTTGTTTTGAAAACTTTTTAATTTGCCCCGATGAAATCTCTCTCCGCAAAAATTCAAATCATCGGCATTAATCCTTATGCATTACTTCCGGCTTCTCAGGCAGCAAGCCATTCATTGGCAGAGGAAAATAAATTAATGTCTTACCTCAATTCGGCCAGGAGATTTATTTTCTATCTTTATTTGCAATGAAGAAAAAAATAAAGTATAAACAAAACCAGGCATCAAAAACCAAGCCTGTGCAGATAGTTAAAAGCAGAAAGCCGGGCACATGGAATCCTTATGCTTTGCTGGGGATCATTTTGCTGATCTCTATTGTTGTCTACCTGCCTGTTTTTAATAATAAGCTCTTAGCATGGGACGATGATCTTTATATAAAAAATAATCCGCTGGTATATTCCATTAACCTGAAAGATATTTTTTCAGAATATGTAATGGGAAATTATCATCCTCTTACTATACTAACTTTTGCCATAGAATATCAATTTTTCGGAGTGAATGAAACTGGCTATCATGTCGTCAATCTATTGTTGCACTTACTGAATGTTATGTCTGGTTTTTTATTCAATAAATCTTCTTGTAAACAAACCAACTGTTGCCCTTATTGCCGCTCTTTTGTTTGGTATTCATCCCTTGCATGTTGAGTCAGTTGCCTGGGCTGCCGAACTGAAGGACCTGCTGTATACTTTTTTCTTTCTTGCATCTTATATACTTTACTTAAAGTATATTACCAATGAGCAAAAGAAATTGTATTTTTTTTCTTTATTGTTATTTTGTCTCTCACTTCTTTCAAAAGCGATGGCTGCTTCACTGCCTGCATTACTGATACTAACTGATTATTTTAAGGGTCGAAAAATAAATGGAAAGACACTGCTGGAAAAACTCCCATTTATCCTGTTGTCAATTGGTTTTGGAATCGTGGCCGTATTTGCGCAAAAGTCAGCTGGTGCAACGGATGTAGTTAATTTCTCTTTCCTACAACGAATTGTGTTTGCCTGTTACGGGTTTATTACCTACATAATTCAACTTTTTTTTCCATTGCAGCTTAGTGCTTATTATCCATATCCTATAAAGAGCACTGAGGATATACCGATACTATATTATCTGTACCCGGTTTTATTTGCCGGTATCATGATCGCTGTTTTCTATTCGCTCAGGATTACCAAAAAGTTTTTTTTTGGCATTGGCTTTTTTGCTGTTACTGTTTTTCTCGTTTTACAATTACTGCCGGTTGGCGGCGCTGTTATGGCAGATCGGTATAGTTATATACCCTCCATTGGTATCTTTTACCTGGCTGGTGAGGGATTTACTTTTTTAATGAATAAGAAATTAAAGACGCCAGCTTTTGGGTTATTAGCCATATTCACAGTTTTCTTTTCTGTAAGAACATATACACGATGTAATGTTTGGAACAATGACCTGGCCCTTTGGAATGATGTGATCAGCCAATACCAGACAGTGCCGATCGCTTATAATAACAGGGGTCATATTTATTTAAACCAAGAAAAGAATGATACAGCGCTTAATGATTTTAATAGGGCGATTGAATTAGATCCCAGGTACGCTAATGCTTACAATAATCGTGGCACTCTTTATTTGAATGAAAACAAAAATGATCTGGCCCTTAAGGATTTTGATAAAGCAATTGAATTCATGCCATCTTCTGAAGGGTTTCATATTGGTCGCGGAAATGCTTTAAAAAATGCAAACAGGTTTGATGAGGCCCTTATTGAATATGATAAGGCGCTTAGCCTGAGACCGGACTTTGCTGAAGCATTCTATTCGCGGGGAATTCTTTTTATGAGCCAGGGTAAAAATTCAGAAGCAATTAAGGAATACACTAAAGCCATAGAATTGAATCCAAACTATATTGAAGCATACCTGAACCGGGGTAATAATTTTCGGGACAACAAACAATTTGATGATGCATTGAAAGATTATGCGAAGGTGATCGGGTTAGATCCAAATTTCTCCCTCGCTTATTTTAACCGCGGAACTTTATATATGAACAGATCAATGAACGAACTGGCGCAAAAAGATTTTGATAAAGCGATTGAAGTAAACCCGGGATACGTACAGGCATATCATAACAAGGGCAATATTTTTTACAACGAAAAGAAATATGATGAAGCGATCACAAGCTTTTCAAAAGCGATCCAGATCAAACCAGATTATGCCGTGTCATTTTATAGCAGGGCACTCGCAGAATATTATTCTGGCAAAAAGGATGCCGCCTGCCTGGACCTTAAAACTGCAGTAAATTTGGGATACCAGGCAGCAGCAGCTGCAATTCCACAGGTCTGTAATTAAAATTTAAACATCAGAAATGAGAAAAATAATTCTTCAGCTTGCTGTCAGCCTCGATGGATACATTGAAGGACCAAATGGAGAATTTGATTGGTGCTTTACTGACCAGGATTATGGCATGTCTGCATTTTTCAAACGAATTGATTCAACTTTTATGGGCCGCAAAACTTATGAATTGGTGCAGTCCATGCAAGATGAAGCACCAACTGGTTTCCCAAAAATGAAAGAGTATGTTTTTTCTAATACTCTTACTGAAGTAAAAGAAGGAGTTGTTATTGGTAAATGGTGATATCAAAAAGGAAGTGAAAAAATTAAAAAGGAAAAAGGAAAAGATATATGGTTATTTGGCGGCGCAGAGCTTATCTCTTCTTTAATGAATCTTCAACTTGTTGATGAACTTATTTTAGCTGTACATCCTGTTATCCTTGGAAGCGGGAAAGCTTTATTCAGTGATATAGCGGAAAGAACATGGTTAACGCTTACTGATCATAAAATTTATCCCAACGGTCTTGCCTTTCTTATCTATTCAGTAAAAAACTGACTCTCCAATTAATATGTTTTAATTTATCTTCACTTCATGCGTCGTCATACAGTTTTTTTTGCCATGACTTATTTCTTCAGTAAGCAGCATTGCGCAGTCCCGAACAAGTAAGCAGCTAAAAGATATTTTTGGTGTTGAAAAAGACAGTTTATTTCAATCAGTGATCCGGCATCCGGAGATATACCGCTATCAAATAGTTTACACACAGATCAACCGCGATAAGAATAATATCCCTTCTTTCACTAACTATTATTTCAATTACGACTCACTGCAATATTTTAATCCGGCATCTACTGTAAAAATGCCGTTGGCTTTTTTATCATTGGAAAAGTTGAATGGACTTAAGCAAAAAGGGATAGACATGTTTACGCCGATGCAATACGATAGTGGCTATTCACGACAAACAATTTTGCACAAAGACAGTACTGCTGAAAATGGATTGCCATCTATTGCACAATTTATAAGTAAAGCTTTTTTAGTAAGTGATAACGATGCCTATACCCGGATGTATGAGTTTGTAGGACAGAAAACAACTAACCGGCGACTTCATGAAATGGGTTATCCCGATATGCGGATCACACGCCGATTTATGCGAATGAATGCTGATGAGAACAGGCATACAAATCCGATTCGGTTTATTAAACCCGATGGTTCGCTTATTTATTTTCAGCAGCCGGCATATAACACCGATTCATTTGATTTCAGTCATATCAATAAAATGGGAAGTGCCTACATGAATGCGCAGGATAGTTTGATCAATGAGCCGATCGATTTTACGATGGCTAACAACGTAACTGTTTATCATCTTCAGCAATTACTTCAGTCTGTTTTATTCCCCAACTCCGTTCCGGAAAACAGGCGTTTCAATTTGGAAAAAGCTGATTATGATTTTCTATATCGTTTTCTCTCACAATACCCATCTGAAACTGATTTCCCAAAATATGATACAGGCCTTTATTACGATAGCTATGTAAAATTCTTTTTTAAACAAGGCAGTCATGTTATTCCAAACTATATCCGTGTGTTCAATAAAGTGGGTTGGGCCTACGGTTGCCTTACTGATGTTTCTTATGTTGCTGATTTCAAAAATAAAGTTGAATTCATGCTTACCGCAACTATTTATGTAAATAGTGACGGCATCCTCAACGATGACAAATATGATTATGACAATATCGGGTATCCCTTTTTATATAAATTGGGGCAATGTGTTTATAATTATGAATTGAAACGAAGCAGAAAATATAAACCTGATCTTTCAAAATTTATTATTCATTACGAGAAAAGAAAAGAGGATGGCCGGCCTGCCTTAAAAGAAATTGATAACTGATGAAACAAAGACTTGCTCATATTGCCATTGTTGTTAATGATTATGACGAAGCAATAAAATTTTATACAGAAAAATTACATTTTGATCTGATAGAAGATACGCAGCTTTCGAAACCAAGCGTTGGGTATTAGTGAGACCAAAAGGGGGAGATAGTTGCTGTTTACTCCTTGCAAAAGCGGCCAATGAAGAACAGTTAAGCCGTGTTGGCAATCAAACAGGTGGAAGAGTTTTTTTATTTCTTCACACAGATAATTTTGAAAGAGATTACCAGAATTTATTAGATAATAAGATTGAAATTGTAAGACAACCATCAAAAGAAGAATATGGGGTAGTAGCTGTCTTCAAAGATATTTATGGCAATCTTTGGGACCTTATTGAGCCAACAGGTGAAAATTAATTGTTATGACTTTTTATCGTGATGAAGTTGCGAGACTAAATAAGAATCTTTATCCCCACGATGATCTTACAAAAAAGATCAAAGCTGCCAGGCTTTATATCGACAAGCATTTTTCAGAAGATATTAATCTTGATAAGATCGCAGGCAAAGCAATGGTTTCAAAATTTCATTTTATCCGGGTATTTAAAAAATATTATGGCCGGACTCCAAACCAATACTTGCAGGAAGTGAGAATAGAAATAGCAAAAAAGATTTTGCTAAAAGGAAAAGGTATAGATGAGGTTTGTAATGAAGTCGGATTTAAAAGCAAGACATCATTCATAAGCTTGTTCAAAAAAATTACCGGTGCTACTCCATTCAGCTTATCAAAATAAAAAGAGCAATTTTGAATAACGATTATTCAGTTTCATTTATCATTTTTGCTACCATAATATTAAAAGCAGAATGATTTCATGGGCTAAAGCCCTTACTATAAATGGATCTTTTAACCCTGGCCTTAAGGCCGGGGTTAGTGAAACAACAATCTATCCTTTACCCAAATATTTTATATGAAAGTAAAATGGACCAGCATTTTAGATGACCAGAAAAAGCATTGAAAGTTCTATACAGAGATCCTTGGGTTTATAAAGAAAACTGATGTACCAATGGGTGAACACAATTGGCTCACTGTCGTTTCAAAAGAAGAACCTGATGGGGTGGAAGTGGTGCTTGAACCAATGGGCTTTGCTCCTGCAAAAGTTTATCAGAAAGCTTTAAAGGATGCTGGTATACCGTTAACTACTGTTTCTGTCGGGAATGTTCAAAGCGAATTTGAACGATTGGAAAAACTCGGCGTAAAATTCAGCATGAAGCCAACACAAATGGGGCCGACAACAATTGCTGTATTTGATGATACATGCGGTAACAATATTCAGTTAGTTCAGGTGTAAGGTTTCTTTATTGTATTTACTACGATAATCAAGTGGCGACATGCCAGTAACTTTTTTGAATACATCCCTAAAAGCTTTTGTATCGGCATAACCAACTTCATACATTACTTCGGAAACGGTTTTTCTTCCTGTTTCAAATTGTTTTTTGGCTGATTCAATTTTTACCCGTTGAATGTATTCGATGATCGTATTATTTGTTGCCTTTTTAAATCTTCTTTCAAAAGTGCGGCGACCAATTGCAAATTTTGAACAAAGCTCATCCACCGTGATCTTTTCCATAAAATTATTTTCAATAAACTCCTGTGCTTTTTTTATTTCATCATCATCATGGATCTTTTGTCCTATAAACATTGTGAAAGGTGATTGACTCTTCCTGTCGATATCCAAAACGAAAAACTTAGAGGCAAGGATGGCTAGCTCACGATTGGTATATTTTTCAACGAGGTGCAACAATAAATTCCAATAAGAATTTGCGCCGCCACTTGTATAAAGGCCATTTTGCTCAGTTACAATTTTATTATCAACAAGATCAACGTCGGGAAACATTTTTCTAAATTCATTTGCAAACAACCAATGTGTTGAACAGTTTTTTCCATTCAGTAACCCGGTTGATGCAAGAATAAAAGCGCCAACACAAAGGCTTGCCACTTCAGCGCCGTTCTTATACTGAATTACGATCCAGGAAAGAAAATCCTTATTTAATTTAATGGCATGTTCAAGATTGCCACTGATCGCAGGAATAATGATCAGGTCAGGTTTCTTTGCAGTTTTAAGTGTGGCATCGGTATGAATTGAAAATATTCCGTCAGCCAATTTCACTTCTTTAGTAAGCCCAACTAATTGAACATTAAATAAAGCAGGTTTCCCCTGGCTTTTTATAAACTCATTTACCGCCGTAAACATATAACGAGGATCGGCTACTGCTTCTATCACCGCTGTTTCAGGCACAAGTATGGCGATATTTTTCATGATAGGTTTTCGTTTTGATAAAGGTAAAACGATTCGTTGTCGCAAACAACCCCTTGGATTGACGTATTTGCACAGCAACACTTAGCGAAACTGACAATATTTTTGATCTTGAAAACAAGGTTACCAGATCCCAGTTACCGGTAACCAGTAACTGGGAACTTAAAACTGGAATCAATTAAAAAAAGCGAGATGACTCATATAAATGCCTATTTGAACTTTAATGGCCAATGCCGCGAAGCAATGACCTTTTATCAACAATGCCTTGGTGGCGAATTGGTAATGCAAAAAATTTCAGAATCACCAATGGCGGCAAGAATGCCTTCGGAAATGGGTGCAAAGATCCTGCACAGCAGTTTGACAAAAGAAAATATTGTATTGATGGCTTCCGATATGATGGGGAATAATATTGTAAAAGGAAACTCGATCAATCTTTGTATGAACTGCAGCAGTACGGAAGAGATCAATTCCTTTTTCAATAATCTTTCCTCCGATGGCAAGGTTATTGAGCCATTGCATCAATCTTTCTGGGGTGCAACATTTGGAGTTCTTATCGATAAATTTGGTGTAAACTGGATGTTTAACTATTCTAAAAATTAATACGATGTCATTCCAGGCTTATCTTGATAATATCAAAACGAAAACTGGCAAGTCAGCCGATGATTTTAAAAAGCTGGCAGAGAAAAAAGGTCTTTTGAAAAATGGTAAATTGAGTGAAGGAATAAAAGCTGGTGACATTGTTGCATGGCTGAAAAAAGATTTTGCTCTTGGGCATGGACATGCCATGGCGATCTTTGCATTGTTTAAAGGGATAAAACAACAAGGAGACTGAATTATAAAACTTTAAAAAATAATAAAATGGAAACAACACCAACACTCCAACGAAAATTACAGTAGAAGCAACTGTGAATGCGCCAGTAGAAAAAGTTTGGAGATCATGGACAGAACCGCAGCACATTACAAAGTGGAACAATGCCTCCGATGATTGGCATACACCATGGGTGAAAGCCGATCTCAGAGAAGGAGGAAGTTTTGTGGCCCGTATGGAAGCCAAAGATGGAAGTATGGGTTTTGATTTCGGGGGTGTTTATGATGTGCTAAAAACAAATGAATATATTGAATACACTATTGGTGATGGAAGAAAAGTCCAGGTCAGTTTTTCAGGTTCTGGCAATCAAACCAAAGTGGTTGAAACATTTGAAGCGGAAAGTATGAATTCAGTAGAATTACAAAGAGGAGGGTGGCAGGCTATTCTTGATAATTTTAAAAAGTATACGGAAACAATTTAAATTTAAGCGCCTGGCTTTTAAAAGCATATATAATGACAACCAAAACAACCAACGTTCTTTACTGGGTCTTCACCATCATATTTGCCGGACTAATGATATTCTCTGCAGTAGGAAGCCTGACTGTCAATAAAGATGCAGTCATGTTAATACATGATGCATTAGGGTATCCTGAATATTTTATTCCATTCACTGGGTATGCTAAGCTGATAGGCTCAATTGTTATTTTAATTCCAGGGTTAAAAACAATAAAGGAGTGGGCCTATGCCGGTTTATTTTTTGATTTGATAGCTGCAGTATATTCTTTTATTGCTGCACCTAACATGCCATTTGACCCCGGGATGTTAAGTATGGGTATTTGGATATTATTTGGAATACTCTCTTATATTTTCTGGAAGAAAAAAATGAACATAGCAAAATAACTTATCAATAAATAAATTTATGGAAAAAGCCAAAGTAGTTCCTGAAACAGTTGATCAGTACATTGCTTCTTTTCCAACGGATGTAAAAAAAAGAATGCAACAACTTCGAAAAACGATCAAAGCCGCTGCACCAAAAGCAGATGAAGTGATCAGTTACCAGATGCCCGGATATAAGTACTATGGAATGCTTGTTTATTTTGCTGCGTATAAAAATCATATCGGGTTTTATCCCGGAGCAGGAGGGGTATTTGAGTACTATAAAGAACTGTCTTCGTTTAAGAGTGCAAAAGGATCTGTACAATTTCCACATGACAGGCCAATTCCTTATGATATTATAAGTAAGATCGTAAAATTCAGGGTTAAACAAAACGAAGAAAAATTCTCTCTTAAGAAAAGTATTGCTAAGAAATGATTTGGTATGGTGGAGATCTTTAAAACAAATGTTACCGATCATTTGCAGGCTGAAAAAATTATAGCAATTCTCAAACTGCATTTTCCCTGCTATTCAGTCAATTTTGATCTGCATGACTGCGACAATATTCTCCGTGTAAAGGGGGACTCGGTTTCAACCAACGAAATAGAGGATCTTGTTTCCAACGCTGGCTTTTATTGTAGTGTTCTCAACTAGATCCCACTCTGTCTTATCTCAATCCAAAATTGAAACTTAGTCATAAAGGACTCGAATCATTTCCGGTTGCTGCAAACAAAGATTTTGCTAAAGAAAATTTTATGGAAGGCTGGACTTATATTATCGGTACGGGATTGAAAGAATATCTAGGGCAAACAAACAACTAATAGAAGGAAGCGTTTCACGATGAAGTTTGCAGGTATTATCTTTGAATACCCATGATGAATACCCGGTTAAAGAGAATTATTAATTTTTCCCTATTAATTATTAATTCAACTGCACTGAATGCCCAACTCAAATGGACAAATGTAGATTCATTGTATCAGCCATTACCATCATCAGTTCATGTTTATTTTACCAATGAACCAATTGATACGGCGCCTTTCCGGGCATTTTATTTAATTGCAGATCTGAAAGACAAAAAAATAGATTTTGCCGCAGATACCACTCTTGGAAGAAGATTTACTCCAACACAATTTTATCAAAAGAATAAACAGCCACTGGTTGTTGTTAATTGCACTTTCTTTTCATTTACCACTAATCAAAATTTGAATGTCGTAATTAAAGATGGAAAGCTTGTTGGCTACAATATTCACTCAATTCCCGGAAGGGGAAAAGATACGTTGACTTATCGTCATCCATTTGGAAGTGCGATAGGGATCTCAAAAAAACGAAAAGCAGATATTGCATGGGTGTTTTCAGATTCGACAAAACGAAACTCGTTTGGAATGCAGTTATCAATTGAACCAATAAAAGATTCAATAAATAGTTTGAGTTATGAACATGCTATTTACACCACATCGATAACAACACATAGTGGTACTGTCACCCACGCTCAAAAAATGGAAAATGAGAAATGCAGTTGGTGGTGGCCCCGTGCTACTACAATTTGGGAAGATTAGTATTACGAATAACGAAGAACTAAAATTTGCCGGTAAAGCAATTAACGATAAACATCCCCGAACAGCAATGGGCTATACAAAAGATGGCAAGCTTATTATTTTAGTGATCGAGGGAAGAAATGCAGTTGCTCATGGTGCTACACTCGGACAGGAAGCTCAAATTTTAAAAGACCTCGGTTGCTGGGAAGCATTGAATCTTGATGGAGGTGGCAGCAGTTGTATGCTGGTAAATGGAAAAGAAACAATTAAAACATCAGATAAAGAAGGGCAGAGGGCAGTACCTGCTGTTTTTATTATTAAAAAGAAGGTAAAATTCTTAATTACTAATTTTTAATTGTTAATTATTCTTTTTCCCAGACCAGTGCACTTGCGCCAAGTATTGCTGCATGTGCTTCTTTCAGATGACTAATAAGTATCCTTACTTTATTTTGAAAGACCTGGATAAGATTATCTTCCATGCTTTCACGGGTCGGTTTTAATATAAACTCGCCGGATTTTGTAAGCCCGCCGAACAAAATGATCGCTTCGGGGCTTGTGGTCATTACTGCATTAGCAAGAGCAATTCCTAAGATCTTGCCTGTATAATTGAAAATTTCTTTTGCCAATTCGTCTCCTTCGATCGCCGCATCATAAACTGCTTTTGAATCCAGCATGTCTGCAGGAATTTTTCTTAACAGGCTTTGCTTTTTGCTTTTTTCAAGTAATTCCAAAGCAGTCAATCGTACACCTGTTGCTGATGCATAACTTTCCAAAGAACCTTTTTTGCCTGTGCCCGCATGAATACGACCATCAGGTATTACAATAGTATGTCCTAATTCGCCGGCAAAACCATCATGTCCATAGATCAGCTGGCCATTTGCAACAATACCGCTTCCAACACCAGTGCCAAGAGTGATCATGATAAAATCTTTCATCCCTTTTGCTGCGCCATACATCATTTCTCCGATAGCAGCGGCATTGGCATCATTGGTAAGCGTAACAGGCAATTGGAATTTATCTGACAAAAGTTTTGCTAATGGAATTACACCTTCCCACGGAAGATTAGGCGCATATTCAATAGTGCCTGTATAATAGTTACCATTGGGAGCACCCACACCAATGCCTTTCATTCTTCCCACACCACCTGCTTTGTCGATCACTTCAGAAACTACCTGGTGCAATTCATCAATAAAACTACTTACTGTCTTGTGCTTTTTTGTTGACATTTCAGCTGAGAACAAAACATTGCCATCACGATCAACAATACCATATTTTGTTCCTGTACCGCCAATATCAATTCCTATTGCGAGTGGAGTAACGGAAGGCGGTGATGATATGTCCAGCTTTTTTCTTAGCCATTGAAAATATTTTTGTATCGCCTGCAATGATATTCTTTTCAAAAATTAATTTTTAGTAACCTCTAAAGCACCTTCAGGGAAAGTTTCGAGTGGTGTCAGATCTTCATCAGCTTTTGTTTCGTAATCAATTCCCTGTTTTTTCAAAATGCCTTTTACTGCAAATCCAAAAACAGCGAGATAAGCAAAACAGAGAACTGCTACCCAATAAGATTGGTGAATGCCATAACCAACCACTTCAGATTTTGATTGGATATAGTCTGCCATCTTTCCTTGTAATGGAGGAATAATACCGCCTCCAAGTATCATCATAATTAAAAAGGCAGAACCTTGAGTAGTATACTTTCCTAAACCAGCAATTGATAAATTGAAAATAGCAGGCCACATGATGGAACAGAACAAACCGCCGCTTAAAAATGCATAGATCGAAACTTTTCCAGTCGTGAATATTCCAAGAAGCATTGCGACCAAACCAAGTATTGAAAAGATCAAAAGAGTTCTTGCCGGTTTATTTTTACTGATATAAAATGCACCCATTTGAATAAACACACATAATATATAATAATACAATGGGGTCACGTCGTATTGCGAAATAGCGCTGACAGCGATCACAATACCAAATGCTACCAGCGGAACTACAAACATCATGATCTGCTGAGTGGTCTTTTTTAAATTAAATACTGAGATGGCACCCGTCCATCGGCCGATCATCAAACTTCCCCAATACATGGAAATAAATGGCGCCACTTCGGATGATTGATATCCGCCAAAGTCAGGTTGTTTCAACAGCTCACTAAGGTTACTTACTATGGTAACTTCAACACCTACGTACACGAAAATTCCAAGCATACCCAACACAAGTTGAGGATAGCGCATTGCACCCCATCCTTCAGGTTTCTTTCTTGCACTTAAATTTGAAAACAATAAGGCAACAACTACAACGGCCAATGCTCCCAGCAACCACTTCATTCTGTAAGTTTCAAGGTCATGTTTTTGAATATCAGAAAGTGTAGCAGGATCTGTTTTATAACTATTAAAAACAGGAACAAACATTACGATCAGCAATCCTGTCATTATTAGTAAAGAATATAAAGCCTTATTTGCATTTTCAGTTTTCTCAGTTGAAATACCCGCAGGGACTTTCTTTGAAAAAAAGAAAAGCGCAGCAGCAGCTATGAACAATGCGCCAACACAAGTATATAAAATGATAACCTTGCTAAGACCTAATGATGCAATTTTTTCATCCGTTATAGCGGCTGTAGTTCCAAATAATGCAAAGGCGACTACAATAGGGCCAATGGTAGTTCCAAAAGAGTTTACACCGCCTCCCAGGTTTACCCGGCCCATACCGGTGGAAGGATCACCCAACGCAATTGCGAATGGCTGAGCCGCAGTTTGCTGCAATGAAAAACCAAGTGCTACTATAAAAAGTCCTGCCAGCATTCCTGCAAAAGTGTTTGCATTTACTGCAATGATCATGGCGGCGGCGCCAATAGCAGAAAACAATAAGCCGTACACAATACTTCTTTTGTATCCCCATTTGGCAACAAGATCCTTTCCCCCGAATGCGCCATACATAAAAAGCACTAATGCTCCAATATAATAGGCTGTATAAAAAGCAAAGTCAACTAACTGGCTTTGAAACTGGTCAAGATTAAAGTAGTGCTTGCAAAAGGGGATGAATACACTATTGCCGGAAGCAATAAATCCCCAGAAGAAAAACACAAGAACTAAGGTACTAAGTGCTCCATAATTGGTCGGGATAAAACCTGTAGAAGATGCTGCTATAGGTTTGGAAGGTCCCATTGCTGTTGCCATAGTTGCAATCGTTTAGATGAATAATTTGGCGATGAAAATAAACAATTTTTGTTAGCGAAAAATTTTTATACAATATTCATGTCTTTAGTAAAAACAGCTTACTTTGAATTAGTTTCTCGAAATAACTGTTAGCTGCAAATGGAAATAATTCATATATCAGCGGAATGTTACCCGGTAGCCAAGGCAGGTGGTCTTGGGGATGTGGTGGGAGCGTTGCCAAAATATCAGAACAAGCTCGGGCATGTGGCAAAAGTTATCATGCCAATGTACCGAACAAAATTTTTATATAACAATGAATGGGAACTGGTGCATGAAGGAAGCCAGTACCTCGGAACAAAATGGTTTCATTACAGTGTTATAAAAGAGAAAACAAATAAACTTGGATTTGATCTTTTTCTTGTTGATATAAATGGCTTGCTTGACCGTGAAAAGATATATGGATATGATGATGATTCCGAAAGATTCACTGCATTTCAAATTGCGGTTTGTGATTGGCTGAGCAAATGGCAACACTGGCCCGATGTAATTCATGTGCATGATCACCATGCCGGATTGATCCCCTTCATGATCAAATTCTGTTATGCGTTCAGACATCTAAGCCAGATACCTACCGTGCTTACAATTCATAATGGACAATACCAGGGATGGATGGGTTGGGATAAGGCGCATTATATACCTGCTTATGATAGCTGGAAGTGGGGCATGCTTGATTGGAAAAATAATATCAACCCGTTAGCATCAGCAGTACGATGTGCCTGGAAAGTAAATACAGTAAGCCAAAGCTATATGGATGAGCTGCGTCATACTGCAAACGGACTTGAAGAACTTTTTGAATATGAAAAAGGAAAATGCAGTGGCATATTAAATGGAATTGATAATGAGGTATGGGATCCGGAGACAGATGAATACATGGCAAAAAATTTTTCTGTTGAAACTCTTGTAAAAGGGAAACGAAAAAATAAAAAAGAGATCTGTAAGCAATTTGAGCTTGATGAAGAAAAGCCTTTGTTCACTTTCATAGGAAGATTAGTAGGAGAGAAGGCGGCCGATATTTTACCAGAAGCGATCAGTTCTTCTGTTTACCAGCATCAGGGGAATTGTAATTTTTTAATTCTCGGCTCAGGTGATCCTGCCGTAGAAGGACAACTGGAAAGTATAAAGCAACAGCTAAGTGGTTATGTAAACACTTATATTGGATACAGCGAATCATTAAGTCATTTAATTTACGCCGGGGCTGATTTTATTTTAATGCCAAGTCGTGTTGAGCCTTGCGGATTGAATCAAATGTATGCACTGAGATATGGTACAGTACCGATAGTGAGAAGTACCGGTGGATTAAAAGATACGATAGTTGATATTGGCGATTGGCAAGGTTTTGGAATAAGATTTAATGAAGCAACTGTTTGGGATGTTACTTATTCAGTAGGTCGTGCTATTGATCTTTATTATAACAGGAAAGAACAGTTTCAGCAAATAAGAGAATTTATGATGAAGATCGATCATTCGTGGGAGTCGTCTGCAGGAGAGTATATAAAGTTGTATCAGTCTCTGAAATGAGATGATAGTTTATTAGATGATAGTGAACAGATAATAGATAATAATGCATTTGATTTGCAGATACATTAGATTTTTGCCTAACTTTTAATTCAAATTAACCTCATCCTAAAAACATTCGAGTATGAGCAGCAACAGTATTTTAAAATCAAAAAGTTTTGATTTTGCAGTCAGAGTTATTAATTTATATAAATACTTGAAAAAAAAGCATGGTGAATATGTAATTTCACAACAAATAATCAGGGCAGGAACATCTATTGGCGCATTGGTTAGAGAGGCCGAATTTGCTGAAAGCAGAAAGGATTTTATGCATAAACTTCATATTGGTTTGAAAGAAGCAAATGAAAGCGTTTACTGGCTGCAACTATTATACGCTACTGATTACATAAATAAGAAAATGTTCGA
Source organism: uncultured Bacteroidota bacterium (assembly GCA_963746915.1). Lineage (GTDB taxonomy): Bacteria > Bacteroidota > Bacteroidia > Chitinophagales > Chitinophagaceae > VBAS01. Next base: position 57,582 of record CAVVDD010000007.1, on the reverse strand, counting down.
TTCAATGTTAAATGATGCAACTCAATTGTTGAAAATGTTAATTTCAAGTGTTAAAACTATTAAATCAAAGAAGCTGGTAACAAACTAAAACAACTATCATCTATTATCTGTTCACTATTATCTATTCATATTATCTTAACAAATTATGGCAATAAGAACAATCACTCACTCAAGAGAAATTCTAAGTGTAATTCTTGGTGGGGGAGCCGGCTCAAGACTATATCCGTTAACTGCCAGCCGTAGTAAACCGGCCGTACCAATTGCTGGTAAATATCGCTTAGTTGATATTCCTATTTCTAATTGTTTAAATAATGGAATAGGAAGAATGTTTGTGCTTACACAATTCAATTCTGCTTCGCTTAACAGGCATATAAAAAATACGTATCACTTCAGTGCATTCAGTAAAGCCTTTGTTGATATACTTGCTGCAGAACAAACACCTGATAATCCAACATGGTTCCAGGGAACTGCTGATGCGGTTAGGCAAGGTCTTCGTCATATTGAGCCATTTGAAAGCGATTATATCCTGATCCTGTCCGGTGACCAGTTGTATCAAATGGATTTTGCTGAAATGCTCGACAACCATAAAGCATTGGGGGCAGATATTTCAGTTGCTACAATTCCTGTTACAGAAAGAGAGGCTCCTGAATTTGGAATTCTTAAATCCAAAGACGGATTGATCACGCTTTTATTGAAAAACCAAAGAAAGAACTCCTGCCTGATTGGGTGAGTGACACAGGCGAGGCGATGAAAGCTAAAGGAAGAAATTATCTTGCCTCAATGGGCATATATATTTTTAATCGCAATCTATTATTTGATTTTTTGGAAAATGAATTCCAGGAAGCAACAGATTTTGGTAAAGAAATAATTCCACAGTCGATCAAAAAATATAAAGTGGCCAGTTATCAATACGCCGGTTACTGGACTGACATTGGAAATATTTATTCATTCTTTGAAGCTAATATTGACCTGACAAAAGATATCCCGGATTTTAATTTGTTTGACAACGACCGGGTTATTTATACACGCAGCCGGATGCTGCCTCCTGCAAAGATCAGTGGTACTACACTAGAAAAAACCCTGGTTGCGGAAGGTTCAATCATTAATGCAAGTCGTGTCGAGCATTCTGTTATTGGTATTCGTTCACGTGTTGAACATGGAACCACTCTTGTAAACACTTATATGATGGGTAGTGATTACTATGAAACCATTGCAGAAATTGCCCATGCAAAAGAACGGGGCATTCCATTGTTGGGAATCGGCAATCGCTGTTATATTAAAAATGCGATCATTGATAAAAATGTCCGGATCGGCGATGATGTAAGGATCAACGGAGGCACCCATCTTGAAAATAAAGACCACTCTCTTTATACAGTTAAGGATGGGATCGTTGTAGTAAAAAAAGGAGCGATCATTCCAAATGGTTTTGTGATCAGTTGATGAGAAATAAATTTTTTATAAAGGGAACTTCGGTTCCCTTTTTTTGTGATCAAAATGTGTAATGAATACATAATCTTCCTATCTTCCGCATACATTCTTCATTTAACGATTGTATATGTCAACAGCCTTTACAGGCGATAAGCCCCGGTTAAGCATTAGCCAGATCATTAATATGAGTGTTGGATTTTTTGGAATTCAGTTTGGATGGGATCTGCAAAGAGCTAATATGGGGGTTATCTATGATAATCTGGGAGCTGATGCTGACAAGATCCCATATCTTTTTTTAGCAGCGCCGGTTACTGGATTGTTTATACAACCGATCATAGGTTATTTAAGTGATCGTACATGGCACCCAACATGGGGAAGAAGAAGACCCTACTTTTTTATAGGGGCATTGCTTAGTTCTATTGCATTGCTTTTTATGCCGCATAGCACAGAACTATGGATGGCAGCGGGATTATTATGGGTACTTGATGTGTTTGGTAATGTTGCAATGGAACCGTTTCGTGCTTTTGTAGCAGATAAACTTCCGGATAGTCAATTGAATCGTGGATTTATTATGCAAAGCCTTATGATCGGGCTTGGCGGTAGCATTGCTTCTGCATTACCATGGATACTTAAAAATCTTTTACATGTTGAAAATATTGCTGCAAAAGGTGTGATCGCAGATAATGTGAAATATTCTTTTTATATCGGTGCATTTTTCTTTTTATCAGCTGTTCTGTTTACAGTTTTTTCTACAAAAGAATATCCGCCGTCTGATGCTGGATTTAAAGAGAAGGGAAAAGAGTCAAACAAAGGAATTGGCGGCGGCGTAGCAGAGATCTTATCTGCTTTAAAAAATATGCCTTCACGAATGAAGATCATTGCTCTTGTACAATTTTTCACATGGCCTGGCTTATTCCTTATGTGGTTTTATTATTCCCTTTCGGTAGCCTATCATATTTTCGGAGCTACTTCTAATACTGATCCCAAATTTGGCGAAGGAAAAGATTTTGCCGGGTTAACATTGGCATATTACAGTGTAGTCACTTTTATTTTTGCGTTTATCCTGCCTTTTATTGCAGATAAACTGGGAAGAAAACTTACGCATTCAATTTGTTTATTGGTGGGTGCTGTCGGGCTTATCAGTGTTGCGTTTGTAACCAATAAGTACATGCTTTTTGTTTGCATGACCGGAGTTGGAATTGCATGGACAAGTATTTTGTCAATGCCTTATGCAATGTTGGGCGGTGTATTGCCAAGAGATAAGATAGGAGTGTATATGGGCATATTCAATTTCTTTATCGTATTACCTGAGATCATTGCTTCGTTTTGTTATCCATGGTTAATGAATCATGTATTGAATAATAATATGCTTACTGCTGTACAATCCGGCGGTGGACTAATGATCGTTGCAGCAATAATCTGCTTTCTATTTATAAAGGAAAAGAATTTAGGTAAAGCAGACGACGCTGCAACTGCTGAAATGGAGATACTTGAACAACGATCAGTTTAAATTTTCTATATGAAAAAGATCTTAACAATACTTTCATTAGTATTTATTATTCCTGTTTTATTGTTGTCCCAGGAAATATATCCAACCCATTGGTGGGTAGGAATGAAAAATCCTTCACTTAGTTTATTGCTGCGTAGTGATGGTATCGGGAATGTAAAAACGGTAACTACTGCATATCCCGGTATTACCTTAAAAAAAATAACGGCTTTTGAAAACAAAGGCTACTTGCAGATCGATCTTAATCTCTCTTCAACAATAAAACCGGGCAAAGCAATATTAAAATTAAAAGCGCCGGGGATGAGCTTTGAAGATATAGAGTATGAACTGAAAGCCCGTAGCAAAGAGAATGGAAAGACAAGAGTAAAAGGTGTTACTTCCGATGATCTTGTTTATCTATTAATGCCGGATCGGTTTTCAAATGGCGATCCGGCGAATGATGTTTTCAGTGATATGCGTGACCCGGAAGCAAATCGTAATGATAAATATGCAAGACATGGAGGCGATCTTAAAGGAATTGAAAATCATCTTGATTATTTGAAAGATATGGGTGTAACAACAATTTGGTGTACACCATTGGTTGAAAATGATATGCCTAAAATGCAGGAGGTTAGTTTTAACCTTGCCGGTTTTCATGGCTACTGGTTTACGGATCATTATGAGATCGACAAACGCTATGGTGGTAATGAAGCGTACAAGTCAATGATCAATGCGGCACATGAAAAGGGATTAAAAGTAATACATGATGCAGTATATAATCATATCGGGCTTTATCATTGGATAAATTTAGATCCTCCTGCAGAAGACTGGATCAATCAATGGCCTGATTTTACAGGACCAAGTCATCGGGATGCATCAGTATTTGATCCAAATAAGTCAACGATTGATAATAATATTATGTTGAAAGGATGGTTTGTTCGTCATCTTCCTGATCTTAATTTGGCGAACCCATATGTTGCTACTTATCTTATTCAAAATGCAATTTGGTTAACGGAAGAATTTGGTTTTGACGGGTTTCGTGTCGACACTTATAAATATTGTGATGAAATTTTTTTGAACAATGTAAATGCGGCCCTGCTGAAAGAATTTCCGTCAGTTACCACTTTTGTTGAAGCATGGGGTCATGATGTTCTTTCCAATGCATATTTTGTTCGCAATACAATGGATCTGCCATTTAAACATAATGCGATGGGAGCCCTTGACTTCCCGCTGTGCTTTGCAATGCACAATAGTTTAACTCAAAAGGCAGAATGGACAACGGGAATAAATGAATTATACCTTACTCTTGCTGAGGACATGGTATATAAAGATCCATTACGCAATTGTATTTTTTTAGATAATCATGATATGAACAGGTTTTTTTCTGTGGTGGGGGAGGATCTTGCAAAATTTAAAATGGGAATGGCAATGTTGCTTACAATACGAGGCATTCCACAATTATATTATGGCGATGAAATTTTAATGAAGAATTTTAAAAACCCCACAGACCAGGAAGTGAGACTTGATTTTCCTGGCGGATTTGCCGGTGATGCTGTAAATAAGTTTGAAGCTGCCGGAAGAACACCACCCGAAAATGAAACATTCAATTATATAAAGACACTAGCCAATTTCAGAAAAAACTCATCCGCTCTTAAAAATGGTAAAACGATGCAGTTCATTCCTCAGAATGGTGTATATGTTTATTTTCGTTATGACGCAACGCAAACAGTGATGTGTGTAATGAATACAGGCGATCAATCTGCAACAATTGATCTTTCAAGATTTACTGAACGTATAAAGGGTTTTACAAAAGCATACGATGTAGCAACAGGAGTTACATTCAACCTTGAGCCAAAACTTACACTTGGCGAAAAATATTTATTGGTAATGGAATTGTCTAAATGACTCCTTCGGAGAAGAAATAGTTTATATAAAAATATTCCAGATCGATTGTTGACCCCATGTTCCCCAATCTTTCGATACTTTTTGTACCGATTGTTTTAGTTCCTCTGCTGGCTTCTTTTTTCCTTTAGTTGGCGCTGCAATAATATTTGTATTAACCCCATTCACCTGTAATTTGGTAGCGATCCAGCTTGTAAACATTCTTGGGATGGTGACACCCAGTATCATTCCCGGTAAACCATGAATACCCATTGGGCCGCCGCTTACCGTTATTTCATCTGTATAAAAAGCAAATACATAAACACTGTCAAAAATAACAGCCTGCGCTTTTCTGCAAACAAAACCTGCTATCTCACGGGTTTCATTCGGCATAACTTTCCAATTCAATTTCATTAAAGAATCAGAAAGTATATAGGTTTGATCAAAAACGAATTTTTGATTTACTCTTGTATTGTTGTTGAAATCATTGTACCAGACATTATCTTCCGCATTATTAGTGCCCCATGGTAACTTGTCTTTTTCATTCAACCGGTCATATTTGTAAATGGTCTTATTATCATTAAAGGTCAAATGATAATAAGTGGTTGAAAAATTGGGCATTTTATCCTTGAACATTTCACCAAAAAAGCCATCGCCAAACATGCGATGATTGTTTACTCTTACCTCATATTCTATCATGCCACTATTGATAAATTGCTGTGCATTTGATGAAATTGCAATTAGAATTATTATTGAAGCAAATATCTTTTTCATGCGAACTTTTTTAATGATTAAAACATTTTTGCCGGTTTACCATTCTTTGAAAAATTCCATGTTGCTGTCAACAACCAGAATCTTTTGAGCGTTTCATAATAAGTTTCAGTATAACTATAACTGCTGAAATTTCTGTTATAGCCCTTGTTCTGATTTAAAATATCATTTACCTGCAGCTTCAACTCAAATTGATTCTCTTTGAAAAATCTTTTAATGAGATAACCATTCCAGGTGGTGAAGCTATTGGCATCCGGGAAACGAGGATCTTTTTGGCGCATTTGTAATGATACGTCAGAGCCAACTTCCCATTTTTTTGCAAACGTTTTACTCCCGCTGCCATTTAAATTGATTGACCAATATTGTGCATTGGCACTTGAATTCACAGACGACCTGGAATCATTCCAACTGAAGCTTGTGGAGAGCCATGCATTATATTTTTCCGGTTTATAAGTATTTGTAGAAAGCCGGATGCTGTAGCTCTTTGTAACGCTTATGTTCTTTACTCCATTTATATATTCAACACTGCGGTTGAAATTATAACCGGGCCCGATACCATTTCTCCAGCCAAATCCTTTTATTTTAAATCCATAGTCAGAATAAAACCTGATATAATAATTACCGTCGGCATTTACGGTCAGGTAGGTTCTTTTTCCTGAACTATCAACGAAACTTGCTTGCACAAAAGCATTATCAGTAAATCCAAATCCAAGGTTGGTGAACATGTTTTTTTCTTTCAGCACATTATAGAAATTATAGCCGGCATCAATACTGTGTCTGAACGATGGTTTCAAAGACGGGTTACCGATATAAACATTCAATGGATCAGTGTTTACACGGGTTGGCTGTAATTGTTCTAATGAAGGAGCTGTAGTAGCTCCATTGTAATTAATCCGAAGACTCTCATTTGGTTTGAATTTATAAGTATAGTTTGCTCTTGGTATAAAGTTCACAAAATTATAATGAACAATAGTGTCTCTTGTCAGGTCCTTTTTTTCAAACTGGTTAAAATCGACAGAACCTCCGAACGTAAGACTGTATTTTTTCTTATTGAGCCGGAAACTTAACCCCGGCGTGTTTTGAACCCTGTTAAATATGAAAAAATTACTTAATGAATCAACCATCTCATCGTATTTGCCATTAATGTTCTTGATATTGGTAAGGCGATCACTCTTGTTATTATTATAAGTAAATCCATAAGTGAGCTCCATGTAAAAATCTTTTTTAAGGGGCTCGGTGTAAGAGATCTTCGTACTTACGGTATTATTGATATTGTCAGTTATGTTTTGCTGATCGGTTGTATCACGATCATCAAGCACTCCATTCTTATAATAATTGTTCAGGGAATATAGCATGCCATCAGACTGTGAACGGTTCCAGTTAAAATCTCCATTGATAGAGAGTGTCCTTGACAATTTTTTAAACTTATGCCTCCAAAGCAGGGAAGAGACTACATTGTTTCTATCGGTATTTGTTTCACTCTTCCTCGTAGCATTATTAATAAATTCTCCTTGTTCATCTAAAGTTTCAGTTGAATAATCAACCTTGGCAAGACTTGAGTTATTATTGAAACGTGATGTCCATTTTACTGAATTGTTTGAATCAAGATTGAACTCCATCGTCATATTAACTGCATGCTTATTTGTTGAGGTGCGATTATCAGATGTGCTATTACTGCTCCATGGTGCGGAATTGGGTAAAAAGGTCTGTGAAAAAGTTTTTGTTATTCCTGGTGCAATAACTTTTGAGAATTTATAGCCGGTATTAAAGCTGTTTTTGGCATTATTAAATTTATCACTGTAATGAAAACCAGTGTTCCAATTCTGTGGAATTCCGTTTCTGCCACCATTATAGTCATCGCCACCGCCTCCAATACTGATATACATTCCTCCGTCGTCGCTTATTCCGCTCATCATATTATTATCAGTGCCGCCATAATTTTGCGCATCCTGCCAGTCGAGATTCGTTTGCCCGGTGTTACTCATTATACCGTAAGCAGCCATCTTTCTTTTGTTCTTAAAAAAATTTGCCATAACCGAGTTATCATACTTATCCGGTAGCCCTCCGCCTAATTCCACTTTACCAAAATGCCCTGCCATCTTTTTCATCTTAAGATTGATCGTTTTATCTTTTACACCATCATCAATACCGGTAAACGCTGCCTGGTCACTTTTTTTATCAAACACCTGCACTTCCTGCACTGCATCGGCACGAAGACTTTTGGTTGCAATACCCGGGTCAGTGCCGAAAAATTCTTCTCCATCTACCAATACTTTTGTTACTCGTTCACCCATGGCAGTGATCTGCCCGTTTTTATCAACTGTAATTCCCGGTAATCGTCGCAAAAGTTCTTCCACATTTGCACCGGGTCTTACTTTAAAACTATCCGCCGTATAAACAAGCGTATCTCCTTTGATCTTAATTGGGGAACCACTTCTTACAATTACTTCAGAAAGTAATTTGCTCTTAGGAGTAAGATGTACGTTACCAAGATCAGTAGGTGCGTCAGCTTTTACTTCTATATTATCAAAATAATCACCCATGTAGGGATGTGTTATTAAAAGAATATAACTTCCTGCTTTAAGTCCTTGTATTGTAAAATTGCCGTCCTTATCAGCACGAACAAATTTTACCAATACAGAATCTTTTTTAGTTAATACAGAAATGACGGTGTTAGCTAAACTCCTGTTTTCTGAAGTATCTTTTAATGTTCCTTTTAAAGTCTGTGATTGTGAAAATGCTGAAGAAGCAATAAATAATAGCAGTAGACCCGAAATTAGTTTTCTCATGGCGTTAACAGAGGTTTAGTTTAATTGTCCGAAGGACTCCTTCGGAGATCAATGGTCTTCTCAGGGTTGGATCGAACAAGTCGCTAAATTCCTTTATCTAATTGAATATTAATAGAAATAGCCTTTAATTTTACGTTAAAGGGTCGTACATTCCATAAGCGGAAAACAGTAACTAAGATCGTATGACTCAAAAGAGTAAAAAATCCACAAACAGAAAGGGAGAAACAAAGGATCCCAAACCAAAGCCAGTGAAAAAAAAGTTCGAAGAAGAGAATTTCGTTGATACATCCAAACCTGTTTGGAACTATTCCTTACTTACTGACGATGACGTTACAAATTATCAAAACGGAACACATTATACTTTATATAAAAAATTCGGTTCACATTCCATCCAGGTGAATGATGTGTGGGGCATGTATTTCTGTGTATGGGCGCCAAATGCAACTTCAGTTTCTGTAAAAGGAAATTTCAATGATTGGAAAAATCATCACATACGAATTATATCCACGTTGGGATAAGAGTGGTATCTGGGAAGGATTTATTCCCGATTTTAAATTAGGAGAAGTTTATAAATATCATATTATGGTTATAAAAAAAGAGACTGATAAAGGTGATCCCTTTGCAAATTTTTGGGAGAAGCGACCAGTGACAGCTTCCATTACCTGGGATATGTATTATGAATGGAAGGATAAGGAATGGATGAAGAAAAGAAAAAAGCATAATTCATTGGATGCACCCTGGAGTGTATATGAAGTTCACCTGGCCAGTTGGAAGCGACCCGATAAAAATGATGAAGAAACTTATAATACCTATGACCAGATAACAGAAAGACTTGTTCCTTATGTAAAAGAAATGGGATTTACGCATGTTGAATTCATGCCGGTGATGGAACATCCTTTTGATGGAAGCTGGGGTTACCAGTGTACCGGTTTTTTTGCACCTACATCACGATTTGGCGATCCGCAGGGATTTATGCGAATGGTCGATGCTTTTCACAAGGAAGGAATTGGTGTTATACTTGATTGGGTGCCTTCACATTTTCCTTATGATGCACATGGCTTGTTTATGTTTGATGGCACACATACCTATGAATATGCGGATATGCGCAAAGGATTTCATCCCGACTGGAACAGTTATATTTTTAATTATAAAAGGGGAGAAGTAAAATCATTTCTTAATCAGCAGTGCAAGATTCTGGTTTGATATGTTTCATATTGATGGTATAAGGGTTGATGCTGTTAGCTCAATGCTGAAATTAAATTATTCACGAACGCATGGTCAATGGGAGCCAAATGAATATGGTGGTGACGGAAATCTGGAAGCAATTGCATTTATAAAAGATCTGAATGAAACCATCTTCCGTGATTTTCCCGATGTACAAACCATTGCCGAAGAAGCCACTGATTGGCCGGGTATTTCAAAACCAACATGGCAGGATGGACTTGGCTTTGGAATGAAATGGATGATGGGATGGATGCATGATACACTTGATTATTTTAAAATTGATCCTATACATCGTCAGTATCACCAGGATAAATTTTCATTCAGCATGATGTATTACTATGATGAAAATTTTATGCTGCCCTTAAGTCATGATGAAGTAGTGCATGGCAAAAGTCCGATGCTTTATAAAATGCCCGGCGATGAATGGCAAAAATTTGCGAACCTTCGTTTGCTTTATTCATATATGTTGACGCATCCCGGTGGCAAACTTTTGTTTATGGGTGATGAATTTGGGCAAACAAGTGAATGGAATTATAAATCGGAATTGGACTGGTTTTTGTTACAACACGACGGTCATCGGTTACTAAAGGATTGTGTGGCCGATTTGAACAAAATATTGGATACGGAACCGGCGCTTTATCCAAAATCAATTTAATATTTACGGGTTTGAGTGGGTTGATCTGAATCATCGGGCAGAGTCAGTTATTTGTTACAAACGGAAAGGAAAGAAAAAAGCAGACGAGCTATTGATCATCCTTAATCTGACACCGGTCGTAAGAAATGATTGGGACATTTACATTCATAACAAGGAATTTACCAGGGAAATTTTCAATTCAGATTCATCAAAATATGGAGGCACGGGCAACGTTTTTAATCCTGATATAAGATCCGAACTCGTTGATAAAGATCAAAAAGTATATAAGTTGACACTGAATCTGCCACCTTTAGCCGCCATTGTTTTGAAATAATTTATTTTGGAGTATTTTGTTGTAATAATATAAGGTTAAAGGCTATGATTTACCAACTTAAGAAATTACTTTTACCGAGAAGACCGTTTTTTAAAAATCCTAATATACACCCTATGAGATCTATTTTACTCACCATCTTGAGCTTTGGAGTTGTAGTAGCAACTTACTCACAGGCAGACAGTGCCAACTTCTTCTATCAAAAAGCTTTAGCAGAAAAACAAGCAGGACGTAAACTTGAGGTTTGGAAAAACCTTGACAAAGCTTATAAGTATAACCCTAACGATAAAGCGATCGTTACAGAGCTTGCTGATGTTTTGCTTAGCCTGAACAAGTATGTACAGGCAAGAGAAATGTACCAGAAACTGGAGCAAATGGGAGATAACTCCGCCGCATTATACAAGCAATTATTAACTCTTTCTTTTAATACAAAGCGATTTGATGATGCGATCATTTATGCTGATAAATTAAAGAAAGTTGATCCCAATGAAAAAGTGGGATACTTTCTTGGAAAAATTTATTACGACAGAGATGATTATGGCCAGGCAATAAAATATTTGCAGGCTGCAGAAAAAGAAGATCCGCAAAATGCAGAGGTGCCTTACCTGATTGCACGCAGTTATGCTGATATGATGAACTACAAACTTTCAATTCCATATTTTGATAAGGCAATAGCATTGGCTCCTGATAAAGGAAGTTGGATATATGAGCTTGGCCTTATTTACTATGCAATGAATGCGGATAAAGAATCATTAAAATATATTTTACTTGCAGGTGAAAGAGGATATAAGAAAGACAATGATTACATGGAAAACCTTGGTGTAGCTTATTTAAATGTGGGTAAGCTTGAGGAAGCTATGACGATCTTAAAGGAGATACTTGTAAAAAAGCCAACCGATCTGAATATTCTTAATATGGTTGCTGAAGCTTATTATTATTCAGGCAAGTACCAGGATGCGATCGATTATTGGGATAAAGTGCTTACATATGATAAAACAAATGCACAATCACTTTATATGATCGGAATGAGTTATCAGAAAAAAGGAGAGAAGGATAAAGGAATTGCCCTTTGTGATAAAGCAATTGAAATGGATCCAGCTCTTGCAGTGTACAAACAGAAAAAATCATGCCGGGAATGTAAAGCATGTCTATAAAAAAAGTCGAAACCTCCTTTTGCAAGGTTGTGTTATTATTACCAAGATTAATGATTACTTTTCTTTCGTTGCGAACTCCGTCTTCTGACTGATTCAACTCTTATCTTACATTCTCTCCGGCACCTTTATACCCAACAATCCCATTGCAGAAGCAATTACATTCGCCGTCATTTCAGAAAGCTTCAATCTGAGTTGTTTCTTTTCATCCGATTCTGCATTCATCACCGAATGTTCAGTATAAAATGCGTTAAATATTTTGCCAATTCAAATGCATAGATCGCCAATACAGATGGATTATGTTCAGAAGCTGCTTGTTCAACAATCACCAGTGTACTGCTCAAGTTTAACTATAAGAGCTTTTTCTAATTTTAAAAGATTACTATGGACTGTCGACTGTGGACTGCCGACTGCTTTCTCCTTTCTCAAAATTGATTTGATCCTTGCATGTGTGTATTGAACAAATGGCCCGGTAAATCCATGGAAGTCGATAGATTCTTCAGGATTGAAGATCATTCTCTTTTTTGGATCAACTCTGAAGCAGAAAAAATTTTAATGCACCAATACCAATGGTATCATATAATTCTTTCAGTTCTGTTTCTGTAAAGTCTTTCACTTTGCCTAATTCTTCTGTGTGCCTTGCCAGCTATTGCTACCATTTCATCAACCATATCATCAGCATCTACAACAGTTCCTTCACGACTTTTCATTCTTCCGGTTGGCAGCTCAACCATTCCATAACTCAAATGATAAATTCCATCAGCACCTGGTAGTTCTAATTTTTCTGCGATCAGTTTTAAAACTTTCAAATGATAATTCTGTTCATCACCTATTACATAAATACTTTCTTTAGGTTTATACTCATTGAACTTCTGTTCAGCCAATCCAATATCCTGCGTTATATAAACTGAAGTGCCATCTTTTCTCATCACTAATTTTTCATCCAATCCATCAGCAGTCAGATCGATCCAAACACTTCCATCTTCTTTTTTATAGAAAACACCTTTTTCCAATCCTTCTTTCACAATATCTTTTCCAAGAAGATAAGTATTGCTTTCATAATAGATCTTTTGAAAATCACTTCCTATACGTTTATAGGTAACATCAAATCCATCATATACCCACGTATTCATTTTTTTCCATAGCGATATAACATCAGGTTTGCCTGCTTCCCAGTCAAATAACATTTGCTGAGCAGCTTTCATGATCGGCGCTTCTTTTTCCGCTTCATCTTTGGTCTTACCGCTTGTTACCAGTTCATCTACTTGTTTTTTGTATTCATCATTGAATTTTACATAGTAGTCGCCAACAAAATGATCGCCTTTTTTCCCGGTGCTCTCAGGGGTTTCTCCATTTGCAAAAAGCTGCCACGCTATCATGCTTTTACAAATATGAATGCCCCGGTCATTTACTATACAGGTTTTTATTACTTCATATCCATTTGCTTTTAAAATTTCCGCTACACTCCATCCCAAAAAATTATTTCTTAAATGACCAAGGTGTAATGGCTTATTAGTATTGGGTGAAGAATATTCAACCATTACTATGTTGCCAGTATTTTTCTTCTTTCCAAAATTTGGATCTGCATAGTTCTTTTGAAGAAACTCAACCCAGTAATTGTTTTGTACAGTCAGGTTTAAAAAACCTTTTATCACATTATAAGCTGAAAAAAGATCAGGATTGTTATTTACAAGATGATCGCCGATCTCTTTGCCAAGTTGTTCGGGTGATCTTTTTAGTTGTTTAATAAATGAGAACAAGACCAATGTATAGTCGCCTTCAAATTCTGGTTTGGTTTCATTGATCTGTATACTTTTTTCATCAATGGTCAGACTATAAAGATTCTCAATAGTAGTTTTAGAGGCCTTTCTTATTTGTTCTGCAATGCTCATCTCTTCTGTGATTTGTTATTCAATTGTTATTGCGATGCCTGCAAAAATAGTAGTTTCCCGTCGGGTTGCATCTGCAAAAAGCAACCTGTATCTTTGCCGGTTCATGAAAGAAGCGGTCTATAATATCAAGGACAGGATCATTGCATTGATTGATTTCTTTTATCCGCCCTTTAGTAAAGTGATGGACAGGCAAACTTTTCGCTATGCAGCTTGCGGTGGTAGCAATACTGCATTTGATATTTTCCTTTTTACTTTCATATTGCATTATGTTTTGCATGAGCAGATCGTTCATATTGGATCAATAGCCATTAGTCCGCATATTGCCGCATTCTTATTTTCATTTCCAATCACTTTTGTAACAGGCTTTTTCCTGATGCGTTATGTTGTGTTCCCGGAAGCCGCCACAACAAGAAAAAGAGTGCAAATGAGCAAGTATCTCTCCGTGGTATTTGTATGTTTCCTTCTTAACTATGGTTTCCTGAAATTATTTGTTGAGGTTTTTGGCTGGTGGCCACTCCCTGCAAAGATCGCAACGACATTTTTTGTGGTTGCGTTCAGTTATTTTTCACAAAAGAAATTTGCATTTCGTGTAAACTAATTTCTTTTCATCCCGTCTATCTGTTGCAAAATATTTCCGTATGAATTCAGTATGCAGGATCGCTTTAGTGTTTATCATTTTCATCTCTGCCTCTTCACGATCTTATTCACAGATCGGTAAGATCAGGGAAAGATTATTAAACCGATCTGCTTCACAAGGCCCTGTTCCGACGGCTCCGGTCTATAAAGATCTGGATAACTGGGCATCACATCCCACAAAACATGATGCAGGCGATAGCATACCCGAACCATTGCGAAAAGAATATTCTTATGATAGTACAATTGATGTATTCTTCATTCATCCGACCACTTATTTACAAAAAGTAGATGGCCAGATGAATGCTGACCTCGATAATAAATCACTCAACGACCGTACGGATACCAGGACAATAATGAACCAGGCATCTGCATTTAATGAATTCAGATTATTTGCTCCACGGTACAGGCAGGCAAATTTTTCTGCATACATGGGAAGGAATGATAAATTCGAGGCTGTTTTTGATACTGCATACGCTGACATCAAAAAAGCATTTCAATATTATCTTGAGCATTGGAATAATGGACATCCATTTTTTATTGCATCACATAGCCAGGGCTCGCAACATGCAGTAAGATTGATCAGCGAATTAATTGAGGGCACTGAATTGGAAAAGCGACTTGTTGCTGCTTACATTATTGGTATGCCGCCTGTGAAAAGTCCTAAATTAAAAATTCCTGTTTGTAACGATTCATCAAAAACAGGTTGCTATGTTGCGTGGAATACTTTTAATGAAGATTATAAACCAAGATTTGAATCAGGAAAAATTGAATTGAAAACAGTGAATCCGCTAACATGGACCACATCAGATATAAAAGCATCAAGTGACTTGCACAAAGGAGCTGTTGTTAAAGATTTTAATGTTGTTAAACCGCATGCTTTATCAGCGCAAATAAAGTCCGGCAGATTGATCATCACTTCCGAATCAGGATCTGGCGAGATCCCTGGCAGACTGGAAAACCTTCATATACTTGATATCAGTCTTTTTTATGTTGATATCAGGGAAAACCTTAAAACAAGGGCTGCAAATTACAAGAAGAAAAATGCATTTACTGCATATTGAAATTCAGTGAATCCACTTTTATCATCAGCTCACCATTTGCATTACTGCGTATGATAAAATGGTCCGTTAATGGATAGAACCCGGAAATTTTCAGGTCATTAATTGATCCACTGCTTTTAACTCCCTGGATCCACACTGTATTTAATTGTTTGTTGATCAGAATTTTTGCAGTATCGATATAACTTGAAAGATCAAAACGAGATACACGAGAGATTTCATTAATGATGCGTTTATTAAAAAGCCAATCCGCTGATTTCAATAAAAGATTTTTTGTTTTCACATCAAAATCAATATCTCTTACTTCGATCACTTTTTTAGTTGCATCATAAAATGGTTTGCCGGTAAAATAGGCAATGCCACTATTGCTTCCCGAAAACCCCATTTTGATAATAAGTTTTTCATTCCCGGTTCCATAGATCCTGCAATCTTCTACAACAAGAATCTTCTTTGATTTTCCTTTTGAAAGATCAAATTCTTTGCCTTTTAATTGTGCATTTAAAATATTACTTAGTGAATCGTAATTTAAAACAGCATCTAAGAAAATATTAAAGCCTGGTCTCGAAATTGAATTATCAAGATTGGGAGCCAGCGTCATAAGATCGGCTGTTTTTTCAAAACTGATAACTGGTTTAGCCGTCATCCCAAGGAAAATATTCAAAGAATCGTTGCGTGCAACTAAACTTGTAAGCCTGATCTTTTGCGGATTGATCTTTAGCCAACCTAACCCATAAAGGCTATATGAAACATTCAGCTTATTCCATAATTGCTGAACCTGTGGTTTCAGATCAACAACGCCAAAAGAATCTTCGATCGCTTTTTTCGCAAGGTCAAGTTCATCTTTTAAGCCTTTCATTACCTGGTTTGTAATATCTACACCAAATACACACACGGTACATTTATCGATCGGCACTGGTTCTTGCCTCGTTATGCTAAGGTTTATTTTAAAGTCCGGTAAAACCTTAACGGTATTTGTAAAACTGATCTTTACTTTTCTTTCACCTTCGTCAAACCCGCAACGACAAGCCGGTGTCCATGGAGATACAACCGTATTGCCAAGACAAACTCTTGTCGACCCAATTATTTTATAATAGCCAGTGAAACCTAAATTCATTGAACTGCCGGCTGCAGCAAATTGCAATGGCCCTCTTATAAACTGGTATTTGTATCTGTTGGCGCAGTCAATGGTGACCCACTCATCGGGCCATTTGGGCGACTCATATACTAATGCAACTTTTTTTTCTGCAAGTTGATAAAGCGGCTTCATGTTTACCTGTATCGGTATATTCAATTCCGACTCAGGTAAAGAATCCATTTTAAAATTTGTTTTTGAAAGAAAAGGTTTATCGGGAATGATCTTCTTTGAACAAGAAGTTGCCAGCAAAAATAAAAAGTAAATAAAGATGTGAATCGGTTTCAAGGAATTGAACATGCATCAAAAATACCTTTAATCAGAAATGAACGAAAGCTTCAAATAACTTTTTTAACAAATCAGTAATTCTACGATTGCAAAGAATCCGATCCGAATGTATTTTGTACGCTGCTTTACTATCTCATCCAACTATCCCCTCCGAAATTCCTGATGTATTTCAATATCCCGGTGAAATTCACATTTTATTTAGATCAACCAAATACTAAAACTGTGATAGCATTAGCTGTATTTATTCAACTTCAGGAAGCAATGGAAGCAAAAGTTATTTACCTGCAACCGGACGTTAAAGCAAAATAATTTTTTCAAAAGATTGATAGTCGTCAATTCTTAAAATCCTTCTTTTGGTTGGGTCATGCTGAACCAATTACCGCATCCATCGGTAATGATAGCTTCAATTCCATAAAATTGTTCTTTCGGTTCTGATTTGAATGTGACACCTTTTGCTTTCAACTCTTCATAGGTGGCGCGGCAATCAGAAGTGTGCATGGCGCCGGCACCCATTACTCCTTTATCCAGTAAAAGTTTTAGTGCTGCGTTCACATCATCATCAAAACCATTTGCGCCATTTGCAGGAAAAAGAATGATCTCAAGATCGGGTTGATCGGGAGGATTTACCGTAAGCCAGCGAAATCCATTTTCCATTTTTACATCAGTATTTACTTTAAAGCCAAGTTTGTTTACATAAAAATCAAAGGCTTTGTCCTGGTCGGTCACGAAGAACGATGTATGAGAAAGTTTAGTGATCATAATAGATTATTTAAAGTTTAATTTAATGCCGGTTCTTTTTTTAATTCGCAATTCATCATCCAATGGATGCCGAATTTGTCAACGAACATTCCGAAGATGGCTCCCCAAAATTGTTTTTCAAGTGGCCTTACTATTTTTCCGCCAGCAGAAAGATCATTAAATAATTTTTCAAGTTCTGTTGCATCATCAATTTGTAAAGAAAGATGAACATTATTTCCCTGGTGAATGGATGCAGGATCAAAATTATCTGACATATATAATACGCTTTCTCCAATTTGAAGTCGTGAATGCATGACTTTCCCTTTCAATTGTTCGGGAACTTCCATTGGTCCATCGCCCATGTGTGAAAGCTGTATTATTTTCCCTCCCAAAGCTTCTTTATAAAAGTTGATGGCTTCTTCGCAATTGCCGGGAAATGTTAAGTAGGTAATTAGTTGCATGATCAATGATTTTTATAAAGGTAAGTTGAGAGGGAGGTGAAGTGCTTATTGAATCTTGCTTTTAATTTATTTACCCGGCTTGTATTTTACTATTGAGCTTCTGTTGCGTCGCACTCTTGTACTTTTTGTAATCCTATTCGACATACTCTGATCAGAAGGATTTATCTCAATACTCGTTATCACGGATGTTTAGTTTGCTTCGGCTTGCCGTCAACAAACAAAATAATTTATCAATTCCTGGCGGCAAGCCTCGCAATGACGAATACTCCGGGAGTTTGGAAATACTTTATAGTTCTTGCACAGTATTCGTCATTGCGAGGCCGTCATGTAAAGTACGTGGCAATTTTAGTTCAGGCGGCCGAAGCAATCTGAAACAAGCTTCTATATAAGTTGTTTTATTATTACTGAAATTCCAGAATTAATGCGAGAGTATTTTATTTATCCAGCTTATACGAGTCAACAAAACAATGCGGGATAAATCTCTTAGGCTGTTGTTTGGCTTCTTGTTTTTTCAGCCATGCCATATTGCGGTAGTAAGTAGGAGCGAAGCCAATTTCTTTTTTGAATAAGATGCTAAAAGAACCAATGCTTTCAAACCCGACCTCATTACAAACTTCGTTTACAGGTTTGTTTTCTGCAAGCAGGTCTTTTGCTTTGTCAATTCGTTTTCTTGTAATGTATTGATGTGGCGTTTGCCTATAAACTTTTCTGAATAATCGATGGAAATGAAATTTCGAGATAAACGCCTTTTTTGATACCACCTCCAGGTCGATCGGCTCATGATAGTTTTCGTCAATATACATTTTGGCATTTACGATCCTCAAGTATGTATCATTCGTCAGATTCATAACTTAAAGTTACTAATTCGAGATGATAATTGATAACTGATAGATGATAATGCTTTTAAAACTATCAGTTATCATCTGTTAACTATCATCTAAATATTTCGTGGGTTCTTCCAACTCTTCACCAGCCTCTCGATAGTTCCATCAACTCTTTCTTTTCTTGTTTCTTCACGTTTAGCAGTCACGATCCATTCGATGAATTCTTTTTTATTAGTAAACGAAAGTGTATTGAAAAACTCCAATGCTTTTTTATTTTTCTTTAAAGCAGCAGCAAGATCATCGGGCAGTTTTACTTCTTTGGTTTGCGGATTTACCCATTTAAAAATTTCTCTTTCTTCTTTTGGCTTTGCTTCTTTCTTTTTATCTGCTTCAGTTTTTGCACGAAAGCCAAACACACTCCATGTATCATCAAAAGAGATCAGGCTTATCCAGGTGAGTCTATCACCTTCAGCTAATAAACAATCCCAGCCTTTATCACGATTAAGATCTGTTTGTAATTTTGATGTTCCTTTTGGATAATAAACCCAGACAATAACACCGGGCTTTAACAGCTTCATCACTTTACTCATCTGGTTCTCCATTTGTGAACGATTCAATACAAACCAATGCACCTGGTTATAATCCTTTCCTGACTCAACTACTTTTACGCCTTTTGGTAATCCATTCAGTCCTTTTTGAAATCCGGATGGTTCATTTACGGTTAACAATGTATCGCCGGCTTGGATCTTTAGTTTCTGAGAAATGGTATTCGCCATAAAATCGGGTTTGAAGACAAATGTAATAAGTAGCTCGGTTCTCTATTTATCCAATATTGCTTTTTATTTGTAAAAAGCGGAACTTTAAACTTAAATCCATTTTATGAGATCGAAAATTACTTCCTTGCTTTTTTGTCTATTTTTTTTCTGCACTATTGTTAAGTCACAACAAGCAATTCCTGCCGATGCAGATGCTTTTTATAAGAAAGCAATGCCATCAATTAATCCAAGACATAGCACATGGATAAAACGAACTGCCATGACAGCAAATAGTCAGAATATGGATGAGGCAATGGTAAGGCAAATTGCTTCAGGTTATGCCAGCCAGAATAATTTGAATAATATGGATATTGAAGCCCTTGTGATGTTAGTGATGATGCAGTCGGCAAAAGACAGTGAACAGGATATGAAAGAAATGTTGGCTGATATGAAAAAGAAAAATGAGGAAAAACAAAAATTAAGAGAGGCACAGGAAGCAATGGAAAAAAATAAATCAGCGATGTCAAGACAAATGCTGGATTCATTCAGGACCTTGACAAAGCCGCCAATAAACACGACAAAAACATCAGCTAATAGTGTCTCTACATCGCAAACAACGAGAGTGCAAACAAACCCATCAGTAACCAAAGCAAATAAGCCTGTCAATTCACAAATATCAACAACTCAAATACAAGCATCACCAACTGAAATTAAACAAGTACAGGATAGTCTTAAAACAAAATTAGACAGCATGAATGAAATGAGTGAAATGACCTCTATGCGTATGCAAATGATGATGGACAGGCGGAGTAAGTTCATCAGTACGCTAAGTAATATCATGAAAAAGATCAGCGAGACACAGAATTCAATAATTCAGAATATGAAATAACTAAATGCTTGTAATGATCCAGTAAAGCATAAAGAAGCAAACAACGATCTTTAAAAAAGATCCAAGAAGAAAGCCAACAAAAGAACCTACTGCTGCTTTAAGCGATCTATGTGAATCCTGTCCGCCAATCAATTCTCCTATAAAAGCGCCAACAAATGGCCCGATAATAACTCCCCATGGCCCGATCCAAAAAGCGGCAAGAAAACCAAGTGTACAACCCCATGCCCCGTATTTGGTGCCACCGAATTTTTTGGTTCCCCAGATTGGAATGAAATAATCCAACACTAATGAAACAACAACTACGCCGGCAAAGATCCAATAGGTTTTCGATTCGAAGGGATCAGGATTGCGGAATAATTGCAACAGTATGCCTGCATAGGCAATTGGCGGACCGGGTAACAAAGGCAACAGGCTGCCAATAATACCAACGACGCATAAAATAATTCCGAGTATGATCCAGACCCATTCCAAGTTTATAGTTTTTAGTCTATAGTTTATCGTTTGAAGTTAGGGATTTCACCCAAAAGCTTGATAGCGATGGGGACGATGAACGGAGCGTCGCAAGCAAAGCTTAATCAGGGAACTTTAGCTGGTAACCATAAACAAAAAACGATAAACCATAAACCAGTTCCTGCCAATTTTTCACACTCCCCGTTGATGGCACTATCATTGAGTATCAGGGTCTGAACCCTTAAATTTTTATACAATGGGAAAAATAATTGGAATTGACCTTGGAACTACCAATAGCTGCGTTGCCGTAATGGAAGGCAACGAGCCAGTTGTGATAGCCAACGATGAAGGACGTCGCACAACCCCGTCTGTAGTGGCTTTTCTGAAAAATGGCGAACGTAAAGTGGGTGATCCTGCCAAAAGGCAGGCTATCACCAATCCGCAAAATACTATTTCGAGTGTGAAGCGTTTTATGGGCCGCCGCTATGATGAAGTGACCGAAGAGATAAGTCACTGGAGCTATAAAGTGGTAAAAGGTGACAATAATACTGTTCGTATTGACATAGATGGCAGACTTTATACACCACAGGAAATTTCGGCCATGATGCTTCAGAAAATGAAGAAAACCGCTGAAGATTATCTTGGGCAGGAAGTGACCGAAGCGGTGATCACTGTTCCGGCTTATTTTAACGATGCGCAGCGCCAGGCTACAAAAGAAGCCGGTGAAATTGCAGGTTTAAATGTTCGCCGTATCATGAACGAACCAACTGCTGCAGCGCTGGCTTATGGTTTGGATAAAGACAAACATGATCATAAAGATCGCAGTGTTTGACCTTGGTGGTGGTACATTCGATATTTCGATCCTTGAATTGGGAGATGGTGTATTTGAAGTAAAATCAACCAATGGTGATACACACCTTGGTGGTGATGATTTTGACAAAGTGGTGATGGACTGGCTGGCTGATGAATTTAAAAAAGATGAAGCGATTGATCTGCGCAAAGACCCGATGGCTTTGCAACGTTTGAAAGAAGCTTCTGAAAAAGCAAAGGTTGAATTGAGTTCATCTTCATGAAACAGAAATCAATCTTCCTTATATCACTGCGGTTGATGGAGTGCCAAAGCACTTAGTGAAAAAATTGAGCCGTGCAAAGTTTGAGCAACTGGCTGATAATTTATTTCAGCGTTGTTTGAAACCATGTGAGCAGGCATTGAAAGATGCAGGTATGAATATATCAGAGATCGATGAAGTGATTTTGGTGGGTGGTTCTACACGTATTCCGAAAGTGCAGGAGATCGTTGAAAAATTCTTTGGTAAAAAACCACACAAAGGTGTGAACCCTGATGAAGTGGTAGCAGTTGGTGCAGCGATACAAGGTGCAGTATTAACCGGTGAAGTAAAAGATGTGTTGTTGCTTGACGTAACACCGCTTTCACTTGGGTATTGAAACATTGGGTGGTGTAATGACACCATTGATCCAAGTAACACAACTATTCCTACAAAGAAATCAGAAGTATTCTCAACTGCCAGCGATAACCAGCCCGGTGTAGAAATTCACGTTGTGCAGGGTGAAAGAAGCCATGGCAAAAGATAATAAGACCTTGGGAGTTTTCAATCTTGATGGTATTCCGCCGGCACCGCGTGGTTTGCCGCAGATTGAAGTGATCTTTGATATTGATGCCAATGGTATTCTGCATGTAACTGCAAAAGATAAAGGCACAGGTAAAGAACAAAAGATCCGTATTGAAGCAGGTAGCGGTTTGACAAAAGAAGAGATAGAAAAAATGAAGAATGATGCAAAGATGAATGAAGCATCAGATAAGGCGGAAAAAGAAAGAATAGAAAAATTGAATACAGCCGACAGTCTTGTTTTCCAAACAGAGAAACAATTGAAAGAATACGGTGATAAAATTCCGGCTGATAAGAAAACAGCTATTGAAGCTGCAGTTAATAAATTAAAAGAAGCGCATAAAGCACAGGATCTTGCTGCAATAGAATTAGCAAGCACAGAACTGAACAATGCATGGACAGCAGCAAGCCAGGATATTTATAATGCACAGCAGCAAGGTGGTGCACAATCCGCAGGAGCATAGCCAACCGGGTGCTGATGCAGGAGCAGGGCAACAACAAAGTGGAAATGGTAATGCAGAGAATGTACAGGATGTACCGTTTGAGGAGGTGAAGTAGAACCTTGATTAGTGAGATTAGAAAAGGATTATGATGAATATAATGGAAAACCGTAGCTTGAAAAGGCTACGGTTTTATTTTTAAAAAATACAATATGGAAATAGAAATCTTCACCCTCTGCGACTTTGCACAGGATAACAGTGGCAAGCTAACTGTAGTAGGAACTTTTGATGGAATACATTCAAAACAGTTTCCTTTTGTTCAGGCAAACTTTTCGGTTGCCTGTCGTTTACGTTTCTCAGAAAAAGAAACCGGCGAGCATCATATGCGTTTGCGATTTATTGATTTAGATGGAAAAGAAGTCATACAACCAATAGAAGGAAACATAAATACCCCAAAGCCACAAAACGGTCAATACTCCGCCATCAATCTTGTTTTTAATTTTGCTCAAATGAAGTTTGAGAAAGCGGGTCGTTATTCATTTGAACTTTATATTGATGATGATTGGAGTTCTGGGTTGCCGTTGTTTGTAAACAAAAGTGCATAGTTATAGTTGAGTGCTGTCACCCTGAGCCATCCTGAGCTTGTCGAAGGACGAAGGGTTGCTGAGGGTTAGTACTAAAGATGATCAGGGCTTCGACAAGCTCAGCCTGACAGTCCTTCATTAGAATCATTTTTGAGTTTCAGGTTTGACTTTGATTTTGATAATTCTTTCAAACGATCAAAATTTTCAGCAATCAAAGCTTGTTTCTTTTTCCTTGACCAACCTTTCAATTGTTTCTCTCTTGCTATTGCCTGGTTAACATCAGTAAATGTTTCGAAATATCTTAATTCAACAGGTCTGCGAGAAAAAGAGTAAGAGTTTTCATCATGACCAGTATTATGTTCCCATAATCTTTTTTCAAGATCATTCGTTATACCGATATAATAACTCCAGTCTTTGCATTCAACAATGTAAACGAAATATGTATGCTCGATTTTCATTGTATTTTAAAGATAAATTTTTCATTGAAGTAATTACTTATTTCGTAAATAAATGCATTCTGAAACTTATTATTGCAACTTCTTCATTCAATATCATCTGCTATCAACTGCAAATCAATAAACAGCTGAGGTAACCCATTTCCCCAATGATTTTTGAAAAAAATAACTATTATCATCTAATCATTTGTATTTGAAAAAATAACGATTGAAATGAACAACCGTTTATCAAATTACTTCTTCATTCATTTGTATAGTAAGCGTTTCATTCGTATATTTGCATCTCAAAACTGAGCAAGAAATAAACAACTACAAAGAACGTAACCTAACCAGTCCTATTTAAATTTCCCTGGTTTTAATTACTTCCAAGCTCAGACGATTGTTAACCGACAGATTAAAAAAAAGGAGAGTATTATGAAGAGCATTATTATGCCCGGACATGAACAATTAGACGAAAAAGCAAAAGATCAATTGTTCAAAGAAGTAAAAGAAACGGTGGCGAAAACCACAATTGAAAAAAGTCAGAACAAGAAGTTATTTACTGTGCAGGAAATGTGGAACAGGCAAAGACAAGCAAAGTCTGCCAGTGCCATGATGCGCAGATGGAACCTTAACTGATGAAAACTAAAACCCCCGACTATGTCAGGGGTTTTTTATAAGCAATTAGTTCAACTGTAATAAAGGTGAAAATAAAAATCTTTACATTATTCTTAGTGCCTTAACAAAAGATGTGGCAACGAAAGGTAAAATAAGTGTAAGCCATTCCCAATGGCTATAGATCGCAAAAATAAGTCCGGCTGTTGATGCAATAAATATTAACCACCAGATCGCTGTAGAACTCTTTTGTTGCTCCATTTGTTAAAAATTTGTTGGCGCAAAGATAAGGGAAGCGATTTCAGATTTCAGATTTTAGATTGCAGATTTTTTTTCTTGAATAAAGATGATGCCAATACAGATAAAGCGATCAATGCCGCTGTTAAAGCAATTATCCATTTGCTGTAAACAACTACATGATAAAAGCCAAATTCATCACCGATCACCGGGTTCTTTAGCCATTTGAGCAAATAATAATTCTCAATAACATCAAAGGTCCAACCGAAGATCTGCAGGAAGGCGAGAATGAATAATATCCTTTTCAAATTTTTATTCACTTTTGAGGATGCAATCATACAGAGGCAGGCAATACCAGGATAACATCCTGCCATAAAAATAAAATCAAAGCTTAGATGATAGCTAAGTATGGTTTTTACTTTATCACTGATGCCGGAAAAGATCTCAACGATCTTTTCTTTGGGATAAAACAATTCCAATCCAAAAATTGAGATCTTCTCGTTATTGAAAAGCAGGTCATTTTCCATCCATTTCATTGCAAAACTCCCTGCAATGAATAGTCCAAAACAAAAAAGAAATAATCTTTGCCAGCGTAGAAGATCATTTTTCATGATGGGGAAGTTAAAATGATAATAGTAGTCTTGCTAAAAATCGCTTTTTTAAATGAAGTTTTCATTACTTTCGCCAATGTGTCAAATGGACACAGTTTTCAGCGCTTTTACGAGCTCAAATTACAAGCCTTAAAGATTGATTGTCTGCTTGTCTGACTAATTTATGAGAATACAATTTTATTTACGTTTCAAGACTTCTTTTGGCCAATCATTGTGGATCAGCGATAATGGTGAGTTAGGGACTGACCTTATCAAAGGTGCTATTCCAATGACCTATTTGAATGATGAATTTTGGATCGCAAAAATTAAGATCGATAAAGAAGAAGCTTCCTCATTTCATTACAAGTATATCCTTCGTCACGAAGATGGAGAGATCATTCCTGAGTTTGGTAAAGACCGTTTGCTTGAAGTGCCTGCACATGGTATAAAAGAATTACAGCTCGTCGATACATGGAACCATGCCGGGTGAATATGAAAATGTCTTTTATTCCACTCCATTTACTGAAATTTTATTAAAAAGACCTGCTTCAAAATCATCAGCAAGATCGCAAGAGATAAGTTCACCCATATTTTTAAAGTAAAAGCTCCCTTGCTTAAAAGCAATGAATGTGTTTGCCTTGGTGGTAGTGGAATAAAAATGGGTGAGTGGCAAATGATAAAGCCAATTATTTTACGCAAAGATGGAAACTGGTGGACCTGCAAACTGGATCTTTCAGATGAAGTTTTTCCTTTGGCATATAAATATGGTGTTTATAATAAAAAAGAAAAACTCTTTACTCATTTTGAAGAGGGTGATAACAGGATCGTTTTTGCAGAACCTGAAAAAAAGAAACTGGTTGTTCTTCATGACGGCTTTATTCATTTACCAAATAATACATGGAAAGGGGCCGGCGTAGCAATTCCTGTTTTTAGTTTACGAAGTAAAAAAAGTTTTGGCGTTGGAGAATTTACTGACCTGAAACCGCTGGCTGATTGGGCCCAAAAAACCGGCTTACGTCTCATACAGATATTACCGGTAAATGATACTATCGCTAATCATACCTGGTCCGATTCATATCCTTATGCAGCAATATCTGCATTTGCATTGCATCCGATTTATATCAATCTAGAAAAAGTTGCCGGTAAATCAAACGCGGCAAAGATCAAAGCATTGTCTGAAAAGCAGCAAGAGTTAAATAAGCTTTCTTATGTGGACTATTTAGAAGTAGTAAAAACAAAACTGGAAGTGCTGAATGATATTTTTAGCAATACTTCAAGTGATTTTTTTGATGATGAGGAGTATAAAGAATTCTATCATGCAAATAAATACTGGCTGATGCCTTATGCAGCTTTTTGTTATTTGCGTGACAAATACCAGACTTCTGATTTCAGCAATTGGGAAAATTTTTCTGTTTACAACAAGAAAACTGTTGAGAAACTTTCTGCAAAAAATTCCTCTACTAATCGTGATATTTCATTTCACTACTTCGTGCAGTTTCATTTGCATAAACAATTAAAAGAAGCTGTTGATTACTGTCATAAAAAAGGGATCGTATTTAAAGGCGATATTCCCATCGGTGTTTATCGTTATGGTTGTGACACATGGGTTGACCCTGAACTATACAACCTGGATTTCCAGGCAGGGGCGCCGCCTGATGATTTTGCAGTGAAGGGACAGAATTGGGGTTTTCCAACTTACAATTGGAAAAAAATGCAGGAAGATCATTTTGAATGGTGGCGCAAACGATTTGAGCAAATGAGCAATTATTTTGATGCATTCCGGATTGATCATATACTTGGGTTTTTCAGAATATGGAGCATTCCAATTGATGCAGTGGAAGGTATTATGGGACATTTTGTACCGGCGATAGCTGTACATGTAAATGAATTTGGAGAAAAAGGAATGTGGTTTGATCATGATCGTTTTTGCAAACCTTTTATTAACGACGCGGTGCTTGATGAAATATTCGGCAATTATTCAGTAAAAATAAAAACAGACTTTCTTATAAGAAAAGAATTTGGTTTGTATGACCTGAAACCGGAATATGACACGCAGAGAAAAGTGGAAGCCTATATTGCTTCGCTTGAAGAAGAGGAGGATAATGAAAAATTGAAAGCAGGTTTATTCGATCTGCTCTCAAACGTTATTCTTTTTGAAGAACCGGGTACGGAAGGAAAACAATTTCACTTCAGGATTGGCGTTGACAGAACGATCTCTTTCCGCTATCTGGATGATGGACAAAAAAGAAAGCTTTATGATCTTTACGAAAATTATTTTTTCAAACGCCAGGATGATTTTTGGATGAAAGAAGCAATGCACAAACTTCCTTATTTGAAACGTGCAACCAACATGCTTATCTGCGGCGAGGATCTTGGAATGGTGCCGCATTGTGTGCCCGATGTGATGGAACAGCTGGGAATTCTCAGTTTGGAAATTCAGCGTATGCCGAAAAAATCTGGATCAGAATTTTTTCTTCCGGAAGAAGCGCCATATTTATCTGTTATCACTCCATCAACACATGATATGAGTACTATCCGTAGCTGGTGGGAAGAAGACAAGGCAAAAATAACTGCATTCTATCATCATATACTCGGGCATTATGGCAATCCTCCTGTTTATTGCGAACCATGGGTGAATCGTGCGATCATTATTCAGCATTTATATTCACCAGCGATGTGGAGTATTTTTCAACTGCAGGATATTCTTGGCATGAGTGAAAAGTTGCGCAGAGAAGATCCACATGAAGAAAGAATAAATGTTCCAGCCGATCCGAATAATGAATGGAAATACAGAATGCATTTGCTGCTGGAAGATCTCATTAATGAAAATGAATTTAATGAAGAGCTTAGCGATTATATTAAAGGCAGCGGGAGGTAATTGGATAACCTATAAAATGCTCAATGCTCAATGTTCAATTTTCAATATTCATTTATTAAAACTCTTTAAATTGAACATTGAGCATTGTTAGTTGAATATTGAACATTATTCTTGTTTTCGGCATATTTGTATCATGAAAGTAAATTACTACAAATTCAATCTTCCGTTTCGTTACCCATTTACAATTTCCCGTGGTACAAAAACTCATCAACCAACCTTAATTGTAGAGCTAGAACATTTTGGTATCAAAGGTTATGGGGAGGCTCCATTTATAAAATACTATGACATTACCGTTGAAAAAATGATAGAGGATCTTGAAAGCAAAAAATCATTTGTAGAAAAATTTGCTTTTACAGAACCTGAACGTTATTGGCATTACCTGCATCATCTTATACCCAATGATCCTTTTCTTGTTTGTGCCCTGGATATTGCTGCATGGGATCTCTATGGAAAAATGAAAGGCAAGCCGCTTTACAAACTTTGGAATTTAGATATTTCCAACAACCCGGTCACAGATTATACAATTGGCATTGATACGATCGATAAGATGGTAGAAAAGATGAAAGAAAAACCCTGGCCGGTCTATAAAGTAAAAGTGGGCACGGAGGATGATATTGAAATGGTAAAAGCATTAAGACAAAATACAGATTCAATTCTTCGTGTTGATGCAAATGCAGGATGGACCACTGAACAAGCATTGCAAAAAATTCCTTTGTTGAAAGAGTTAGGAGTGGAGTTAGTAGAACAACCACTGGCAAGAGATAATTGGGAAGGGATGAAGATCCTTTATAAAGAATCTCCCTTGCCCTTATTTGCTGACGAAAGCTGTGCATTGGAAAATGAAGTGGAGAAATGTCATGGCTTTTTTCATGGCATAAATATAAAATTGACAAAATGCAGTGGCATTACTCCTGCACGGCGAATGATAAAAAAAGCAAGAGAACTTAATATGCAAGTAATGATCGGCTGCATGAATGAAACTACAATTGGCACTGCGGCTATTGCTCATTTATTGCCTTTACTTGATCATGTTGATATGGATGGCCCATTGCTTTTGTCAGAAGATATTGCAACTGGAATTTCATATGATAATGGGAAGATCATTTACTCCGACAAGCCAGGCCTTGGCATTACCTTTGATAGTTAATAAATCCTATCTCTAAAATAATTTTAGGTCTATCGAAGCGTTATATGATTGGTAAATAAGCCTTTTGTCTTATAATCCAATCCTTTACTATGAAAAAAAGAACCAAAAACCTACTGGTAATCATATTGTGCTTATCGATCTTAAGCACTAATTCGTTTTCACAAGAAGGAAACAAAGGAACGTATATCGGTTTAATTCTGGGGGAAATGAATTACCAGGGAGATTTGAACCCAAACAGCTTCACCTTTTCCCATTCAAAAGCTACTGCTGGAATTTCGATCCGCCAGTCATTGAATAGATGGATATCTTTTAAAGGGAATTTCGCAGTTGGCTATATTGATGCGGCAGATAGTTATAACCGCGACTATCTAAAAACACGTAATCTCAGCTTTAGGACGACGGTAAAAGAAGTTTCAGTTGGTTTGGAAACTTCATTGCTTGACCTGTCAACAAAACATTTTACCCCTTATGTATTCGGGAGTGTTACACTTTTTCATTTCAACCCGTGGGCAAATGATAATAGCGGCAAAAAAATTTATTTACAACCACTGAGTACAGAAGGACAAGGACTTTCTCAATTTCCAAAGCAAGAGCCATATAAGCTTACTCAAATTGCACTTGGTTTTGGCTTTGGGGCCCGATATGCAATCAATGACAATATGAATATTGGGGTTGAATTATTCCAGCGAAAAACTTTTACTGATTATCTTGATGATGTAAGCAGTATATATGTTGATCAGAATGTGCTGTTGCAGGCAAAAGGCGCTAAAGCAGTTGAAATGGCTTATCGCGGTGATGAAGTTACGGGAGGCCTGCCTTATCCCAATCATGGAGAGCAAAGAGGTACGCCAACTGAAATGGATTGGTATTATTTCTTCGGAGTAAATTTTGAAATCAAGTTTTCTGCATTTGCTCAATTATTCAAAGGGTTTAATGCGGAAAATTCATCTGCACTTCATTATACCCGTTGCCCTAAAAATGTGCAACAATAGTCACGTCGTGAATTATCAGAATGACTCCTTTCGAGGGATAGCCAATTATATAGCTAATTCAAAGATTCAGGCCTTATTTTTGCTCAACCAATGCAAATCAGGTTCATGAAAACAGGTTCCCTGTTTATTCTTTTTTTAGTGAATGTTTTATTTGTCCCTGCACAACGTGTATTTATAGGTGTTGCAGGAGGACTTGCCAACTATAATGGTGATTTACTCGATAAACTTTACCACAATAAATTAACGAATGGTTTTATTGGTGTTACAGTTCATTATGAATTGCAGGACCAGGTCCTTATTCGCGGTTCTTACAATTTTGCAAGAGTAAACGGAAGTGATTCATATAGTGAGAAAGAAAATCTCCGGATGAGAAATTTGCAATTTGAATCAGCAGTATCAGAGTTCAGCTTTGTTGGCGAATACTATTTGTTCAATCCTTATGAAACAAAGCTTTCGCCTTATGGCTTTGTAGGACTTGGATTTTTTCATTTTGATCCCTATACATATGATTCAGCGGGAACCAAGGTTTTTTTAAAACCATTGAGTACGGAAGGACAGGGAATTTATCCCGATAAGAAACCCTATCAATTATGGCAGCTGACCATACCCTTTGGTGCTGGTATAAAATTTTCGATCTCAGAAAATCTTAGGATAGGATTTGAGGTCGGGTTAAGAAAATTATTTACGGATTATTTGGATGATGTAAGTACCAGTTATCCGGATCAAAATGACCTCCTTGCTGCAAGAGGACAAACTGCTGTTGATTTTTCTTATC
The DNA here is from genome assembly GCA_963746915.1 of uncultured Bacteroidota bacterium. Lineage (GTDB taxonomy): Bacteria > Bacteroidota > Bacteroidia > Chitinophagales > Chitinophagaceae > VBAS01. The sequence goes on along the minus strand of CAVVDD010000007.1, from coordinate 26,444 downwards.
GAAGCGATGAAATTCCCGGTGGAGATGCAGCTTTTCCAACTAAGAGCACACAACGTGGGGGTGCCAAGCAAAATGATATGTATTACTTCACAGGGCTTAATATAATATTCCGTCCATCATTTGGTGGTGGTGGAAGTGGTCGTAGCCGCGGATCTGGTAAAAAAGGAAAATATGGTTGCCCGACTGTTCCTTTGTAACTCATAATATTTTCCATTCCTTATTTGTTAATTGTTCAATACTCATTGACAACTAACATTAACTTTGAGGTTTATTTATATGCAATGGCCTATCGTAATCAGCAACAATTTATTGATACATTAGAAAAAGAAGGTGAATTACTTCGCATAAAAACTTTTGTAGATCCCAAATTAGAAATGGCTGAGATCACTGACCGCATGAGTAAACAACCCGGCGGGGGCAAAGCATTGTTGTTTGAAAATACCGGTTATGATTTTCCGGTATTGATGAATGCTTACGGAAGTGAAAGAAGAATGTGCCTGGCCCTTGGCGTTCAGCATTTGGATGATGTAGCAAAAGAAATCGAAATCTTATTTAAATTATTATCTGCACCAAAAGAAGGGATACTTGATAAATTAAAACTGCTTCCGAAGCTTGAGCCAGTTTGCATCTGGATGCCAACAGTAAAAAGTGGAAAAGGTGAATGCCAGGAAATAGTAATGACGATGATCCAGACATAACAAAACTCCCGGTAATTACATGCTGGCCAAAAGACGGAGGACCATTTGTTACACTACCTGTTATACATACAAAAGATCCGAATACAGGTATCAAGAAATGTTGGAATGTACCGAATGCAGGTATTTGGACCAACACTTACCGGTATGCATTGGCATAAGCATAAAGTTTCTGCCAAACATTTTAATGAATATAAAAAACTAAATAAGCGAATGCCTGTTGCCGTTGCACTGGGTGGCGATCCGGTATATGCTTATTCCGCAACAGCGCCTTTGCCTGAGAATGTAGATGAATATATGCTGGCAGGTTTTTTAAGAAAGAAAAAAGTGGAGTTGGTGAAATGCATCACACAACCGGAAATTGAAGTGCCTGCCGATGCAGATTTTATTATTGAAGGTTATGTTGAACCGAATGATGAAATGATATGGGAAGGACCGTTTGGTGATCATACCGGTTATTATTCTTTGCCTGATTGGTATCCGCGATTTCATATCACTGCGATCACTCATAAAAAAAATGCGGTTTACCCGGCAACCATCGTTGGCATTCCGCCGCAGGAAGATGCATGGCTGGGAAAAGCAACCGAAAGGATTTTTTTAGCGCCTATAAAAATGACAATGATCCCTGAAATAGTTGATATGGATATGCCGGTGGAAGGTGTGTTTCATAACCTGGTGATCGCAAAAATTAAAAAAGATTATGCAGGACAGGGGCAAAAAGTAATGAATGCAATGTGGGGAGCCGGGCAAATGATGTTTAATAAAATTCTTGTTCTGGCGGATAGGTGAAATGAAAATTCAGAATTATGAAGAGTTGGCAAAATATGTTTTTAAGAACATGAATCCCGCAACTGATATTTATTTTTCACAAGGACCGATGGATGTGCTTGATCATAGTTGCAGTAAGTTGGGATTTGGAGGAAAGATGTGTATTGATGGAACTTACAAGTTTGAAGAAGAAAGTGATGAAAATTATCAATACTCAATGTTCAATGATTCAATTATCAATTGATGATATTAAAATTGAAATTTCCGGAAATAACAGCGATCAATACATCTTTATTGGCAAAAGAAATTCCTTGTTTAATTATTTCAGTTAAGAAAAACAGGAAAGGACATATAAAAGAATTGCATGAAGCAGATTTGTTCATTAAATGTAATAGAGGGAGTGAAGATGATCCTTTATGTAGAACATACCGTTGATGCCAATGATCTGCCAACGGCATCTATGGCGTTTTTGTAATAATCTTGATCCCAAAAGAGATTCACATATAAGTAAACAACCAACCTCAAACCACCAACTACAAACTTCAAACTATACGGCTTGCATCGGCTTCGACGGCACCCGCAAAACAAAAGAGTTCGACGATTTTAACCGTGACTGGCCAAATATTATTGTGGCAGATGATGCTACCATAATGGCAGTTGATACGAAATGGAACGATCTTGGTATCGGTAAATTTATCTCTTCACCGTCTTTGAAATTTAAAGACCAGATGTATGGGGAAGAAGCGGTAGTGTCTGAATCAATTCAATCAATAAAAGTTTAAAATAGCTCATGAAAACATTTGTAAAATACCTGCTTCCACTCTTTGCTTTAAGTATAATTACGGCAAATGCAGATGCGCAGGTTGATAAGAAGCCTTTAGAGAAATCATTGCTTTGGGAGATAAGTGGTAAAGGCTTGATTAAACCTTCCTATCTATATGGTACTATTCACATGATATGTAAAGATGATGCCTCGCTTGGAGATAGCTTGATCTCGGCTATTGAAAGATCTGACCGGGTATATTTTGAAGTGGATATGGATAACCTGATGGAGATGTTATCAGCATTCAAAGATTTTAAAATGCGCAATGATACTACACTGGCCGATCTACTAAGCAAAGAAGATTATGAAAAAGTAAAACAATATATGGAAAGTAAAGGTGGTATGTTGCCTTTTTCACAACTGGAAACTTATAAACCAATGCTTGCCTCATCTTTATTAATGGAATCAGGTATAGGATGCGAAGAATCGGTGGCAATGGAACAACTGATATTGGAAGAAGCAAAGAAAAATAAAAAAAGGGTGGATGGGCTTGAGACCATGAGCTACCAGGCATCCATATTTGACAGCATACCTTATAAACTACAGGCAGAGCAATTATTAAAATACGTTAATGATAGCGGATCAAAATCAGAAGCTGATAAACAATTTGAAGAAATGATAGAAGCTTACAAAGCACAGGATATTGAAAAGCTGGGCGAATACATAAAAGAAGATGATGGTGGCATGGGTAATTATGAAGACATTTTAATTTATAACCGCAACCGTAACTGGGTGGAAAAATTAAAGAAGTTGATGCCTGAGAAAAGTTTAATGATCGCTGTTGGAGCGGGGCATCTTGCAGGAGAAAAAGGAGTAATAAAATTATTACGCAAAGAAGGATACACGGTCAGGCCTGTTAAGTATAAGATGAAAATGGAAAGAGTGATATGAGTCGATTCGACTGAGCATCTGCGGGAACTTAAAACTGAATGGTATGTTGAACCAGGATTGTTTAACATTATTGCTAAACAAATCCCACTAAATTACAAGTGAAAAATTTCAATATGCCAAACACTACGTCGCAACACATCTTAAACACCTCTGCAAATCTCTTAGGATTTTGTCTTTTCGTTATTACCTCGCTACACTTTACTGACAAAGCGGAAAGTAGTATTATTGATGAATTTACTTCTGTAGTTGCAATTTTGCTGAGTGTTTCTTGTTTGTTTTCCTTTTTTTCACTTCGCACCTCAAACCATATGATTGAAAAGCGATTGGAAACAATTGCTGACTATTTATTCATCGTTTCACTTCTGGGCATTCTTATAATAATATGCCTTATTACTCTTAATTACATAAAATAAGAATATTCCCAAATTACTCATTGGGTTTGTTCAAAAAATCTTTTCCCATTTCTTTTAAAAAATTTAATTTTAAAAGACTAATTACCATTTTTTATAAACTAAACTGCTATGAAAAAGATAATGCTTGCCTCCATCATGAGCATTCTTTCTCTCTGCTCATTTTTATTTCTCTCTGCAAATAATTCAAATAAAAATTTTTCCCCAAGTGCCACATTTGATAAACTGTGGATAGAATATGATGTTTTTGAAAATGACATAAAAGGAATGAAGATACATGTGAAGTTTACGGCTTATGAAATGAAGGAAATGGATGCATACCTCGCCATTTATTTTCAAACGGATGATGAAAATGCGACGTGGCTGATGGATAAAAACAAGAAATACAATAGCTCGGATGGTTACGTGGCCGTTTATCGCAGTATCAAACCGCAGTATGATCCGGCGGTCTATAATGATCTTGATGTTTTTATGCCATACAGTGAATTGGATCTTGAACCCGGTGAGTATGATCTTGCAATGGATGTAAAAGTTATTTACAAAACAGGCGGCATGATATCAAAACTCACCACTCATTATTTTGAATATACTAAACCAGGCACCAAACCTACTATTACCGGAGGTGCGTTAGGGATCGGTATCTCTGCCACTTTTAAAGATCTGTGGATCGATTTTGATGTATTTGAGAACAGCGAAAAAGGTATGAAGATCCATGCAAAATTTTCTGTAAACAATATGAAAAATATTGAAGGTTATCTTGCTTGTTATTTTGAAAAGAAAGATGGAACAAGATTAACATCCACCAACTCAACATACCGAAGCAAAACCGGGCAGCTGGCAGTTTATAAATTAGTTACCCCGGCTTATGATCAAACAGATTATAATGACATGTCAGTTTTTATTCCTTATTCAGCATTTGAGCTGTCAGCGGGAAGGAATGATCTTAAAATAGATGCTGATCTTATCTATAAAGAAGGGGGCATGATACAACACATGAAATATTATAATTTTTGGATCAACAAATAATATTAGTTTGGAAGCTTCAACACTAGAGGCTCATTAAACATGTCTGTCATCTGTTTATAAAATCCTTTCATTGCACTATAAGCGTCGGCTCTGACCAGTGTTGTTGTTTGTACAAACCGAATTACTATTTTTAATTCCCCGCCTTCAAAACTTACCTGGCGAACTGCCTGTATTGTATTATCATTAGATACAAGTATTTTATCTTCAGGCAGATCAACTTTAACTCCTTCCGGTAATTTGATCTTTTCCTCTACCAATATATTATAAGGAAAGCCAAAGTTTACATTTGTAAAACGAACGGGTGAAGAAAAAGGATTTTTTTCTAAACCAGTGAAAAGATTTGCATTCAAGAAAATAAAGCCGCCGCTTTCATTCAATTGCTGTTTATACCGAACAATTTGTTCTAATGGTATTGAATCACTTTCCGGGGACACCACTAAAAAACTATCAATACTTAATCCTTCATAAGGCTTTTCAAAATTTTCATTAATAAATCTTCTTCTATCTCTTTTCACTGCGTCTAATCGGAGTTGCCTTGCATAATCATAGCTTTTCACATTTGCCTCAGCGGTTATCAAACCCTTGGAATCCATGACCCCTTTGATAATAACTGTATTTTTATAATACAAAGTGCCTGGTGAAATTTTTATAATGTTAAATATCTTTTTATCAACAAGAAATGCTTTAGTACCAAGTAATGGAAATGGAGTAAGTCCTGCTGGACAATTTTCCTGGGTAGCATCAAGTATGTATTGTTTGCCATCTGCTATTGCAAACGCAACTGTCTTATTAAACCTTTCAATATATGGATACGTTGTATCAATTTTTCCAAAATCTCTTTCTGCAGCTAATACGGGATATGCTTCAATGTCTGCAGTTTTCAAAAGGTTTGTCAGCAATAAATTAATTTCTCCTGCGCTGCCTTTTTTCCTTTCCCATACAGCTTTTAATCCATCAGGAGCATACTTGCCATCATAACCATTCCATACAATATTTTTCTTTACAAATTCATAAATAACTCTCAGTTTGCCTTGTTGTGAACTTTCGGACAGGCTAAGTCTTTTTATCTCTTCAATTTTCAGATCTTTATCCAGTTGAGCGCCGAATTGTTTATCACCCATCAGTTCGTATGCCAGCGACTTCCAGGTGGTATTCACAGATAGTTTACTTCCATAAGGGCTTAGATAACCTGATAACTGAAATATTACCTTTTGAATGTAGTCACGCTGGGCATCCATGTAAGGTTCTATTCGTAATGCAGGCAGGTTGTTCATTTCAAAGTACACTTTTCCTTCACCCGCCATGTTTTTTACTTGAATATTGAGAAAAGGTTTTTTTTGTACATTATAGGCAAATTCTGCATTTGGAATGACCTGTAATAAAAAACTGCTTTGTATAGTAGGCAGATCAGATTGAAATTTCCATTCCTCCAATCCTCCATAATGTTTCATGGTGCTTACATAATGATATTCGATGATGCTTCCGGGCTTTACAGCAGGCAAAGCGAATTTTATAAGTGAGTAATAATTGTTTCGCTTCTCTTTATAAATCGAATTTTTCTCAACCTCGAATGATGATTGCCTGCCGGATTCATCAAAATTGTATGTATATGCAACTACTTTGCTTATATATTCAAATTCATCTTTATGATAAAAAGGGATAATGATATTAGCCCTGTCTAATCCTTTTTCATTTAAAATTTTAATTCTTACCCTTCTTTCGGTTATCATGTGATAGTCATCGTCATGACTAACAACCGCTTTATCGAGCAATATTACTGCTTCAGCTTCGGGATCAAAAGAACATTGTTTTAAAGAAATTTCTTCAGCAGTGAATTTTCCAAATTCGGGAAAACCCATTTGTGCGTAAGCTCCTAAACAAATAAAAAAAGTAAAAAAGACAACAGTGGTTTTAAGTAGTGGCATAAGTGCGGATTTGAAGGTGCACGAATATAATCCTTCATTTCAAAAATTAAAGAGCCGTCTTGCTTAAAACAAGACGGCTCTTTAAAATCTTAACTTCCATCAAAATCTTTCAAGTGCCGAAAAGAAAAAATCACTTTCAATTTTTGCATTCTCATCGCTGTCGCTTCCATGCACCGCATTTTCACCAACGGATGTTGCATATTTTTTTCGAATGGTCCCTTCTTCTGCATTAGCGGGATTGGTAGCGCCGATCAGTTTACGGAAATCAGCTACTGCATTTTCTTTTTCTAAAATAGCAGCGATAATAGGGCCGCTGCTCATAAACTCAACCAGCTCGCCAAAGAAGGGTCTTTCTTTATGCACTGCATAAAATTCACCGGCTTTTTCAGCCGTAAGTCTCAATTGTTTTAATGCTACTACACGAAATCCGCCGTTGATCATCATATCAAGTATGCCACCGGCATAGCCTCTTTTCATAGCGTCGGGTTTGATCATTGTCAATGTTCGATTGCTCATAATTATACTTTGTTTTTGCGCCGCAAAAGTATGTGAAAGTTTGAAGTTTTTTGTTTGAAGTTTGATGTTTCTTAAAAAAACTGTTAACTGATTAGCAGCCCGCTAACCTCAAACATCGAATCTCAAACCTCAAACAACAATCCCTTATCTTCGCAGCCGTTTATGAAACCCATAGAGGATATTTTTCCATTATTGTACCAGGCTAAAAGAATTGTAATTGTTCCTCATCAGAAACCCGATGCTGATGCAATGGGTGCATCACTTGCCCTTTCTCATTTTTTAAAACAGTTTGGTCATAGCGTAACCATCATTTCACCGAGTAATTGGGCGGGCTGGCTTAACTGGATGCCGGGCAGTAATGAGGTAATAGATTATGATATGTTCAAGGAAAAAGCAGAAAAGATCCTCGACCAGGCTGAGTGGGTTTTTTGTCTTGACTTTAATGCGCTACATCGTACAAAGAACCTGGCAGCAAAATTAGAACAAGTTACTTGTCCAAGAATTTTGATCGACCATCATCAGCAACCGGATGAAAAAAGTTTTGAATGGGGGATAAGCGATACGAGTAAGTCAAGCACCTGCGAAATGATCTATGATTTTGTATATGCTTCTGGTCACAGTGATAAGTTTACAAAAGAAATGATCGATTGCATTTATGCAGGTGTGGTAGCAGATACGGGGTCATTTCGCTTTTCTTCAACAACTGCTGCGGTGCATCGACTTGTTGCCGATCTGAAACAACGTGGCCTTGAGCACATGCATGTGCACAATGATCTTTTTGATAATTTTTTGGAGAACAGGATGCGGTTCATTGGTCATGTACTAATAAACAGGATGGAGGTCTTTTATGAATACAACACGGTGTTGCTGGTTATTCCAAAATCTGACCTGTTAAGATTCCAGGTGAAAACCGGAGATACGGAGGGACTCGTAAATTATCCGCAAAGTATAAGAGGCATTAAACTTGTTGCTATCGTGATCGACAGGGATGAAGAACGCAAGTGGAGTTTCCGGAGCAAAGGAGATTTTGATTGCAATACTTTTGCCCGCAAATATTTTGAAGGTGGCGGGCATTATAATGCGTCGGGAGGAAGAAGTTCTTTATCGCTTGATGAAACAGTGAAGAATTTTCATATAGCTATGAAAGAGAATATACATTTACTTCAATAACAAAAAAAACAATGAAAGCAAAAATTACGTTGATCGTATCTGCGGTGCTGGCAATAGTTATGATGTCGTGCGGCGCTGATTACAAAAAAACAAAAAGCGGGTTAGTTTACAAGATCATTTCCGGTGGCAGTAAAGATTCTGCTGCCAAGTTTAATAATGTGGTAAAATTTAATGTTGTTTACAAGATCAATGATTCTGTTTTATATGATAGCCATGGAAAAATGCCTGAATATTTTGGTGTTTCAGCGCAGGACGCCGGGTCATATAGTCCTTTTGAATTATTTACGATGGTAAGAAAAGGAGATAGTCTTGCAGTCACTCAGTTTGTTGATACATTGTTTAAAAAAGGAATGCAACAACAACTTCCATTTGCAAAAAAAGGTGACCAGATCAAAACATATATTAAAATACTTGAGGTATTCAGAGTTGATAGCATAGCCAGGAAGGATTATGAAGCAGAAGTGGCAAAAGACAGGCCTCGCCAGGAAAAAGAAATGCAAGAAGCAAACGCTAAGCAAAAAGTAAAGGAAGAAAAGGAAATGCAGGATTATTTTACTGCTAATAAAATAACACCGGTGAAAGCTCCGCAGGGTACTTATGTTGTAATTAAGGATAAAGGGAATGGTGTACCTGCAGAAAAAGGAAAATATATTACGGTAAAATATGCTGGTACAGGTTTGGCAGATGGCAAACCGTTTGATGCCGGTGTATATATTTTCTTGTTAGGAAACGACAATGTGATCCAGGGATGGCATGATGGTATTGGACTATTTAATAAGGGTGGCAAAGGTGTTTTATATGTTCCCGGAACTCTTGCTTATGGACCCAGCCAGGGACCTGGTGGACCATACGCAGCACTTGTTTTTGATGTTGAAATATTGAACGTAAGTGATACAAAGGAAAAAGCAGAAGCTGATAAAAGAGTTACTGATTCTCTTGCGGCTAAAAATCTTCCTAAGGTAAATTAAGAACGAATAAATATTTTAATGCCTCTTTTCAATTTTTGGAAAGAGGCTTTTTATTTATAAGTAGCTGAGAATAATTTCACTGCTTCTTTTGCTTCTTTTACATCATGAACCCTGAGAATGGAGGCGCCATTCATTAACCCGATCGTATTAAGAACGGTTGTTCCATTCAGCGCCTTATCAGCATTTACGCCAAGTGTTTTATAAATGGTGGATTTTCTAGAAACGCCAAGCATAATTGCTTTGTCAAGCATTTTGAAAACAGAAAGGTTCTTCAGTAACTCAAAATTTTGATCGATCGTTTTTGCAAATCCAAAACCCGGATCGATAATTATGTCAGTGATGCCGGCTTTTTGCAATCCATGTGTTTTAGAAATAAAATAGTCAAGAACTTCAAGAGACACATTTTCATAAGTGGCGTTTTGCTGCATGGTTTGCGGTGTGCCCTTCATGTGCATGAGAATATAAGGCACTTTTAACTCAGCAACTGTTGCTATCATTTTATTATCCATGGTACCCGCACTTATATCATTAACGATCGAGGCGCCTGAATCAATAGCTGCCGCTGCGACTTTTGAATAAAAAGTATCAATTGAAATAAACGCTTCGGGATTTTTTTTCGCAATTGCTTTTATGGCAGGTATCACTCTTTCTATTTCTTCATCTGTTGATATCAATTCGCTTCCGGGCCTTGTACTTTGTCCGCCAATATCTAAAATATCAGCGCCATCATTCAACATCTTTTCCGCTACTGCCACAATTTCATCAATGCCATTGAACCGACTGCCGCCAAAAAATGAATCGGGTGTGGCGTTAATGATACCCATCACAAGTGGTTTGTCTATTACCAATATTCTTCCTTTGCAATTCAGTGTAAACATTCGATTTTTGTTCGCTATTTTTGGCGATAAAGATAGGGAAGGTGAGTGGTGAGTAATGAATGGCGAGTTTAAATCTCAAAACCTAAGAAGTTTATCAATGATGATTGAACATACCGTTCACAGCTGGCAACTCACCACTGACCACTCAGCACTCACAATATGACAACAACTGACAAGCAATACGATGAAGTGATCCGTTCCTGTAAAGAAATTTTTTTACGCAAAGCAATGGATTATGGAACAGCATGGAGAGTGCTGAGAACGATCTCCATCGTTGACCAGATATTTATCAAAGCACAACGCATTCGTACCATCCAGGAAACTGGGAAGCAAAAGGTGGCTGATGATATTTCCGCAGAATTCAAAGGAATAATAAACTATGCAGTCATTGGTCTTTTTCAATTAGACCTGACCGAAAGCGATCCTGAAGAAATGCCGGTTGAGAGGATCTCACCAATGTTTGATGAAAAAGTCGGCGTTGCAAAACGATTAATGCAGGATAAAAATCACGATTACGGTGAAGCATGGCGCAGCATGAGCCAGGAAAGTTTTGTTGATCTAATTTTGATGAAGCTGCAGCGCATTCGCCAAATTTTGATCAATGAAGGAAAAACAATTATTAGCGAGGGCATTGATGCCAACTATCTCGATATTGTAAACTATGCAGTGTTTGCTTTGATATTGATGAGTGAGGAAAAACTCAAAAGTTAAAATAACCGGGGTATAAAATGAATGTTGAGCATTGAAAATTGATCATTGAACATTTTTTAAAATTAACGAATGAAAATAGCTATCAACATCATCAGGATTTTTGTTGCATTACTCTTCATCTTTTCAGGATTGATAAAAGCAAACGATCCGCTTGGCACTGCATACAAGATGGAAGAGTATTTCGAAGTATGGACTGCTGACCTTACAACAAGCAGTTTTTTTCTGAAGGATGCATTGATGAATTTATTTCATTTCCTTAACGGCCATACATTGTTTTTATCTATAACAATGAACGCTTTTGAGATAATTGCCGGCGCCGCATTGCTTTTCGGATGGCGAATGAAATTATTTAGCTGGTTACTGTTGTTGCTGATGATATTTTTTACAATACTGACCGGCTATACTTATAAAACAGGAAGACCTACCAACTGTGGTTGCTTTGGCGATTGTATAAAAATAACTCCCGAATATTCATTTTATAAGGATCTTTTGCTTTCTGCGCTAATTCTTATTATTCTATTCGCTAGAAAACATATCAAACCTCTTTTTGCGCCCCGATTGAATACTGGCTTAATGCTTTTAGTAACAATTTTTAGTTTTGGATTGCAATGGTATGCATTAAGATATTTGCCACCGGTTGATTGTCTTCCTTTCAAAAGAGGGAACAGCATACCTGAAAAAATGAAGATGCCGGCAAATGCAGTTCCTGATAGCATTGTTATGACATTTGTTTATGAAAAGCAGGGACAAAAAGTAGAATTCACAGCCGATAAATTCCCGGATGATTTTAATGATTCGCTTTATAAATTCAAAAACCGCTATGATAAGCTGGTGAGAAAAGGAAAGAATAATGAACCTCCCATCAAAGGATTTTCTTTAACAAGTGCAAGCAGTGTTGATTCTACAGGTAATAGTTCAATTAGCGATTCAACAGAAGTTATTTTATCCGAGCCGCATGCCTTATTGTTGTTTAACACTGAATTGCCAGAAACAAACCCTGCATGGAAAGATGAGTTGCTTGCTGTTTATACAGAAGCAAACAAAAAAGGAATACCTTTTTATTTTGTAACCTCAAATCGGGATCTGGCAAATAAGATCTTTTCGCAAATGGGTTTTCAAAACATTACTGTACTTAACTGCGATTTCACGGCTATCCGAACAGCAGCGAGGTCTAATCCGACTTTATATTATATGAAGCAAGGCATGGTAGCTGGTAAATGGAGCTATGCTAATTTTGATGAAGCAAAAGCTGCAATTGAAAAATGATAATCAAATAAGCAAGTTTCCAGTTACTGGTTACCAGTAACTGGAAACCGGTAATTAACTCATGCTAAGATTTATCACCAAGAAACTTCTCTATGGCCTGCTCGTATTAGTGGGTGTTGTTATACTTGTTTTTTTTCTCTTCCAGGGTTTTGGCGATCCATCACGGCTTATAATGGGACAGACCGGCGATGCAGCGACGCAAGCTAATATTCGCAAAGAACTTTATCTTGATCAGCCAAAATGGAAACAATTTTTTTATTATATAAATGATGTTTCCCCGATCTCAATTCATTCTTCAAATGATATTAAAGAAAAAAAACTAAGAGGATTTTTTATTGGAGGAGAAAACAGGGTAGGTTTAAAAGTTCCATATCTCCGCAAATCATATCAAACTAAAAAAGAAGTGGGTAGTGTATTGACGGAAGCGCTGCCCGGGACACTGATCCTGGCTTTTGCTGCTATGTTAATTGCAGTTGTAATTGGGATACCATTAGGAGTTCTTGCGGCAGTCAAAAAAGGTTCATGGGTTGATACATCCTCAGTTTTTGCAAGCATAGTAGGAATATCGGCACCGTCTTTTTTTATGGGGATCATCATTGCCTATATTTTTGGATTTTTATTATCAGACTGGACCGGCTTGCATATCAACGGAAATTGGTTTGATGTGGACGAAATAACCGGGGAGAGAAAATGGACGCTGCATAATCTTATTTTACCAGCTTTTACTTTGGGCATTCGTCCGCTGGCTATCATCACACAGCTTACACGCAGCGCAATGCTTGATGTACTGAACCAGGATTATATCCGCACTGCCTATGCAAAAGGGCTGGGTAAAATGCAAGTGATCTGGAAACATGCCCTGCGTAATGCCCTGAATCCTGTTATAACAGCAGTTACCGGTTGGTTTGCCGAATTACTGGCAGGAGCTTTTTTTGTGGAATATATTTTTGGGTGGAAGGGGATCGGTAAAGTGACCGTAGATGCACTTGAAAAATTAGATTTCCCCGTGGTGATGGGTTCTGTTCTTATCTCAGCCACATTCTTTATTATCATCAATATACTCGCAGATATTCTGTATGGTGTAGTAGATCCAAGAGTAAGAGTGCAATAGAATTGTCAGAATAGAATTTACAATTTCATTACAGCTTTTTCATTCTATTTTCATTTTGGAAATTGACATTTGCTTTTCTGAAAGTCCTCGGCCAAAAAATAGTTTGGAATATTTTTTGCACAATGACGATAGTCAGACTTTTTCCCTGAATTTTATTCGTAACTTGAAGAGACCTTAAACTTGTAGTTAGAACTTGTTAAACCTGTGTGTATGGAAAAAATAACTTCGATCCTTGCCAAGAAAGAGCCACACTTCCACTCTGTTTCTCCCGGTTCTTCTGCTGATACTGCGCTTAGCCGCATGTGTCACGAAAATGTAGAATATCTTATTGTAATGGACGATAATAAGTATGTTGGACTTTTAACTGAACACGACATTACAAGCAAGGTATTGATCACTAATAAGCAACTTGCCAAAACGAAAGTTAGTGACATAATGAATAAAGGCTTACCTGCCGCCACAACAGATGACACGGTAGAAAGATGTATGCAATTGATGCGTCAACATCATATCCGTTACCTTCCCGTTTTTGAGATCCATTCATTCCGTGGCATTGTTTCATCAGAAGATATCCTGGAAGAGGCCGTAAATAACAGGATGGAAATTTTTGATGCGGTTGTTGGTAGAGATACCCGTTTTGGAGTGCTTATTTAATAACAATTTCTTTAATTATCTTTTTTCCCAAAGCTTCGTTTACACGAAGCTTTATTTTTTCCTTCTGGAAAATAAGCTCTTGTTTCAGTGGAGCTACATGAGTAGTAATGAAAAGGGTATCGTTGATGATCCTGATCTCTTCTGTATATCTTGCGATCGTCTTGCCCATAATGTCTTCCCACACATCCCCGATCTGCAAAGCCTGGATAGAACCTCTTAGGCGGCTTTGTTCCAAAAACTTATCAAGAGCATCACCGATTGAATATTCACCCATGGGCCAAAGTTAGATGATAATTGATTAACTGATAGATGATAGTTGAGGAAGATTTCATTTGAAAGAATTATCATCTATCATCTCAAAAATTATCATCTCATAAATGAATTAATTGATAAGTTATGGAAAGTTCATCGAGATGCTGCGCAAGCCTTTCCTGGTTCGTATCCGTAATAAAAACCTGTCCATTGTTTTCAATACAAACACGGCGAAGAAGGTTTGCGATGCGATCTTCATCTAATTTTTCAAAAACATCATCTAATAAAAGGAGAGGAGCGAAACCTTTATTTTCTTTTAACACATCCATCTCTGCCAGCTTAAGTGCAAAGAGTAAACTTTTTCGCTGGCCTTGTGAAGCGATGTTTTTGAATAACTGACCACTGAGATTAAAGACCAGGTCATCACGATGAATGCCGCCGGTGGTTCTTTGTGCGGCCATATCCCTCTGCCTGTTCAAATGCAATAATTCAGTAAATGTGCATTGATTTAATTCGCTTTGAAAATGCAGTTCGGTTTCTTCTTCCTGCTTCGCTATTTCCGAATAAAGTTTTTTTACCTCTGGTAAAAATGAAATGAGAAATTGTTTACGGGTCTTAAAAATGTATTCTCCCGGCTTTAACAATTGCTGATCGAAAACATCAAGCAGGGAAAGATCTTTGTTCCCTGTTTCATAAAAACTTTTTAGCAAGGAATTACGCTGTACAAGGATCTTGTTATAGTTGATCAGGCTTTGTAAATAATCTTTATCGATCTGTGAAAGCAATGCATCTAAAAATCTTCGCCGTTCTTCGCTACCATCCGTTATGATCTGTATATCGTCCGGGGCAATGATAACGCAGGGATAATGTCCGATATGCTCTGAGAATTTTTCATAAGCCGAATCATTTATTGAAAATTCTTTCTTACCTGTCTCACGAAGTATGCAAACAGCCTTTTCTTTTTTCTCATTTAGTTCCATTTCACCATCAACCCTAAAACCAGTTTGCCCGTTTTGAATATTTAAAACATCTCTTGTAAAATAACTTTTGGTAAAACAGAGATAATGAATGGCATCCAAAAGATTTGTTTTGCCGACACCGTTATTACCGCATATGCCGACGATCCGTTCATTGAAGTGAAATGAACGGTTGCTGTAGTTTTTAAACTGGGTGATCGATATGGAATGTAGTTGTAGCAAAACAGGTTGCAATATTAGTTCTTAGTTGCAAATAAGAACACGGATGACAAGGATTGAATGGATGTACACGGATTTCATTGTTCAATCCGTTTTAATCTGTCGTATCCGTGTCATCCGTGTGCTATAAAAGCTGAATAGACTTGATGCAGTACAAGAGTGCGACGCAACGGAAGCTAAATCAAGGCTACGAAGCTGGAAACCATACAAAAAATACCTTCTTAAATCTAAAATCTGCAATCTGAAATCTGACAAGTTTGCCTTATTTTTGCCCCCGCTTAATTTATGGCAGAATCAACCCCAACTTTGAAGCCTGTGGCTACGAAATTTTCTAAAGAAACATATCTCTATTGGTATGAGCTGATGCAGCTTATCCGTCAGTTTGAACTGATGGCCGAAGAGAAGTATAAAATGGAAGGTAAGATCCGTGGATTCTTTCATGCCTATATCGGGCAGGAAGCGATTGCTGCAGGATGTATGACCGCCACTCGTCCTGAAGACGGATTCATCACTGCTTATCGTGATCATGGTTTGGCTATTGCAAAAGGTGTTGATGTGAATAGTTGCATGGCCGAATTATATGGTAAGGCAACTGGTTGTGCAAAAGGCAAAGGTGGAAGCATGCACTTTTTTGGAAAGGATGTAGGTTTTTGGGGTGGTCATGGAATTGTGGGTGCACAAATTGGAACCGGTGCCGGTCTTGCTTTTGCGGAACAGTATCGTGGTACAGATAATGTGGTACTTTGCTTTTTTGGAGATGGCGCTGCACGCCAGGGAATTTTGCATGAAACATTCAACCTCGCTATGTTATGGAAGTTGCCTGTAATTTTTATTTGCGAGAATAACAATTATGCCATGGGCACTTCTGTTGAGCGAACAAGTAATGTAATTGATATTTATAAACTGGCTGATGGATATGAAATGCCGGCCGATACCGTAGATGGCATGAGTGCCGAAGCTGTGCATGAGGCAGTAGGCCGTGCGGTAAAGAGGGCAAGAGAAAAAGGCGGACCGACTTTACTCGAAATGAAGACCTATCGTTATAAAGGTCACTCAATAAGTGATCCGCAGAAATATCGCAGTAAGGAAGAGGTGGATGAGTATAAAGAACAGGATCCTATTATGCAGGTACGTGCTACAATTCTTTCAAATGGTTTTGCCAAAGAAGAAGATCTGAAAGTGATCGATGACAGGATAGATGGTATAGTTGCTGAATCTGTAAAGTTTGCCGAAGAAAGTCCATGGCCCAGTGATGACGAAGTGCTGAAAGATGTTTACATGGATAAAAATTATCCTTTTATAGTTGATTAGCCCCTAAATCCCCTAAAGGGGACTTTGAACATTTCTAAAACTTTAATTATTAAAATAAAAAAATGGCTGAGAAAAATGTGATGGCACACGAAAATGAAGAAATAATTGCAAAGGCGCAGGATTTCTGGACCCGCTATCAAAAACAAATAACCGTTGTACTTGCTGTTGTTGTATTGGCTGTAGGTGGTTGGTACGCCTACAAAAATTTTATAGTAAAACCCAATACGGAAAAGGCTGTTGATGCAATGTTTAAAGCTGAAGAATATTACCGGATGGATAGTTTACAAAAAGCATTGAATGGCGACGGGATCAATTGGGGATTTGTAAAAGTGATCAGGGAATATGGCGGTACAGACGCTGGTAATCTTGCTCATTTTTATGCCGGCGATTGTTATTTGAGAACTGGCGATTTCAATAACGCTGTTAAGCACCTGAAAGAGTTTTCTACTTCAGAAAAACAAGTGCAGGCGAGGGCTTATAAATTATTGGGTGATGCATATTCTGAACTTGGAAAAAATGAGGATGCTATTGCCAGCTATAAAAAATCAGCTAATCATTTTCCGGAAGATATTCATAATGCTGCCGAAGCGCTTCTCTTTGCAGCGTTAGTTGCCGATAAAAACGGAAAGACAAACGAAGCAATTGAAATATTTAAAGATATTAAAGAGAGATTTCCAAATACGCAGGCTTATAACGAGTCAGATAAATATCTTGCCATGCATAATATTTTTAATTAAATAATTAATGGCTGAAGTTACTAACAGTAAACTTTTAAATTCAGATACGGGCATTCCTAAAAAGAATGCCTTTATTGTTTTGGTTAAAACGGAATGGAATGCGGCTATTGTTGATGAGTTGGAGAAAGGATGCAGGGAGAAGTTAGAAGTATATAAGGTAAAAAAGGTAATCACGATAACGGTTCCCGGTGCATTTGAAATTCCTTTTGCAATAAAAAATTATTGGGAAAAAGCCGGTAAGAAAAAAAAGCCTGATGCATTCATTGCACTAGGATGTGTGATCCGTGGTGATACTCCACATTTTGATTATGTATGCAGGGCAGTTACTGATGGTGTAGTTCAATTAAATCTTTTATTGCCTGTTCCTACTATTTTTGGTGTATTAACAGTAGACAACGAATTGCAGGCAAAAGAAAGAATTGGCGGAAAGCATGGACATAAGGGAGAGGAGGCAGCAGTGACGGCAATCAAAATGATCTCAATAAGCTCATCATTTGAAAAATAATTTTAATAAAGGAAAATTTAATTGAACATTGAGCATTGAAAATTGATTGTTGAATATTTTATTTAGCGATAAAATAATATTCAATGCTCAACGCTCAATTTTCAATGTTCAATTGGGGAAATGAACGTACAACTATTCATACCATGTTTTGTTGATCAGCTTTATCCGCAGACGGGATTTAATATGATCAAAGTGCTGGAGAAAGCTGGCTGTACTGTTACCTATAATACAAAGCAAACCTGTTGCGGGCAACCGGCTTTCAATGCCGGTTTTTGGGATGAGGCGAGAATAGTATGTA
Source organism: uncultured Bacteroidota bacterium (assembly GCA_963746915.1). Classification (GTDB taxonomy): domain Bacteria; phylum Bacteroidota; class Bacteroidia; order Chitinophagales; family Chitinophagaceae; genus VBAS01. The sequence goes on along the minus strand of CAVVDD010000007.1, from coordinate 8,333 downwards.
TAAAATTTGTAAAAGACTTTAGCGGATCTGACTATATAGTAACGCCAAGTGCAAGCTGTGCAGGTTTTGTAAGAAATTATTATTCAAAACTGCTTGATAATTCTTCTGTACATAACCAGGTAAAAGAATTAAATAAAAAAGTGTTTGAATTTTCGGAATTCATGGTAAAAATTTTACAGGTAGAACATGTAGGAGCAGTGTTGAATGGAAAAGCAACTTATCATGATAGCTGTGCAGGATTAAGAGAATGTCGTATTAAAGAAGAGCCGCGGAAACTTTTATCACACGTAAAAGGATTGGAGCTTCATGAAATGAATGATGTAGAAACCTGCTGTGGCTTCGGCGGAACATTCGCAGTGAAATTTGAACCCATCTCTATTGGCATGGGCGAACAGAAAGTTGAAAATGCATTATTGACAAAAGCTAATTATCTCATCTCAACCGATCTTTCCTGCCTTATGCATTTAGACGGATACATAAAGAACAAAGGATACAATCTGCAGACAATGCATATTGCAGATGTATTGGCGAGTGGGTGGTAAAACAGCCCCCTAAATCCCCCGAAGGGGGACTTAATGAAGTTTACTTATTTTGCAAATGCAAAAAACATTATTGCCCCTAAGCAATCTGAAATCGTAAATCTAAAATCTGCAATTACTATGGCTTACTGGCTTGTTAAATCAGAACCCGATACTTATTCATGGGATGCTTTTGTAAAAGAAGGACAAACCTGTTGGAGCGGGGTCAGGAATTATGCAGCCCGGCTTCATTTACGAAGTATGAAAAAAGGCGACGAAGTATTTTTTTATCATAGCAACGAGGGAACCGATATTGTTGGCATTGCAAAAGTCATTAAAGAAGCTTACCAGGATCCAACTACCGATGATGATCGCTGGTCTGCAGTGGATCTGAAACCTGTAAGGAAATTAAAAAAACCGGTAGCACTTGAAACAATAAAAAAAGATAAACGACTTGCAAATATGGCGCTGGTTCGAATCGGTCGTCTTTCTACTCAACCGGTCAGTGATGAAGAGTGGGAGGTGGTTATGGCGCTTGCGGGAGAGAAGTAGAACCACGATTTATAGGATTTTAAAAAGATTTTGAGGATAAGCGGAAAGATCAACCAGGCCGAAGCCTAAACAGGTATAATAAAATTATTGGTTACGTACTTTTGATCCATGGTCAAAAAGAAACTTGTTGTTCTTAGCGGTGCAGGCGTTAGCGCAGAAAGCGGTTTAAAAACATTTCGTGACAGCGATGGGCTTTGGGAAGGATACAATATTGAAGATGTGGCAACGCCTCGTGCATGGAGAAAAGATCCACAGCTTGTTTTAGAATTTTATAATTACCGAAGAAAAAATGTGCTGTATGCTCAGCCCAATGCTGCTCATTATGGTTTAGCAGAATTGGAAAAGGATTTTGATGTAACGATCATAACTCAAAATATAGATGACTTGCATGAAAGAGCTGGTTCTACAAATGTGTTACACCTGCACGGGGAGATCTTTAAAATGCGAAGTGAAATAGATCACGAACTTATTTATGAAATAAAAGATGATATTAAGATAGGAGATAAGGCGGAAGATGGCGAACAGCTTCGGCCTTATATAGTTTGGTTTGAAGAACCTGTTCCTAAAATTGAAGAAGCTATTCCTGTTGTAAGAAGTGCAGATATTTTTGTGGTTGTTGGTACATCATTGGTGGTTTATCCTGCTGCGGGTTTAGTGAACTATGCTGCAAGACATATTCCAAAATATATTATTGATAAGCGAATTCCTTATACATCTGAAATAGCAAACCTTACTGCGATTGAAAAAACAGCTACTGAAGGGATGAGTGAATTGCGAAGATTATTATTAGAGAGATGATAGTTGATAACTGATAGATGAAAGTTGTTTAGGAAGAGTAATTATCATCTGTAATCTGGTAATCTATCATCTGGTCTCTCCGCCATCAGGCCCGTAAAAAATTACCCAGACCGCAAAATCATCAGAAAAATTTTCAAAGTAGTGTTCCATGCCCGCAGGAACAAAAAGAACATCGCCTTTTTTACAGGAGATCCTTTCGCCATCACGATAAAATTTACTGTGACCTTTGATGATGATATAGATCTCATCCTGTTTATGCGGAGTTTGAGTATCTACTTCCTGCGGTGCAAAATATTCGATCGTCATACTGCCATATTTCATCATGACGGTAAATGGGAACTCACTTTGTTCCATCAATTGCTTCAAAGCATCCTCAGCAGTTATTTTGTAATTCATCAGAGTTGCTTTATCTCTTCATTGAATTTTATTTCATGTTCTTCTAATTCTTTCAAAACAGGTTCATAGATCTCTTTTTTTGTGGGGATATGTAAACCTGTAAGGGCTATTGTTCCGTTTAAGATCAATTTTACAGCTATGCCTAACGGCAAGCCAACTGTTTTCGCCATTGCCGTTCGCAAATTATTTTCACCTATTACAACAAGGGAGCTGTTGACAGTTGACCGTTGACCGTTGACCTCATACTCTATCTCATGCAACATCACGATCATATCTTTATCCTCCGCTTGCAAAGCCAGTTTTTTTTCTAATGCTAATTGCATTACATCAGCCGCACTGCAAAAACCTTTGTTGATGATCGTTTCATCATCATCCATTCCCAGGAAAAAAAGTTGTTTAAGGGTCAGATTAGCTTCGTGCATTTTATTGGCCACTATTTCTGCAGCATCATTTTTAATTTTATCCAGGTCCATATTCTGCAGATCGCCATTTTTGCCCACAATTAAAAAATCTTTTTCTACATCACCGCCACTTGCTTCTGCTTCTTTTTCTGCTTCCACTAATTCCATTAATTTTTCTAGCAGATCTTTTGTTTGGTCAAATCGTTCAGATAATTTTTGTTGTAACCAATCGCTGAAACCGTTTTTATCCATATGTTCTTTAAAAAAATCCATTAATGCTTTACCATTGGTTTCATATTGTGGAGTTTCATCGGTAAGCTTCAGATCAACAACATTTTTCCAGCCATACATAAAATCAGGATGGCGAAGAGTGGTTCTTACAATTGTCTTTGCATCTTCCAAACCATAAAGTGGAGCATAGCTAAGTGAATCACGATTTGGATACCAGCTTAAAAAACCGATCTCCGGAATTTCAACAATTCTTTCTGCAGTAAAAAGCTCTTCATATTTTAATTTTTTCTCTTCTCCATTTTCACGATAATGGGCGCCACTTTTACCGGCAAGTAATATATTTCTTGGATTCCAGCTTATCTTATAGTGCCAGGGATTATTATCGCTTTCCGGCGCAACCAGTCCGCCACAATGTGATGTGAATGAAATGATCTTTCCTCCGTCAGCATGTATCTTGTCAAAAATTTTCATTGCACTCATGTGATCGATACCGGGATCAAGACCCATCTCACACAGGAATAACAATTTTCGATTTAATATTTCAGATTGAAGATTGCGGATCTCGTCATCTATATATGATGCTGTCAATAAACTTTTATTTAATTCAATGCAGCTTTTTGCAACAATAGTATGAAGAGTGGGAGGGAGAAGTGAAATGACAATACTGGCTTCACTTATAAATCTTTTTCTATCAGTTTCATCGTTGATGTCAAAAGACACAGCTTTACCAAAGGGTGAAATACCGATCTTGGATTGTGCGAGATTGATATCAGCGTCAACAACCGTTAACTGCCAGCCTTCTTTTTCAGCATTGGAAAGTAAATAGTCGATCAGTACTGTTGCTGATTTGCCGGCGCCAAACAATAAAATATTTTTCATTAGAAGGAAGATCTTACCGGCAAATTAATTCAATTATTAATGCATGACAAATGTCCAATCACTTAATTTCTTTATTGAAGAAATACTACAATAGGACTCGACATGGAACCACAAGAAGGAGATTAGCTATAACCCTGCCGTGGTGTATTTTTCATATTGGGAAGATTCGATCTCCATTACTCTATAAGATACTTTAACTCCCCGCAAGTAATCCGGGATCTTTAAAGTTTTTGAACCATTGGCTTCAATGGAACTAAAAACTATTGTTTCGGTTTTTATCGGTTGTTCACTTGGCTTTAAATACACAAGCTCGACGATCACTTTATCGAGCTCAAACTTTGAATCATTATTGACGGTCAGTTCAAGATTCATCACACCACCAAATGCCCGTTGCTTATAATTATTTGCTTTTACATTAACCAGCCTGTTTATATTGATAGGCTTGGTTTTGGGTTTTGTTTCATTCGATTTTGTTTCTTCTGTTGCTTTTGGAGGCATTACTGCTTTCTTTTCAATAACTGCTACTTCATTTCCTTTTACCACCTCTTCCTTTTTCTGTTGTGCTGAGTTTGTAACTAAACTTTCAGCAGGAATATTTGTGTCTTCCTTTTTTGATTCCGTCTTTTTCGTTGAAGATATATTTGCTTCCGGAGTAATAGGCGGAATTACTGTTGAAGTAGTTGTTGCAGTTCCTGTATTAATAGCTCTTTTATCAGGTTGGATTATCGTAGTTCTTGATTGAGGTTTTTCCTCACCACCAAAATTCCTATAGGCAACCACTACCAAAAAACAAAAGAAGATGGCGCCGCCAAAAACCTGCAATACTGATGTATGAGTGGATGTCCATTTCGATTTTTTCTTTCGGCTTAAATATGTCTCAGTATATCTTTTCTTAATTTCATCCAGCGATTCTGAATATTTTTCATTCAGGGTTGGTTCTTCTTTAAGCAAAACAGGATATGCATTTATGATCTGTTTTTGTTTCGGCAAAACCGGCTCTTTCGGAAGAGTGTAGTCTTCTGTATCGAGCGGTTTATTTTCAACTTTCTTTTCTTCAAGAATCAGAGGTTTTTCTTCAACGATCTGTGGAGTTTTTACAATTAACGGCAGCGATTGTTTTTTAGGAATATGGTTTTCCGGCATTGCCACAAATACCTTTTTCGAAATTGTTAATGTTTTATTTTCCACAGGTAAAACATATACTTCTTCTTTTGGGGTAAAATAAATTTCCTGTTGCGGAACATAGGTTTCTTCTTTTGGAGCAACATAGGTTTCCTGTTCCTGTTGTTTGGGGTTGCTAACAATTTTTTCTTCAGGCTTTTTGTAAAAGCGGTCATAAGGCTGTTCCTCTGTTGCCGGGGCATAGCTCTTTAATCCAGCAACTTCGCTGGGATAACGCCAGGCAGCACTCTTTCCTTCTACCCAAACCAGGTCATAAGGTTTAAAACCAAAATTCACTAACTGTTGCAGGCTATAAGGGCCGCTTTGTTTGTTACTGCGGAGCAGAAGATAAGTATCCATACCGTCCAAATTATTGTTTATGATAACGAAAAATCTGTGCCGGGCTATGTAAAAGTGTTGTTATAAAAAATATATTTTACAATAAGGAAAATCATCCACCGAAGTGGAAAAAATAGCCCCAAAAAAGCAAGATTTTTATCAGGAATTGATGGCTGTTTCCGGTACATTTGCAAGCCTTGAAAACAAGGTCTGATCATTGATAAATCAAGGCTTTGGAACCTGAATCCGCCTTCGCCAATTTGAGTATAATAAAAAGCTCAATCAAGGCTTCGGAGGATGAATGGAGCGTCGCAACAGAAGCTCAACCGGAGTTTTAAAAGCCGATAAAATAAATCTTAGGAACAATACACATGGACGACAGCTTACTGCCACAGGAAACACAGGATAACGAACGCATCATACCGGTAAATATTGAAGAACAGATGAAGACCGCCTACATCGATTATTCAATGTCGGTAATAGTTGGTCGTGCCTTGCCGGATGTAAGAGATGGATTTAAACCTGTTCATCGCAGGATTTTGTATGCCATGAATGAACTGGGATTGCATTACAACAAGCCTTATAAAAAATCAGCACGTATTGTGGGAGAGGTGTTGGGTAAATATCATCCGCATGGTGATACAGCTGTTTATGATGCAATGGTGCGTATGGCGCAGGAATGGAACATGCGTTATACCCTGATTGACGGACAGGGAAACTTTGGTACACCAGGATGGTGATGGTCCTGCGGCAATGCGGTATACCGAAGCAAGGTTGCAAAGGCTTGCTGAAACTATGCTGGATGATATTGAAAAAGATACGGTCGATTTTCAACTGAACTTTGATGATTCACTGAAAAAGAACCTACTGTTCTTCCTACCACGAATTCCGCAATTGCTGGTAAATGGATCCAGCGGTATTGCTGTTGGTATGGCAACGAATATGATGCCGCATAACCTTAGTGAAGTGATTGATGGCTGTATTGCTTTTATTGATAACAGGAATATCACCATTGAAGAACTGATGCAGTATGTAAAAGCTCCTGATTTTCCAACCGGTGGAATTATTTATGGAATGGAAGGTGTGAAGGCAGCAATGCATTTTGGCCGAGGAAGAGTAGTGGTTCGTGGGAAAACTGACATGTTGATACAAAAGCCAGCGGAAGTGAACAGATCATCATTACTGAAGTGCCTTACCAGGTAAACCGCGATGCTCTGACTGAACAGGATCGGTCAATTGGTGAATGAGAAAGTAATTGAAGGCATTGCGCATGTCAATAATGAATCAAATGAGAAAGAAGGTACACGGATTGTAGTTGACCTGAAAACGAGATGCTGTTGCCAATGTGGTCATCAACCAGCTCTATAAGCATACTGAACTGCAAACTTCTTATGGTATCAATAATGTAGCACTGGTAAAAGGAAGGCCAAGAACACTAAACCTGAAAGATCTTATTATCAGAGTTTGTTGAATTCAGGCATGAAGTGGTTGTTCGCAGTGCAAAGTTTGAATTGAGAGAAGCAGAGAAGAAAGCGCATATTTTTCAGGGTTATCTTATTGCACTGGATCATCTTGATGAAGTGATACGGTTGATCAGAAGTTCTGCAACTCCTGATATTGCAAAAGAGAATCTGATCAATGCAGGCTGGGGATTGGATGAGATACAGGCCAAAGCAATCCTTGAACTAAGTTTGCAGCGCCTGACCGGAATGGAAAGAGATAAGATCAAAGAAGGAGTTTGATGAATTGATGAAACTGATCGCTGAATTGAAAGAATTGCTTGCAAATGAAGGAATGCGGTATGACCTGATCAAAAAAGAATTGCTGGAAGTAAAAGATAAATTTGGTGATGCACGTAAAACAGAGATCACTTACCTGGATGATGAAGTGAGAATTAAAGACCTGATCAAAGAAGAAGATGTTGTGATTACCATTTCTCATCTTGGATATATCAAACGAACATCTGCTACTGAATACCGTCACAGCGCAGAGGTGGAAGAGGAGTGATGGGTGGAAAAACAAGAGAAGAAGATTATATCGAACATCTTTTTGTTGCATCTACACATCATACCATGTTATTCTTTACTGAAAAGGGAAGATGTTACTGGTTGAATGTTTATGAGATACCGGAAGGTGAAAAGACAAGCAAAGGAAGGGCAATTCAAAACCTGATACAATTACCACCGGATGATAAAGTAAGAGCGATCATTGATGTAAAAGATCTGAAAGATGAAGAATTTGTTAAGTCACATAATATTGTTCTTTGTACTAAAAAAGGAATCATCAAGAAAACAGCACTGGAAGATTTCAGCCGTCCAAGGCAAACAGGTGTAAATGCAATCACGATTATGAAGGTGATGAATTGCTTGAAGCAAAAATGACCGATGGAAATTGCTGAAATCATGATGGCTGTAAAAAGCGGAAGGGCCATTCGTTTCCCTGAAGAAAAAGTAAGACCTACCGGTCGCGGAGCCATTGGTGTTGCAGGTATTGAAGTTGATGAGGACGGGATGAAGTGGTTGGTATGATTTGTGTAAATGCAGGAACAGAGCATCCAAAACAGTACTGGTGGTAAGTGAAAAAGGATTTGGAAAAGAACTGCTGTTGATGAATACAGGATTACCAATCGCGGAGGAAAAGGTGTGAAGACGATTAATGTTACGGAAAAACCGGTAAATTGGTAGGCATACTGGATGTGACAGAAAAGGAAGACCTGATGATAACCTGTAAAAGTGGTGTAACGATCCGCATGACAGTTGCGATATCAGTGAACAGGGTAGGGCAACCCAGGGTGTAAAACTGATCCGGCTCGATGAAGGCGATGAAATTGCAGCCATCACAAAGATCGAGGACCAGACGGTTGTGGCTGACAATGGAAATGCAGTGATAATGGTGATAATGGAAATGGGAATGAAACCGGAAACGATGCAATTGAAGGCCCTGAAAATGCAACCACCGAGTAATTAATTTCATCTGCAATAGGTTCTGATTTAATAAAAACAAAAATAAAATCATGCAAAGATTTCTTTTAAGCTTGCTTATTATTTTAGGTAGTAGC